>JAJTXQ010000046.1 GCA_021462855.1 Dehalococcoidia bacterium | reverse complement strand
GGGATCGAGCGAGCCGTCACTGGCGAACAGGTAGACGACGCCGTCCTGCGGCGGAGCGAGCGGGTCGGTGATCAGCACGCGCTGCCCGGTGCCGGCAAGCACGCCGGACGGCTCCGAGCCGGGCGGCGCGTCGCCGCCCGCGTCGGCGGCCATGAACACGATCTCGTCGTCGGAGTCGAGCGCGGGGTTCGGGTCCGCGCCGACGAAGGTGCCGGCGTCGGCGTAGGCGAGCTCGGTCACCGGCAGTTTGTTGTCGAGGTATGGCACCTCGGCCGGCGGGCGGTTGTAGATCGCGACGAGGTTGATCCACCTGCGCTCATCGACCTGCACGGGGATCTGCTGCCAGCCGCCGTTATAGCGGAACGCGACGAGCAGCGACGGCGCGATGCCGACGAGTCCCGGCGCATCGACGCCGTTGAGGACGACCGGGTCGGCGGGCCGGTCGAGCGTGCTGGTGGGACCGGCGTATGCGGGGGCGTGCGTGCGGGCGCCGAGCAGCGGGGCGACCATCATCGCGGCGATGCAGAGGGCGAAGCGCCGACCGCGTGTCGATGGGATCGGGAGCCACATGAGATCCTCCGCTCAGCGGCCGCTGCCACCGCCGGTTGCTCCCCCGCCGGTGCGCGTATGGTGGCGCGTGCCTTCCCGCGGGGTCAAGAGCCGCGCGGCGGCTCTGCTTGACGCGCTCCGCTATCCCGATCCGCGGCCGGCGCCCTCATGGAATGAGCAGCACGCGCCCGAATGCGGCGCGGCTCTCGATGTAGGCGTGCGCGGCGGCGGCCTCGGACAGCGGGAAGGTGCGGTCGATGATCACCTTCAGCGCGCCGGACGCGATGTCGGTGATGTGGCGCGCGATCATCGGCTGGACGCGGCCGGGGTTCATCAGCGCCTCGGCGCCGAGGAAGACGCCGGTGAGCGAGCGGTTGCCGGCGCTCAGCACGCCGAGGTCGGGCCGCGTGCTGGCGTCGCGGCCGGCGTTGCCGACGGTGATCGCGCGCCCGCGGTAGGCGAGGCTGTCGAGGCTGCCCTGCAGCGTCGCCCCGCCGACGGAGTCGACGACGAGGTCGACGCCGCGCCCGTTCGTCAGGCGCCGCACGGCCGCGACGAAATCCTCGTCCTTGTAGTTGATGCCGTGGTCGAGGCCGAGCGGCTTCAGCCGTTCGAGCTTCTCATCGCTCGATGCGGTGGCGAGCACGGTCGCGCCGGCGCGCTTCGCCAGCTGGATCGCGGCGATGCCGACGCCGCCGCCACCCGCCTGCACGAGCACGGTCTCGCCGGCCTTCAGGTGGCCGAACTCGAAGAGGCAGTCGTCGGCGGTGCCCCACGGGACCGGGATCGTCGACGCTTCCTCGAGCGACAGCGCGTCGGGCACGAGCCACGCCTGGTTCGCTGGCACGGAGACGACGGACGCGTGCGACCCGTTCGCCATCAGCGCGACGACGCGGTCACCGGGCTTGCGGTCCGTGACCTCGGCGCCTGCCTCGCGGACGATGCCGGCGCACTGGTAGCCGACGATGTGTGGCCGCGCCGCCATCTCGCCGCCGGCGCGGTGGAGCACGTCGCCACCCTCGATGCTGATCGCCTTGACATCGATGACGATGCCGCGCGGGTGGCACGGCGGGTCGGGGAACTCCTCGTAGCGAAACACCTCGGGCTTGCCGGTTTCGTAGTAGACGGCGGCTTTCATCGTCCCCTCCCTTCGTCGCGGATTACGCGAGGTTGTGCTTGTAGAAGTCGAGCGTGCGCTCCCACGAAGTCTTCGATGCGTCGGCGTTGTACGCTTCGGGCCGCGTGTCGTTAAAGAACGCGTGGCCGGTGCCCGGGTAGATGTGAAACGTGGCGTCGTGGCCGTTGGCGCGGATTTCCATTTCGAGATTGCGCGCGACCTCCTGGCTCGCCCAGTCATCATGCTCGGCGTAGTGGCCGAGCACCGGGCCGGCGAGCTTCGACAGGTCGGGCTTGGCGCCGACCAGCGCGCCGTAGTAGACGACGCAAGCATCGACCGGCTGCAGCGTCGCCAGGTACAGCGACAGGCCGCCGCCCATGCAGAATCCGACGCTGCCCACCTTGCCGGTGCAGGCGTCGTGGCGCTTGAGGAGGTCGAACGCGCCCGCGAGGTCCTTCGCCGCCCGCTCCATGTTCAGCGACATCATCAGCTTGCCGGCCTCGTCGGGCTCGCGCGTGGTCTTGCCGTGGTACAGGTCCGGCGCCAGCGCGACGTATCCGGCCGCGGCCACCCGGTCGGCGACGTCCTTGATGTGCGGCACGAGTCCCCACCACTCCTGGATGACGATGACGCCCGGCGCCTTGCCGCCGCCCGGCGTCGCGAGGTACCCCTCGGCCTGCTGTCCGTTGCTTGGGAATGTGACCATCTGTCCCGGCATCGATCGGTCTCCTTCCGTGCTGGTGGTTCCGGCTGCGAGATCAAAACACGATCGCGGCGCGCCTACAAGCCGCGTCCCGCGTTCAGATGCGGAGCAGCCGCCCTTCGTTGCCCTTGAGTGTGAAGCGCTGCGCCGCCTCGGGCGTGCCGTGCGTGCCCAGGAGCCCTTCGCTGGGCCGCAGCGCATCGGGAAGCGCGATGGCGATGTCGTCGTTCGTGAAGTTGAGGACGGCCAGCACGCGGTCGCCGTCCTGCTCGCGGGTGTAGGCGTAGGCGCCCTCGGGAAGGCCATCGATGGGCCTGTACGCGCCGAAGCGCAGCGCGTCGGAGCCGCGGCGGAGCCAGATCAGGCGGCGGTACAACGAAAGGAGCGAGTCGCCGTCGCGCTCCTGCGCCTCGACGTTGACCGAGAGGTCGCCGTAGGGCAGCCATGGCTCGACGTTGGTGAAGCCGCCGTCGCGCGTCCACTGCATCGGTGTGCGCTCGGGGTCGCGGCCGCGGCCGTAAATGCGCGCGGGGTCCTGCAGCTGCGCCTCCGGGATGGCGACGTTCTCCATGCCGATCTCCTCGCCGTAGTAGACGAACGGCGTGCCGCGCAGCGTCAGGAGCAGCATGGCGGCGACGCGCGCTCGTTCGCGGCCTCGTCCGTCGTGGTTGACGCGCGTGATGAACCGGTCGACGTCGTGGTTGCCGAGGACGTGGTTCGGCCAGCCGCCGGCGGGCAGCGCCGCCTCGAACCCGTCGACGCGCTTGCGGACGTGCTCGGCGTTCCAGCGGTTCGCGTAAATGCGCACGAACGGGAAGTTGAACGCCAGGTGCAGCCCGTCGAGCTGTTCGCCGCCGTAGTAGGCGACGATCTGCGCTGGCGCGCCGAACACCTCCCCGACCGTCATGCGCTCGGGGTACTCGTCGACTACCTTGCGGATGCGGCGCGCGGCGTCGATGATATCGGGCCAGTTCTGGTCGTGGTCATGCACCTGCAGCGCCGTCTGCCCGACGATCTTCGCCCACTCGCGGTTGGGCTGCGGCGGGTTGTCGCCGAGCGCCGGGGCCTTGAGGATGCGGTCCATGACATCGATGCGAAACCCGTCGACGCCGCGGTCCATCCAGAACCTCAGGACGTTGTGCATGGCGCGCTCGACTTCCGGGTTGCGCCAGTTGAGGTCGGGCTGCTGGACGAGGAACGAGTGCAGATAGTACTGCTGCGTGCCCTGGTCCCACTCCCACGCGGGGCCGCCGAAGGCGCCGATCCAGTTGTTCGGCGGGCTGCCCTCGGGCTTCGGGTCGCGCCATACGTACCAGTCGCGTTTCGGTGAATCGGGTGACGAGCGCGACTCGATGAACCACGGGTGGTGCGAGGACGTGTGGTTCGGCACGAAGTCGAGGATCACGCGGATGCCCCGCTTGTGCGCCTCCTCGATCAGGCGGTCCATCATCGCCATGTCGCCGAAGTCGGGGTGGACGTCCTCGTAGTCGGACACGTCGTAGCCGAAGTCGTGCATCGGCGAGGGGAACGTCGGCGAGAACCAGATCGCGTCGATGCCGAGGGAGCGCGGCGTGCCGTCGTTGAGGTAGTCGAGCCGCTCGATCACGCCCCTGAGGTCGCCGATGCCGTTGCCGTCGCTGTCCTGGAAGCTGCGCGGATAGATCTGGTAGATGACACCGTGCTTCCACCACAGGTACTCGGACATCGTGCCTCCGTCGCGCGCGTGTTGGCGTGTAGTGCAACATTCGCGGCCGCAAGGCGCAACCGGGGTCAGCCCCCGGCGACGAACCGTGGAGCCAGGGCTATCCTCGCGACGTGACGCGTATGTAGTAGCCGTCGGGATCCGCGAGCCGGAAGTCGGTGAGGCCCCACGGCTGCTGCCGCAGCGGGGAGAGCACCGCATGTCCTCGCGCCACGAGACGCGCGTACTCGTCGGCGACATCATCCACCTCCAGCACGATCTCCACGCCGGCGCCGGGCCGCGTGCTGAACACATCCGGGCGGAAGTAGTGCTGCGTCGGCAGGTCCGCGGCGGCGCCGAGCGCGATGCGCGCCGCGCCGCGCGACATCGGCACGTAGCCGGCGGATTGGGGTTCAGCCACGAAACCGAGGACGTCGCGGTAGAACGCCACGGAGCGCGGTACATCGCGTACGAACAACTCAAGCCGCAGGCCGCCGCTGTCGGGCACGTTCCGCCTCCACGCGAATCGTACCGCGCCATGAAGTCGATTCGAATCGCGGTCGCAGCGGTCAGCGCGCTGGCGCTCGTGGCCGCAACGCGGCCGGGATCGCGCGTTCCCGCAGATCGTACACCCGCCCGCTTCCATCCGGCGCGCGTCGTGACGACGGCTTCGCCGGTGCGATGCAGGGCCTCGAGCGCCTGTTTGGCGGCGGACCAGTTCCACCATCCCGCCGCCTCGATCGCCGCCCGCGGCACGCCGCCGAGCCGCGCGTACGCGACGAGCTCGCGCGCGCGCGCGAGCACCGAGATGGTGTCGAGCTGCACCGCACCGAGGCGCGCCAGCATCGCCGTCACGGTGCGCGGCGCGTCGCGCCCGCCCGCGAGCCCCTGCGCGCGCACGATGATGTCGCGGGCTTCCCGCGCGCCCAGTTCGATGCCGGAGGCGGGTGCGGTCGCGGTGCCCGTCATGGCGCACAGTCTGCCGGGGGAGCCGGGGGCGGGCGGTCCGGGCGCCTTTCGTCCGAGGGGCCGGGTGCCGATGATTCCTTGAGGCGGCGGCGCTGGATTCGATACCATGCGGCGCACCGCCCGGTGTTCGCTCCCTGGTAGCTCAATGGTAGAGCAATCGGCTGTTAACCGATGGGTTGTAGGTTCGAGTCCTGCCCAGGGAGCCAGCTAACTTCCCACCGCCAAGCCAAGCGCATTCGCGGCCGACAGCCTGCCGCCGGGCGCGCGCGCCGGAACCCGTATCGCCCGCTTGGTAGAGTCCATTGCACGGCAGGCCTGATGCACGGGTGACGTTGCTGCACAACACCAGCCTCATGTCGCGCTGGTCGCGCGCGCGCGCCGTGTACGGCGTGCGGGTTGCGCGGCGCCGCTGGTGGCGGGCCGGTACCGCCACCCATGCGGCGCGGGTATACTCCGGCGATTCACCACGGCACAGCAGGAGCGGACGATGGCAGTCAAGTGGAGCAAGGTCGCGCCGTATCTCGACGACGGGTTCGCGGCGCAGGGGCGGGTCGAGCGCGCGAGCATCGTCGACAAGGCGTACGACGACGCGGCGGACGATGACATCGTCGACGCGATCGACGCGATCGGCTCGCGCGTGTTCAACAGCGTCGACGAGGCGAAGCAGTTCCTGCTGTCCCAGGGCGCCGTCGAGGAATAGCGCTACATCGCGCTGCCGGCGGGGCTCAGTTCCTCGGCCGCTTCGGCGCCCGGGCGGCGCAGCATGGCGCCGATCGCGGCCAGCGTGACCGCGGCGCCGGCGAACTGCAACGGCCCGATCGACTCGCCGAGCATCGGCCAGGCGGCGAGCGGGGCGATGACCGGAACGCCGAGCATCATCAACGACGACAGCGACACGTCGACGTACCGGTGCGCCCAGCCGATCACGAACTGCCCCAGCGTGCCCGAGATCAACGCGAAGAACCCGACGATCAGCCAGTCCTTGACTTCGAGCGGCCACAGCGCGCCGGGATCGCCGAGCGCGACCGGCGCGGCGGCGACAGCCGCGGCGGCGTGCACCCCCGTCATGTACTCGAGCGTGCCGACGTGCGCGCGCGCGCGCTTGGAAATGAGGAAGTAGGCGGTAAACGTCAGCACCGCCCCCGCGGCGAGGGCGTCGCCCGCCGGGTTCCACTCGGGGTTGCCCGCCGAACCGGCGATGACGAGCGCCACGCCGCCGATGGCGACGGCGATGCACGTGACGTCGCGGCGCGTGATGCGCTCGCCGAACATCGGCCCGGCGACGGCGGCGGTGATCGCCGGCTGCAGCGCGCCGATGAGCGTGGCGTTGGCCACGGTCGTGGTCTTGAGCGCGAGCACGTAGAGGAGCATGTTCACGCCGAAGACGGCGCCGCCGAGCGCCGCCCAGCGCATGCCGCGCGCGGTCAGCGGCTGCCGCGTGAACGCGACGATCGCGAGCAGCACGGCGACGCCGCCGGCGAGCCGGTAGAACGACAGCGCCGGCCCGCCGAGCGACGCGAACTTGATCAGCGGGCTGGCGATGCCCCACGTCGCGACGGCCGCCGCGACGGCGCCGACCGGCAGCCACGGCGCGTCATCGACAAGCTGGCCGGGGCCGGATGTGCGCATCGTTGACTGTACTGGCGCGGCGCGCGGCGGGACAGCAGCTAGCCGTACCACGTCCGCATGAGCTGGTAGAGACGGAACAGCACGCGCGTGACATCGACGGCGATGATCTCCGGGCGCTGATTGAGCTTCGGCGAGACGTGCTGGAACAGGCGCAGCTCGTCGAAGTGCGCGCGGGGGCGTCCGCGCAGCGCGTCCTTCATGCGCCGCGTCTCGGTATACGGGATGAACGGGTCGGCGCGGTCGTGCAGGATGAACAGCTCCGCGCGCACGCGATCGATCGACGTGCGCGGCGACAGGTAGTCGAGGTTCGCCACCGCGTCGTCGGGAAGCCGGTCGATCAGCTCATCGATCCGGTCCGGGTCTTCGTTGGTGAGGAAGTCGTAGGCGTCGCGCGCGACCGGCGACAGCGACGCGACGCGCGATGTGTCGATCGGCTCGTCGTCGAGAAACCAGCGCTCGAGCAGGTCGCGGTCGTCCGTATCGCCGACGATGTCGATGAGCTGTTCGGCCATGACGTGCTCCGAGTGGTCGCGCGGCGTCCACGCTTCGTCGACGTCGCCGTAGGCGATGTGGTGCGTGGCGATCGCGCCGAACGTGTCGAGCGCGTCCCAGTAGCCGCCGAACGACACGACCTGGTCACCCTCCTCGGCGATCCGCGGGTCGGCGGCCGCGACGAGCGCCAGCGAGCCGCCGACGCTCGCGCCGAAGAAGCCGACGCGCGCCGGGTCGACGCCGGGCAGTTGCTGCACGTAGCGGAACTCGGCGACAAGCGCATCGATCTCCTCTGGCAGGATCAGGCGGGCGTCGAGCCGCTCCGAGAACGGCACGAGCATCACCACGCCCGAGCGCGCGGCGGCGTCGGCGATGCGCACCAGGCGCTTGTCGTCGAGGTCGAGCGGCGGCGCGCCCATGGAGAACACGACGCCGCGGTTGGCCGTCGCATTGCGCGGTACGTAGAGGTCGGCCTCGACCGAACGCGGGCCGTTGCGGCTCTCGTAGTCGATCGTCACGTGCTCGACCCGGGGCGCGTCGGTGAACAGCTCGACCGGGCGCGGGCCGGGGAGCTGCAGCACCATGTCCGGCAGGTAGAGCGACGTCATGACGGCGGCGCGGCCGGGCGCGCTCAGCGAGAGCAGCGCCGGCACGACCGCGAACGACGCGAGCGCCGCGAGCAGCGGCCACGCGCGGATGACGAAACGCCGTGCGAGCTGCGCCATGTCCGCCGCAGTCTACGCGAGCGCGGGGTCAAGGGCAGCGCGCCGATATACTCCGGGCGATGCGCATCCGCTTGAGCACTGGCACGCTCGCGCTCGCGGCATTGTTCCTGTTCTTCGCGGCGCTGAACGTCGTGTTGTATGGCGGGTTCGTGCATGGCGAGGACGCGGTCAACATCGTCAGCAACCCGCTCGCGAACGAGGCGAGCCGCGCCGAGCACGACGACCGCGAAGGGTTGCCGGGGACGTTCGTGCCCAACCAGGGGCGGAAGCACACGCCGGGCTGGCCGCTCGCGGAGCGTGTGCCGTTCTGCGACGACGGCGTGGTCCACGAGCAGTGCTACGCATCGAACCCGCCCACGTCTGGATTGCCCCTGCCGGTGCAGCGCAACGTGCGGATCGATGCGGAGCACGTCATCGACATCCCGCCCAATCCCGGCATCTACGACTTCGAGATCCCGCGCGAGACGATCCCGCACATCCAGGAGCACGCGGGCGTGTTCCTGGGCTACAACTGCCAGACGCCGGCCTGCATGGACGTGGCGCGCCGCGCGCGCGGCATCGTCGAGCAGGAGCTGTCGCTCGGCGCGCGCGTGGTGATGGCGCCATCGGGCGACCTGCCGGACGACACGATCGCGCTCGCCGCGTGGACGCGCGTCGACAGCATGCCGGCCGCCGACTACACCGACGAGCGGGCGCGCGCGTTCATCAAGGCGCACAGCTGCCGCTTCGACCCGGAGGGCTTCTGCAGCAACGGCGTCTCGGTGAATTAGCAGCAGCGCGCTTGCGAAATTGCCGCAGGGGGGTCGATCGGTCAGAATGGAAGTCCGATGACGCAGGACACGATCCCCATCGCAGGCCAGCCGGCGCTTGTTGGCGCCGCCGCCGGCGTCGACACCGATGTCGAGCAGAACATCCTGCTGACCGGCGTGGATACGGTCATGAACTGGGCGCGCAGCTCATCGCTGTGGCCAACGATGTTCGGCCTTGCGTGCTGCGCGATGGAGATGATCGCGACGGCGACGCCGCGGTACGACATCTCGCGCTTCGGGGCGGAGATCTTCCGCGCGTCGCCGCGGCAGGCCGACCTGATGATCGTGTCGGGCACCTGCACGTGGAAGATGGCGCCGGCGATCCGCCGCATCTGGCTGCAGATGCCGGAACCGAAGTGGGCGATCTCGATGGGCGGCTGCGCGATCATGGGCGGCCCGTTCGCGTACGGCTACAGCGTGCTGCCCGGCGTGAACCTCATCGTGCCGGTCGATGTGTACGTGCCCGGGTGCCCGCCGCGGCCGGAGTCGCTGCTCACCGGCCTGATCATGCTGCAGAACAAGATCATGGATGCGAAGGTCACCGGCCAGCGCGAGCGACCCGAGCCGGACGGCGACTTCAGCCGCTACCTTCCGCCCGACGACCCGATCCGCCGCGAGCTCGAATCGCTGTTCCCGCCGTACCCGCCGTTCGAGGCGAGCGAGTCGGTGCTGTAGAGCGGCGCGCCCCTTAGCGCATGCCAGCATCGTCCGAACCTGCACATGCCGGCCGCGGGACGCCGGTTCCGCGCTGGCAGCACCGTTGACGCGATGCCTCCGCGACGGATCGACGGCACGAACAGAAACGCGGCCCGCCGGGCCGCGTCGTTCGCGTTCGCTGGCGCGCCGGGTTACTCGAGGTAATCCTTCAGCTTCTTGCTGCGCGAAGGGTGGCGGAGCTTGCGCAGCGCCTTCGCCTCGATCTGGCGGATGCGCTCGCGCGTGACCTGGAACTCCCGTCCGACCTCTTCGAGCGTGCGGCTGCGGCCGTCCTCGAGCCCGAAGCGCAGTTCGAGCACCTTCCGCTCGCGCGTCGTCAGGCTGTTCAGGACGTCCATCACCTGCTCTTTCAGGAGCTGATGCGAAGCGGCGTCGGCCGGCGCGAGCGCCGACTCGTCGGGCAGGAAGTCGCCGAGGTGGCTGTCCTCCTCCTCGCCGATCGGCGTCTCGAGCGAGACGGGCTCCTGCGACACCTTGATGATCTCCCGCACCTTCTCGGGCGTGTACGGCGGGCCCTGGCGCGGGTCGGACATGCCGCGCGCGATCTCCTCGCTGGTCGGCTCGCGCCCGAACTCCTGCACCAGCCGGCGCGACACGCGCACGAGCTTGTTGATCGTCTCGACCATGTGCACGGGTATGCGGATGGTGCGCGCCTGGTCGGCGATCGCGCGGGTGATCGCCTGCCGGATCCACCACGTCGCGTACGTGCTGAACTTGAATCCCTTGCGGTAGTCGAACTTCTCGACGGCGCGGATGAGGCCGATGTTGCCTTCCTGGATCAGGTCGAGCAGCGACATGCCGCGGCCGATGTATTTTTTCGCCACGCTGACGACGAGGCGCAGGTTCGCCTCGGTCAGCTGCTTCTCGGCGCGGAAGCCGTCGCGCTTGAGCGAGGCGAAGTAGTCGCAGAGCGCGTCCTCTTCCTTGCAGCGCTTGCTGAGCTTGTCCCACGGCGGCGGCATCATCGCCTTCTCGCTGCCGTAGTACGCGCCGATCGCCGCGAGGTGCTCGGAGCGCAGGATGTGCGTGATGATCGAGAGCCGCACGATCTCCTGCTCGGCGACGGCCTGGTCGCTGCCCATGTACTCGGCGATGCGGCCGGCAAGGCCGAAGTCCATCTCCTTGTCCACGGTCTCGCGCCAGCGCTCGTTTTGCACGAGCTGCGAGAGGACGCCGGCCTTGATGCCGATGTCCTTGCAGATGAACTTCACGATCTTCTGTGACTGGTGGTACTGGTCGAGGAGGCTGAAGAGGATCTCCTGGCCGCTCGGCATGCGGTTGTGGTCGCGCAGCCAGCGGCGCTCGATCGCTTCGATATGCTTCGCCTCTTCCATCTGGCGGGCGAGGCGCTTCTCATCGGCTGCGCTGAGCAGGAAGACCTTGCCGATCTCGCGGAGGTACATGCGGACCGGGTCGTCGATGCCTTCCTGCTCTTCGAGCGGGATCGCTTCTTTTTCGGTCTCTTCTTCCTCGATCTCCTCGCGCGCGGGCCCCTCGGGCCAGGCGTCGGCGACGATGCCGTTGGAGCGGGCGCCGTTGACGAGGACGGCGTCGGTGGTGCGGGGGTACATCTCGCTGAGTTCGGCGCTTTCGACGAGGATCTCGGTGCGGGCGCCGTTGGCGGTGGATTCGCCGTTCAGCATCGAAGAAGCCTGTTCCCGGTACTTCCCGCTCATTGCCACCTCACCCGGCGGGCTCGTCGCCGCGCCGCTGCTTCAGTAGACGCTGGTGGACCTTCAGTCCGGCTTCCATATCGTCGACGAAGGCCGTAGCGGGATCAGCCTCATCTTCGCTGCTGTCGTCTTGCGCGCCGCCGTTCTGCCAGACGTCGCGCGCGCGCTCCGCGATGTTCACGCCGCCGTCTTTCGCGATCTCGGCGAGCACGGTCGCGCTCGCGCGCTTCGCGAGACGGAGTCGCTGCTGCTCGATGCCCCACACGGTAGAACGCAGGGCTTTGACAAATGCATCTTCGGTGTAGGGAGGGAGATCGAGATTGTTGACGCGCTCAAATTGTGGACGCAGGTCCGCACCCAGCGTGTCCTCGAACGGCTCCCCTCCGTCATCCCACCGGAGCCATGCCTCGAACAGTTCGCGGTTCTCGCTGCGTCCGTAGAGGTTGGGGTCGATCCCAGTACCCTCGGCGCGTAGCTCAGGATAGCGGAAAAGCAAAGCGAGACAAAACTCCTCGCGCCGGTCGCGCCCGGCATCGCGCGCTTGCGGTTGCGACTGCGCGCCGCGTGTGGCCGCGGCGCCACGCGCCGCAGGGCGCATCGCCTGCCGCAGCGTCTGCTCATCGACGTTGACCATGCGCGCGAGGCGTTGCAGGTAGTGCGCCTGCACGATGCGGTCGCCGGTGAGCGCGAGCCATGGCAGCAGCGTCTCGGCGGCGGCGGATTGCCCGCGCGGCGCAGTGAGGTCGTGCGTGCGCGCGGCGTGATCGAACACGTAGTCAAGCAACGGCGCCGCATTGTCAACGAGTTCGCGCCAGAGCCCGGCGTCGTTGCGGATGACGTCGTCGGGGTCGCGGCCCTGCGGCATCGTCAGCACGCGCAGTTCGACGTCGGCGCTCAGCTCCTGCCGCACGACGCCGCGCGAGTTCGGCACCGGCCGGCGCGCCAGGTTGTTGTTGACGATCTCGTACCCGCTGCGCAGCGTCGCTTCGATGCCGGCGGCGTCCTCGTCGAGCGCGAGCACGAATACGGGCGCATGGCGCTTGAGCAGCGCGACCTGCCGCTCGGTCAGCGCCGTGCCCATCGAAGCGACGACGTTGGTAAAGCCGTGCTCGTGCGCGGCGATCACGTCCATGTACCCCTCGACGATCACGGCGCGGCCTTCGGCGCGGATCGCGTCCTTCGCAAGGTCGAGCGCGTACAGGATCGCGCCCTTGTCGAAGATCGGCGATTGCGACGTGTTCACGTACTTCGGCTGCGGCGCTCCGGCGCCTCCCGAGCCGATCGCCTCGCCCGGGAGCATGCGCCCGCCAAACCCGGCAACGCGGCCGCGCTCGTCGCGGATCGGGAACATCAGCCGGTGGCGGAAGCGGTCGTACGCGCCCCGCTCGCCCTCGACCGCGAGCCCCGCGCCGACGATCTCCGCGGGCGTGAACCCGCGCTCGCCGAGGTGCGCGAGCAGCGCATCCCACGTGTTCGGCGCGTATCCGATCTGGAACCGTTCGACCGACGCCGGTGCGATCGCGCGCTCGTCGATGTACGTGCGAGCGGCGCCGGCGCCGGGCGCCTGCGCCTGCAGCTGCGCGTGAAAGAACGCGGCGGCCGCCTCGTTCATCTCGAACAGACGGCCGCGGCGCGCGTCCTCCTGCGCGTTGCGGTGGCGTTCGAGCGTGAGTCCCGCGCGCTCGGCGAGCAGCGCGAGCGCATCGCGGAACTCGACGCCGTCCTTCCTCATGATGAAGCTGAAGATGTCGCCGCCGGTCCCGCACGCGCCGAAGCAGTGCCACGACTGCCGCGCCGGGTCGACATGGAACGACGGCGTGCGCTCGCTATGGAACGGGCACAGCCCGGTGAACCCGCGCCCGGCGCGCTTCAGCGCCACGTGCTGCGACACGAGGTCCACGATGTCGATGCGCTGCTTGATCTCGTCGACCTGGCTCATCGTGTCCTCAGGCGCGCGGGGCGAGCGGGATGACGGGCGGCGATTGCGGCGCGCTGCGGGCGAGCGCGGCGACGGCGGCGGCGTGCTCGCGCTCGTGCGCGGCGACATGCGCGCCGGCGGCGGCGGCCGCGGGGGTATGGGCGCCGTCGATCAGCGCCTCGAGCTGGCGGCGCGACGCCTGCAGGCCGTGGATGATCTGCGGGACGGCGAGCCGCTGCGCGAGCGCGTCGTCGCCGTCGTTTGCGGCGGTGGTGTCCGGCGCCGTCACGTCGCTGTCGCGCCGCGCGTGCTCGACGTGCTCGCGCTCGGTGCGCAGCAGGTGCGCGAGATGCGTCGCGACGTTCCAGGCGCCGCCGTGCGGCGTGTGCCGGAACTGCTCTTCGCCGAGCCCGCGCAGCGATGCGAGGAGCCCGTCGCGGCTCTCTTGCAGCGTCGCCCTCAGCGCCGAGCCATCCATATGCGGAAGCGTACCTGAACGGCCTGCCCGTGGAGTCGGCCCATTGTATCGGCGGGCCGAACCGATCTCCAAAGCCGGGTGGGCGTAGGTTACTCGCCGAGCGGCGTCTCGAACGGCAGCGGCGGCGTCGGCTCCTCCTCGACGCTCAGGGCGATGGTGATCTGGTTGTTGGTATTGTCGCTCTCCTCGATGTCGCCGTTCGGGTCGACGATCAGGAGCAGCGATTCCGTACCGACGACTTCGTATCCCGTGCCGACATCGATGCTGCGGCCGGCGGGCAGGGTGAACGCCGGGACGGTAGCGCCGCCCAGGAGCGCCGTCTGGTCGGGATTGAACCCCGCCACCACGAGGTCGCCTTCCATAGCGCCGCTGCCGATGTTCTCGATCGTCACGAACAGCTTGCCGTCGCTGATCGTCGGCGTGGTGCCGACCACGAGGTCCGGCAGCGCGCCCTCCGGCGTGAGCGTGCCGGTTGGTGTCGCCGAGCCCTCTTCGGGCGTCGGCGTCTCGGTCACCGGCGGCGACGTCGGGATGTCGACGATGACGGGCGGCTCGGCGGTGGCGACGACGAGCGTCTCCGGGTCGCCGGCGATGTCGACGAGCTCGGCATCGATCCAGCCGTGGCGGTCGGAGTTGGCCGGGAAGATGACGCGCAGCCACCCGGTGTCCTCGGAACGGCCGTCGACCTGCAGCTCGCTGTTGCGGGGCAGCGTGCCGAGGATGGCGCCACGGCCCGGCGCGGCGCGCACCCCGGCAGTGGTGTTCGTGGTGGCGGTGACGCCGATCGCCGTCGCCGTCCGGGAACTGCGGCTCGGCGTGGCGGTGTTCTTGGGCTGCACCTCGACCGCCGGCGTGCCGGCATCGTCGCCGCGCCCGCTGTCGATGATCACGAGCACGCCCGCCGTCAGCGCAAGCAGCGCGACGACCGCCAGGCCGGCCAGTACGAACGGATGCCTGAGGACGGCTGCCCGCGTCTCGGGGCCGGGCAGGAAACTCATGCGGGGATCACGGACCCTGGATTCTCCCTTATCAACGCGCGGCATTGTAGCAGGAGCCGCAGCGCACGCCGACGGCGCGGTATCGGGCGCGAGATCGCTGGGAACGGGCGGGCGGCGCTTCGGATCGCGCGCGCGGCGCCGATTGTGTAGTCGGGGAGAGCCGCCAACGATCCCCACGAACGCAGAGAGCCGGCGTCGTCCCCGCCACCAGCGCTGACGCCGGCTTTCTCGCGCCCGGCGCGTTCTTGACCCCGCACCGCGCTTCGAGAACACTGCCACTGGACTTCACGATTCCCATGACACGGAGGCAGGCATGGACTGGATGGCGCTCGCCCGCCGCGTGCTCGACGGCCACGCCCTGACGCGCGACGAGTCGCTGGCGATCCTGCGCGCGCCCGACGACGAGATGCCGGCACTCGTGGCCGCCGCCCACATGCTCCGGCACGCGCACTTCGGCAAGAGCGTGAAGGTGAACTTCCTGGTCAACATCAAGAGTGGCATCTGCCCGGAGGACTGCCACTACTGCTCGCAGTCCCGGCTGTCGAAGGCTCCGATCGACAAGTACAGCCTGCTCGGCGGGAGCGACATCATCGACGCCGCCCGGCGCGGCCACAAGTTCGGGGCGCGGCGCGTGTGCATGGTGGCCTCGGGCCGCGGCCCGAGCGACGCCGACGTGCGGCACATCGGCGATGCGGTGCGCGAAGTGCGCGCCGAGCTGCCCGAGACGGAGATCTGCGCGTGCCTGGGGCTGCTGAACGAGCAGCAGGCGTCCGACCTGCGCGCCGCGGGCGTCGATGCGTACAACCACAACCTCAACACCAGCGAACGCCACTACGGCGAGATCTGCAGCACGCACGAGTACCAGGACCGCGTGCGCACGGTCGAGATCGCCAAGGACGCCGGCCTGTCGCCGTGCACCGGCGCGCTCTTCGGCATGGGTGAGACCGACGATGACATCGCCGACGTGGCGCTGGCGTTGCGCGCCACCGGCGTCGACTCGCTCCCGGTCAACTTCCTCATCCCGATCCAGGGCACGCCGCTGGGCGGGCGCTGGGACCTGACGCCCGCGCGCTGCCTGAAGATCCTCTGCCTGATGCGCATGACGAGCCCGAAGGCTGAGCTGCGCATCGCCGGCGGCCGGGAACATCACCTGCGGTCGCTGCAGCCGCTCGGGTTGCTCGTCGCCAACTCGATCTTCATCGGCGACTACCTGACGGCGAAGGGGCAACGGCCGGAAGACGACATCGCGATGATCCGTGACCTGGGGTTCGAGGTGCTCGGCGCCGAAGGCCTGGCGTCCGCCGGGGAACCGCCCGCCGGCGATGGCGTCGCGCTCAAGTCGCGCGAGGAGCGCCTCGGGCCAGTGGCGGGCTGATACTCGCGGCGACCGCCACGGCGCGAGCGCCGATACAATTTGGTTAAGGAGGGAGACATGCGCGACCACGGACCCATCCTCGTGCCGCTCGACGGGTCGGAGCTGGCCGAAGGCGCCGTCGCCTACGCCGTCGCCATCGCGAAGGCGCTCGGCGAGCGCATCGTGCTGTTCACGACGTGGGAGGGGACGGAGAGCGAGCTCGGAGCGAGCTTCCCTTCGATGGCCGTCGAGATCGAGCAGAAGGCGCGCGAACACTTCACCGGCTACCTCGATGGCGTGCGCGCCCGGGTCGGCGGCGCGGTGCAGGTCGAGACCGTCGTGCGTTCGGGCGAGGCCGGCGACGAGATCATCCGCGCGGCGACGGAACTGCGGGCGCGGCTGCTCGTGATCGCGACGCATGGTCGCTCGGGGATCGGCCGCTGGCTGTACGGCAGCACGGCGAGCCACCTGCTCGCGCACGCGCCGCTGCCGGTGGTGGCCGTCGGCCCGCACGCGCTCGAGCGCGCCGGAGCAGACGTCGCGATCAAGCACATCATGGCGCCGCTCGATGGGTCGCCGCTGGCCGAGGCGGCGCTGCCCGCGGCGACGATGCTCGCGGAGAAGACGGGCGCGCGGCTGAGCCTGGTGCGCGCGGTGCGCTGGGCGGTGCAGGCGTACCCGTACAGCCTGCCCGACGCGTATGTGCCGCAGGTCGACGAGGAACTCGAGGCCGGCGCCAAGGCGTACCTGCGCAAGCAGCAGGACGCGCTCAAGGGCGCCCAGACGCAGGCGTTCGTCGTGCGCGGCGCGATCGCCGAAGGGCTGATCGAGTTCATCGACCGCGAGGGCGTGGACTTCGTCGTCATGACGACGCATGCGCGGACCGGGCTCGCGCGCATGGCGCTCGGCAGCGTCGCGGACCGCATGCTGCAGGGCGGCGCGCCAGTGCTGCTCATCCGTCCGGGCGATTGAACCGCCGAGCGGTCGCCGCGCTGATCGCGGGGGCGGCGCTCGCCGCCGGCGTTGCGTGCGGTGACGACGGCGGCGACGGCGACCCAACGCCGGTGGCCACCCGTCCCGTCGCGACCCGCACTTCGGCGCCAGCGGCCACGCCCGCGAACGCGACGCCGCGAGCCACGTCCGGCGCTGCGGACGAGGTCACCGGCATCGTCGGCGCGGTGAACGCCGCCGCCCGGACGATCGAGATCACCCGCACCGCCGGCGCCGATGTGCAGATCGTCGAGGTGACGCCGCAGACGCGCATCCGCGGCGCCACCGGCGCCCGGGTGGCGTTCAGCGAGATCCGGCCATCGAACCGGATTATCGCCCGCGGCTCGGTCGACGCATCGAGCGGCGCGCTCGTCGCCGACGAGATCGACGTGCAGGATGCCTTCGGCCCGGGGCCGGCGCCGGGCGGCTGAGGCCGCAGATTTGAGTCTTTCCTAACATTTTCCGGCTTCGCCACCTGATACGATCCTTCCAGGCAATCCCCCCTGTGCGCGCGGGCGTATCCGGTGTGGAGGCGCGAGCCCTCCCGCCCGTGCGGGAAGGACGCGTTGGATTACACGGCGCTCCGCGACGATGAACTGATGGTCCGCCTCGGCGGCCGGGACCTGGCGGCGTTCGAGGCGCTCTACGACCGCTACGGCGACCTGGTGTACTCCGTGTCGCTCCGCGTCGTCGGCGACACGTACGTCGCCGAGGATGTGACGCAGGACGTGTTCATGCGCGTCTGGCGCCGGCCCGACCAGTTCGACGCGCAGCGCGGCAAGTTCGTGACGTG
Source organism: Dehalococcoidia bacterium (assembly GCA_021462855.1). Taxonomy (GTDB): domain Bacteria; phylum Chloroflexota; class Dehalococcoidia; order DSTF01; family JACRBR01; genus DTUCFX13. The sequence goes on along the minus strand of JAJTXQ010000046.1, from coordinate 87,002 downwards.
GCTGCTGAGCGTCGCGCGCAACCGGTCGATTGACCACCGGCGGAGCCAGTCCCGGCGGCTGCGGCACGAGACGCTGCCGTCGGCGGACGACGACGAGGACCTGCTGCCGGCGGGCGACGAGCGCGACGACCCGGCGCTGGCCGCCGTGCTGTCGGATGAACGCGGTGCGGTGCGCCGCGCGATGGAGGCGCTCCCGCCGGAGCAGAAGCTGGCGATCCAGCTCGCCTACTTCGGCGGGCTCACGCAGCTGGAGATCGCGAACAAGACGGGGCAGCCGCTGGGGACGATCAAAACGAGGATCAGGCTTGGTATGCAGAAGATGCGCGCGGCGCTCGAAGACCTGCGCAAGCGGGACGTGAGCGCGTAGATGCGGATGGATTGCGAGGGCGCGCGCGAGCACGTCGAGGCGTGGTCGCTGGGGGCGCTCGATGACCACGAACGGCGCCCGTTCGAATCGCACATCGGCAGCTGCGCCGCGTGTCGCGCGCTGGCCGAAGCCGCGGTGGCCGACGCCGCCCTCGTCGGGCTCGCCGCGCCGATCGTCTCGAGCAGCGCGACGCTCAAGCCGCGCGTGCTGGCGTCGGCGTCGGTGCTGTCGGATATCCGGCGTCCACGGCGGCGGTGGCAGGCGGTGGCCCTCGGCGCGACAGCGGCGTTCGCCGGCGCGCTGGCCTGGGGCGCGTGGGGACAGGCGCGCGTCGACGATTTGGAGCACGACCGCAACGCCATGGCGCAGGCGGCGACGGCGCAGTCCGCCGAACTCGTCGCGCTGCGGACACAGACCGTCGCCGAGCCGGTGGCCGAGGCGGCGGACAGCGCGCTGCGCGATGCGGCGCTCGAGGTCGCGCTCGGCGCCGATGCGCAGTGGACGGAGCTCACCGGGACCGGCATCGCGCCGCTGGCCGCGGGGAGGTGTGTCTGGAGCCGCGTCGAAGCGATCGGCGCGTTCGTCGCCGAGCAGCTGCCGCCGCTTCGCGCCAACCAGTGGTACGAGCTCTGGCTCGTGTATGAAGGCGCCTGGCTGAGCGCGGGCACGCTCAAGACCGACCCCAACGGCCGCGGCACGCTGCTGATGAAGGGGCCATGGGGCCGCGAGGGCATCGGCGCGTTCCGTGGATTCGCCGTGACCGTCGAGCCCACGGACCCGAGCGCCGGCAAGGGCCGGCAGGGCAGCATGGTGCTCGCCAGCTTCCTCAACCCGCGCTGAGCCGCCTCCAGGCCGTCTGCCCGGTCGCATCGCGCCGTTTGCGTTGATACCGAGTCTCAGTTAGGTTTGAGACGCGGTATCAACGGAGAGCGAATGTCAGATGTCGACCTGACGGTGGAGCGGCTGGAGCTGCGCGGCCATCGCGTCACGGCGAGCCGCCGGCGCGTGATCGAAGCGGTGCTGGCGCGCCCGTCGCACTTCACCGTCGATGACGTGTTGCGCGAGACGCGCGCGGTCGGACGGGCGACGGTCTTTCGCACCATGAAACTGCTCACCGACCTCAACGTCGTCTGCCGCGTCCTGTTCGAGGATGGCGCGCTGCACTATCGCGTGAGCACGCGCGGCCACCACCACCACGTCGTCTGCCGCGAGTGCGGGCGGGTCGAGGACTTCACGACGTGCGATGTGTCCGCGCTCGTGCGCGACCTGTCGCGCGCCACGGACTACGAGATCGAGGGCCACTGGCTCGAGGGGTACGGCCGCTGCAGCGACTGCCGTGCGGCGACGGTGCCGGCATCGCGCGAGGCGCCCGGTGGGTAGGGTACGCGTGCTCGCCGCGGCGACCATCGTGGCCGGCGCGCTGGTCGCGGGCGCGTGCGGCGGCGATGCAGCGAAGGACGACGGGCGGCTGAACGTGGTGGCGACGACCGTGCAGATCACAGCGATGACGAAAGAGCTCGGCGGCGACCGCGTCGCGCTGCGCGGGCTGGTGCCGGCCGGCGCCGATGCGCACGAGTTCGAGCCGACCGCGAAGGACCTGGCGGCGATCGAGGACGCGCGTCTCATCCTGCGCCACGGCATCGGGCTCGACGACTGGCTCGACGGCACGCTCGAGGCCGGCGCGTCGGCGCGCGTCGTCACCGTCACCGACGGCATCGACCTCCTGCCGCCGGCGCTCGCCGGCGGCAGCGGCGACATGGACCCGCACGTATGGCAGGACCCCGACCGCGCGAAGGCGATGGTGCGAAACATCGCTGCTGCGCTCGCGGCCGCCGACCCGCAAGACGCCGCCGCATACGACGATGCCGCGCGCGCGTACGAAGCGACGCTCGATGCCGCCCGCGCTGACACGCAGCGGATCATCGACGAGATCCCGGCGGATCAGCGCAAGATGGTCACGAATCATGATGCCTTCGGCTACTTCGCCCGTGCGTTCGGGCTCGAGGTCGCCGGCGCGGTGATCCCGGGCGCATCGACGCAGGCCGAACCGTCGGCGAAGGACACGGCGGCGCTGCTCGACGTGATCCGCGAGCAGGGCGTGCGCGCGATCTTCGCCGAGTCGACCGTCGACGCAGATCTCGCGCGCCCGCTCGCGCGCGACGCCGGCGTCACGATCGTCGACGACCTGTACGGCGACTCGCTGGGCAAGCCCGGCAGCGGCGCCGAGACGATCCAGGGCATGTGGCTGGCGAACGCACGCAAGATCGCCGGAGCGCTGGCGGGGGGCGGCTGATGGCGCAGGAAGCAGCAGTGGCGGCGCCGGCGGCCGGTCACGAGGACTGCCTCGTGATCCGCGGGATCACGGTGGCGTACGGCGACAAGGTCGTGCTGAAGGATGTCGATGCCGACGTGCGCCGCGGACAGGTGATCGGCGTCATCGGGCCGAACGGCGGCGGCAAGAGCACGCTGCTGAAGGCGATCCTCGGCATCGCGCCGGTGATCGCCGGGAAGGTCATGCTGTTCGGCCGGCCGGCCTCGCGCATGCGCTCGCGCATCGCCTACGTGCCGCAGCGCGAGGTGATCGACTGGGACTTCCCCGTGACGGTGTTCGATGTCGTGTTGATGGGCCGCTACCCGCGCACCGGCTGGCTTCGGCGGCCGGGCAAGCGCGACCGGGAGGTCGTCGAGCGGATGATCGAGCGCGTGGGGCTGGCGCCCGAGCGCGACACGCAGATCGGGCAGCTCTCGGGGGGCCAGCAGCAGCGCGCATTCATCGCGCGGGCGCTGGCGCAGGAAGCCGATGTGCTGCTGCTCGACGAGCCGCTGAACGGCATCGACGCCGGCACGCAGGAGGTGATCCTGGCGATCATCGAAGAGCAGCGGCAGGCGGGGAAGATCGTGTTGCTGGCCACGCACGACCTCGTCAGCGCGTCGTGCGCGTGCGACTGCCTCTGCTGCGTGAACGAACGCATGGTGTCGTACGGCCCGGTCGAGGAGACGTACACGCCCGAGAACCTGGCCGACACGTATGGCGGGCCGGTGATCATGCTCGGCCGCTCCGGCGTCGACGAGCCGGTGCACACGCACCACCACGGCGACCACGCGCACCACCACCACGCGCACGAGAACCTGGGCGCGGAGCACGACTGATGGACGTTTGGGGCTACTTCGCCGACCCGCTGCAGTACGAGTTCATGCGCCGCGCGCTGGCGGAGGTGATCCTGATGGGCGCGGTGACGGGCGCGATCGGCGCGTTCATCGTGCTGCGCGGGCTGTCGTTCATCGGCGACGCGCTGTCGCACGCGATCTTTCCGGGCATTGTCATCGCGTTCTTGCTCGACCAGAGCATCTTCGCGGGGGCGCTGATCTTTGGCGTCGCGACATCGGCGGCGATCGCGGTCGTGGCGACGAACCGGCGTGTGAAGGAGGACTCGGCGATCGGCGTGCTGTTCGCGGGCACGTTCGCGCTCGGCGTCGTGTTGATCAGCTCGTCCGACAACTTCACGCGCGACCTTGCGTCGTTCCTGTTCGGCAACGTGCTCGGCGTGACGATGCATGACATCTGGCTGTCGGCCGCGGCTGGCGCCGTCGTCATCCTGCTGATCGTCGCGCTGTACAAGGAGCTGCTCATTACGTCGTTCGACCGCATCGCCGCCCAGGCGATGGGCCTCCCGGTGTTCTGGCTCGATATGCTGCTGCTGGTGATGATCTCACTGACGATCGTCGTGTCGCTTCGCGCGGTGGGCAACATCCTCGTCGTCGCCATGCTGGTGACGCCGGCGGCCGCGGCGCGGTTGCTCACGGACCGCATGCCGGTGATGATCGCGCTGAGCGCGGCGATCGGCGTGGTGAGCGGCGTCGCCGGGCTGTTCATCTCGTACCACCAGGATGTCGCCGCCGGCGGGACGATTGTGCTCGTCGCGACGGCGCTGTTCGGCGCGGCGTGGCTGTTCGCGCCGGGAAGCGGCGTCGTCGCGAGCCGGCTGGCGCGCGGCCGTCTTGCGGCTGGCGCGCCGGAGGCGCAGATCGTGTTCGAGTCGCCGGAGATCCGCACCACGGGCAGCCATGAGGGCGGCGCATGAGCGCGAGCCTTCGCGCACTCGCGATGTCTGCCGTGCTCGCGCTTGTGTTTGCGCTCGCCGCGTGCGGCGATGACGTCGCGCCGCCGCCGCCGGCGAAGGTGACGATCGAGGCGCTGTCGCCCACCGTCGCGGCGCCGTCGGCGATCCCGACCGGCGGCAAGCCGGCTGCTCCCGCCGCATCGCCCACGCCCGCGGAGGAATCACCGACCGCCCCGGCGCCAGCCGAGACGCCGGCCGCCGGGCCGACATCGACGCCCCCTCCGGCTGCCACCGCCGCCCCATCTGCGCCGTCGACCGGGCGATGGATCGAGGTCGACGTGACGTCGTACATCGTGCGGCTGATGGACGGCGAGAGCGTCGTGCGAGAGATCGCGCCGGTCGGTGTCGGTGTGCAGGTCGACACCGGCGCGTACCTGTCGACGCAGACCGGGTTGTTCCACGTGAACAGCAAGAACGAGGCGCTCGTCTACGATGCGCCCTACGACACGTACATCAGCCACTGGGTCGGGTTCGACCCGGCCAGGGACAACGGCTTCCACTCGTTCCTGAAGGACGCGACCGGTGCCGTCGTCGACGCCTCCACCGGGCGCGTGTCGAACGGCTGCATCCGCACCGGCGATGCGGACGCCGTTTTTGCGTTCGCCGAGATCGGCATGCCGGTGTGGGTGCACGCGTAGCGCGCGGGCCGCAGCGCGCGCTACCCTTACGCCATGCCACTGTACGAGTACTACTGCCCGCGCTGTTCCTCGAAGTACGAGCTCCTGCGCCCGATGAGCGAGAGCGACGCGCCCGGCACATGCCCGAAGGGGCATGCGGGCGGCCAGCGCACGCTGTCGATGTTCGCGGCGGTCGCGAAGGGGAGCGACGGCGCCTCGCTGCCGATGGACATGGGCGGCGGGGGCTGTGCCTGCGGCGGTGGCGGTTGCGGCTGCGGCCGCTGACACCGGCACGCCCCGTCACCTCGGTCACGCGCAGCGGGTATAGCCGCAGCTGCGGCAGGTGAGGCAACCTTCCGAGAAGTACAGGACCTGTCCGCACTCCGGGCAGCCGATGCCGGTGCTCGTCGCCTCGTGCGACGGGGCGCGGCGGATGCGCTCGCCGGGTTCCGGCGCGGGCACGGGATCGGCCTCGGCCGCAGCGTCCACGGCGCCCTTGCGACGCGGCTTCTTTCTGTCGGGTGCGGCGGGCGCCGGCAGCGCCGGCTGCGCCGGCGCGGCGCCGAGGAACCGCACCTCGAGCCAGCGGAAGATGTAGTCGACCAGCGACGACGCGAATGGCACGGCGGGGTTTCCCGTGGGGCCGGCGGGCTCGAAGTGCACGCCGCGGAACTTCGCGACCAGGTTTTCGAGCGGCACGCCGTACTGCAGCGCGACCGATGACAGGACCGCCACGGAATCCATCAGGCCGCGGATCGTCGAACCCTCCTTCGAGATGCTGACGAAGATCTCGCCGGGCGTGCCGTCGTCGTACAGGCCGACCGTGACGTAGCCCTCCTGCTCTCCCACGCGGAACTTGTGCGTGACCGAGCGCCGCTCGTCCGGCAGGTGACGGCGGTACGGGCGGCCGGCCGGCCGCGGCGCCGTCGACGCCTCGGGCGACGGGTGCGGCAGCAGCCCCGCTCCGGCGAGCGCGACCTCGGCCGCGATGGCCTCGGCCTGCTCCGGGCCGCGCGCCGTCGCGTGCGACAGCACCTGGTGTTCTCGCGAGCCGTCGCGGTAGACGGTGATGCCCTTGCACCCCTCGCGATAGGCGAGCATGTACGCGCGCTCGACATCGTCGACGCTCGCCTCGGCGCGGAAGTTGATCGTCTTGCTGACGGCGTTGTCGGTGTGGCGCTGGAAGGCCGCCTGCATCCGCACGTGCCACTCCGGCGCGATGTCGTGCGATGTGACGAAGACGCGCTTCGCCCATTCCGGCACTTCGTCGCGGTCGCGCAGCGCGCCGCCCTGGGCGAGATGGCGCATCAGGTCGTCGCTCGCGAAGCCCTCGGCCTCGGCGGCCTCGCGGAATGCGCGGTTGACCTCGGGCAGGAGCGTGGCCTTCGCCGGGTCGCCGCGGTCGAGGTAGTGCTGGCGCATGAACGCCAGCGCGAACGCCGGTTCGATGCCGCCCGAGCAGTCGGCGATGATGCTCAGCGTGCCCGTCGGCGCGACGGTCGTGCGCGTGGCGTTGCGGAAGCGCCGCCCCGCGCGTGCATCGCCCATTGCCGGGTCGAAGATCGAGCCTTCCCACGCCGGGAACACGCCGCGCTCGGCGGCGAGCGTTTCCGACGCGTCGTCGGCGCGCTGCTGGATGAACGACATCAGCTCTCCGGCGAGCGCGACGGCCTCGTCGGAGTCGTACGGGATGCGCAGGCGGAACAGCACGTCGGCCCAGCCCATGACGCCGAGGCCGATCTTCCGCGTCTGCTTCGTCATCTCGTCGATGGCGTCGATCGGATATCGGTTCGCATCGATCACGTCGTCGAGGAACCGCGCGCAGACCGGGATCGCGGCGGCGAGCGCGTCCCAGTCGATGCCGCCGGCGGCGCCCGGGGCGGTGTTCGCGCCGTTGCGCCGCGATTTCGCCGGCGCGGGCGCCGCGTGTCGCACGAACTTCGCCAGGTTGATCGAACCGAGGTTGCAGGATTCGTACGGCAACAGCGGCTGCTCGCCGCAAGGGTTCGTCGCTTCGATGCGGCCGAGCTGCGGCGTCGGGTTGTCGCGGTTGATCCGGTCGATGAACACGAGACCCGGGTCGCCGTTGCGCCAGGCGTTCTCGACGATCTGGCGGAAGACGGCGCGGGCGTTGCGCTTGCCGGCTGGCTTGCCCGTGCGCGGGTTGACGAGCGCGTAGTCCTCGCCGCGCTCGACCGCCTGCATGAATCGCTCGGTGACGGCGACGCTGATGTTGAAGTTCTGCAGCGCCGTCATGTCCGCCTTGACGTTGATGAACGCCTCGATGTCCGGGTGCTCGACGTTGAGGATCGCCATGTTCGCGCCGCGGCGCGTGCCGCCCTGCTTGATCGACTCCGTCGCGGCGTCGAACACGCGCATGAACGAGACGGGGCCACTCGCGATGCCGCCGGTTGACGACACGCGGTCACCGGCGGGGCGGAGGCGGCTGAACGCGAAGCCGGTGCCGCCGCCGCTCTGGTGGATCAGCGCCGTGTCCTTCAGTGCCTCGAAGATCTCCGACATGGAGTCCCCAACGGGCAGCACGAAGCACGCCGACAGTTGCTGCAGCGGACGGCCAGCGTTGCCGAGCGTCGGCGAGTTCGGCAGGAAGCGCAAGGATGCGATGAGGTCGTAGAACGCGGCCTCGGCGTCGGCGACCGTACGCGCCGCGCGGCCGCGCGGCGCGTACGCCGCCTCGGCCTGCGCGATCGTGCGCGCGACGCGGCGGACGAGCTGCTCCGGCGTCTCGATGACGTTGCCGCCCTCGTCCTTCGCCAGGTAACGGCGTTCGAGGACGATGCGCGCGTTGTCGGCGAGGCCGACGCGCGCGGCGCGCACGGAGCGCGGCCTCGGGGCCGGGGTGGCCTTCGCGCGGCGCTCCGTCGCCGCGGGTGCGGCAGCTTCGTCGTGTCGCGCGCGCGCTCCGCTGCGGGCGTTCCGTGCGCCCTTCGTGCTCAGCCAGGACGGCGGCTTCGGTCGTTCCGACGAGGCCATGCGCCGATTGTATCAGAACGTCTGTGCGAATGCGATGGCCGCGGCGAGCGAGTTCAGGGCGCGGTGCGGCGGCAGGCTGGCGTGCGACCGGCGATGGCGCCGGGGCCCCGCCGCGCGCTGGCCGCCGAGTCCCGCGCGGTGCGCGTGATCGACGCTGCGTGATGATCAAGAATGCCCCCGACCAGACAACGACGCTGAAGGGAGTGATATGCCGACGGTAATCGCGAAGCTCACGGTGAACGAGGACAAGCTCGAGGAGTTCAAGGCTGCCGCATCGGAAATGGTGGCGGCCGTGAAGGCGAACGAACAGGGCCGCACGCTGATGTACACGCTCGCGCAGTCGCAGAGCGCACCCACGGAGTTCTACTTCATCGAGCAGTACGCCGATGACGCGGCGGCTTCGGACCACACGAAGACGGAGCACATGAAGGCGTTCGGCGGCAAGCTCGCCGGCGTGCTCGCGGGCCGGCCGGAGATCATCCGCCTGAACCAGATCGCGTCGGTGGAGTAGCGTCGGCGCCGTCGCTCGCGCGCGCGGCGCGATGCGTCCGCGCCGCGGCGGTGGCGTCCGGCTACGGGTTGTTCATGACCGCGGCGTAGGCGCTGTAGAGGTGCGCCATGCCGTGCAGGATCACCATCCGCACGACGATGTCGCTCATCTCGATGTCCTTGTAGCCGCCGAAGGTGACGCGGCGGGTCAACAGGTCGTCCGGCGCGCCCTTGACGAAGTCGATGACGCCGGTGTACGCCGCCGTCATTTCCTCGACCAGCTCGGGGATCGTCTTCTCCTTGCGCGCGCCGACCATCGCGGCGTTCAGCGCGTCGATGTTGATCGAGGCGCCGGCATCGGTCCCGGGTGCGGCGCTGGTGAAGCTCCCCGCCATCTGCGGCACGATCGTGCCGACCGATGCGACGTGCGCCAGCACCTCGCGCCCCTGCCAGCCGTCAAGGTCGACGGTCTTCGCCCACTGCTCGTCGGTCAGCTGGCCGCCGATGCGCTTGCCCTCGCGGATCAGCATCTCGACCCCGCTGATGATCTCGTCTCGCGTCGCCATGTGACTCCTCCCATCGTGCGTTCGCCGGCGTGTTGCGCGGATTGTAGGGGCGTTCGCGCGCTGGCGCACGGCCTGCCGGTTCGTTGCAGGGGTTTTTCGTGGCTTGCTAGACTTGCCGCACGGAAGACGGCGACGAATGAGCATCAGCGTCCTGGTCCTCAATCAGAACTACGAGCCGTTGAACGTCTGCACCGCCCGCCGGGCGTTCAACCTCGTTGACCGCGGCAAGGCCGAGGTGCTGGAGCACGGCCGCGGGCACATGCGCTCGGCGCACGCCGCCTTTCCGCTGCCTTCGGTGATCCGCCTCATCTACCTCATCAGGCGTCCGCGTCCGCAGATGCGGCTGTCGCGGCGCGAGGTGTTCAACCGCGACCGCTACATGTGCCAGTACTGCGGGCGGCGCGGGCAGCGCGAACTGACGCTTGATCACGTGCTGCCGCGGCACCGCGGCGGGCGGCACACGTGGGAGAACCTGGTGACGGCGTGCAAGACGTGCAACCACCGCAAGGCGGGCCGCACGCCGCAGGAGGCGAAGATGGCGCTCCTGCAAGAACCGTACCAGCCGCGCGTGAACAGCTACTACGTCGTATACCCCTATCTCAACAGCCAGGAGGCGTGGCGCAAGTTCGTGCCCGGGTGGGAGGCGGCGGCAGACGGGTACGCCTGACCGCCGCGATCATCTCCCGCGCATGCGCCCGCGCTACCATCATCGTCCCGCCGCCCGGCGGGATTCGCGTTTACAGCGAAGCGCTTGTCGCGCCGCCGTCGACGAGGATCGTCTGGCCGCTGACCTGCCGCGCCTGCGCCGACGCGAGGAATACGATCATCGCGGCCACGTCCTCGGGCTCGCCCATGCGGCCGGTCGGGATGCGCTCCGCGCGCTCCGCGGCGACGTCGTCGAACGTGCGGCCGGAGGCGCGGGCCTGCGCCTCGAGCACGGGGCGGATGCGGCCGGTGAGCGTGAGGCCCGGTCCGACGTTGTTCACGGTGATGCCGCGCGGACCGAGCTCCTTCGACAGCGTCTTGGCGAGCCCGGTCGTGCCGAGGCGCACGGCGTTTGACAGGATCAAGCCCTCGATCGGCTCTCTCACAGCGGTCGACGTGATGTTGATCACGCGCGCCTGGTCCGAGCGCTGGAGCCACGGCAGCGCCGCCCGCGTCAGCCGCACGACGCTCATCAGGTTCTGGTCGAAGGCGCCGAGCCACGCGTCATCGGCGTGCTGCTCGAACGTGCCGGGCGGCGGACCGCCGGCGTTGTTGACGACGATGTCGATCGCGCCGAAACGTTCGGCCGTCGTCTGCACGAGCCGCTCGATGTCGGCGGCCGAGGCCATGTCGCACGGCACGGCGACCACGTCGGCCCCGGGGACATCGGCGCGGATGGACGCGATCGCCGCTTCGAGCGTGGCGGCGGTGCGGGCGGCGATGACGACGCGCGCGCCCTCCGCCGCGAGCATGCGCGCCGTCGCCAGTCCGATGCCCTTGCTGGCGCCACCCACGATCGCGACGCGTCCGCTGAGACGCAGGTCCATGCTGCTGCCCTCCTATGGTGAGATGATGCGCTCGAGCGCGGCGGCTTCGGCGGCTGTGGCGGGGCGCGGGCGATCCTCGTCGTTGTCGAGCGCGACGGCGCGGGCGCTCCACGCCGTCACGCCCGCGCCCTCGGTGAGCGTGATGCTCAGCGCAAGCGAGACGCGTGGCTCCGGGATGCCCGCGAGGTCCCACTGGTCGAGGTCGAACACGAAGTTGCCCAGCCCCCACGCGATGAGCTGGCCTCCGCGCTGCTCGACTGGTTGCGGCACGTGCGCGTGCGCGCCGATCACCGCATCGGCGCCGGCGGCGAGCGCCGCCCCGGCAATGCGCCGCTGCGTCGCATCGGGCGCGGCGCGATACTCCGTGCCGGCGTGCGGCATCACGACCACGAAGTCGGCCTGCGCCCGCGCCGCCCGCACGGTGTCCGCGATCGCCTGGTCCGACGGATAGGCGACGCCCGGCGTGCCTTCCTGCGCGAACCACTCGCTGATCGAGAAGCCGCTGCCCTCGTCGGGCGTGGCGACCCACGCGAGGAACGCGACCCGCAGGCCGTTGCGCTCGATGATCACCGGCGCGTAGGCACGCGGGATGCCGTCGCCCGCGCCCACCCAGGCGATGCCCGCCGCGTCGAGTGCGGCGACGGTGTCGAGCAAGCCGTTCGCGCCGTAGTCCATCGCGTGATTGTTGGCGAGCGACAGCACGTCAAATCCGGCGCGCGCGAGGCCACCGGCGAAGCGCGGCGGCGTGCGGAAGTTGAACGACTTTGGCCACGGCTCGCCGCGTTCCGTCAGCGCGCCCTCGAAGTTGCCGGCGAGGATGTCGCCTTCGAGCAGCGGCGCGACGAGCGCGAACGGATAGTCCGCGCCGTCCGCCTCCATGCGGTCGACGACCTGCCGCGCGAGGCAGACATCGCCGACGGCGGTGATGGTGACCGAGCGCGCACCCGGCGGCGCTGCCGGTGTCGGCGCGCCGGGCGGCGTGGCGGCCGGCGAGGCGGCCGGCGTAGCGGCGGGTAGCGCGGTCGCCGTTGCGGCCGCGGGCGGTGTCTCCGCCGGCGTTGACGGAGCTGCGAGCGTCGCGGTCGCGCCGGGGACGGCCGCGGTCGCGGTTGGCGATGTGCCGCCGCCGCCGCCGCACGCCGCGGTGAGCGCGAGTGACGCGAGGAGCAGGATGGGAGCGAGCGGCGCGCGGCGCATCACAGCGGGCGCTCCATCACCAGCGCGTCGACGGCGAATCCCTGCGCCTCGAAGAACGCGCGGGCCGCCGGGTCATCGCCGGGGACCGTCGTGCGCAGGCGCGTCACGCCGCGCCCGGCGAGCGTGGCGCGTGCGTGGCCGGCGAGCGCGCGCCCGACGCCGAGGCGCCTCCCGCCGGCCGCCACGGCGACCCGGTAGATGCGCCCGGCCGTCTCGCCGTCGCGCCCGGCGTCGACCGAACACCACGCCCATCCGACGGGCTCCTCGCCACGCAGCGCAACCAGCAGAAGATGGCCGCGCTCGTGCGCCTCGCGCAGCGCGTGACCGTGCGTGAGCGCGACGACCGAGCGGCCGCCGGCCTCGCGCTCCAGGCGGAGGATGGCGTCGAAGTGCGCCGGTTGCATCTCGGCGATGACGAGCGCGGTGCGCTCCATGGCGGCAGTCTACGAGAACTTGACGACGCGCGCGGAGATGATGTTCGGGATCGACTTGAGCTGGTCGACCAGGTCCTCCGCGACCGGGTCGTCGACGCCGACGGCCATGAGCGCGCGTCCGCGCACGCCGGTACGCCCCACGCGCATGAAGCTGATGTTCACGTCGTAGCGGCCGAGCAGCGTGCCGACGGCGCCGATCATCCCGGGGCGATCCTGGTTCTCACAGAGCAGCAGCCACCCCTCGCCGGGCGGGATGTCGACCCAGAAGTCGTTGATGGCGACGATGTGCGCGCCGTCGTGCGCCATCGTCGCCGTCACATCGGTGTCGCCGGCCGACGTGTGGATGTGCACGCGGATGAGATTGGCGTAGATCTCTTCGGACGGCCCCTTCCGCTCGACGATCCGCATGCCGCGGCTCTCCGCGATGAGGTTGGCGTTGACGATGGTCACGTTCTCCTCGCTCACGGGGCCGAGGAGCCCCTTCACGGCCGCCGCCTTGAGCGCGGTCGTGTCGTGCATCGCGATGTCGCCGAGGTACTCGATCTCGATGTTTTCGAGTTGCCCGGCGCTGAGCTGTGTCGCGAGCATCGCTGCTTTTTCGGCGACGGCGATGTACGGCGCGATCACCGTCATCGTCTCGGCGGCGATCATCGGCGCGTTGACGGCGTATTGCGCCGGCTCGCCGCGCAGGATGGCGAGGATCTGCTTCGCCACGTCGACGGACACCCGCTCCTGCGCCTCGGCGGTCGATGCGCCGAGGTGCGGCGTGACGATGATCCGCTCGTGGTGCAGCCCCGCGTCCGCCATATCCGGCGGCTCCGAGGGAAAGACGTCGAGCGCGGCGCCGGCGACGCGGCCAGCGTCGATCGCGGCGACGAGAGCCCCCGTGTCGATGAGGTCGCCGCGCGCCGTGTTGACGATGCGCAGCGAGGGCCGCGCAAGCGCGAGCTGCTTCTCGCCGACGAGGTGGCGCGTCTGCGCCGTCAGTACCGTGTGGAGCGTCAGGAAGTCCGCGCGGCCGATCGCGTCCTCGAGCGAGTCGGCGAGGTCCACGCCGAGGATGTGCGCGCGCTCTGGCGATACGAACGGGTCGTACGCCACGACCTCCATGTCGAGCCCGCGGGCGCGCCGCGCGACCTCGCTCCCGACCTGGCCCAGGCCGATGACGGCCAGCGTCTTGCCGCGCACTTCCACGCCGACGAACTTCGCGCGGCGCCACTCGCCCGAGCGCAGCGAGGCGTCGGCCGCCGGGATGTTGCGGGCGAGCGCGAGCATCAGCCCGACGGTGTGCTCGGCGGCGGAAATCGTGTTGCCCTGCGGCGCGTTGACGACGATCACGCCGCGCTCGGTGGCGGCGTTGAGGTCGATGTTGTCGACGCCGACGCCGGCGCGGCCGACGGCCTGCAGCTGGCGCGCGGCCGCGAACACGTCGGCCGTGACGCGCGTCTCGCTGCGGACGACGAGCGCGTGGTAGTCGCCGATGGCGGCGATGAGGTCGGCCGCCGGCAGGCCGGTGCGGACGTCGACCTCCGCCTCCCGCTGGAGGATGTCGATGCCGTCCTGCGCGACGGGGTCGGCGACGAGGATCTTCTTCATGCGCCGAAGCGTATCGGCTGGCTTGGCGGCGCGGAAGAACGCGGCAGGCCGGCCGCGAAAAGCGGGACGCCCGCTGTGGAGGCGGGCGTCCCGGATGCGTCTGCGCTTGTGCCGGTCAGCGCGCCGCGCCGACCAGCGAAAACCCGACGCGGGGGAGCGCCTGCTTCAGCGCGTCGAGGCACGCCTGCAGGTCCTCCTGCGACACGAGGCCGAGGTGGCCGATGCGGAAGATCTTGCCGGTGAGCTCGCCCTGGCCGCCGGCGAGCACGGTGTTGTACTCCGTGCGCATCATCTTGTTCAGCGCGGGGCCGTCGACGCCGTCGGGCACGAGCACCGCCGTGACCGTGTTCGAGGCGACGCGCTCGTCGGCGAGCAGCTTCAGCCCGAGCGCCTTGACGCCGTCGCGCGTGAACTGTCCGAGCCGCGCATGGCGGGCGTGGATGTTCTCCAGGCCTTCCTGTTCCAGCTTCTGCAGTGCGACATCCATCGCGAAGTACACCGAGACGGCGGGCGTCCACGGCGTCTGGCCCTTTTCGAGGTAGCTCTTCGCCTTCTTGTAGTCGAAGTAGTAGCGCGGGATGCGCGCCTCGTCGGCGGCCTTCCAGGCGCGCTCGCTGACGGAGACCATCGCCATGCCCGGCGGCACCATCCAGCCCTTCTGCGAGCCGGTGAACACGACGTCGAGGTCCCACTCGTCGACGGGCAGCGGCACGGAACCGAGGCTGCTGATCGCGTCGACCAGGATCAGGATGTCCGGGCGCACCCCGCGGATCGCCTTCGCCAGGGCGCCGAGGTCGTTGGTGACGCCCGTCGATGTCTCGTTGTGCGTGAGGGTGACGGCCTTGTACGACGCGTCCTTCTTCAGCGCATCGGCGACGACGGCGGGGTCGGCGGCTGCGCCCTGCGGGAACGCGACCTTCGTGACGTTGGCGCCGTACGTCTGCGCGATGTCGGCGTAGCGGTCGCCGAACACGCCGATGGAGACGACGAGCACGCGGTCGCCGGGCGACAACGTGTTGACGACCGACGCCTCGATCGCGCCGGTGCCGGCGGAGGTCAGCGTGAGGACGTCGTTGTCGGTCTTGAAGGCGCGCTTGAGGCTCGACGTGATCCGCTCCATGATCGCCGCGAACTCGGGTCCGCGGTGGTTGATCATCTGCCGCGACATGGCCTGGAGGACGTCGTCGGGGCAGGGGGTCGGGCCGGGGATGCGCAGGTTGACGGACACGGTTGGCTCCTTTTCGAGAGCGGGGAGCACCCGGCGGCGCCGGATTGTGCGTGCTCTCACATAGTACGGCAAATGATAGACGGCGGCAGGCGCCGCGATCAAGGAAGTATAGATGCGCCGCGTACCTCTCGCGCGCTCCGTGACAGCCGGGCACAAACGGAAGAGGACGCCTGCCCGGCGCCCTCTCGTTGCATGGCGGATGACCCTTACCCTGTCAGCAACTGACTTGTGTGAGGCAGTCCGTGACCGACGTGTACACGCCGGCGAGCACCGTACGGAACGTGAGCACCGTGATCACCACCGTCGCGACGGCGATGGCGCTGATGATCAGACTGTACTCCGCGAGCGTCTGCCCGCGTTCGCCGCGCGAGAGGCGAACGCTCTGCAGGGCGATGAGCATCCGCAGCGCCACATCCTGAACCATTGGTCAGCCCTCCTTAGAATCCGGCTGCGGATTGACCGAGGGGACGCCACACTTGAGCGGTCACCCTTCGTCTGTCTGGTGGTTGAGGAGACCGGACCTGCCGTCGGGGCAGTGAGTGATATCCCCAATCTTGCACCCGCGCCCCCAATCGCGGATGCACAGGCAATAACGGCTCCTGACACGATCAGTTTCGGCGGGATCCCGGCGTCCTTTACGGGGTTTCATGCAAACGCTTAGGGGTTTGTTAACAAGTCAGGTCAACGACCGCGGCCCGGTTGCGTCAAGGAACGACGGTGGAGGGCATGCGAAGGGGGAGCGGCGCATGCGCCGCTCCCCCTTCGTGTACTCGACTTGCGAGACCTAGCAGCTGCCGTCGAGACAGTTCGTGGCGCTCGTGAACGCCGTGACGATCGCGCCGCGGAAGGCGACGACCGCGAGGACGACGACCGAGACCGCGATGACGGCCATGATGAGGCCGTACTCGGCCAGGGTCTGGCCGTCTTCGTCCTTCGCCTTTGCCTCGAGGCCGTGGAAGGCCGCGAGCACGCGCAGGGCCAGTTCGTTGATCATTCCGTTCCCCCTTGTACAAGTGGTCCCCGGTCGAGGGCGGCCGGACAGATATGCTGCGCCTCCCGACGGGGGAGGACGCTGTCCACCCGACCCTCGAACCTGCGGGTGGTCCAGCGCGCTTGCGCTCGCTGGCACCTTCAGTGTCGGCATCGATCGAAGGGGCTTTAGGGGTTTTTCGGGGGATTCTTAGGGGTTTGTTAACAAGTTGCCGGGATAGGGCGCGTAGTGGCGCCGGTGCGCACGGAAGGGGAGCGGGACAGGCGCCCCGCTCCCCTTCGCCTTCGCTCGTGTGCTGCCTAG
The DNA here is from genome assembly GCA_021462855.1 of Dehalococcoidia bacterium. Taxonomy (GTDB): domain Bacteria; phylum Chloroflexota; class Dehalococcoidia; order DSTF01; family JACRBR01; genus DTUCFX13. Next base: position 70,567 of record JAJTXQ010000046.1, on the reverse strand, counting down.
CAGCTGCCGTCGAGGCAGTCGGTGGCGCTGGTGAACGCCGTGACGATCGCGCCGCGGAAGGCGACGACCGCTAGGACGACGACCGAGACGGCGATGACGGCCATGATGAGGCCGTACTCGGCGAGGGTCTGGCCGTCCTCGTCCTTCATCTTCGCCTCGAAGCCGTGGAACGCCGCGAGGACCCGCAGGGTCAGTTCGTTGAGCATCTCTCTCCCCCTTCCAGGGTGTGCCGGTCGAGGGCGCCCGGCTAACGTGGTTGCACAACGGGAACGCCCGGCCCCCGACCGGCGGGCGGACCGGCGTCCGACGTGCGAGCACCGGTACGATTAATCTCGGCCTGTCGCGGAGGAACGCGTAGGTGTGTGCCCTCGTGGCGCGGGTAACTTCTCTGTAAAGCGCGGCCGGCGCGCTGGCACGGGCGGCGATGGTGGTGGGCGATGCAGGACTCGAACCTGCGACCTTCTCGGTGTAAGCGAGACGCTCTAACCAGCTGAGCTAATCGCCCGGAGGGGCGTGCGCCCATGCTAGCGGCCGCGCGAAAAGGGGGTCAAGCGTGCGGGAAATCCCCGACGCGCCGGTATGATCGAAGCATCAAGCGGCCACCAGATTCGGCCGATCATTCCGGCGTATGAGCGTCCGTGCGACGGAGACGTTTGACGCTGCCCTGCGCGATGCGATCGTCGCGGGCGTGGAGCGGACACGCTGGCGCGCGTTGCGCGAACGGGTCGAGTCGTTCCTCGCAGCGGGCGACTTCTCCTACGAGCGCAGCTTCCTCTTCGTGCGCCCGGCGATCGCCTTCCTCATCGCGATGGCGGCGATAATCCCGCGCGATCTGCCGGGGCGCGAAGGCGTGGTCGCCGCCTGTGGCGCCGCGCTCATCTACAACTTCTACATTGCGTACCTGGTCTTCGCAAAGCGGATGTACCTGCTGCGCGCGTCGAGCATCCTCCTCGACAACTTGGCGGTGCTTTCGGGTGCGCTGTACGTCTTCCGAGCCATGGGGCACGCCGGGTATGAGTCGGACCTCTGGCTCGTGTTCCTGATGCTCATCGTCACGAACGGGCTGTACTACGGTCCGATCGGTTCCACGCTGTTCGCGGCGCTCTGGACGGGCATGCTGGTCGGCACGACGATCGGCTTTTACGACGTCGACAGCTACTCGAGGTCGGCGCTGCCGGTGCGCTTCACGTTCTTCGTACTCACGACATTCGTCGCGATCTCGCTGTCCGCCGAACTGCGGCAGCGGAGCCGCCGGCTCGAGCGCCAGTCGCGGCAAACGCTGTCGATGCTCGCGACGATCGTGGAGGCGCGCGACAGCGATGCGGGACAGCACCTGCGGCGCATTACGTACTTCTCGCGCGCGCTCGCGTTGAACATGGGCTACGACGAGAAGACGGCGAACGAGATCGCCTACGCCGCGATGATCCACGACGTAGGCAAGGCGCAGGTGGCCGATGCGATCCTGAAGAAGCCGGGCCCGCTGACCGCCGCGGAACGCCAGGAGATCGAGAAACACACGATCTGGGGCCACGACCTGCTCGCCGAGAACGACGAGTTCACCGAGGCGTGCGAGGTCGCGCGCTCGCACCATGAGCGGTGGGATGGCAGCGGCTACCCGGATGGCCTCGCCGCCGAGCGCATCCCGCTGTCGGCGCGCATCACCGCCGTCGCCGATGTGTACGACGCGCTGATCAGCAAGCGGCCGTACAAGGACGCGTGGACCGCGCGCGACGCCATCGAGGAGATCCGCCGGCTGAGCGGGACGCACTTCGACCCGCGCGTCGTCGAGTCGTTCACCGAGCTGTACGACTCAGGCGTGCTGCACGCGATCGACGCGGAGATGCGCGAGGAGATCGCCCGCGACCGGCGCGAGGACCTGGCGGCCTGACAGGCCGCGCCTAGATCGGACGGCGCAGCGCGCGGATGCCCGGGCAGCCGCCGTACGCCGCCTCGAACGCCGGGTCGAGCTTCTCGTCGATGACCGCGAACCCCGCCTTCTCGTAGGCGCGCTGGGCGCGGTCGTTGCCGATCAGCACGCCGACGTCTGACGTCGTCGCGCCGCGCTCGCGGCCCCGCTCGATGATCGCCTGCAGCAGGGCGTTGGTGAGCCCCTGCCGCCGGTACTCCGGCAGCGTGGCGACATGCTCGACCACCCAGATGTCCGGCGTGTGCTCGGGCCCGACGTTCGCGATCGAGCCGGCGCGGCCCCAGCCGGCGAGCAGGTCTTCGGGTGTGCGGCCGTGGGCGCGGAACGCGGCTTCGAGCGGCTGCATCATCGTCGTCGGCGGGCACTCGCCGTCGATGTAGCCGCTGAGCGCGGCCGCCGGACGGCCCTCGATCTCGGCGACGATGAAGATGGAGTAGTTCGCCCAGTGCGTCCCGCCGCTGCTGGCGAGCGTTTCGAGGATGCGCAGCGTGTCCGTCTCGCTCGCGCCGGTGAGCAGGTCCCACATGCCGCGCTCCAGGTGCGAGCGGGCCGAGGTAAGCAACACCCAGGCGATGAACGGGGCATGCGCCGGCGTCGCCGGAACGATGCGGACGTTGGTCTGCGTGGTCATGCGTTGTCCTTTCGTGCGGGAAGCATCCCGGCGGCAGCGCCAGTATCGCACAGGATCGCCCCTGCCGTAGCGTGGCGCCCGCGGGCATACTGGGGACGGGCAGGAGCGACGGAAGGAGACGCACGATGGACAAGGCGACGGCGATCGCGAAGGTGGAGCGCGGATTCGCGGACGTGCTGAAGGCGATCGGCGGCATGGACGATGCGCAGATGACGCGCGTGTTCTACGACCAGTGGTCGGTGAAGGACGTCCTCGCGCACCTTGCCGGGTGGCACCACACGATGGCCGGCGCGATGGAACGCATGGCGCGCGGCGAGAAGCCGACGCCGGAGGGCGTCGACTACAGCGATGCCGACCGCTGGAACGCCGGCTTTGCCGCGGCGATGCGGCCCCAGGGCCCGGCTACCGTCGTGGCCGATCTGCGGCAGTCATTCGCCACCTACCTCCGCGCCGCGCGGGCGATCGCCGATGACCGCTATGGCGAGGGCAAGACGGTCAACCGGCTGCTGGAGGCGAGCGGCTACGGTCATTACGAGGAGCACCTTCCGGCGCTGCGCGAGTACCGCGCGTCGCTCGGGCTCGCGTGAGCGCGCCGTTTTGCCTCGCCGCGGGCTCGGGTAGACTCCCGACGCGATGATCAAGAGGGTCCACCACGTCGGCGTCGTCGTGCGCGACATGGAGCAGGCGATGCGCTTCTGGCGCGACACGCTTGGCCTGCACGTGCACAAGCTCGAGACGATCGAGGAGCAGGGCGTCAAGGCCGCGCTGCTGACGCTTGGCGACAGCGAGATCGAGCTGCTCGAGCCGGTCGTCACCGACAATGGCGTCGCCCGCTACCTCGAGAGCAAGGGCGAGGGGCTGCACCACATCTGCTTCGAGGTCGATGACGTCGAGCGCGACCTGGGCGCGCTGCGACAGAAGCAGGTCGAGCTGATCGACCAGGTGACGCGGATCGGGCTCGCGGGGCGGATCTGCTTTCTGCACCCGCGGGCGATGGGCGGCGCGCTGGTCGAGCTGTGCCAGCCGCTCGACGAGCCGAGCGAGGAGCCGGCGCATGCCTAACTTCACGCTCGACCACGTGATCATCGCCGTGCGCGACCTCGATGCGGCGTCGGCGGACTACGAGGCGCTGCTGGGCCGGGAGCCATCGTGGCGCGGCTCGCACCCGCAGTACGGCACCAAGAACCGCCTGTTCCGCATCGAAAACACGTACGTCGAGCTGCTCGCGCTGGCCGACGACGAGAAGAAGCGCGGCCGCTGGTCGGGCCCGCTCAAGAACTTCCTCGAAGAGGGAGAAGGGCTGTACGGCCTCGCGCTCGGGACGAAGAGCATCGACGCGGCGGTGCGCGAGCTGCGCGACACCGGCTTGCCGGTGCAGGACCCTGCCCCCGGCGAAGGCCTCGACTGGATGACGGGGGCGCGGCGCACGTGGCGGAACGCCGCGGTCGTGGGCAAGGAGTCGCGCGGCGTCCGCCTGTTGTTCATCGAGCACGGCTGGGGCACCAGCACGCTGCCCATGGCCGAGCCGAACGCCGCCGAGGGCGCCTGCGTTACACGCATGGACCATGCGGTAGTGCTGTCGCCGGACATGGAGGCGTCGCGCAAGCTGTGGGGCACGCAGATCGGCGCGCGGCTCGCGCTGGACCGCACGTTTCCCGAGCGCGACCGGCGCATCCTGTTCTTTCGCCTCGGCGACATCACGGTCGAGATCAGCGGCGGCGCGGAGCAGACGGAAGAGGGACTGGGCAAACCTGACCGGTTGTGGGGCCTGGCGTGGGGCGTCGGCGACCTGCGCGCGACGGTGGAGCGGCTGCGCGCGGCGGGCGTCGATGTGTCGGACGCGCGGCCGGGGATCAAGCCGGGCACGCTCGTCGCGACGGTGAAGGGCGAACACACGCACGGCGTGCCGACGCTGCTCATCGAGCATACGCCGGAGTCGTTCCGCGCGGAGTCGCGGGCGCCGCAGGGGCGCGCGTACGACAACAGCGCGCCGCGCCGCGCGTTCGCCGCGCTCGGACTTGACCACGTGTCCGTCGTCACCGAGGACGCGGCCGCGGCCGCCGAGACGTGGCGCGCGACGCTCGGCCTGGCGCCCGGCGATGCCGCTGAGCCGCCCGGCGTGGCCGTGCGCTTGGTCGACGTGCCGGCGGGCAACGCGTTCGTGCAGATCGCGCAGGCGCTGTCGCCCGATCACAGGGTCGCGCGCTGGGTCGCCGAGCGCGGGCCGGGCATGTACGGCATCGCGATCGAAGTCGACGACATCGATGCGGCGGTGCGCGACCTCCGCGGGAAGGGCATCTACGTATCGGATCCGGAGTACGGCGTCATTCCCGGCACACGCGTCGCCCGCATCGCCCGCGAAGCGGCGAACGGCGTGCAGGTAGAACTCGTGCAACGTCTGCCAGAGGTGCTCTAGGGCGCCCGCGTTGCCATAACCGCGGGCGTTTCCTATCATCCCCACGCGATGACGGATATGAAACTGCGGGTGCTGATCGCCAAGCCGGGGCTCGATGGCCATGACCGTGGCGCGAAGGTCGTCGCGCGCGCGCTGCGCGATGCTGGCATGGAGGTCATCTACACAGGCATCCGCCAGACGCCGGACATGATCGCCGAGGCGGCGCTCCAGGAAGACGTCGACGTCATCGGCCTGAGCATCCTGTCGGGCGCGCACATGGAGTTGTTCCCGCGCGTGATCGACGCGCTGAAGTCGCGGGAGATCGACCCGGCGGACGTGCTGATGTTCGCCGGCGGCATCATCCCCGACGCGGACATTGAGCCGCTGAAGGGGATGGGGTTCCGGGCGATCTTCGGCCCGGGCACCTCGACGGCGGACATCATCAAGTTCGTCAACGACTGGGCCGACGCGCGCCCGGTCAGCGCCTGACCCCGTGGCCCCGATCGAAGCGCTCGTCGAGCAGTTGCTCGCGGGCAATCGCCGCGCGCTCGGCCGCGTCCTGACGCAGATCGAGAACGACACGCCCGCGGGGCGCCGCGCGCTCGCCGCGCTCTACCCGCGTTCGGGCAACGCGCACACGGTCGGCCTCACGGGGTCCGCCGGGTCGGGTAAAAGCACGCTGACGGGCGCGCTGGCACGGGAGTTCCGCGCCCGCGGTCGCACGCTCGGCATCGTGGCGATCGACCCGACGAGTCCGTTCTCGCACGGCGCATTGCTCGGTGACCGCATCCGCATGCAGGACCTGACCGCAGACCCGCAGGTGTTCCTGCGCAGCATGGCGACGCGCGGCGCGCTCGGCGGGCTGGCGCCGGCGACGTCGGGCGTGGTGACGGCGCTCGACGCCTTCGGCAAGGACATCGTCCTCATCGAGACCGTCGGCGCGGGACAGGACGAGGTGGAAGTGGCGATGATGGCCGATACGACGGTGGTCGTGCTGACGCCGGGCTCCGGTGACGATGTGCAGGCGATGAAGGCGGGGATCATGGAGATCGCCGACGTCCTCGTGGTGAACAAATGCGACCTGCCGAACGCCGACCTGCTCGCGCGCCAGTTGCGGACGATCGTCGAGGCGTCGCGCAGCGGGCGGCTGACGCCGATCGTGCGCACCGCATCGGCGCTCGGCGAGGGCATCGGCGACCTGGCCGACGCGCTGGAGGAGCACCGCACCTACCTCGGGGCGTCGGGGGTGCGGGAGGCGCACCGTCGCGAGCAGGCGCGGCACCAGGTGCTCGCGCTGGCGCGGCAGCGGCTCATCGACCGGCTGGTGATGGCGCAGGGCGCCGACGGCAGGCTCGACGCGCTGGTGGAGGAGGTCGCCGCGCGGTCGCTCGACCCGCACGCGGCGGCGGACGCGCTGATCGGCGAGGGGCGCTAGCTACACCTCGACGTCTACGCCGGCGCCCGCTTCGACGGGCTCCATTTCGTCGGCCGCGCCGGCGGCCCCGGAGCCGTCGCCCAGGTCGAACATGTAGCCGATGCCCTGGAACGTCTTGATCAGCTTCGGGTGCGAGGGCTCGGCCTCGAGCTTGCGGCGCAGGCGCGATACCCAGACGCGCAGGTACTGCAGGTCGTCGCGGTACTCGGGGCCCCAGACCTTCGACAGCAGCTCGGCGTTGAGCATGATCTTTCCGGCGTTCGCCGCCAGGTGTTGCAGCAGCATCCACTCCGTGCGGGTGAGCGTCACCAGTTCGCCGTTGCGCTTGACGAGGCGCCGGTTGAGGTCGACCTCGACCTCACCGGCGCGCACGACGTTCTCGATCCCCGATGAGCCGACGGTGCGGCGCAGCACGGCGCGTACGCGCGCGCTCAGCTCTTCCGGGCTGAACGGCTTCGCGAGATAGTCGTCTGCCCCCATCTCGAGCCCCTTGACCTTGTCCGAGTCGCTGCCCTTTGCGGTGAGCAGGATCACCGGGATGTTGGTGCGCTCGCGCAGTTTGCGCATCACCTCGAGCCCGGTCATGTCCGGCATGACGATATCGAGCAGCACGATGTCCGGGCGGTGCTCTTCGGCCATGCGGAGGCCCGCCTCGCCGTTCTCGGCCGTCACGACGCGGAACCCCTGGGTCGACAGCTCGAGCTTGATCAACCGCAGGATGCCCGATTCATCATCGATCGCGAGGACGAGCGGCTCGGCAGCCATGGGGCCTCCCTTGTGCAGCGGCATACACGCGTGAAGTCGACACGGTCGTGGGTGGGACGACGCTGTCGCGCTATTGATCCTAGCGGCCGCATGCGGGGCGAAGCGTGACCCTGGCCCGCCGTCGCCTTGCAATACCGTAACACGTCGCGTTTCCGTGACAGGCGGGCGTCAAGGTGCATCGGCCGCGTCGTGTCAGTCGATGCCGAGGTAGGTGCGACGGACGGCATCGCTCTCGCGCAGTTCCGCGGCCGACGCCTCGAGCGCGATCGCGCCGGATTCGAGGATATAGCCGCGGTGCGCGACCTGCAGCGCGATCGCCGCGTTCTGCTCGACGAGGAGGATCGTCGTGCCCTCGCGGTTGATCTCGAGCACGGTGCGGAAGATCGTCTCGACGAGCACCGGCGCGAGGCCCATGGACGGCTCGTCGAGCAGCAGGATGCGCGGGCGCGCCATCAGCGCGCGGGCGATGGCGAGCATCTGCTGTTCGCCGCCGGAGAGCGTGCCGCCGTCCTGCCGCCCCCGCTCGCGCAGGCGGGGGAACAGCGTCAGTACGTGCTCGATATCACGCTCGACCTCGGCGCCGCTGCGGCGGTACGCGCCGAGTCGCAGGTTATCCATCACCGTCATGCGGGCGAAGATGGCGCGGCCCTCGGGCGCGTGCGAAACGCCGCGCGCCACGATCTCGTGGGGCGGCGCGCGGTCGATGCGCCTGCCCTCGAACCAGATCTCGCCGGAACGCGGCCGGAGCAGGCCGGAGATCGTGCGCAGCGTCGTCGACTTGCCGGCGCCGTTCGAGCCGATCAGGGCGACGATTTCGCCCCGCTCGACGCGCAACGACACGCCCTTGATCGCCATGATCTGCCCGTAACCCGAGACGACCTCAGCCAGCTCGAGATACGCGCGCTCGGCCGTCATGCCCGCCCGTCCGTGATGATCTGCCCCGTGCCGAGGTAGGCCTCGATCACGCGGCGGTCCTGCTGTACTTCCTCCGGGCGGCCCTCGCTGATCTTCTCGCCGTGGTCGAGTACCGTGATGCGCTCGCAGACGCCCATCACGACGCGCATCGAGTGCTCGATGAGGACGATGGTCATGAGCATGTCGTCGCGCAGGGCGCGGATGAGCTTGATCATGCCGGCGGCTTCGCCCGGGTTCATGCCGGCGGTCGGCTCGTCGAGCAGCAGCAGGCGCGGACGGACGGCGAGCGCGCGCGCGATTTCGAGCCGGCGCTGCTCGCCGTACGCGAGGTTGCGCGCGAGCTCGTTCTCCCGCCGTGTCAGGCCGGCGAACCTCAGCAGCTCGACCGCCGTCTTCACCGCCGAGCGCTCCTCGCGCGTCACCGACGGCGGGCGCACGATCGCCGTGGCGAAGTTGGTCTTGAGGTGGATGTGCTGCCCGACGAGCACGTTCTCGATCGCCGTCATGTTCGCGAACAGGCGGATGTTCTGGAATGTGCGGCTGATGCCCGCCGCGGCGATGCCGTGCAGCGGCAGCCGGTCGATGCGCCGCCCCTCGAACCACACCTCGCCCGATGTCGGGCGGTAAAAGCCGGTGAGGACGTTGAACAGCGTCGTCTTCCCCGCGCCGTTCGGGCCGATCACGCCGGCGATCGTGCGCGGCTCGACCTCCATGCTCACGTCGTTGAGCGCGGTGAGACCCTCGAACCTGCGCGTGACGTTGCGGACGGAAAGCAGCGGCGGCATCAGGTCGCGAGCTCCGACTCCAGCATCTCGGCCTGCTCGAACTCCGCGGCGCGGCGGCGAGAGGGGAGCAGCCCTTCCGGGCGGAGCACCATGATCGCGACGAGCGCGGCGCCGAAGATCACGAGCCGGTAGTCGGCGCCGATGTTCGCCAGGTCGATGAAGGCGAACTCGATGCTGAAGTCGCGCAGCACCTCCGGCAGGCCAATGAGCAGCATGGCGCCGAGCACGACGCCGCGCACGTTGCCCATGCCGCCGATGATCACGAGCGCGAGCACGTTGATGGAGACGTCGAGGTCGAAGTCGCGGGGGAAGATCGCCGTCTGCTTGGCGGCGTAGATGACGCCGCCGCCGCCACCGATCGCCGCGCCGATGGCGAAGGCGAGCAGCTTGTAGAACGTGGTGTTCACGCCCATGGCCGAGGCCGCGTCCTCGTCCTCGCGGATCGCTTCCCACGCGCGGCCGACGCGCGAGTCGCGGATGCGCTCCGCGGCGAAGGCCGCGATGAACACGCCGGCGAGCACGAGGAAGTACAGCTCGTAGGGCCCGGTCAGCTCCTTGTCGAAGAAGTGGGCCTTCGGGATGAGGTAGACGCCGCGCGGCCCGTTCGTGATGTCGTCGCGGTTGTTGAGCATGAGCCGGATGATCTCGCCGAAGCCGAGCGTGACGATCGCCAGGTAGTCGCCGCGCAGCCGCAGCACCGGCAGCCCGAGCGCGACGCCGAGGGCGGCGGCGAGCGCCATCGCCGCCGGGATCATCAGCCAGAAGCTCGCGCCGATGTCCCATCCGCCGCCCGCCTCCGGCGCGACGACGAGCGCGAAGATGTAGGCTCCGCTCGCGAAGAACGCGACGTATCCCAGGTCGAGCAGCCCGGCGTAGCCGACGACGATGTTCAGCCCGATGCCCAGCATGGTGTACAGCGCGATGTCGAAGAGGATGCCGCGCTCGAAGCGGTCCATCTCCATCGGCAGGTAGACGAGCATGGCCGCGAGCACGGCCAGGCCGAAGACGTTCGTCGAGGTCCGCAGCAGCAGGTACGTGATCAGCACCATCAGCGCGTAGGTGGGCCGCGTGTCGAACCACTGCGGCGAAAGCGCGCCGACGACGCCGAGCGCAAGCGGCAGGATCCAGCGGATCAACGGGATCGCGTCGAAGGCGGCGCGCGCGCGGGCGTTCGCGTTGTCGAGCGCGCGGGTGAGCGCGCGCGTGGCCTCGAACCGCTGCATCATGCGCGCTTGTCCTCCCGCTTCCCGAAGATGCCCCACGGGCGGAAGATCAGCACGAGCACGAGCAGCACGAATGCCACGACGTCCTTGTACTGGGCGCCGATGAACTTGGTGCTGAGCGATTCGGTGATACCGAGGAAGTAGCCGCCGGCCATCGCGCCCGGCACGCTGCCGATGCCGCCGAGGACGGCCGCGGTGAACGCCTTGATGCCGGGGATGAACCCCATGCCGGCGGTCGCCGTGGTGACGAACATGCCGTACACGGCGCCGGCCGCCCCCGCCAGCGCCGCGCCGACGACGAACGTCATGACGATCGTGCGGTCGACGTTCACGCCCATCAGCGCGGCGGTGTCACGGTCCTCCGCGACGGCGCGGATCGACATCCCCATCTTCGTCCGCTCGATGAATAGCCAGAGCAGGACGAGAAAGAACACGGACAGCACGAGCAGGAAGATGCGGATGTAGCTGACCGAGACGTCGCCCCACTCGATCGCGCCGCGGGGAAAGACGCGGGGGTAGACCTGCGCCTCGGCGTTGGTGACGCGCAGCATGACGTTGCGCAGGAAGATCGAGACGCCGATCGCGCTGATCAGCGGCGCCAGGCGCGGCGCATGGCGCAGCGGCCGGTAGGCGATGCGCTCCATGACCACCGCGAGCACGACGGCCGTGATCATGCCGGCGACGATCGCCGAGGCGATCGTGAACACGGGCAGGCTGTCGTTGAGGCCGGAGTGCTGCTGGTACGCGTCGAGGGTGTAGAAGCCGGCGAAAGCGCCCATCATGAACAGCTCGCCGTGTGCGAAGTTGATCATGCGAAGGACGCCGTAGACCATCGTGTAGCCGAGGGCGATGACGGCGTAGACGCCGCCGATCGTCGTCCCGTCAATGAACAGCTGGATCCACTGCTCCAACGGCCCCTCGGTGCTCCCGGCCTGTTGCACGACGCCGGGAGGCCAGCGCTGGCCTCCCGGCGTCCCTCGTTACGTTGCCCGGGCGCGGACTACTGGATGCGCTCCAGCGCGCCGTCCTTGACCTGGTCGATGCGGTTCACCGTGCCGGCGGCGATGACGCGGTCGCCGTCCGCGTTGAACTCGATCGGGCCGGATGCGCCGTCCGGGAGCTTCACGTCGTGCGCGGCGTCGATCAGCGCCTGCCGGTCGATGACGAGGTTGCCGTCGGCGTCCACCGTGGCGCTCGCCTCGATGGCGGCGAGGATGACGTTCATCGCATCGTAGGCGTGCTCGCTGAACTGGCCGGCTTTCTCGCCGTACTCGGCTTCGTACTCGCCGGCGAACTTGTCGTACGCCGTGCTCTCGGCAGGCGTCGGGCCGCGGCTGACGTACGCGCCCTCGGCCGCGCCGCCGGCTTGCTCGATGAACTTGGCGTCGGCGATGCCGTCGGCGCCCATGAAGTCGGCGGTCACGCTCGCGTCCCTCAGCTGGCGGACGAGCACGGCGCCCTCGGCGATGAAGCCGCCGAAGACCACGATGTCGGGGTTCTCACCCTTGATCTTCGTGACGACCGGGCTGAAGTCCTTCTCGCCGACCGTCACCGCCTCTTCCGAGGCGACGGTGCAGCCGGCGCCGGTGTACGCCTCCTTGAAGACGTCCATGAGGCCCTTGCCGTAGACGCTCTGGTCGTTGACCAGCACGGCGTTCTTCTTGGCGAGCGTCGTGCAGGCGTACTTGGCCATCTCGGCGCCCTGGGTTGCGTCGTTCCATGCCGTGCGCAGGAAGTTCGCCTTCGGCGGGTCGGTCACCTGCACGCCGGTCGACGAGCCGCTGATCACGAGCACGTTCTCCTGCGCGTAGGTGTCGAGCGCGGCGACGGTGCCGCTCGAGCACATGGCGCCCTGGACGGCGACCACGTCCTCGGACAGGAGCTTCTGGGCGGCGGTGACGGAGCCCGGGCCGGAGCACAGGTCGTCTTCCGCGATACCCTCGATCTCGAAGTCCTTGATCGTGCCCTTCTGCTTGATCGCGAGCAGCGCGCCATCGCGGATCGGGATGCCAAGCTGCGCGTTGTCGGTCGTCAGCGTGGTGCTGATGCCGACCTTGATCTTGTCGCCCTTCTTGATGGTGATGGTGTCGCCGCCGCCGCTGGGCTGCGTCGCGGCCGGCGTCTGGCCGGCGGGCTTGGTCGCGGCCGGCGTCTGGTCGCCGCCGCCGTCATCGTCATCGTCACCGCAGGCCACCGCCACCATCGCGAACAGCGCGAGCAGCGCCGCCGCGACCGAAAGCGGGAGCCACCGGCGCCCATTCCGTCCGTGCATTCGAGTTTCCCTCCTCCAACTTCGCTTCCCGCATGCCCTGCCCGGCTGCAGGACGCGTCTATTATCGCCCGCGCGATCCCGGCGTCAACGGGAGATTACGTCGCGATCGGCGCGAACTCAGCACTTACATAACGAACGAGATCGTCCAGCCGGATTGGCAGGATTGCCGAGGCGCTGCCGGCCGCGATCCACACCGTCTCGAAGCGGCGCATCGACTCATCGACGAGCGCTGGCAGCGGCGATGGCACGCCGAACGGCGAGACGCCGCCAATCGGGTAGCCGGTGAGTGCGAGCACCTGCTCGGCCGACGCGAGCTTCACCTGCTTCCGGCCGACGCCCCGCCGTGCGGCGAGCAGCCGGTCATCGAGCCGCCGGTCGCCGGGGACGAGGCAGAGCAACGGTGCGCCGGCGACGTAGACGGCGAGCGTCTTCACGATCTGTCCGAGCTCGCAGCCGGCGGCGGCCGCGGCGTCCTCTGCCGTGTGCGTGCTGGACGGCGAAACGACGGCGTCGCCGGCGTAGCCGAGCGCGCGCAGCGCGGACATCACGCGGGCGCGTCGAGCGTCGTCATCGTGGGCGGCGTCGCCTGACATTGCGCCCGATGGTAGCAGCGCGGCGCGTGTGCCGCATCGCCATGCCCGCGGCGTATCCTGCTCGCGTGAGCAAGGTCGACAAGACCCACGCGATGCGCGTCCTCGACGCCGCGGGCGTGGCGTACGAGGCGACGGTCTACGACGCCGCGGGCGCGTTCCATGCGGCGGAGGAGGCGGCCGCGCTGCTCGGCGCGCCGCCCGAGCGCGTGTACAAGACGCTCGTCGTCCTTCGCGACGGGCAGGCGCCTGCGCGGCCGATCATGGTGATGCTGCGCGCGCTCGACCAACTCGACCTGAAGGCGCTGGCGCGCGCGCTCGGCGACAAGAAGCTCCGCATGGCGACGATGCGCGAGGCGGAGCGCCTTACCGGCATGCAGGCGGGCGGCATCTCGGCGCTGGCGTTGCGGCGCCCGGCGTTCGATATCTGCATCGACGAGTCGGCGCGCGGCGCCATGCGCGTGCACGTCAGCGCCGGCAAGCGCGGCGTCGATATCGAGCTTGCGGTCGACGACCTGGTGCGGCTTACCGGCGCGCGCTACGTCGTCGCGGCGGCGGGCGCGGGCTGAGCGCCCTCGCGCGGCCAGAGCGCCCGCGCGAGCCCGCCCCACAGCGCGAGGTCGAGCAGCCAGTTCGCGAGGTACATCTCCGCGATCATCGGGCCGACCGCGATCCGCGGGATCGGCGCGATGTCGAGCGGGATGTGCGAGCCGATGACGGCGGCGCCGGCGAGCGTGTCCGCGAGCACGTCGCGCTGGCCGTTGTCGCGGCCGCGGCCGAGCAGGCCTGCGGCGCCCGCGAGCGCGCCCGCCGTCAGCGCGAACGCGAACGTGTGCGTGCCCTTGCGATGCATTCGCAGCGGGTCGCCGTGCATCGCGACGCTGATGATGATGTCGATGTCGGGCAGGCTGGCCGCGATGGCGGCGACCGCGAGGCGCCGGCGGTCGCGCACGCCGAGGCGCCGCGCGACCAGCGCGCCGATGAACGCGTGCCCGAACGGGGCGGCCATGCGGCACTCCTCCCTCGGCGCACAGGGTCGCGGAGGAGCCACCGGAGGTCAACGTCGCGCTAGCGGCGCGGGCGTCTCGTGACCTTCACCGTCGCCTGCTGGACCGGCGAACCCAGGTTCGACAGCCATGTGCCGCTATCGAGCAGCAGGTCGTACTGCAGGCAGTAGGTGCCCGTGCGCGACGGCGCCGCCACGTTGGCCGCGAGGTCATCGACCGTCGCGCCCGGTGCGATGTCGACCGGCAGCGCGGTGCGCGTGCCATCGCGGACGGTGTAGCTGGAACCGGGGCAGCGGCCCTTCTTCCAGTGGTAGAAGAACATCCCCTTCCCGGCGCCGGCCGCACGCCAGGTCGTGGCGCCGTTGTTGGTGAAGCTCACGGTCACGGGCACGGTCGCGCGCTCCGTGATCGACCCTGGCATGACGTTGCCGCTGTCCCACGTGACGCCGAAGGAGGCGGCCGCGACGACCTGCACGGTGGCCGTCTTCACGGGCCCGAGCGATGACGGCGGCGTCCCGTTGCGCACCACATCGAGTTCGAGGCACCAGGTGCCGGCGGTCGCCGGCGCGGTCAGCGCAAGCGCGACCGTCGCCGTCGCGCCCGGCTCGACGCTGGACGGGAGCGTCGCCTCGCCGGCGTCCGTGGCTGCGCCGCCGCAGCCGCCGGCGCGCCAGCGCTGGTCGATGCTGATGTAGCCGGCGCCGGCCGATGGCCACGCGCTCGCGCCGCCGTTAGTGACGGCCACCGTGCCGGAGATCGCCGCGCCCGGCGCGGCGCTCGTGGCGATGTTCAGCGCGCCCCACGTCGCGGGTTGGTCGGGCGCCACGGCGCGCGCCGCGTCGACGCGGCCCCAGCCGGTGAGATTGTCGAAGCCCGATGCGCCCATGTCGGTGGCGGTGGCAGCGAGGCGCGCCGCGATGTCGGCCGGCGACGTCACGCCAGCGCTGATCATCAGTCCGACGACGCCGGCGACGTGCGGCGCGGCGAAGGATGTGCCGCTGCCGGACCCGTATCCGCCGCCGAGCGTTGTGCTGAACACGCTTTCGCCCGGCGCCATCACGTCGAGCTGCGGGCCATAGCTCGAGAACGACGATCGTGCGCCGGACGAATTGTTCGCGCCGACGGCGATCGCGTTCGGGTACGCGGCGGGATACGCGACCGCGCCGCCGCTGTTGCCCGACGCGGCGACGACGACGACGCCCGCGTTCCACGCGTTGTTGACGGCAGCCTGGAGCGTCGGGTCGCTGGTCGATGCGCCGAGGCTCAGGTTGACCACCCTGGCGCCGTGCGTGCGCGCCCAGTCGATGCCCGCTGCCACGGTGAACGTCGACCCGGAGCCGTTGGCGCCGAGCACCTTCACGGGCATGATGCGGCATGCCCAGCACACACCGGCGATGCCCGAGCCGGCGCCACTGGTGTTCGATTCGGCGGCGATGATGCCGGCGACGAACGTGCCGTGACCGTGGTCGTCCGACGGGTCACTGTCGTTGTTCGCGAAGTCGTAGCCGGCGTTCGCGCCTGTCGCGATCCTGGCGTCGAGGTCGGGGTGCGAGAGCTGCACGCCCGTATCCACGACGGCGACGATCGTGCTCGATGAGCCGGTCGTGACATCCCACGCCGCCGGCAGGCCGATCTGCGGAGCCGGCCACTGGTATGCGGTGTAGTACTGGTCTCCCGGTGTGCGCGCGAGGCTCACGGTGCGCTCGGGCGCCGCGAACTCTACCTCGGCGTGGGCGTCGAGCGCGCGGACGGCGTCTTCAACGGACTGGCCGGGCTCCGGATCGAGGAGCACGAGCCGCGACGGGCCGCTGCTCCGCTCGGGCGCCGCGTCCGCGTCGTCAATGGCGTCGGCGACCTCTGCGAGCGTGGTGCCGGGCCTGAAGGCAACGACGACGGCGCCCGTCTGGTCGTCGGCGGCGGCCGGCGCGGGCATCCTGCCGGCGGCGAGTGACGTAATCACGAGGGCGAGCGCGGCGAGCGTGAGCGTGAAACGCATGGAGAGCTGCTCCCGGAACTACGGACGGATGGCCGATCTCAGGTTCGGCCGCGCCGGCGCAAACCGAAGGGTTGTGTCAAACGCGTTACGCGGCGTTGACGAGGGGCCACTTCGCCGTTGACGTAAGGCGATGCAGGGCATACGTTCTCTTGCGCGCACTGAACGGCGTTCAGCATGCGTTATTCGGCGATTGGCAGTGCGGAGGCCGCGGTGGCGACAGCTCTTGACCTCGATGAGGAACTGGCAATCCAGGAGGCCGGCTGGCGTGGCCGGGCCATCAGCTTCGGCATCTTCCTGGCCGTCGCGGCATTCGCCCTGGCCGGCGTCTACTACTTCTTTCTGCGCGACGAAGAGGTGGTCACCCGACCGACGGAGGACATCCCCGTCAAGCGCGCGACGATCAACTCCACGCTGATCATCTCCGGCACGGCGGATACGCAGCTGAACAGCAACCTGACGTTCCAGTCCGCGGGCCGCGTCTCGCGCGTGGACGTGAAGGTCGGCGACACGGTGAAGCAGGGACAGGTGCTGGCGTCCCTCGAGTCGGACAGCCTGGCGAACGCGCTGGCCTCGGCGCGCGCCGGCCAGCGGAGCGCGCAGCTCAAGCTCGACGATCTGCTCGACGGGACGTCGGCGGCCGAGTTCGCCGCGGCCGAGCAGGCGGTTGCCGCCGCGCAGGCGACACTCACGAAAGCGGAAAACGACTACACGGACATGATCGACGGCCCGTCGGCGGCGGAGTTGGCGGGGGCGCAGCAGGGCGTGATCGGCGCACAGGCGCAAGTCGCGAGCGCCAGGGCGACACTCGACAAGCTCGACAACTCGCCGAGCGCAGCCGATGTGGCGGCGGCGGAGGCGGGCGTTGCGTCTGCGCAGTCGGCGTTGACCGCGGCGCAGAACAGCGCGGCGAACGCGGCCGACACGCTCGCGTCATCGGCGAGCAGCCTGACCGACGCCGAGGCGAGCTACTGCGTGGCGGACAACACGCCGGCGTTCTGCATTGTCCCGGCGACGCCGATCTCGAACGGCGACGCCTCGCTGATGGACGCCGCGCTCGGCGGCCCGAACGCCGCGCTGGCGAGCGCGGTGATCTCGGCGAACACCACGTACAAGGTCGCGGCGAACGGCAAGTCCTCGGCCGATGCGGCGGTGGCGGCGGCCCAGGACGGGCTCAATTCCGCCGAGGCGAGGCTCGACGCCGTGAACGACGGGCCATCGCAAGACGATGTCGATGCCGCTGAGGCGGCCGTCTCATCGGCCGAGGCGGGGCTCGCGGCCGCGGAGGCGAAGCTCGCCGACGTGCAGGACGGCCCAACGGACCTGCAGGTCTCGACGGCGCTCGCCGCGGGCGACGCCGCGCGCGCCGCGCTGGCGGCCGCGCAGGAGCGTCTCGACGAGGCGCGGCGCGGACCCGAAGCGAACGCGATCGAGCAGGCGCGACAGGCAGTGCGCACCGCCGCCATCGCCGTCGAGGGCGCGCAGCTCCGCCTCGAGGACGCGCAGATCATCTCGCCGTTCGATGGCACGGTTGCGGCGGTGAACATCACGCCGGGCGAGTTCGCGAGCGCCGCGGCGACGGAGCCGGCGATGGTCCTCCTGACGCCGGATGCGCTGCTGCTCGAGATGCAGGTCGGCGAGACGGATTACCCGAACCTGAAGATCGACCAGGGCGGCGTCGTGATCTTCGACGGCATCCCGGGCAAGCCGTACCCGTTCAAGGTCACGCAGATCGGCCTGAGTCCGACGACGACGCAGGGCGTCGTGACGTATGAGGTGAAGGGATCGCTCGTCGTGTTACCCGACAGCCCGCGCCCGGCGCCGGGAATGAACGCGCGCGGACAGATCACGACCGCTTCGAAGCCCGACGTGCTCGTCGTGCCGCCGCGTGCGATCCGCCGCCGGGGCACCGAACAGGTGGTGGATGTGCGCCGCGACGGCGCCGTGGTGGAGCAGGTGGTCACGACGGGCGTGTCGGACAACGACAACGTCGAGGTCTTGACCGGCCTGGCCGACGGTGAATCCGTCGTCGTGCCGTTGCTGACGTCGCTCGACGCCAGCGGCGGCGCCAACAACGCGCTCCGCACGCCGCTGCCGAACAACATCAGGTAGCGTCGATGATCCGGCTGCGACGCATCAAGAAGACCTACCACGTCGGCACGCAGTATGTGCACGCGCTCGCCGGCATCGACCTCGAGATCGACGATGGCGAATTCCTGGCGATCATGGGGCCGTCGGGCTCCGGCAAGTCGACGCTGATGAATATCATCGGCTGCCTGGACCGGCCGAGCGAGGGCGTCTACGAGCTCGATGGCATCAACGTCAGCCGGCTCAGCGACGCGCAGCTTGCGAAGATCCGCAACCAGCGGCTCGGGTTCGTCTTCCAGTCGTTCAACCTGCTGCCGCGCATGAACGCGCTCGCGCAGGTGGCGCTGCCGCTCGTCTACCGCGGCGCGGCGAACCGCAACCGCGTAGCGATGGCCGCGCTGAAGATGGTGGGGCTGGAGAACCGCGCGGACCACAAGCCGACGCAGCTGTCGGGCGGCCAGCAGCAGCGCGTCGCGATCGCCCGCGCGCTCGTCGGAAACCCGACGATCATCCTCGCCGATGAGCCGACCGGCGCCCTCGACTCGCGCACGAGCCACGACGTGATGGAGATCTTCCGGCTGCTCAACGAGCAGCGCGGGATCACGATCGCGTTCGTGACGCACGAGCCCGAGGTGGCGGCGTACACGCGGCGCATCGTCTCGGTGCGCGATGGCCTGATCGTCAGCGACAAGCCGAACATCCCGGTGACGCAGACGCTTGTGCCGCACCACGAGCCGCCGCATGCGCCCGCAGCGGCGCCGGAGGCGCGCGCATGACGCTGATCGACATCTTCGCGACGTCGGTCGCGGCGTTGCGCAGCAACCTGCTCCGCACGTTCCTGACGATGCTCGGCATCATCATCGGCATCAGCGCCGTGATCGTGCTGACGGCGGCGAGCGAGGGCGCGCAGCAGGGCGTCGGCGACCGCATCCGCGGGCTCGGCAGCAACCTGATGTTCATCCGCCCGGGCGCGGTGACGACGGGCGGCGTGCAGGGGCTTCCAGGGTCGGGCCCCAGCCTGTTCCTCGAGGACTCGAACGCGATCGCCGCGCAGAACTTCGAATACATCGAAGGCATCGCCTCGCAGGGGACCGCCGGTGGCCCGGGATCGCCGTTCCCGGCGCAGGCGATCTACCGCGGGCAGAACGTCAGCACGACGCTCGTTGGCACGGAGCCGTCGTACCAGTCGGTGCGCGACTTCTACGTGGCGAGCGGCAGGTTCATCAGCGACGACGACGTGACGAAGAAGGCGCTGACCGTCGTCCTCGGCGCGAACGTCGCCGAGAAGCTGTTCGCCGGGAAGGACGCGGTCGGCGAGAGCGTGCGCATCGCCGTGGGCCCGGGCCGGTTCGCCATCGGCTTCAACTTCACGGTCGTTGGCGTCATGGAGAAGAAGGGCGCCTCGACGACCGGCGACCAGGATGACCTGGTCTTCGTCCCGTTGCCGTCGTTCCAGGCGCGCGTGCCGTTCATCCGTAACCCGCGCGGGTTCACCAACGTCAGCCAGATCAACATCAAGCTCGCCGACCGTGGTGAGGCGAACCGCGCGAAGGAAGAGATCGGCGGCCTGCTCCGCGAGCGGCACAACGTCAACGAGGACGACTTCACGATCCAGACCCAGAGCGAGCTGCTCTCGACCGCGACCGATGTCGAGCAGTCGTTGCAGGTGCTCGTCGTGTCGATCGCGCTCATCTCGCTGTTCGTCGGCGGGCTGGGGATCATGAACATCATGCTCGTGTCGGTGACCGAGCGCACGCGCGAGATCGGCATCCGTAAAGCGATCGGCGCGAAGCGTGTCGACATCCTGCTGCAGTTCCTGGTCGAGGCGATCCTGGTAACGCTGCTCGGGGGCTTGCTGGGCGTCGCCATCGGGTGGGGTATCACGCGTGTGCTCGAACGCGGGCTTGACTGGGACATCAACCTGCTCGTCGCGAGCTTCTCCCTGAGCGTGAGCGACTCGAGCAAGTACCTGCTGACACCGTTCTGGATCCTCGTCGGACTCGGCGTGTCGGCGGTGACGGGGCTGGTCGCCGGCGTCTACCCGGCGTGGCGCGCGTCGCGGCTGGACCCGATCGAAGCGCTGCGGCACGAGTAACGCACGTCACGAGCGTAAGACGGTTGCCCGGTACAATTACGTATCGATAGGCGCCGCGCGCCTGCGCCCCGCCGCCTCTGCACCTGCGAAGGAGCTGTCTCATGGCCGCTGCCATCGACTCGTTCGGTAGCCGCGCGAAGCTGACGGCCGGCGACCGCCGGCTCGACATCTTCCGCATCGATGCGCTGGAGAAGGCGGGCGCGCCGCCCGTCGCGCGGCTGCCGTTCTCCATACGCGTGCTGCTCGAGAACCTGCTGCGGCACGAGGACGGACTGGTGGTGACCGCGGATGACGTGATGGCGCTCGCACGCTGGGACCCGAAGCGCGTGTCCGAGAAGGAAGTGTGGTTCCGCCCCGCGCGCGTCCTGCTGCAGGACTTCACCGGCGTGCCCTGCGTCGTCGACCTTGCGGCGATGCGCGACGCGATCAAGAGCCTCGGCGGCGACCCGGCGCGCATCAACCCGCTGCAGCCGGTCGAGCTGGTGATCGACCACTCGGTGCAGGTCGACCGCTTCGGCACCGGCGATGCGTTCGCGTTCAATGCGAAGCTCGAGATGGACCGCAACCGCGAGCGATACCAGCTGCTGCGCTGGGGCCAGCGCGCATTCGACGACTTCGCCGTCGTGCCGCCGGACACCGGCATCGTGCACCAGGTGAATCTCGAGTACCTGGCGCGCGTGGTGTTCGAGAAGCGCACCGAAGGCGGCCTGCTCGCATACCCGGACACCGTCGTCGGCACGGACTCGCACACGACGATGGTCAACGGGCTCGGCGTCGTCGGCTGGGGCGTCGGCGGGATCGAGGCGGAGGCGGCGATGCTCGGCCAGCCGATGCCGATGCTGACGCCGGAAGTCGTCGGGTTCAAGCTGTCGGGCACGCTGCCCGAGGGCGCGACGGCGACGGACCTGGTGCTCGTCGTGACGCAAATGCTGCGCGCGAAGGGCGTCGTCGGGAAGTTCGTCGAGTTCTATGGCCCCGGCCTCAGCAGCCTGAGCCTTGCTGACCGCGCGACGATCGCCAACATGGCGCCGGAGTACGGCGCGACGATGGGGTACTTCCCGGTCGACGCCGAGACGATAGCCTACCTGCGGTTCACCGGCCGGCCAGAGGCGCAGGTGCACCTCGTCGATGCGTATATGAAGGAACAGGGCCTGTTCCGCACCGACGACTCGCCCGACCCCGAGTACTCCGGCACGCTCGCGCTTGACCTCGCCGCCGTCGAACCGAGCATCGCCGGGCCGAAGCGGCCGCAGGACCGCGTGCGCCTGGCCGAGGGGAAGAAGTCGTGGCGCGCGAACCTCGTCAGCATGCTCGAGGGGACGGCGGCGCAGCCCGACAAGGAGAAGATCGCGCGCTGGCTCACGGAAGGCGGCAGCCCCGGGGCGCCGCAGGGCACGATGCCGAACCCCGAGGCTGACCCGTGGGGTTGCGTCGAGGTCCGCGACAACGGGAACGCATTCGACCTGAAGCATGGCTCGGTCGTCATCGCCGCGATCACGAGTTGCACGAACACATCGAACCCGGCCGTGATGCTCGCGGCGGGGCTCGTGGCGAAGAAGGCGGCGGAGCGCGGGCTGACGGTGAAGCCGTGGGTGAAGACCAGCCTCGCGCCGGGCTCGCAGGTCGTCACCGCCTATCTCGACGAGGCGGGTCTGACGCCATACCTGCAGCGCATGGGGTTCTACCTCGTGGGCTACGGGTGCACGACGTGCATTGGCAACTCGGGACCGCTGCCGGAGCCCATCTCCGCCGCCATCCGCGACGGCGATCTCGTTGCCGTGTCGGTGCTGTCCGGCAATCGCAACTTCGAGGGCCGCGTGCAGTCGGAGGTCCGCGCGAACTATCTCGCATCGCCGCCGCTCGTCGTCGCCTACGCGATCGCCGGCACGATGGACATCGACCTGTATCACGACCCGATCGGCACCGGGGCCGACGGCAGGGCGGTGTACCTGCGCGACATCTGGCCGACGCAGTCCGAGGTTTCCGACGCGGTGCTGAAGACGGTGAAGAGCGAGATGTTCCGCGCGAAGTACGCGCACGTGTTCGAGGGTAACGACGAGTGGCGCGCGCTCGATGTGCCGGAGGGTGACCTGTACGCGTGGGACGCAGGATCCACGTACATCAAGCGTCCGCCGTACTTCGACGGCATGGGGCTCACGCCGCTGGCAGTGATCGACATCGCCGGCGCGCGGGCGCTGGCGGTGCTCGGTGACTCGGTGACGACCGACCACATCTCGCCGGCCGGCTCGATCGGCAAGGCGACGCCCGCCGGCCAGTACCTGCTGCGCCACGAGGTGCCCGTCGAGGAGTTCAATTCGTACGGGGCCCGCCGCGGCAACCACGAGGTGATGATCCGCGGCACGTTCGCCAATGTCCGCCTGCGCAACACCATGGTGCCGGGCGTCGAGGGCGGGTGGACGCGCCACCAGCCCGACGGCGAGCAGATGTCGATCTACGACGCGGCCATGCGCTACAACGAGGAAGGCGTGCCGCTGATCGTCATCGCCGGCGCGGAGTACGGCACGGGGTCATCGCGCGACTGGGCGGCGAAGGGGACGATGCTGCTCGGCGTGCGCGCGGTGATCGCGAAGAGCTACGAACGCATCCACCGCAGCAACCTCGTCGGCATGGGCGTGTTGCCGCTGCAGTTCGAGCCCGGCCAGGACCGCGAAACCCTCGTGCTCACGGGCGAGGAGACCTACAGCATCACCGGCATCGCCGAGGGACTGACGCCGGGCAAGCGCCTGTCCGTCACGGCGACCGCGCCCGACGGCACGGCGAAAACGTTCGATGTCATCTGCCGCATCGACACGCCGATCGAGGTGGACTACCACGCGCACGGCGGCATCCTGCCGTACGTGCTGCGGCAGCTCGTGCAGGCGTAGCGCGCTCGATGGGACGCTGGATCGCCATCGCCGCAATCGCGGCCGTCGCGCTCATCGCGCTTGCCGGCGCGGCGCTGCTGTCCTTTCGCGCGGGCGACGAGCGCACCGATATCGCGTTCGAGGACGTCGTCCAGGCGGCGGCCGATGACCGGCTGCAACGCGTCGAGGTGGACGGCGAGACGCTGCGGGTCACGCTGCGCGACGACGAGCGCACCTACGAGACGCGCGTCCCCGAAGGCGCCGACATCGCTGCCGCGCTGCAGGCCGAAGGCGTGACCTTCGGCGACGGGTCGCCTGGCACGGTCGAGCTGACGTATGCGGGCGGAGGCCGAGACTGGAACCGCGTGCTCCTTGTCATCGGCGCGTTGCTGGGACTCGCCGTGCTCGCGCTCGGCGCCTACCTGCGGTTCGCCGGCCGCGGCGGCGACCCGCGCTGACGCAACGATGGCGCCCGCCGGGAGCGCGGACGCCATCGCTGCCGTGAGGGCGGGCGCGCGTTACGGGCGCACGCCGGTAAGCTTCGCGAGCTTGAGGGTGTTGAACAGCGCCATGCTCACGTACCACTTGACGCGCGTCCGCGTCGCATCCTTCGTCTCCAGGCTGCCGATCGTCTCGACGGTCAGCCCGCCGGGCGCCGTCAGGCCGGAGACCGCGCCCTCGCCCGTCTGCATCACGTAGATCGTCGAACAGTCGCTGCTCGACCCGACCGTCTTCGCGTCGGAGATGTAGTCGGACACGCCGACGGGGACGCCGTCGTAGTACTGGACCATCTCGCCGAACTCGTTGCGGTCAGTTTCGAGGAAGCCGCCGGACGACCGCGCGAGGTTGTTGAGCGTGCGGCGGCTGCGCTTCGACATGAGGATGAGGTCGGGTTTGCCGCCCTTCACCAGGTCGATCAATTCGTCGAGCTTCGCGAGGGTGAGGGTCGCGCCGTTCACGCCCATCGAGATCGCCTGGCCGCCCGTGCTGAGCTTGTCGACGCCGTCGAACGACTTGGCGTCGACGCCGGTGTCGCCGTTGACGAACGTGTCCTCGAACTTCTGCTGCACCGCCTTCGCCTTCAGGCGGATGACGGCGGCGCGCAGGTCCTGGATGTTGCTGCGCGTCGTCAGCAGGTAGTTGTCGACGTCGGCGTCGCCGCCGATGATCTTGAGGTTCGCCGTGATCTGCGTGAACGTCGGCGTGCTCTCCGTCCACGTGTCGCCGACGTCGAAGAACGTGACGGCGGGGTTCGCGTTCTCGCGGTTGTACGTCAGCCCGTTGCCCGTGATCTCGATAAACGGCAGCGTCTGCAAGATCGGTGAGTCCTGGATGATCGTCTCGATCACGCCCTGCAGGACGATGTCGTTGGAGAGCTTGGCGGCCTCCGCCAGGGTCAGCGCCATGTGCGGTCACTTCCTTTCAGCGCGCGTTCGGCGCGCGTCGTGCGCGTGCGTGCGGATGTCGGTGCGGCGTGCGGTCAGCCGAGGCGCTCGAGCCCGATGCGGATCTTCTGCTCGGGCGAGAGTCCGGCGAGGTTGGGCGCGCCGCGCTCCGGCGCGCCCGCCGGCGTCGCGCCCGCCGCGATCCGGCGCGCCTCCGCGTCGATGCGCCCGGCGATGCTGCGCGCGAGTTCGAGTGCGGCGTCGAGTTCGTCGATCGTTTCGCCTTCGAGCATATCCGCCGGCAGCGACGGCTCCGCGCGCAGCAGCGCCTCGCGGTAGCGCGATGCCGCGTCCGCGGCCTGCCGCGCCGATGCGTCGAGCAGCCCGCGCAGGTCGCCGGCGTCGGCGAGCGCGGTCGAGGCGTCGCGTTCGGCTGCGCCGAGCGCCGCCGTGAGCCGCGCCACCTCCGCCTCCAGCTCGCCGACGCGTGACGGCGCCGCGTCTTCCGGCGGCGTGCGTTCCGGCGCGCCGCTGTCCATCTCTTCCACCATGTCCACCTCCACTGGTCGCCTGCCGAACGTCGCTGCGAGCGTATGCGCGGCGGCGCACAGGTCGAAGCGACGGTGTCACAACCAACGGCACTCGCGCGTACCGGCGGCGCGGCCTACGCTCGCGTGGACGAAAGGATGGACGCATGCCTAACAAGCCGAAGTACTGGGGCGTGGTCTCGCCGCTGCCGGCGCAGCTGCTGACCGCGCAGGCGAAGCAACTCGAATCGATGGGGCTGGAGGGCGTGTTCGCGCCGCAGGTGTACGGCCCGCCGTTCATCCCGCTGGCCACGGCGGCCGGCGTCACCGAGCGGATGCGCCTGGCGACGGGGATCGCGCTGGCGTTCGTGCGCAGCCCGTTCGAGACGGCGGCGGCGGCGATGGACCTCGACCGGATCAGCAACGGGCGCTTCACGCTCGGACTGGGCACGAGTGTGCGGTCGTGGAGCGAGGGCTTTTTCGGCATGGAGTACGGCAAGCCGCTCGCGCACATGCGCGAGGTCGTGGAGATCGTGCGGCTGATCATCGCGAAGGCGCACACGGGCGAGCTGAAGCGCTACGACGGCGAGTACCACCATCTCGACTTCAGCGAGTTCAACCCGCTCGGCGCGCCGCTGCGCACGGAGATCCCGGTGTGGATCGCCGGCCTGCGCACGCCGGTGCTGCGCCTGGCGGGCGAGATCGCCGACGGCGTCCTCGGCCACCCGATCTGGTCGATCGACTGGGCGACGACGAAGGTGATGGACGACATCAAGCGCGGGCTGGACAAGGGCGGCCGGAAGCGCGAGGACATCGAGTTCAACATGTGGCTGTTCGTCGCGCCGAACCCCGACAAGCGGCAGGCGATCGAGGACGCGCGCGCGACGGTCGCCTTTTACGCCGGCGTCGGGCAGTACGAGGAGTACTTTGCGGCGCACGGCTTCCGCAAGGAGGCGCAGGCGCTCCAGGCAGGCGTGCGCAGCGGCGACTACAAGTCGGTGCGCGACCTGGTGACCGATGACATGGCGCAGACGTTCGTTGTCTGCGGCACGCCCGACGAGGTGCGCGCGCGCGTGTCGGCGATCTGGGAGCACGCCGACTCGGCGACGCTCGTGCCGCCATCGTATGGGCTTGAGCCGGGCGCGCTGCTGGGCTACGCCGCGCGCATCGCGCAGACGTTCTACGCGTAGCGCATGGCGTAGACTGCGGCATGACCGCCGCATACGTCTTTCGCGATGACGCGCTGGCGCCGCTGCAGGCGCCGGCTACGCGGCCGCTGCGCTGGGCGGCGTGGCGGCCGGATGGCGCGTTCGCGCTCGTCGTCGGCAACCGTGGCGAGGCGTGGCGCTTCGACGGTGCGTCGTTCGCGCGCGTCGACACGGGGAGCCAGCACAACCTGCGCGGCGTCGCCTGGTCGCCCGATGGCGCGCGCGCGCTGCTCGTCGGCAACCGCGGCGCGGTGATGCACTACGACGGCGCGCGCTTCCGCGAGCTTCCCGCCGCCACATCCGAGAACCTGCGGCGCGTCGCCTGGGCGCCGGACGGCGCGTCCGCGCTCATCATCGGCAACGCGGGCGTCGTGTTGCGGTTCGAGGCGGCGCCGGGCGCGCTCTACGCGCTGCCCGGCGACCGCGCGCACACGCTGCGGTCGATCGCATGGCGCCCCGACGGCGCGTACGCGCTGATCGGCGCCTACGCCAGCCGCTTCGCCGGCTATCCGCGCCCGCACGCGCTGTACCGCTGCGACGGACGCTACATGCAGGCGCTGCTCGCCACCGACGACGAGGACGACGCCGTCGCGGTCTCGTGGAACGCGGGCGCGTCGCCGCCGCGGGCGCTGGCGCTCGTGCTGGCGTACGGCGACGGCGGGCGCGTCGTGAACAAGATCATCGAGTACGACGGAGCCGGATTCACGAGCGCGGCCGTCGAGTCACCGGGTGCGCTGCTCGGCGCCGCGTGGCGGCCGGGCGGCGGCGACGCGCTGGTGTGCGGCGAGGGCGGCGCGCTGTTTCGCTACGACGGCCTCGCGATGGCGGCGCTGCCACGCGCGACCGGCGACAACCTCGTCGGCCCGTTCTGGCGGCCGGACGGTGCGTCGGCGCTGCTGCTCAAGGGCCCGGAGGAGAAGGTCTACACCGTCTAGGCGCCGAACGCCGACGCGAGCACGCGCGCGGCGGCCCGCGGGTCATCGGCGGCGCAGATGGCGCTGATGACGGCCGCGGCGTCCGCGCCCGCTTCGACGACCGATGCGATGTTCGACGCGTTGATGCCGCCGATCGCAACGACCGGCACGCGCACTGCCCGCTTCACCGCGCGGATGCGGTCGAGGTCGGCCACGCGCGTAACCTCCTTCGAGATCGTCGGGAAGATCGCGCCGACGGCGACGTAGTCCGCGCCCGCGGCCTCGGCCGCGCGCGCCTCCGCGGCGTTGTTCGTCGAGACGCCGATGATCCGCGCGCCGGCGATCGGCCGCACGGCGCCGATCGGGAGGGCCTTCTGCCCGAGATGCACGCCGTCCGCATCGCACGCGAGCGCGAGGTCCGCGTGGTCGTTGACGATGAGCAGCACGCCGGCGTCGCGGCAGAGCGCGGCGATCGCTCGCGCGTCGGCGAGCTGTGCGCCCTTGTCGCGCGTCTTGTCGCGCCACTGCAAAACGCGCGCGCCGCCATCGATCGCCATGCGCGCGACCTCGACGGCGGGCATGCGGCACGCCGCCGGGTCGATGATGGCGTACAGGCCGGCGATCCGGCGATGGGTGTCGGCGTGTGTCATGCTGCTGCATCATACGGCCGCGCGATCCCGGGACCACGCACCTGCGATGAAACCACTTGACATGCTGACGCTGCTTCTGCTGAGCCTGCTCTGGGGCTCGGCATTCCTGATGAACGACTACGTGGTCGAAGGATTCGAGCCGTTCACCGTCGTCGCCGGGCGGCTGGCGATCGCGGGCCTGGCGCTGAGCACGGTGCTGCTGATGACGGGGCGATCGCTGCCGGCCCGCTCGAATTGGGCGTTGCTCGTGGTGATCGCCGTCGTCAACAACGTGGCGCCGTTCACGTTGATCACGTGGGCGCAGCAGCACATCGAAAGCAGCCTCGCCGCCACGCTGATCGCGACGATGCCGCTGATCACGTTCGTCATCGCCGCCGCGATGGGCGCGGAGGCGCCGACGCCGGAGAAGGGCGCCGGCGTCGTCGTCGGCTTCATCGGCGCGGCCGTGCTCATCGGCCCGAGCCTGGACGATGTGACGAGCTCGAGCGCGCTGGGCGAGCTCGCCGTCGTGGCGGCGTCGCTGTGCTACGCGC
This sequence comes from Dehalococcoidia bacterium, assembly GCA_021462855.1. Taxonomy (GTDB): domain Bacteria; phylum Chloroflexota; class Dehalococcoidia; order DSTF01; family JACRBR01; genus DTUCFX13. The sequence continues at coordinate 42,365 of JAJTXQ010000046.1, read as the reverse complement.
TGGGCACGATCATCTCGCGGGAGTGGTTGCGCGGCGAGCCGGTGGCGCTGGCGTGGGGGCAGATTGCCATCGGGGCGGTCGTGGCGGCGCCGCTCGCGCTGCTGTTCGAAGGCGTGCCGGACGGCGGCGCGCCGGCAAGCGCGTGGACGGCGCTCGCCGGCCTCGGGCTGTTCTCGTCGGCGGCGGCGTACATCCTCTTCTTCTCCCTCATCCAGCGCATGCCGGCGACGAACGTCGCGATCGTCAGCTACCTGATCCCGGTGGTGGCGACGCTGCTCGGCTGGCTCGTGCTCGGCGAGGACATCGGGCTGTCGCTGCTGCTGGGGCTCGCGTTGATCGTTGGCGGGATGATGGCCGTAAACGGGTCGGCGCGGGCGTGGCTCACGCGCGCGCCGCGAAGCGAGGCTCCGGCGGCCGGCGGTTAGCGGCGCGCGAGCGACGCGGCAGCGGCCTCGTCGAGCAGCCAGGTGACGTTGCCGTGGCGCTGCAGCCACGAAGCGGGCACGGCGGCCGACGGCGCACCTTCGATCGCGCGGCGCACGATCTCCGCCTTCGCCGCGCCCGAGGCAAGCGCGAGGATCGCGCGCGCAGCGAGGATGTCGGCGATCCCGAGCGTCATGCCTCGTTCAGGCACCGCATCGAGCGACCCGAACGCGGCCGCGTGCGCCGCGCGCGACTCCGGCGCCAGGTCGACGGCGCGCGCCTGCGCATCCGCTGGCGCCCCCGGTTCATTGAAGGCGATGTGGCCGTTCACGCCGATGCCGAGCACGCAAAGGTCGAGCCCGCCGGCGTCGCGCAGGCGGCTGGCGAAGGCGGCGGCCTCGGCCGCCGCGTCGGCGGCGCCGGCATCGGGCAGGTGCAGCGCGCGCAGCGGGAACGCGATGTGACGGGCGAAGAACGCGGCGTTCGTGCCGCGTGTCCCTGCGGGGACACCCGCGAACTCATCGACCGCCCATGCCGTGACGCCGGACAGGTCGCAGTCCCCGGCGGCGGCGCGGCGTGCGAGCTCGGCGTATGCGCGGACCGGCGTGCCGCCGGTCGGCAGGCCAATGTGCGCTCGCGGGCCGGCGCCGCAGATCACGCCGGCCGCGCGCGCGGCGAGCGCGATGTCGTCCGGCAGGATCTCGATGCGCACGGCGGCATGCTACATCGCGCGTTCGTTGACCGTAATGCGCCGCGCGCCGATCATGCGGCGGCAACGAACGGAGGAGTGGCATGACGAAACGCCTGGGACTGCAGATCGGGTTCGCCGGGAGCCCCTCGGAGCGCGAGGACGTGGTGAAGCGCGTGCAGATCGCCGACGACCTCGGCGTCGAGTCGGTGTGGGTCGCCGAGGCGTGGGGACGCGACGCGTTCAGCATGCTGACGCACCTGGCGCTCGTCACGAAGAAGATCCAGCTCGGCACGGCGATCGTCAACGTCTACAGCCGCACGCCGGCGGTGCTGGCGATGACGTTCGGCACGCTCGACGACCTGTCCGGCGGGCGTGCGATCATCGGGCTCGGCAGCTCGGGCGCGAACGTGATCGAGCACTGGCACGGCGTGAAATTCGATCGCCCGGCGACGCGGCTGCGCGAGTGCATCGAGATCATCAACATGATCATGAGGCAGCAGAAGCTGGTGTACGACGGCAAGATCTTCAAGCTGGAACGCGGGTTCACGATGCAGTTCACGCCGCATCGCGACCACATCCCGACGTACATCGCATCGATCACGCCAAAGAGCATGGAACAGACCGGCGAGATCGCGGATGGGTGGATCCCGTTGTACTGGTCGAAGAACAAGTTCGCCGAGGGCATCGAAACGCTGATGCGCGGCGCGAAGAAGGCCGGCAAGACACGCGCCGACATTACGGTCGCGCCGGCGCTGACGACGATTGTCACGGAATCGCCGGATGCGGAGACGGCGCGGGCGCAGGCGCGCGCGCCGATCGCGTTCTACGTCGGCCGCATGGGCACGTACTACTACGAGATGTTGCAGCGGAACGGCTTCGAAGACGAGGTGGCGAAGATCCGCGAGGCGTGGGCGACCCGCGACGCCCGCGGCGCCGCCGCGGCCGTCTCCGACCGCATGCTCGATGAAACGGCAGTCGTGGGGACGGCGGACCAATGCCGTGAAGCGCTCGACGAGCGGCGGGCGCTCGGCGTCGACCTGCCGATCATCAGCATGCCCGGCCGCACGCCGGAGGAGATGGGCCGCATCATTGAGCGCTTGCTTAGCTAAGGGCGTGTGCTAACGTCGCGCGATTGACACGGCGACCGGGCGCACGGACACGCTGCCGCGACGCCCGTTGTGGCACGTTCAAGTTGCCTTGACACTGGATAGGGCCGGTGTTAGATTCCCGTCTGACACGGATTTCACAATCGGCCCGGGCGCTCCCTGTGGGGGCTCGCCGTACCGCGCCGGAGGACGTGTCGGAGCAACATGTCAGTGCCAGTCGACACGCTCCTCTTCGCCGGATACGTTGGTAAAGACTACGAAGAACTCGTCTTCGTCATCCTGACGATGGCATTCTCGTTCGCGCTCATGGTCGCCTTCGGCGCCTGGTGGCAGCGGTAGGGAGGTAAGGAATGGCGAGGACGGAGCAGCCACGGAGCCCCGGCTTCGGCGAGTTCATCTACGACAAGCTGTTCCACAACTACATCTGGCAGTCGATCTTTCGTTCGGGCTACCCGAACACGCCGCGCAACCAGATGCTCGCCATCGCCACCAGCGTCTTCCTGCACCTGCACCCGACGCGCATCCACAAGACGCACGTCAAGATCACGCACACGTACTGCCTCGGCGGGCTCAGCTTCTTCATGTTCCTCGGCCTCACGGTCACCGGCGTGATGCTGATGTTCTACTACGTGCCGTCGGTCGACCGCGCGTACACGGACATCGCCGCGCTGGAGACGAACGTGCAGTTCGGCATGCTGATCCGCAACCTGCACCGGTGGATGGCGCACGGCATGGTGCTGACCGTGCTGCTGCACATGATGCGCGTGTTCTACATGGGCGCGTACAAGCCGCCACGCGAGTTCAACTGGGTCGTCGGCGTGATCCTGCTGGTGCTGACGCTGCTGCTCTCCTTCGCCGGCTACCTGTTGCCGTGGGACCAGCTGGCGCTGTGGGCGATCACGGTCGGCACGAACATCGCCGGGTCGGCGCCGGTGCTTGGCGGCGAGTCGCGTTTCGTGCTCATCGGCGGGTTCGAGGTCGGCCCGAACGCGCTCATCCGGTTCTACACGCTGCACGTCATCGCGCTGCCGCTGCTGGCCGCGATCTTCATGTCGGTCCACTTCTGGCGGATCCGGCGTGATGGCGGCCTGGCGCGCCCGCTCTAAGTTGGAGGCACGAACACCATGGCGGTAGCGACGCAAGGTGCAGGCGCCACCAGGGAGAGCGTGCGCCAGAAGCGCGAGCGCGAACAGGAGCTGCTCGTCTGGCCAGACCTGGTCTTCATCGAGTTCATCGCGGCAGTGCTGTTCACGCTCACGTTCGTCATCCTCTCGACGTTCATCAACGCGCCGCTGCTGAACATCGCCAACTCGAACATCACGCCGAACCCGTCGAAGGCGCCGTGGTACTTCATGAACCTGCAGGAACTGCTCCTGCACATGGACGCGGGCCTCGCCGGCGTCATTGTTCCGACGGTGCTGCTGATCGGGCTCATGGTCATCCCGTACGTCGACCGCAGCAACGACGGGCAGGGCGGCTGGTTCGCTACGCCGAACGCCATCCGCATCACGGTCTTCTCGCTGGTGTGGGCGTCGGTGTGGACGGTCTGGCTCATCCTCTGGGACAACTCGAGCCACGCGCGCATCTACGAGCGGCTGCCGATGCTCTGGGGCAGCGACACGCGCTGGGAGTGGCCCGGCCACAAGGGGGCGTTGTTCTTCGAGGACTGGCCCGGCGGCAACTTCCTGCGCGTGATCTGGGACTTCGTGTTCCTCGACAACCGCATCGCCATCCGCGACAACTGGCAATGGAGCATGCCGGTCCCGTTCCAGCCCGGATCGGGCACCGACGGGCACCTCGACTGGCCGCGGGACTTCAAGGAAGTGCCGCTGCCGCTCAACGGCACATGGATCTGGAACTGGGGCGACCCGGGCTGGATGCCCGGTTGGCTGCGCCGCCTGTACCCGTACGACGGTCACCTCGACATCCCGGCGATCACCGCGGAATACGTCGTCCCGATCATCGTCATGGTCGGGCTGCCGGCGCTGATGATCTGGGTCCTGATGAAGCTGGGCTGGGCGCACACCGTGCGCGACGCGATGATCGCGCTGTTCACCGGGTTCATCCTCGTGTACTTCGCGCTGACGATCGTCGGTGTGGCCTTCCGGGGCAAGGGTCAGAACCTGGTGCCGTTCTGGAAGGTGCCAAACCTCGAGAACAACCCGTCGATCCAGCGGTATGCGCCGCCACCGGAGACGCCGCTGGTCTTCGCGGACAGGGGGCGCGGGGCAGAGGGACATGGCTGACGAGCAGGACGAAGCACAGACAGAGAGCAAAACGCCGGTAGTGCGCTCAGGCGGGGCCGTCTCCGCCGCCGGCGGCCACGCGGTCGTCCTTGCGCCGCCGGCGCCTGTCGGTCCGGCGCTGCCGCAGGTGTCGCGCCGCGGCGTCATGCGCATCGCCTTCTGGTCGGGAATGGGCGCGATGCTTGCCGGCATTGGCGCGACGATCCTGAACTCGCTCTGGCCGCGCGGCGTCACGGGGTTCGGCGGCAAGATCCTCGTCGGCAACATCAGCGCGCTCGAGCCGGGGAAGAAGCTGCAGATCGTGGAAGCGAAGACGTGGCTGGTGCGGCTCGACGCCGAACAGGCCCGCCGCAACGGCGGACAGGAAGGCGCGATCCTCGCCCTCTACCAGAAGTGCCCGCACCTCGGCTGCACGGTGCCGTTCCGCGCCGACTTCTCGCGCGATGACCCGCGCAACGGCGAGAAATACGCCGGCTGGTTCCTGTGCCCGTGCCACGGCTCGACGTACAGCGACGCAGGCGTCCGCGTGTTCGGCCCCGCGCCACGGTCGATGGACACGATGGCGCTGTCGATCGACGACAACGGGAACATCACCGTCGACACGGGGGACATCACGCCCGGCGGCGTCAACAACGGCGAGCGGGGAGTGTTGCCGGGCTAGCATATGAACACGAACAAACAGATCGTCATCATGATCCTGATGGTGTTCGCCTCGGTCTTCGCCACGGGCGCGTACACGCTGTGGGACCCGGGCCGCCAGGACGACGCCGAGGTGAAGCAGCTGAACCACGCGCTGGAGCGCGGCGCATGGCTGTACTCGCAGAACTGCCGCACGTGCCACGGCGACAGCGGCGAAGGCGGCGCGGCATCGAACCGGCTGCGCGCGGCGCCTCCGCTCAACCGCCCGGACCTCCAGGGCCGGCAGGAGCTCGAGGGCGAGGTCGACAACGCCGCCTACACGCAGGCCTACAAGCTCGTGGTCAACACGCTGACCTGCGGCCGCGTCGGCCGCGCGATGCCGGTCTGGGCGCAGTCCCAGGGCGGCATCATGAATGACGAACAGCTGCGCCAGCTCGCGCTGTTCATCACCGATGGGTCGGCCTGGGAGGAAGCGAAGCACTTCGCGATCGAGGGCGTGCACGCATTCGAGTTGCACGGCGACGCGTCGGACGGCCTCCGCTTCACCGAGGCAGTATCGCAGAGCGCGACGACGGTGAAGGTGAACAAGCTCGACCTGCTCAGCCCCGGCATCCGCATCGAGGCCGAGGGCGAGATCATGCTCGTGACGGCGGTCGACCTCAAGGCCGGAACCGCCACGGTCGAGCGCGGCATCGGCACGACGAGCCCGCAGGCGCACACGGTCGAAGAGGTCGTGCTGAAGCCGCCGGTACCGCCGGACCCGCCGGCGACGGTGACGCAGGCGTGCGGCCAGACGGCCGCGCCCGTGCAGCCGACGCCATCGGCGACGGAAGTGCCCTCCGCCACCCTGACGATCGTCGCCGAGGGCATCGCGTGGGACAAGAGCCGCCTCTCGGCCATCGCCGGGGTGCCGCTTACGATCACGCTCGACAACCGCGACAACCGCATCCCGCACAACATCCACTTCTTCCAGGGTGCGGAGCCGGGCGGCGAGAGCGTCGCGATGAGCGAACTCGAGACGGGCCCCTCCACGCAGACACTGAACTTCGGTCCGCTCGAGGCCGGCGACTACTACTACGTGTGCGACGTGCACCCGGCGATGGAGGGCGTGCTGACGGCAGTCGAGGCGGCCGCGGGTGGCGCGGCATCGCCGGCGGCGGGCGCAGGCACGCCGGCCACGGACGCGACGCCGGCGCCGGCGGGCACGCCCGCGGCGGAGGCCACGCCGGCGGGCTAAGCGGCGCTTGACGCGCTGAAAGGCGCTATCTAGACTCATTCGCGCGGGACGCGTTCGCAAGGGCGCGTCTCGCCCGTATGTCAACACCGGCGGAGGACAGAACATGCCAGCACAGGTCGGAAAGCGGTACATGGCGATGAGCGGCGCGGAGCTGATCGTCACCAAGGGTGGCGACGGCACACTGCAGGACGGCGACACGCCGCTGAACCTCAAGGAAGACGGCGCGCCCGCGGCCGGCGGCAGCGGCGGCGAAGTCGCGCTCGGCAAGCGCTACGCGTCGGCCGATGGCTCGATCGAAGTGCTGTGCATCAAGCCCGGCGCGTGCGACCTGCGCTACAACGGCGACAAGATGGAGCTGATGCAGCCGAAGGTGCTCCCCTCGGCCGACTAGCCTGAAGGCCGGGCGTTGACATCGGCGGCCGGCGGCGGCGCCCCCCGCAGGCCCCTTCCCGGATTGACACCCCCGTGAGGGCTTCGCTATACTCCCGCGCGATACGAGGCGGAGAAGCGCAGTAGTACGTCCGCAGCGGCCTCGATAGCGAGCCGGCGATGGTGCAAGGCCGGCGGCACGGCGGACGGAAACTCGGCGTGGAGCCGTCGGGGCGAAGCAAGTAGCCCCGGCCGGGTGCGACCGTTACATCGCTCCGAGAGGTTGCCGGTGCGCCGGCAGCAAGAAGGGTGGCACCGCGGGCCAGGACCCGTCCCTTTGTGGACGGGTATTTTTGTACGCGGCGCAGGTCGAACCAGGAGCAAGATGGCGCGCAAGATGTTCCCCCTGGAGGTGATCCCGGACACGGCGGTCCACGCGTGGAGCCGCCGCGGCCGCGTCGTAGCACCCTCCCGCGCGCCGGGGTTGCGCCCGCTGGCGGCGCTACCGCTCGCGCTTTAACGGTCCCGAGCCGGCTTCGGCCGCGCCGCGGGACGTCCCCACACCAACACCGGCTTGAACCCCCGCGTACCGCGCGGGACAGGAGCATCAGGACATGACGAAGATCAATGGCGCCGAGATCATCCTCGAGAGCCTCCGCAGGGAAGGCGTCGAAGTGGTGTTCGGCTACCCCGGCGGGGCGAACCTGCCGCTGTACGACGCGCTGAAGAAGTACCCCGACATCCGCCACATCCTCGTGCGGCACGAGCAGTCGGCCGCGCACGCCGCCGACGCCTATGCGCGCGTGACGGGCAAGGCCGGCGTCTGCTGGGCCACGTCGGGCCCGGGCGCGACCAACCTCGTCACCGGCATCGCCAACGCGTGGATGGACTCCGTGCCGCTGGTGTGCATCACCGGTGCGGTGGTGTCGTGGCTGCTCGGCCGCGACGGATTCCAGGAGTCCGACATCACCGGCATCACGATCCCCATCACCAAGCACAACGTGCTCGTGCTCAACGTCGAGGACATCGCCCCTGCGATCGCCGAGGCGTTCCACATCGCCACGACGGGCCGGCCCGGGCCGGTGCTCATCGACATCCCGCGTGACCTGCAGCAGCAGGTCGCGGAGTTCGAGTACCCGGAGAAGATCGAGCTCGCGGGATACCAGCCGACGACGCAAGGACACCCGCAGCAGATCAAGAAGGCCGCGCAGCTCATCGCCGAGGCGGAGAAGCCGCTGATCCTCGCCGGCCACGGCGTCGTCATCGCGCGCGCGGCCGAGGAGCTGCGCGAGGTCGCCGAGAAGACCGACATCCCCGTGATCACGACGCTGCTCGGCATCGGCGGGTTCCCGGGTTCGCATGAGCTGAACATGGGCATGCCCGGCATGCACGGCATGTACTGGAACAACATGGCGATCCAGGATGCCGATCTGCTCATCGCCATCGGCATGCGGTTCGATGACCGCGTGACGGGCGCGCTCAAGGACTTCGCTCCGCACGCGAAGGTCGTGCACATCGACATCGACCCGGCGGAAATCTCGAAGAACGTGAAGGCGGCGGTGCCGATCGTCGGCGACGTGAAGAACGTGCTCCAGCAGCTGATCCCGCAGCTCAAGCCGGCGAAGCACACGGCATGGCGCCGCTGGATCGCCGACGTGCGCGCGAAACACCCGTCGATCACCATCCCGGAGACGGACAAGCTCATCCCGCAGTACGTGATCAAGAAGATCTACGAGCTGTCGGGTCCGGACGCGTGGTACGCGACGGGCGTCGGTCAGCACCAGATGTGGGCAGCGCAGTACTTCTGGGGCGACCACCCCTACTCGTTCGTCACCTCGGGCGGGCTCGGCACCATGGGATTCGAGGTGCCGGCGGCGATCGGCGTGCAGGTGGCGCGCCCGCACGACACGGTCTGGTCGTTCTGCGGCGACGGCGGCTTCCAGATGACGTTGCAGGAGCTCGCGCTCTGCACGGAGTACGAGCTGCCGGTGAAGTTCGCCATCATCAACAACAACTATCTTGGCATGGTGCGGCAGTGGCAGGACCTGTACTACGGCGGCAACAAGGAGTCCGTGCGGATGTTCCAGCCGGACTTCGTCAAGCTCGCCGAGTCGATGGGCATCACGGGCGTGCGCGTCAGCGACAAGGCGCTCGTGGCATCGACGATCGAGGCGGCGCTGCAGCACCCGGGCGCCGTCGTCATCGACTTCCAGGTCGAAGACATCGAGAACTGTTACCCGATGATGCCGCCGGGGGCGAGCCTGTCGGACACGATCGACCAGCCGAAGGTCCAGGAACCGGAGTTTGCGCGATGACCACCCGATTGCACACTATTGTCGCCATGGTCGAGAACCGGCCCGGCGTGCTCAACAAGATCGCCAGCAAGTGGCGCCAGCGTGGCTTCAACATCGAGAGCCTGACGGTCGGGCCGAGCGAGACGGCGGGGCTGTCGCGCATGACGTTCACCGTCGACGGCGCGGCGCACGACATCGAACAGGTGACGAAGCAGCTGTACAAGATCATCGAGGTGGTGAAGATCTCCGACATCACCGCCGAGGCCGCGGTGGCGCGGGAACTCGCGTTGATCAAGGTCAGCGCGTCGAAGGAGAACCGGAGCGCGATCGTGGAGATCGTCGACATCTTCCGCGCGAACATCATCGATGTCGGCACCGACTCGATGGTGGTGGAAGTGACCGGCACGGAGGACAAGGTCGACGCGATCGTCGCGATGCTCAAGCCGTACGGGCTGAAGGAGCTCGTGCGCACGGGGCGCGTGGCGATGGTGCGAGGGAGCGCGGCGACGGTGAGCGCGCCGACGGAGAACGGAGCGTACCACCGCTACCGCTCGGCCGGCGAAGGCAAGGCGAAGGTCGGCACGCTGATCTAGGTCCGGACAGGCTCGCAGGGGCGAATCAACGGCGAACGAAGGAACAACACGCGCATGCCTCAGATGTACTACGACAAGGACGCTGACCTCGGGCTGCTCAAGGGCAAGCGGATCGGCGTCATCGGCTTCGGGAGCCAGGGCCACGCCCACGCGCTCAACCTCAAGGACAGCGGCTGCGACGTAGCCGTCGGGCTGTACCCGGGGTCGAAATCATGGCGCCTCGTCGAGGAGTCCGGCCTGCGCGTCGGCACCGTGCGCGAGGTGGCGGAGCAATCCGACATCATCATGATCCTCACGCCCGACCAGGTCGCGCGCGAGGTCTACGACCACCACATCGCCGATGCGCTGAAGCCGGGCAAGATGGTGATGTGGGCGCACGGGTTCAACGTGCACTTCGGCCAGGTGAACTCGCCCGAGGATGTCGACGTGACGATGGTCGCGCCGAAGGGTCCGGGGCACCTCGTCCGGCGCGTGTACACCGAGGGCGGCGGTGTGCCCGCGCTCTTCGCCGTGCACCAGAACGCGTCGGAGAACGCGCGGCAGGTCGCCCTCGCGTACGCGAAGGGCATCGGCGCGACGCGCGGCGGCGTGCTGGAGACGACGTTCAAGGAGGAGACCGAGACCGACCTGTTCGGTGAACAGTCGGTGCTCTGCGGCGGCGTGACGTCGCTGGTCAAAGCGGCGTTCGAGACGCTGACCGAGGCCGGGTACCAGCCGGAACTCGCGTACTTCGAATGCATGCACGAACTGAAACTGATCGTCGACCTGATGTACGAGGGCGGCATGGAGTACATGCGCTACTCGATCAGCGACACGGCGGAGTACGGCGACTACACGCGCGGGCCGGTGGTCGTCGACGAGCGGGTGAAGGAGAACATGAAGAAGGTGCTGCGCCAGATCCAGGACGGCACGTTCGCACGGGAGTGGCTGCTGGAGAACCAGGCCGGCCGCCCGAGCTTCAACGCGCTGCGGCGGATCAACGCCGAGCACCCGATCGAGGAAGTGGGCGCGGAGCTCCGCGGCATGATGTCGTGGCTGAAGAAGAGCCGCTAGCAATGAGAGTCGCTGTCTCCCTCGCCGCCATCGCCGCCGTAGCGATCGCCAGCGCCGCCTGCGGCGGCGATGATGGCCCGAGCGGCACGGCGAAGCACGAAGGCGCCGGCGCCGCGGCCGTCGCCGCGTACTTCAACCAGGAGAAGGATGGCGGCCTGCTGCCGGGTGGCACCGAGCTGTTCGACATCGGCATTCGCACGAATGACGTGCGCACGCTCGAAGTGAAGGGCGCGACGGCGCGATTCTGCATGCCGTACACCTACCGCGAGACGGCGGGCGCCAACCCGTCGACCCGCGTGTACATCGCCGTGCTCGATGACGGGCAGTGGAATATCCAGCCGCAGCAGAACGCGACCAGTTGCGAGGGCGTATCGTGATGCGCCGTACTGTGTCGTTCCTGTCGCTCACACTTCAACGGCCCTCGGCCGCGCGTGCGGTTCGGAGGGCCACCGGGGCGTAGGAGCAGGCTGCCCGCGCACGCGGGACGACTCAGGAGCACACCATGGACAAGGTCATTATCTTCGACACCACCCTGCGCGATGGCGAGCAGTCGCCGGGGGTCGCGCTGACCACGACGGACAAGCTGGAGATCGCGCACCAGCTCGCGAAGCTGGGCGTCGACGTGATCGAGGCGGGATTCCCGCGCACGTCGCCGGGCGACTTCAACGCCGTGCAGACCATCGCGCGGGAGGTGCGGGGCTGCCAGATCGCCGGCCTCGCGCACGCGAACCCGGATGCGGTCGATGACTGCTGGAACGCGGTGAAGGCCGGCGAGGCGCCGCGCATCCACGTCTTCCTCTCCAGCTCGGACATCCACATCGCCCACCAACTGGTGAAGGACAAGGAGACCGTGCTCGAGATGGCGCGGACGATGGTCGCGCGCGCGAAGGGTTACTGCAGCGATGTCGAGTTCAGCCCGATGGACGCGACGCGCAGCGACCGCGAGTACGTGTACTGGATGCTCGAGCAGTGCATCGCCGCCGGCGCGACGACGGTGAACATCCCGGACACCGTCGGCTATACGGTGCCGGAGGAGTTCGGCGAGTTCATCCGCGACATCCTGAACAACGTGCCGAACATCGACAAGGCGCGGATCTCGGTGCACTGCCACAACGACCTGGGCCTCGCTGTCGCCAACTCGCTGGCCGCCGTGAAGGCGGGCGCGCGCCAGATCGAGACGTGCGTCAACGGCATCGGCGAGCGCGCGGGCAACGCCGCGCTCGAAGAGGTCGTGATGGCGATCAAGACGCGGCGCGACTTCTTCAACGTCGAGACGAACATCCGCACGCATGAGCTGTACCGGGCGAGCCGCCTCGTCGCCGACCTGACGGGCATGAGCGTGCAGCCGAACAAGGCGATCGTGGGGACGAACGCGTTCCGCCACCAGTCGGGCATCCACCAGGACGGGATCCTGAAGATGCGCGAGACGTACGAGATCATGGACGCGAAGGACATCGGCCTGCCGACGGGGGGCGCGGAGATCGTGCTCGGCAAGGTGTCGGGGCGGCACGGGTTCACGGCGCGGCTCAAGTCGCTGGGCTACGAGCTGACCGAGGAGGAGCTGTCGCGCGCGTTCATGGCGTTCAAGGAGCTCGCCGACAAGAAGGCGGAGATCGATGACCGCGACCTGGAGGCGATCGTCGCCGACAAGCTGCGGACGATGGACGAGGTGTACCGCCTGGACTTCGTGCAGGTGACGTGCGGCGACCACGCGGCGCCGACGGCGACGGTGCGCGTGATCGCGCCCGACGGCTCGATCCGCTCCGACGCCGCGCTCGGCACGGGGCCGGTCGACGCGGTGTACCGCGCGATCAACCGGATCATCGACGTGCCGAACGAGCTCACGGAGTTCTCCGTCAAGAGCGTCACCGAAGGCATCGACGCGCAGGGCGAAGTGACGATCCGCATCGACCGCGACGGCAGCTCGTACGTCGGGCGCGGCGCGGACACGGACATCATCGTCGCTTCGGCGAAGGCGTACATGAACGCGCTGAACCGCATGCTCAACATCGAGCGGCGGCGCGACGAGGAGGTACGGACGAACCCGTAGCCGCGCGCGGGGACGCACTGAGATGGCGCCACGGACACTCTCTGAAAAGATCTGGGACGCCCACCTCGTCCGGCGCGAGGATGGCAAACCCGACCTGCTGTACATCGACCTGCACCTTGTGCACGAGGTGACGTCGCCGCAGGCGTTCGAGGGCCTGCGGCTCGCCGGGCGCCAGGTGCGGCGGCCGGACCTCACGCTCGCGACCGTCGACCACAACGTGCCGACGAAGGACCGCGACCGGGCGTGGCCGGACCCGCTCTCGACGCGGCAGGTCGAGACGCTGCGCAAGAACTGCGAGGACTTCGGCGTGCCGATGTTCGGCGTCAGCGACCGGCGGCAGGGCATCGTGCACATCATCGGGCCGGAGCAAGGGCTCACGCAGCCGGGCATGACGATCGTCTGCGGCGACAGCCACACATCGACGCACGGCGCGTTCGGCGCGCTGGCGTTCGGCATCGGCACGTCGGAAGTGGAGCACGTGCTGGCGACGCAGACGCTGCCGCAGGCCGTGCCGCAGACGATGGCCATCGAGGTCGGCGGCGCGCTGCACGCCGGCGTCACGGCGAAGGACGTGATCCTGGCGATCATCCGCGAGATCGGCGTGTCGGGCGGCATCGGTCACGTCATCGAGTATCGCGGCGATGTCATTCGCGCGCTGTCGATGGAAGGCCGGATGACGATCTGCAACATGTCGATCGAGGCTGGCGCGCGCGCCGGCCTGATCGCGCCCGACGATACGACGTTCGCCTACGTCGAGGGGCGCAACTTCGCGCCGAAGGGCGTCAGTTGGGAGCGGGCGCTCGACACGTGGCGCGCGCTGCCCACCGACGACGGCGCGCCGTTTGACCGTTCCATCATGCTCCGCGGCGAGGAGATCGAGCCGTGCGTGACGTGGGGCACGACGCCGGCGCAGAGCGTCAACGTCAAGGGCCGCGTGCCCGACCCCGCGAGCATGCCGGACGAGCGGGCGCGCGAGCTCGCTGAACGGTCGCTCGCCTACATGGACCTGAAGGCGGGCACCGCAATCGAGGACATCCCGATCGGCCGCGTATTCCTCGGCTCGTGCACGAACGGGCGGATCGAGGACCTGCGCGCGGCCGCGGCGGTCGTCCGTGGCCGCAGCGTCGCGCCGTCGGTGCGGGCGATGGTCGTGCCTGGCTCCGGGCTCGTGAAGGCGCAGGCCGAGATGGAAGGGCTCGACGCGGTGTTCCGGGAGGCGGGCTTCGAGTGGCGGGACGCCGGCTGCTCGATGTGCCTCGGCATGAACCCGGACATCCTGCTGCCGGGTGAGCGCTGCGCCTCGACCTCGAACCGCAACTTCGAGGGGCGGCAGGGGCCCGGAGGGCGCACGCATCTCGTGAGCCCGCAGATGGCGGCGGCGGCGGCGATCGCGGGCCATTTCGTGGACATCCGCGAGTGGAGGGCCGACTGATGGAGAAGTTCACGCGGGTGAGCGGCAAGGTGCTTCCGCTGAACCGCGCCGACGTCGACACGGACCAGATCATCCCGGCGAAACACCTGAAGCGCATCGAGCGCACGGGCTTCGGGCCGTTCGCGTTCGGCGCGTGGCGCGAAGATCCGTCGTTCGTGCTCAACGACCACCGCTACGACGGTGCGCCGATCCTCGTGACGGGCCCGAACTTCGGCTGCGGCTCGTCGCGCGAGCACGCGCCGTGGGCGCTGCGCGACATGGGGCTGAAGGCGATCATCGCGCCGTCGTTCGCCGACATCTTCCGCAACAACTGCGCGAAGGTCGGCCTGCTGACGGTCGTGCTGCCGCAGGAGGACATCGACCGCATGGTGGCGCGGGCGGAGGATGCGCCGGGCTTCGCGGCGGAGGTGGACCTCGAATCGCAGACCGTGACGTTCGGCGGAGAGCGGCGCCACTTCGACATCGCGCCGTTCGTGAAGCACTGCCTGCTCAACGGGCTCGATGACATCGGTCTCACGCTGGAGCACGCCGGCGAGATCACGGCGTACGAGCAGACGCGGCGCGATACGCTGCCGAGCACAGCCGGCATCGCCTGAATCTGTAGACGCGCACACGAAGGACGGGCCGCATGCGGCCCGTCCTTCTCGCTGCGAAGATGTCGCCTTATCTGCGTCAGGCGGTGCTGTCCCACGTCTGGAGCGTCGCTCGCAGGTCCTGCGTCTCGCCGCCGCGGCGGATGGTGATGGTCACCTCGTCGCCGATCTGCTTCGAGTCGATGTAGTCCGCGAGGTCCTCGAACGTGCGCATCTCGTTGCCGTCGATCGCGGTGATGATGTCGCCGCCATCGGCCGAAGACGCGTCGCGCAGGCCGGCGTCGTCGGCGCCGCTGCTCTCCTCCACCGACATGACGAGCACGCCGTGGTCGATGCCGGCGTCGCTCGCCTCAGCGGCCGTGATCGTGCGCCCGGCGATGCCGAGCCGCGGGTGTTCGATCGTGTCGCCGGACGTGAGCGCGCCGAGGAAGCGCTTCGGCGTGTTGATCGGCACGGCGTAGGCTACGCCGACGAAGCCCTCTCCGGTCGGGTTCTCGATCGCGGTGTTGATGCCGATGACCTCGCCTGCGGTGTTGAAGAGCGCTCCGCCGGAGTTCCCCGGGTTCACCGCCGCGTCGGTCTGCAGCAATCCACGGATCGGGCGGCCGTTGGCGCTCGATGCAAGCGTGCGGTTGAGTCCGCTGACCACGCCCGTGGTGAACGTGCCGTCGAGCCCGAACGGGTTGCCTACGGCGGCCACGAGCGCGCCGATCTTGACGTTGCTCGAATCGCCGAGCTTCGCCGGTTCGAGCACGGAGGGGTCGGCGTCGGCGTCGATCAGCGCGATGTCGTTGCCCGGGTCGCGGCCGACGACGTCGGCCGTCGCCTGGGTGCCGTCCTCGAACGTGACGGTGACGGTGTCGGCGCCGCGGACCACGTGGTAGTTCGTCAGGATGCGGCCGTCCTCGTCGAGCACGACGCCGGACCCGAGGCCCGAGGCTGCGTCGGATTCGCCGGTGGTGATACGCACGACCGAGGGCCGGACGCGCTCGTACAGCCCGGTGAACCCGGTGGATGCCGGCGCCTGCGCGTCGTCGCCTGTGTCCGCCGGCCGCGCGGTGTCATCGATGACGACGGCCGGACCGCCGGTGTCGCTATCGTCATCGACCTGCCACGCCACGGCGCCGACGATCGCGCCACCGATGGCCATGCTGGCGATGACGGTGATGAAGGTGGTGAGGAATCTGCTCATCGCTTCTGCTCTGTCTCCTGTGCTCCATCCCCCAACGCCAGTATGGCGCGCGGGCACGCCGCGCCGTGCTTCAAACATGTTACGGGACGCGCCGGCGGGCGACGTGCTTCCACGCGGACTCAGGCTCGCGCCCCGGCGGCGCGCGTCAGATGCGGTCGGAGTTCCAGAAGTGCAACGCCGTCTCCGGCAGGAGCGCGTCGACGCGGCGGCGGACCTCGGCGGGCGCGCGCGGGCGCAGCAGGGCGCCGGCGCGCCGTTGTCCGAGCAGCGCGTCCAGCGTGGCATGCTCGTCGAGCGTGTATCCGGGCGCGCCGCGGCCGACGCGCCCCGTCGCGCCGCGCACGTCCAGCGTCAGGGCATCGCCGTCTGGCGCGCGCAGCCCGAGCGTAAACGCGGCGCCGCGGTGCGCGTCCGCGCGCGCCGCGAGGTGCGGAAGCAGCGCATCGGCGAGCGCGCGCAGCGAGATGATGCGCATCATCATCGGGTAGCGCACGTCGTCGGTCTCGCGCGTCGACGGCAGCGAGCGGAGCGCGATGGCGAGCGCATGGTCCGCGGGCGCGACGGTGACGACGCGCTTGCCGAGCGCGAGCGCGCGCGCGCCGACGGCGGCGAGCAGGGGCGCGATCGCCGCGGCGTGGCCGGGCGCGTGCTCGGCTTCGAGCGCCTGGTAGCCGTACTCGCGGTCGCGTGCGCGGATGTAGGCGGCGATCCGCCCGTGCCACTCCGCGACGAGGCACGCGGCCGCGTCCTCGGCAAGCCACGATTGCGCATCGCGCCAGGTGCGCGCCGTGCGGGTGATGGCGCCCGTCGCGCCGGCGCTGGCGCGGCGGTAGAGCGCGAGCAGCGCCGCAGTGTCGCTCGGGCCGATGGCGCGCAGCTCGTAGCCGCCGTCGTGCGGGAGCGCGGCCACCGCACGTGCGACGGCTTCGAACGATGGCTCACGGGCGATGCGGAAGCCGACGCGCTCGTAGAACGCCGGGATGCCGGTGAAGAGAAACGACACGGCAGCGCCGTCCTCGCGCATCACGTCGATGGCGTCGCGCAGCACCGCCGTCGGCAGTCCGGCGCCGCGCGCGTCGGGATGCGACGCGACAGAGCCGACGCCGCCCGCCGCCACGGGCACGCCGCGTACGAGCATCTGCCGAGCGAAGATGCGCACGTGCGCCAGCACGCGCGCGCCGGCGACGGCGATGCGCGCGTGGCGCATGCGGAGCGTCGAATCGCCTTCCGTCTGGGCGATGAACAGGCTGACCGGCGCGTCGGTGAACGCGCGTTCGAGCACGTCGTACACCGCCGGCAGGTCGCGACGGCGCGCGGCGCGGATGGCCGGGAGGTTCGTCGCGGGCATGCGCAGATTCCACCGCAGGCGGCATCGGAGCGCAACGAGAGCGCCGGATGGACGGTCCGGGCGGGCCGATCAGCCTTGCGGGGGCGGCGGCGCGTCCGTATGATCTCCGCAGGTAGTGACCTGGCGGGTGATGCCTGCTGGCGGTGGAAGCCAGTCGCCGGGCCGCAGGATGCGCGTGGCCGCGCGTCCGCGGTGCGGCTTTTTTGTCGCCGTTTGGAGCCGAATGCAGCAGGCCATCGCACCGGAAGTCCCGGAGATCCTCGACCGTGCGTCTCATGGCGAGCGGATGACGCCGGCCGAGGCGTACCGGCTGATCCACGCCGACGGCGCGGATCTCGCCGCGCTGATGGCGGCGGCATCGCGCCTGCGCGACGCGCGACACGGGCGAACGGTGACGTACTCGCGCAAGGTGTTCATCCCGCTGACGAACCTGTGCCGGCAGAAGTGCGGATACTGCACGTTCGCCCGCGGCCCGCGCGACCCGATCGCGCACACGATGTCGCCCGACGAGGTACTGGCCGTCGCGCGCGCGGGACAGCGGCAGGGGTGCAAGGAAGCGCTGTTTTCGCTCGGCGAGCGGCCGGAGGAGATCTACGAGGATGTGCGCGCCGACCTCGCGCGGTTCGGGCACCGGACGATGTCGTCGTATCTGCGCGAGATGTGCGACCTGGTGCTGCGGGAGACGGGCCTGCTGCCGCACGCCAACCAGGGCGTGATGGAACGTGACGAGATCGCCGCGCTCCGCGACGTCAATGCCTCGATGGGCATGATGCTCGAGACGGTGTCGGAGCGGCTGCACGAGCGGGGCATGGCGCACTGGAACTGCCCGGGCAAGCTGCCGGAGGAGCGCCTGCGGACGATGCG
Source organism: Dehalococcoidia bacterium (assembly GCA_021462855.1). Lineage (GTDB taxonomy): Bacteria > Chloroflexota > Dehalococcoidia > DSTF01 > JACRBR01 > DTUCFX13. The sequence goes on along the minus strand of JAJTXQ010000046.1, from coordinate 24,235 downwards.
CGCCGCCGGCGAGCTCCGGGTGGCGTGGACGACCGGCATCCTCATCGGCATCGGCGAGACGCGCGAGGAGCGCGTCGACTCACTGTTCGCCATCCGCGAGCTACACGAACGGTACGGGCACATCCAGGAAGTGATCGTGCAGAACTTCCGCGTGAAGGAAGACATCGCCATGCGACATAAGGGTGAGCCGAGTGTGTTCGAGATGCTGCGCACGATCGCGACGGCGCGGCTCGTGCTCGGCGGCGAGATGAACCTGCAGGCGCCGCCGAACCTGACGCCGGACGCGCATGGCATGTACTTGCTCGCGGGCATCAACGACTGGGGCGGGATCTCGCCCGTGACGAAGGACCACATCAACCCGGAGCGCCCGTGGCCGCAGATCGCCGAGCTGCGCGACACGTGCTCCGACGCAGGGTTCGAACTGCGGGAGCGGTTCGGGATCTATCCCGCGTACGTGCGAGAGGATGCCGGGTTCGAGGGCTTTGTGCCGGGACGCATACGCGCGGCGATGGCGCAGCGCGCCGGCGACGATGGCCTCGTCCGGCGGGAGGAGGAACGATGGTAGAGAGCACGAACGGCGCGGAGAGCGCGGCGACGCGCGCGTGGCAGACGACGCTGCGCATCGACCGCGAGGTGGCCACGGTCCTGGACCGCGCGCTCGCGGGCGAGGACATCGGCGTCGACGATGCGGTGACGCTGTTCGAGGCCGGCGGCGCATCAATGAACGCGATCGCGCTCGTTGCCGATGAGCTGCGGCGGCGCACGGCCGGCGATGTCGTGACGTATGTCATCAACCGCAACATCAACTTCACGAATGTCTGCATCAAGCACTGCGGGTTCTGCGCGTTCAGCCGCGACCACCGCGAGGAGGAGGGCTACTTCCTGCCGGAGGGGGAGGTGATCCGCCGCGCGCGCGAGGCATGGGACCTCGGCGCGCGGGAGATCTGCGTGCAGGCGGGCCTGCCGCCGAAGATGGACGGCTACTACTACGTTGACCTGACGAAGGCGATCAAGCGAGAGTTACCCGGCATGCACATCCATGGCTTCTCGCCGGAGGAAGTGCTGTACGGCGCCGTGCGCGCCCGCTGCACGATCGACGAGTACGTGCGCGCGCTGCGCGACGCCGGCGTCGGCAGCCTGCCCGGCACATCGGCCGAGATCCTCGACCAGGAGGTGCGCGACCGCATCTCGCCGGGCCGCATCACGCGCGATCAGTGGGTGGAGGTGATCACATCGGCGCACCGCGCGGGCCTGCGCACGACGTCGACCATCATGTACGGGCACATCGAGACGGCACGGCAGCGTGCGGAGCACATCGCGCTGCTGCGGGAGATCCAGCGCGATACGGGCGGCTTCACGGAGTTCGTGCCGCTGAGCTTCATCGCGTCGGAAGCGCCGATGTACGCCAAGAGCCTCGTGCCCGGGCTGCGCGGCGGCGCCACCGGCGCCGAGGTGCTGAAGATGTACGCCGTCGCACGGATCATGCTCAACAACTGGATCCCGAACATCCAGGCGTCGTGGGTGAAGGAAGGCCCGAAGCTCGCGCAGGTGATGCTCAACGCGGGCTGCAACGACTTCATGGGCACGTTGATCAACGAGAGCATCAGCACGTCGGCCGGGGCGATCTACGGCCAGCGCATGGCGCCGCGCGAGATGCGGGCGCTGATCCGCGAGGCCGGCCGCATCCCGGCGGAGCGGAACACGCTGTACGACATCGTGCGCGCGTTCGGGCCCGACGAGGACGACCATTACGACCCGCTCGACCGCGTGGCCGAGGGCGACGAGCGCTTCGGCTCGTACGCGCGCCTCACGCACGATGCGGCGTTCAAGTTCGCGGAGCACTATCGGCCGGCGCCAGCGCCAGCGCCCGCGGGCACGCCCGGCGCCTGAGGCTACCGCCGCATCGCCTCGATGCAGGTCACGCCGCGCTCACCGGCGACGGCGGAGTGCGCCACGCCGGCCGGGAGGTCGAGCCGGTCGCCCGGCGCCATCGCGATGCGCGCGCCCGAGGCCTCGATCGTGAAGACGATGCTGCCGCTGACGCAGAACAGCACCTTGTCGCGCGCGTGGCGGTGCGGCGCGAAGGCGTCGCCGGCGGGCGCGGACCAGCGAGTGGGCGACAGACCCTCGCTGGCGAACGCGCGCCCGGATGCTGCCTCGTCGAATGTCCCGTCGCCGCAAGTCAGCATCGCGCTTCGTCTCCGGGCGCGGCGTCCTGCGCCTCAGCGCCCATGATATATTTGGAGAAGCGTAAAGAGGCGAAATTCCGATGCAGGCGACCCGCCAGGACATCCTCGACCACCTCAGGAAGCGGCACCAGGCGACGGTCAAGGAGATCGGCGAGGTGCTGGGCCTGACGTCGACCGGCATCCGCCAGCACCTGACGGTGCTCGAGCGCGACGGCCTGGTGCTGGCGCGGGAGGACCGCGGGCACGTCGGCCGCCCGGCGCTCGTCTACCGGCTGTCGGAGGCGGGGCATGCGCTGTATCCGACCAGGTACGACGAGCTCGCGAACGCGCTGATCGAAGAGGCGCGCAACATCCTCGGGTCGCAGGCGCTGCAGCAGCTGCTCAAGACCGTCGCGGCGCGATTCGCCGGCCCCTACATGCCGCGCCTCGACGGGCTCGGCGATGCCGAGCGGATCGAGACGGTCGGGGAGATCCTGGAGGAGCGCGGCAACGTGGCGGTGGCCAGCGGCGATGACGGCGCGTACTACATCCGCAAGCACACGTGCCCGTTCTGGAATGTCGCGACGCGAAACAGCGCCGTCTGCGCGCTCGATGTGCAGTTCATCCGCCAGCTCGCCGGTTCCGACGCGCGCCTGACGACGAGCCTGCTGCGCGGCGACGACTGTTGCACGTTCCGCGTGAAGCGCCCCGTCCCGGCGGCCCGCGCCGCGCGCTGAGCCCGGGCCCGCTCCCGCTTCGATCCCGACCGGGTGGCCCCTGCGGGTATGCCGAGCGTTACCGCGCCGGTATGATCCGCGCAGCATCAACCGCAAGTAAGGAGAACGACGTGAAGCTTGGACTCATGGCGGGGTACTGGGGGTCCGGGCCGCCCGCGGGCATCGAGGAGCAGATCGCGATGGCGGAGGAGTGCGGGTTCGACTCGTTCTGGACCGCCGAGGCGTACGGCTCAGACGCGCTGACGCCGCTCGCCTGGTGGGGCGCGAAGACGTCGAAGATCAAGCTCGGCACGTCGATCGCGCAGATGTCGGCGCGCACGCCGGCAGCGCTGGCGATGGCCGCGATGACGATGGACCACCTGTCGGGCGGGCGCTTCATCCTCGGCATCGGCGCGTCGGGGCCGCAGGTGGTGGAGGGGTGGTACGGTCAGCCGTACCCGCGCCCGCTCGAACGCACGCGCGAGTACATCTCCATCATGCGCAAGATCTTCGCCCGCGACGAGCCGGTCGTGTTCCAGGGGAAGCAGTACACGATGCCATACCCGGGCGGCATGGGCCTGGGCAAGCCGCTCAAGTCGACGATCCACCCGCTGAGGAGAGACATCCCGGTCTACCTCGCCGCGGAGGGGCCGAAGAACGTCGCGCTGGCCGCGGAGATCGCCGACGGCTGGCTGCCGATGTTCTTCTCGCCGAAGAGCGACAAGTTCTACCGAAAGTCGCTCGCCGAGGGCTTCGCCCGCGAGGGCGCGCGCCACGATGCGTCGACCTTCGAGGTCGCGTGCATGGTGCCGGTGATGATCGCGGACGATGTCGAGAGCGCGGCGAACATGATGCGGCCGATGCTGGCGCTGTACGTCGGCGGCATGGGCGCGAAGGGCGCGAACTTTCACTACGATGTGCTGGCGCGCCTGGGCTACGAGGATGAATGCGCGCGCATCCAGTCGCTGTACCTCGCCGGCAAGAAGGCCGAGGCGACCGCGGCGATCCCGACGAGCATGGTCGAGGATGTCGCGCTCGTCGGTCCGCCAGAGAAGATCCGCGACGAACTGCCCATGTGGAAGGAGACATGCCTCACCACGATGCTCGTCGCCGGTCCGCCGCAGATGCTGCGCGCCGCCGCGGAGCTCGTGCTGTAGCGGCGTGAGGGACACGGGGCCACTCGCCGGCGTCACGGTCATCGATCTCACGCGGGTGCTCGCGGGGCCGTACTGCACGATGGTCCTCGCCGACCTCGGCGCGCGGGTGATCAAGGTCGAGGCGCCCGCGCGCGGCGATGATGCGCGGCACATCGGCCCGTTCATCAACGGCCGGTCGGCGTACTTCATGTCGCTCAATCGCGGCAAGGAGAGCATCGCGCTCGACCTGAAGCGTGAGCGCGACCGCGCGATCTTCGAGCGGCTGCTCGCGCGCGCCGACGTGCTGGCCGAGAACTACCGTGCCGGCACGCTCGACAGGCTCGGCTACGGCTGGCCGCGCCTGCACGCGTCGTACCCGCGCCTGATCTACGCGGCCACGTCGGGATTCGGCGCGACGGGGCCGTACCGCGCACGCCCGGCGTACGACATGGTCGTGCAGGCGATGGGCGGCATCATGAGCCTCACGGGGCACCCGGGCGGCCCGCCGACGCGCGTCGGCACGTCGATCGGCGACATCGCCGCGGGGCTGTTCACGGCCATCGGCGTCGGCACCGCGCTCTTCCACCGCGAGCGCACCGGCGAGGGGATGATGATCGACGTGGCGATGCTCGACTGCCAGCTGGCGATCCTCGAGAACGCGATCGCCCGCTACGTCGCGACGGGCGAGGCGCCGGGGCCGATCGGGTCACGGCATCCTTCGATCACGCCGTTCGAGGCGTATGCGACGGCCGACGGCTACATCGTCATCGCCGCGGGCAACGACCCGTTGTTCGCGCGCATGTGCGAGGCGATCGGCGCGCCGGAGCTGGCGGGCGACGCGCGCTTCACCTCGAACGACCTGCGCACGCGCAACCACGAGCCGCTGAAGCGGGAGATGGAACGGGCGCTCGCATCGCGCGGGTCGGCGGCGTGGCTTGCGCTGCTCGAAGGCCACGGCATCCCGTGCGGGCCGCTCCAGGATGTCGCGCAGGTGATGGCCGACCCGCAGATCGCCGCGCGCAACATGGTCGTGACCGCCGACGATCCGGACGCGGGCCGGCTGCGGATGGCCGGCAACCCGCTGAAACTCTCCGGGGTCGCAGACCCGCCGACGCGGGCGCCGGCGCCGGCGCTGGACGGCGACCGCGCCGCGATCCTGGGCGAGCTCGGCATCGAACCGTGAGCGTGGCCGCGGTACGATCCGCGCATGGACGCTGAACCGCCGCCGCCGACGCGCGGCACTCGCCGCGCGCGCACGCCGCGTTCGCCGCAGGCGATGTACCGCCGCGCCACCTCGGCGATTGACCGTGGTCAGAACCGCGTGTTCCGCTTCTTCTGGCTGTTCTTGCCGGACACGTCGCCCTCGCGCGACTGGCGCTTCCAGCACGTCATGGCGTCGCGCTTCCTGTCCGATGCGGCGCAGCAGTCGCTCGCGTATGGCGCAATCGTCGCGGTCGTGCGCGATGGCGGCTCGGCGTTCCAGGCCGCGCTCGTGGGCATCGCCGCGCTGATCCCGCCGGCCACGGTCGGCCTCGCGGGGGGCGTCATCGCCGATGCCATCCCGAAGAAGATGGCGCTCGCCATCGGCTACCTCGCACAGGCGGCCCTGTGCTTTATCGTGCCGACGGTGCTCGGCACGGGGATCAGCGACGTGATGTTCCTGATCATCGCCGTGCACTCGATCGGGCAGGTGTCGGGCCCGGCGGAGTCGTCGGTGGTGCCGCTTGTCGCCTCGCGCGAGCAGATGGCGAGCGCGAACTCGTTGCTGCATTTCTCGTCGGCGGCGGGGACGGCGTTCGGCACGGCGTTGTTTGCCCCGCTGCTCGTGCGCCTGATCGGCGTCGAGCCGGTGATGTACCTCGCCGGCGCGCTGCTGCTGCTCGCCGCCAGCCGGATCACCGAGTTGCCTGCCTCGAGCGAGCGTGTGCGCAAGATCGACTGGGATCGCACGGGGATCGGCTGGGGATCATCGATCCGCTGGCTGCTGGCGCACCGCGCGGTCGCCACGATGATCCTCGTGGCGACGCTATCCGGCGTATCGAACACGATCCTGCAGACAATGGCGCCGCGCTATGTGCAGTCGGCGATCGGCGTCGACCCGGCGGACTCGGTGTACGTCTTTGCGCCTTCCTCGATCGGCATGATTGCGGCGATGGTGCTTGGGCCGATCCTGATCCGCGTCATCGGCGAGCGGGTGACGGCGCTGCTCGGGTTCGGTGCGACGGCGACGGCGCTGTTCCTGCTCGGCACGCTCGACTACGCGGCCGACCTGGTGCGGCCGGTGAACTTCCTGCTCGAGCTCGACCGGATCGGCATCCACATCGGCGAACGCCTGGCGACGGCGGGGTTCCTCGCGATCCCCGTGGGTTTCGGCGTGACGATCGTGGCGATGGCGGTGCAGACATACATCAACCGGCGCGTGCCTCTCTCCTACCAGGGCCGCGTGTTCGCGATGCAGAGCGCGCTGAAGAACGGCGTGGCGATCGCGCCGCTGCTGTCGCTCGGCGCGATCGCGACGGTGGTCGGCGTTGAGCCGATCCTGGCGGTGATGCCGTTCGTGCTGGTCGCGCTGGCGTACGCGCTGATCCAGTTCAGCTTCCGCTACGCCGGACAGCGGCCGCTGACCCGCACCGAGGTGCTGGAGTCGTTCTGGGAGGAGCCGGAGCCGATGCACGGGCGCGAAGGCGGGGCGCCGCGGCCGCCTGCCTAGCGGCGCCTGCCGAACAACGATCCGAGGATGCCGCGCGTCAGGCTGCGGCCGGCCTGGCTGCCGACGGCCCGCGCCGTGCTCTTGGCAAAGGCGTCGAGGACGCTGCCGGGCTCGCGCTTCTTTGCGGTGGTGCGGCGTGGCCCCCGCGGCGCGCGTGCGACTTCGCCGCGGGCGGTGGCGAGCTGCGCTTCCTCGGCCGCCTCCCGCGCCGCTTCGGCCTCGACGCGCTCGGCGCGCACCTTCAGCATCTCGTACGCGGAATCGCGGTCGACCGCGGCCTCGTAGTGCCCGGCGAGGACCGACGACGCGATCAGCGCCTTGCGCTGCTCGCCGGTGATCGGGCCGATCTGGCTGCGCGGCGGCAGGATCAGCGCGCGCTCGACGACGCCCGGCGCACCCTTGTCGTCGAGCATCGACACCAGCGCTTCGCCGACGGCGAGCTGCGTGATCGCCTCCTCGACGTCGAGCTTCGGGTTCGTGCGGAACGTCTCGGCGGCGGCCTTCACCGCCTTCTGGTCGCGCGGCGTGAACGCGCGGAGCGCGTGTTGGACGCGGTTGCCAAGCTGGCCGAGGATCTCGTCCGGCACATCGAGCGGGTTCTGCGTGACGAAGTACACGCCGACGCCCTTCGAGCGGATGAGCCGCGTCACCTGCTCGACGCGGTCCAGCAGCGGCTTCGGGGCGTCGTCGAACAGCAGGTGGGCCTCGTCGAAGAAGAAGACGAGCCGGGGCTTGTCCTGGTCGCCGACCTCCGGCAGCTGCTCGAAGAGCTCGGAGAGCAGCCAGAGGAGCAGCGTGGTGTAGGTCTGCGGGTTATGGAGGAGCTTGTCCGCGACGAGGATGTTGATCATGCCGCGTCCGCCGGCGTCGGTCTGAAGCAGGTCGTCGAGGTCCACCGACGGTTCGCCGAAGAGCCGGTCGCCGCCGGCCTCTTCCAGCGCGAGAAGCCCCCGCTGAATCGCGCCGATGCTGGCGGCCGAGACGTTGCCGTACTGCGTCTTGAACTGCGCGGCGTTATCCCCGACAAACTGGAGCATCGCCCGCAGGTCCTTCAGGTCGAGCAGCAGCATCCCGTGGTCGTCGGCGACGCGGAAGACGAGGGTCAGCACGCCGGACTGCGTGTCGTTGAGGTTGAGCAGCCGCGCGAGCAGCAGCGGCCCCATTTCGGAGATCGTGGTGCGGGCGGGGTGGCCGCCTTCGCCGAAGACGTCCCAGAGCACGGTCGGGCAGCCGCGGAACTCGCGGCCGGCGATGCCGAGTGTCGCCAGGCGCTCATCGACTCGCGGATTGCCGCCGCCGGCGGAGCTGATGCCGGAGAGGTCGCCCTTCACATCGGCCATGAACACCGGCACGCCGAGGTCGCTGAAGGCCTCGGCGAGCACCTGAAGCGTGACCGTCTTGCCGGTGCCGGTGGCGCCCGCGATCAGCCCGTGGCGGTTCGCCATCCGCGGCAGCAGGTGGATTTCGCGCTCGCCCTTCGCGACAAGGATTGGGTCGGCCATCGCGAGCGTCAGGATACGCGCGGGCGGGCGGGAGGTCGAGCGCGTCGCGCGCAGACAGAGATCGCACCCGCGTCAACAAATCGTGCCGATGCCATCTTGACAGCGGCGCGAGGCTGATGCCAAATACGCACAGCACGCGCGGGCCGGCGTCTCTTGGGGGGAGCCCGGTCATTCATGCCATGGATTGGAGCCGGCAGCGGGCCGGCTTTGCGCGTTTTCTCGAACCCCGCCGCGCATCACAAAGGAAGGTGACGACATGCGCACCGTATTCCGGGCAGCCCTCGGGTTCATGGTCGTGATGGCCGCCATGGTGGCGATGGACCAGCGCGCCGACGCGGAGCCGGGCATCGGCTCCGACGCGGCAGTTCCGGTCGTCGGGGTGGCCGCTGACACCGTGATCGAGCCGCCGCCAGGCGCGCCGGCGCTCGGTCCCGTGCTCCCACCGCCGGCGGTCGTGCTCGCCAGCCTTATTTCGCCGCCGCTGCCGCCGGGTCTGGGCGAGGTGCAGGACATCTCGTACGGGGACGAGAACGCGGTCATCGCGCCGGTGACCATCGAGTTCTCGGTAGGGCCTGGCTTCGGCGGCCCGTCGACCGGCCACCCGGGCGCGCCACTGCCGCCGCCGCTGGCGTTCGATGTCCGCACGGAGGCGGGCGCGTTCCTCCCGCCGCCGGTTGGCGACGGCATGACGGCGTCCGACGTGTACCAGAACTTCCCCGCTCCCATCGGGGGTGCGCCGCCTTGCGGCATCGGGGCTAACCGGCAGATCCTCGACGGCGACGGCGCGGCCGGTCCGCCGTTCGGGCCGCCACGCCTCGGCCTGGGCATGCCCGAGCCGGGCAGTAACGTCGATGCGTACGAGCGCAGCGACGAGACGGTGGTCGACACCGCGCTGCCGTTTGGTGTGCCGGACCTCCCGGTGTTCTTTACGATCGATGCGGCGACCGCCGGGATGTGGCCATTCCCCATCCCCGCGCCGGGCGGCGGCGCGGCGATGCCTGGTCCGAGCGACATCCTCGCATGGAACCCCGCAATCGGTGGTCCGGCGATCTACGCGACGGCCGGTGCGCTTGGCCTGGTGCCCGGCGACGACATCGATGCGCTGGCGGTGAACTTCCCGCCCGGCGCCCTGGTGCCGCCCGGGGGCATCGGATGGGACTTCATGCCCGTCGGCCACATCGTGTTCTCGCTCGCGGCGGGTTCGCCGTCGCTTGCGCCGACGAGCGGTGGCACGGGTATGGTCCCGCTCACGCCGGCGTGCTTCGGGCCGGGGATGGCAACATCGGCCGACCTGTTCATTTTGTTCGCCCCGGTGGGCATCGGCGGCGCGGGCGCCTACATCGATGCCGAGCAGCTTGGCCTCGCCACCATGCGCACCGGCGCGCCGACCGACGATGAAATCGACGCGTTGGACATGTGCAACGGCTTCGAGGGGTCCGATATCGATGGGGACCTGGTCGACGCCGCCTGCGACCCGGACATGGACGGCGACGGCGCCGGCAACGGTATCGACCCTGACGCCGACGGCGACGGCTTCGCTGATGCGCCGCCGACGAGCCACCAGGGGCCGGCGAACACGAACCCGGCCGTCGACAACTGCATCGGCGTGTGGAATCCGGCGCAGACGAACAGCGACGGCAACTTCGTCTCTATGAACCCGCCCAAGGCGTACGACGACCTGACCTGGGTCAACTCGGATGCGCAGGGTGACGCCTGCGACACCGACGACGACAACGACGCCCTGCTCGATACCACGGAGACCAGCGGCCCGCCGTGCATCTCCGCGACCGGGCCGACCGGTTCGACCGTGCGCGACACCGACGGCGACCGCGTCCTCGACGGCGCTGAGTGCGCGAACGGCACGAACCCGAACTTGGCGGCGAGCTTCCCACCCGGTGCGGTGTGCCAGGCTGCTGGTGACGGAGACGGCGACGGCGTTACGACCTCGCGCGAGATCTGCTACTACAACTCCGATCCTACGCTGGCCAACACCGACGGCGATACGCGCGACGACGGCTGCGAGATCGCATCGATCAACGGCGACCTGGTGGTGAACGTGATCGACCTGCAGCAGGTGGCGCTGAGCGTGCCGCCGACTGGCATGGCCGGCTACTTCGTGAACTTCGATATGAACAAGGATGGTTTTATCAACGTGATCGACCTGCAGTTCGTGGCGGCGCGGGCCGGGCCGTGCCCGTGACCGCGTAACCGGCAACGACGCACGCGCGAAGGCCGGAGCGATCCCGCTCCGGCCTTTCGCCGTCTCGCGCGATGCCGCGGCTACTGGTGGCGCGTGGAGATGCCGCCGTCGACCGGGATCACGGCGCCGGTGATGTACGCCGCCCCGCGCGACGCGAGGAAAATCGCCGTCCCCGCCAGGTCGTCCGGCCGGCCGATGCGCCCCAGCGGACACGATGCGCGGATCGAATCGCCGAAGCGCTGCAGTGTCTCGGCCATCATCTTGCTTTCGAACGGGCCGGGCGCGATCGCGTTGACGGTGATGCGGTCTCCTGCGAGCCGGTGCGCGAGCACGCGGGTCATGTGGTGCACCGCGGCCTTGCTGGAGGAATAGGCATAGGTCTCGAGCGCGGGCGCCTGCACCCCGTCGATCGAGCCGATGTTGATGACGCGCGCGGGGTCATCGTCGCTGGCTGCGCGCCGGAGCAGCGGCAGCAGCGCGCGCGTGAGGTGGAACACGCCCTTCACGTTGATCGCGAACACCTTGTCGAACGCTGAATCGGGGTACTCCTCGAGCGGCGCGCCCCAGTTCGCGCCGGCGTTGTTCACCAGGATGTGCACCTGCTCCTCGCGTCTGGCCCCCTCCTCGGCGAGGGCGCGGCAGCCGGCCTCGGTGCCGAGGTCTGCGGGGAACGAGATGCAGGCGCCGGACTTCGACAGCTCGGCGGCGGCGGCATCGCACTGTTCGGCCTTGCGCGCGGAGATGTACACGCGCGCGCCCGCTTCGACGAATCCGCGCGCAATCATCAGCCCGATGCCGCGCGCCCCGCCGGTCACCACGGCCGTCTTGCCTGCGATGGAGAAGAGCTCGCTCACTGGTACGTCCTTTCGTCCCGGCGCGCTCGGGCGCGCTGCTGCGGCTGCATGATGGGCGACGCGCCGCTCCCGCGCCACTCCCCGGGCCGGATGGCCCGACATCGCCGGCGGGGAGCCGCACCTAACCATTCCGCAACCCCCGCCGGCACGCGTGTCCGATAGGGTGCTCGTGGAGGGACACAGACATGCGGATCAAGCAGAACTTCGCAGCGAAGCTCGCCGTGCTGCTGGCGACGGTGGCGGCGTTCACCGGCACGTGGGCGCTTGTGCGCGACATCGCGTCCGGCGAGCCGGAGGCGACGGGCGCGGCGGCGCCTGTTTCGGCGCCGGCGCAGCGGTACGAGTACGACGACGACGACGACGACGATGATGACGATGACGGCAGGGGCGTATCCCGGGCGCCCGCGAACTCGATCGTGAGGGTGCCGAGTGCACGCACTCACGCATCCTGATGTCGCGGAGCGCACGTGGCCCGCAATGGGCGGCTACGCCAGCGTCCAGATCCGCGGCGGCAGCGACGGCGACGTCGATCGCGCTGTGGCGATGTTCGGCGAGGCCGAGCGCGCGCTGAGCCGGTTCTCGCCGGACAGCGAGCTGTGCCGGCTCAACGCCGCCGGCGGCGCGCCGTTCGTGGCCTCTCCGCTGCTGTACGACGCGGTCACCCAGGCGACGGCGTGGGCGCGCAGCACACACGGCATCTTCGACCCGACCGTGCTCGACGCGCTCGAGCGCGCCGGTTATGACCGCACGTTCGACGCTGTGACGGCCCGCGGCGCGGCGCCCGCGGCCTCGCCGCTGGCCGGTGCGTGGCGCGGCATCTCGCTTGATGCGTCTCGCCGCGAGGTGACGCTGCCGCGCGGCGTGCGCATCGATCTCGGCGGGATCGGCAAGGGGTTCACCGTCGACCGCGCGGCGCGCGCACTCGGCACGGGCGCCGATGCGCTCGTCGTCGCGTCCGGCGACATCTATGCGTCGGGCGGCGGACCTGATGGCGATGGCTGGCTGGTCGGCGTGCAGCACCCTTCGCGGCCAGACGAGGACATCGCGCTGCTGAGCGTGCGCGACCGCGGCGTCGCGACGTCGGGCCGCGTGCGGCGGCGCTGGACCGCCGGCGGGCGCGAGATGCACCACATCATCGACCCGCGCACCGGAACGAGCGCGGAAGGCCGGCTGCTGACGGTGACCGTCGTCGCCGCCAGCGCGACCGAGGCCGACGTGCTGGCAAAGACGGCGTTCGTGCTCGGGCTCGACGGCGCCGCAGCGGCGCTCGAACAGCACGGCGCGGCGGGGATCGCCGTCACGCGCGACGGCGCGACGGTGCTGTTGGGGAGACTGGAGGAGTACCTGGCATGACGAACCACGAATTCTGGTACATCTCGCGCGCGGCGGGGTTCACCGCGTACCTGCTCATCTTCGCTTCGGTGGCGCTGGGGCTACTGCAGAACACGCGTCTCGCCGAGCGGTTCATCCGCCGCAACACGATGTTCGACATGCACCGCTTCGTATCGCTGATGGCGCTCGGCTTCTCGCTGCTGCACACGTACGTCCTGCTTGCCGACCAGTACATCGGCTTCAACGTGTGGCAGCTGACGGTGCCGTTCCTGTCACCGTACCGCGGCTGGCAGGTGGCGATGGGCTCACTCGCGTTCTACGCGATGGTGATTGTCATCGGCAGCTTCTTCGCGCGGGGCTTGCTCGGCTACCGCGCGTGGCGCACGCTGCACTTCGCGACGTTCGCGCTGTTCGCGCTCGCGACGCTGCACGGCCTCACCGCCGGCAGCGATACCGGCGAGGGCTGGGCAAACGCGATCTACTTCATCGCGGTGGGCGGGACGGTTGCGCTGCTGGCGTACCGCCTGCAGCGCCGGCTGCCAGCCGCCGGCCCGGGGCGGCAGCTGCGCGTTGCGGCCGCCGGGGTGACGGTGGTGCTCGTGGCGGCGATGCTCGCGTACATCTCCGTGAAGGGCGATTCGCCGCGGACGCTCGCGACGGCTTCGGCGTCGACGGTCGATGCGCCGGCGGCCCGGCGGTTCACGAACGAGGTCGCGGGCACCATCCGTGTCACGCGCGGCTAGAGCAGCACACGGCTGCACATCTCCGGCGAGGGCGTCGGTGAGCAACCGATCCGGCTGATCATCGATGTCCAGCAGGTGGCGGCGACGACGGCCGTCTCGGAGAAGTTCGACGACGATGACGACGACGATGACGCGGCCGAGGATCGGGACGATGACGACGACGACCGCGACGACGACGACGACCGCGACGACGACGACCACGAAGACCGCGACGACGAAGATGAGCACGACGATGACGGCGACGGCGACGACGAATACGAAGAGCACCGCGGTGGCACGCGGATCGTCCGCAACGATGTCCGCCTGCTGGCGGTGGACACCGCTGCCACGATCTGCACCGGCACGGTCACCCGGCTCGACAACAGCGGGATGAGCCTGACCTGCGACGGCGCCGGCGCATGGGCGGGCTCACGGATCGACGTCACCGCGCGCTTCCGCACGACGGGGGACGGCGCGTTCACCGGCACCATGACGGGGACGGTCACACGCCGCGGCTGATCGCGGGGTCAGCGCGCCACGAAGCCGCCATCGACCGGGATCGCCGCGCCCGTCACGAACGATGCGCGGTCGGACGCGAGGTATAGCGCGAGCTGCGCGACCTCGAGCGATGTGCCCATCCGCCCGACCGGCTCCATCGCCGCCATCGCCGCGCTGGCCTCGGCCTGCCCGTGCGTGAAGCGGTCGACCATCGGCGTGTCGATGACGCCCGGGCACACGCAGTTCACGCGGATGCCCCGCGTCGCGTACTCGAGCGCCGCGGTCTTCGTCAGTTGCACGACGCCGCCCTTCGATGCGCAGTACGCCGGGATCGCGGGAAAGCCGATCAGGCCCGCCACCGAGGCGTTGTTGATGATCGACCCGCCGCCGTGCTGCAGCATCGCGGCGATGCCGTACTTCATGCCGAGAAACACGCCGCGCAGGTTGATGTTGATGACGCGCTCCCAGTTCTCGAGCGATGCGTCGTGCGTGGTCGCCTGGTCGCCCTCGATGCCGGCGTTGTTGAACAGCACGTCAAGCCGGCCGTAGCGGCTGACGGCGAGCTGGATCATCGCCTGCACATCCTCCGTGCGCGACACGTCGGTGTGGATGTAGACGACCGACTTGCCGCCACTTGACAGCGTGTCGGCGAGCGCGCGCCCCGCGTCGTCCTGCACATCGGCGCAGACGACGGCGGCGCCCTCGGCGGCGAACAACTCGACGGCCGCGCGGCCAATCCCCGACGCGCCGCCCGTGATGACGGCGACCTTGTGCTGGAGTTCGTTCATGGTGACCTCCTGTACCGATGCCTGAATCGCGAGATGCCGGGCTGCGCGCCCAAGATGAGTGTACGTCCGCTCGGCGCCGCGGATGTATGCCGATCGTCACGGCGCGCGCCGCCGGTTGGCATGGTTGCCTACGGCTCCGGCGCCGCTTCGAGGTGGATGTGGGGGAGGATGCGGTCGAGCCAGCGCGGGAGCCACCAGTTGCGGTCGCCGAGCAGCTCCATCGTCGATGGCACGAGCACCAGGCGGACGATCGTGGCATCGACGAAGATCGCCGTGGCGAGGCCGATGCCGAATTCCTTGATCACGCGCACGTCGCCGAATACGAACGTCAGGAAGACGGCGACCATGATGGCGGCGGCGGCGGTGATCACGCGCGCGGTGGCGGCGAGCCCGTGGCTTACCGAGTTCGCGTTGTCGCGCGTGCGGGCGTACTCCTCGCGCACGCGGCTGATCAGGAACACCTCGTAGTCCATCGACAGGCCGAAGAGGATGGCGAACATCATCATCGGCAGGAACGTCTCGATCGGTCCGGGCTCGACGCCGAAGAGGCTGGCGCCCCAGCCCCACTGGAAGATGGCGACGAGCACGCCGTAGCTGGCGCCGATCGACAGCAGGTTCACGATCGCCGCTTTCGCGGCGACGACGACTGCGCGGAACACGACCGTCAGCAGCACAAAGCTCGTGCCGATGACGCCGGCGAACAGGTACGGCATGCGCGAGGTGATGCGGTCGCGCGCGTCGATCGTGCTCGCCGTCGCGCCGCCGACGTACACCTCGATGCCCGAGCCGGCGGTGACGCTCGGCAGCACGTCCTCGCGCAGGCGGTGCACGAGGCGCTGCGTGTCACCGTCCTGCGGCGACGTGCGCGGGTACACCTGGATCACGGCCGCCGTCCCGGTCGTCGGGCTGACGATCGGCGGGTTGACCTCGGCGACGCCACGGTCGCCGGCGACGGCCGCGGCGATCGCGTCGAGCGTGCCGGCGCCGGCGGGCCGGCCTTCGGGGAGCTTGGCGGCGAGGATCAGCGGCCCGTTGAACCCCGGTCCAAAGCCTTCGACGAGCAGGTCGTAGGCGCGGCGCGTGTGATAGCTCGTCGGGTTGTTGCCGTCGTCGGTGAAGCCGAGGCGCATCGTCAGCACCGGCGTCGCGAGCGTCACCAGCACCGCCGCGGCGGCGAGCATGTACAGGATCGGCCGGCGCTGGATGGCCGCGCTGAGCCGGAACCACCAGCTCGTCTCGTCGACGCCCTCGGTGGAGTGGAGGAGCGGGATGTGCCACCGGTCGACGCGGTGGCCGATCAGCGCGAGGGCCGCCGGCATCAGCGTCAGCGCGACGAGCGCAGCCGCGATTACGACGGTCGCGCCCGCGACGCCGAGCGCGGCCACGAACGGCACGCCCATCACCGTCAGGCCGAGGAACGCGGCCGCCACGACGGCGCCGGCGAAGGCCACCGCGCGGCCGGATGTCGACGTCGCGAGGATGACGGCGTCCTCCACGGACTCACCGGCGTGCAACCCCTCGCGGAAGCGCGTGACGATGAGCAGGCTGTAGTCGATGCCGACGCCGATCCCGATCATCGCCATGAACTGCGGGCTGAATGACGGGATCGCTGCGACGTTCGCAGCGAGGCCGACGAGCGCGAACCCCGCGCCAAGCCCGAAGATCGCCGCGCCGATCGGCAGGCCCATCGCGGCGACGGAGCCGAATGCCACGAGCAGGATGAACATCGCCGCCACGAGGCCGATCCACTCCGAGCCGAGATCGGGCCGCTCCTGCTCGCCGACCACGTGCCCGCCGGCCTCGACGCGCAGTCCCGGCGTGTTCGCGTCGTCGGCGATGCGGATGAAGCGCTTGACGTCGCCGTCAGGTAGGTCGTTCGACCGTTCGCTGAAGTGCACGGCGGCGCGCGCGATCGTCCCGTCGGCGCTGATCAAGCCGGCGTTGTCGAGCGGCGACTCGATCGACGCGACCGTCGGGATCTCGTCGACCGCCGCCAGCACCGCGCCGATCGCATCGCGCGTCGGGGCGTCGGACGCGATGTTGCGCTCGGACTTGAACACGACACTCCCGCTATCGCCGGCGCGGCCCGGGAAGCGGTCGCGGAGCAGGTCGCGCGCCTCCTGCGCCTCGGACCCGGGGATGCGGAAGACGGTGATGAACTCACCGCCGAAGCGCATGTTCGCGAACGTCAGGCCGGCGAGGATCCCCAGCCACGCGCCGACGATCGGCCACGCGTGGCGGCAGGAAAAGCGCGCCCATCGCTCGAGCAGCGACGGCGTGCGAGGGGGTGAGGTCAACAGGCGCTCCGTTTCTGGCGCAGGGCGCTCAGCAGCCCCGCGGCAGTATCAACGGCGGGCGAGCGTCGCACCAGAGCCGATCGCCATGCTCGTATCGGGTGCCGGATGGCGGCGGATGCGGCGTCAGACGAATGCGGTCTCGGTGTAGAGCCCGAAGACGCCACGCATCACGTCGCACAGTTCGCCGAGCGTCGCGTGCGCGCGGACGGCGTCGATGAGGGCCGGCATCACGTTCGTGCCGGAACGGCACGCCGTCTCGACATCGCGCATGGCGGCGGTCAGCGCGCGGCCGTCGCGCCCGGCGCGCACCTGGCGCAGCCGTTCCCGCTGCCTCGCCTCGCCCTGCGGGTCGTGTTCGAGGATCGGGATCTCGACCGGGCCGCCCGACACGTACTCGTTCACGCCGACGATCACCCGCTCGCCGCGGTCCACCTCGGACTGGTGGCGGTACGCGGACTCCGCGATCTCGCGCTGCATGTAGCCGGACTCGATCGCGTCGACCGCTCCGCCCAGGTCCTCGATACGGTCGATGTAGGCGCGCGCGTCCGCCTCGATCTCGTCGGTGAGCGATTCCACGAAGTAGCTGCCGCCGAGCGGGTCGACGGTGTTCGCGACGCCCGTCTCGTGCGCGAGCACCTGCTGCGTGCGGAGCGCCAGCGTCGCGGCGAGCTCGCTCGGGAGCGCGAGCGCCTCGTCCATCGAGTTCGTGTGCAGCGACTGCGTGCCGCCGAGGACGGCGGCGAGCGCCTGAACCGTCGTGCGGACGAGGTTGACCTCGGGTTGCTGCGCGGTGAGCGAGACGCCGGCTGTCTGCGTGTGGAAGCGCATGCGCCACGAGCGCGGGTCCTGCGCGCCGAACGTTTCGCGCATCTCGCGCGCCCAGATGCGGCGCGCCGCGCGGAACTTCGCGATCTCCTCGAACAGGTCGTTGTGGCAGTTGAAGAAGAACGACAGCCTCGGCGCGAACTCGTCGATCGCCAGCCCGCGGTCGAGCGCCGCGCGCACGTAGGCGATGCCGTCGGCGAGCGTGAACGCGAGCTCCTGCGCCGCCGTCGCTCCGGCCTCGCGGATGTGGTAGCCAGAGATGCTGATCGTGTTCCAGAGCGGCATCTCCCGCGCGCCGAACTCGATCGTATCGACGACGAGTCGCATCGATGGCGCGGGCGGAAAGATGTACTCCTTCTGCGCGATGTACTCCTTGAGGATGTCGTTTTGCAGCGTGCCGCCAAGGCGTGCTCGCGGCACGCCGCGCTTCTCGGCGGCGGCGATGTACATCGCCCAGATCACGGCCGCCGGCGAATTGATCGTCATCGACGTGGTGATGTCCCCGAGCGGAAGGCCGTCGAGCAGGCGCTCCATGTCGGGGAGCGAGGAGACGGCGACGCCGCAGCGGCCGAACTCGCCGGCGGCCTCGGGCGCGTCGGTGTCGTAGCCCATGAGCGTCGGCAGGTCGAAGGCGATCGAGAGGCCGGTCTGTCCCTGTTCGAGGAGGTAGCGGAAGCGCGCGTTCGTCTCCTCGGCGCTGCCGAACCCGGCGAACATGCGCATCGTCCAGAGCTTGCCGCGGTAGCCGGTGGCGTGCACGCCGCGGGTGAACGGATAGTCGCCCGGCTCCGGCAGGGCGCCCGGCGCATCGCCCGGGCCGTACAGGCGCCGGATCGGGCGGCCGGAGACGGTGGTGAACGCGTCCGCCCGCTCGCCTTCCGGCTGCTGTGTCCGCCCGTCGTCCGCCATGTCTCCTCCGCTCGCCGTCAGCGTACCCGATGCGCAGGCTGTGTGGCCCTCGTTCACTGCGCAGTTGGCGCGTATGATGGCGGGCATTCGAAGGGGGACACCGATGCGCATCACCGCCCGCCTGCTGCTCGCCGCCGTCGTCGCGCTGTCCGTAGCCGCGTACGCGTGTGACGACGACGACGCGCCGGCGCCGCAAGCCACGGCCACCGGCGCCGCTCCCTACGCCGCGACGACGGCGACAGCCGCGCCGGCCGCGGTGGCGACGGCGGCGCCCGGGCCCGCGACGTTCCGCGTCATCGGCGGCAAGGCTGAAGGCGCGATCGATGTCGAGATGTTCATGCCGCAGGACGTGCGCATCCGCGAGGGTGACAGTATCGAGTGGACCGCATCGGGGATCGAAGGGCACACGGTCACGTTCGGTACGGAGCCGCAACTGCAGGCGATCATGGCCGAGTACCTGCAGCCCGACCCGCAGGACCCGGAGCAGGCCGTCTTCAACCCCGAGTTCGCCTATCGTCGCGGTGGCAACATCGTGGCGGGCGACGGCGCGTACGTGAACTCCGGGTTCTTCGGCATCCCGGTCGAGCAGACGTACACGCTGACGTTCACGAAGCGTGGGCTATACGAGTACCTGTGCGTCGTCCACCCGTTCATGATGCGTGGCAGCGTCGCGGTCGAGGCGCCGGACGCGGCCGTCGACTCGCCGGAGGACGTCGCATCGCGCGGGGCCGCTGACTTCGCGCGGTACAAGGCCGTGGCCGAGGCGGAGCTCGCGAGCGCGAAGGCGGTCCAGCGCACCCACCCGGCCGTCGGCGGCGCGCGCGTGCACCGGGTGGCCGTGGGGCTGACGACGAACTTCGGGCAGGTGGCGGCGTTCGTGCCCCCGGAGTTGAATATCACGGCCGGCGACACGGTGATCTTCGAGAACGACGACCGGAACTTCCACAACGTGGTCTTCAAGGGGTCGCGGCCCGAGCCGCCTCCGGGGTACACGGTCTACGCTGACCCGGGGGGCGGCGGCATCAACGTCGCGATGGACAAGGCGTCGGCGCGGCCGGCCGCCCCGCCGCCCGGCGGGTTCGACCCTGCGACGTTCCTGTCGTCCGGCTCGATGGGCATCACGATGCCGCGGATTGTCTGGCGGCTGACGTTCACCACGCCCGGGCGCTACGCGTATACCTGCACGCTGCACGTGTTCGCGGGCATGGGCGGCGTCATCAACGTCGCGGCTCGCTAGCTTCGGGCCGATTCGCGGGCCAAGCGGGGACGTTCGGCCGTCGCGGGACACGGGCGCGCCGCGAACAATGATCCAATGCCCGAGCAACCCACGCCCGGCCTTGCCGCGCCGCACCGGTCGCCCATCCGCGCGCTGCGCCACCGGGACTACAGCCTGCTGTGGGCGGGCATTCTCTTCGGAAGCGCGCTCGTGCCGATGCAGTTCGTCACGCAGGTGCTGTTCATCGTCGAGTACACGGACGAGGACTCGCGGCTCGTGCTGTCGGGGCTGCTCGGCGCCGCACGCGGCGCGGCGATGCTGGCGTTCGGCCTGTTTGGCGGCGCCCTCGCCGACCGCTTCGACCGGCGGCGCCTGCTCATCGTGTCGCAGAGCGCGGGGCTGCTGACCGGCGCGTGCATCGCCGCCGTCATGTTCACGACGCCCGGCGGTCAGACGCTGACGATCGGCCTGTTCATCGCGCTCGTGTTCGTCGCCTCGGGGCTTGGCGCGATCGACAGCCCGACGCGCCTGTCGATGGTGCCGGAGCTCGTCGGCCGCGAGGACCTGCCGAACGCGATCGCGCTTGACGCCGTGGCGTTCCAGGTCGGCTTTCCGCTCGGGCTGCCGCTGACCGGCGTGCTGATCGATGCCATCGGCTTCGGCTCGACGTACGTGTTCACGCTCGGCGCGTATGCGGCGATCATCGCCAGCGTCGCGCTGATGCGTTATCGCCCGCAGCGCGCTGCGCCCGCCGGGCGACGCTCGATCTTCGGCGACATCGCGTCCGGGCTGGCGTACGCGCGCGAGCGGCCGGCGATCCTTTCGATCATCACCGTGATGTTCGCGGTGCACGGCTTCGGGCTGCCGGTCGTCGCCAACCTCGGGCCGGTGTGGACGAGCCGCGTGCTCGGCCTCTCGCCGACCGGCGTCGGGCTGCTGGCGATGACGTGGGGCGTCGGTTCAATGGTTGCGTCGCTGGCGATGACGAGCGTCGGTCATTTCCGCGGGAAGGGGTACCTGCTCATCGGCGCGGCGGCGGGGTTCGCGCTCTGCGTCGTGCTCTTCGGCTACTCGCGGATCATCCCGCTGAGCGCGGTGATTAACCTGGGGCTCGGCGGGCTGCTTGCCGTCAGCGGTGTTGCGGCGACCTCGCTCGTGCAGCGCATGGTGCACAACGAGATGCAGGGGCGGGTGATGAGCCTGTTCATGATGAGCGCGGGCATCTCGCAGGTGCTGACGCTGCCCGTCGGCGCGCTGGCGCAGTGGGCGACATTCGAGCTGGTGATGCCGCTGATGGGATGGGTCTGCCTGGCCGGCGTGGCGGCGATCGCGCTGACGCAGCCATCGCTGCGGCGCGCGGGCCGCGAGGCCGCGCCGAGCGAACCCTACGTGCAACCCGTCACGGCATCCGGCGGGGCGCGGACCTCACTCTCCGAGCAGTGACCGGAATCCCGCGAGCGCCAGTACGTCGTTCGCGCCGTCCTCGATGAGCGATGCCCGCGCGTCGCGATACAGCATCTCCACCAGCACGCCCTTGACGAGCCCCATGCCGCCGAAGATCTGGATCGCGTCGTTCGCGACATCGAGCGCGGTCTGCGTGCAGTATGTCTTGGCGGCGATGGAGTAGTGCGCGGTTGGCTGGCCGGTGGCGAGCCGGCGGTTCGCCGTGCGCGACAGCGCGCGCGCCGACTCGACGCGCGAGAACATGTCGAACAGCTTGCGCTGCACGAGCTGGTGGCTGGCGATCGGCACGCCGCCCTGCACGCGCTGCTGCGCGTACGTGAGCGCCTCCTCGAACGCCGCGCGCGCGACGCCGGAGAACGTGGTGCTCATGCCGGCGTTCGCCTGCGCGAGCGTGTTGTCGCCCGCAAGCGCGAATGCGCCCGGCTCGACGAGCATATAGTGCCGCGGGATGCGCACGTTGTCGAAGAAGATCTCGCCCTGGTTGAGCGCGCGCTGGCCGAGCTTGTTGAGCGGCTTGCCGCGGCTCACGCCCGGCAGGTCGAGCGGGATCACGGCCACGCCCGTGCCGGACATCCCCTTCTCGGGCTCGACGCAGAGGAACGCGAGCGTGTGGGTAGCGATGGTGCCGTTCGACACCCACGCTGACTTCTGCCCGTTGATCTCCCACTCGTCGCCGACGCGACGCGCCATGCACTCGAAGTGGATGTCGGGGCGCGCGGCTTCGCCGGTGTACAGGATGGCGTCGGAGCCGTGCTGCGGCTCCGTCGCGCACCAGCAGCCGATGTACTTGCCCTCGGTGTCCTCGAGATACGGGCGCACGAGATCCCGCATGAGGTCGGGGTTGCCGGTCATCGCGGCGAACCGGAACGGCATCGATGTGACGCCGAGGCTGATGGACAGGCCGGAGTTGCCCCAGCCCATCGTCTCGCCGACGACCCAGCCGTCCATGGGCGCGAAGCCGGGGCCGCCGAGCTCGGGCGGGAATGCGCGCAGGTGGTAGCCCAGCTTGTAGGCCTGGGCGAACACGCGGCGCAGCGGCGATTCGGGCGCGATCACCTCGTCGGGCGGCATGCCGTCGAGCTCGGCGGCGGCGGGGCGCATGACTTCGAGCGCGAAGCGCTGCGTCTGCTCGCGCAACCGCACCTGGTCGGGCGTGAGTTCGAAGTTCAGGTCGATCGCCGGCATGGGGTCCCTCCTAGGTCGAGAATACGAGCACGTTGACGCCGCCGATGCCGGCGTTCTGCGCGAGTCCGGTGCGGCAGTTCCGCACCTGGCGCTCGCCCGCCTGCCGGCGCAGCTGGCGCACGATCTCCGTGACCATCGCGCCGCCGGTCGCGCCCATCGGGTGGCCGCGGCTGAGCAGGCCGCCGTCGGTGTTCACCGGGCGCTCGCCGGTGATCTCGGTGCCGCCTTCGAAGACGAATGGCCCGCCCTGCCCGCGCGGCACATAGCCCAGGTCCTCGATCGTCAGGATCTCGCCCGGCGTGAACGCGTCGTGCAACTGCGTGACGTCGATGTCGCCGGGGCCGATGCCGGCGCGTTCGTACGCACGCTTCGCGACGAGTGACGTCGGTCCCTCGCCCTCGCCCTCGCGGCCGTTGTCGTAGACCGGCGAGCCGCCGGCCCACGCGCGCATGAAGACGGGCGACGCCGTGTGCGTCCGCGCGAACGCCTCGGACGCCAGGATCACCGCCGACGCGCCGTCGCTCGTGGGGCAGCACTGGTAGAGCGTGATCGGGTCGCAGACCATGCGCGAGTTCAGCACCTCCTCGAGTGTGATGGCGATGCGGTACTGCGCGAAGGGATTGCTCATGGCGTTGCGGTGCGACTTGACGCTGACCTGCGCAAAGTGCTCGGGCTTCGTGCCGTAGTCCGCCATGTGGCGTTGCGCGCGCATCGCGTACGCGGCCGGCATGACGTTCAGGCCCATGAGCGACGCGTAGTTCTCGCTGGCGCCGCCGACGCGCAGCATGCCCCGTTCCATCTTCTCGACGCCGATCACCATCGCCGTGTCGGCGGTCCCGGCGCGGATCATGTCCGCGGCGTGCATGAGCGCGCGCGACGAGCTGCCGCACGCGAGCTCGACGTTTGTCACCGGGATGCCGTGCTGGCCGAGCTGCGCGAACAGGTGCGTGCCCACGCCCACCGGCGGCCCCGTGCCGCCGACGCGCCCGACGAGGCCCGCTTCGATCTCGCGGAAGGTGATGCCGGCGTCGTCGAGGGCGGCGAGCGCCGCTTCACGCGCCAGGTCATCGATCGTCAGTTCGGGGAACCGCCCGAACGGGTGCAGGCCGACACCAAGCACCACGACGCCATCGCTCATCGCGCGGCCTCCTTTCGCCGGCGGAAGGCGTGCGCCACGACCTCGTTGCCGTTGTCGTCCTTGCGGATCGGCACGAGCGTCATCTCCACCGGCATGCCGATGCGCACGTCTTCCGGCGCGATGTCGATGAACGCAGCGGCGACGATCGGGCCGTCATCGAGCGCGACCTGCCCGATCGGGTAAGGCGCCTTCATGATGGAACCCGGCGGCTGCTGCCGGACGATGGTGAACGTCCACACCGTGCCGGACGGCGACAGCGCGTGCGGCTCGAGCCCGCGGCGCGCGCAGCCCAGGCAGATGACGCGCTGGCCGGCGTAGGTCGCGCCGCACGACGGGCAGCGCGTGCCGCAGAGGCGCGGCGGTCCGCCGTCCTCGGGGATCGTGAATGTGCCCTCGCGCAGGGGGACGCGTTGCGTGCCGCCGGCCGCCACCATCTACTTCTTCTTCCCGGCCCTCCTGGCGGCCGGTTTCGTCTTCGGCGCGGCCTTTTTCGGCGCCGCCTTCGCCTTCGGCGCGGCCTTCTTCGCGGCGGGCTTCGCCTTCGGCGCGGCCTTCTTCGCGGCGGGCTTCGCCTT
>JAJTXQ010000045.1 GCA_021462855.1 Dehalococcoidia bacterium | reverse complement strand
GTCGAACACGAACGGCTGTACACCGCAGGGGTGCATGCGGCATGATGCGCCAAGAAACCAACTGTCCGGAAAACCGGGGTAAGCTCACCAAGGTCGTGCGATATTTCGGAACGAAGGAGTGCGAACAGTTTCTGAAGTTGTCAGGAAGTTCGAAGGTACGAGGCTTGCTCGACCTCTACAAGACCCGGCTATCTGACTTGGGATACGTGCACCAGCCAAGACATGAAAGGTTGGTCAAGACAAACGCCAACCGGAGACTGTACTACCTACTCTTGGCGAGCAAGTCTGACGTGGCACCGAAGATCATGAACTGGGTGTTTGCGCAGCCCGACGCCCGCGGCCAGGCGCCGCTCTTCTAGCTGGATTCGGGAAAGTCGTCCCAGGTTCGGCCGTCGAGTATTCGTCCGGCGACCTTCTTCCCCACCCGGCGTCCGCCTTCATCGAACGCGCCCCACTGTTTGAAGAAGAACGGCACGTTCGCCGATACGCACTGCCTCTTCACGCTGCGCGCCCACGCGGGTTGCATTCGGCGCGCACCGTGTCCTGATTCGCCACCAACGATCACCCAATCTATGTTCGTGAGGTCCAGATTGAGAGGGCCGAGCAGGGGCTCGCAGGATAGGAATCGTGTTCGTGCCGCAATGCGTCGGAGGATGTCGATCCGCGACGTGAAGCGCTGATTTTCGACGCTCACGCCGAGCCAGACGTTGGCGGGCCACGGAAGGTCATCCGACATGGCTAACGCGCGCTCGGGCCGCTTCGTGAGGACGAGGAACGTATGCCGTGACGCGGCAACCATGACGTCGAAGACCTCGTGCACGAAGTCTCCGGGCACATCAGCGTGGAACAGGTCGCTCATCGAGTTGACGAAGATCCGCTGAGGCTCGCGCCACGTCAACGGGAGCGTAAGTCGATCTGGCCAGAGTTTCAGGTCAAAACCTTGCTGAAAGTGGTGACCCTCAACCCCGCGGAATCGCTCGGCGAAGGTCTCCGCGTAACAGTGCGCGCATCCTGGCGACACCTTCTCGCACCCCGTCACGGGGTTCCAGGTCGCGTTGGTCCATTCGATCGCAGATTTCAGCGCCACGGTTCAGCTCCTTGTCAGCAAGATATCCGGCTCGCCTGTAGTCTCGCCCCGCGAGGTGCGTCTTGTAGTTGGCGAATTGGCAACCGTCGACTGGGTATTGACATAGCTCGTATACTTTAGATAACAACCCGACAGGCAAGCCGAAAACAATCTCAAGAAGGCTGGCCGCAACTGCTCCCCGGATCAACGGGAGTGCTGCGGCGAGCCTTTTTTCGTGTCGCCCACATCGGCTCGAGCACCTTCACAACCCATAGTTCAGAACAGGAGGAAAACAACCAATGACCCCAGATGGAAGTGCCAGAGCCGACGTGTTCTGGCGGACGAGAGAAGGGTTTGAGATGCATCTCCAGCTCACCGGGGCCTCCCCCGGCGACGTCCTCGACGAAGCCCACGCGGCCGTCAAGACGATCATCAAGGCTGGTGGTGAAGCTCGTCCGTCAAACGGAGAAGGCAACGGCAACACGAACGGCGCGAAAGCGTCAAAGACCGCCCCCCCGAAGTGCACGGTCTGCAGCAAGAAGATGGAGTTCCGCGAGGGTACCAACCGTGGCGGAAAGCCCTACAAGGGATTCTTCTGCCCGGACCGCGAGTGCGAGGGGAAGCCCGTCTGGATAGACGATTAGGGACGACCGAGTCCAAGCGTCCCACCGACTTGAGGGAGCGTCACGACGATTCAATCGACGTGGCGCTCTCTCTATCTCTGGAAAGGAGGGAGATTGCTCAAAGGGTTCCGCTGTCCGTACGGCCAGGGCGACATCAGCTTTGCGGACTGCATCGAACACGCCCGGACGGATCCGCCCGAGTGCGGCTTCGTCCAACCGATCCTCGCCGGCATTGTCAACAACATTCGCGGCGAGATGTCGGAGATCACCGTCACCCAGCTCCTCAACTGTATGCGCAAGATCGTCCTCGATCAGAGGCACGACCACTTCATCGAGCCGCAGCAGCTGTACTACGCCTTCCGCGGCCAGATGTTCCACCAGATCGCTGCCGGTATCCCCCTCGACGACGCAGTCGTCGAAGAGCGGTTCCGACGCGACGTGGCGGGCATCACGATATCCGGACAGCCGGACCTGATCGTGCCGCGACTGAAGAAGCTGTACGACTTCAAGACGACCAAGCGTGTGCCGAAGAAGGGCCAGGTGTACGCCAACCACGGCCTGCAGGTGAACATCTACCGCTGGCTCGTGCAGCCGCTCTACGAGATCGACGAGCTGGAAATCGTCTACATGGACATGAGCGAAGTGCGACGGGCCAAGGTCAAGGTGATGGACATCCACAAGCTCATGGGCTGGCTCGTGCCCAGAGTGCGGAAACTCAAAGAAGGTCTGGAAGAAGGGCGGTTGCCGGAGCGTGCCGGGCCCGACGGGCTCTGGCAGTGCAACGGCTATTGCTCGTTCACTGAACGCTGCTGGCCGGACGGTGTACCGTCGCCGATGGCACTCCGAAGAAAGGAGGCAAGAGCGAAAGAGATCGTACTGGACGCCGTGCGTCGCAAGCGTGCCGCGTCACCCCCCTGAGCGGAAGGAGAAGAGAACGTGTACAAGGACGGCACGGGCCGGACCACCGTAGACATCCTCTTCTCCCGCAAGAGAGAGGTGGATGGCTACCCGTGGCTCAAGGGTTCGGACGTCATCGCCCGGCCGGCGAAGCGCAACAATCGCACCGGTGTCCTGTCGGCGATGCTCACCAAGAGCGTCCTGGTCATGCTGAAGGGCGACATTATCAGCATCTCCAGCGTCGCTGAAGGCGGCGTCTTCGTCAGGAGCGTCAGCCAGTCCGGTGGCCCGAACCACCAGTGCTGGTGGCTCGACAACGGCCCCGGTGCCTACCTTCCGCGCGGCAATATCACCTATCACCTCGGCGTCCTCGCCATGGCGGAAGGGCTGCTGCGCAAAGAGGAAGCAACGGATCTGCTCGACGCCTGGGAAGAGCTGCTCGCAGCTTATGAGGCGAACGGCAACGTCATCGACGGCGTCATCTCGAACGAGATCGCGACCGTCGGGGACGAACTGTACTACTGGTTGCGCTACGGCCCGCTCGAAGTGCTACCAGAGCACGACCGACTCGAACACCTATACGTGCTCGACTCGGTCGAACCGATGCCTGCGACACCGGTCGCCGCGATCGACCAGAAGGTCCTGACCGACCGGAAGAAGCTGCGACGGTACCGCAAGGCTATGGAGGCTCCCGAACCGCCTATGGTCAGAGCACCGTGCGGCGCGCCAACGCCGGTGTTTCGCGGCTGGCAGCTGGGAGAGCTCGTCGACTCCATCGACGCCAACCTCAACAGCCTGCTCATTGGACACACCGGGACCGGCAAGTCGCTTTGCGTCTTTGAGGCGCATGAACGGCTCGTCAGACCGCGCCGACTCTTCGTAATCGAAGGGCACTCGTCGCTCAAGGAGTTCGACCTGCTCGGCGGGTTTATCCCCGACGGACATGGCGGCTTCGAGTGGCGGGACGGCGTCATCACGCAGGCGCTCCGGGAGGAAGGGTCGCTTCTCTTCATTGACGAAGCGAACCGCATGCCCGCACGCGTACTTAACCTGCTGCTCGGCATCCTCAGCCGCAGGGCGGTCGTGCTGACGGAGCATGGATCGGAAGAAGTGGAAGCCAGCGACGACTTCTGTGTCGTCATGGCTTCCAACCTGGGACGCGGCTATCACGTCGAGAGCTTCGACGCGGCTCTCGTCTCACGCTTTCCCGTCGTGCTCGAGTACCACTACCTGCCGGCGAAGGATGAGGAGCAGTTGCTCAGAGACCGAAGCGGCATCTCGAAGGACGTCGCGAAGGTCATGGTGAAGGTGGCGAACGAGACCCGCAGGCTCCGGCGCAGCCACGAGCTGTCCGGCTGCATCGACCCGCGCGGACTCATTGCCTGGGCGACGAAGTTCACTGCAAGGAAGGAGGGGGAAGGAGAAGATCTCGCCACGAGGCTCAAAGCCTCCGCAAGGATTACGGTCTTGTACACGGCATGCGGGACCGACAGCGAGGGATACATCAAGGAGGACGCCGCGAACGTCGTCCTGTCCCTCATAGAGGCCTACACGCCGAAGTAAGAAAGGGGAACAGAGAGAAGCAAGGAAGAAGGACGGATCAGACAGCCTGGCCACCGGAGAGAGCATTCAGCTCAACTCCGGTGGCCTTTTCATTTCCATGGAGGATACGTGGCATTGAAGTGGTGGCAGTGGAAGCACATAGACGAACGGCTCAAGCTCTGGGGACGCGCCCTGCAGGGCGTCGAGCCCTATCGCATCGAGCTTGTCGACGAGCCGGGGCTGACCGGACTGACGAACTTCACGCAGCGGCTCATCAAGGTAAACCCGGAGATGATCCGCGGGCTCAAACCAAGGGAAGGGTACGAGATTACGAAGGCCGTGCTCTGCCATGAAGCCGGGCATCGTCGTTTCACGACGCATGCGGAACTGAACCCCGTCGTGCACATGGTCTCCAACATCCTGGAGGACCAGCGCATTGAGAGCCTGATGATGGAAGAGTTTGCCGGCACGCGTCCGCTGATCCGGCGGATGACCGAGGCGCTCTACGAGAAGAGCCCCGAGCTCGAGCTGACCGACGACCCGGGGCAGGTGATCGCGGCCGCACTGGAGTGGCGCTGGGCGATCCGGCTGGGGCTCGGACTGAAAGGTGAGCTCTCCGAGATCAACAAGGAACGCTGGGAGCAGGTGCGGCCGATGGTCGAGGACGCGTGGGTCGCGGCGTCGACGAAAGACGTCGACCTGATCGCCTGGCGCATTGTGACCCTGCTCGGCATCAAAGAGGACGAGATCCCTGACTGGGTGAAGATATCGCTCGACCGTTGCGGAGGCATGCGTGCCGGCGACGACCGTACGGAGAAGAAGGCGCCCGCGCCGCCGAAACCGTTCTACGCGGACGGATCGGACGGGGACCCACACCCAGCGCCCTTCGATGGTGAGCTGCTGCCCGACGGGCATAAGGAAGGCGGGCGTGACTACCCGATTGAGCCTGCGCCTTACGCGGAGCTCGAGGCGCGGGCGACTCCAATGTCGCGAGAACTGATCGACGAGCTCACGCCTTCTCCTATCGATGATGCGCCCCGACCTACCGCGCGCGGAGGGACTCTTTCGGTCCGCCAGTATCTTCGGGAGCCGGAGCGGCCGTTCCTGATCCGCGACGACGAACGACTTGCCCCACCGCGCCTGGCGATCCGAGTCACGATCGATCACTCGACAAGCATGAACCACGCGGTTGCCGGACGGACTCGCATCCAGCACGCAGCCGAGGCCGCCATGATGCTGCACCTCGCCTGCCTCGAGCTGGAGATAGATCACGGCATCAGCGTCATGCCGCAGCAACTGACGCTCGCAAACCTAACGACGGGTGAGAGAGGCAAGGCGCTCATCGCCGGAGTCGTGCCCGCCAAGACCGGTTACGAGAACCTCGCCATCGCGATCGAGCGGCAAAGTTCAGAGCTGCTTTCCGTTGTCGCCGACCTCAGGGTGCTGTTCGTGCTGCACGACGGCTATCCGAACGACGCGGAGAAGGCACAGCGGCTTTGTCTGGCACTTCGGGCCAAGGTTGAAGTGATCGGTGTCTTGATCGACCCGGACGACGCGACGGCGAAGGCGATGCGCGACATCTTTGGCACCGACCGTCTCGTTGCCTGTGCTGCCAATTACCTGCCGAATAAACTCGCCGCGATGCTCGAATCCATTCGCGGAGTTTGAACCACGAGGGGGTGCCGTCGACATGACCACCCCCTCAACTCATGTTGACGCGGCGTGAGATAATGGTTGTAACACCAACATCTATGACCCGCATCATAGCCATCGCCAACCAGAAGGGCGGCGTCGGCAAGACCACCACAACCATCAGCCTCGGCGTTGCCCTCAGCAGGGAGAACCAGCGTGTCCTCTTGGTCGATCTCGACCCGCAAGCGGCGCTCTCCGTTAGCCTGAGCCTCGCTGTCGCGCAGCTGCGCGAGACCGTGTACCGCGTTCTCCTCTCGGAAGTGCCGATCGAACAGGCGATCCGCGGCACGCACTCCGGCCCTGACATCCTCCCCGCCAACATCGACCTGTCCGCCGCCGAGCTCGAGCTCGCAGCGCAGATGGGACGCGAGCGCTTCCTCGCCGAGGCGCTGCAGCCCGTATCTTCAAAGTACGACTTCATCTTGCTCGACCTTCCCCCATCGCTCGGCCTGCTCGCCGTCAATGCCCTCGTCGCCGCGAACGAAGTAATCATCCCCGTCCAGTGCGAGTACCTGGCGGTGCGTGCCCTGACGCTCCTGCTGTCCACCATCGACAAGGTGCAGGCGAAGCTCAACCCGCAGCTCCGCGTCGCCGGCATCCTGCCAACGATGTTCAACGGCCGCACGCTGCACTCACAGGAAGTCCTCGACGAGATCCGGTCGACGTTTCGCGTCCACGTCTTCCCGATGGTCGTGAAGCACAGCGTGCGCTTCAAAGAGGCGCCGGCGGCGGGTCTGTCGATCATCGACTACGCCCCCGACCAGGACGGCGCCCAGGCTTACACGGCGCTGGCGAAGGAGCTGCTCCAATGAACGAACGCTTCTCCATCAAGGGCAAAGGCGCGGAGTTGTTCTACGGCGGCTTGTCCCAGGACGCGCCGCTTGGGGAACAAACGACTGCAAGAAAGAAAGACAACGTGCCTTCTGACAAGCCTGCAAGCACGCAAGCACGATTGCAAGACAGCAAGACTGCAAGAGTGCAAGAAAGCAACATTCCTAGCACCCCTACAACACCGGCCACGAACCCGCCCGCCCATGCCGTGCGGAAACTCCGCGAAGCGCTCCTTGAAGATCATCCCGTCAACAACACGTTCCGTTACTCGCAGGAGTCTCTCGACGCCTTGCGCGATGTCGTTTACGAGCTGGAGGTCAGGAGGGACCTCAAGACGTCCCGCAACGACATCATGCGGCTGGGGCTGGCATGGATCGTCGACGACTATCGCGCCAACGGTGCCAACAGCCTGCTCGTCGCCGTGCTGAAAGAGGAGAGGTGGAAGCGATGACGACGAAGGAGACGACCTTCGTTCCACGGAGCGAGCTGAACGTGCGCGAGATCTTTGCCCAGCGCGCGGAACGCCTGGGATATCGTATCGTCGAGAGCCGCGCTGCGTTCCCTGACTATCTCCTGGAACACGAGGGCGACCGCATCTTCGCAGAGGCGGAGTTCCGCACATCGAACTTCCTCCGCCACCGGCATGACCTCGCCCGCTGCGATCTGATCATCGTCTGGGAGCACGACCTTCCGTCAATGCCGATGCCGGTGCTCGAACTCAAGAATGAGGCGCTGCACACAACGAAACGGCGGGGTAGACCTCCGGGTTCGACCGCATCAACGACAAGCCAATGGCATCAACGAAGGGCCTTCTGGGCCCGCAAAACGGCCGCCAAAGCGTCCAACGACGTCGACGCTACTGGCAGTACCTCAGGGCACGCTATCTCGCCTCCTGAGCCCGATTAGCGGTCCACGCCATCCGCCTGATGCTCCTGTCGCCTTGGCCGCAGAGGAGTTGACCGATGGGCAATTCCGATGCGGGCTCTCGAAGTGCAATCCTCAACCAATGAAGGCGCAATGCCGTTCGCCGACGGCAACGAGGGCAATGCGATGTCAGAAAACCCTCTCCTCACCGTCCCGGAAGTCGCCAAGCGCCTGCGTCTCTCACCCAACAAGGTCTACGAGCTCCTACACGCGGGGCAGATCCCTCACATTCGCCCGGGTCGAAAGTTTCTGATCCCCACCCAGGCATTGGAGCGGTGGATCGAGACGGCCGCGCAGATCGAAGATACGAATACGGACGTGATTGCGCTGTCGCGCCGGCTCGTGGGCTGACAATCTGGACGACAAGCACGGTATGATGGCGCTCCCCGCGGAGCTAGATCGCGATGAAACAGGGTTACGTCCGCCAACGATCGAAGGGCACTTGGACCGTCGTCGTCAATCTCGCCCGTGACCCGGTTACCGGTAAGCGGCGACAGCTGACGCGCACTGTTCGAGGCACCCGTGCGGAAGCGGAAGCCGAGTGCATCAAGATCCTGCACGAACGCAACTCCGGCCTGCACCAGGCACCCAACAAGATCACTGTCGCCGAGTATCTCAAGCACTGGCTCGCGGCGTACGCAGAGCCCAACACAGCACCGAGGACGTACGAGCGCTACGAGGCGCTTGTCCGCCGGAATCTCATCCCGGCGCTCGGGCGCTACAACCTCATGCGACTGCGCCCCACGCACATCCAGTCCTACTACGCAGCGGCGCTGAAGTCCGGGCGCGCCGACGGTCGCGGCGGTCTCAGCGCGCAGACCGTGGTCCACCTCCACCGAGTGTTTCGTGAAGCGCTGCAGCAGGCCGTCAAATGGCAAATCCTGCCGCGCAACCCTGCAGACGCGGTTACGCCCCCTCGACCAGTGCGACGTGAGATGCGCGTCCTCGATCCCAAGGAGATCGGGCGTCTGATGGACGCCTGCGACGACGATGACCTGCGCACGCTCATCTTCGTGGCGCTGTCTACCGGGCTCCGAGAGGGTGAGCTTCTTGCGCTACGGTGGTCCGACGTCGACCTGAAGGAGGGACACCTCCAGGTCACGCGGACCCTGCACTACCTCACGAACAAGGGTCTGCAGTTCGGCGAGCCCAAAACACGGCGCAGTCGGCGACGCGTGGCGCTATCGAAGGAGACGGCGCGCGTGCTTGCGATGCATCGCACTCGCCAGCTAGAGCGGCGCTTGCTGCTGGGCACCGCATACGCCGACCATGATTTGATCTTCGCGACCGAGGTCGGCGAGCCGGTGAAGCCGTACAGTATCTCACCGCGGTTCAAGCGCGTCGTCCGTAAGGCAAAGCTCGGACAGATGCGCTTCCACGACCTGCGCCACACAAGTGCGTCACTGCTGCTCGCCGCCGGCATCCACCCGAAGGTCGTATCGGAGCGCCTCGGTCACTCGACCGTGAATCTCACACTCGACACTTATAGCCATGTTTTGCCTGGGCTGCAGGAGCATGCGGCGCAGTCGATGGATGCTTATCTGCCGAAAGCTCGGTGACCTCGAGCGAATCGCAGCAGAAGGGAGCACGGTATGAGCGACAAGTTCTGGATCATCATTGCCAACGATGACTATTGGGTTGAGGGTGCCGACTGGGAAGAGATGCTGTACGCGGTTCGGGACCGCCTTGAGTCCAAGTTCAAGAAGCGAGACAGGACGTGGGTGGTCTCGACCAGTCCAGAGGAGGCTGCCGTCCGCCTACGGCCCTTCAGACTAATCCGTGCGCTCGGCGACTCTGAGGAAATGGGAGAGCTGATTTCATCGACTACGGCCTGACGCGTTCGCGGCCGCTCGCCGCCCGCGACGCGCCTGGGCCGCTCCACCGTGAACTCCAGGCTCGAATCCAAGTGCCAAGGGCTGCCGCGCTACAGGCGCAGGCACGAACCTGGACGAATACATGCTGCGAGTAAAGTAGTCGCACGCACCGATCGCTGGGCCAAACGTTACAAAGTGCCGCGGGGAGCCACCCGTTGCCGAACGCCCGCCTTCAATGCGAGATCCTGTGTGTTGTAGCCGCGCAACGCTAGGACAAGATCATCGTAGACGGGCTGGCCCTCGTCGCCCTCGATTGTCACGAGAAGCGCGAATCTCTGTGGCTGACGATCTTGATCATGTCTGTGAAGGAGTTCGACCGTTAGGCGCCAGTGCTCTGAGTTGATGCCGCGGGCGATGTCACGACGATAGCTTTTCGTCGGACACCACTTGAACCCGTGTTTCACAAGTTCCTCTTCGAAGGCCTCGTGGCTGCGTTCGGGATCGGGCGGAAGCTCGCGATGGTATTTCATCCTGCCATTCGCGTCTGGCCGCACGGTACCCAGCGAGGCACTGACGTTTGCCCTGCAATATTCGAGACCGTAACTGGCGTTCAGCGGCGGATCGTATACCAGCGTCATGCGCACTCTGCCGAAGCTCTTTCCGCCTCGAATCAGGCATGCGGGGTACGGGAAGGGATACAGTTGCTTCATATAACCCGGTTCGATGACATCCTCGAAAATCAGCGTGGCCGAGGATTGAGTAGCGTGTAAAACCTCGGCCAATCCCGGCGGGCGTCCAAAGCCAAAGTAGTTCAGGTCTGTCTCTTCCATCACCGGGGGCTGCGATGCGGCATGGACGATGAGGGCCTTGGCAAGATTTAGGCTTGGCGCCGGATCCAACGCATTGACCACGTTGGCCATCAAGCCGCTGACCAACGGAGCTGCATAGCTCGTCCCGATGCCCTCCACTAGCTCTCCGTTTAAGCCTACGGACCGCACGCCCGTCTGCTGGTAGTTGCCATCTGCATCACAATTTCCGCCAAAGTGGACCACTTCTGGCTTGACGATGTAGCTCGGGCCGGGCCCACGGCACGAGAAAGGTGATGGTTCGGAAATATCAACTAGGCTGTCCACGGTTCGCGCGTGCGCCAGCGACCCTACCGTGATTGCGGTGATCGAATCGGCCGGAGAGCAGATCCGATCCCGCTCGCCCATGTCACCCTGCGGACGCCAGGTCCGTAACGGAGGGTCGTCTAGATTCCCGGCAGCTAGGACGAATTGCACGTTGTGTTGACGCTGTAGTGCATCCAGCGCTCGTGCCAAGTCACTAAAGGCATCGTCTCGACATGGGACATCAGATCCGAGAGAGAGATTCCAGATCTTGACGGTTGGGTATTTCGGCACGACCTCATGGAGGATGGCTACGAGCTGAGCCTCATCGAGCGCACTTACGGCTGGGTCATCGCGTGGTATCGCGATCACGTCGACGAGTCGACAAGGACCACCCGCCGGAGCAATTCCGACGTTGAGGTCTGGTCCGAAAGCAATCAAGCCGCCAACGAAGGTTCCGTGCTCACGATCTTGCTCAGCGTGGGGCACGTAGATCTCACGACTCAATATCCAAGGCGCTAGTGGCCCGCAGGAGTCAGCGACACCGGCATCGATCAGCCCAACGACCGGTGAATCGTCCGTAGCCGGTCCGTCTGGCAGTTGCGGAAGTGCGACGCCGACGGGAAGAGCTCGATGGCGGATCGCGTAGTACTTTGGCATCAGGCTCGCCCGGCGAATTGCCGGATGACTTGCGATCGGCCGCACCTGTGCCCCGGAAGCCGTGACCACGTGAATCCGCAGCTCCGGAGTGTATTCGGCCGTCACCCGTAGTTCCGAACCGATCGACCGCAGATGATCCCGGAAGTCGTTCAGCACGATATCGTTGAGGTAGCGATCTTGATAATCGAACAGCTCAATCTTCAGAAACCCGTCGGCTTCGACGGCGCGTTCGATAGCGGCCACCGTAGAATCCGTCGCGTCTAGGCGGTCGTTGGTATCGATTGGCCTCAGTTCCTCGACGGTCGAGATGTTCGCCCGACCTTCCCGGGTGGCGTCCGTTCTAATCCGTTCGCGGAGACTCCCTAGTCCGGCGGGTGTCACCTTCACGAACAGTTCACGCAGCTCTCCGACGCCGATGATCGGACAGGTTTCCTCAGAGAGGAGGCGGTCGGGGCGATGGCTCTTTGCCAGCGCGTCGTCTCGCAATCGCACCTTCGCAACGGCGGGAATGTCCGGCCTTGCGCGGAACTGATCGCGGTACGCGTCCTCGACTGCCGACACCTGCTCGATAAGCGCCCGCCGGATCCCAGTGGTCGGTTCCACAAAGATCTTCCTAGCTCCAC
The DNA here is from genome assembly GCA_021462855.1 of Dehalococcoidia bacterium. Classification (GTDB taxonomy): domain Bacteria; phylum Chloroflexota; class Dehalococcoidia; order DSTF01; family JACRBR01; genus DTUCFX13. Next base: position 13,924 of record JAJTXQ010000045.1, on the reverse strand, counting down.
CGCCTGGCTGCTCCCGCGCATCGAAACTGGCGTCCGGCAGCAACACTTTGATCGGAAGGAGTTCACCTGGCATCTGAGTTACGCAGCTCCGTTCAAGACGTGGCTTATCTTGCTCTTGCTGACGCCCAGAACACGCGAGATGACGTCGTAAGTGAACAGGCGAGGGTCACGTTGTCGAAGGGCTGAAATCTGACCGTTGAGCTCTGCCGGCCAAACTCGGCCGGGCTCATCTGATCTCACTCTGGATGCGAAGACGAACAGCGCTCGAACGGCGTCCTTTAGCTGGAATCGGCCGGGGTTCGTCAGCGCTAGCTCCCTGGCCATCAGCTCGCAGGCGCGACGAACATCTGCCGCGGAGTATCCATCGCTCACGGCCGCGAGGATCTCGACGTCAATGGGATCGCCGGAATCTTTCGGCAGGTACATCTCGAACAGCCGCGCGCGATCCTGTCGGTCTGGCAATCCGATGTGCACATGGAACTCGAATCGACGCCAGACAGCCGGATCAAGCAGATGCGGATGATTTGTTGCTGCCACAACAGCCGTCCCCGGAGGGAGGTAGTCGATGTTCTGTAGGAGACTGTTCACGACGCGCTTGAGTTCACCGAGCTCGTGGGGATCGTCCCTCATCTTCGCCACGGCGTCGAACTCGTCCAGGAAGAACACGCACGGCGTCTGGTGCACGAAGTCGAACAGCGCGCGGATGTTCTTCGCTGTCGCGCCGAGAAAAGACGACACAAGGCCATCCAATCGCGCTGTGACCAGCGGCAGCGCCAGTTCCGCCGCGACGTAACTGGCCGATTGACTCTTGCCGCAACCGGGTGGACCGTGAAGGAGTATGTGTCCAGGGCTAGTTAGTCCGGCTGAGAGGAGATCCTCCTGACGCCGATATCCCAGTATGAAGTCGTCAAGCGATTGCTGGACGTGCTCGGGTACCACCAGTCGAGAGCCGGCGTGATTCGGGTGAGTGACATCAGCCAGGGAGATTCGGGACTCGGTATCGACAGGCAAAGCGGTCTTAGCCGAAACCTCGGCGGCATGAAGGCCATTCACCTTCAGGGCTTGGAGTGCGCTTCGAAGAAGATCAGAAGAGGCGGTGTCTCCCTCCGCCTCGAGTTTCGTGGCCAGCAAATCAGCGTAACGGGACACCTTGACCGGGTCTCTCGCGAGCCCGCCTTGTACGATCTTTAGCACCTCTGGCAGATGCTGCACGAAGCCTCCAAATCGAGAACGATGGTTCACTCTACGAGAACAAACGAGCCGAATACAAGACCATTTGGCCGTTTTCGAGAACAAACGCACCAAATCGGAACCCGGGCAGCGCCCGTCAGATTTGGCGTAGAGTACCGGAGCGAACTGGAGCCGGCGCCGTCCTCCCGTAGCTAGGCGGTGAACAAACGGGTGAGCAAATGCTAACCCGTGCAGCAGTTCACGTCGCTGCTGCGAGCGACGGTAGATTCGAAAATGGTGCCGAAGGTGGGAGTCGAACCCACACGGGCCGTGAAGCCCAACGGTTTTTGAGACCGTCGCGTCTGCCATTCCGCCACTTCGGCCAGCGCACGCAGTGTAGCGGCTCCCACGCTGCGCGCCCGCGACGCACGGCGCGGCTCGCCGCTCCCACCAACCGATCGGCCAGCCGCACGGCCGCGCGGCGGCGCGCTCTCTCAGCGGCAACACGCAGGGCGTGACGGCGTGAGCGGCGGTCCAACTGCCGGCCGCGCCGGATCGAGCATACGCACGCGGACCACCGACACGCGCGGCGCCGCGCTTGACAGCCCCACCGCCCGTTCCGCTATCATCGACCCACACTAGAAAGCAGGAGTCGATGCGCACCTCTACGCCCCTTGCCCACGCGGCCGCTGCGGCGGTCACCGCTCCTGCTGCGCTCGATCGCTAGCAACTCCACCCTGGCATCTCCGGCGTAGCGCGTCGAACGACGCGCCACCGCGCACGCACAGCAGCGACGTGACCGCGAGCTCGCACGCGCTCGCCGCCGCGCGAGTCCTCGTGCGTCTGCTCACCGCAGGGCCGCGCCGCGCATACCCTAACCAGTCAGCACACACGCATTCGAAGGGAAGGAACCAGATGGCACCCAGGGTCGTCACACGCGAACTCGCTCGCTTCCAGATGAGAGGGACGCTCCCTCCACGGGAGCCGTCCGCGAAAGGCAAGTTCCGTGTCCAGGACCTATCGCGACCGGCCGCGGAAGCCGCGCTTCCGTGCCCGCGGCGATGACTTCCGCTGCCGCCAGTGCCGCACGCTCGTCGGCCCGACTCCCTCGGGCGGCCGACACCGCAACCACTGCCCGTCCTGCCTCTACTCCCGCCACGTCGATGGCCGGACGCCGGGCGACCGGGCCAGCGACTGCGGCGCGTCGATGGCGCCAATCGCCGTGTTCGCCCGGCGCAACGGCGAACAGGCGCTCGTCCACCGCTGCCTCGGCTGCGGGTTCGAACGCCACAACCGCATCGCCGCCGATGACGACATCGTCGCGGTGATGCGCCTCCCGCTCGTCGAACCGCGCGGCGCGCAGACGCCGGCGCGGGACGACGAACGCTCGGCGTGAGCTACGGGGCGGCGGGCCGAACCCCGCCGCCCCGCTCGCGCTCCCCGGATTGCATAACGATCCCACGCCCACGCGCCGCGCGGCGATACAATGCCAGCGGACATGCCCGACTCCCACGCCCCGACGCTCCGCCAGACGCCCCTGTTCGACCTCCACGAGCGCGAGGGCGCGCGCATCGTGCCGTTCGCTGGATGGGCGATGCCCGTCCAGTACGCCGGTATCGTCGAGGAGCACCACGCCGTCCGCGAACGCGCAGGCATGTTCGACGTGTCGCACATGGGCCGCCTGTTCGTTGTCGGCGCCGACGCCGCCGCGCTCCTGCGCCGCGCGGTCACCTACGATGTCACGAGCATCGCCGAAGGCCACGGGCATTACACGCTGCTCTGCAACGAGGACGGCGGCATCGTTGATGACCCGTACGTCTACCGGCTCGACGCGCATCGCTTCCTCGTGGTCGGCAACGCCTCGAACGCGGCGCATGACGCCGCCCGCATCCGCTCGTTCCTCGCACCGGACGACGATGCCGAGCTGCTCGACCGGCAGGATGAAACGGTGATGCTCGCCGTGCAGGGACCAGCATCGCCTGGCTACCTGGCGCGAGTGCTCGGGCCCGAAGTCGCGACGCTCGAGAAGCGCGCCTGCACGGAGTTGCCGTTCATGCAGTACAAGCTGTTCGCCTCTCGCACCGGCTACACCGGCGAGGACGGGTTCGAGCTCGTGACGTCGCGCGAGGCCGGCCGCGCCATCTGGCGGCAGCTGCGCGCCGAGGGCGTCGCACCGTGCGGGCTTGGCGCGCGCGACACGCTGCGGCTCGAAGCCGCCCTCCCGCTCTGGGGCAACGACATCGACGAAACCACGAACCCGTACGAGGCCGGCCTCGGCTGGGTTGTGAGCCTCGACGACGGCGCGGCGTTCGCCGGTCGCAACGCGCTCGCACGCATCAAGGCCGCCGGCCCGGACCGGAAGCTCGCCTGCCTGCGCGCCGGCGGCCGCGGCGTCATGCGCGGCGGCTGCGCCGTCCTGCACGACGGGGCGCACGTCGGCCAGACGACGAGCGGCGGACATTCGCCCACGCTCGGTGTGAGCGTCGCCATGGCGTACCTTCCGAACGACCTCGCGAAACCCGGCACACGGCTCACCGTCGACGTGCGCGGGCGTGCGCTCCCGGTGACGGTCGTCCGAAGGCCGTTCGTGCCACATGCCGAACAACGCGTCGCGCACGCGCAGCAACACGAAACGAGGAGTTGATGGCAGCAAGCCCGGATGACCGGAAGTACTCGAAAGAGCACGAGTGGGTGCGCGTCAATGGTGACACCGCGCGCATCGGCATCACTGACTACGCGCAGGATCAACTCGGCGACGTCGTCTACATCGACCTGCCGGAGGCGGGCGCGACCGTGGGCCAATTCGAGAAGATGGGCGAGATCGAGTCGGTGAAGGCCGTCTCCGATCTCTTCTCGCCCGTCAGCGGCGAAGTCCTGCGCGTCAACGACACGGCCGTCGACAAGCCGGAGCTGGTGAACAGCGACCCGCACGGCGACGGCTGGCTCCTCGAAGTGCGGCTCACGTCACCGGCCGAGCTCGACGCGCTGATGACGGCCGCTGCCTACGACGCGTTCACCGCCGCCCAACCCGCATAGACGCGATGATCACGGAGGGAGCCGACCGCATTGACCACCGACACCCGGCACGCGCCTCAGACGCGGCGCCGTATCGACGGGACACAGTTGCACCCATACATCCCGCTCACTGACGACGACCGGCTCGCGATGCTCAAGCTCATCGGCGCGGCATCGACCGATGCGCTCTTCGAGGACGTCCCGGCGGCGTACCGCAACCCTGACCTGCGCCTGCCCGACCCGCTCTCCGAGCTCGAGTTGCTCGATGAGATGGCCGAGCTCGCGCGCCGTAATGCGGTCGCCGGCGAGTACGCGTGTTTCCTCGGAGCGGGAGCCTACCGCCGCTTCCGCCCCTCGCTCGTCGACGCCCTCGTCAACCGCGGCGAGTTCCTCACCAGCTACACGCCCTACCAGCCGGAAGTCAGCCAGGGCACATTGCAGACCATCTTCGAGTTTCAGTCGATCGTCTGCGAGCTCACCGGCATGGACGTCGCGAACGCCGGCATGTACGACGGCGCGTCCGCGCTCGCCGAAGCCTGCCTGATGGCCTGCGCCGTCACGGGCCGCGCCCGCATCGCCATCTCGGACCGCGTGCATCCGAACTGGCTCGCCGTCGTGCGGGGGTACGCCCGCGGCCGCGGCATCGAGGTCGATGTGCAGCCGCACGGCGCCTTCGCGCTCACTGCGGAACATGCCTGCCTCGCCGTCGCGCAGCCCGACTTCTACGGCCGCGTGTCGCCGGGCGCAGCCGCGTGGGGCGACGCCGCCCACGCCACCGGCGCGCTATTCGTCGTCGCCGCCGATCCCGTCAGCCTCGCGCTGTACCGGCCGCCTTCAGCGTACGGTGCGGACATCGTCGTCGGCGAAGGCCAGTCGCTCGGCGTGCCGCTGTCGTTCGGCGGGCCGTACGTCGGCCTGTTCGCCTGCCGCGACGCCTACATCCGGCAGATGCCCGGCCGCATCGTCGGCGCCACGCGCGACATCGAGGGTCGCACCGGCTACGTGCTGACACTGCAGACGCGCGAGCAGCACATCCGGCGGGAGCGCGCGACGAGCAACATCTGCACCAGCACCCAGCTGGTCGCGCTCGCCGCCACGATCTACGTGCAGGCGCTCGGCCCGCGCGGCCTGCGCCGCGTCGCCGAGCTGTGCTACGAGAAGGCGCACTACCTCGCCGGCCGCATCGATGCGCTGCCGGGCTACCACGTCGAGCGCGGCGAGCCCTTCTTCCACGAGTTCGCCGTCACCACGCCGAAGCCGCCGGAGGAGATCAACCGCGCGTTGCTGCAGCGCCGCATCATCGGCGGGCTCGATGTCAGCGACTACGCACGCCATCGCATGCTGCTCTGCGTGACCGAGACGAATACCCGCGCCGAAATCGACGCGCTCGTGGAGGCGCTCGCCGATGCTTGAGCCGCACGCCATGCAACTCTCTCGCCCCGGCCGCTTCGCCGTCGCCCTGCCGCCCCCGGGCGTCCCGCCGCAGGAGACGCCGCCGCCGCATCTGCTGCGCGACGAGCTGCGCCTGCCCGAACTGACACAGATCGACGTCGTCCGGCACTTCACGCGGCTGTCGCAACTCAACTGGTCGATCGACACGCACATGTATCCGCTCGGCTCGTGCACCATGAAGCTCAACCCGAAGGTGAACGACGCCGTCGCGTCGCTGCCCGGCTTTACGAACGCGCACCCACTGCAGCCGGCGTCCGAAGCGCAAGGCGCACTCGCCGTGATGCACGGGCTGCAGGCGATGCTCGCCGAGATCTGCGGCCTCGCGGGCGCGTCCGTCGCGCCGATGGCGGGCGCGCAGGGCGAACTCGCGGGCATCCTCGTCATCAAGGCGTATCTCGAATCGCGCGGCGAGGAGCGCACGCGCGTGCTCGTCCCGGATTCGGCGCACGGCACGAACCCCGCCACCGCGTCGATGGCCGGCTTCGATGTCGTCGCCGTGCAATCGCGGCCAGACGGCGACATGGACCTCGACGCGTTGCGAGACGCGCTCGAACAGCACGGCCACGCCGTCGCAGCGTTGATGATCACACTACCTTCGACGCTCGGATTGTTCGACCGCAACATCGTGCGGATCGCCGAGATGGTGCACGCGCACGGCGCGCTGATGTACGGCGACGGCGCGAACCTCAACGCGATGCTCGGCCAGGTGAGGCCCGGCGACCTGGGCTTCGATGTCATGCACATCAACCTGCACAAGACGTTCAGCACCCCGCACGGCGGCGGCGGCCCCGGCGCCGGCCCGATCGCCGTCACCGACGCCCTGCTGCCATTCCTCCCCGCACCGCACGTCGTGCGCGAGGGCGCCTTCGCGCTCATCGACCCGCCGCACAGCATCGGCCGGCTCGGCGCGTTCCACGGGAACTTCGGTGTCCTCGCGCGCGCGTACGCGTACATCCGCGCCCTCGGCGCCGGCGGGCTGCGCGCGATCAGCGAGGCCGCCGTGCTCAACGCGAACTACGTGCAAGAGCGCTTGCGTGGCGCCTACGACCTGGCGCACGACCGGCGCTGCATGCACGAGGTGCTGTTCTCCGGCGCGCGACAGAAAGCGCAGGGGGCGCGCACCCTCGACATCGCCAAACGGATGATCGACTACGGCTACCACCCGCCGACGATCTACTTCCCGCTTGTCGTCGATGAGGCGTTGATGATTGAGCCCACCGAAAGCGAGACGAAGGAGACGCTCGACGCCTTCTGCGATGCAATGCTGAAGATCGCCGAGGAAGCGGCGACGTCGCCGGAGCTCCTGCGCGAGGCGCCGCACAACGCGCCGCTCCGCCGCCTCGATGAAGCGACGGCCGCGCGAAAACCCGTGCTGCGCTGGGATCGCGACTCGCGTTAGCCAGCCACGTAGCGGACCACCGGCCGCCGCCGCTCGTCCCACTCCAGGAAACGCTCCTCGCCGAGCGCCGCGAGTTCGCCACGCACGCGCGCCACGTCATCGAGCAGCGCCGTCACGTCGACGCCAGCGTGCGATGGCGCGAACTCGCGCAGCTTGTCCGCCGACGCATCCAGCAGCTTGAAGATGCCCGGGTACTCGCGCCGCGCGTAGTGCACGAACGCCGCGGCCAGCTGAATGATGCCCTGCATGAACGTGCGATCCGGCAGCGGCGTCACCATCCAGAGGTCCTCGAGCGTCTCGTGGGACTCGAAGTACCAGCCGCGGTTGAATTCATCGATCGCGCGGTGCAGCTCGGCGAGGCGCGCCTCGAGCTCGTGCGCCGACAGCAGCGGCGCGTTGAGCGGCGAGGTCCGTTGCGTCACACGGCCGCCCGCATGCTCGCCAGGTGTCCCCGCACGTGGTCGATGAGCACGCCTCCCTCGATCAGCGTCTGCACGTTGACCTCCGCGCCGCCGGCGAGCGGGAGCGGGCGGGTCTGCGTCAGCTGGTCGTCGCTGAGCCCGCCGACATACTCCGACACCCACGACGCGCCCTTCCGCAGCTCCGCCAGCACCTCATCTTTCGTCGCTGATGCATTGGCGGCGGCGCGGCCATCGTTCTTTGCGTTCACCTCGTCCCACGTGTACGCCGGGTAGCCGGCGCCGTTCGCCGCGGCCGTGATGTACTCCATCTCGAGCGTGAACTGCCCCGACACGTGCTGCGCCGTCTGCGCCACCGTCCACCCCTCGGCGCCGCACTTCGCCTTCCACTGCCCGTCCGGGCACTGCTCAACGAAGCGCGCGAACTCGTCGACGGCCTCGCTGAACTGCTTGACCAGCGTGTTGCCAATCTGTCCCATGTCTGTCGTCCTCCCCATGTGCTGCCCTCGTGGTGAATGATGCCTGCGGTCCGGCGGCATGGCATCGGCGCCATCGTGCCATTAACGGGCCATGTTCCTCAAGACGTGCCACCACGAAATCCCTCGCGCCACCGCGGCGTCCGGATTGAGGCTACGGCCCGGCGCCGCTATCGTTCCCGCGGCGTACCTCGCGACGAGAGGAGCAGCGATGAAAGCCGCCCGCATCCACCAGCCCGGCAGCGTGGACAATTATGTCTACGAGGATGCGCCGGACCCCGTCGCCGGCCCCGGTGAGGCCCTCGTGCGCGTCAAGGCCGTCGCCCTCAACCACCTCGAAGCGTGGGCCGCGAAGGCGCCGCCGGCGGTCCGCTACGACGCCCCCCGCATCCTCGGTGCCGACGTCGCGGGTGTGATCGAGTCGGTCGGGCCCGGCGTGCGCAACGCGAACCCCGGCGACGAGGTGATCGTTCACCCCGGCGTCTCATGCGGCGTCTGCCTCGCCTGTCTCGACGGCACCGACAACCTCTGCCCGCAGTACCGCCTCCTCGGCCAGGGCCGCGACGGCGGCCTGGCCGAGTACGTCTCCGTGCCGGCCGCGAACATCTTCCCCAAGCCGCCGAACCTCTCGTTCGAGGACGCCGCGTCGATCCCGCTCGTCTTCACGACGGCGATCCACATGATCCTTACGCGCGCGCGCCTGCAGTACGGCGAGACGGTGCTTGTCAATGCCGCCGGCAGCGGCGTCGGCGTTGCGGCGATCCAGGTCGCGAAGCTGCACGGCGCGCGCGTCATCGCCAGCGCCGGCTCGGACGAGAAGCTTGCGAAGGCGCGCGAGCTCGGCGCCGATGAGGTCATCAACTACACCACCAGCGACCTCGCCGACGCGGCGCGCGGCCTTACCGGCGGCCGCGGCGTCGACATGGTCGTCGAGAACGTCGGCGCGGCGATCTTCGAGAAGAGCATCAAGGCGCTCGCACGCAACGGCCGCGTCGTCACCTGCGGCGCGACCGCGGGCAACGACGCCACGTTCAACGTCACGCGGTTCTTCCTCGCCCAGCAGACGATCTACGGCTCGTTCATGGGCACGAAGGCCGAGATGCTGCGCTACGCGCCGTGCTTCGCCGATGGCCGCCTGCGCGCCGTGGTAGACGCCGTCTTCCCGCTCGCGCAGACCCGCGACGCCGTGGCGCGCCTGCTGCAGCGCGAGCAATTCGGCAAAATCGTGCTCGTCCCCTGATGGCCGAGTACACGAAGCCGCTCCCCGTCCCTTCGCCCGAGACGCAGCCGTTCTGGGACGCTTGTGCCCGCCGCGAACTGACGCTCCCGTTCTGCACGGCCTGCGCGCAGTTCTTCTTCTACCCGCGCGCGTTCTGCCCGCGCTGCTTCGGCGACGCCATCGAGTGGCGCCGATGCACCGGCCGCGGGACGCTGTACACCTTCGCCATCCAGTACCGCCCGCAGATGATCGGCTTCACGCCACCCTACGTCACCGCGATCGTGCAACTCGAGGAAGGCCCCCGCATGATGACGACGCTCGTCGGCGTCACGCCGTCGCCGGAGGCCATCCGCTGCGACATGCCCGTCGAGGTGACGTGGGAGCAGGCGTCGGACGAGATCACGCTGCCGCTCTTCAGGCCGGCCGGCTAGCAAGGAAGACGCATGGACCTTCGCAAGCGCATCGCCATCGCCGGCGCCGACGAGACCGACCGCATCGGCATCGTGCCGGACATGACGCCGATCATGATGCAGGCGCAGGCCGTCCGGAACGCGCTCGCCGACGCCGGCCTGCAGAAGTCCGACGTCGACGCGCTCTTCGTTGCCGACCCGTCGCCGATGTCCGGCGTTCAGCTTTGCGAGTACCTCGGCATCCAGCCTAAGTACATCGACAACACCATGACCGGGGGCTCGTCGTTCGTCATCCACGTCGAGCACGCGATGGCCGCGATCAACGCCGGCCTGTGCAGCGTCGCGGTGATCGCCCACGGCGAGACCGGGTTCTCCGGGCGGCGGCGACGCGGCGCCCGCCAGGGCGGCTTCGATTCGTCGCTCCCGGCAGCGCAGTTCGAGGCGCCGTTCGGCGCCGGCGGACCCGCCAGCACCTACTCCATGGCGGCCATGCGCCACATGCACGAGTACGGCACGACGAGCGAGCACCTTGCCGAGGTCGCCGTCGCCACGCGCAAGTGGGCGCAACTCAACCCCAAGGCGATGATGCGCGAGCCGCTTTCGATCGAGGACGTGCTCTCCTCCCGCTGGATCGCGTACCCCTTCCACATCTACGACTGCTGCCTCGTGACGGACGCCGGCGGAGCGGTCGTCGTCGTCGGCGCGGAACGCGCGCGCGACCTGCGCAAGAAGCCCGTGTGGGTGCTCGGCAGCGGCGAGGCGACGACGCACCAGTCGCTGCTCGGCATGCCCGACCTGACGCGCACGCCGGCGCGCTACTCCGGACAGCGCGCCTTCGACATGGCCGGCGTGTCGCGCGCCGACATCGACGTCGTCGAGGTGTACGACTCGTTCACCTACACCGCCCTCGTGACGATCGAGGAGCTCGGCTTCTGCGAGAAGGGCGAAGGCGGGCCGTTCCTCGCCAACCAGCGCAGCGCGCCCGGCGGCGACTTCCCGATGAACACGAACGGCGGCGGGCTCTCGTACACGCACCCGGGGATGTACGGCATGTTCATCCTCATCGAGGCGGTGCGCCAGCTACGCGGGGAGTGCGGCGAGCGGCAGGTCGCGGGCGCGGAGCTCGCCTGCGTCAACGCTACCGGCGGCATCCTCAGCGCGACCGGCACGCTGATCCTCGGCGCCGACTGACACGCACGCAAGACCGATCCCCCGCCCGCAACAAAAGGAGGCGACGCGATGCGCTGGCAATACGCACTGATGTACTGGCCGCAAATGCAGTTGGTCTTCTGCGGCTCGCCGGCCAGTGAGGGTTACACGATCAAGGCAGACAAGAGCATAGGCGAAAAATCAGACCTCGAAGCGTGGCATCGCGTACTCGCCGAGCTCGGCAGCGAAGGATGGGAACTGACCGCCGCCTTGCCCTACGGCAATTCGGCCGAGCTCTACCTTCGCCGGCCCGTCGCCTGAACGGGGAAGGGCCGCCTGTATCGGCGGCCCTTCGTACATCGTCGTCGAGCGGCGCTACCGTTCGAGGATGTGCACCGTCAGCGCCGCGGCCTCGCCGCGCATCATGCCGCCGCCGTTCTGCGTCAGCCCGACCTTCGCGTTGCCGCCCTTGACCTGGCGGTCGCCGCACTCACCGCGCAACTGCCATACGATCTCTGTCAACTGCGCGCAGCCGGTCGCGCCGATGGGGTGGCCCTTCGACAGCAGGCCGCCGCTCGGGTTCACCGGGATGCGCCCCATGATCTCCGTCGCGCCCTCCTCGATGAGCTGGCCGCCCTCGCCAAGCTTGCACAGCCCGAGCTCCTCGTACTCGATCAGCTCCGCCGGCGCCGACGCATCGTGCAGCTCGACGACATCGAGGTCATCCGGGCCGACGCCTGCCATCTCGTACGCCTTCTTCGCCATGCGCGTCGTCACGCCCGGCTCGCCCGGCGCGCGGTCCTTGCCCGACCCGAGGATCGACGCCGTGACCCACACCGGTTTCGTCGTCAGCTGACGCGCCTTCTCCTCCGAGCACAGCACGAGCGCCGCGGCGCCGTCGCCGATCGGCGAACACATCAGCCGCGTCAGCGGTTCCGCGACCATCGGCGAGTTCAGGATGTCTTCGACGCTGTAGGTCTCGCGGTACTGCGCGTACTCGTTGAGCGACGCGTTCTTGTGGCTCTTCACGGCGACCTTCGCGAACTGCACGGCGGTCGTCCCGTAGCGCTTCATGTGCTCGCGCGCCGATGCCGCGTAGAAGTCCATGAACATCGAGCGCTTCTCGCCGGCGCCCGAGCCGCCGTCTCCGCCTTCGGCCTTCTCGCGGCCGCGCGCCGCCGCCGCCGCCATCAGCTCCTGGATCGCCGTCAGGTCGACCGCCGAGCCGATGGCGCGGAACGAGCGCGTCTTGTCTTCGTGGTAGAGCTTCTCGACGCCGAGCGCGAGCACGCAGTCGTACATGCCCGATGCCACGTACAGCCACGCCAGGTGGAACGCCGTCGACGAGCTCGCGCAGGCGTTCTCGGTGTTGATCATCGGGATGTCGCCGAAGCCCATGTCGCGCAGGATCACCTGCGCCTTGATCATCTCCTGCCCCGTGATCAGCCCCGCCGTCGCGTTGCCCACGACCGCCGCCTCGATCGCCGGCTTGTCGACGCCGGCGTCCTTCATCGCCGCCTCGACCGCCTCGCGCCCGAGATCCTTGAGGTTCTTGTCCATCCACTTGCCGAAGCGCGTCATGCCCGCGCCGACGACGGCTACTTTACGCATCTGTTCCGCTCCTTCCGGCCGCTCGGCCGTTGCCCGGGGATCCTCATCATCTTACGGCGATTGCTCCGTTATTGTCACCGATCGCGCACACCGGCGCCGGTGCTGCACGGCCTGTCACCGGGCCGGAAAACGGGGCGTGCCCGTCCTGCCGGGCACGCCCCTGGTCCACCTGTGGGCAGCCTACAGCCGCTCGATGATCGTCGCCGTGCCGATGCCGCCGCCGCAGCACATCACCTCGTGCCCGTAGCGGCCGCCCGTGCGCTCCAGCTCGTGCAGAAGCGACGTCATCAGCCGCGCGCCGGTGCAGCCGAGCGGGTGGCCGAGCGCGATCGCGCCGCCGTTGACGTTCGTCTTCGACAGGTCGCTGCCGAGCTCCTTCTGCCACGCCAGCACGACCGAAGCGAACGCCTCGTTGATCTCAATGCGGTCGATGTCCTCGAGCTTCAGGCCGGCCTTCTTCAGCACGGCCGGTGTCGCCGTGATCGGTCCGGTCAGCATCAGGTGCGGGTCGGAGCCGACGACCGCCTGCGCGACGATCCGCGCGCGCGGCTTCAGTCCAAGTTCCTGCGCCTTCTCCATCGACATCAGCAGCACAGCCGCCGCACCGTCGGTGATCTGGCTGGAGTTGCCGGCGTGGTGGATGCCGCCCTCGCCGAACGACGGCTGCAGCGAGCCCAGTTTCTCCAGCGTGCTGTCACGGATCCCCTCGTCGACCTTGAAGACGCCCTTGACGCCCTCGTGCTCGACATCGACGCCGACGATCTCCTTCTCGAACTTCCCGGCGTCGCGGGCGGCCTTCGCGCGGTTCTGGCTCTCGAGCGCGAAGCGATCCGTGTCCTCGCGCGTGATCCCGTACTTGCGGGCGATGTTGTCCGCCGCCACGCCCTGCGACGTCAGGTCGTACGTCGTGCGCATGTGCTCGGTGAACGGGAAGCCCGCGACCTGGAAGTTCGAGCCCATCGGCACGCGCGACATCACCTCGACGCCACCGCCGATCGCGACATCGACAACGCCAGAGGAGATGAGGTTCGCGGCAAAGTGGATCGCCTGCTGGCCGGAGCCGCACTGCCGGTCGACCGTCGTGCCCGGCACTTCGATCGGGAAGCCCGCCTCCAGCACGACGTTTCGGCCGATGTTCGCCGCCTGCTCGCCAACCTGCGAGACGTTGCCGAACACCACGTCGCCGACGATGCCGGCGTCGATGCCCGCGCGCTTCACGACTTCCTTCAGCACGTGCGCGCCGAGCGTGACCGGGTGCGTCCCCGAAAGCATGCCGTTGCGGCGGCCCATCGCCGTCCGCACGGCCTCAACAATGACTACGTCTTGAGCCAAGATGCTCCTCCTGCGTTTGCGCGAGTGAAAGGTGTCTTCAATTGTAGCCCGTGCTGCGCTTTCGCCACCACCCCTACCGCCGCGGCTACCGAAATCGCAGCACCACCCCGCCGCCACCCCTTCGGCAAAACCCGATCCGCAGTTCGCCGCTCCGTTGACACCGCCGACCCATCGGTACGAGAATCGCGCCATGCTCCGCGCGCTCATCGCCACGCTCGCCATCGCAACCGCGCTCGCCGCCGCCTGCGGCAGCCCATCGGGCGACGACGCGC
>JAJTXQ010000044.1 GCA_021462855.1 Dehalococcoidia bacterium | reverse complement strand
TCGTCCACGCTTGCCCGGTCGTTGAGCAGGTGCAGGTTGGTCATGGTGTGCTTTGAAAGCCGCACCACGGCGTGCTGCGGGTCGCCGGCTACGGTCACGATGCGAATGTCAAATGTACGTCCGCGCAGCCCTGCCTTCGGGATCCATTCCTCGGCGAACACCTGGTGAGCACAAAGGGCATCCACCAGGGCGGCCGCGTCCCGTTCGGTGGACAGCTCGCGGATGCGCCGCGAATTGAACAGGCCTGACTCGGTCTGCTCCACGGTGGTGACGGCCTGCACGCGGTCGCCCGCCGTCCGCAACGCGATGACGCCGGAAGCCGCAGAGCCGCTGCGGAGCTTGACGAACACGCGGCTGACCTCATTGGTTCGCATCCGCCGCCGCAACTCGTCATAGGCGCGGATGGCGCCAAGCTGTCTTGGGACGGCGATGCCCGCCGCCGCCAGGGTTGCCTGGCACCGGGGCTTGTCGAACAGGTGGACGATGTCGTCGGGGTGGGCGGTCCAGGTCACGCGGCCTTGCAGGCGCCCGCCGATCTCGCGCAGCATCGAATGAAAGCCCCTGAACCAGGCGTCGGGCTGCAGGATCAGACCCTTCGGGATTCGCGCCGGCGGGCATCCGCCGCCTATCTCGAGGAGGCGCAGGTAGAGATCCGGCGCACGTCCGGGAGACTCCAGCCGCACGAACGTGTGGTCCGGGATTGCGTCGAGGAGCTCGCTGTCGTCGAGGACGGCGCGATAGTCGAGTACCTCTGCCCGTGCATCTGCCTCGCGGCACGCCTGCAGAAAAAGCGCCACGCGGTTATCGGCCGGATCGCCGACAACCACCCATGAGCGCCTGCCGCCCGCGCTATTCAGCGACGGCGACGTAGCGATGCTGTTCGCCGCCCCAGTCATCGGGTTCCTGCTTGTCACCGGCATTGAGTTCTTTGACGCTGTTGCCCAGCTGCCGGACCCTGTCGTCAGAGATGTAGTGGTGGTGAACATCCAGCTTCTTGAGCTTAGCTAGCGCCGGGGCCTTCAGCAGCGCGTCGGCGCCGCGGTCGCCCAGGGTTCCCATGGAGAGGTCCAGCACCTCCAGTCTCTCGAGAATGGGCGCCGTGGAGATGGCCTCGGCAATTTCGTCGGAGATCTCTGAGTTTCGCAGGCCCAGGTACTTGAGATTCGGGAACAGCTTTCCCTGCAGCAGGGGATCGAGGAGTTCGACGGTTCCATCCCAGCCGTAGCCGCTGTCTCCAAGCCACAACTCCAGATGCTCAAGTGCCGGGAAGTCGCAGCCGAGCACAGCTTGGATCAAATGTGACGGCAGGCCACCGGACTCAATGGCTAGCTCGCGGAGTCTGGCGTGGGGAACCGGTACCAGGCGCAGTCCGTCGCTGCCGCGGACACGAAGCGTCTTCAGGTTGGGCAGGGCGTCGAACAGGGGCGTAACGTCCGACTGCTGGATCCACGAGATTTCCTGTTCTTCGAACGTGATGTCGCCCAGAAACAACGCCTCCAGGTGCTTCAAGCTGTCGGCCACACTGGTCAGCATGCGGATGATGAGCGTGGAATCCCCCTCCATTTCCGGCGCCCACAGGCCGATCACGAAGGACTTCACACGCGGCAGATTGGGGTCGTCAAGGAATCGATTGAGCACCTCCATGAAGGTTGTGCCCGCCTCGTGCTCGTCCCAGTCCAGCCTGACGCGGTAGCAGACGCTTTCCGGCCTGGAAATG
>JAJTXQ010000043.1 GCA_021462855.1 Dehalococcoidia bacterium | reverse complement strand
GCGTGGATACCTCGCGGCCATCCGGGACTCCCTTCTCTGTGGCGCTCAGCCAACAGTCTAGGTGTCCGGGAAAGCGGGGTAAGCTCACGTCGACCATGACGGCAAGCCGCATGGGTGGCATGGAACCGGTGTCTAGGGCTATCGTCGCATCACTACCCACGTCAACGGCTACCTGTGAGACGAAGGGAATCGCGTATGGTTCACCTGAAAGCACGTCGGCGACGAGTCTTGCTTCGGGAGCACGAACGAACGAGAGAAGGTCGAGGAGTTCAGTCGGTGACGCTTCCAACGTCTCGCGCCAGTCGGCGATTCCCTGGCGCGTTAGCCATTCGCGAAGCATCAGATCGTCATCATCCGTTGAAGATTCTCGCCAGACCTCGGCGATCTTGCTTGCCAGGCGGCGAGACCGAACGCCGCCGCCCATGAGATCGAGTGCGTCGCGCGACGCGACGCCGAAATGCACAGCGGCGGGTAGGTCGTCGTTCAGTTGCGGGTCTCCGCCACTGGCCTCAAGTCGACCATTGATCCAACGGATGAGTATTCCGAACATCCATGGGAGGTGATGCTCGAAGACACTGGCGCTGAACTCCGCCATCTGCTCATAGCGGTAGTCCTGATCGACGACGTCTGTCAGGTGTGTGTCAGCCAGGACTTGTATGGCTGTGCCACTCACCCAGTCCCTCAGAAGGTTCGCAACGTCGACATCTAAGAGCTGGTCTCGGGGTGCGTTGCGACGGGCTTTGAATCCTCTGTTCTTGTTTTCAGCCAGACCAAGGAGCGCGGATAGCCGTCCGTCGGTGGTCAAGAGTTCGAGGGTCTGCATCAGGCTGCGGAACCCTTGTTGGGATTCAACCTGTGAGATCACTCCCTCAGAGATCTCCTCGAGGATTCGCGCCGACGGAAGAGAGGCCCCGGAACGGGACCAGCGCCGTCGTCGCTCGACTGGTTGAGTCTGGAAGGATTGGTACGCCACCTCACCGACCCGAAGGACTTGCGCGCGGGAATGTTCATCGAGTTGCTGCCAGGCAAGTGTGTCACGCACGGCGTCCGCTACGGCCTCGGACGTGATGCTTCCCCGGACCTCCTCCACTGCGTCTGCAACGAACCAAATGTAGCTAATGAACCCGCTCGCAATCGCATCTGCGTTTGCGAGGATTGCATCTTCCGCGAGGTGCGCGCTGGCCTCAGCTTGCGCCAGCGCCTCTAGGGCAGCCTGGCTCACCAACGTCGACTTGATGTTCAGATCAGATCCGCTGCGTTCGAGATCTTCAAACATGGAGCTACTGAAGGCTGAGTGCTCAACGAGAATCAACCATCCCTCGGTCTCGCGACCCGCTCGGCCCGCCCGTCCAATAGCGTTCAGCAGCTTTGGCGCGTCAACCAACTCGACAAAACCCTCGGCGCTCTGATAGCCACGGCTGGAGATGATTACCGTCTTGAAGGGAAGGTTCACTCCTTCCGTGAGCGTCGTTGTGGCCACAAGGCACCGTATCTCACCGCGCCTGACTGCGTCTTCAATCTCTGCTTGAATGTCGACTGGGAGTGCCGCGTGATGAAAGGCCACGCCCTTCGCCAGGACGCGCGGTAGAAGGTGTTGTTCGCCAAGTCGAGCGCGGGCGGTTTCCTGGAGCGAGAACGGCACCGCCGCGGGCTCATCGAATCTTGACGCAATCTCTTCAGCTAACTTCTGCGCCTCACCCCGAGTCGCCTCCACTACCAGTACTGGTCCCATCGCCGCCACGTGCTGGATGAGCGGCACCACGAGGGCACGCTGGCGCGTGCTGAGGTCTCCATCACGTTCCCAGCCTCCCTTCTTCGGTGACTTCTGTACGAGTTCGCCTACTGGTTCCGTAAACTGTCCGCTCACGATGCCCGTAGCATCAGACGATGTCTTCAGGCGTATTACCCCGTTCAGCGGCCATTTGCGGCGCGGACGTCGTTGGCCTTGGCCCTCGACTAGGGTGACGGCCTCCCACTGTGGCTCAGTCGTGTACACCGCATTTAGCCGACGGGGTCCACGCCAGTCTTCGTGTTTGCTCACGACGCCAGAACCATCATCAATCCAATTGGTGATGTGAACCTGATTGCCAAGCGCCGCCGACAATACGAGCAAGCGATGGTGCGTACCCCGAGTGAGATGATGCAGCAACGAGATCGTTTCTTCGAGCCGCCATCCTCTCTCGCCGTCACCAACGAGATGAGCCTCATCGATCACAAAGAGCGAAAATTCATCGAGTACGGTTGTCGGATCACCACGAAGCCGTGCCGACAGCTTCTCTGGAGTCATCACAACCACTCGAGCGTTGGCGGGTCGCGTATCGAATCCTCCTAGCGGGCCGTCGTCATGCAACTGGATACCAAGTGTTCGTAGCCTGGGTTGAAGGGCGGAGGCCAACTCTCTGCAGAGACTATGTGTCGGCGCCACCACACAGACATCGCCGCTGTCTGCCGTCACCAGGTGTGTAGTAATCAGCAATTGCGCTAACAGGCTTTTCCCCGCGCTCGTTGGAAAGGACAGCACAAGCCGCTTCGTCGTCGTGCTCAGCGGAGAAGCAGTGTTGTTCTGACTACTTAGGAAGTTGAGTTGAGGTGGCCAAAGCACTAGGACTGGTGGATCACCCATCGTCATGGCCTTCGCCGCACCCGCGAGATCCGGCGGAATCACGGACCAGACGGATGCTGCGCCAAGCGCATCTGACAAATCCACCAAGTGGGCTGCCACCCAACGCGAATCGAGATCTGCAGCTGCCGCTGCGGTTCCCATGGCAGTTAGAAAGCGTTGACGAGCAGCGTCAAGTCGTTCTGGACCGCCATAGGTGAGGTAATTGGTTAGTTCCCAAATGCCACGTATGACACCGTCAACCGCCTCATAGACACTTGGCGCTGCGTCTCCCATCGACTGATAAAACCCATCGAGCTGGAGGCGGCGCGTTTGGAGAAGCGGATAGAGCGACCGGCGATCTAAAGCAAGGAGAAGGATCCCGGCTTCCAACGAAGCGTCGGCGGGCGTAGTCCATTCAAATGGAGGACGCGCAACTTGCACGCGCCGCGCGAGTGCCGCCGCATTGGGCGTGAGTTCGCCTCCGAGGTAGCCAACCTGAGCCGCGAATGTGTAACGCATCCGCTCCGTGTGTGACAACGATGCGGCTTGAAGCGCGAGATCAAAGATATGCGCGGAAACCTGATGTGCCAACCGCGTTCCACGAAGGTCGCGTTGCCGTAGTTCAGCCCGCGCCGTTGCGGCGGACTGCAAATACCAGCCGCAATCGAGCATTCCATCTCCGATGTTGGCTTGTTGAGTGAACAAACCGATCTCGACATCGGTGAGAAGACGCTGGAGTTGAACCGGGTTCGGAAGACCCGCATGTGTACCTAGGGCTGTCGTGAGCTTCTCGAGGTCTATGGCGCGTTCCAAAGTCCGCACCCCTTCCACAAGATCTGTTGAACTCGCGTACAGAATCCGGCGCAGTCGCCGAGTAAATTGAGCTGCCCTTGATGGCGTTCCACGACTAGCCCGAAGTAGGAGGGCATGCCGGAGAAGGAAGGTGCGCCAGGATCTGCCCCAGCCGCGACCACCACACCTACACCGACCGCTTCGGTGCGATCGACCCACATTTCCGGAAGACGACTGTAGAAGTCGGCGAGCGGAGGATTGTCAGTAAGCCGCTGAGCGACGAGTGAGAATCGCGCAAGGTAGCTCGTAGCCCGATCTCTCATTTGTCGACAGGCACCGTGCACCGTGTCGCGGACAGGGGCAGCGTTGTCGTGGAATTTCGACTCCCAGAGCCGGAATGCGAACGTAGCGCTAACCGCGTAAACGGTAAGGCCATCACCACCAGGATCGGTGGCTGACCAATCATGACCCTCTACGTGAATAGGCAGGCCCATGCCAAGATCATCGCGTTGCGAGACCAATTGAAACCAGATTTCTTCTGCGACGAGTCCGTGGAGATGGTTGACGTCGGCCGGTTCGGCCGGAGTGCCCACATTTTGTAACAACCCGGCCACGAGGACAGTCGCATCGGTGGCTTTGGGCTTCGTCCCGTCATCAGCATCAAGCTGTTCCAGCCAAACACTATGTAGCCGCGCGTTAACACCGATCCGGCGTTGCGCGATGCCCTTCGCCACACACATGGCGGCCTGCTCCGCGAGCGCTGGATCTAGTGCACAGTAGAGCGCCCCGACGCCCTCTTCGTCGCGTAGCTCGAAGGTAAACGAGGCTGACACAGAGGGTGGTGGAGGCGTTTCGGTGGTCAAGAGAAGGCTCCCCGTGCGGATCTTACCGTCGGCAGCCCACTCCATCGAATCCAATCATGGTCATGCTCGGGGCCGCCGAACTAGCACGCATGATACGCGCATAGCGCCATCTAGTGGACTAGCCTTGAAGTGCATTCTCCTCCAAGGTCGGGCCGGGCAACCACTACGCCGGAGTCTCCCCACCGTGGATAGCCTCTCCGACTCCGCTGTTGGTCGGCGAAGAACTCGATTGCGGTTTCACCAACGACCGCATCATGCGCGATCATTCGGCTGAGTTCCGCTATCTCCGCCCACCACAACCGCACCAACTGTGGCGGCGGGAACACTAACTGCGCCGCTAGCGGAGCTAGGTTAATCTCCGGCGCCCAGAGCCAGGGATACATGCGGAACCTCACTACGGCGGTAACTAATCCCTCAGAATCAAATGGTCCGAGCTCAAGCAAAGTTTGTCCTCGGGTGACCTCGTTCAGGTCGGTGATCACTCGCCGCAACTTACCAACGAAATCCCAGCCGTTCGTCTTGAACGAAACAAATGGGGAGCCCGAACTCCGCATGTGTCCCGAGCAGCTGCTGTATGTCGTCGCTTGACCGGTTCGGTTTATTGCGTCAACAAGTGGCGCGATATGGTGATCGACTGGCGCATTGACTGTCTCTGCGAACACGTGATCTCCCTTCTGTCGTGGCAGCTGGCGTCGCGCGTGGAGTGCCATTGGATCATGCCGCGTCGCTACGGGCCAGTAGCGACAGCAAAGAAAAGGAGGCAGCCGTGTCCGATGAGATCGGGCGTACTGCCTTAACTAATTGCGAAGCGCAGCTTCTTGATCAAGCAATCGTCGAACCCCTTCGCACGATTCCCATCCCAGCTGGCGAACTGCACCTGTACGTGGTTGCCGAGGAATTGGCCAGCGTCGCGCGCTTCCTCGCTGATCTGGACATTGGGATCGTCCTGATCGAGCGCAATCACAATCCGCTCCACGAGTGAAGTTGCGAGACGCTCCGGATCCAGCGTGCGCCAATTCGTCTTGCCGGCGATCCCGATACACGGGGCGCCAAGAGTGTCGGAACAGATGTCCGCGCTGAGCACGCCTTCGACCACATAAGCCGTGAAAGGGTCGCGAACAAATGCCGGATAGCTGAAGTGCGCTGGGGCACCTGAGCCAGTGCCGCTTCGACGTCCTGCTGACGAAAGCCAGAGCCGCTTCCCGATGGTCGCGTCGTCGGGCCGGATCTGGAAAGCAACAACCCGTCCTGAATCGTCGGCGACGGGAAGCAACAATCCTTCAGGGCCAGCGAGGGCTGGCAGGCCATTGCGGTCAATGTAGAAGCCGGGGTACTCGCGCATCATCGCTCCGAATTCCCTGACCCCTTGCGTGGCAAGTTCGGCACGCTCTGATGCTCCTGGCCAACTGCGATACCGGCGGCGCACGATCTGCTCCATCGTTAGGCGACGCTGAGCGCCCTTGAGGTGCTCGTAGTGCGGTTCTTCAAGAGCGAGCCGGTCGAGGATCCAAGCGCTGATGGTCCCGCGCATCCTCGGATCAAAGGCGGTCGCCTTCCGACGAGGTAGTCGCGGTCGCGCGACGCTTAGCGTGGCCGCCAGGCGGTGGAAATGGCCGCCCATCCCATCCTTCGCCGGCCAATCACTCTCCGCCCGCATGCACAAGCACAACTCTCCGTTGTCCGTCACAGCGCACCAACCAGTGCGCCCACAAATTGGGCACGGATGGCGTCGAGTAACCCGTCTCCAATTGCCCATTAGATGAACTCTCTGAGCGTGTGGTCAGACCCGAAGTAGAGGTCCCGCTCCACGCCGAGGCCGTACGGCCCCCGCAGAGATTCCAGCTCGCTAAGCGAGAAGTAGCCAAGCTCCTTCTCGAAACCGTGCACCAGACCAAAGAACAAGTCCTCGCCATCGAACTCCGTCGCGTACCACGTCCAGTTCGAGCTGGGAGTGAAGAACTTGACGATGATCGGCGCATCCATTCCCAAGGTCTCGGTGCTCCGTAGCGGTGGCAACGCTCTCCGAATCTCCGCAGTTAGGAGGTTCATGACCAGCCCCCTTCTGTGAGTGCTGTGCCTCGCAGCCTGTTCTTTGCAGACCTGTGGCACGAACATCGGCAGCACGTCGCTCCCTCGTTCTCGATCTCTTCGCACAAGTGGTCGCCGATCTCCGAGCCGAGCGTGACACAGAGCAATTCGCACTCGTCGATCTCCGCGAGAGCCTCCTCGCTCGCGGCTTGTAGGCACATCTCGCAGACGTCTAGGCTCGCATTCAATCTCCTTCCCTCCTCGCTACCGGTCATGGACTCATGGGCAACACAAAGGGAGAGCTATCTCCTCGATCTCTCTCCCTTCTCGTCGCTGCTTGCGCCTGGCTATTCGGTTGTCGCCGTCTCCTTCCTCGCGGTCCCCTGGTACTTTCTGATCAGCCCGACAAACAGCGCGCCTTTCGACGTACGGACGCGGCCTTCCCGGTCCGCCAGTCGGACTTCGCTAAGAGCCTCGAACACCCGATGTTCGGGCACGGTTTGAGCCACCTTCCGGTAGAAGCCCAAGCTGTGCTCGTCATGGAGGACGTCGAGCATCTCACGCGCCAGCCAATCTCGGCGCGCACGCGCGTCTTGACTCATCGGCGGCTTAGCGGCGTTAACGTGGTTTTGTCTTTCTTCCGTTTCGTCTTTCTTAAGAGGGCGGACATCCGTGTCCGGATTGACCCGGTCATTTGTGTCCGGGTCTTGAAACTGGGACAGGTAGGCTCTCGACTCCTCCTCCGAAGGCTCCTCGATCCAAAGCACGCTGGTGCGACTCGGGCGCAGTTCCCGCGTGAGGAGCCCTACGCGTTCGAGGGCGGCTAAGTGCCGTCTGATCGTCCGCTCGACGGTGCCGCGCATCGACGCAATCGTGCGCAGGGATGGATAGACGAATCCCTTTCGCAGTCCCGTGCCATCGCTCCAGTCGAAGCTATCGATGGCCTGGTACGTTAGCTTCTCGGCGTCAGACAGCATCCGGTAGCCGAACAAAAGGACGTTCGGTGTCATCGTGTAGTGGTGCCGCAGGCGATTCCGCCGACGGATCTGTACCTGGTCGTCTATGGTCATGGTTCTCTTGAGCGCGTACGCTGCTGCGCGGCTGCGCGCGTGTCCACGCTCGTGCGCGCGTACGCATCCAGCAACGAACTATCGAGTACCTCTGGTGTCGATCCATTAAGGATGCGGTCGAGGATCACGATGGCCACACCGATGATAGCGCTGCGGGTTGCGCGACGGTCAGTCGGGTACAGCAGCGAATAGTAGCGATCGACAATCTCGGCCTGATCCTCGGGAAGGTTCACGCTCAGGTGCAGGACCTTCTTTTTTGGTGCGGCTGTCTCTTGGGATAGCGCGTTCGTCACTCGGGTGGAGTCCTTCATCAGCTGAGCGAACATGCGGTCATCGCGCATGCGCGGCCTCCTTGGCTTCGAAGCGTAGGCTCGACGCGGCTTCGCGGATCGCGGCCTCGTCGATCACCGGATTCTTACGAGAGAGACCGGCGAGCAGCGCCATGTCACACAGCTGGCAGATGGCACGCGGAAGCCCCAACGAGGTCCTGAAAATCGCCTGTGTGGCCTCTGGCGTGAACGGGTTGAGGTTGGCGCCGGCCACGGTCATGCGGAACGCGATCAAGTCCTCGGTATCGCGCGCATCGAGCGCGGCGAGCGCGCTCGGAAACATCCGGCTCTTGAGTTCAGGAATGGCATCGATGCGCGAGGCGAGTTCGTTCTGGCCGAACAGCACAACCTGCAACAGCTTCTCGGTGTTGGTCTCGTAGTTGAGCAGAAAATGAATGAGCTTGAGGAGGGGCCGACGGAGCATCTGGGCTTCGTCGATGAGCAGAACAGGCACAACGTTCATGTCGCGCCGTTCACGGAGGAATGCCGCAAGGTTCCGGAGCGTCTCGTCGAAGGAGCGCTCGGTTTTGACGCCGAACTCCTTGGCAATCGTTCGGAGCAAGGCATTCTGTGTTCTGAGATCAGGCGCGATGAGGATCGCAACCTGGTGTCGAGGATCCTCACTGAGCTGCTGATGGAGGCGACGGGCGATGGTCGTCTTGCCGGAGCCGATGGGGCCAAACACGTAGACGGGACCGATGCGGCCGTCGATCATGTACTGGCACTTCGAGAGCACTTCCTGATGTTGTGGAGCGAGGAAGAGGAATCTTGGGTCGGGAGAGATTCGGAACGGCTTCTCCCTTAGGCCGTAGAACGCTTCATACATAGACCTCCTTCGTCGAAATAGATCACTTGTATGATCAATATCTCAAGAGTCGTCCACTTTGTCAACGGGTAGTTGAAAAGTGCGGCATAGAAAACGCCCGCCTGATGCACTGCATCTACAACGGGCGTGGTGGTCACTCGAACGTCATCGTTGGGCTTTTTTCTCCACGCCGCTCGAACTTCATGCCGGGGATGCTGAACTGTCCGTGCCGGATCGCAAGCGCAAAAAGCACTTGATCAGGCAGCAGCGCGTCCTCTCCCGCTGACAGGATCGCTTCGATCTCTACTGCGATGTCCGGCGGCATCGGTACAAGCCCCAGCGCAACAACGTGAGTGCGGCCATTCAGAACGATGCGAAACACACCTGCATCCACGTCGTGCTTGAAAACAAGGTCTCTCACTCGCTCATAGATGGGGCCGGCCTCGTCAAACGTTGCAAAGGCGAACGACAGCACCCAGCCCTCAACCGCGTCGTTGTCGGAACTGTCCGCGCGTGGGCTTCCGTTCATCACGACTTTCTTCCTCCTCCTTCCCATCGTTGCGCTCTCGTAGCAGAGCACGAGCCCGATAGATGAGTTGGCGCACGCGCGCGGCCGCACGATCCAGCTGCTCAAGTGCGCTTCCCAGGTCGTTGGCTGCCGCCTCGGGGTCGCCCTCGTCATCCCGTCGGTCGTGGTCGTTCTTCGGCAATGTGCTTCTCCTTTCGATGATTCATCCGCTTGGGCTCGCCAGCCGTAGGAGATCGGCGAACGCCTGCTGTGCCGGCGCGATGCTCACATGGACTGGCTTCTTGATTAGCAGTAGGAAGAGCGCGGCTTCCTGCGCCGCCATCAGAGCTTCTTGATTCGCCTGATGTTGGTCCCTGGCGTAGTGCTCGTAGCGATCACGCAACTTCACGGCATCTTCCGCGTCGAGCACGATCGGGCTCTCTTCGTCGCACTCCGAACACTCGAGCAACGGCAACGAGTGCGCGAGGCAAGTGAATTGCTCCTCGGGCTGCGTCTCGTGACAGACCTCGCACTCGGCAACGTCACATTCGATCTCCATCTCGTGTGCTTGCGCCTGTGCCTTCTTCTCGGCCTTGCTGAGCTTCGGCGCCTTCTTCCCTTCCCGTCGCTTTCGCTGGGCGCTTGCGATTTCCTGTCGTGTGTTCCAGTCGAGTTCTGTGGCCGCCCACTCGTTCAGCGACTTGACTTCGACCGGCGTCGGCAGCTTGACGTCGAGCGTGAGAGTAAGCGTGCTCTCGCGCCCGTATTCGCTCCCCGAGACTTTGGCGTGCGTAATGGTTGCCCTACTTTGCATGGACAGCTCCTTTCTGATCATCGCGTGTACGGAGGAAGTTACTTATGTCCCAACCCAGGGGTGGTTGGGGGCTAACGGATCGCGTGGCGGCCCGACTAAAGCCGCAGCTCATTGACAACGCGTGCGTGTGCACGTGCGGGGAGGGCGAAACCAAGTGCTGATTGGGAGGGTGCTGGGCGGGTTGTTCTCTCTCGGTAACTCGATTATACGCCTATCGTGCAATAGCCCGATGCCGATCTACTATGGGTCTCTGGGAGTGACCGATAGCCACCTGTAGGGGCGACTATCGGCTGCAATGGGGAGCAGCGGTCAGTCGGAGCCGTGCGCGGTTGAACCGAGACGTACGCGTCGCAGAGTGCACATTGTGCGACGCCGAGGACGGCAACGCCCTGATACTGCCATGGCCGGAGACGGCCCCGGCCAGCGCACGCGGAAGAACCGACGTTGAGCTTTGACCCCTTGGCTTGATAGTTGAGTCGGAGGTGAAGATGGAGCCGGAACTAGGCGAAGCTAGCGAAACCTCGCCACGAGACGATGGGCCGACTCGGAGCGAAATCAGTCAGAACGACCGGAAGAGTCAAACTGTGGAAGGCTCAGTGGACGATGGATTGCTGGATGCCGCAGCTGAGATAGGCCGTGTCACCGGCCAAGTTAGTCGCCAAGACATCGAGAATGCGGTCGCAACCGGCGAAGTCGATCGCAAGACTTTGGAAGCTGGAGTCAACGCGTTCCTTGGTGACGTGAAGGCACGGTGGAAGACCGTCATCGAAGCGTACCCGGCTCTCAAAGGCGAGGGCCGTGACGCGAAGAACCCAATGACGCTGTGGTACGGCGAGAGTCATTCCTTCCTCGAAGTGAGTGGTATTCTATTCCGCTTTCCGATGGTAGAGCGGACGCCTGAAGAAACGGGGCGCGAGTTGGCCTTGCTGCCCCAACTGAATGAGCGCCTTCACGTTCGAGTACCGAAGGTCGAGTACGACAACCGTCAGGCGGAGACGGAGTGGTACGAGCAATTCATCGGCTACCGTACGATCCCTGGTCACCGCCAAAAGCGTGCATTTCTGAAGCGCAATCCGGGCTCGCTGCAAATGGTTCACGCACTCGGAGGAATCCTCAGCGAGCTACACGCTACGAGACTCGACGACGCAACTCGACTCGGAATGGAGCAAAGCACGCCGGAAGACGTGTACGAGTTTGTCAATGAGCGCTATCGCATGACTCCGAGAGTTGAAGGCTCCTTCAAAGGCGAGGCATTCGAAAAGACGTTTGAAGACTTCTTTACCCTGGCGCTGGAAGAAGATGATATCTACGACTTTCGGCCAACGGTTAGGCACG
The DNA here is from genome assembly GCA_021462855.1 of Dehalococcoidia bacterium. Classification (GTDB taxonomy): domain Bacteria; phylum Chloroflexota; class Dehalococcoidia; order DSTF01; family JACRBR01; genus DTUCFX13. Next base: position 26,013 of record JAJTXQ010000043.1, on the reverse strand, counting down.
GGGCGTTCTCCCGGCACGTGCTATTTGACGACGCTTTGCACCCCACCGGTGTCGTAGGTTGGGGCAATGCCGAGATCGGCGATCCCGCCGAGGACTTTGCTGACGTAATGCACTTTGTCGGACCAGCTGTGATAGCAGACGCGTTCCGGCCTTACCAGACGCGAGACGCGATCGAAGGACTTTGGAAACGAACGCTAGTACATTGGGGCATCGACCAGTTTCTGGCGGCTGCTAGCGCCGCGAAGAGAGGGGACGAAGATGTCCCCGACTACGTTTACATTAACCTAGTCCGCGACAACATTCCTCGACTATGGGATCAAACCCCGCGCGCTGGTGGGCGCTCGATCATTGCAAAGGTGGCGAGGCTAAAGCGCACCTGACGTTTGTGGAGCCGCTGGAGGTGCGTTGCGTGGCGAGACATGTATCTCATCGCCAGCCGGTGCGAAGCAGTTCCAACTGGGGCTGCGTGTCCAGCACTTGAGCGCACGACTCCCAATCGACCGGCTCGATTCGGTCGTACTTCACCGAGAACGGGTGCGCTTCAGGTACTTCGTCGATGACTTGCCTCGCCTTCTCCACGTCGTGTTCTGCGACGGCTACCCACACGTCTTCGAGCGTGTCGGGAAGTTGTCCGAACAGGTCGCGGATCGATTCAAGGCGATGCGAGAGCATCTGGTGTACGCGATCCTCAACCGACCCGCGATAACGGAGGTTGTAGACGAACACTTCGTCCCGGACTTGGCCGATTCGCTGGATCCGCCCTTTGCGCTGTTCGAGCCGCGTGGGGTTCCACGGTAGGTCGAGGTTGATGAGCGTACCGAGTCGCTGGAGGTTCAAGCCCTCTGACGCTGCGTCGGTGCCGACAACGAGCTTCAGCTCGTCGTTGCGCACACCTTGCTTGATCGCCTCACGATCAAGCCGCGTGAATTGGCCTTCGCGAAAGACGCCCGATTTTGACGTTCCGGCGTACAGACCAACCGTCCAATCCGAAAGGCGGCGCGACAGGCGTTCGGCGACCCAGTAGGCCGAGTCGTAGTACTGAGAAAAGATGATGCATCCTTCATCCAGCCAACGCTGCGTGCCGTTCGCGCCTTCGAGCAGAATACGCAGGACCTCGCGGAGTTTTGGATCCGCCTCGACGAGCGGCTCAAGTCGTGCCAGAAAGCGCTCGAGAACAGTCCGCTCTTCATCGCTTAGCGGAGCGAGGGCGGAAGGTGGAGAAGTGTCCTCCTCTTCCTCATCATCGACATCGCCACGCAACATCTTGGTGGCCGTACGCTGGCCCGCGAAGATCGTGCTGCCAACGCGCCGCAACAAGACGTTTCGAAGGAACGCGGCGTTCATGTTGGGACGTTTCGCAAGGATCTGGCAGAACTCCTCTGCGTCCCCATAGGCGTCTTCAAGTGCGGCCGGGAGGGTAACCGCTTCGTCGTCGGTCTCACCGAACAGCCTCACGACGACCGGTTTCAAGTACGGCTCGTTCGTCTGCGGGTCGATCGCCGTTTCTAAGTACTCGCGCGTTCGGCGCACGATGTGTCTGATGTATGGGTTGTGCTCAGCGAAGAAGTCCGAGGCGAGTTCACGTAGTCGGTCGCGGTCGGGCGCGCGTAGTGTCTGGATAGCCTCCGGCGCCGCGTAGTTCTCGTCATCGCTGATGCCGAGTTCTCCCCGGAGCAGCTGGAACTCCCTGTCCTCGGAAGCCTGCGGAAGTGGATCTCGCATCCACTCCCACGCTTCGCTGTCGTCGGTGGGCGCTTGCGTGCGGCCTAATACAAGACCAAGCCCATCGCGAGCTCGTGTCTGCCATGGGCTGTATGGCGTACCCAACACCGTGTCCTTGCCACGATTCAGCACGTCCAGAAGATCGAACGCCTCGATCGGATCAAGCTGCACCGGCGTCGCCGTCGCAAGCAGGACGCTGCGCGCTTTCGGCGCAATATCGAACATGAAGCGCAAGAGGTTGTTGGGATCTGCTTTTTCGTTCTTCTTCGCCTGACCGAGATTCTTACGGCGAGCACGGTGAGCCTCGTCGAGAATCACGCACTCGTAGTCAACTCCGAGGAGTAGTTCGGCGCCCCGTCCGGCCTGGGTAATGAGTCCGCTCGACACGATTCCGACTCGACGTGGGCACTTGCGGATTTCCTCAATGCCACGATTTGGATAGGTGACGCCATTCTCATCGATCCACTGCCACCCGTTCCAGACGGCTGAGGGTAAGGAAAGAAGGTCCCACAGCTCGCTCTGCCACTGTTGCAATAGCGATTTCGGAACGAGCACGAGCACTGGCTTGTTGCCCCACAGCGCCATCAGTTTCGCGGCGAGTGCGAGCTGAACTGTCTTTCCGAGACCGACCTGGTCAGCAAGCACGAAGCGAGCACCCTGACGCTGATGTTCATCAAAGGCTCTGCGCACAAAGTATTTCTGGTGAGCCCACAAACCGTTCTCGCGCCGATAGACCGGAAGCTCTACGACAGGCGATGCGGGATCGGCATCAGCTTCCTTCGTCCACTTCTCAATGGATGGGATGACCTCTCGACGCGTCAGACGTTCGACGTCCGTGATCACCGCGTCCGCGAGTTCGAAGGCGTCCTTTGAGTTCCAGAGAGCCTCGAATTCCTCCTGTACCCAGGAGATTGCCTCGTCGCTGTCGTCGGTCCAGACTAGCTCGTAGTTGATGGCCCAGCCTGACCTCGACTCATTCACACTCCCCATGAAGGACATGCGTGATCCGTCGGCGCGGGTGATGACGCCGGCCTTCCCGTGCACTAGCCCGAACGTCTCGTTCGGAAGCACGCGAACCTGAAGCCGACCGTCGCTGAACAGGTGATAGAGGCGTGCGAGTCGCGCTCGTAGTGCGGGATGAAAGTCCTTTGGCAGCGAATCGCTCCACTCGCGAAACATGGCCAGCTTCGCGGCGCGTGCCGTGCTCACATCCAGCGCGTTCAGTTCGGAGTTGCAGATGACGCGTGCGACCGCGCCAGGCGCCATCTGTTCGAGCGCTTCGCCCGCGACTTCAAGGATTGAGGAGCGAAAGTACCCGGCGATTCTGTCGTACTTCGTGGCGCCCTTCAGCGCGCCAGTGAGGACGTTCGCTAGCTCTTCACGACTGACCCGCGATGAGTAGCGCCCGATCATACAGAGTCATTTTCGATGCTACCCGCCAGCAAGCGGGCCGCCTCGCAGTCCTTCGCCCAATGCGCCATAGGCGCTAGCTCGCCTGCACCTTGATCATCGACCCGCGACGGTTCTGCGGTCCGTGGTTTTTCGGCCACGTAGCGTAATAGCTCCATTAGCGTGGAGCGCTGATCCCAGTATTCAGGAAGCTCTTGCTTCAGATACGCACGCGCTGGTCGAGGATCCAGTTCGGAGTGCGTTGCTGTGATCCAGATGGCGTACAGAAGCTGTCGCACCAGTGAGCCCGCAAAACCTTTTCCTCCTAAGTCCCGGCCTTTGAATTCAGATGGAGTCTTCAGTCTTGTCCGGTTCGCTGTCGTACTACCAAGCATCCAACGATATTCACCAACTCCAAAGCCGCGCGCAAATTCCTGGTAGACGCCATCTCGGTACTCTCCGTGCGACTCGATCTCGAGCCCTTTCATGTAGAGGCGCTCTTCCGCGGATAGCTTCTTCCACACAGCCCTTTCTAGGCCATCCGGAACGAGATAGTCGGACGCAATCTTGACTGCGCGTTCAATGAGTCGCGTAAGCGGCGATCGCTCTCGCTTGGATCGCTCCCGAAATAATTCGCGCTCGACATCGATTTCGTCGATGGAGCTGTACTCCGTCAGGACACGGAGCGCAGCTGCATATGCCGCTAGCTGATAATCCGAGTCGCTAAAATTGGGGTCGTCCTTCGGATCAAGGTCGAGCATCGACTGCATCTGCCGCTGAACCTCTTCCTGGAGATCCGGGTAGATGTCGGCCATATCGCCTTGTTTCTCAGTGAGCCGCTTACGTAAGACGAGAAGGACTGTGCCCTGGACGAAGTTGTCGCCCTTGACGCTCCCAGTGCTCGTCTCGGTCGCGACCGTCCACGCGGCTGTTACCCGCAACCCCGAGGCCCAAAGGATGAGTGCAAGATCGGACCAGACCTCCGCATCTTGATGAGTGAACATGACGAGCTGGAGACCTTCGTCGGGCATAAGGCGAGCGAAGTTCCGGTAGCACTCGACCATCGCTCGCCTGAACTGGTCTCCTGCAACTTCCACCGAAAGTGCCCGCTTAGAGTCTGTGTACCAATCGGGAAAGAGCTCCTTGATGCGAGACTGAGACCAAGCCAAGAAGAACTCAGAGAATTCCGCGTAGGGCACCGTGTCACCGTATCCGGGATCGGTGAGCCAGAGATGTGCGGGTTCGACCACGGTGCGCGCATCGCGAAGATCGACAGTGCCGTGCCCAGCGAGGTCAATGCCACTAGTTCCGAGATCGAAGGCAGACTCCAGAGAGAGCATGGTACGCGCTACGTAGCCAGCGCCGGGTGTATTGATGCTCGGTCCATAGAAGGTGTTGTTTCCGCCGCCGAGACCGCCGCTCTTCGGGGTCAACCAGATGCAAAGTCGTGAGTTCCAGTCAGCAAGGCGGTTTATCAGGAGAACAAGCGCGACTGCGTCAAGGCCCGTGAATCGAGCAGCCGTTTCGGCAAAAGCGCCGTTCAGAAGGAGCTGGCGCGGATTGAAGTAATGCATCCAGGACGTCCAACCGCGAGCATTCGTTGGCCGCATGTTCGCCTGGCCGGGTTCTATGGAAGCGCTTGGTACAAACCCTTTCGACTGCCACTCGTCGAGTCTCGCTTCGAGCAGGTCTAGAACCTGCCTTTCGCGTTCCTCGTCCTCTTCGGTAGGAGCTCGATAATGTCGTTCGCCCGTTGCCGGATCGAGCCACCTGATGCAATAGATCCGATCTCGAAACACGCCATCACGTGAGTCAAGCTGACGAGGTTCCCATCGTTGAGCACCTCCTTTGCCTCGCGCCTCACTAAGCGGCGTGACGGCGCGCAGCTCTCGCGGGATCCAATTTCCATGCGAATCCACTGGGGACGCGATGCCGTTTCTCCAAGTTCCTTCGAGGCGGGCCACCTCAAGCTCTTCGCTCGTTGCGTCTTGTACAACCTCGAAGGCAAAGCGTCGCGTGGCAGAATTCGGGATGAGTCGAACAAAGACCCTCGGGCGCTCTGCGGCGACCCACGACGTTGCGAGGGGCACGGTCCAGCCAGTCGAAGGATCCAAGACCTCCGTGCAATAGAGATAAGCCTCAGCCACCCAGCCGTCTTCATTGCGCTCGATACCCCAAGCATCGATCTTCGCTTGAACAGCGTCGCGCACCTCGTTCCTGACATCCTTCAAGTGCGAGGCGACCTCGGCACCGCCACCAACAATGTTGAGAGCGCCATACGTCAGTAAGGCAGCCGTCGGGTTAAGGTCACTTCCATAAGCCACACAGCCCATCCTGGCCGCCTCGAACGGGATACTCCCACCGCCGCAGAATGGATCGGACACCTTCGGGATTTCGCCGAATCGCCTTCGACCGAGTTCATGGATCAACTGTGGGATGCTTTCACAGCTAGTGCCTAGATGCGCATTGATCCGGGACCAGGCTGTCTTGGACGGCCCGGTAACCTCTTCCGGCCTCTTGCAGTACTTCAGCTTCTCGTCATACGACATGCGCCGAAAGGCGAGCGCCTGCAGGTGAACCCGATCGGCTTTGGCGACAGCCTTCTTCCAGGTCGCCGTCTTTCCGTCAAGGTCAAAGTACTCGCCTCTTTCGGACGGCGTGCAGTGCCGAAAAGTGACGGATGGAGAAATGGCTCCACGGAGCCGACTCTCCAAGCCTTCATCGTCCATCGTCATGAGCGAAAGGAACACCTCGCGGTCTCGTTGAGGATCCTGAGAAGTCGGAAGAAGCATTCCGAGTATTGCCGCTCTCACAACCACCAGGGGTTTGCGTCCCCACCATTTCCCCAAACCCGTGAGGGTCTGCCCAGATCCCGCTTTGCGCTCCTTGTAGCTCTCCTTTGAGAGTTTGCTAACGGGGAACTGCGTCTCGATGAAGGTCGGGGCGCTGGATAAAGCTTGAGGGACGGCGGTGGGGACAACTTCTTGTGTTGTCACTTCTTGTCCTCGGGTAAAAACTCAAGCTGCGCGTGAGGGACTTCACGAGTCTTGCGTGTGCGTGGTTTGCGAAGTTCTGCGGGTGGCTCGTCAAGTTCAGACGGCGTCCGACGTTCGACGTCTACGGGTAGCTGAAGCCGTATTGGCTGAGACCCAATCTCGGGTAGAGAATCGGCGGGCGCGCCTGCAGGGTTCTCGGCGAAAGCGATTTTGATTGCCTTCCTCCAGCCGCGGCTGCGTCCATGCTCCGGATGACCGCTCGTCGCATTGATGGTGGTGTACAACCACCACCGCTCCTCGGGCGCGAGGCCGAGCCAGTTGGCAACCATATTCGGAATGAGCGTGGGGTCGGCGTCCTCGATGGCCCAGGCAAGGAGCGTCAGTTCCTTGCCGAAGTAGGGTGCCAACGGAGTCTCCCCACCCGCTTTCCATTGCGCGGTTTCACTGCCGGCGTCGCGAAGGCGCTTGTTGAACTGAGCGCGCGTTACATCCGCGATGCGCGACCAGCGATACAGGTCGAGGTAAGCCTTCGGTGTTGGTGCGCGTTGAGACTCACCCGCGACCTTCTCCGAGGAGTATCGCTCTTCGATGACGACGTGATCGGTGTCATTCCGCGGAATCACGACGGCAAAGTGCGCCGGAGACTCAACGGGATCGAATCCAAAGCCTAGCGTCGGGTGCTTCCGCGCGGGCATCACTACTGGATTACCTCTCCGGGCTTCAGTTCGGTCTTCAAGTCTCGCACCAGGTCTTCGAGATCCTTGCCACTTTCGAGTCTCAGGCGCTCAACACGCAGATCGAGGTTGCCTTCGGGTATAAGTCCTTGAAGCCGAGTGGACTCCTCAACGATCCTCGCTGCTGAAAGCAGAACCTCATCGGCGGCCCGGAATTCGACCCAGCGTTGTTCGCGTGAAACCGTGATCTTCGTGCCGCCGATCTGGGCGTTGTACTTCCCAATCGCTTCGAGGAAAGCGTACACCTCACCGGTGGAGTCTTGCTGTTGCTTCCGCTTCCAAATTGCCGATTTGGCGGGATCGACGTCCACGCCTTCAGGGCCACCAATCTTGGCGGGCACGTCCGCACGAAGCTGGTCCGACCGGACCTCCTTTTCCTCGGCCACGGCTAGGACAAACCGCGCGTCTCCCGGAACAACGAACGGTTCAGCGTACGTTTGGCCGTTCACAGTCGGGTTTGATCCGTCCGTCGTGTATCGGATCTGGCCCGACGGGTACGCGCGAAGTTCACATCTGCGCTCGTCACCGTCCTGGAAGAATTTGTACTTCAAGACAATTTGGTTGACCCACGGAAAGGGATCGCCAACATCGTGCTCGCCGGTGCTATCGACCGCGAGGAACGAGAGCCTGACCGCCTTCGTCTTAAGGTCGGAACCAAGGTCGAGACGCGGAGACGCGGTCGTCGCGTCGCCGTCCTCGCTCATGTGAATGACGTCACCGTGCTGCGGTTTCACGCGAATGGTCGCCTCGCCGGTTGTCGGATCGTAGCTCAACGGCAACACCTGGACGGACGTCGCGGGCTTGTCGAAGGGGCCCTTCTCGACGTAGTCGCCGGCCTCCCGCCAGATGTCGCGCCGCACGAGTTCCTGTTTGAGTAGATCAAGCGCTCGCGGATGATGCAAGAGCCACGACGAGTCCTGTGCCGCGCGCTGCTTAATGCCCGACCAGGCCGCACTCTTCTGATTCGGCGGCCAAAGCTTGTTCTCCAGCGTGGTCTTGAACGTCGTGTCCGGGCCGGTGTCTTCGCGGAACTTCGCGACTTCCTGTAGGGCCTGGATGACCTGCTCCTCGCCCTTGTATTCGTTGGCCACGTACTTCGGATCGAGGTCGAACGACGTTAGGCCGTTCTTCGATGGGTACCAGATCGTCTGGAAGGTCTCCCGGCACGACTGATAGAACTGCGACTCCGACTTCGACCGGAGCTGCTCCGCTTCGATGAGTTGCGGGTCGTCTTGCCTGCGGTTCTGGTTCTTCAATTCGTCCAGAATCTTGCGTGAGGCGCTTAGCTGTGCCGCACGTTGTAGGACGGTCTCATAGGCGCCTGACGCGCCGCTGAGGAACAGCACGCGGTTCTTGTATTGCTGATGCTCCCAAAACTCACGCACCTCGCCTGGGAGGCCCTGGGGCCTCGGTTGGAACACCACAAGCGTGACCCGGTCGGATGTCAGTTGGACCTGATCCAGCGCGGGCAATGCCGCTAGATCCTGATAACAGTCTTTGCGCACGGTCTTGAACATGTCGTTCAGGCGCGCACGCAGTTCTCCTTCGCGTTGCTCCTTGAGCTGGCCGCGCGTGTAGGAATCGAGCTTGGCTCGAAGATTCTCCACGTTGCGGAACACGAGCTTTGCATCCAACGTCGGGTGCAAATACCAAGCTCCCGTGGCGCCTTCCTGCAGCGCGTCCACGGCGTGCCGCAGTCGCCCGAGATCACGTCCTGGTTCCGCTAGGTCTGCACCGATCTCAGATCGATTGAGACCGTGCACGGGCTCAACAGCAAGAGACAGAGATGAGAGGAAGATAAGACGCGCGACATCTTGTGCATCCGTCCCGCCCGCCTGCGCGTCAATCTGTTCGGCAACAGATGACCCTCCCTGTGAGGCAATGTCGTGCGCGATGGCGTTTGACAGCTGGTTGTTGATCATCGCGATCTCGCTAAGCATCTCTGCGTCGTGGAGATCGAAATCGTGCGCCCCGACCAAGTACTTGTAGTTGGCTTCGCCTGACTCCCACAGCATCGCCACGTTGATCCGCATGATCCGGATGAGCGCGCGCGTTTGTTGGTAGCCTTCGTTCTCCTTGAATCTTGCGAAGAGGTCGCGGATAGCCGGATGGAACGGATAGGCGTTGACGATGTCGGACTTCAACTGATCGGGGGAAGCAGCGGTGACGTCCATCAGGCGGGCTTCGTCGAGTGCCTTACGGTACCCCTCAGCAACTTCCTCGATGTCGCCCGACTCTGGCACGCTCTCGAACAACCGCGTGCGGAGGATGTGATAGAGCTCGTTCGACGTCATCTTCACAGGCTCGATCTGGACGTGACCGCCAGCCCGGTTGATCTCTTTCTGCAGGTCGCTCAGGGCGTCGCTTTGGTAGGCGGTGCCTTTAAGGTCAGTCATCACCACGCAGACGTTGGGGAGACTGCCGCCATTTACGGCGACCACGAGGTTCGCAAGGGCACGGGTGGTGAGCTCGTCGAGGTGGGTTGCGCCGACCGCCACGCCGGCCGCGGCTTTGAAGTACGGTGGCAGCTCGTCGAGCATGATGAGAAGCGGTTCGCCAGAGAGCAGTTCTACCCAGTCGCCGTCGTCGGGTGCCTGGAGAGGTGTGTAGAGCTTCTCGAAAACCTTCTGCTTCCCGAGCTGTTCGGCCACCTCACCCCAAATGCCGAACTCGGTGTTCTTGCGGCCACTGAACGTGACGACCCGGACTGCGCCTAGCTCGCCTGGCTCGTAGAAGCCGGACATGACGTTGGTGCGGATGTTCGGGTGCTTGGCAAGCAGTCCCAGTGCAACGAGGTTGTGGGTCTTTCCACCTCCCATCGACTGGCTGAGGAGGAACGTTCCGGCGGCGCTGCCTCCCTTGCCTTCGAGGCGTTTGAACGCCTCCGAAAGCAGCACCTTCATTCCATCCGTCACCCAGTTCTCCGCGAAGAACTCGGCGGGGGCGATTTGGTTCAGATCGTCGATGTTGTAGACAGTGTCCTTGCCGCGCTGCTCAAATACCGAAGCGCGCGGCTTACAGCCCTGGCCAAGAGTTTTCATCGCTCCCCCATGTCAATGAGACGCCGGGCGGGACGGGATAGTACAACGATTGTAATCGAACGAGGGGCCTATAGTGCGGGGTATAGCTTCGCGGGCTGACGCGCCGTCGCAAGGCCGGCGACGGCGCGAACTACAGGTCTGCTGGGGTCGCTCAGGATGAAGTCGGGAGCCGTTTGCCCGCGACTATGGGCTTGCGCGGCGAATAGAAGGCGTCGATCCTCAAGGCAACTTGGCCAAGGATGATTTAATCTCGCTGGCCGAAGCCGCTGCGATGTCGGGAATTAGCGCCGGACACCTACGTCTTCTCGCTAATCAGCGAAGGTTGAAGGCGCAGAAGATCGGCCGGAACTGGGTCACGACGAAGCTGGCGGTACTTGCGTACGTCCGGGACGAAGCGAAGCGGGCAAAGGATCCCTGGAAGTACAAGCGGAGACAGAGTTGACTACTAACAGCGATATCGCATAGAGTAAGAAGCCACGCGTGAGCCTACCGAGGAGGTGCCGCATGAGCGGTGGCGGACACGGAGGCTGAAGGCAGGAAAGCCGGGACGATCCCGGCTTTCTGCTTGTCGGTGAGCACGCACTTGAGGCGTTATCGCCTCAAGTAGCACGAAATCACCACGACCATTCAATCCGGTACAGCGAATTGAGATCGGGGAAGTGGGCCTTTAGGATAAGCTCCTTGGTCGCGGGACGAGACACGATTGGCGCGGAAGTTCCAGCTGACGTCCCCACACTGATCCTCTCGGGTTCGCGAGCGAGTGGGAACGAGATCGCGACACGCGCCGCGGTCGTCGGCGTGTAGGGGCTAAATTCCCAGTATTGTCGATCGCCTTTGAACCCATGATGAATGCGACGAATCGAGTGAAGCTCGATGATATCACCGGAGCGGGCCGGCGCATCGAGCGATGAGATGACTCGGCGGCGTCCGTCTTCACCGAAGATACCTCGTACGTGAGTTCCTGGGGCCGCGTAGTCGTTCAGCTGATCACCATCGCCCCACATATGGTGGACAACGGAGTTTACTTCGGGAGCGATGATCCTGAGTCGCTGATAGCAATGAAAGAGGGCTTCCACGCCGTAAGGGTCCTTGAACTCCAGGCGCGCCATGTAAGAGAGCGATTCGTATTGATGAACCATACGATGATTGTCTCATGGGCGTCAACGGTCATGCGTCATCATTCGATTGGGGGAGGTCGTTACCAGCGTGGCTGTCGTCTTCGCCACTGTCTTCGACTCCCTGATCCTGGAGTTCCGCGTTGTAAACGACCTCTCGTGCCTCTTGTTCACGGGTTTGACTCACCCAGTGTGCCTCGACAACCGAGCGACGCTCGTCCTTCGGTATGGCGACCGCACGTCGCCGATCACGAAGGACTTGAAGCCTGTCGTTGAGTTCGTCGTTATCGAGGGCCGGAAGGGCGTTCATGTTTGCTGCGGCGCTGGTGCCATCCGCGAGGCGAGTCATGGCTGTGTAGTTCGGAAGCTGAGTCAGAGCGTTCGCGATCGCGCGACCCGTCTCAGCGAACGAAAGCGAATCGGGGACGCGTCGATAGGCGGTGCGCTCGTTGCTCGCGAATCGAGCCTCTTGTGAGAGGCCGCTCGCCGGCCTTGCGATCATTACGCGCTCGTACCGCGAACCGAACTCGTCTGGCGTGGAGTCGAATTCGAGCGCGAGATCATCGGCGTCGGTTCCAACAACGCGGAAACAGATCATGGAACCGCAATTGAGGGTCGCGCCGCGCGCTTCGTTTTCCAACTGTGTTCTGTATTGATGAGCGATGGTAACGGTGATTCCGTATTTTCGCGCCTCGGCAAGCAGGACCTGGAAGCTGGGCGTCGCGAATGCCTGAAACTCGTCAGCAATGACATGGAACGTCGCCGCCCTGCGTGCGTCCCGAGCCATGTTGGCGCGCGATAGTGCCGCGACCGCCAACTGACTCAGAATCACGGAGCCGATGAGCGCAGTGTTCTCCTCTCCGAGCTTGCCCTTCGACAAATTGACGATGAGAACCTTCCGCTTGTCGATGATTTCGCGGAAGTCTAGTGGGCTCACACGGTTCGGGTTGCAGAAAATGTCGAAGACCAGCGGATTGAGCAGGAACCGGCGGAGCTTGTTCAGCGTCGAAGACGCGTATTGGACCTGGCGCCAGTTGACCTCCTCGTTCTTCTTCGTGATGCCGATCTTGTCGTAGAAGTCGACCCAGAAACGGCGCACCATGTCGTTCCCAATGATCCCTGCACTGTAGTAACGGTTCCGCATCGATTTGCTCAGGAGAAAGTCGTGGGCGTCCTTGAGCGTGGCATTGTGTGCCTCGTCCGGGATCGAAAGATCCCCAAGACGCTGATGATCGAGCATGGCGAGGGTGAGGCTCCTCAGCAAGTCTTCAAGGAGCGGCCCCCACATCGTTCCATAGAGCTGCTTGAAGACGCCGATGACTTGGGCGCAGGCCGTATCTGCATCCTCTTCACGCCTGCACTCAAAGAGGTTCAGCGGAACGGGATAGAGCCGATCCGACGGGTCTAGGTAGAAGACGCGTTCAAGGTGTTCAGAGGGACAGTGAGCGACGATCTCTTCCGCGAGATCACCGTGAGGGTCGAGAACCAAGAGTCCATCACCGCGAGCGATATCAGAAAGCGCCAAGCGGGCGAGCATAGTTGACTTGCCGGTGCCAGTGCGGCCGAGAACGTAGAGGTGCTGGCGACGGACTTCTGGCGAGATTGTGAATTCGCCGTCAGGCGTTTCGCCGAGGATCTCCCAGTTCGTCAATCTCGCCTCCAAACAGGCGCCGGCGACCTTCGGCCCGCGCGACTGCCCAAGAAGCATTGGCGAACATGTCCGAGCCGGTCAAGTCTGCCTGGCGCGCGAACCAAAACATCGTGCCGCCTCCGGCGGCGACGGTCCAGTCGCGGATGCGTTCGAGCCGACGTGGATCCCTGCGTTCATCTGCAACGACAAAGAGGACACGCAGGCTGTGTGTCCCGAGCGAACGCGCGTACGCGCCGCTGCGCTTCCACTCTCCGTAGCCGCGCACCTTGCGCTTGAACGGCTGCTCCTCAACCGTGGCTCGATCCAGTTCCAAGGCAAACGCCCAGCGGTGTTGGATGACAAAGTAGCCGTCTGGAACGATGGTGATCTTCCTATCCGGTGCGGTGGGATCGGGCACTCGATGCTCACGTACTCGACGCTTGAGCTCTCGCTCGTCCGTCCATGCGAGATCGATTCCGCGTCTTTGCGCCGTGAGGGCGGCTATGGCGCGGACATCGTTGATGGCGAGCGTGTGCTCCATATAGAGGGGTTCGCGACGTCCGTCACGCGGTCTCCAATCGAGTTCCTGTCGAGTCCGTCCAGTAGTTTCGCAGACAACTTCCGCTCCCTTCTGGTCTAGGACGTAATACGCGCGAGCTGCCCCGAAGGCCTGGCGAAGAGGTAGAAAGCGCCGTTCGAGATATCCGTTGTGATACAGCAATGAGAGCCGCCGCTTGCAGTACGACGTGGTTGACGGAGAAAAGAAGAGCTTCTCTACCTGTTCGCGCGTCATGTACCGAAACTCTGCCACCGTCCGCAGGATCTCTATGTCGCGCTCCGTGAGCAGCATAGGTGGCGGAGTTTCGGCTCTCCGATGACGTGGCAGTCTGGCGCCGCTCATGACGCCTCCGGCGGCACGCGCTCTCGGCGCGTCTTTTGGCGGCGGCTGCCTGCCGCGTTGCGCAAGGGAAGGGGGTTCAAGGGGGAATTCCCGCCGCGCAAGTTCGTCGTCGGCGTGAGCCGACCCCGGCCGGTTAGCAAGGGCACCCCTCGCCAGAGGGAGTCGCCCGCCGCGTTCGCGACGTTGCCCACGGCAACGAGCGAAACCGGACGGGGTCGGGTCCGTGGGGGGTAGCCCGTAGGGAGGCACCGCGAGCCCGACGACGAACCCGGCCAACGAGACGAACGGCGCTCTGGTGCCGCACATTTGAACTCGCTGGCCGCCTCTTCCCCCTTGTCTGCCGCTATCCGGCGCTGGCGCGCGTTGGCGCGCGGCCCCCGCCTTGCCTGCGACGCAGGTGTTGGCTTTGGAAAGCCCGCAGCTCTGGCCAACACTAAAAGCCAACTGCTCACTGCAATTCCTCCTGTTGTCGTAGGTACCAGAGTTGCACTCGCAATGTCTTTGACTGCACGACCGGATCGCGCGGCGGCGCCATGCCCCGCGATACGAGCGTCATGATGTGGCCATTAATCTTTGTGCGAAGTTGCGCGTAAGCCGCACGAGATCCGCGACCCCGACCAATGAAGTCAGGGAACGCGGGACTCACGGCCTCGTAGCCGATGCGCGTGCGGACGATGATGATGGAATAGCTAACGGTCCTGTCCATAAGACAGGGCCGGCGTGGAGCGTGTTGTCGGCCGTGTGGTTGCCCCGGGCGACGACGACGCCGGCGACCCGGGCAATCGGATGCGCCTTATACCGCCTCTTCGCGATAGACGGGTACAAGCCGACCCCGCGGAAGTTATCTAACAGGCGCCGGCGTTTTTCAAGAGGGTCTTACTGTATCGATGTAGATCGGGGGATGGCGAGGATGGTTCAGGTGGAGCGGCGGTCGGGCTCGCGGCACGAGTTATCAGTCGCGCAGCTCGCGCAGGCTCTCCACGTTGTCCTGAATCGAGCTGAGTGAGCTCATGAGTTCATCCACGACGTTGATGGTGTCCATCACGATGTCATCGATGTTCTCGATCGCGTCGTCCAGCTGTTCCAAGGCTTCTTGGGAAAGCCTGCAACCATCGCCGTCGGGAAGGGGAGTTGATTCCATCTGTCATCACCACCTTTCCGGAGTGAGGAGCGTCGTTGTATCTCCTGCCTCCAGTCCCGACCAGCCGCATCCACTACTAGCCTAGAGCGTTACTCGGTACCAGTCCTTGCCGCGTAGGCAAGGATGCTTCCGTCGCAACTGGGTATGCTGAACTTGGAGAGGAGGGTGGATGTAATCCGGAGAGTCCGTCAGGTCAGCCTTCAGCGAATACATGATGCTTGGAGGTGATCATGACGAATAGCTCTCCTCTGGACGCGTTCGAGCAGGAGAATCTGGCTGAGGTTCTCAGGCGTCTTCGGACGAAGTCCGGGAAGTTGCAGGCGGACATCTCCCGGGGCAGCTGGCTGGACGAGAGTTATCTCTCCAGACTCTTCTCGGGAGAAAAGGCCAACCCCAGCCGTGACGTCGTCATCCTTGTAGTCGGTTACGGGATGGGCCTCGCGGTTGAGGACACGGACGAAGCTCTGCTCGCGGCGGATTACCGCCCCATCGTTCCACTGCGTACGATTCGGTGACAGACAGCTAAGGCTGGCCTGGGCCACCCTCCTCCTACTTCACCACGCGCAATCGCCCAGGCCGTCGCGCCTGCAGGCGACGGGCCTTCGGGTGCAGCACATTCCCTGCGGCTATCAGGTCCATCGGAGAGCTTCGCCGTTCGAGCAGGCTCTTCTGGACATTCGCCTGTGAGACGTACCTCCGCACCATTTCGAGGCTCGTGTGCCCGAGGATCTGTTGAAGCCGGAGCGGGTCACCAACCTCGCGCACCAGATAGTTCGTGGCGAACGTATGCCGGAGAAGATGCAGGTGAACACGGGGGACGCCGGCGCGCGCACCAGCGCGCGCGAGGACGAGCTTGAGCGCGTTCACCGTCATGGCATCCCCGTTGCTGTTCAAGAACATGTTGGGGACATCGACGACGACAAACGAGGCGCGGTGCCGGTCACGCCACTTCATCAGCGCCTCTTGGCACCGTTGACCGATGGGCACTAGCCGTTCCTTGTTGCCCTTGCCGAGGACCTTCAGGTAACCCTGTTCCAGGTGGGCATCGTCAATCTTGAGGTTGCAGATCTCGGACGCCCGAAGCCCGCAGTCCAGGAGCGTCCAGAGCATGGCGAAGTCGCGGGCGCCATACGGCTCGTCCTGGTTGAACAGCGCGAGGATACGCTGCACCTCGTCGTCTGTGAGCACCTCCTTGACCTTCTGCTGAATCTTGGGCGGCCTGATCGCCTTCAGGACGTTGTCGTTTGTGTAGCCGTCCTCGAAGAGCCACGTAGCGAACGCCCTGAGCGTCCGCGCGAAGCCCTGGATGTAAGACGACGAGAGGGGGCCGACGGGCTGCTTGCCGTACCGGTTGTTCGGGTTGCGGTCTGTGCGCCCCTGTAGATGGGCGATGAACGCGCGCACGTCGTGCACGTTCACGTCCGCGAGCGTGGCGTCTGGGCCGATGTAGCGCTCGAAGCCCTCGAGACGTTCGTCATAGAAGCGCACGGTCGCGGGCGACTTCCCCGTCGTCTTGTTGAAGACGCCGTAGGCCTCTCTGAGCTGTCTGAAAGGAATGTTCTGCTTGTTCATGTCCGTCCAGCGCGTTCGTTTCACCATGATGCTTCATGCCTCCTTATGGCGTCCTTGGCCGCCGAGCATGAAGACCACGAGATTCGTTCGTGCGTGGAGGACAATCGCAACTAATCCGGTGGTTGCGAATGGCCGCCGCGCTTGTCTGGCGGGCGTTCTCTCCTCGTTTTCAGATTCGGATTGAAGGGCGTGGCACCCCCGGCAGGATTCGAACCTGCGACCATCGGATTAGAAGTCCGGTGCTCTGTCCACTGAGCTACGGGGGCGTGCATTCGGCGCCAACGGCGGCGCGCCTGCGGCTGCGCTGCGTCGCGAGACGCGGGCGGCGGCGCGTGCTGAAACGGTCAGGGCGGTGCGACGAGCGACGATGCGTGACCGCGCGTCACATCGCCCGGCGTCTGGCCGTGCGCACCTTGTGGTACCGCGCGCCACCATGGCCTCCGGCATCGACCCCGACCACTTCGATGCCGTCGAGGTCCGGGCTCGTCGTGATGTGCTTCTGCAGCAGCCGGCCGACCGGCTGCGATGCGATCACCGCAAGCATCGACGCCAGCATGACGTTCGGGAACCTGTCGCTCCGCCGCCCCTGCCCCAGCGTCAGCAGCGATGCGGCGCCCGCGAGCGCGCCGGCGACGGTGATGTTCGTGCCGCAGAACGCCGACACCGCCAGGTGCCCCTCGCCCGACTTGAGCCGCGCGAGCGCCTCACGCGTACAGTCCTCGACGAGGTCCGTCGGCAGGTCGGCATAGAGATAGTAGCCGTCGCCCGTCGCGCGGCCGACCATGCGCACGTCGCGGCCGAGGCGCCGCAACAGCACGGCGATCGTCGCGTGTTCGAGCGCGTGGTTGCGGCGCACCGTGCCGACGAGCGAACCGAGCATGCCCCCTCCCTGATGGATCGTCGGCAGTATAGCGGGGCAAGCGCAGGGGCCGCGCAGCGCCGACGATGCCCGCCGGCGCACATCATGCGGGAGGCGCGAAAGCCCGTTGAGGAGACGCCGGGGTGCTGTTCGAGGGCAAGACGCCGGAGCAGCGGACGACGCTGTTGGCGCAACTCGAAGGGCTGCCGCGCTGAACCCGCAACGTACTTGACGACCGCCGGCACATGGTAGACGGCACCGGCGTTGGGGCCATACCATCGACCCGGCAATCGTTCGGTCCAGCGGAGCAGGCGACATGAGACGGTGGCTGGCACGGGCCGCGTGGATGGCAGCGGGCATCGCCGCGCTGTACTGCGCGGCGGCCGTCGCGGGCATCGCGAGCGGTGGTGAGCTGGACCCGCCGGGCGCGCCCGCCGAGACGATGAAGTCGCTCGACGACATCCCGGGCGCCTGGCACCGCATGCTGGACAGCGGCGGCAGCGACCCGTGCGACACGCCCCGGTTTGACTGCGTGCTGAACAATGTGGCCGTACTCGACCGGGAGACCGGGCTCGTCTGGCAGCGCGACGGGAGCCTTGAAGTCAGCACCTGGATCATCGCCGGTTGCCAGGGGACTACGATCGGCCCACGCCGCGGCTGGCGCTTGCCGACGGTCGATGAGTTGCTTTCGCTGGCCGTCCCCTACTCACCCGACCCGCGCGATCTTCCGCCTGCGAACAGCCCGTTCACTGGCTTTGATGGCGATGGCACACAGCGCTACTGGACGACGACGGAGTACACAGGAGACGCGTCGTTCGCCTGGGTTGTCGATCCGGTGGACGGGTACGCGTACACGCATCCGAAAGCAGGCAGCACCAGCCACACGGAGCGGGTCGTGTGCGTGCGCGGCCGGTAGGGCACGAAGAACCGTAGCCGGCGGCGCAGCGCGAACGCGGCCACGCCCACGTTACGGTCCCGGGACAGCAGCGCGCGCCCTGCGATCCAGACCCGTCACCCGGCCCGTGCGCGGCCTACCGGCTCGCCGCGAACGCCGCCTTCGCGGCCTCGGCGGTGCGCTCGAGGTCTTCCTGCATATGCGCGAGCGAGATGAACATCGCCTCGAACTGCGCCGGCGGAAGGTACACGCCGGCGCCGAGCATCGCGCGGAACCAGCGGCCGTAGCGCTCCGTGTCGGCGCGCTTCGCAGACGCGTAGTCGGCCGGCGCTTCGCCGGCGAAGAAGACGGTCAGCATTGACCCGAGTTGGGTGATCGTGACGGGCGCCCCGGCCGCGCGCGCCGCGTCGCGCAGCGCGCCGGCGAGCCACGCGCCCATCGCGTCGAGGCCGCGGTACACGCCGTCGTTCGCGAGCATGCGCAGCGTGACGATGCCCGCCGCCATCGCCATCGGGTTCCCGGACAGCGTGCCGGCCTGGTACACCGGACCGCTCGGCGCGACCATCGACATGACGTCCTCGCGCCCGCCGTAGGCGCCCACCGGCAGCCCGCCGCCGATGATCTTTCCCAGGCACGTCAGGTCGGGGATGACGCCGTAGTAAAACTGCGCGCCGCCCGCCGCGAGGCGGAAGCCGGTGATCACTTCATCGAAGATCAGGAGCGCGCCTTCGCGCGCCGTGATGTCGCGCAGGAACTGCAGGAATCCCGGCTGCGGCAGCACGAGCCCCATGTTCGCCGGCACCGGCTCGACGATCAGCGCCGCGATCGTGCCGGCGTGCTTCTCGAACACCTCCTCGACGGCCGCGCGGTCGTTGAACGGCGCGAGCAGCGTCTCGTTCGTGAACGCCGCCGGCACGCCCGCGCTGTCCGGCAGCCCGAGCGTCGCGATGCCAGAGCCGGCCTTCGCGAGCAGCGCGTCGGAGTGGCCGTGGTAGCAGCCTTCGAACTTCAGGATCTTGTCGCGGCCGGTGAACGCGCGCGCCACGCGCAGCGCCGACATCGTCGCCTCGGTGCCGGAATTGACGAAGCGCACGCGCTCGATCGACGGCACGCAGTCGCAGACCATCCGCGCCAGTTCGACCTCGACCTCGGTCGTCGCGCCGAAGCTTGTGCCGCGCTCGGCCGCCTTCTGCAGCACGCTGACCACCGCCGGGTGCGCGTGCCCGAGGATCAGCGGCCCCCACGACGCCACGTAGTCGATGTATTCGTTGCCATCGGCGTCCCAGAGGCGGGCGCCCTTGCCGTAGGCGATGACCACGGGGTCGCCGCCGACGGCCTTGAACGCGCGGACGGGCGAGTTCACACCCCCGGGCATCAACTGCTGCGCCCGGGTGTGGATCTGCTGCGAGCGTTCGTGCGTCGCCATCGCCAAAGTGTAGGCGAGCGCACTGCGGCAGGCGAACGACGCACGGGGCGTAGCGATGTTGCGACGCGCAGTGGTGGGAGGCAGATGGATCGCGCAAGACGAGCGCGAACGTCGTTACGGCCTCGCGCATGGTCCGTAGCGAGGCGTTGATCCGGGCGCGCGCCGTCGATGCGGCGTACGACTTCGCCCTCGCCGACCAGCTCTGGGGCATCTACCAGATGATCGGCAAGCTCCGCCCGGCGATGTACGCGGTGCGGCGGGCGTAAGCCACGCAGGTTGGCGGCCTTACCCGCCCCGGATCGCCGGCCAAAGCGCCAGGCGCGGACGCGTTTGACCGCACCGGAGATACCACACGAGGGCGCGAATCGGCCGGTCCGGGATGTCCCCCGAAGTGGCAGTTGACAGGCCGATTTCGGGCGTACTATCGTGGATCGGTCAGGAGGCGCACGCCCTTGGACATGCGTTTCGCCGCTACAACTCCATGAGGTAGAACAGGCGCCGCACGCGATCGTGTGGCGTCTTTTTGTCGCTACGGGCAAGGTCAGAGGAAAGGGATCACCGCACCATGAACTCTGGGCTCATCGGCAAAATCGAGAAGGCAAAGAAGTACGCGCAGGAACGGCACCGCATGCACGTCAACAGCCTGCAGGTCGACTTCCGGGGAGAGAATGACTCCCACCACGTCTCGCTCGATGGTGACCGGTGGAAGTGCACGTGCGACTTCTTCCGCGGCTGGGGCGCCTGCGCCCACACCATGGCCCTCGAGCGCGTGCTCGACGGCATGATCCCGACGGCCGCACTGGCGTAGCGAAGGCACCGCGAGCAGCTTCGCGCTCGTCGCGCAGCTGAAGCGCGGGGCTGCCCGAGCCTGCTTGCCCCGCGCGTCGCCGGCGGCCGGCGCTCCTGCCATCCATGCTGGCGAGATCGGTGTAATTTCGCTCAAGCTCCTGCCACAATGCTGTCAGCAGCTGCCGTGTATGCTCACCGAACGCAGCGCCGCCGGAGCGCCGCGTGACACGCACGGGAGGGACGCCATGCAGGTCAACGGGTTCATCCTCAACATCAATAGCGAGCAGCCGGGGCGGCTCCTGGAGTTCTACCGCGATGTGGTCGGCCTGGAGCCGGACCCCGGGGTCGGCGATGCCGGGCTGCACGCCGGGCCAATCACGCTCGTGTTCGATGGCCACAGCGAGGTCCAGGGGTCCACGAAGGAGCCGGCGCGCGTGCTGGTCAACCTCTTCGTCGACGACGTGGAGTCCGCCCAGAAGGAGCTCGAGGCGAAGGGCGTCAGCTTCACCCGCAAGCTCGGCAAGGAGTACTGGGGCGGCATCATCTCGACGTTCACCGACCCGGACGGCAACTACTGCCAGATCATCGAGTACCGGGCGCCGTGACGCGCGGCGCCCGCAACTGATGCGCCGCGCCGACCGGCTGTTCCAGATCATCCAACTGCTGCGGCGGCATCGCCTGCTCACCGCGGCAGCGATCGCCGCCGAGCTCGAGGTCTCGGAGCGGACGGTGTACCGCGACGTGCGCGACCTCGAACGCTCCGGCGTGCCGATCGAGGGCGAGGCAGGCGTGGGCTACGTGCTGCGCCGCGGCTTCGACCTGCCGCCGCTGATGTTCAGCGAGCAGGAGATCGAGGCGCTGGTGCTCGGCACCCGCGTCGTGACGAGCTGGGGTGACCCGGCGCTGGCGAAGGCCGCGGGCGATGCGCTCGCGCGCGTCGAGTCAGCGCTGCCCGACCGTCTGCGCGCGCGGCTCGCCAACACGAGGCTGTACGCGCCCGGCTTCCACGTGCCGGGGCAGGTCGTCGCCGCGCTCGCCGCCTCCCGCGCGGCGATCGACGCGCGCCGCAAGCTGCGGCTGGCATACGTCGACCTCGAGGGCGCCCGCACGGAGCGCGATGTGCGGCCGCTCGGCCTGTTCTTCTGGGGCGCCACGTGGTCGATGACGGCCTGGTGCGAGTTGCGCGACGCGTTTCGCAACTTCCGCCTCGACCGCATCGCCACGCTCGACCCCCTGCCCGCGCGATTCACCGACGAGCCCGGCAAGACGCTGGAGGACTACTTTGCGCTCGAACGCGCCGACGGCCACTGAGTTGCCGCCGCGCCGCCCGTGCGAAACACTGCATCCATGGCCACGACCTCACCCGTCTATCACCGCGCCGCGACGGAGGCGCCGCGCCGCGTGGACCGCCTCATGCTGCTCGCTTCTCCGGCCGCGGCTGTCGCGCTGGGGTGCGCGGCGCAGTGGCTCGACTTCCGCGAGCTGCGCATGGCGCTGCTGCTGATCGGCGGGCTCGGCACGCTCGGGACATCGGCGGCGGCGCTGCACGGGCGGCGCGGCATCGCCGCCGCGCTGGTGGCGGCGGGCGTCGGCGTGGCGACGTGGGGGGCGGCTCAGGCGCTCTACGCGCTCATCCACGTCGCGCTCGGAGAACGGTTCGACGCGCCGCGCTTCGGCCCGCAGCCAACGCAGGCGCTCGCGCTGGTCGCGGCGCACGCGCTGTTCCTCGGCCTGCCGACGGGCATCGTCGCCAGCGCGCTCTTGCACGCGGGCGCGCTGCGACGCCGGCTCGGCCGTTGATGCAGTTCCCCGAAACGAAGGACCTGCCGCTGACGACACGACGCAAGGCGCTCGTCGCCGTCGGCGCGGCGATGGCCCTCGCGCAGATCGCCACCGCGGTCTACGTCGCGCCGCGGATCACCGGCGCCGGCGATGCCAGCGCGGGCGCGCTCGCGGCGAGTTGGGCCGCGTCGATCCCGTGGTCGGCCGTGGCCGTGCTGCTGCTCGTCCGACAGGCCGATATCCCGGACGTCGCGACGGCGTCGATGCTGGTCGTCATCGCGGCGTTCGGCGCGTTTGGGCTCTCCGCCGCCTTCGACGCGCGCGACAGCGACGGCGCGGTGAACCTCACCGACGCGCTGTTCCTCGGCGTCACCGGCGGCGCGCTGACGGCGATGATCGTGTGGGGCGCGGCGATGGCCGCCGCGCGCCTCCTGCGGTTGCCGGTGACGCGCGGCGGGCCGGAGTAGGTTCCGCCGCTACCGCTTCTTCGCGTAGTTGCTGGCGCCGTGCCAGTCGATCAGCACGACCGGCTCGTTGCCGACCACCCACGCATCGTGCCCCGACGGGATCACCGCGACGTCGCCCGGGCCCATCTCGTGCTCCGAGCCGTCGGCCATGACGATGTGCATCCGGCCGGACACCTGGTAGCCGAAGTGCGGCGCCTCGCACAGCTCGGTGCCGGCGATCGGCTTCACGTCCTTCGACCACTTCCAGCCCGGGTTGAACGTCGCCCGGCCGACCGTCTCGCCGCCGAAGCTCGCGATTTCGATCTGCCCGTTCGGGAACTTCCGCACCTCGTCCGGCGAATCGAACTTCTTGAGATCGAGCTTCCCTACACCAACGCTTGTCATGGGTTCTCCTCCCCTTACAAAGAAGACCGCTGGAGTGCGATCATCGATCCGCGAAGCGGCACCGTCAATATCGTGCCCATTACAGTTCTGGCGTTACACGGACCGGGGTCGGCGATCGTCAGCGATGGCCGGATCGGCGCCGGGGCCGGAGATCCGCCGGCGCGGGCGGACCGCAGATCCGTCGAGGAGGAAGCCGATGCGCCTCGCCACGGCCGCGTTCGCCAGCGCCGCCGTCCTGATCGCAAGTCTCGCCGCTTGCGACGACGCCGGCTCGCCGCGCGCCACGCCGGCCGCGCGCCCGCTACCCTCGCCCGCCGCCATACGCCCCGAGCCCGATGGCGTCGCGCTCGCTGACCCGGCGTTCGAGGCGCTGCCCGGCGCGACGGCTGAGTACGGACGGCTGGGCGGCACGGTCTACCGCATCGAGATGCCGGACGAGTGGAACGGGCGGCTGGTGCTGTACATGCACGGCTTCGAGTGGTTTGGGCCCGAGGCCTCGGTCACCGCGCCGGACTTCCGGCGCTGGCTCATCGCGCACGGGTACGCGTGGGGCGCGTCGAGCTTCAGCAGCACGTCGCACATCGCCGGCCGCGCGGCCGACGAGACGGCGGCGCTATGGGATCACTTCGCCCGGACGCACGGGCGGCCAGCGCGGTCGTACGTCAGCGGCCTGTCGATGGGCGGCCTGGCGGCGCACATCGCCGCAGAGCGCTACGCCGACCGCTACGATGGCGCGCTCGCGCTATGCGGCGCCGCGGGCAACGAGGCGGGCGCCGCGTGGCAGACCAGCTTCATCGTCGCCGGCGCATACGTCGCGGGCGTCACGCAGGCGGAGTTCGACGCCGCGCCCGACCGCGCCGCCATCATCGACGGGCGCATCCTGCCGGCGCTGCAAGACGCAACTGCGCACGCGCGGTTCGAGGACATCGTCATCGACCTCACCGGCGGCCCGCGGCCGTACGCGCGCGAGGGACTGCACCTCGAAGAGGAGGCGGTGTGGGACAGCGCGCGCGTGCAGATCGCCTCGGGACTGGCGTCCAACGCCGGCGTGACCTACGCGCTCGGGCCGGTCAGCGACGTGCCTTCGGATACGTTCAACCGGGAGGCGGTACGCATGACGCTGAACGCCGAGATCGCGGCGCGCTTCTTCGCCGGCAACGAGGCAAGCGGCGCGCTCGCGATGCCGCTGCTGACGATGCACACGACGGGCGACGGCACCGTGCCGATCTCGCAGGCGCAAATCCTGCGCCAGCGCGTCGATGCGGCGGGCGCCGGCGACCTGCTCGTGCAGCGCATCTACGCGGACGCGTCTCACTGCGGGTTCACCACGCCCGAGTGGGTCGATGGCCTGCGCGCCCTCGTCGCCTGGGTGGAGGATGGGCGCCGGCCTGACGGCGACGATCTCAGCGTCCGCGACCTCAGCGCGGCGGGCACGCGATTCCTGCTGCAGCCGCGCCCCGGCACGCCCGCCGCCGATGCCGTGCCCGGGGCTGAGGGGCGCGTCCGCCTCAGCGGCACGGCGACGCTCGACGGCGCGCCGCTCGACGCGCGCTGGCTCGGCGCCATCGTGATCCGCGACGGTATGGTCACGCCGTGCCAGTACACGCTCGTGCCGGTCGTCGGCGGACGCTACGAGATCACGGTGCTCGCCGATGCGGAGTCGGCGGGCTGCGGCGGCCCGGGCGGCGCGGTGGCGCTGTGGACGTACGCTGGCGAGCAGCGCGTGTGGAGCGAACACACCGTGCCGTGGCCGGGCGACGGCGGCGCGGCGGCCTTCGACGCCACGTTCTCGAGCGAGGCGCCCGGTGGCGCAAGTCAGCCCGTCACCGAGTTCAACGGCGAGGTGTACACGCGCGACGGCGAGCACGCGCCACCCGGCACGCGCGTCGAGGCGCGCATCGGCGGCGCTCTCTGCGGCGTCGCGACGACGCGGCGCACGGGCAACTACGCGGGGTACATCATCGCCGTCGCCGGCGCCGGGTCAGTCGCCGGTTGCACGCGCGGCGCGGCGATCGACTTCACGGTCGACGGCGCCCCCGCGCGCGAAACCGCGATCAATGACGGCGAAGGCCGCGGCGGCCTCGACCTCAGCGCGCGATGACGGCAGTCCCGGTGGTGCGCCGGTCGAGGGGACGGCGGCGGGACGTTACCCGGCCACCACCTCGCCGGCGACCGGACGGCCGGCTTCAACATCATCGATGAACGAGAAGACAGCGTCGCGCCAGCGGCGAGGCTGGTAGTCCGGCGTAGCGTGCGCGGCGCCCGGCACCTTCGCCAGGCGCGAGCCGCGGATCAGCGCATGGTCACGCTCCGCGCACGGCCAGAACATGTCCCACTCGCCGCACGACACGAGCGCCGGCATCGTCAGCGACGGCGTGCGCGAGGTGAGGTCCGGGCGGTTGCGGATCGCCGCCGCCGCCGCGAGGTATCCCGCTTCGGTCATCGTCTCGAGCTTGCGCCAGTTGCCGGCATCCTGCTCCTCGAGCGATTGCGTGCTGCGCGCGGCGTAGGGGTCGTCCTCGTGCCGGTGGCGGTTCTCGCGCTCGATCAGGCCGCGCAGACCGTGCTTCTTCACGACCGCCTGGAACGTGTCGAACACGACGGCAAGCTGCGCGTCGGCCCGGCCCGCCGCCGTGCCGGCGCCGACCTGGTTGCCGGCCGTGGTATCGCACAACAGCAGCGACCGCGTGCGCTCCGGGTAGTCGCACGCGAACTGCGCGCTGATCATCCCGCCCATCGACACGCCGCCGATGTGCGTCTGCGCGATGCCGAGCGCGTCGAGCAGCCCGCGCAGATCGGCGGCGAAGCGGGGCAGGCTGAACGTCGACGCATCCGGCAGCGACGTGCGGCCGTGGCCGCGCACGTCGTACAGCAGCAGGCGGAACTTCGCGCGGAAGTCGTCGATGATCGGGCCCCAGTGCGATGTCGGCCCGGCGAAGCCGTGCGTCAGCGTGAGCAGCGGGCCATCGCCCGCGAGCTCATACCAGATGTCGATGTCGTCGACGCGGACGGATGGCACGCCTCGCTACCCGTCGTAGCGCGAAGGCGGCGCCCAGAGGTTGCCGCCGTTGGCGTCGGGCCGGGCGCTGGACGCGGGCGGCCGGCGTGTGCGTGGCGGCGCGGCGGTCACGGGAGTGCGGGGCGCCGCGGTGCGCGCGGGCGGCGCCGCG
>JAJTXQ010000042.1 GCA_021462855.1 Dehalococcoidia bacterium | reverse complement strand
GGCCGACGGCGGCCTGGCGGGCCAAGGCTCGCTGCACGAGCTCGGCGGCATGACGGGGGATCATGCTTGCATATTACACATGGGGTGCTGGATTTGCAAGGTTGTTGGCGGGGAGATTGGAGGTCGTGGGCTCTGCACCCAACTGCCCCGGGGCGAACACACCCGACCCCTCCCGGCCCTACCGCAACACGCCCAGATCCCTCAGCACGTCGACCTCGGACGGCTTTGGCCGCCGCCAGAGCCACTCGACGCGCAGCCGGAAGCCGGGGAGCACGCGCGATTGGAACTCGCCTTCGGATCCGGCGAAGATCGCCGCGTAGCGATCCCCTTCCAAGCGGTAGAAGTCCGCCCAGCGGCGCAGCGGGTCGATGAGCCAGTACTCCGCCACGCCGCCTTGCGCGTACTCCACAGGCTTCTCGCCACGGTCGCGGCTGGCGCTTTCGGGCGACACGATCTCCACCGCCAGATCGGCGGGGCCGTCGATGTAGGTCGGCGTCAGACGTCCGGCATGGGCGGAGGTCAGGAACACGATGTCGGGCTCGCGACCGGGCAGTCCGGGCCCGGTCTTCATCTGGAACGGCGCGCTGCGCACCCAGCCCAACCCGTGATGGTGGACGAAGATGCGCAGGAGCGTGGTCAGGAAGTCGGCGATATCCTGGTGCTCGTCCGATGCCGGGCTGGTCATCACCACCTCGCCGTCGACCCATTCGGCATGGGTGTCCTCGTCGATCCAGTCCAGGAACTCGGCATACGTCAGCTTGCGGGGTTCGTCCGGCTCGAGGAGCACGTCGAGGAGGCGTCGGCGCAGGCGCGGCTCCACGGCCCGCAACAACAGCCTGCCGCGCGCGCCCAACTTCTGCTCGACGGACGTGACGTCTGCCTCGGCCATGAGGGCACCTCCGGGGCGAAGGATAGCATGGGGTGCCGGGAGGCGCGCAGGGTGCTGCCGACGGGACCGGGGCCTCACGCGACGACCGTTCCCGGCTGCGCCGGCTTGGCCCACATGTTGCGCCTCTCCATCGGCGGCGGCGGCTTCCTCTGACCTGCCGTTGGCATGCTCCACGCTCCCTCGACGCCACGGGTCACAGCCTCTTCGGCGACCGCCCCTGCCGCCGCCGCTCGCGCAACACCACGTCGACCGGCGTGCGGCCTCGGAACGCGGGATGCCGGGCCTGCTCCCACGCGCGCTGGCGGTGCACCAGCTCCCTGCGCACGACGTCGGCGGCGGTCGTTCCCTCGCCGATGACCTCGTCGCGCCAGAGCAGCCAGCGGCGGCTGAGCTCGCTGCGCAGTGCATGCTCGTCCGGGCCCAGCGTATCGCCCCAGCGGTCGCGCCGCCCGAGCCGTTCGTCCGGAATGAAGACGAGCCGATCCAGCGCCTGGCTGAGCTCGATGCGCCAGTCCTCCACACCGGGATCCCACCAGGCATGGCCCGGGCATGACTTGAACCGGGTTTCGAACACGGCCTTGTCGGCCAGGATGGCCTCCGCCCATGGGCACACGATGCCGGCTTCGGCCATGAACGCGAAGAACGTCGCCAAGCCCTGGGGCAGCGTTCGCGCGCTCCGCCACGTGCACGCCACCTTGCGCGGGAACCAGTCGAACAGGAACATGCGCAGGTCCGGGTCGGTGACCGCCACCAGTGGCACACCGACGTAGCCGACCAGATAGGCTTCGACAAACCCCCGGGCGCTGTCGGCGGCCGCCGATCCCTTGACGCGATGCGCCTGGCACCACGCCGCGAAGCGCTCCAGCCACGCGCCGGCCTGCTGGGCCAGCGCATCCACGTCGTCGGCGGTGGTGAGCGCGGCCTCGGGGTCGGCGGCCGGGCCCTGGGCACAACCCAACGACAAGACCGCCGGCGTGGGCCACAGCGGCACCTTGGCCCCGCGGCCGACGAGGCCGCTGTAGGTCAGCTCAACGCCGGTGGTCAGGTCTTGCCAGCGGATGGGCCGGGGGGGCTTGGTGGCCGCGCTCAACAGCGCCTGGTGGGCCGAGGCGAAAGCGGGCACGGCGCGCAGCACGGCGACGAGGTCGTCGGCCTGGTCCGGCGCGATGCCTGCCCATGGCGTGGTGACCATGAGATAGGGGACGTGCTTCTCGTCGGCGATCGGCAACCGCCCGCCGCGGATCTCGCGTGCCGTAAGCGGGGGCAGCTCGCCGATGGGCTCGAGGGTGAGGGTGATGACGGTGCCCTTGGGCGCCTCGCCTTCGAACAGGCTGGAACCCTCGAACTGCCGATCGAGATCCTGCTTCTCGCTGTAGAGCGACAACCCGAACATCTCGCCGCCGTTGCCGAGGACGCAGGTGTGCCATACCCGCCCGCCGGGCATGGCGGCCACGAGGGTCTGGGCGTTTTGGATGAAGCGCCAGGGTGCGGCCTGTGCGTAGTTGGCAGCGGCCTGGAACAACCGGGTCACCGTGAGATCGGGGAGCCCCCAAGCCTTCCACGTGGCGACCATCATGGGCAAGTTGGGCACGGGCGGGAGTCCGAGCCGGGCTCGGAGGTGACTGGCGGCATCGTCGATGCCGGGCAGCGTGTGTGATGCGCCGACCGAAGCCTTGAGGTCGGCGAGCCGCTCGGTGAGTGGCTTGACGAGCACGGCGTGGCGCACCGTGACGCGTCGCCGGCGGCCGTCGCCGGCGTGCCCGATGACCGCGCGCACGACGGCGGCAAGCGCGTCGGCGGCCGATTCGGCATCGGGTGCGACGGCGGTCAACAGATCCTCGCCCACGACGGCGTGGTCAGAGATGACCAGCACCACCACCGGGCGGGCGTCGGGCTGGCTGTCGATCGGGATGGGCAGCGGCACGATGTCGGCCTCGAGATCGCCGAGCGACCCGCCGGCAGGCCGGGCGACGCGGGGGCCGGCGCCTCCGGCGTCTCCGGGCGGACGAAAGCGGGCGCCGGGCCCGCGGCGCGGGGAGCGTCGGTTGAAGATGGGCATGTGGATTGGGCTCCGTTTCATGGAGGCAGGCAGCGGGGAGGCCATCCGGAACGCCCGCTGTCGAGCGGGGAAGGCGGGCGGGGCAGGACGGTATCGCGTTTGGCGGCGGAGGGCAAGCGGGTAACGCGCCGGGGCCATGACGTGGACGAGGATCGGGACCGTGTTTGACTCAGTTGCAGGCGCGGCGCTAACCTACGATCGGTGGCCCGTATCGCGAGTGGCCGCCGGCGGAACGTCGGTCCTGGTTGTGCGCCGGGACGGCGATCGCATGCGACAGGGCTCTTGCGCATGAGCGACAAGGACATCACTGACAGGCGGCTTGGCCAGATCCGTGAGCTTGAGGCCGAGCTGACACGGCCCGATCTTTCTCCGGCTGTCCGCGAGGCTCTTGAGGAAAAGCTTGCTCAGTTGAGGGGTGAGGGCGGCGTCGACGAGCCGGCACGACGGACGACGCTCGTCGACGTGGGCGGCGCGGGGTTCCGCGGCAATGCGGTTGGCGTCAACTTGGGGATCGTGCAGGCGTTCTTCGGCGCAAGGCCGCCGGCGTCGGCGGACGAGCTGAAGGTCATGCTGGACGACTACCTCGACGCGTTGGCGCGCCAGCACGATCGGATGCGGCTGGGGCCGC
>JAJTXQ010000041.1 GCA_021462855.1 Dehalococcoidia bacterium | reverse complement strand
TTCAGCAGCGGGTCCAGCTCGACATTGAGCGCCACGCCCGACAGGCCGGCGCGGTTCTCGCCGAACGCCGTCCGCGGCGACTCGCCCAGGTCGTGCAGCGCCCGGTACACCAGGTCCACGTACTCCGCGTGCAGCTTCACGCCGCCGCCCTGCAGCAGGTCGAGCAGGTACGCCCGCGCGCGCTCCGGCAGCTCCCACACCGCGCCCGGCGTGACGGCGATGTCCTGCGACTCCGCGACGTTTTCCAGCACGGCGATCGGGTTGCCCGACAGCTCCAGGATCATCGAGAGCTGCGTCAGCGCGCGGTTCAGCTCGCGCAGCGGCTCGCGGATCGCGACGAGGTCCGATACGCCCCAGAACTTCTTCGGCTCGCGGATGTTCGGGAAGATCACGAACGGCACGAACCCGTACGGGTTCTCGCGCTCGTCGATGCGCGCGCCGCCGGCGTACAGCTCGAAGCGCGCCGCCGTCCACACCTCGATGATCTCCACGGGGCGCGGCTGCACGCCGGCCCGCCGCCGCATCGTCTTCGGCGCGATGCCGTGCAGCGCCTCCGCCGCCTCCGCGTCGAGCTGGTAGCGCGAAGCGACGCGCCACACGCGCGCGACGTCGTCGCCGGTCCACCAGGCGTACAGCCCCTGCACGTCGGGCGCGGTGACGCGCACGCGCTGCTCACCGGCGTCCCACGTCACCTTGTACGCCCCATCGCCCAGCACCGAGGCATCGACCTCGGTGTCGAAGTCGAGCTGGTCGAGATGGTTCTCGTCGTGCACCCGGGCGAGCGCGCGTTCGGCGTCGCGCGCGGCCTGAGCCGCCGCGGGCGACTCGTCCGCGGGGTCGACGGCGATGTTCGTGCCGCTGAGCAGGTATGACGCTGTCTTGTCGATGATCGCCCGCGCGTAGTTGAACACGAGGCGGCGCCGCTGGCGGCGCGTCATCGCCGGCCATTGCTCGCCGCCGTAGAACGCCAGGTGCTCGGCGTACCGCCGCATGCGCTCGGCGTCCATGTTGCGGATCTCGTCGATGATCATCGCCGTGCCTCCTCGTGCGCCTGTGCGGCCGCGCGGCGGCGCTTGCGCCCGTCGCCGCCGCCCTCCTCCCGCCGCATGATGCGGAAGATCGTGCGGCGCGAGAGGCCGTACGTCCGCGCGAGCATGTCGACCGGCGCGCCGTGCCGCCGCCGCAGGTACGCGATCTCCCGGTCGCGCGCCGCCATCGCCGTCCGCGCGAGCGCGCCAGGCTCGTCGTGCTTGCAGCGCGCCAGCGGGCAGGCGAGGCAGCTCGACGCCAGGTCGCAGCCGGTGTCGCGGTACTCCGTGTGTTCCGGCAGCGCGTCCTCGCGCACGCGCCGCGGCGGCGGCTCGACGAGCCGCAGCGCCGGCCGGCCGGCCACGCGCCGCGCATGCTCAATATCCTCTCTCCGGATCGCCACCATCGTTCCGCCCCTCCTCCACCGGGCGCACGCTCGCGCGTGGCGCGCCTTCACGCGCGCACGCGTCCCATCGCGACGCGCCGCGTCCGCCCGCGCGACGCGCGCACGAGCAACGCCGCGCTCACCAGGTAATCGTCGTGTCCTTCTGACTCGTCGACGTAGAAGTTCATCGTGCTGTTCGCGCGGTAGGCGACGCGCGCCGCTGCCGCCTGGCGCGAGAACTCGCGATGCTCGGCCGAGCCGTCGCCGCGATACGCCTTCAGCCGGCCGCCGTTGAGCGCCGCGATGAGCTCGAACCCGAGCTCCGACTTGCGCTCGGACGTGAACTTCACCGCCTCCACGCGCGCGGCGCCGAGCGCGGCCGCGAGCATCCGCGCGATCGTTTCGCCGAGGCCCGTCGCATCGACGGCGACGCGCTCGACGCGCCAGACATCGCGCAGCAGGTCGACGAGTCGCGGCAGCAGCCGCTCGTGCGGCTCGCCGGACCAGGCGACGTGCTCGGCGATCTCGACGCGCGGCTCCTGCACCAGCGCACCCGCTTCGGGGAACGCGAGGCGGCCGATCGTCAGCACGGTGCTGTCGCGGCTCGCGCGCGGCGCGCCCTCGCCGTCGCCGCCGGCGATGTCGAGGCCGGCGGCATAGCAGGCGCCCGGCTCCGGCATAGATATCCGCCCGTGCGCGCCCGCCAGTTGCGCCAGCTGCGACGGGCTGAACAGCCGCCCGGCGCCCGGCACCGTCTTCAGGCAGTACTGCGTGAGGAATACCGGGTGCGTTTCGCCAAGCCGCGCGCGCTCCGCCTCGACGTAGGCGCCGTACGCCGCGTTGTGGCGCGCCACCTCCACCCAGTCGAACGAGAAGTGCCGCTGCACGCCATCCCTCCGCGCCGCTTCGAGATGCGCCTGTTTCGCGCGCTCGAGCAGCGTGCGGTCACCCCACGGGGTGCCGTAGAACACCGTCGTCGCATTTGCCGTCGCCGCCATCGGGCGGAACTCGCGGTCGAACTTCTCCGCGTCGACGTCCTGCGCCTCGTCGACCTCGAGCAGCAGCGACGCCGTGTGCCCGACGACGTTCGCCGACGGTTCGGCCGACAGGAACAGCATCCGCGCGGCGCCGAGCGCGACCGTCTGCTCGCGCATCGACGCGTGGCGCAGCAGCCCCGCCTGCGCGATGCGGTCGCGGAGCCGTCGCATGCTCACGCGCAGTTGCGGCCGGTACGTCGGCGCGCACTTCACGCCGTCGCACGGCATGGCTGCCGCGCGCGCCAGCAGGTACAGCTCCACCTGCGCCGAAAGCTCGTTCTTGCCGCCCTGCCGCGCGATCTCGATGCTGAACGTGCGGCCATGGCCGCCCCGCACCGATTCGAGCACGGCGCGTCCGGCCTGGCGCTGGTACGGGCGCAGGCGCGGGATCGATGACGCGCTCATGATCATGCCAGCAGCCTCAACACCACCTGCGTCGCGACGGCGCCGGCGACGACGAACAGCAGCCCGTTCACGCGCGCCCGCACTTCCGCCACGTCGCGCTCGAGCGCGCGCAGCCGTTGCGCGACGACGGCGCGGAACGCCGGCGCCGTCATCGTCTCGAGCGCCGGCCGCTCGCCGTCCTCGCGCGCCGGCGCAGCCGGCCGATCGCCCGCCGCAGTTCGCCCGACGCCGTCCGCGTCATACCTCTCGCTCCTCCGGCCACAGCTGCCCGCCGACGGCGTCGATCACGCCCGTCAACGCTCCCGCCAGGTCGTCGGCGCGGCGCGGGCCGATGCGGTAGCGCGCGACCACCGCGCGCACGATGACCTCGACGTTGCGCAGCACCGCCGCGTCGGTCGCATCGCCATCCGCAAGCGCGCGGTGCAGCCGCTCACGGAGCAGCGCGATCTCGGCGTCGAGCCCGTCGACACGCGCCGCTTCGGCCGCCCGCTCCGCCGCGTCGAGCGCGGTGCTGTAGAACCGCGCCGCGGCGCTCCCTTCGTGCGATGCCTTACGCGCGGACATCGCGCGCCTCCGGTTCGTGCGCCAGCAGCGCGACCACGTCGTCGATCGCTCCGGGCGGCGCCGTGCGCGCGGCCTCAGCGATGCCGAGCAGCACGAACAGCGCGACGCGCTCCCAGTCGTCGCGCCTCAGCGCCGCGGCAAGCGCACCGCCGCGGCGGCGTGACGCCGTCCGCGTCTCGCGCGTCATCGCGGCCTCCGCAGGATCAGCGCGGTCATCGCCAGCGTGGCGGCGAGCAGCGGCATGCGCGCCGCCGTCCACGCCCCCGGCGCGAAGAACGCATCGAGCGCGGCGCCGCTGCGCCACGCCGCGAACATCGCCTGCGACGCCGCCGCCTCGACCGCGATACCGCCGTTCACGCACGCGACGACCGCGATGGCCGTGCGCCGCGCCGCAGTGACCGCGGTTGCCCGGCGCACCGCGAGCGCCGCGGCGTTGAACATCGCCGCCAGTGCGGTGGCGAGATTCGCGGCGACGGCGAAGGATGCGGCGTCCACGCGGTGGCCCTTTCGCTGGCGGGCGGGTATCGGCGGCAGTATAGAACATGTGTTCTAGTATGACGATGATCCTGTGTCACGCGGCGCCGTCTCCGCGGGCTCCGGGCCGGCGCTCCCGCAGCCGCTCGCGCGGGGAGGACCGGTCACCGGCCGGCGGTCGCCATCCGGAGGAGCGGCGGCATCGCCGCGGCGTCTCGCGCATGGGCGCGCGCCTTCGGAGGCGCAACGCCCGGCGTGCGCGCGACGCCGCGGCGATCGCGTGTGCGGCGCCGTCGCCGTCGCACCGCCGTCGCACCGCCGTCGCACAACGGAAACGTGGCCGTAACATCAACGGTGTAGAATGCGCCCTGTCGGATGGGTGTAGTGGCGCCGCGGCGGCGCCGTGCGGGAGAACACACATGAGCTTCTACAAGGCCGAGTACATCTGGATCGACGGCACGAAGCCGACGGCCAAGCTGCGCTCCAAGACCAAGATCGTCCCATCGGGTCAGAAGCCGCCGGTCTGGGGCTTCGACGGATCGAGCACCAACCAGGCGCCCGGCTCGAACTCCGACTGCGTGCTGCAGCCGGTCTTTGTCTGCCCCGACCCGCTGCGCGGCGGCGAGCACAAGCTCGTCCTCAACGAAGTGCTGCTCACCGACATGAAGCCGCACCCCTCGAACACGCGCGCCGCGTGCGTCAAGGCCGCCCGCAAGTACAAGAGCCACGACACGTGGTTCGGCATCGAGCAGGAGTACACGTTCTTTGAAGGCGCGAAGCCGCTCGGCTGGCCCGACAACGGCTTCCCCGCGCCGCAGGGCGGCTACTACTGCGGCGTCGGCGCCGACGAGGTGTTCGGCCGCGACATCGTCGAGGCGCACACCGAGGCGTGCCTGAAGGCCGGCCTGACGATTTCCGGCACCAACGGCGAGGTGATGCCCGGCCAGTGGGAGTTCCAGATCGGCCCGCTCGGCGCCGTCGAGGCCTCGGATGAGCTGTGGGTCGCGCGCTGGCTGCTCTACCGCATCGCCGAGGACTTCGGCGTGGCGGCGACGCTGTACCCCAAGCCCGTGAAGGGCGACTGGAACGGCGCCGGCGCGCACACCAACTTCTCGACGAAGGAGATGCGCGCCGCGTACGACCCGTGCGTCAAGGCAGCGCAGGCGCTCGGCACGCGCCACGAGCTGCACATCGCCAACTACGGCTACGCGATCGAGGAGCGTCTCACGGGCCTGCACGAGACGTGCTCCTACAAGCAGTTCCGCTACGGCGTGTCGGATCGCGGCGCTTCGGTGCGCATCCCGTGGCAGGTCGCGCGCGACCGCAAGGGCTACATCGAGGACCGCCGGCCGAACGCGAACATGGACCCGTACACCGTCACGCGCCTGATCGTCGAGACCGTGTGCTCGGCGGCCGAAGGCACGTCCTCGAACGGGCACAGCGAGGCGGCGATCCCCGGCGTGAAGTCGCGCGCCAGGTCCGCCGCCACGAAGTCGAAGGCGCCCGCCCGAAAGAAGGCCGGCGCGAAGCGCAGGTAGCGTACCGAGACACCCACCGACCGCGCCCCCTCTCCACCGCACCGGGGAGGGGGCGCACCGTTTTCCCGTCGTGTTGCGTGGCGCCCGGGCCGGGCAACGCCTGTCTCCCTAGTACTGCCACCACTCGTACCACTTGCCGAGTGGCAGGACCATGACGACCAGGTCGTGCGGGCGGCCCTGCGGATCGCGGAAATGCTCCGACAGCACGGCGCTGCGCAGGAAACCCAGCCGCTCCATCGCCATCATCGCCTCCTGCTCGCGGTCGGCGACGAGCTCCGCGACGACCTTGTCGAGCTCGGCGTCCGCGGCGATGTCGCAGAGCTGACGCACCATGATGCTGCCGAGCCCCTGATTGCGGCACTCCGGCAGCACCACCACGCGGATCTCGCCGATGTGCCGCCGGGCGCCGACGCGCGAGCGCACGAGCACCGCGTCGCCGACGACATTGCCATCTCGCCACGCCAGCAGCGGCAGCGCGCGGTCGTAGTCCAGGTGGGATGCCCAGCCCTCGATCACCTTCGGCGACGTCACGTCGTCCTTCAGGAA
Source organism: Dehalococcoidia bacterium (assembly GCA_021462855.1). Taxonomy (GTDB): domain Bacteria; phylum Chloroflexota; class Dehalococcoidia; order DSTF01; family JACRBR01; genus DTUCFX13. Next base: position 101,052 of record JAJTXQ010000041.1, on the reverse strand, counting down.
GTAGCGCTCCTCGTCGGGCACCCGCAGGAAGAAGTCGAGCACCTTCTGCCCGTCCCCGGCCGTCATCGGCCGCAGCTCGACGGTCGAGCCGTCGCGGAGGATCATGGAACGCGGGAACGCTTCGAGCTTGTACGTCGGCATCGGGCTATCTCTCCTTCGTGCGTGGGAATGCTATCGTACCCGCGCCGCGCGCCGAAGGCACGGCGCCCGTCGACGGGCCGCTCGCCGCCAGGGCGCAGGGAGGCCGATGCTCCGTCACGCGATGCTCGCCACGCTCGTCGCCGTCGCCACGTTCGCCGCTGCGTGCGACGGCGGCGGCTCGCGCGACGATGTCACGACACGGACGATCGGCAGCACGGCGCGCTTCAACCACGGCGTCGCCAGCGGCGACGTGACGGCCGACAGCGCCGTGCTATGGACGCTCGCCGATAACGGCGACCGCCTGCTCGCCGAAGTCGCACCGGACTCCGCGTTCGCCGGGGCCGTCACCACGATCGAAACCGAAACGTCGGCCGAGCGCGACTTCACCGTGAAGGTGCGCGTCGAAGGGCTGACGCCGGGCACGCGTTACTGGTATCGATTCCGCGCCGGGACGGCGGTCAGCGACACCGGCATGTTCAGCACCGCGCCCGACAGCGCGACATCGGCGCCGGTGCGCTTCGTGTTCAGCGGCGACTCCGACGGCTCGCGCCAGGACGACGGTTCGCCGCCCTTCAACGAGTTCCAGGTGCTCGACGCCGCGCGCGCCGCGCAGCCGGCGTTCTTCCTGTACTTCGGCGACACGATCTACGCCGACCGCGCGCCGAAGGCGACGGCGCTCGCCGGCTACCGCGCGAAGTACCGCGAGAACCGCGGCTACCGCGCGCTCCGCGACACCCTCGCCGCCGCGCCGGCGTACACCATGTGGGACGACCACGAGGTCGTCAACGACTTCGCGGGCACGACGGCCGACCCCGCGATGTTCGAGGCGGGACGCCGCGCCTTCCGCGAGTTCATGCCGATCGCGGACAGCGGCGACCCGGCGGCCATGTACCGCTCGTTCCGCTGGGGCCGCGACGTCGACATCTTCATCCTCGACCAGCGCAGCTTCCGCGATGCTTCGGCGGAAGGCGCATGCGACGGCGATCCGCTGCCCGCGCGCGTCGCTCCCGGCGTGCCCGACGCCGTGCGCGCCGCCGGCGCATTCGCGCAGGTACCGGAAACGCTGCCCGCCGCCTGCCTCGCCACGCTCGACGACCCGGCCCGCACGCTGCTCGGCGGCGAGCAGCAGGCCGCGTTCGAGCGTTGGCTCACGGACACCGACGCGACGTGGAAGGTCGTGGTGAACCCGGTGCCGATCCAGGCGCTGCTGTTCCTGCCGTACGACCGCTGGGAGGGCTACGCCGCCGAGCGACGCGAGATCCTCCAGTACATCCGCGACAACGATGTGCGGAACGTCGTGTTCCTCGCGACGGACTTCCACGCCAACATCTTCGGCCCGGTGCGCATCGACCCATTCGACGGCGCGCCGCCCGTCGCGTACGAGGCGATCGCCGGGCCGATCGCCACGACGCCGCTTGAGCAGTACATCGTCGAGGTGATCGGCGAAGCCGGCGCGGGACTGCTCGGCTCGTTCCTCACCGGCGTCGCCGGCGTCGACTGCGCATCGCTCAACTCCTACGCCTACGCCCTCGTCGACGCCGACGCGACGAGCATGAGCATCACGGCGAAGGACGCGGACGGCAACGTGCTATGCGAGCAACGGCTCGACGCGCGATGATCGAAGTACAGGAGGAGGCGCCATGAGCGCGGAGCAACGCATCGCTGAGCTGGGGATCACGCTGCCGGAGCCGGCGAAGCCGCGCTGGGCGTACGCGCCGTGCGTGCGTGCAGGCAACCTGCTGTTCATCAGCGGGCAGATCGCGATCGCCAACGGGCGGCCGTTGCATGCCGGGAAGCTGGGCGATGGCGTCACCGTCGAACAGGGCGCGGAGGCGGCGCGCGGCTGCGCGATCTCGGCGCTGGCGGTCGCGCGGGCGCACCTCGGCACGCTCGACCGTATCGTGCGCGCCGTGAAACTCACGGTGTTCGTCGCGTCGTCCGCCGGGTTCGGCGATCAGCCCACCGTCGCCGATGGCGCGTCGAACCTGCTGCGCGACGTGTTCGGCGACGCCGGCATCGGCGCACGCAGCGCCGTCGGCATGGCGGAGCTGCCGCTCGGCGCGCCGGTCGAGGTCGAGTTCATCTTCGAAGTGCGGGAGTAGCCGGCCGCGTCCAATCGCAGGCGGACGTCACGCCAGCGGCGGATCCTCGATGGCGGCCACCTCATCCTCGGTCGCCAGGTCGCGGAGGATCTGCGGGAACAGCGGCGGATAGAGGTCGTACAGGTACTCGTACATCTCCACGATCATTCCGTCGGTGTCGCGGATGCGCATCCACGCGCGCTGGATCTCGTTGACGGCGAGGTACGCCTCGCGGCAATGCTCCTGCAGTAACGCGAGCAGCCGCGCGACGGCGCGCCCGTCGACCGGGCAGTTCGTGATGAACTTGCCGTTCTCGGCGCGAAGTTGCCGCGCCAGCGCCGACGCGCGCCGCCGCCGCCGCTCCGCCGCTTGCAGGTGCGCTTCGGCCTCCGCGCGCTCGGCGGGCGTGCCCGCGCGCTCCCCGAGCCGCTCGATGCCGCGCCGCAGGTACGCCACCCGCGTGTCGACGATCACCTCAAGCACGCGGTCGAGGCCGCGCAACGCGCGCTCCGGCAACGGCCGGAACGACCGCATGGCATCCGCGCCGGCCTCGCCCGCCGCGAGTTGCGCGCGAAGGATCTCGCAGATCGCCAGTCCGTGCATGTACGGCCACTTGTGCCGCGCCTCGTCGGGCTGCCAGCCGAAGTTGCACGCCCGCTGCATCGCCCGCAGGTGCAGCGCGAGCTTCGTGCCGTCGTCCAGCGACGGGTCGAGGTCGTATCCCCGCTCATCGAGCTCCGCGCCTGACAGCGGGATGCGCAGGTCGTGGCCTAAGCTCGCGACCAGCGAGCGGAACGCATCGGCGATGAACCGCCCCGGCTCCCAGAAGATGAACGGCCATCGGCGAAAGACCTCCGTGTCGCTGTCGGCGCCGCGGAACGCGCCGGCATGCAGCGGCGGATAGTGCCCATCGCTGCGCAGCACGAGGCGGATCTCCGGCGCCCAGGACGCCTGGTGGAACCACATGTGCGGCAGCGCCTGCCCCGATGCGCGCAGGTCGTCGATGTACTCGTCGGGCGTCGTGAAGCGCAGCTCGGCGCGGCGCTCGGCGCGCACGCGCTCCCACGCCTCGACGAGGATCTCGAGCGCCTCCTCGCCGAAGTCCATCAGCTCGAGGTCCTGGATGTACAGCAGCAGCCCGCCATCCGGCGCGCCGGCGACGGCACCGCGCAGCGTCCGCGCGTACTCATCGACGGCCTGCTCGCGGCCAATCGGGAAGTCGACCGTTCGCCCGTCGCGGTATTCCTCGTCGAGCACCGCGAACTTGCCGAGGATGTAGCCCTGCGGCACGAGGCGCTTCGGCTGCCACTTCGTGATCGGCCGCCAGATCTCCTGGGAGATCGGGAAGTGGCGCGGCAGCGCGATCAGCCCGTCGTCGATCGTGAACGCGCCGTGCGCCGGGTCTGCGCCCTCCCGCAGCCCCTCGAAGCGGTAGCGCGCCTTGCGCTCGCTGAGGTTCGGGAAGATGACGTACTCCATGCCTGCTTCGCGGAATCCGGCGAGCTTGTGCGCGTCGATCGAGCCTTCCATCGGGAAGGCGCCGGGGTGGCGCGGTTCGGGCGCGCCGAGCACGTCGCGCAGGAACTCGCGGTTGAGGCGCAATTCGTCGGCGAGTTCGGCATTGGTCAGCATCGCGATGTGCGTGTGAAACGCGTTGCCGTACACCGGGTAGATCGCGCCGGCGCGATACGCGTCGCCGAGGCGCCCGAACGTATCCGGCATGAAGCGCCGGATCTGCATCAGCACCTCGTTCGTCGCCTCCAGGCACACCGGCGCGCCGAGGCGCTCGCCCGCGCGCAGCAGGTCGGCGTAGATGTCGCGGCCGGCTTCGGCGCGCTTGCGCACCCAGTTGTCGTTGCCGACGGCCTCGCGACGCACGTCGCCGTCGCGCAGCGACTCGAGCACGCGGGCGGGGAAGTCCCACAGCGGCTCCTGCGCGTGGAACGCGAGGATGACGTTGATCCGTTTCATGGGGCGTACCCGGCCCGGCGCTAGTCCCAGAACAGCTGGTCGTGCAGCTTCGCGCGCAGGTCGCGCGCGGCGACGACCTTGTAGTAGGCGTCCCGCTTCACTTCCTCGGGCGCGCCGCTCAGGTTGATCGAGCGGAACGCGTTGACGACCACATCGGTCTGCTGGTCCATCCCGCGCGCGATCATGTTGATGTCCCAGTGCGGGCGGCGGCTCGCCCACCAGAACTGGCACGAATGCAGCGCCGGGTCCATCAACCCGCGCGCGATCTCGGCGTGGCGCTGGCTCGTCGCGTTGTCCGCGACCTCCTGCGCCTTGCCTACGAGCTCGAGCGCGATGTCGACGTGCTCCCATTGCAGCTTGTGGATGTAGTTGCCCGGCTGCTTCCACAGCGGATACGGCACGCCGGCGTTCAGGTCATCGTGCGTGCTGCTCCACGATGCCGGCTTCGGGTCGATCTCCGCGTCGCGCGGCATCCGCGCCACGATCTCGGAGATCGTGCACGAGGTGACGTGGTCCGGCCCCTCCGTCGCCTCGCTCGTCATCGTCAGCAGCCGCCGCGTGCTCTGCGCGAGCGGGCGCGCCTGCACGACGCCCTGGTACGGCTGCACCGCCTCGTACGCCTCGGCGAGGAACAGCTGGTCCCAGTTCTCGATGTGGTGCCCGAACGTCTCCGCATCCATCGCCGTGACGATGTAGATGTCGCCGTCGCCGTCCGGGTGCGACGTCCGGAGGTGCTCGACGAACCCGCGCCCGTCGATGTCCTGGAACGAGATACGGTTACTCAGCACGTCGTCGCGAAACACCACGGCCACGTCATCGCCCGCGTTCGACTTCGCGTGGTAGACGGAGTGGATCGGCCAGTCGGCGTTGCACGCCACCCCGCTCATGATCACCCACTCGTGCCCGAAGTCGACCACGGGGCCCAGGATCGCGCGGTCGTAGCACATCTCCGGCGGGAAGAACCCCTTCGGCTGGTACGCATCGCCAAAGAAGTGCCGGTTCGTCAGGTGGTTGCGGCGGATCTGCCGCCGCTGCTCCGCCTCGCTGATCAGCGGCAGGATCGCGTGGTACTTCGCCGACCCGACGAACTCGATCTGGCCGCGCTCGGCCAGGTCGCGCAGGCCATCGATCACATCCTGGTAGCCGCTCTCGAAGAGCATCTCCGTCAGCACGCCGTTGATGTTCACCGACGCCTTCGCGTGCGGCTGCTGCTTGAACACATCGATCAGCGGCCGGTACGACTCGTCGACGACCTTGCGCAGGATCTCGGGGATCTGGATCGGCGGCTGGTAGAAGTGCAGGAGCTGTCCCCAGTAGATCGTCGGCATCTGCGTCTCCCCCGGAAGTCCCCCGATTGAGCAAGAGCGCCAGCCCGGCGGCACGGCGCCCGTGCCGCCGGGAGGCGCCTGTACTTATGCTAGTGCCCCGCTCGGAGCCTCGGCCATGCCCTCGCGCGCGGCGAAGTCTTGAATCTGTATATCAGCGAAGACCTTATCCCGTTCACAGAGATCATCGACCAGCGCGCGGTCGATCGTGCCCCGTTCGATCTGCGCCGCCAGCTCGTCGAAGCGCTCCGCGTGCTGCGTGAAGCGCAGCTCCGCGTAGGCGCGCGCCTGGCCCGTGGTGACCAGGAACGGCCAGTCGCTCGACTCGAGCAGCAACAGCTCGCGGCCGAGCTGCGCCAGGGCGACGGCCGTATCGCCCGCCGCATCGCCGTGCCGGGCGACGATCTCCTCGATCCGCCGCTGGGCGTCGTTGATCACCGGCCACATCCACTGCGTATCGGCGTTCATCCACGTGAAGTGCGTGCCCTGTTGCCCCCACGAGCCCTCCGGCAGGTCGATCACCTCCCCGGGCGGGTGCTCGGCGATGAACTGGGCGGCGCCGGTGAGCGCGACGGCCTCGCTGGCCGCGAGATTGCGCAGCACTTCCTTGATCCAGACGGTGCCCTCGAACCACCAGTGGCCGAACAGCTCCGTATCGTACGCCGCGCTGACGAGCCCGTAGTTGCCGCTCGACGCGTGGTATCCCGCGACCTGTTCTTCGACCAGGCCGGCGAAGTGCCGCGCGTGCGCGACCGCGCGTTCGTGCGCCGGCGCCGGGTCATACGTCGCCTTGTCGCCGAGCTCCACGCGCGCGCCGGTGACGCGCCAGTAGCGCAGCCCTGACTCGCCGTCCTTCTTGTGGAACTCGCGGTACGCGAAGTCGCCCGGGTAGCCGTGGTCGGCCGACCACACCTGCAGCCCCGTCGCGAGGTTCCGCGCGATCGCCGCGACGCGGGGACGCGCAACCCAGTACGGCTCGAACGTCGTCTGCCCGTTCGCCTTGCGCTCGGGCGCGTGCGGCACGGTGTAGCGCCGCGGCACCGCGCCGTACGGGCCCACCACATCGCCGGCGGCCTTGCCGACCGGGTGCCCGCCGAGCACCATGTGCGTCTCCACGAAGAACGTCGTCAGGCCCTGCGCCGCGAGGAACTCCTCGATGCCAGGCTTGCGCGTGCCGTCCCCGGCGATGAACGCCGGGCGATACGCGCACTCCGGCAGCCAGAACGACGCCGGCTTGCGGCCGAAGTGCCGCTCGTATGTCCGCACCCCGGTGCGCACCTGCGCATGAATCGACGAGTCGCGCGCGAACAGCGGCAGGTAGCCGTGCGTCGCCGCGCTCGTCGAAAGCTCCGCATAGCCGTTGTCCTGCAGCCAGCGGAACGCGCCGATGATGTCGCGCCCGAAGCGCGCCGTCAGCTGGTCGAGCAGCCATGCGTAGCGCACGCGGTAGAACGCCGCCCCGCCGGCGCGCGCCGAATCCCCTTCGCGCTCGAACCGGTCGATGTCCGCCGCCGCGCGATCCCGCAGGTCCGTGAGGTATGCCTCGAGGTTCGCCAGCACGTCGGGGTCGGCCAGCTGCTCGGCGAGCACCGGCGTAATGCTGATCGTCAGGCGGTAGCGCACGCCCTCGGCCGCGAGGTCGTGGAGCGCCGCGACGAGCGGCAGGTACGTGTCTGTCGCGGCCTCGTGGATCCACTCCTCGCCGTGGGGCCAGCGGCCCGCCATGCGCGCATACGGCAGATGGGAGTGCAGCACGAAGGTGAACGCGCCCTGCTTCTCGCTCATCATCGGGCCCGGCGATCGGGCCCCGGCCGTCCTTTCTCCATGCGCCGGCGGCGCACCGGCTACACCGTGTACGGGAAGTGCCTGTCCGGCGCGCGCAGCGTCGTCCCGCTCGGGATCGTACCATCGACCACGCCCTGCGCCTCGACGTTCGCCCCGACGACGACGTTCCGCCCGACCCGCGTGTACGGCAGGATGCGCGCGCGCTTGCCGATGATCGTGATGCCGCAGTTGACGATATCCGGGCGCTCGTGATTCGGCGCCCAGTCGTCGCCGTAGCCGACGTACGCGTTCTTGTCGATCACCGTCTGCTTGTCGACGATCGCGCGCTCGACGATCGCTCCCGATTCGATACGGCAATCGTCGAAAACGATCGAGTCGCGCACCACCGCCCCCTCCTCGATGTACACGCCCGGAGACAGCACCGAGTGCTCGACGTGCCCGTTGACGATGCACCCCAGGTCGAGCAGCGAGCGCGAGATGTACGCGCGGCGGCCGATCTTCGCCGGCGGGTAGCCGGTGACGCGCGTGCGGATGCGCGTGTCGGGGTCGTAGAGGTTGAGCTTCGGCAGATCCTCGAGCAGGTCCATGTTCCCGTCGTAGTACGACTCGATCGTGCCGACATCGCGCCAGTAACCGTCGAAGCGAGAGCCGTACACCTTCATCGACGGGTCGTCGACCATCGCCGGGATGATGTCGCGGCCGAAGTCGTGGGTGGAGTCGCGCATCGAGTCGGCCATCAATTGATCGATCAGCACCTGCCGGTTGAACACGTAGATGCCCATCGAGATCAGGTTGGATTTCGGGCGGTCGGGTTTCTCGTCGAACTCGATGATGCGGTCATCGGCATCCGTCGTGAGGACGCCGTACCGGTGCGCCTCTGCGACAGGCACCTCGTAGAGCGGGACGGTGACGTCGGCCCCTTTCCGCAGGTGCGTGGCGATCAGCTCATCGTAGTTCATCTTGTACACGTGGTCGCCGGCGAGGATCAGCACGACCTCCGCGCGCGTCTCCTCGATGAAGTAGATGTTCTGGAAGATCGCGTCGGCGGTGCCGCGGTACCAGTCCGAGCTCTCGCGGCCGAGGTACGGCTGCAGCAGCGTCACGCCACCGCCCGAGCGGTCGAGGTCCCACGGACGGCCGATGCCGATGTGGTCGTTGAGCGAGCGCGGGCGGTACTGGGTCAGCACGCCGACACGGGTGACGCCGGAGTTGACGATGTTGCTGAGCGCGAAGTCGATGATCCGGTAGCGGCCGCCAAAGATCACCGCGGGTTTCGCCCGCTCCTCGCTAAGCACGCTGAGCCGGTCGCCCTGCCCGCCTGCGAGGATCAACGCGACGACACGCTTCATCGACACCCCCGTGTCTAGTGGCGCAGCTGCTGGGGCTGGGGTGCGCGCACGGCGGGCGCGATCCCCGACAGCTGGCGGAAGATATTCAGATAGTCTCGAAGATAGCGTGTCGTGAGGAAATTGTCCCGTACGTACTCGATCCCGAGCGCGCCCATGCGGTCGGCTTCCTCCGGCGACTGCAGCAGCGACAGCGTACGGTCGATGCACTCCTCGGCGTTGTTCACCAGGTACCCCGTCTTCCCGTTCACGATCTGCAGCGGGATCCCGCCGACGTTCCCCGCGACCACCGGACGTCCCTTCCATAAGGCCTCCGATACTACGAGCCCGAACCCTTCGCGCGTCGACTTCTGGATCACCACGCGCGCCGCACGCTGGAACGCGTTCACCTCGACGTTCCCCACGCCGTTGAGATTCGACAGGATGTGGATATCGAAGTCCTCGCCGGCCCGGCGGACGGTGCGTTCGTACCACGCCCACCCCTCCGGGTCATCGCTGGCCATCGATGCCACCATCACCAGTTGCAGCTCGGGGACTGCGCGCTTCAGCGCGCGATAGACATCGATCACGCCGAGCGGATCCTTCCACGGGTCGAAACGGGAGATCTGCGTGATCATCGGCCGGTCCGGATCGACGCCGTACCTGCGCAGGATCTCGTGCACCGTCTCCATCGGCAGGTCGACGTTCTTCGGGCTGAGCGGGTCGATCGCCGGCGGCACGCAGAACACTGTCGGCCCGTGCAGATCGTCTTTCACATAGTCGGGCAGCGTAAAGATCGCGCCGTCGTACCGCTCGACGTGCGGGCGCAGGATGTCCCAAACCTCCGCCTGCGCATCGGTCAGGTCGATATGACAGCGCCACACCCACTTACCGTGGTGCGTCCCGCGCATCTCGTCGACCAGCCCCAGGATGCCGGCCGGCTGCGGGTCGTGGATCACAACGTAGTCGTAGCTGTCATCGAACAGTTCGGCGTTCAGCCGGTTGTATTCGAGCCAGATGTTGCGCGCTTCGGGCGTCCAGTCGTAGTACATGCCCTGCAGGCTATTGTGCATCGCCTTCGTGACGTTGAAGAATTCGTCGGCTCCCTTGATCACCTGCCAATCGGCGGCAAGGCCGATGTCGTTCATCAGCGGCACCATCGTGCCGAGGATCTCGGCGACGCCGCCGCCGAACGCCGTCGCGTTGACGTGCAGCACGCGCGCGCCGCGCAGCAGCGCCGCCAGCGCGAGGATCTCCTCCGTGCGCTCGTCGCCGATCACCGGGCGGTAGTCTTCGAACGACTTTGGTGTGGTGGGGACGGAGCCGAGCACTCAGGCGCTCCTGTGCATTTCGCCGAGGATGCGCAGATAGTCGCGCAGATAGCGCGTGATCATGAACCGCTGCTGCACGCGGCGGCGGCCGGCTGCGCCGAGTTGCCGCGCGCGGCCAGGGTCGCCGAGCAGACCGACGATCGCGGCGGCGAACTGCTCCTGCGTCTCCACGATGACGCCGGTCTCGCCATCGACCACTTGCTCCTGCAGGCCAGCATGCGGACACACGATGACCGGCCGCTGCTTCCACATCGCGTCGCTGACCCACATGCCGAAGCCCTTGCCCAGGCCGCGCTGGATCACCACGTCGGCAGCACGCTGGACCACGTTCAGCTCCACGTTCCCGACCTCGTTTCCCATGCTCAGGACGAACAGTCCGCGGTCCTCGGCCGAGCGGCGCGCCAGTTCGTCGTAGCAGCCGCGCGCCCGCGGGTCGGCGGGCTCCGTCGTCAGCAGCAGCACGAACTGCAGGCCCGGCACCCGCTCGCGCGCCGCGGCGTACACGTCGACCGCGCCGAGCAGGTCGCTTCCCGGGTCGCACGGCGACACCTGGCAGACGATCGGCCGCTCCGGGTCGATGCCGTGGCGCTCGAGCATCGTCCGCACCACGTCGTCGGGCAGCGGCATGTTGCGCGGGCCCGTCGGGGCTATCGCCGGCGGCACGATGTACGTCGGCACGTTCACGTCGGCGCGCGTGAACGACGGCGATTCGAAGATCGCGCCGTCGTACCGCTCGATGTGCCGCCGCACGAGCAGCCACACGTCCTCCTGCGCAGAAGACAGGTCCAGGTGCGAGTGGAACAGCCAGCGCGTGTCCGGCACGCCCTCGACATACGAACGGAGCGCCGCCGGCTGCGGGTCGTGGACGATGACGATGTCGAACGGCTCGGTCAGCAGCGCGGCGTTCATCTCCGCGTAACGCAGCCACCGGTCCGTCATGTCCGGCGTCCATGTGACGTTCGTGCCCGCCATGGCCTGGTACATCGCGCGGGTGACGGACAACGTATCCTCGGGCGCGCGCACGACCTGCCAGTGGCAGTCGAGGCCAAGGTCGGTGAGCAGCGGCACCGACGAGTTGAGCAGCTCCGCCGTGCCGGTGCCAAACGCCGTGACGCTCAGGTTCAGCACCCGCAGCCCCTCGAGCGGCCGCGCCAGCGTGCGCAGCTCGTCGATCGCGTCGTCGCCTGCCGCCTCGGTCAGGTCATCGAGCGCGCGATGGGAAATGGCGAGCGTGCCGTACATTGCCGCATCCTCCTCAGGCTCCGCGCGGGTACAAAAAAGCCCGGAGGCGTTCGCCCGGGCCGTGCCAGGGGGCAACGTCTCTCTCGGTGGCCTACGGGGTTAGCTGACGGATTCGGGCCGGAGAGCCTGCCCTACGCCCTTCCGGGCGATTCACCCCGACCGCGTCGAGCGTAGCATCCGGCCCATCGCAAAGGCGCTACAGGACCGGTTACGCCGGCTTCGGCGCGGTAAACGGTTCCCCCGTCCTCCGCCAGGATGTGACGAAGATTCGGCCGTTCTGATAACGACATGCTAATCGCGGCCGCGTCAGGCTGTCAATTCTCGCCGGAATTCCTTCGCGCAGCGGACCGCTGATCCCGCAGGCGGTGCGCATTGCCCGGCACGCCTGCCTCGATCGCCGGGCACGCCCGGCGGTGCGCGTGCCGGCAGACAGGACACCCCCGCGACCAGCGCGGGGGGGTCCCGTTGTGCCCGGATCGAGCGAGCGTCGCTATGCGACGGCGGCCGGCTCCGCGAACTGCGTATCGATCTTCGCCGACGCGTTGAAGAAGTCCTGGATCGACTGGTTGAACCGGTAGAACGCGTCGCGCCGGTAGCCGTCGTGCGACCGCGCGAACCCGTCCGGCATGTTCAGGTCGATCGTGTTCAGCGTGTGTTGCAGGTCCGCCGCGCCGTTCCGCTTGATGTTCTGGAGCATCTCCTGCCACTTGTCGTAGGGCTGCTCCAGCCAGAAGTCCATATCCCGAAGCGCGTTCTCGGTCGCCTCGCGCACATTCGTGCACTCGAACGCCTCGAAGGTCAGCTCGTAGACCTTGTTGCCGACCTTCACGCCGACGACGCTGTCCACCGTGCCCAGCTGGCGGAACGCAGGGTCACTGTTCACGAGGTCCTTGATCGCGTTGAACCACTCGACGGATGGGAATGTTGGCATCGCTGCTCTCCTGCTCCTGCTGTCCGCTCGCTACTCGCTGTCGATGAATGCGCGAAGGCCCGGCAACAGGCGCTCGCCCCGGTCGAGGGTAGCCCACTTGAGCCGCGCGAGGTACTGCTCGATGAACCGCCGCCGCATCTGATTGTATACCCGGAGCCCTTCGCCGATGTTCGCCGTGCCGCCGCCGAAGTAGATCGCCCATGCCGGCCGGGTCGCATGGTCCTTCCTGTCGTCCATCAGCAGCGCGGTTTCGCCCTTGTCGAGGTACCGCTGCATCTCCTCGCGCCGGTCGTCGCGGCGCAGGAGCACGTACTTCAGGTGCGACACGCCATACGCCAGGTGCCGCGCCTTGTCCTGCATCGCGCGCGTGAAGATGAACTTCTCCGCCGCGTTGTGCGCGTACATCTCGCCGAACTGGTACTCCGCCAGCGTCAGGCTGTCCTGCAGCACCATCTGCACCGTCGCCATCTCGCTGAAGTTGCGCGCGTCGATCACCGAACGGTGCGACCAGCCCGGCGACTGGATGCCGAGCCCGCCCCCGTTCGACAGCGCGCGCTTTCGGAACACCTCGACCGCGCGCGCGCCCTCGAAGATCACCGTCGCCAGGTACAACTTCACCTCGTGGTAGCCGTACGAGATCTCCGGCTCCCAGCGCCCGAGCACGTCGGCCTCGAGCTGCGCCTTCTCGCTCAGGTACGTCATTACCTGGCAGGCGCCGCGCTCCAGGTCATCGTCGAGCGGCTCGATGGTCGTCCACGGCACATCGGTCGCGGGCCGCCAGCGGCGCTGGATCGACTCTTCGTACAACGGCGCGCAGGCGTCGCTCCACACCTCCTGCTTCTGGTAGATCGAGTAGCCCATGCCTTCGACGCCCGGGATCGGGAACGCGCCCCGCGGCATCTCCGTCTGGTGCTCCCAGACATCCGGCACCTCGCCGTACTTGCCGATGTTGATCGCGTCGAGCGTCAGGCCGTGCTTCGTCGGGCGCGCGCGCGTGTTCCACTCCGTCGGCACGTTCATCCAGCTGAGGTCGAGCTGCGCCTGCCCGCCTTGCGCCATGAACTGGCGCGCCTGCTCGGCCGTCACGCCCATCTCCATGAAGCGCATCAGGTCGCCCTCTGCGGCGCCCATGTTGACGGCGGCTTGCACCAGCTCGATCGGCCACGCCGACGCTTCGGCTTTCGCCCTGATCTCCTCGGACAGCTCCTTGCCGCCGCCGGCCTGCGCCGCCAGGAACTGCCGTGCCTGGTCCGCCGTCACGCCCTGGTCCATGTACTGGATGATCTGGGCCGGCTGCGCGCCGGCGGCGAGCGCCTGCTGCACGAGGTCGAGCGGCCAGCCCTTCTCCCGAGCCTTTGCCGCCAGGTTGTCGGGGATGGAGACGGGTACCGTTTCGTTCGCCATGGCAGTCCTCCCGGTCCGGACCGTAGTTTAGCGAGTGCTAAAGCGTGGCGAATTGTGCGATCGCCGGCAAGGTCCCGTCAAGTGCCGCGACGTGCGGGTCCGGAGGGGCGCCGCGCCGGCTTCACCGCCGTTGCAGAGAGCGTGAGCAGGAGGAGGGGGTCGTTGGCGGCCGTGGCGGCCGGAAGCCCGCTCAGACGGCCGCTTGCTGGGCGTCGGAGCGCTTGTTCGTGATCTGGCGGATCAGCCCCGCGACGCCGGCCGACGCCTCGTACTCGATGACGTCGAACTCCGGCCGCAGGTAGCAGTCGAACGACTGGCCGAGCAGCGGAATCGCCCGCCGGAGCTTCTGGATCAGCGCGAAGGTCTTGAGCCGGTCCCATTCGTGGCCGAGGATCGCGACCACCCGATCCTCGCCGTACGTGAAGGCGTCGGCGCCGTTCGTGGCGGCCACCAGGGCATCGATCGCCGCGTTCTTGAACTTGTCGAGGCTCTCCTGCCCGTGCGACTGCTTGATCTCCGCCGCGCCTTCGAGGTCGACGACGAGGAACGCCGGCCGCTCGCCTCGCTCGATCATCTGGTCGAGGACCGTCGTCAACTGGGACCGGAAGTCATCCATCGCGTTCAGTATCGGCGGCCGGGGCGCGCGGATTGAGGGTGTGGCCGGCATACCGCCGCGACGGTTCGCGCCCGCGGACAGACGGAGCGACGGCCGCCGCCTCCCACCGCCGCCGCTACCGGCCCGCGGACGGCGGCGATACGCTCCCGGCATGCGTTTCCAGCGCTACCATCGCGCGGTGGACTATCTGCAGCGGCGGCTGTGGCACGAGCTGCCGATCGTGCCCGTCGAGCGGGCGCTGCAGGGGCGCATCCGCGAGTTGCTCGCGCACTTCGGCGACCCGCACCGGGCGATGCCCGTCGTGCACGTCGGCGGCAGCGCCGGCAAGGGTTCAACCGCGGCGATCACGCAGTCGGTGCTGCGCGCGGCCGGCCTGCGGACCGGGCTCTACACGTCGCCGCACCTGCAGACATTCATCGAGCGCGTGCTCGTCGATGACCGGCTGATCGCGCCGGACCGGTTCGCCGGCCTCGTGCTCGGTCTCGACCCGCTCGTGCGGGACATGCACCTGCGCGTGCTCGACGGCCACGGCTACGGGCGCCCGTCGCTCGTCGAGGTCGCGTTCGCCGCCGGCATGCGGCACTTCGCCGGCGAGCGGTGCGACGCGGCGGTGGTCGAGGTCGGCCTCGGCGGGCGCACCGACTGCACGAACGTGTTCGACGCGCCGCATGTGGCGGTGCTGACGAACGTCGACTACGAGCATCGCGAGCGCCTCGGCTGGTCGCTGACATCGATCGCGCGCGAAAAGGCGGCGATCATCCGCGGCGGCGCCGTTGTCACGGGCGCGCGCGGGGCGCCGCTCGACGTGATCGCCGCACGCTGCGAAGAGACGGGGGCGGAGTTGTGGCGCCTGGGCCTCGACGTGCGCGCACGCGTGCAAGCCGCCGGCCCGGAGGGCACGACGTTCGGCCTACGCACCCCGCTCGGTGAGTTCGATGCGCTCCGCGTGCCTCTCGCCGGCGCGCACCAGGTGCGGAACGCCGCGCTCGCCGTCGCCGCGGCCCTCGCGCTCGCCCGCGACGAGGGCCGCGCGCTCGATGACGCGCAGGTGCGCGCCGGCCTCGCCTCGGTGCGGATCACCGGCAGGCTGGAGACGGTGCAGAAGGCGCCGCGCGTGCTGCTCGACGGCGCGCACAATCCCGTCGAGGCGCGGATGCTGGCGCGCGCGCTCGGCGAACACTGGCTGACGGGTGGCGCGCGCCTGCACCTCGTCGCCGGGATCCTCGCCGACAAGGACCAGCAGGCGATGGTGCGCGCACTGGCGAGCGTCGCGACATCGGTCGTCGTCACGCAGCCGCCGCTCGCCGAACGCACGGGCGACCCGGAGCGTATGCTGCGCCTGTTCGCCGCGGCGCTCGGCGCGGGCGCCGTCTCGTTCGAGCCATCGCCCGAACGCGCGCTCGATGCGGCGCTGTCCCGCGCGCGCAGGCGCGACGTCGTCTGCGTCACCGGGTCGATGTTTCTCGTCGGCGCGCTGCGCGAGCGCTGGGTGCCGGAAGAACAGATCCTCGAGCGGCGAAGCGCCGCGCTCTAGCGAACGGGAGGAGAACGATGGACTTTTGGGATGTCGTGAACACGCAGCGGGCGATGCGCCGGCTGAAGCCGGACCCCGTGCCTGACGAGCTGCTCTGGAAGCTGCTCGAGACGGCGACGAAGGCGCCGAGCGGCGGCAACGTGCAGTCGTGGAACTTTGTCGTCGTCACCGGCGCCGAGGACAAGCGCAAGATCGGCGAGTGGTACCTCGAAGCGTGGCGGCAGATGTACGGCCCCGCGCGCGAAGCCATGCTCGCCGACGCCCGGCGCGCGAGCGCCTACAAGTCGGCCGACCATCTCGCGCATCACATCGCAGAGGTGCCGGTGCTGATCTTCGCGACGGTCCGCACCGACCGGTTCAACACGGGGCCGGTGCTCGGCGCGTCGCTGTATCCCGCCGTGCAGAACCTGCTGCTCGCGGCGCGCGCGCTCGGGCTCGGCGCGACGCTGACCACGCTGCACATGCTGCACCAGGCCGACGTCCGCGCGCTGCTCGGCATCCCGGACGACGCCGAGCCGCTGGCGATGATCCCCGTCGGTTGGCCGAAGGGCACGTTCGGGCCGCCCATCCGGCTGCCGGCCGAGAAAGTGGTGTACTGGGAACGGTGGGGCGCCCGCCGCGAGCGCCCCACGCCCGATCGTTAAGCTAGGCCGCCTGCTGCGACGTGCAGAACGCGCAGCGCCGCGCGTCGATCGGGATCTCGCTCAGGCACTCGCTGCACTTCTTCACCGTTGGGTCGGCCGGCGGCTCCTTGCGCGAGCGCTTGATCAGCTCGTTCATCGGCTTGATCACGAAGAAGAACAGCACCGCGCCGACGATGACGAACGCGATCACCGCGTTCAGGAACGTGCCGTACAGGAAGCGGCTGTCGTTGATCGTGAAGTCCAGCGCCGAGAAGTCGGGCTGGCCGCCGAACGCCGCGATCAGCGGCGTGATGAGCCCCGAAACGAACGTGTCAACGACCGTCTTGAACGCGGCGCCAATCACGACCGCGATCGCGAGGTCAATGACATTCCCGCGCAGCATGAACTCCTTGAATTCCTGGAGCATGACATTCCCCTCCTGGTCTCCGTTCAAACGAAAGTGCCGCGAGTATAGCAGCGTTGGGTCATCATTCGGCCTGCGCCGCGCGGACGATGTCAAGCCGAGGAATGGCGACGCGACGGCGGCTGAACGCGCAGAGGCGCAGCCGCGCCCTTTCTCACACCATGCCGAGCAGGGCGTACCCGCCGTCGACGAGCAGCGTCTGGCCGATGATCATCGACGCCGCGGGCGACGCGAGAAACGCGACCGCCTCGGCGACGTCGCCGGGTTGCACGTGGCGGCCGGCGGGCACCTTCGCGCCGTAGCCGCCGACGAGCTCGCTGTCCATCAACCGCACGCCGTCCGTGCCCTCGACGAGCCCGGCCGACACGGCGTTGACGCGGATCCCGCGCGGCGCCAGCTCTACGGCGAGGTACACCGTCAGCGATTCGAGCGCTCCCTTCGACACGCCGACGGGCGCGTACTTCGGCAGGTAGCGGTCGGAGCCCGGGCTCAGCAGGTTGATGATCGCGCCACCTTCGGTCATCAGCGGGGCGGCGGCCTGCGCGGCGAACCACGGGCCGAAGAGGTTGATGTCCATCGTGTGGCGCAGGTGCTTCGGCAGGGAGTCGATCGCCGGACGCGGCCGCTCGAGCCCGCGGGCCGCGCTGTTCACGACGACATCGAGCCGGCCCATCCGCTCGGCGGCGCCGCGCACCATCGCGAACACGTCCTCGCGCTCGCCGATGTCGCAGCGCACGGCTTCGGCGCGCACGCCGAGCGCGCGCAGATCGGCGACGGTCGCCTCCGCGTGCTCGACGTTGCGGGAGTAGTTCACCGTCACGTCGGCGCCCTCGCGCGCCAGCTTCATCGCGATCGCCTTGCCGATGCCCCGCGTGCCGCCGGTGACGAGCGCCGCTTTCCCCGAGAATGTGCCCATGCCTGCCCCTCCGCTCACCAGAGGGTAATCGCTGGGGCGGCGCCGCTCCATGAGTCAATTGCACCGGCCGGCGCGCCGCCCGCATACTCACCGCATGGCGCCCGAACGCTCGATGCTCGCCGGCCGGGTCGCGCTCGTCACGGGCGCGGGCGGCCAGGGCATGGGCCGCAGCATCGCCCTCACGCTCGCGCGCGATGGCGCGGACATCGCGCTCAACTACCACCGGCGCGGCGAGCACGTCGCGGCGACAGCCGCCGCGATCGAGGCGATGGGCCGCCGCGCGCTCCCGCTCCAGGGCGACGCGAGCGACGCCGCATCGGTCGAGGCGATGGTGCGGGAGACCGCCGCCGCGTTCGGCTCCGTGGATATCGTCGTCGCGAACGCCGGCGCGCCGTGGAAGCCGCGCGATGTCACGGAGATCGACGCCGCTCACCTCCGGCGCGTCGTGGCGGCGGAGATCGAGGGCGTGTACCACCTGCTCCGCGCGGCGCTGCCCGGCATGCGCGCGCGCGGGTGGGGCCGCATCGTGCTGATCGGCGGGCACATGGCCGACGCGTGGACGTTCGGGCCGCCGGACGCGCCGCTCGACTACCCGCTCGGTAAAGCAGCGCGGCACTGGATCGCCCGCACGATCGGCCCGCGCGAGGCCGCGCACGGCATCACGGTCAACGCCGTGGCGCCCGGCCCCACGCGGCGGTTCACGCGCGAAGAAGCGCTCGCCGCGCTCGAGCGCGCGCCCGAAGCCGCCGCCAACACGCCGCAGCACATCGCCGAAGCCGTCGCGTGGCTGTGTTCTGAACGGGCGGCGCGCGTCAACGGCGCGGTCATCCCGGTGCCCGGCGACAAGCCGGTGTGAAGCGCGTATGATCGCGTCATGACGTTCACCACGCTCTCGCTCTCGGCGGACGGCCCCGTCGCGGAGATCCGCCTCGAACGGCCCGACGAAACGAATCCCATCGACATGCGCCTGCTCGCCGAGCTCGATGCGGCGGCCGCGCGCATCCACGACGACGACACGGTGTCGGTCGTGCTGCTGACATCGACAGGCGACATGTTCTCGCACGGCTGGCGCGACAACGAGCCGCGCATGCCCGCCGACGCCTTCCGCTGCCTGGAGCTGATGGCGCAGCCGGTCATCGCCGCCATCGAGGGCGACGCGACCGGCGCCGGGCTCGAGCTCGCGCTCGCATGCGACATCCGCGTCGCGGCCGAGGGCGTGCGGTTCGCCGTGCCCGACGTCGCGATGGGCATGCTGCCGTCGGGCGGGGCGACGCAGCGGCTGCCGCGGCTCATCGGCCGCGCGCGCGCGTCGGAGATCCTGCTGCTCGGCGAAACCGTCGACGCGGGCCGCGCGCTCGCATGGGGGCTCGTGAACGAAGTCGCGCCGCGCAGCGGCGTGCGCGCGCGGGCGTTGACCCTGGCGCAGACGATCGCGTCGCGCGGGCCGCTGGCCGTCCGCTACGCGAAGGAAGCGGTGCTGCGCGGGCTCGACATGCCGCTCGACCAGGCGCTGCGCTACGAGACGGACCTCACCGTGATCCTGCAGACGACCGCCGACCGCGCCGAGGGCGTCCGCGCGTTCCTCGACAAGCGCCCGCCACGCTTCGAGGGGCGGTAGCCGCGCGAGGGCGGTGCGGCGGCACGCGCGCCGCCGTGTCCGGAAGCGCAACCACCGCCTATCGCACGCGCCGGGCGCGGCGGCGGAAGGCCTGCAGCAGCGGCTCGACGTATGAGCGGTCCGTGGCCAGCGCGATCTCCTCGACGCCGAGGGCGGCGAGCGCGCGGCGGCGCGCATCCCGCTGCTCGGCCGCGCGGCGCGACCACGACGCCCGCGTCGCCCGGTCGGATGTATCGATGAGCGCCCGCTCGCCCGTCTCCGCGTCCCGCACCTCGAGCAGGCCAACGTCGGGCAGGTCCGACTCGCGGCGGTCGGCGAGCGACAGCGCGATCACTTCATGCTTCAGCGAGGCGGCGCGCATTGCCGGCTCGTACCCCGCGTCGAAGAAGTCCGACAGCACGAAGACGATCGAGCGCCGCTTCACGACGCGCGCCAGGTACGCCAGCGCCGCGCCGATGTCCGTGCGCTGCCCGCCCGGCCGCAGGTACAGCAGCTCGCGGATGAGGCGCAACACGTGGCGGCGCGTCTTCGCCGGCGGGATGTACGCCTCGATGCGGTCGCTGAACGCCAGCAGGCCCACGCGGTCGCCGTTCGCCACCGCCGAGAAGGCGAGCGTCGCGGCCACCTCCGCCGCCAGCTCGCGCTTGCTCATCGCCGTCGATGTGAACGCCGACGACGCGCTGACATCGACCAGCAGCATCACCGTGAGTTCGCGCTCTTCGATGTACTTCTTGATGTACGGCGCGCCCATGCGCGCCGTGACGTTCCAGTCGATGAGCCGCACGTCATCGCCCGGTTCGTACTGGCGCACTTCCGAGAACTCGATGCCGCGGCCGCGGAACACGCTGTGGTACTCGCCGAGAAAGACGTTCGAGACCAGCCGCCGCGCCTGCAGCTCGATGCGCCGGACGCGCGCCAGCAGCTCGCGCGGGATGGCGTTCGGCGGCGCTTCCGGCATCAGAACACGTCCGGCGTGTCGGCGAAGAACTCCCACGGCAGCGCCGTATGCGCGGCGATGCGCTCGCCGAGCGCGCGGATGCCGGGGGCCTCGGTCGCGTGGTGCGTGCCGAGGATGAGGTTCATGCCGGTCTCGCGCGCGAACATGCGCGTGTACATGCTTCCCTCGCCGGTGAGGTACGTCCGCGCGCCCAGTCGGTGCGCCGCGTCGAGGTCGCTCGTCATGCCGCCCGCGCCGGTGATGATCGCCACGCGCCCGGTGCCCTTCGCATGCTCATGCGCCTCCACCTGCACGCCGAGGGCCGCCGACGCCGTCGCGATCAGTTCACCGAAGCTCCCGGCGTACGAGCCCACGACGCCGCAGTGGCCGCCGTGGAACTCCGCGAACGTGTCCTCGACCTCGATGCCGAGCAGGCCGGCCAGCACCCACCCGTTGCCGATGCCGGGGCCGGCGCAGTCGAGCGCGGCATGCGCGCCGTACAGCGAGATGCCGGCCATCGACAGCGCCTGCATCTTCTCCCCGCGCAGGTGCAGGTCGATGTGGTCCCACGACGCGTGGTGCACGACCATCAATTGAACGCCGGACTTCGCCGCGGCCAGGATCGTCGCGAGCGACGTGTTCACGGCCACGGCAAACTTCGAGACGCCATCGCCGGCGCGGTGCAGCAGACCGTTCGCCTGCTCCTCCGAGGCGTAGCGCCGGACATCGAGCAGGTCGTCGAGCCAGGCCGAGATCTCGTCGACGGATGCGTTGGGGTGCATGGGGCAAGTGTAGCGGCATGAGGGCAGTCCCTATAGCGCTCCTAGGGACGCAGGTGGCACACTCGACCGCATGAGCGACGTCCTTCGCCGGCGGATCCGCGCGGGCATGGTGATCGCGCCTGTGCTGCTCGCGCTGTTCGTCGCCTGGAACGAGCGGACGGCGCTCTTCCCGTTCGTGCTCGGCATGGCGATCGCCTACGTCATCGCGCCGGCGGTGAACTACATCGCCGCGTTCATGCCGTTCCGCGACGCGCGGCCACACCTGGCGCGCGGCATCGCCATCCTCGTCGTGTATGCGTCGATCGCGGGCATCGGCACCGGCCTGGGGTTCCTCTTCATCCCCGGCGCGATCGACGAGATCCAGGAGTTCAGCGACAACCTGCCCGATACGATCGACCAGGCGCGCGAGCGGCTGACGAAGTGGTACGACGAGTACGTGCCGGCGGAGCAGCACGACCGCGTCGACCGCTGGCTCGACGACGCGGGCGACGCCGCCGGCGACTGGACGACCGGCCTTGCACCCGACGCGCTGAAGTTCGTCGGCGACACGTTCTCGATCCTCATCGGCTACTTCACGATCCCGATCTGGCTCTACTTCACACTGAAAGATCACCCGCGCGGCGTGCGCTCGTTCATCGGCATGTTCCCGCCGGACCTGCGCCACGATGCGCGGAACGTGCTCGGCATCGGCGACGCGGTGCTGCGCAACTACATCCGCGCGATGCTGCTGCAGGGGATGATCATCGGCGGCATGGCGTACATCGCGCTCGAACTGCTCGACGTCCGCTATCCGATCGGCCTGGCGATCATCGCCGGCGTCACCGAGATGATCCCGATCATCGGGCCGATCATCGGCGCCATTCCGGCGATCCTCGTGGCCGTGGCGCAGGACCCGTGGAAGGGGCTGTGGGTCGCGCTCGCCTTCCTCGTCATCCAGCAAATCGAGAACAACCTGATCGTGCCGAAGATCCAGGGCGACTTCCTGCGGATGCACCCGGGTGTGATCATCGTCATCCTCGTGGTCGCCGGGTCGATCGGAGGGTTCGTCTTCGCGATCTTCGCGATCCCGCTCGCCGCGTTCATCCGCGACCTGTACCAGTACACGTACCTGCGCGTGGGCAAGGTGCCGCCCGATGACGCGCTCGACCGCGCCCTCGGCGAGTACGGCGCCGCGGCCCTGCGCACGCGCTGGGTGCTCGAGGAAGTGGTGCCTGCCTCGGAACTGGGCAACCAGGGGTTCGATGCCGAGTGGCCGCGCAAAGAGCCGGCCGAGACCGCAGGCTAGGTCTTCTCGAACCGCTCGACGTTCAGCACGAAGACGATCGCTCCGCCGACGCGCACCTCGATCGGCTCCTGCACGACCGACCCCTCGCCGAAGAACGGCAGCGTCTGCACGGGCACGTACTCCGTGCGCGCGTAGCACTCCATGCGCACCATCGCGAGGATCTGGTCGACCTCGTTGGCGTCGACGCCGGAGAGGATGGTCGCATTGCCCTTGCGGAGGAACCCGCCGGTGCTGCTCACCTTGGTGGCGGGATAGCCCTGCTCGATGAGCTTCTTCATCAGCTTGTCGGCGTCGGGGTCGGACGCGATGATGATGACAAGCTTCAGTTGCCCGTCGTCCAAGGCACCTCCCGCGGGGGCCGCGCTCGCGGCCGCGCCCCTGTGATCGTACGTGCTGCCGTTCGAACGTGTCAACGAACGCGACAAGGCACGCCGCGCGTATTGTGACGGCGGCGGCGCGCCGATACGCTTCCCTCGTTCATCGCCCACCCGGGGCGGGAGGATCACGTGAGCGAAACCGAACTCAAGCCCTCGGTCGACATGGAGACGCTCGTCTCGCTGTGCAAGCGCCGCGGGTTCATCTTCCAGAGCAGCGAGATCTACGGCGGCCTCGCCGGCGCGTGGGACTACGGCCCGCTCGGCGTCGAGATGAAGAACAACGTGAAGCGCGCGTGGTGGCGCGCCAACGTCCAGGAGCGCGACGACATGGTCGGGCTCGACGCCGCGATCCTGATGCACCCGGAGGTCTGGCGCGCCAGCGGCCACCTCGACACGTTCACGGACCCCATGGTCGACTGCCGCAACTGCAAGTCCCGCTTTCGCGAGGATGAGCTCGACTCCGACGTCTGCCCGAACTGCGGCGAGCGCGGCACATTCACCGAGCCGCGGATGTTCAACCTCATGCTGCGCACGTTCGTCGGCCCGGTGCAGGACGACGCCGCGACCGTGTACCTGCGCCCGGAGACCGCCGCGGGCATCTTCGTCAACTTCGAGAACGTGCTGACGACGACGCGCCGCAAGCTCCCGTTCGGCGTCGGCCAGATCGGCAAGTCGTTCCGCAACGAGATCACGCCCCGCAACTTCATCTTCCGCACGCGCGAATTCGAGCAGATGGAGATCGAGTACTTCTGCCACCCGGAGGAGTCGCTCCGCCTCCACGACCAGTGGATGCGGGATCGCATGGCCTGGTACGAGCGATTCGGCATGAAGCGCGACCGCCTGCGCCTTCGCGCCCACGCGCAGGAGGAGCTATCGCACTACTCGCGCGGCACGTCCGACGTCGAGTACTACTTCCCGATCGGCTGGGCCGAGCTCGAGGGCATCGCCCACCGCGGCGACTTCGACCTGACGCAGCACGCGAAGTTCAGCGGCAAAGAGCTCAGCTACTTCGACGAGGAGCGCAAGGAGCACGTCGTCCCGCACGTCATCGAGCCGTCGCTCGGCGTCGACCGTTGCACGCTGGCGTTCCTCGCCGACTCGTACGCCGAGGAGACGGACGACAAGGGCGAGAAGCGCGTCGTGCTGCGCCTCCACCCCGCCATCGCGCCGATAAAGGTGGCGGTGCTGCCGCTCAGCCGCAACGAGAAGCTGACACCGGCCGCGCGCGACATCTACGCACGCCTTCGCAAGCACTGGATGGTGCAGTACGACGACGCGCAAAGCATCGGCCGCCGCTACCGGCGGCAGGACGAGATCGGCACGCCGCTCTGCGTCACCGTCGACTTCCAGACCGTCGAGGACGACAACGCGGTGACGATCCGCGAGCGCGACAGCATGGCGCAGGTCCGTGTGCCCATCGAAGGGCTCGCCGGCGCGCTGCGCGAACGCCTGCCGGACGTCATCTAGCGCGCTACTCCACGACGCTTCGGCCGAGGATGCCCGCCGCGCGCATCGCCGCGATCGCCTCGGGCGTGTAGCCGAGTTCCGCGAGGACGGCGTCGGTGTGCTCGCCCAGCGTCGGTGAAGGGCCGAGCGCCGCCAGCGGCGTCGCCGACATCTGGATCATCGGGCCGGCCATGCGCACGGGGCCCATCAACGGGTGGTCGACGCTCGTCATGAACTCGTTCTCCAGCACCTGCGGGTCGTCGAGCAGCTCCTCCGTGAAGCGCAGCGGGCCGGCGGGCACGCCGCCCTCGTCGAGGAGGCGCAGCCAGTCGTCCGTGGGCCTGTCGGCGAACAGCGCCTCGGCCTCGGTGACCAGCGCCTCCGCGCGATGCACCACGGCGACATCGGCGTAGTCGATCTCCTCCGGCGCCAGGCCGACACGCCAGTCGTGCATGCCGGTGGCCGCGAGAAACTTCCTGCGCAGCGGCGTGCTCAAACAGCCGACGGCGATGAACCCGTCCCGCGTGCGGTAGCACCGGTAGTAGATGTTCCCGACCGCCGGGCGCACCGCCGCCATCACCGCCAGCTGCTCGCGATACTCACTGCCGGCGGCGCGCAGCTCGTTGACCTTCCGCAACGCATCGGCCCGGACGTCCGTGTCGACGGCCTCGATCGACATCACGCGCGTGTTCTGCAGGCCGAGCGCGCTCGCCATCAGCGTCGTGCTGATGAGCTGGCCGCGGCCGGTGCGCTCGCGCGCGTAGAGCGCGGCGCAGACGCCCCACGCCATCGCGATGCCTGTCGCCAGGTCGGCGGATGGCAGCGCGTTCACGAGCGGCACGCCGTTTTCGTTGCGCCCCTCGACGGACATCAGCCCTGTCACCGCCTGCGCGATGAGGTCGTAGCCCGGCCGGTGCGAGTACGGGCCGCGGCGGCCGAACGCGGTATTGTCGCAGTACACCAGCCGCGGGTTCCGCGCCGACAGCGTCTCGTAGTCGATGCCGAGCTTCGCGGCCACGTCCGGCCGGTAGTTGATGAGCACGACGTCGCAGGCGGCGGCGAGCTTCTGCGCGACATCGCGGCCGTCCGGCGTGTTCAGGTCGAGGACGACGCCGCGCTTGCCGCGGTTCAGCGAGATGTAGCCGCGGCCCTCGCGCAGGCCGAGGGGCTGGAAGCCACGCCACGGGTCGCCTTGCGGCGGCTCGACCTTCGTCACCGTCGCGCCCATGTCCGCGAGCAGCATCCCCGCGAACGGCGCGGCGATAATCTCCGAGAATTCGAGGACGTTGATGCCCGCAAGCGGGCCGCTGTGACCGTCGCCGTACATCCGCACCTCGCGCATCGGCGATCCCGCCGGAGTGGCGCCAGTATAGGGCTGCGCCGCACCACGCGTGAATACCCGCCCGGCGGCCGGCGCCGGCGCGCCGTCCGTGCTGCTGGCGGACCGGGCGAATGAGCCGGGTGGAGCGGAAGCTCCGCCGCTACGGAAGGGCCGCCTTCTCCATCGCGATGTGCGGGATGCCGACCTCGTCGTACACATCTCCGCGGGCGGTGTAGCCGGCGCGCTCGTAGAAGCCCCGCGCCGACAGCTGCGCGCTCAGCCGCACGCGCGGCGCCGCGCGCGCGGCCGCCTCGCGCTCGAGTGCGGCAAGCACCGCGGCGCCCAGCCCGCGGCCGCGGTGCGACGCCAGCACCGCCATCCGCCCGACCTTCGCGTACCCGTCGGCCATCACGAGGCGGCCGGCGCCCACCGCCGCATCGCCGTCGTACGCCACGCAGTGCACCGCCGTCGCGTCGAGCTCGTCGAGCTCCTCCTCGCGCGGGATGCGCTGCTCGTCGACGAACACGGCGATGCGCACGGCGAACGCGTCATCGCGCTCGCGCTGCGTGCCGGCGATGACGATGCGCGGCGCCTTCACTCCGGCCGTGCGATGCCCCAGATGCCGGGGAGCAGCGGGTTCACCTTTCCGCGCTCGATCCTGTCGAACGCGAAGCCTGCGGCACGCAGCGCCCGCTCGGTACGGCGGTTTGCGTGGCACCCGCCCGCGAACCACCCGTACACCGGCTGCACGATGTCCTGCGCGCGCCCCAGCACGCCCGCGCCACGCACGTGCTCGATGAACAGGAGCTCGCCGCCCGGGCGCAGCACGCGCCGGATCTCCGCGAGCGACTGCGGCAGGTCGTCGACACTGCAGAGCACCAGCGTCGACACCACGCTCTCGAACGAGGCGTCGGGAAAGGGCAGGCGCTCGGCCGGCGCGACGCGGATCTCGATGTTCGCGCCGGCGCGCTCCTTCGCGCGCTTGATCATGTGCGGGTCTGGCTCCAGCGCGACCACGCGCGCGGCGTCGCCGTACAGCGGGAAGTTCGCGCCGGCGCCAGCGCCGATCTCCAGCACGTCGCCGGCGAGCGGCGGGATCAGCTCGCGCCGGATACGCCCGACCGCGCCGCGCTCCATCGCCGACGCGCTCAGCTGGTAGAAGGCCGCGAACCACCGGTGCCCGCGCTCGGCCGATGCCTGCTGCTGTTCCATGCCGTCATTATGAGGGAAGCGTGCCAAGTCCGCCCACCTTCATGAGAAATGACTGAGACGAGCACGGCCTGTTGGCCGCTACCTCCGCCCCGCGTGGCGCGGTCTGACGCGCGGCGCCCCCGCCCGGCGTCCCGAGGCGGAGCGCTGTTCTGCCGGCCGCCGGCGGCCGATACAATCCCTGCCATGAACCTTAAATTCCGCTCCCACAACACCACCATCTCCGACGATCTGCGCGATTACACCGACAAGAAGCTGTCGCGCCTCGCGCGCCTGCTGCCGCGGATCGACGACGTCGCCATCGAACTGACGCACGAGGAGACGCGCTCGGCCGTCCACCGTTACCGCGTGCAGATCACCGTCCACGCGGCGAACTCCGTCCTGCGCGGCGACGAACGCGCCGCCGACCCGAAGTCGGCGCTCGACCTCGCGACCGATGTCGTGGTGCGGCAGGCGCGGCGCCACCAGAAGCGCATCCACGACCGCCACCGCGACGGCGCCTCGAAGGAGTACGCCGCGGCGATCGCCGCGACGCCGGCCGAGCCGGCCGACGCGGACGCTGAGCACGAGGAGGAGTACGCCGGTGGCCACGTCGTGCGCACGAAGCGCTTCGACGCCAAGCCGATGTCAGAGGAGGAGGCGCTGGCGCAGATGGACCTGCTCGGCCACGACTTCTTCCTCTTCCTCGACGCCGCCACGCGCGAGTTCGCCGTGCTGTACAAACGCAAGGACGGCGACTACGGCCTGCTCTCGCCGCGCCGCGCCTAGCGGAAGAGGTCGCGCTCGGCGTCCCGGATCATCTCGCGCACGGAGCCTTCGCCCCGCGTGTACTCCGCGCCGCGGATCACCGCGACGGGTGTGCGCGCGAGTTTGCCGTGCACCAGCTCCGCCGCCGCCGCCAACTCGTCGACGACGGCCATCGCGGTGACGCGCAGCTCGTAGCCCGCCGGGTCGTGCTGGCCCGTGTAGTCGAGCAGAGGCGCGATCCCCGCGCAGCCGATCGCGAAGTTGACGATCCCCTCGCGCCAGGGGCGGCCGAACGAGTCCGACACCACCACCGCCACATCGACGCCGAGCTCCGCGCGCAGTCGGGCGCGGATCGCTCGCGCCGATGCGTCCGAGTCGACCGGCAGCAAGCACACCGTGCCCGTGCGCTCGACGTTCGACGCATCGACCCCGGCGTTAGCGCAGATGAACCCGTGGTGCGTCTCGCAGATCATCACGCCGTGGCCCATGCGGACGATGCGCTTCGTCTCGCCGAGCACGACTTCGACCTGCCGCGGGTCCTTGTCCCACTGCGACGCGAGATCGAGCGCGAAACGCGACGGCGTCACGGTCGCCAGGTCGACGATCCGGCCCTCCGCCTTCGACACGACCTTCTGCGTGACGACAAGCACGTCGCCGGCTTCGAGCCCGCCGGCGCCGCGCGCAGCCGCCGCGATCATGCCGGCGAGGTCATCGCCCGCGCGCACCTCCGGGATGCCGGGCAGGCCGAAGATGCGCACCTCGGCCATCAGATCCCCGCGACGCGCACGCCGGCTTGCGTCTTGTAGTTGCGGTTGATGTAGACGAGCAACACCGTGATGCTCTCGACGAACTGCGAGCAGGCGAGCGGCCCGCCGTCGACGGCGCGCACGCCCGCGATCTGCGCCGCGAGCTCGCTCACTCGCGCCTTCGCGTCGCCGTCATCGGCGCAGACGATGACGTCGGCGTCGAGCGGGGCGCCCTTCAGCAGCTTCTTCGCGCTCAGGTTCTGAAACGCCGCGACGACCGTCGATCGCGGCAGCAGCGCCTGCGCCTGCTGCGCCGCCGAGCTCTCGGCGACGGGCACGAGCGCGGCCTTGCCGCCCTCGAACGACATCGGCACGACGGTGCTGACGACGATCTTTCCCGCGCACGCCCCGGCGAGGGGCGGCAGCGTCGCCGCCTGCGCGCTGTACGGCGTCGTGATGACGACGATGTCCGCCGCTTCCGCGGCGACCGCGTTCTCCGCGCCCGCGATGTCGAGCGATGCGTCCTTCTCGCGCAACTCGGCGACGGCGGCCTGCGCCTTCTCGATGCTGCGCGAGCCGATGATGCACGCGTGCCCCGCCTTTGCGAAGCGGTACGCGAGGCCCATGCCCTCTTCGCCGGTGCCGCCGATCAGGCCGACCTTCATCCGCTGCTCCTCCCGGTCGATGATACCGGCCGGCGGCTCAGTGCATCTCCGTGCCGCCGCTCACGTTGAGCGCGACGCCGGTCACATTGTCCGCCTGGCACAGGTACACCACGGCTTGGCCCATGTCCTCGGCCGTCTGCGCGCGCTTCAGCGGCCCCTCGCGCTCGATCCACTGGCCGAAGGCCTCGTCGGCCGAGAGGCCGGACACCGCGCCGATCGCCGGCGCGAGCACGTCCGTCCACATGTGCGTCGCCACTTCGCCGGGGCAGATCGCGTTCGCGGTGATGTTGAACTGCCCCATCTCGTTCGCCAGCGACTGCGTGAAGCCGATGACGCCGAACTTCGTCGCCGAGTAGCACGCCGTCCCCGAACGCCCCCGCTTGCCGGCGATCGACGACAGGTTGATGATCTTGCCCTGCTGCCGCTGCATCATGTGCGGCAGCACCGCTTTCGAGCAGAGGAACGTGCCCTTCAGATTCACGCCCGTCACCAGGTCCCAGTCCGCCTCCGAGAACGCCATCACCGGGCCGATGCGGATCACGCCGGCGTTGTTCACCAGGATGTCGATCTGCCCCCACGCCGAGAGCACCGCCTGCGCCATCGCCTGCACCTGCGCCGCGTCGGTGACGTCGCAGTCGACGGCCATCGCGTCGCCGCCGAGGCGCTTGATCTCGGCCACGGTCTCGTCGCGGTCCGCGCCGACCACCGGCAGGTCGGCGATCGCGATGCGCGTTCCCTGCTTCGCCAGCTCGTAGGCGATCCCGCGGCCGATGCCGCGCGCGCCGCCGGTGACGATCGCCACCGCACCTTTCAGTTCCATTTCGGGCACCTCCAATATCCAGCGCAGTGTGTGTGAAGCTCCGCGTGAGCGGAAGGGCCGAACCGCCGTGCGATCCGGGCGGCCTGGCACCCGCGTTGACACCGGCGCAAGGCGCCCGCTAGGTTGGAAGAGCTGCGGCACCGTCGTGCCACTCGCCGGCGCAGCGAGGAAATGCCTCATGAACGCCGTGATCCTCGCCGCGGGCGATGGCGGTCGCTTGCTCCCGCATATCGCCAGCCTGCCGAAGCCCCTGCTGCCCGTCCGCGGCCGCCCGCTGATCCACCATGTCCTCGAAGCGCTCAAGGACGCCGGGGTGCGCGACACGACGGTCGTCATCGGCTACCGCGGCGAGCAGGTGCGGCGCGCCGTCGCCCCGCTTCGGCCCGGCGTCATGGCGCTGCGCTTCGTCGAAAATGACGCCTGGATGCTCGGAAACGCGCGCTCGCTGTGGGCCGCGCGGGACACGCAACGCGCGCCGTTCGTGCTGGCGATGGCCGACCACATCGTCGAACCGGAGATCGTGCGGCGTGTCGCAGCCGTCGCACGCGGCCGCTGCGCCCTCGCGGTCGAGCGCGCGGGCCGTGACGACCCGCGCGCGGACGAGGCGACGCGCGCGCTGGTGCGGCGCCGCCGCGTCCACGCGCTCGGCAAGGCGATCGAACGCTGGAACGCGCTCGACACCGGCGTCTTCTGGCTCACGCCCGCCGTCTTCGAAGCGATCACGCCGGACCTGCGCGATGGCGAGGCAGGCGCGGTGTTCGCGTCGCTCGCGGCGCGCGGCGCGCTCGATGCCGTCGACGTCACCGGCCTGCGCTGGGCCGATGTCGACACGCCGGCCGACCTCCGCGCCGCCGAAGCGGTCGCCGCATCGATCCATGACGAAGAGGCGCATGCCCGCACCGCTTGAGGGGCCGGTATCGCGCTACCTCAACCGCCGCGTCTCCGTGCCGGTCGCCCGGGCGCTCGCGCGCACGCCGGTCACGCCGAACCAGGTATCGCTCGCCGCCTTCGCGATGGCGCTGGCGACGGTGCCGCTGCTCGCCGCCGGCCGGAACATCGAGGCCGGCGTGCTGATCCAGGCATCATCGATCGTCGACGGCGTCGATGGCGACCTCGCGCGCGCGAAGCGCATGGCGTCACCCTTCGGCGGGCTGTTCGATGCGGTCCTCGACCGGTACGCCGATGTCGCGATCGCCGGCGGGCTCGCGTGGTACGCCCGCGCGCACGAGGATGCGCCGGGCGCGCTGCTCGCAGGCGCCGCCGCGGCCGTCGGCTTCCTGGCCGTCTCGTACTCCCGCGCGCGGATCGAGCGCGAAGCCGGCGCCGCCGCGACCGCCGAGGTGCTCGGCGTCGCGTCGCGCGACGTGCGGCTGCTGGCGCTGGCGGCCGGCGCGGCCCTCGGGCAGGCGTACATCGCGCTGCTGGCGATCGGCCTGTTGTCGTACGCGACGGTGGCGTGGCGGCTGTGGGCGTTTCGCGCGCGCGAGGGATACGCTCGGCGCGTGGATGCCATCATCGGCGTGTCGCCGCTGACGTTCTTGCTCGCCTCGGCGGTGCTGACGATCACGCCCGGGCCAGACATGACGCTGGTCGCGCGCAACACGATCGCGCAAGGGCGGGGCGCCGGCATGCAGACGGCGGCCGGCGCGATCGGCGGCGTCAGCGTGCACGTCCTGGCGGCGGTCGCGGGCCTGTCGGCCGTGTTGACGAGCTCGGCGCAGGCATTCGCCGTCGTGAAGGTCGCCGGTGTCGCGTACCTGCTCTACCTCGGCGTGCGCGCGCTGCTCGACTCCCGCCACGTGAGCGGCGACGCGTTCGACCGCGCGCCGCCGCGGCTCGTGGCATCGCCGTCGTCGCCGGTCACGCAGGGGTTCCTTTCCGCGCTGCTCAACCCGAAGCTCGGCGTGTTCTTTCTGACGTTTCTGCCGCAGTTCGTCGACCCGGACCGCATGCCGGAGCTCAGCATGCTCGCGCACGGCGCCGTGTTCATGGTCATGGGCGCGACGTGGCTGACCCTGTGGACGCTGAGCCTCGACCGCGTCGGCACGACGCTCCGCAAGGCGAGCGTGCGCGCCTGGATCGAGCGTGCGGCCGGCGCGGCGCTCATCGGCATGGGTGTGCGGCTGGCGTTCGCGCGGCGTTAGCTCTGTGGCGGGGGCGGGCCCTCGTCCGGGCGGCGGCGGTTGCGACCGCCGCGGCGTCCGCGGCGCCGGCGGCGCTGGTCGGCGTCGGGGGACGTGCCTTCTGGCGCGCGTTCCTGCGCGCCTTCCGGCGCGGGCGCACCATCCTCGAACTCCGGCGCGGGCGCCGATGGTGATGGCGGCGGCGGGAACGCCGGCGGCGGCGCCGACGCCTCGGCCTGCGCGCGCAACGGCGCCTCGATCTCGCGCACCAGTTCGACCGGGCGCACCGTGAGCCCGTACTGCATCTGCAGGTCCACCGCGGGCATCTCGATCACCTGACGCGCTTCCTCGACCCAGAGCGACACCGTCTTCTTGAGCACGTTGATGCTGCGCACCTTCGCCTCGCCGACCGGCGTCGAGACCATCGAGCCGACCTTCGGCAACTGGCCGCGCAGTTCGCGGTAGCCTTCGAACTCGAACGTCAGGCAGCAGTACAGGCGGCCGCACACGCCGGAGATCTTCTGCGGGTTGAGCGGCAGGTCCTGCTCCTTCGCCATCTTGATCGAAACGGAAGGGAACGCCGTCTGCCACGATGAGCAGCAGAGCCGCTGGCCGCACACGTCGTAGCCATCGAGCAGCTTGGCGCGGTCGCGGTCGCCGACCTGCAGGAACTGCACCTTCACGCCGATCTGCTGCGACAGGTCGCGGACGGCCTGGCGATAGTCGACGCGGTCGGGCGCGGTGAAGTAGAACGTCAGCTGTGAGCCATCGAGGTTGTATTCGGCGGAGACGACCTGCATGTCGCCCCCGTGATCCGCGACGTGCGACTTCGCCGCGCGCAGGTCATCGCGCGCGCGCGCCTTCAGCGCGTTCCACTGCACGATGTCCTCGGGCGAGGCGGCTCGCAGGATCGGCTTCAGCGTCTCCTTGATCTCGTTCGCCAGCACCTGATCCGGCGCGATGACGACGCGCCCCACCTCGAGCCCGTGCGACGTCTCGACCACGACGTAGTTGCCGGTCTCGACCTCGTGCTCGCCGGCGTCGAAGTAGTAAACCTTGCCGGCTTCCTTGAAACGCACCCCGACGGGCACGCGCTGGCGTTCGCTCATTCTCCCGCCGAGGCGGTTCCTTTCTGGTCGCGTCAGCTCGCGGACAATCGCGCCGCGACGGCGTTCGGGCGCAGGCGCGGCACCGCCAGCATCATCACCTCGAGCGCGAGCACCGGGCTCGCGTTCTCCTCGAGCTGCTCGCGGGCGTCGGCGATCGCGCGGAGCGCGCGCACGGCCGCGCTGACCTCGCATTGTGCCGCGAGCGCGCGCAGCCTGTCCAATCGGTCGCGGTGCACCGCGCGCTCCTCGCGCCCGGCGGCGATGAGCAGGATGTCGCGCCACCACTCCTGCCATAGTTCGAGCGTCTGCTGCACCAGCGCACGCTCCTTCGTGTAGCTGCCGCCGAGCTTCCCGGCATACGCGAACCGCTCGGCCAGCGCCGCCGCTGCCATCGCCTCGGCCTCGGCGAGGGCGCGGTGGCGCTGCTCCATCATCGTCTCGTCGTGCAGCGCGATCACCGCCCAGCCGATGCGGCCGCCGGAGAGCCGCGCCAGTTCCGCCGCGCGCTCGGGCTCGGCGCTCCACCGCGTGCGCAACGCCGTTTCGATGATCTCCTTTGGCGCGCCGCCGAAGGCGAGCCGGCGGGCGCGCGAGCGCACCGTCTCGAGCAGCTTGTCCTCCTGCTCGGTGATCAGGATCAGCACCACGTTCGGCGGCGGCTCTTCGAGCGTCTTGAGCAACGCCACCTCGGCTTCGGGGTTCAGCCGCTCCGCCGGCTCGATGATCTGCACGCGGTAGCGCCCCTCGAAGGGCGCGCGGCTGATCACCGTCTCCATCCGCCGTACCTGGCAGATGCGGATCCCGCGCGAGTCCGCGGCCGTGTGCGCGTGATCCGCTTCGTTGCACGGCCCGCCCACGCCGACGACCTCGACATCCGGGTGGGCGCCGGAGGCGATCTTCTCGCAGGCGCGGCAGCGGCCGCACGGCGGCTCCTCGCCCGTGCAGTTCAGCGCCTGCGCGAACTGCAGCGCGGCGAGCGTCTTGCCGGTGTGCGCCGGGCCGGCGAACAGGTACGCGTGCGCCAGCCGGCCGCCGTCGCGCGCGGCGTTCTTCAGCACGCCGAGCGCGTGGTCCTGCCCAATGACGGTCCAGGGCATGCGAAGCCCCCTATCGCCCCAGCGCGAGGCGGTCGGCGAGCCGCTGCGGCAACCCTGCCGCGACGATCTTGCGCTGGGTGCTGGTGAAGTCGTACGGCACGCGGCGCCACCTGACGGTCCGCGCCGCGTCATCGTACAGCATGTACGGCGCGCGCGGGTCGCCATCGCGCGGCTGCCCGGCGCCGCCCGGGTTGAGAATGACGCGCGCCTCTCCTAGCGCGAGGCTATCGCCGTCGCGCACGCCGATCAGCTCCGGGGTCGTCTCGCATTCCTCTGCGTAGAACTGGACGTGCGAGTGCCCGACGATGCTCGCGTGCGTCTCCTGCAGCGCGAACTGGTCCAGCGCCTGCTCGCCCGACAGCAGGTACTCCCACGCGGGCTCCCGCAGGCTGCCGTGCACCAGCGTGAACTCGCCTTCCACGCACACCAGCGGCAGCGCGGCAAGCCACGCACGATGCTCCGCCGACAGGGCGCTCGCCGTCCAGCGCGCCGCCGCCCTGGCCGCCGGGTTGAACTCGTTGTCGTCCATCCGGCCGGTCGCCGCCAGGTCATGGTTGCCGGCGATGCAGAGCGCGCCCGCGGCGCGCAGGCGGTCGATCACGGCGCCCGGATCCGGCCCGTAGCCCACGAGATCGCCGGTGCACCACACCGCGCCGACTTCGCCGCCAGCGGCGGCGTCGGCCAGCACAGCGTCGAGCGCCTCGATGTTCGCGTGCACGTCGGAGACGATGGCGATGCGCATGGCGCATGCTAGCAGCTACGTATACTGGCCGCGTGGACACCACCGACCTCGGCGAGTTCGGGCTGATCGAGCGCATCCGCGGCATGCTCGGCGCGCCCGCGGACGCGCGCCTGGTCGCCGGCATCGGCGACGATGCGGCGGTCTGGCGCAGCGGCGCCGCCTGCGTCATCGCCACCACCGACACGATGGTCGCCGGCGTCCACTTCCTTCCCGGCCAGGTGGCGTGGTCCGATGTCGGGTGGAAGGCGCTGGCGTCAAACGTCAGCGACATCGCCGCGATGGGCGGACGGCCGTCGTTCGCGCTCGTCACGCTGTCCCTGCCGCGCATGTCCGTCGACCCGATCGACGAGCTGTACGCCGGGCTGCGCGAGTGCGCGGAGGCGCACGCCGTGACCATCGCCGGCGGCGATATCGTCGCGGCCCCCGTGTTCTCCGTCACCGTCGCGCTTCTTGGCGAGGCGGCGTGCGCCGCCGATGGCACGCCGCTGCTGCTGCGGCGCGACGCTGCCCGCCCGGGTGACGCGGTCGGCGTGACGGGCACGCTCGGCGCCTCGGCCGGCGGCTTGCGCGCGCTGCTCGAAGGCGCGACGCGCGCCGCGCTCGTCGCCGCGCACATGCGCCCGCGCCCGCGCGTCGATGCCGGCGTCGCCGCCATCGCGGCCGGCGTGACGTGCGGCATGGACATCAGCGACGGGCTGGCGCAAGACCTCGGCCACATCTGCGACGAGAGCGGCTGCGGCGCCGATGTGCGCTTCCGTGACATCCCCATCGCGCCCGCGCTCGCCGCGGCGTACCCCGCCGACGCCCGCACGATGGCGGCCAGCGGCGGCGAGGACTACGAACTGCTGCTCGTCGCGCCGGAACCGCGCCTGCGCGCCGCCGATGCGGCGCTGCGCGCGGATGGCGCGACCGGCGTGACGATCATCGGCTCGATCACCGAGCGGCGCGGCGTGCGCATGCTCGACGCCGCCGGCGGCGAGGTGCGCCTGACCTCCGCCGGGTGGGACCACCTGGGACGCGAGACGTGAGCGGCGTGCGCCTGCACTCGCGCGGCCCCTCCGGCACGCGCCGTTTCGGCGAGCGCATCGGCCGCCTGCTGCGCGCGGGCGACGTCGTGCTGCTGTCGGGCGAGCTCGGCGCCGGCAAGACGGTGCTCGCGCAGGGCGTCGGCCGCGGCATGGGGATCGAGGACCAGATCAAGAGTTCGTCGTTCGTGATCATGAACGAGTACCAGGGGCCGGCGCTGCGGCTGTACCACGCTGACCTCTACCGGCTCGAAGACCCCGAGCAGGTCGCCGAGCTCGCGCTCGACGAGCTTGCCGCCAGCGGTGTGCTCTGCATCGAGTGGCCGGAACGGGCCGGCGCCGAGATGCCGCCGGAGCACCTGCGCATCGTCCTGGCGTACGACGGCGCGAAGGCGCGCGAGATCGACGTCATCGCGTCGGGCGAGCGGTACGAGGCGATCGTGCGGAAGCTGCGGCCCCGCCGGTAGCCCTCACTGCATGTGGACGACGGACACGCCCTTCGCCCACAGCCCCTCGATGTTGTAATACGTGCGTTCGCGCGGCGCGAACAGGTGCACGATGGCGTCGCCGAAGTCGACCAGCACCCATCCGGAGTCGATCGCGCCCTCCACCCGGCTCGGGCGGATGCCTTCCTCGCGCAGGTCGCGGTCGAGCGAGTCAATGAGCGCGTTCATCTGCCGCGGGTTGCCCGCCGTGGCGATGACGAAGTAGTCGGTGAACGTGGAGACCTTGCTGATGTCCATCAGGGCGATGTCCTGCGCTTGCCGCTCCGAGAGCAGGTCCGCAAGCCGCTGGGCGAGTTCGCTGGACTCCAGTCGCGTGTCCTCCGTCGTGCGCGCGGGCGCGTCAAGGCCGGTGCAAGTATATCGCGTAGCGGGGCGCGCGAAGCGTGCGCTAGGCTGGATGGACGGCGGGCGTGACGAAGGAGTGACAGCGCGATCGTGACAACGCAGCGTGTGGTCGTGGCGATGAGCGGCGGCGTCGATTCGGCGGTGGCGGCGGGCCTCCTCGCGCGCGCCGGGTACGACGTCATCGGCATCACGATGCGGCTGTGGACACTCGACGACCCGGCGGCGCCGCGCCACAAGAAGCGCTGCTGCTCCGTCGAGGACACCGACGACGCGAGGCAGGCCGCCGCCGCCATCGGCATACCCCACTACGTGCTGAACATGGAGCGCGAGTTCAAGGAGCGCGTCGTCGACTACTTCATCGACGAATACGCGCGCGGGCGCACGCCCAACCCCTGCCTCGCCTGCAACGAGCACGTCAAGTTTCGCGCGCTGCTCGACCGCGCGCTCGCGTTCGACGCGGATTTCCTCGCCACCGGCCACTATGCGCGCATCGACCGCGCCGGCGGGCGCTACCGCCTGCGGCGCGCCGTCGACGACGCGAAGGATCAGTCGTACGTGCTGTACACGCTCGGCCAGGCGGAGCTGGCACGCACCCTGTTCCCCGTCGGGGGATACGACAAGCCGGCGATCCGCGCGCTGGCGCAGGAGATGCGCCTCGGCCTCGCCGACAAGCCCGACAGCGCCGACATCTGCTTTGTGCCCGACGGCGACTACAAGGCGTTCCTGCGCCAGCGGCTTCCTGCCGCCGCGGGCGTCCTCCGCGACACCGCCGGCAACGACATCGGCGCGCACGACGGCGTGGCCGGATTCACCATCGGCCAGCGCCGCGGACTTGGCGTGGCTGCGGGCGCGCCGCGCTTCGTAACGGACATCGATGCCGCGGCACAGGTCGTCGTCGTCGGCGACGAAGCCGGCCTGTACGCGCGCGGGCTCGAAGCCGAACGCCTGAACTGGACGGCCGGCGCCACGCCCGCCGCGCCGTTCCGCGCCGCTGTGAAGGTGCGCTACCGCACGCCCGCCGCGCCCGCGCTCGTCTCGCCATCGCCCGGCGGTGGCGCAACGGTGACGTTCGACGCGCGGCAGCGCGCGATCACGCCCGGCCAGGCCGCCGTCTTCTACGACGGCGATGAGGTCATCGGCGGCGGCACGATTGCCCGCGCACGCAGCGACTGAGCGAATCCGCAGCGACTAGCTTGACGGTAGTGACCGCGCGTGCCACGCTGCGCCCCTGTGAAAACCGAGGTTTCGCGAGGACAGGGGGAAACGTGGATTCCGTGACATACGCCCGCCAGGCGCTCGAACAGACCTTCAACCTGCTCAGGCCGTCGGTCGACGGCATGGACCAGGTCCAGTACAACTTCACGCCGCCCGGCACGGCGAACTCCGTCGCGCACACGCACGTGCACGTCATTTCGTCGCTCGACTTCTTCATCAACGGCATCCTGCGCGGCGAGCAGCCGTCGTGGACGGCCTTCGCCTCGGAGCACGGCCTGCCCGCCAACCCCCTCGAGGTGTGGAAGCACGACGGCCAGATCTCCATCGCCCCGGTGATGGACTACCAGCAGCGCATGCTCGACGGGGCGCTCGCGTACGTCGGCACGCTCTCCGAGGCGGACCTCGACCGCGAGGTCGATACGCGCTTCTTCGGCAAGCAGACCGTCGCGTTCGTGCTGCAGTTGATGGGCATGCACGTGGCGGGACACGCCGGCGACATCTCCACCGTCAAGGGGTTCCAGGGGTTGAAAGGCCTGCCGTTCTAGCACGCCCACGTGGCGCGCGCGCCCGGCGTACGGCGCCTCGATGATCGCACCGGGGCCGGTCGCCCGGCCCGCGGCCCGGGCGGCGCCCGCCTTCATGCGGTGCGGGTGGCGGAGAGGGTGGGATTCGAACCCACGGTACGCTTGCGCGCACACACGATTTCCAGTCGTGCCTGATCGGCCACTCCAGCACCTCTCCGCGTGGCCTCCGCATGCAAGAACCCGGAGCAGCGCCCGGGTTCCGCGCGGTCAAATGGCGGAGAGGGCGGGATTCGAACCCGCGAGGCTCATCGCCTACCGCTTTTCGAGAGCGGCACCATCAACCACTCGGACACCTCTCCGGGTGGAGTATAGCAACGCCTCCGGATGACGGACGAACCCCCGCGATTGGGCCTACCGCCCGCTCGTCAAGTCCTCGAACCGCTGCTCCTGCTCGCGCTGCGCTTCGCGTGACGCCTGCCGGCCGGCGCGCACCGCGCTGCTCACGCGCGCGCGCGCCTTCTCGACGAACCCCTGCGGCTGCGGCTGCATGTCGGGGTCGGTGAGGTACTCCGGTGGCACCTCGTCCTCGCCCGGCCGCGCGAACAGCCAGTACGCGGCGATGATCGCGCCGGCGATCAGTGCGAAGATCAGCAGCGGCACCAGGATGCCGCCGCGCCGCCGGCCGTCGCCCCGCTTCGCGCGCTTCTCGGCAAGCTTCGCCTGTTTCTCGGCGAGCTTCAGCGCCGCCTTCTCGGCTTTCTCGCGGCGTTCCTCGTCCTTCTTCTTCTTGCGGTCGATCGGCTCGAACTCGAACTCGATCTTCCCGAACGGCGTCTCGAACTCGACTTCGTACTCGAGAGCGTCCTTCTCGTCCTTCTTCGGCTTCTCCTTGCCCCGCTTCTTCTTCGTCTGCTCGGCGTCCTTTGCCGGCGACGCGATCTCCGCCGCCGCAGGCTTCACCGCCGCCGGTTCGAGGACGGCGGTGGCGGAGTCGTTGCCCGTGCCGTTGTGGTCGGCCATGTCGCACCTCCGGGACTGGCGAAACGAACGATGCGCGGCGGGGAGCCGCTTATTCCCGTGGACGGTCGCCGCCGGAGCCGGTGAGCCCCGCCAGCACGCCGGCCGCGCGCCGCACGCCCGCGACCACGCCATAGGTCTTGATGATCGGCGTGACGGCAGCGTTCGAGACGTACGTCGTCGTGCCCTTTACGCCGTCGGTCGTCTGCTTCGCGCTGTCGAGCAGCGGCCGCACGTTGTCATCGAGCACCGACGACGTCTTCTTCAGCAGCGAGCGCGTCAGCAACCCGAGCACGAGCATCACGACCATCGCCACGACGAAAAACGCGGCAACAGCGATGCCCATGAAGATGATCACCCAGTCGCGGAACGTCGCGACGAAGAGCAGGGACTCGGACAACAACGGCGCTCCTCACTGACAGCGTGCGGGGGAATCATATCACCAATGCCACCGCCGGAATATCGCGCCAGGCGATGTCAAGGAGCGCCTCGGACGCTCAGCGCGTGCGCGGGTCGAGGGCGTCGCGCAGGCCATCGCCGAGGAATGTGAAGCTGAGCATGAGCATGGCGATCGCCGCCGCCGGGAAGACGACCGCCCACGTATTGCGCTGGATCAGGCTATATCCCACGTTCACAAGCGTGCCCAGGCTGGCGGCCGGAGGCGGGACGCCCAGCCCCACGAATCCCAGCGCCGCCTCGGCGAAGATCGCCACCGGAATGCCGAAGGTAATCGCGACGATCACGGGCCCCAGCGTGTTCGGGAGCATGTGCTTGAACACGATGCTCGTCCGCGACGCGCCGAGCGCGCGCGCCGCCGTCACGAAGTCGCGCTCCGCCAGCGACAGCATCTGCCCGCGCACGAGCCGCGCCACCGTCGTCCACTGCACCATGGCGATGGCGACGATCATCAGCACCTTCGGCTCCGTCAGGATCGGGATGTCGCGGCCCACCAGCACCGCGCGCAGCAGGATGATCGCCAGCAGGTCCGGGATGCTGAACCAGATGTCCGTGAACCGCATCAGCAGGTTGTCGCCGAGCTTGCCCCCGAATGCCGCCGCGGAGCCGACGGCGATGCCGATCGCCAACACCAGCAACTGCGTGCCGAGCCCGATCTGGAGCGAGATGCGCGTCCCTTCAAGCACGCGCGCGAAGAGGTCGCGGCCCAACTGGTCCGTGCCGAACCAGTGGTCCCACGTCGGACCGGCCTGCTGCGCGCCGGGCGTATAGTCGCGGTCGTCCGGCCCGTAGCGCGCGACGGGGCCCCAGCGCGCGCCGACAAACGCCAGCGCGAAGATGATGAGCAGCAGCGCGCCCGCGGCCGTCGCGAGGCGGTTGCGCAGCAGCCGCCGGAACGCGTCACCCCAGAGCCCGCGCTGCTTGCCGAGCTCCTGCTCCGCCACGAAGAGCCGCGCCGACCCGCTGCCCTCGGTTGTCGTCGTCGCCATCAGCTATACCGGATCCGCGGGTCGACCACCGCGTACATCAAGTCGACGAACAGGTTGGACATGACGACGATGAACGTGAACAGTAGCGTCGTGCCCATGATCACGTTGTAGTCGCGCGCGATCACCGCGCGGATCGACTCACGCCCGAGCCCCGGGATGCCGAACATCGTCTCGATGATGAACGAGCCCGTCACGAGGCCCGCGAACAGCGGGCCCATCAGCGTGAGCACCGGGATCATCGCGTTCTTGATCGTGTGGCGAAGGACCCCGCGCCGCTCGCGGAGCCCCTTCGCCCGCGCCGTGCGGATGTAGTCCTGGCTCAGCACCTCCAGCACGCTCGCGCGCGTGATCCGCGCGATGAACGCCGCCGGCAGCGTGCTCACCGCCACGACGGGGATGATGAGCTTCCGGTAGTCGTAGACGCCGAGGTCGGTGATCTGGCCGACCTTCAGCGGCCCGCCCCACCCGAGCACATCGAGCCAGCTGAGCTGCACGGCGAACACGATGACGAGGAACGCGCCCATGATGAAGTGGGGCACGCTCGCGCCGATCGTCGCGAAGGCGACGCCGAGGTAGTCCAGCGGCCCGTTGTGGTTGAGCGCCGAAAGCGTGCCCAGCGTCATCCCCACGAGCACCGCGAGCAGAAAGCCGAGCGCGCCGAGCTGCGCCGTCACAAAGAACGTGCGCCGCACGACATCCGACACCTCCTGGTCGCCCTTTACCGAGAGGCCCAGGTCGCCCTGCATGCCGTTCCACAGGTAGAGCACGTACTGCTTCGGAAGTGGCTCATCGAGGTTGTAGCGCCGGTTCAGCGCGGCCTGCGTGGCCGGTGGCAGCGTCTTGTCTTGCGTAAACGGCCCGCCGGGTACCGCGTGCATCAACAGGAACGTGATGGTGGCGATCGCCCAGAGGACGGGGATTGCCCACAGCAGGCGGCGGATCGTATAGGCAAGCATCTGGTTGTGTGCCGGGGGAGGGCGCGCTGCCCTCCCCCGGAACGGTCACTCCCTCACGCGCTCGCGCGCGCTACTTCTTCACGAACCAGCACTCGACGCAGTACGTGCCGGGCAGACCGGCGTCAATCGTGCCGTTGGGCACGACGCCGCCGAGCTTGTCGCTGACCAGGAACGGCAGGCCATCCTGGTACATCGGAATGACGCCGCAGAGGTTTGTGACGACGAGCGTCTCAACCTTCTGGTACGCCTTGATGCGCGCCTCGTTGCTCGTCGCGGCGTTCGCCTCGGCGAACGCGGCGTCGATCTCCGGCATGGAGCAGTTGTAGTGGTTGTTACCACCATCCGTGTCAAAGAGCCCGACGAGCGGGTTCTCGATGTCCGGGTAGTCAAGCTGCCAGCCACCGGGGAACAGG
This sequence comes from Dehalococcoidia bacterium, assembly GCA_021462855.1. GTDB lineage: Bacteria > Chloroflexota > Dehalococcoidia > DSTF01 > JACRBR01 > DTUCFX13. The sequence goes on along the minus strand of JAJTXQ010000041.1, from coordinate 58,933 downwards.
TCGAAGTCCTCGGCGTTGAAGCGCTGTGAGCGCGTCTTGCTGTCGACGAACTCCGGTGTGACCTCGATGCCCAGCGTGTCCTTCCACGCCTTCGACAGGAAGTCGAACTCGTTGCGCCGCTGTGGCGTGTCGCGCGTCGTGAATCGAAGCGTCGGCAGCGTCTTGCCGCTGTCGGTGTACGCCTTCAGCGCGGCCTTCGCCGCATCGACGTCGTAGCCGATCTTGTCTTCGAACGCGGCGTTGCCCTGGAAGCCCGTCACGCCCTCGACGACCCAGTAGGTCGCCGGCTTGTGCGAGCCGTCGTACACGATGTTGTTCAGCGTCTCGCGGTCGATCGAGCGCGAGAGCGCCATGCGGAGGTTGAGGTCGCTGAGCGCCTCGTTCTCCATCTGGATCTCGACGGCCGTGATGCGCGCCGAGCCGACGACGACCAGCTGGTCGGCAAGGTCCGCGTCGGCCTTCGCCGTCTTGATGTCGGTGCTCAGGATGCTCGTCGCCTGCAGCTCGCCGTTCTGGAACGCCTTGTACGCCGCGGCGATGTCATCGATGAACTTGATCGTGATCTCCTGGAGCGCGGGCTTCTTGCCGGCCCAGTTCGCGTTCGGCGCCAGGACGACCGAGTCACCCGGCGTCTTCGCGGAGATCGTGAACGGGCCGTTGGTGACGATGTTTCCGGCGTCCGTCCACGCGTCGCCCTTCGCCTCGATCACGTCCTGGCGCGCCGGGAACGTCGGCCAGAGCGAGAACACGGTCTTGAACGTCGGGATCGCCTTCGTCAGCGTGATCTCGAGCGTCGTCTCGTCGACCGCCTTCACGCCGAGCGCGGCCTTGAGCGTCTCGGCCTGCGCCGGGTCTTCGTTCTTCGTCAGCGCGTCGCAGCCAACGACATCGCCGAGGCCCGCGCCCAGCAGGTACTGGTAGGGACTCGCGACCGCCGGGTCACACGCCCGCGTGATGCCGTAGACGAAGTCCTGCGCCGTCACCGCCTTGCCGTCCGACCACTTGTGGGCGCCGAGCTTCACGGTGTACACCGCGCCGTTGATCGTCGGGTCGCCGGCGGCCATCGCGTTCTCGACCTTCACGCCGCCGCTGCCGTCGTCGGTCAGGTTGTACAGGCCGCGGAAGAGCATGCGCTCCACGCCAATATCCTGCTCGAAGTTCGAGCGGTGCGGGTCGTAGAACTCGGGCTCGGGGAACTGGATGGAGATCTTCTGCTGGTCGGCGGGCGCCTGGTCGCCGTCCCCGCCGCCGCTGGGGGTTGCCGAAGCGCCGGCGGATGGCGTCTCGCCCCCGCCGTCGCCGTCGTCGTCGTCGTCTCCGCCGCACGCCGCGCCGAATACCAGCGCGACCGAGAGGAGCCCGACGACAAGGGCGAACCATCGGTTCTTAATACTCATGCATCCTCCCTGGGACGAAGCTGCCTGCTTCATCCCCTCCAACTGTTCGGGCGTTGCCGCCCCAGGCGGGTTGTTGGCTTTGGCGCACCTCCTTGCAACGGCCCAGAGCGACTTGCGTGTTGCAATCGTAACCCCGCCGTCAAGCGCACGGCAATCACACCCGCATCGTTATGTTACGTATCTGCGTGGCGCCCACATTCCGCCCACCGAAGTGGATATCGGCCGGACGCCGCCTCCGCGCACCGCCCGGAAGCCGAATGCACGCTCGCAATCCACCCGATATGCTGGGCCACACCGACACGCCGGTACCCGGGAAGCCGCGCCGCCGCGCGACGCCCGCCTGCCTCCGGAGGCCACATGAGCACCGTAACGAAGGACCTCTACGAACTGGGCGAGACGCCGCCGCTCGGCCACATCCCGCCGCGGATGCACGCGATGACGGTGCGCCAGGCCAACTTCGGCGAGCCGAAGAGCGCCTTCACGCGCGAAGTCGTCCCCACGCCGGAGATCGGCCCGCGCGAGGTGCTCGTCTACGTCATGGCCGCCGGCATCAACTACAACAACGTCTGGGCCGCGCTCGGCGTCCCCGTCGACGTGATCAAGGCGCGCGCCGCCCAGGGCGACGAGACGGGCTTCCACATCGGCGGCAGCGACGCGTCGGGCATCGTCTACGCGGCCGGCGCCGAGGTCACGAACGTCAAGGTCGGGGACGAGGTCGTCATCCACTGCGGCTCATGGGATCCCGAAGCCGCTGACGTGAAGGCATCCGGCGACCCGATGTTCGCGCCGTCGTTCAAGATCTGGGGCTACGAGACGAACTGGGGCTCGTTCGCCCAGTTCACGAAGGCGTGGGCGCACCAGTGCATGCCCAAGGCGCCGCACCTGACGTGGGAGGAAGCGGCCGCGCCCACGCTGGTCGGCTCCACGGCGTACCGCATGCTCACGAACTGGAAGCCGCACAACGTGCGCCCGAACGACATCGTCCTCGTCTGGGGCGGCGCCGGCGGCCTCGGCACGATGGCAATCCAGCTCACGCGCGCCATGGGCGGCATCCCCGTCGCCGTCGTCTCCAGCGACGCCAAGGGCGAGTACGTCAAGCGGCTCGGCGCACAGGGCTACCTCAACCGCAAGGACTACGACCACTGGGGCATGCTGCCCCACTGGACCGACGACGCGAAGTTCGCCGAGTGGACGAAGGGCGCCCGCGCGTTCGGCAAGGCGCTCTGGGAGGCGATCGGCGAGCGGCGCAACCCGCGCATTGTCTTCGAGCATCCCGGCGAGGACACGATCCCGACGTCGATTTTCGTCGTCGACAACGGCGGCATGGTCGTCATCTGCGCCGGCACCAGCGGCTACAACGCGACCGTCGACCTGCGCTACCTGTGGATGCGCCAGAAGCGGCTGCAAGGCTCGCACTTCGCCAACGACGACCAGGCGTACGCCTTCAACCAGCTCGTCATCGAAGGCAAGATCGACCCGTGCCTCTCCCGCACGTTCACGTTCGACGAGATCGGCGACTGCCACCAACTGATGTACGAGGGCAAGAACCCGGACGGCAACATGGCCGCGCTCGTCGGCGCGCCCCGCACGGGGATGAAGGATGTGCCCTGACCGGCACGACGGGACGGAATCGCCGGCAACGGGCGCGCCGCGAGCGCGCCCGTCCCCGCGTCTCGCGATAGCATGACGCGACGATGCTGCCGCTCACCCCACACCCGCCCGCGCGCCCGGTCGAGGCGCTGCTGCTCCGCAACCCCGTGGCGCGCCACCCGATCGCGCCGGCGCAACTCGCGCGCGTGCTGCAGGTCGCTCGCGACGCCGGCTGGCGCATCGAAGCTGTCGCGACGGAGGCGCCCGCGCACGCGACGGCGCTCGCCCGCGACGCCGTCGCGCGCGGGGTCGACGTCGTCGTCGTGCACGGCGGCGACGGCACGGTCAACGAGGTGGTGAACGGAATCGCCGGCACGCGCGTCGCGCTCGCGGTGCTCCGCGGCGGCACCGCCAACGTGTGGGCGAAGGAGACGCGGTGCGCGAAGGATCCCGTGGTGTCGATGCGTGCGATCGTCGGCGGCGTGCGGCGGCGCGTCGACCTCGGGCGCGCGGGCGGGCGCTACTTCCTGCTCATGTGCGGCATCGGGCTCGATGCGGAGATCATCCCGCGCGTCGGCGCGCGCATGAAGCGGCGGCTCGGCGCGCTGGCGTACATCATCGCCGGGCTGACCACGATCCTTCGCCGCCGCTCCGACCGGGCGCGCATCGTCGTCGATGGCGTCGCGCGCGAGTCAAGCGTGTACTGGATGCTCGCCGGAAACACGCGCTCGTATGGCGGCGTCGTCAACCTCACACCGCGCGCCGCCGCCGATGACGGCCTGCTCGACATCGCGATCATGAAGCGGGGCGGCGCGCTTCGCCTCGCGATGGCGGGCGCGCTCGTGCTGCTGCGGCGGCAGCAGCGCTCCGCGAATCTCTCGTACGAGACGGCGCGCACCGTCGACTTCGAGACGCCGGGCATTTCGGTGCAGGTCGACGGCGAGCTGCACGGGACGACGCCGGTGCGCATCGAAGTCGCGCCGGGCGCGCTCCTGGTGGTTGTGCCGGCGCGGCTGCGTACGCCGCTGTTCCGGCAGCCGCCGGCCGGCCCGGTCGGGCGCGTGGGCGGGCCGTGAAGAAGAACAGGCGGCGCGCCTCATTGCGCGCCGCCTGACGGGCTAAGGAACCCTCGTGGTTAGTGCCGCGCTATCCCTGCGCGGGCGCGTACTCCTCCGGCAGCGCAAATTCGTCGCCGGCGCCCTTGAACACCTTGAACGCACCGTACGCCACGGCGGCGATGCCGAGCAGCACCAGGATCTTCTTCATGCGACCTCCTTCAGCGGGCCGTACCGCCCGTGTTGCTCGATCCAGCGTACGCCGCGCGCGCGATGCGGCATAAGCGGGAAAACCCGCGCCGGCGTGTCGACAACATGTAGATCTGCGGGGCCGCTACAATTGCCCATGCGTCCGCTCGGACCCGTGCACGTGCTGGACCTGTTCGCGCCCGAACGCGCGGCGCTCCTCGCGCTCCTGGAGCCGCTCGATGACGAGACATGGCGCGCGCCCACGGTGTGCGACGGCTGGTGCGTGAAAGACCTCGCCGCGCACATCGCCGGCGACGACCTGAACGTCGTCTCGTGGAAGGGCGGCGGCCGCTGGCGCGCCGTGCGCGATGCGCCCCGCCTCGCGTGGCCCGAGGTCGTCGACCTGGTCAACGCGCAGAACGAGCAGTGGGTCACGGCGATGCGCCGCTTCCACCCGTCGATCGTACTGGCGATGCTCCGGTTCAGCGGCGATCTCGCCGAGCGGCATTACGGCGAGATCGACCTCGATGCGCTCGGCGGCGCGGTTGACTGGGCCGGCCCCGGCCCGGCGCCGAACTGGCTCGACGTCGCGCGGGAGTACACCGAGCGGTGGCACCACCACCAGCAGATCCGCGATGCCGTGGGCGCGGCGCCGCTGGCGTCGCGGCGATTCTTCGCGCCCGTGCTCGACGCGTTCGCCCGCGCGCTGCCGCACACCTACCGCGACATCGCCGCGCCCGACGGCACGCATCTCCGTCTCGAAATCACCGGCGAGGCGGGCGGCGCGTGGTCGCTCGTCGCGCGCAATGGCGCCTGGGGCCTGTACGAAGACGTCGAGCGCGCTCCCGATGCCACGATCGCGATCGGGCAGGATGACGCCTGGCGCCTGTTCACGGCGGGGCTGGCTCCCGGCGACGTGCGCCCGCGGGCGCGCATCAGCGGCGACGCGGCGCTGGCAAGCATCGCGCTCACCATGCGGTCGATCATCGCCTGACGTGAGGCGGCGTTGCTCAGCTCGCTGGCGCGCCCGGCACGATGGCGCCGGCGCGGCGAAGCGCCTCGCGCAGCGCCGTGACGTCGACCTCCTGCACCGGCTTCGCCGCACGCAGCGCCTGCACGGCGGCGATGCCCGCCGCCTCACCCGTGGCGAACGCCGGCGGGATCTCCTTCGTCGCGTGGTGCGCGCGATGGTCGACGCTGATGCAGCGTCCCGCGACGAGCAGGTTCGACACGCGGCGCGGCAGCAGGCTGCGGTACGGGATGTGGTAGACGGCGCCGTACTTCGTCCAGTGACCCGTCGTCGCGATCGCGTCGTCGAACGCGCGGCCCATGTCCTCGCGCGTGAGCGTGTACGCGCCCTCGAGCCGGCGCGATTCGGTGATGCCCAGCGTCAGCGCCACGTCGGTCAGGTACGCGTCCTCGAAGCCGGGCACCTGGGCGCGCAGGCGGTCGACCTCGTCCATCACCATGCGACGGCACTCGACTTCCGCGAACGTCAGGTCGTCCGGGTCGGTCGCGTCGATCTTGCGGGAGATGCGCTCGGCGGCGCCCCACGGCATCAGCGCCTGCCCGCCGTGCACGGTGCGGAAGAAAAACCCTTCGCGCCCCGCCTGCGCGGCGCCGGCGTCGTTCACGCCGGCCATGCGGAACCACAGCCACGGGTGCACGAGCTCACGCGCGTACGACTCGCCGGCCAGCAGGAAGATGTCGCCGTCACCGGTTGCATCGATCACGTACGACGCGCGCACGGCCTGCCGGCCCGCCTTTGACGTGAAGACGACGTGCGAGATCCGCCACGGCGCGCCGCCGTGCGGGCGGTCCATCTCCACCGCCGCGTCGCTCGCCCACCGGTGGTAAAGCAGACGGACGCCGGCCTCGCCGACCCACGTGTTGGCGATGTACTTGTACTCCTCCGGGTCGTACGCGACGGAGTACCGCACGACGTGCGGCGCCGACCCCCACACCAGGCCCCACCGGCGGTATCGCTCGACGAGCGCATCGTCGGCCGCGCCCCACTCGCCCTTTGGCGGGTAGAAGCACGCGCCGCGCGCTTCGAGCCGCTCGACAAGTTCCTGGCACTGGCCGGCGATCACCTGCCGCCCCTCGCCGTCATCGAGCGTGAGGAGCAGCGCGATCAGGCCGCCCGACGCAAGCCCGCCGAGATAGCCGTAGCGCTCGGCGAGGATCCCGTCGGCGCCCTGGCGCGCCGCGGCGATCGCCGCCGACATCCCCGCCGCGCCGCCGCCGACGACGAGCACGTCGCACTCGGCGATGACCTGCACCTGCTGCTCGGGGATCGTGATCGTATCCGCCATACGGCGATGGTAGTGCGTGCCGCCGCGGCGCACTAGCCTCGGCCCGGGGTTGCCGTGTGCCGCTCGCCCCGCGCCGCGCCCGCGGCTTGCGTTCCGTATACTCCCTCCACCATGGCGTTCGACCCCGCGTACGCATCGATCTTTCCGCGCACGACGCGCGTCGAACGCGGCCGCCTGTCGATCGGCGGGCTCGATGCGCAGGAGTTGACGCGCGACTTCGGCTCGCCGCTCTACGTCTTCGATGAGACGGAGCTTCGAGAGACGTGCCGGGAGTACGTGCGCGCGTTCACCTCGCGCCACGCCGCCACCGAGGTCACCTACGCGTCCAAGGCGTACCTCAGCCGCTGGATGGCCGCCGTCGCGGCGGAAGAGGGCATCGGGCTGGATATCGTCTCCGGCGGCGAGCTCGCGGTGGCGCTGGCCGCCGGCTTTCCGGCGGCGCGCTGCCACTTCCACGGCAACAACAAGAGCGAGCAGGAACTGCGCGAGGCGCTCGACGCCGGCGTCGGCCGGATCATCGTCGACAACTTCCACGAGCTCGAGATGCTCGACCGCATCGCGCGGGCGCTCGGCGCCGCGCAGCCGATCATCCTGCGGGTCGCGCCCGGCGTCGACGCGCACACGCACGCAAAGACGACCACTGGCACGCTGGACACGAAGTTCGGCTTTCCGATCAGCACCGGCGCCGCCGAGCAGGCGATCGCCGAAGCGCAGCGGCTGAAGGGCGTCGACCTGCGTGGCCTGCACTGCCACCTGGGCTCGCCGCTGTTCGACCTGGAGCCGTACGACGAGGCGAACGCCGTCATGCTGCCCTTCGCGGCGGAGATGCGCCGCAAGCACGGCCTGGAACTGCGCGAGTACAGCCCGGGCGGCGGCTACGCCGCGCAGTACATCCGCGAGCGGCCCGCGCCGTCCACCGAGACGTACGCCGAGGCGGTCGTGTCGTCGTTCAAGCGGCGCTGCGCCGAAAACGGGCTGCCGCTGCCGCACTTGTTCGTCGAGCCGGGCCGGTCGCTCGTCGCGCGCGCGGGCGTCGCGCTGTACACCGTCGGCGCGCGCAAGGAGGTCGAGGGCCTCCGCACGTGGGTCTCGGTCGACGGGGGCATGGCGGACAACATCCGCCCCGCGATCTACGACGCGAAGTACGAGGCCGTCGTCGTCAACCGCGCCGACGATGAGCCTGCGGAAACCGTCACGATCGCCGGGAAGTTCTGCGAATCCGGCGACCTGCTCGTGAAGGACGCGCGGCTGCCGCACACCGAGCCCGGTGACGTCATCGCGCTGCCGGCTTCGGGCGCGTACTGCCTGACGATGGCGAGCAACTACAACATGTCGCTCAAACCGGCGGTCGTCGCCGCGCGCGACGGCGTCGCGCGGCTCATCCGCCGTCGCGAAACCTACGCCGACCTGCTCGCGACCGACGCGTGGGACGAGCCCGCGCACATCGCTCCGGACGCCGCGCGATGACGGAGCCCGCCCGCATCCTCATCACCTTCGCGCTGGAACCGGAACTGGTCGACACGATCCGCGCGGTCGCGCCCGGGCGGATCGAGATCGAGGTGCTCGGCTCCGACCAGCGGAAGATGCTGCGCGGGTTCAAATACCCGAGCGAACGCGAGCGCGAGGCCGTCGCCGAAGGGTTGCACGGCGCCTTCGACCGCGCGGAAGTCGTCTTCGGCTTCTGGGGTGCGGACCTGCACACCGCGCTCACGGACGCCAGGGCGAAGGACGCAGTCGCAGCGCCCAAGACGCTGCGCGAGGCCGCCCCGCGCCTCAGGTGGATCCAGCTGACGAGCGCCGGCGCCGACCGGCTGCTCAACAGCGGCTTCGTCGAGCAGGGGATCACCGTGACGACGGTCAGCGGCCTGCACGCGACCCCGATCGGCGAGCACGTGCTGTGCACGATGCTCATGTGGGCGAAGGGCATGCCGCGGGCGATGCGCGCGCAGGCGGCGCACGAATGGGTGCGCTTCGCGCCGACGGAGCTGTACGGCAAGACCGTCGGCATCGTCGGCATCGGCCATATCGGCGCCGAGGTCGGGCGGCTGGCGAAGGCGTTCGGCTGCCGCGTCATCGCGACGAAGCGCTCCGTGCGGTCGTCCGGGATCGCCTCGTACGCCGACGAGATCCTGCCCGCGGCGGAGCTCGGTCGCGTACTCGCCGAGAGCGACTACGTCGTGCTCTGCGTCCCCCTCACGTCGGAGACGCGCGGCATGATCGGCGAGCGCGAGCTGCGGTCGATGAAGCCCACCGCGCTGCTCGTGAACATCGCCCGCGGGCCCGTGACGGTCGAAGCGGACCTCGTCCGCGCGCTGGGCGAGGGGTGGATCGCCGGCGCCGCGCTCGACGTGTTCGACCGCGAGCCGCTGGCGCCGGAGCATCCGTTCTGGTCGATGGAGAACGTGATCCTGACGCCGCACATCTCCGGCGGCACCGAGCGATACAACGAGCGCGCGGTGGAGATCTTCGCGCGCAACCTGCGCCGCTATCTCGCCGGCGAGCCGCTCGAGAACGTCGTCGACCCGGCGCGCGGCTACTGAGCCGGGGAATGACAGCGCGCGTGTAAGCGCAGCTGCCCGGTCAGCAGGCGCCGACCACGAACGCCGCTGGTCAACGGCGTGCCACCGCGTCAGCCGTACACCCGCGGGTTCACGCAGTGCGGCATGCGGTCGCCGCGGAGCGCCGCGAGGCAGTTCTCCACGGCCATCGCCGCCATGCGCGTGCGCGTGGCCACCGTCGCGCTGCCGATGTGCGGGAGCAGCACGAGGTTCGGTGCGGCGAGCAGCGGGTCGCCCGCCGGGACCGGCTCCGGATCCGCGACATCGAGCCCGGCGCCGGCGATCCAGCCCTCGTTGAGGGCGCGCGCGAGCGCCGCCTGGTCGACCATCGCGCCGCGCGCGGTGTTGATGAGCAGCGCCGCCGGCTTCATCGACCGCAGCTCGTGCTCGCCGATCATCCCGCGCGTCTCATCGGTGAGCGGCGCGTGCAGCGTCACGATGTCCGCCGCGCGCAGCAGCGCGTCGAGCGGCATGCGTGCGCCCGGCGCGCCTTCAGCGTCGCCGCGAGACGCGTACACGATGCGCATGCCGAACCCGGCCGCGCGGCGCGCCACCGCCCGCCCGATCTTCCCCATGCCGACGATGCCGATCGTCGCCCCGTGCAGTTCCATGCCGAGGAGCAGGTTCGGATCCCACGTGCGCCAGCGGCCGTCACGCACGTATCGCTCCGCCTCGCTGATCCGGCGCGCGGCCGCCAGGATCAGCGCGAACGCCAGGTCCGCCGTCGCCTCGGTCAGCACGCCCGGCGTGTTGCCGACGGGGATGCCGCGCGCCGTCGCGGCCGCGACATCGATGTTGTCGTAGCCGACGGCGACGTTGCTGATCGCGCGCAGGCGCGGCGCGCCGGCGATCAGCGCGGCATCGATGCGGTCGGTGAGCAGGCAGATGACCGCATCGGCGCCGGCCACGTGCGATGCGAGCGCGTCGTACGGCGGCGGCAGGCCGCCCGGCCATACTTCGGCCTCCGCGTGCCGCGCGAGCTCGTCGACGGCGTCGCCCGGCAGCGTGCGCGTGACGAAGACGCGCGGGCGCGGTGTCATCGCGGCCGCGTCATTGCGGGACGGCGGCGGGTGCGCGATCGGCGTCGGCGCGGGCGCGCGCCCGGCGCACGGCATCCTCGATCGCCGACAGCTGCGCCAGCGCCTTGCGCGTGTCGGAGGCGACGCGCGCCGGCTCGCTGTGCTTCACGCGGTACTTGAACAGCCAGTACGTGAACTCGCGCAACTCGCCGAGCGTGACCGCTGCCGCGTGTGCCAACCCGCGCTCCTCGCGGAACTCGCCGAGCAGCGACACGCGCGCCTTGCCGTAGATGCGCTCGAACACGGGATCGGCGAGCTCCGGGTCGGCGCGCGGATCGCGGATCGACACGGCGCTGCGCTCCTTCGCCACCTCGAGTTCGACGGCGTACTGCAGCGCCTCCTCGACCGTCACGCCGTAGACGTAGTTGAGGTGCGCGCGGTGCTTCGCCTCGCCGATCAGCTCGCGCAGGCGCGCGTCCTCGATCGGCCGCCCGTCGCCGTCCGGCGCGATGCCGTGGAACAACAGCCGCTCCACCTCCGACCGGTCGACGCGCGCGGCCGGGTCGCCGGCGAGCCGCTCGGCGAGCAACAGCCAGTCGAACGCCTCGCCGCCGACGAGGTAGCGGTACTCGCGGTCGCCGGCGCGCTCTTCGGCACGCTCCCACGTGGCGATCGCGCTCATCAGCGCCTCGAACCACGGCGCACCGGCGTCGAGGTCGGCGAGAAAGCGGTCGCGCGGGTCGATGTGCGACCCTCCGCCGTCCTCGAACGGCACGCCGCTCACGTAGAGCCGGTACGCCGGCGACGCGAAGAACTCCGCCAGCACCTCGCGGTGGTTGTAGGCGATGTCGAGCGCGCCGATCTCCTCCGGCGCGAGGAAGCGCAGCTCGCGGCCCTCGCCGCAGATCATGTCTTCGAGCGGCGTCGTGCAGGCGGCGTGATAGATGTAGAGTTCGTACTCCGCTCGCGCCCGCGACGATGGCTTCGCTGCGGGCGCGCCGGCGAAGTAATACGCGCGGAACGGCTCGAAGTGCTCCAAGTCGATGCCCGTCTCCTCGCGCACCTCGCGGCGGGCGGTGTCCTCGGGCGGCTCGTCCTTGTCGGCGGCGCCGCCGGTGAGGCCCCAGTGCCCCGGGTACATGATGCGCGGGTCATCGTCCCGCAACTGCATCAGCACGCGGCCGTGCGGATCGACGAGGATCACGCCGGCGGAGATCGAACGCGGGACATAGCGTGGCTCGGCCATGCTTCTCCGTTTCCCTCAGCCCGAAACAGGCATGACCTTCAGTATGGGCGATCGCGCCGGCGCGCCGGTAGATGCGTTGACAGCCGTCCCGGGCGCGCTGCGACGCGCCGCCGCCGACCCGCCGCGGCCGGTACGAGACGAAGCGCGCATTGCTGCGCGCTTCGCTTCTCGGTGGATGCAGGGGGGAGCCGCTGCGATCCGGACCGTCAGGGGCATCCTACGCCGGCGCGCGTCAAGCTTGCGGCAAACGGTCACGCGTGACGGATTGCACGCGCCTTGCAGGATCGCCGCCCGGATCTAATCGTCGTCGTCGTCATCCGCATCGCCGGCCGATGCGGCGGCGGGCACGAGCGGCGCAGGGCGGTCGCCGTCCTCGCGGCGCTTGCTGCGCGGCGGCAACGCGTCGATCGTCTTCCGCAGCCGCTCGACGTTGTCCGCCCCTTCGACCGCCACCACCAGCACGTTCGTGTCGCGAAGCGCCTGCAGCGCGCGAACGTCGATGTCCGCCGCCACGCGCGCCATCAGCGGCTTGTGCGCCAGCGCGAAGACGCGCCGCAGGTCGATCTGCCGCCGCACCGTGAGCGATCGCTCCACCGCGCCGACATCGATCGCGTCGAGCCGAAAGCCCTCGATCGCGCGCAGTTCGACATCGGTCACATCCTTCGGGAGCGAGAGGACATAGCCGATCTCCTCTTCCAGGACGGCTGTCGACGATGTGCGGTCCGGGTCGAACACGACGAAGTCGAAGCCACCCTCGCGATACGCCTTCGCGTCGTCATCGCCGGCGATGTGCGCGCCGCAGGCCACGTCGCCCTGCTTGCCGTCCGCGGGTTTGGGCGAGCTCACGATCACGGTATCGGCGCCGCGTCGGGCGAGCTCGGCGGCATCGCCCGCGTTCTTCGCGATGCCGGCCAGCACCATCGTCGCCGTCGCCTGCGACCGCGCGGCGACGAAGCCGAGCGGCTGTGGCTCGCCGCGCGCGGCTTTGCGGATCTTGTCTGCGAGCTTGCTCAATGTGGTCTCCTCTTCTTGTGCGTGGATCCGAAGGATACCAAGCAGCGCGCGCGGGTTTACGCCGGCGCCGCCTCCGGCTCGCGCGCCTCTTCGCGCATCGACGCGGGTTCGCGCACGGTCAGCCATGCCAGCACCGACACCGCGACGAGCATCGCGCCGATGATCGGGAAGCCGGCGTGGATGCCCAGCCGCTGCGCCGTCAGCCCGCCAAGCAGCGGCGCGATGGCGAAGCTCAGTGCTTGCGCGCTGCCGACGAGCCCGAATGCCGAACCGTGCTTGCCATCGGGCGCGCTGGCCCCGATCAGCGCGTTCACCATCGGGATCATCGCGCCGCTGAATACGCCGACGAGCGCCATCAGCACCATCAACGGCAGCATGCTGTTGGCGACGCCCACCGGGATGTACGCAATGCCCGCGCCGAGCGTGGCGACGACGAGCATGTTGCGATAGCCCGTGCGCGCGGCAATACGGCTGGAGGCCACTGCAGCGATGGCGCTCGTGAGCGCGACCGCGGCGAAGACAAAGCCGGACTTCGTCTCCACGCTGGCGTCGGTGAACCCCTCGACCACCAGCGGGACCACGGGCCGCACGAACACCGCCGCCGACGACACGAGGAACATCACCGTGATCAGCAGCAGCATCGTCGGGACGCGCATCACGGCGCGCAGGTTCTCGACGTACGAAGGGCGTTCCGCGCCCGGCAGCGGCCGCTGGAAGTCCTCCTTCACGAACACCAGGCAGACGACGAACGAGACCACGTACGCCAGCCCGCCGAGCGCGAACGTCGTGCGAAACCCGACGGCCTGGGCCATCAGCCCGCCGACGACCGGACCAACGGTCTGCGAGGTGAACACCGCCATCTGCACCAGGCCGAGCGCGTACGCCATCCGCCGCGCCGGCGTGCCGCCCGCGACCAGCGCCGTCGCCGCCGGGATCGTGCCGACGAACGCGCCCTGCAACCCCCGCAGCACCAGCAGCTGCCAGACGCTCGTCACCGCCGCCTGCAGCGTGATCGTCACCGTCGCGCCGGCGTACGCCCGCAGCAGCATCGTCTTGCGGCCGAAGCGGTCGGCCAGCGACCCCCACAGCGGCGACGAGATGAACAGCATCACGCCGGTGGCCGTGGCGAGGACGCCCGACCACAGCGCCGCATCCGAGTCGGACTCGATGCCGAGGTCCTGCACGAAGAACGGGATGAACGGGAAGACCAGGTTGGCGCCCATGAGCGCGAGGAACTGGGAGACCCAGACGGCGTAGAGGTTCTTCTCCCAGGTCTCGAGCTTCACACGGCGCTCCGGCGTTCGGCTGTGCGGGATGCCGGAGTATACCGGCGCCTCCGCATCGGCACGGGCAACCGCGACAGACAACGAAACGCCCGCCAATGGGCGGGCGCTCGCGCGTTACCGGGTCGTTGCCGTTACGCGGCGATGATCTTGCGCGGCTTGCGCGCCGGCACCTCGCCGAAGATCCGCAGGCGCATGCGGGCGATCGCCTCGTCGGTGGGCGTGCCCAGGATGTGGACGCGCGCCGGCTTGAGCGTCCTGGTGAGCCAGCGTGCGGCGGCGGCGTCTTCGATATTCGTGATGGCGGCCGTGTTCTTCGTCATGTCAAAGCCTTCGTCAGTTCCAGAATCGGCGGGCATCCGGGAATCTGTCGCGGTGCTTGCACCCACTCCCACGGATCCCGCCGGGGGCTCGTGGTGCGAAGCGCCAAAGACCCTAACGCAGCGCCCGGCCGGTTGTTACAGGCCGAACGCCCCGAATTGACGTCAATTTCACCCCTACGGGCTATGTACCCGGTTCGAGCGCGAGGCGCGGCGTGGCGACGTACTCCCCGGCGACGGCGGCCGGCGCTTCGCCGGCGAGCAGCGCGCGGATCGCCGGCAGCGCCTCCCGGGCGCTGGCCATCCCCGCATCGAGGCAGCTGACCATCTGGAACGGCGAAGCGCCGCCGCCCTTCAGCGAGGGCCGGATGACGACGTGCGCCGCGCGCCCGCGCTCGTGCAACTGCGTCGTCGCGTGGATGGTGAACGGGATGCCCGCGAGCGCGTGCCGCAGCCCCACGAAGTCGAGCCGCCGCGCCAGCCACGCGGCCGGCCGGTGGATCCGCTCCGGAAGCGTCACCGGGTTCCCGAGCTCCACCGAGACGACGACATCGGCGCCGAGCGCCATGCAGGCGTCGACCGGCGCGCTGTCCCAGAAGCCGCCATCGAGCAGCCAGCGCCCCTGGTGCGCGACCGGCCGCGCGATCACGGGGATCGCGATGCTGGCCTCGATCGCGTCGATGAGGGGGCCGCGGTCGAGGAACACGTGCGACTTCTCGACGATGTCGGACGCCGTCGCCGCGTACTTGATCGGCAGGTCTTCGATGCGGTGGCCGGCCAGCGCCTCGTAGAAGCGGCGCGCCAGGCGGTTGTTGTGGCGGATCTTCAGGCGATGGCGGAAGAAGTTGATCACGTCCTGCGGCGGGCAGGTGCGGATGCCGTCCTCCATCTCCTCGGACGACCGTCCGACGGCGTACGCCCCGCCGTACAGCGAGCCGATGCTCGTGCCGGCGACCGCGTCGACACGGATCCCCGCCTCGTCGAGCACGCGCATCACCCCGACGTGCGCGGCTCCCTTCGTGCCTCCTGCGCCGAGCGCGAGGCCCAGCTTCAACTCCCGCATGGCATCACCTCTGGCGGGGCGCTCCTCTGCATGGAGTAATGTGCCGGCGATTGTCTTTGTTTCCGGCGCATCTGTCAATCATTACGTCTACTTCGCGCGGCGGCGCTGGAGGCCGTCAAGGAAGCGCGCAGGCACACGGCCTACCGGTGCAGCGGGCCTCAACCCGGTTTGTAGGGCGGATTGCCGTCGTCCGCCGGCGCGATCTCCACGTACTCCGCCCCGGAATACGCTGCGATGCGGCGCGAGATCTCGTTCAGCGCTTCCTTGTCAAATCCGCCGCTTTCGACCGTCACGCCCTGCCCCGGCTCGATGAGGTAGAGCGTCGGCGTTGCGTCCGGGTCGTAGGCGTCCGATACGGCGAGCGCCGGCGCATCGATCAGCACCGTGGGCCGGAAGTCATGCGCGCGCACGAACTCGCGCGCCCGCTCGGCGCCGTCCTGCGCGATCGCCCAGAACGACCAGCCCAGGTTCTCGTACGCGCCGTGCAGGCGGTTGAGGTACGGCGCCGCGAGCCGGCACGTGCCGCATCCGGCCTGCCAGATCGCCAGCAACACCGGTCCCTTGCCGCGCGCCTCGTGCAGCGCGTAGTCCAGGCCATCCAGCCCCGGCAGCGTGAAGTCGGGCGCGTCCCCGCCGCTCGTCACCATCGCAGATCCACTCTAGCAAGCGGCGCGGGGGGCCGTTCGGCGGAAATCGCGCCGCCGAACGTCACGCGCTCGCGTCGGGCGCCTCGTCGCCAACGATGGCGATGCCGAGCATGCCCGGCCCGCCGTGCACGCCAAGCGACGCGCCGAACCGCCCGACGTACACGCGCGCGGCCGGCGCCGCCTCTCGAGCGCGCTGCGCGAGCTGCTCCGCGTCGCCGGGCGTCGTCGTGTGCAGCACGACGACGTCGGTGACGTCCTGGTGGCGCGTGCACAGCGCGAACAGCTCGTCGATCGCCCTTGCGCGGGAGCGGGCGCGCGTCACCGGATGCGTCTCGCCGTCTTTGATCGTCATGATCGGCTTCAGCCGCAACAGCCCGCCGAGGAACGCGCGCCCCCGGCCGATGCGTCCCCCGCGACGCAGGTACTCCAGCGTCTCGAACGCCACGGCGATACGCAGGCGCTGCGCGACGTGCTCCGCCGCCGCGACGCAGGCGTCGCGGTCCCCGCCATCGCGGGCGACACGCGCCGCCGCGATCACACACAGCCCGAGCCCCATCGAGGCGGAGCCGCTGTCGACGACCGTGATCTGCTCGGGCGCCACGCCGCGCGCGGCGCTGCGCGCCGTCTCGACCGTGCCGCTGAACTTGTGCGAGAGGTGGATCGACACCACGTCGCCCTGCGTCACCAGGTGGCGGTACGCGTGCTCGAACAACGCCGGCGGCGGCTGCGACGTGGTCGGCAGCTCCTTTGCCTGCGCCAGCCGCTCGTAGAACTCGTCGGCGCCCAGGTCAATGCCATCGCGGTACGACTGCGTGCCGAAGTTGATCGTCAGCGGCACGACCGTGATGTTCAGCTCCGCCGCGATCTCGTGCGGGATGTCGCACGTGCTGTCCGTGACGATGCGGACGGCCATCATTCCACCCCGACCAGGTACGGGTAGTGCGGCTGGCCGCCTTCGACCACCTCCACTTCGACGCCGAGCTCGCCGGCCAGCGACGCCGCAAGCGCGTCGGCGCCCGCGCGCGCGATGCCCTCGCCGGCGTACAGCGTGACGAGCGCGCCGTCGCGACCCTCCGCCATGCGCGCAACGCAGGCGCGGACGGCGGCATCGACCGTGTCCTCGGCGACGACGAGGTCGCCGTCGACAAGGCCGATGGGCTGGCCCTGGCGCACCTTCAGTCCGTGGACCGTCGTCGGCCGCGCGGCGAGCGTGACCTCGCCGGTGCGCACGCCGGCGGACGCCGCATCCATCGCCGCGACGTTCTCGTCGTACGGCGACTCGGTGTTGAGCGCGACGAGCGCGGCGACGCCCTGCGGGACGCTCGTCGTTGCGACAACGTGGACGCGCGCCGGGGCGCCGGCCGCCGCCTGCCGCGCTGCGAGCACGATGTTCTTGTTGTTCGGCAGCACGATGACGTCAGCCGCGCCGGTCGCGTCGATCGCCGCGCGGATCTCACCAATGCTCGGGTTCATCGTCTGGCCGCCGCGGACGACCGTCGCGCCCATCGATGCGAACAGCGCTTCGATCCCGGCGCCCGCGCCGACGGCGACGACGGCGAGGCCCGCGCGCGGGCCAGCCGCGGGCGCGCGCCGCGCCGCCAGCGCGCGGAACTGCGCCTCCATGTCATCGACCTTCTCGTGCGAGACGGCGCCGAGCGTGCGCGCCCAGGCGATCGCGACCTGCGGCTCGTGCGTGTGCAGGTGCACACGCAGCACGCGCTCCCCGCCGACGACCAGCACGCTCTCGCCGGATTGCTGCATGCGCGCGCGCACCGCGCCGGCGTCGAGCGCATGGCCTTCGACCACGAACTCCGTGCAGAACCCGGCCTGCGCGCCCTCGTGCGCGTGCAGTTGCTGCGTCGCGCCGAGCCACGCCGGGTCGATCGCGCCGAAGTCGGCGCCGGCCGCCTGCTCCTCGCCGCGGAGCGCGCGCACCATGCCATCGAGCAGCACGGCGAGGCCTTGCGCGCCCGCATCGACGACGCCGGCTTCCTTCAGCACGGGCAGGAGATCCGGCGTACGCGCCGTCGCTTCGGCCGCTCCTGCTGCCGCGGCGGCGAGCGTGGCGACCGCATCGCCGTCCGCGCGTGCTGCGGCATCGGCTGCGGCGCTGATGGCGGTCAGGATCGTGCCTTCGCGCGGCGCCGAGACGACCCGGTACGCCGCATCGCGGCCGCGCGCCAGTCCGGCGGCCAGCGCCGCGCCATCGACGGCTGCCGGCGCCCCTGCCGCCACCCCGCCGAGGATCTGCGACAGGATGACGCCGGAGTTGCCCTTCGCGCCCATGAGCGCGCCCCGCGCCGCCGCGCCAAGCAGCGCTGCCGCGCCGGCGGCCGGCGCGCGGGCGATCGCGTCGACGCACGCGCGCATCGTCATCGACATGTTCGTGCCGGTATCGCCGTCGGGCACGGGAAAGACGTTGATGGCGTTGAGGGCGTCGGCCTGCTGGCGCAGCGCCTCGGCGCCACCGGCGAACGCATCGAGCAGCGCCGCGGCATCGAGCGCGCCGGCGGGATCGGCTCGCCCCGTGCGAGCGGCGGAGCGGGGTTCGCGCAATCTGCCCCCGTTTGCCTCGATTTCGGACTGCATGTTACAGTTCCGTGATTTCCGATTCTATCACGAGGCCTGCGGGCCATAGAGGACGAACATGCCAGGCATCTGCGCCGTGTGCGGCAAGGGCACGACCTTCGGACGCAACATCCGCCACCAGCACTCGGGCCGTTGGGTCCGCAAAGCGCCAAAGACGAATCGAACGTTCAAGGCGAACCTGCACAAGCAGGTCGTCTACGTCGGCAGCGAGCCGGTGCGCGTGAGGATCTGCACGCGCTGCCTGCGCAGCCAGACGAAGTCGGCGTAGCGGCCACAGGCGCTGCGCCCGGCCCCCGTCGCCGCGGGGGCTTCGCGTTTTTCGAGACATGCGCATCGGCATCATTGGCGACACGCACTACCCGGAGGCCGGTCCGCTGTGGGACGAGGCGTACGACGCGCTGCGCGGCGTCGACCTGATCCTGCATGCCGGCGACCTGCACACGCTCGACGTGCTCGACTGGCTCGAGCAGCGTTGCGCCGCGCCCGTGCTCGGCGTCCGCGGCAACGGCGATGACGGCGGCGGCGGGCGCCCCGTGTGCCCGCCCGACGCCCGCCTGCAACCCGTGCAGATCGTCGAGGCGCACGGCGCGCGCGTCGGCATGGTGCACGACGCGACCCTGCCGGAGTGGCCGCCGCATCGCACGCTCGAGACGATCATGGAGCACTACTTTGGCGGGCCGGTAGACGTGTTCGTGCACGGCGACACGCACGTCGAAGAGATCGTCGAGGTGCGCGGCGTGCTGATGATCAATCCCGGCAGTCCGACATACCCGCGCAACCTCACGCGCCGCCCCGGCACGCTCGCCTTCCTCGACATCGGCGAGGGCTACGCGCGCGCGTGGCTCCACCAGCTGGGAGAGATCCGGCGGTAGGCTACGCCGAAGCCCGCAGGCGGCGGATGTCCTCCAGGTGTTCGTGCTCGTGCTCGATCATGTGCTCGACGAGCTGGCGGATGCTCACGCGGCCGCGCTCCAGGTGCTGTCCGCTGCGCGCCCAGTTCCAGTTGACGAGCGATGTCAGCAGCGCGACCGTATCCGCACGGAACTCCCGCAGCGCGCCGATCATCTCCTCGAGCGTGCGGCCGAGGTAGTCGTGGTCCTTCGCGAAGGCGTCGGGGTCGTACGGCTCGAGCACGGGGTCGGCTTGCGTCGACATCATGTACAGGCGCTTGTGGTACACCTCCGCCGCGTCGCGCAGGTGCCCGACGATCTCGCGGATGCCCCAGCCGCCGTCCGCCGGACGGCGCAGTTCCTCCGCTTCGCCGATCCCGCGCAGCAGGTCGACCAGCGCGTGCGGCATCGCCCGCAGCGGCTCGACGAGGTCGAGGTGGCCCTGCGTCCCCGGCTCGTTGCGGGGAAACGTAAACACGTTCGGCGTCTGCGATGGCATCGGTCTCACCTACCTGCGTGATGGCTCGCCGAGCGGGACCGGCGTGCGTTCGTTGAGCGTCGTCGCGGCGACCGGCTCGCCGCCGCGGAGGTACACGCGCGGCACGCGGGCGCTGATCCCGGCGAGGATCTCCCACGAGATCGTGTCCGCCAGGCCTGCCAGCTCGTCGGCATCGACTGCCTCGCCGCCCTGCGCGCCAATGATAACGGCCTCGTCGTCCGGCGCAACGCCGGCGATCGCCGTCACGTCGGCCATGCACATATCCATCGCGATGCGCCCGGCGATCGGCGCGCGCTGGCCGCGGATGAGCACACTCGCGCGGTTCGAGAGCGCGCGGCGCAGCCCGTCGGCGTAACCGCACATGATGAGCGCGATCGTCGCCGGCGCCCCGGCGCGCCAGGTGCGGCCGTAGCCGACCGTCGCGCCCGGCTCCACGCGCAGCACCCGCGCGACGCGCGACTTCAGCGACAACACGCGCCGCAACGCCACGTCCTCGCCGCAGCCCGGCGCCGGGTGGTAGCCGTAGATGCCGATCCCCGCCCGGACGGCATCGAGCCGCAGGTCCGGGGTGGCGAGCAGGCTCGCCGTCGCCGAGCAGTGACGCAGCGCGATCCACGGCAGCCGCTCGGCGGCCGAACGCAACGCGTCGTACTGGGCGCGCGTGAACGTCTGATCGCCTTCCTCCGCGGCCGCGAAGTGCGTGTACAGCCCCTCGACCTCGATGTGCGGGAGCGCGCGCGCGGCCTCCGCGAAGGCGACGAGCGCGTCGAGCTCGAGCCCGTGGCGGTTCAGCCCGCTCTCCAGCTCCACGTGGATCGGCTGGACGACGTCGCGTTCCGCCGCGAAGCGCGACAGCGCGAGCGCCGTCTGCATCGATGTCACGGTCGGCGTCAGGCCCAGCTCGACGACGCGCTCCGCCTCCCCGGCGCCGGTGTAGCCGACGACGAGCAGCGGCGCATCGATGCCGGCACGGCGCAGCTCTTCCGCCTCGTCGACGCAGACCACGCCCAGGCCGGACGCGCCCGCCTGCAGCGCCGCCCGCCCGACAGCCACGGCTCCGTGCCCGTACGCGTTCGCCTTGACGATGGCGTAGAGCCGCGCCGGAGCCGCGCGGCCGGCGAGCGTGCGCACGTTGTGCGCCAGCGCGTCGAGGTCGATCTCCGCCCAGACCGGGCGGCCGTGCCAGCGCTCGGCAGGCTGCTCCATGCGGGCAGGATACGGGATCACCCGCGCGTCAGGGGACGAGCGCCCAGTCCTTCGGGAGCCGGTAGACGAACGTGCGCTCCGTCATGCGCTCGCCGTCGAAGACGCGGCCGCGGCCGTTGCGCGTGATCTCCTGGTACCCGTTCTGGAGCTGGATGATCCGCCGGTCGATGAGGTTGATGACGATCGCGCCCGCCTTCACCGGCCGCAGCGACGCCTCGCGCGTCACCTCGTCGACGATGCGGAACAGCGGCGACTCCTCCGGCCGGGCGGCGTCGAGCGCGCCGTGGATGGTTTCGTAATGTCCGGGCGCGTTGCGCTCGTCGAACATCGCCAGCCCGTTTTCGATGCGCTCCCGGAGCCCCTGGTAGTACGGCTCCGTGCGTTCGAGCAGCTCGTCGATCGTGCCGGGGCTGGTCGCGCAGGCGCGCAGCAGCGCCGGGAGCGCCTCGCCGTGGGCGACGAAGCTGACTCCGCCGCCGGCATCAATCAGCGTAAGCCGCATGAGGTTCATGGCTGATCGGGTTGTGAGGGCCCGTGATCCGAGGCTACCATTCGATTCGAACCCCTGTCAAAACGCCGGCCACCCGGGTGTAACCCCATGTCTCAGCTTCGCACGATGGCCGCAGCGCGCGCCCCGGCGCGCATTCCGCCGCTTGTCGCCGCATTGATCATCGGCCTTGCCGCTGCCGGTTGTGACGGCGACGGCGCGCCGGCCCGCGCCACGCCGACGCCCCCATCGCCGCTGCCCACGGTCGCGCCGACGCCGACCGAGGCGCCGCCGACGCTGGCGGGCGCGGCCCGCCTGGAGTACGAGGGCGAGTTCGACCGCGCGGCGGTGACGTACGGCGACGTGGCCGCCGCATCCAACGGCGCAGCGCGGGAGGACGCGCTGCTCGGGCAGGCCCGCGCACTCGCCCGCCACGGCCGCGAAGACGAGGCGCGCTCCGCGCTGGCGGCGGCGTTCGATGGCGCGGCGCCGCCCTCCGACGCGTCGACGCTGCGGTTCGCGCTCGGGCGCGCGCTGGCGGCGGCCGGCGACAACGCCGGCGCGCTCGACAGCCTCGACCGGTATGTCGCCGCCGCCGGTACGCTGACGCCGTACGCCCAGGCTGAGCGCGCGCCGCTGCTCGCAGCGCTCGGCCGCTTCGACGAGGCGCGCATCGCCGGCGAGGCGGTGTTCGCCACGCCCCTGCCCGAGGACAAAGGCACCGTCGCGTACCGCCTCGCGCGCGCGTTCGAAGATGCCGGCGCTGATAGCGCGGCCCTCGCGTGGTACGCGCGCGTCGAACCGAACGGTGGCGACGGCGCGGCAGCGCTCGCGCGCGCGGGCGCGATACGGCGGCGGATCGGCGACGCGGCGTGGGTGCAGGATTACGCCACGGCGGTCGCCCGCTACCCCGCGAGCGGTGATGCCACGACGCTGCTCGCCGCGCTCGACGACGCGTCTGTGCCCGTCAGCGACTACACGCGCGGCGTGGTGCACTACCGCGCCTTCCGCAACGACGAGGCGCGCGCCGCGTTCGAGCGCGCGGCGGCCGCCGGCGACAACGCCGGCTCCGCGACGTACTACCTCGGCGCGCTCGACGAACGGACGGGCGACAACGCCACCGCCATCGACACCTACGCCCGCGCCGCCGCGCTCGCCCCCGCCGGCCCGCTTGCCGATGACGCGCTGTGGTGGCGCGGGCGTCTCCTCGCCGCCGCCGGCCGCTTCGACGAGGCAGGCGCGACATTCGCGCAGCTCGCCACGGACTACGCCGCATCGTCACGCGCGCCCGAAGCGCGGTTCCAGCAGGGGATGGTGCTGCACCGCGCGGGCAACCACGAAGGCGCATCGTTCGCATGGGGCGCCGTCGCCGGCAGCGAAGCGCCCGATGACGAGCGGGTCCGCGCGCTGTTCTGGCAGGGACGCGCGCTGCAGGCGGCTGGCCGCGCCGGCGAGGCGAGCTTCGCATTTTCCCGCGTGATCGCCGAGTTCCCGGACGAGTTCTACGCGATCCGCGCGGCGGCGATCCTCGGGCACGACGGAGGCGACGCCGGCGAACCCGATCTTGCGCCGCGCGTGCCGGACTGGGCGGCGATCGCCCGGTGGGTCACGGAGCAGCGCGGCGTCGACCCCGAGACGTCGGCGCCGCCGCTCGAAAACGACGCGCGTTGGCCGGTCGGCGCCGCGCTCGAACAAGCGGGCATGCATGCCGAGTCCATGGGCGTGTACCAGTCGATGATCACCGACAATGGCGGCGAGGATGTCATCGGGCTGTACCGCATGCTGCGCCGGTTCCACGATGAAGGGCGCACCGCGCTCGCCGCGCGAGCCGCGCGCACGCTCTACCGCTCGGCGCCGGGCTACCGCGCCCCGCACCCGGAGTTGCTGCGCCTGGCGTACCCGCCGGCGTTCGGCGATCTCACACAGCGCGCCGCCGCCGATGAGGACATGGATCCGCTGCTGTTGCTGGCGTTGATGCGGCAGGAGTCGTTCTACGACCCGCTCGCCGGCTCGCACGCCGGCGCGCTCGGGCTGACGCAGGTCATCGAGCCGACAGGCCGCGCCATCGCCGGCGAGCTCGGCATCGCCGACTTCGAGATGCGCGACCTGTACCGGCCGGCGCTGAGTCTGCGCTTCGGCGCGCATTACATCGCCGGGCAGCTCGCCGAGTTCGACGGCAACATCTACCACGCGCTCGCGGCGTACAACGGCGGGCCCGGCGCCGCCCTGAACGCGATCGAGCTCACAGGCGACGACATCGACCGGTTCGTCGAGGACCTCGAGTTCGACGAGACGCGGCTGTACGTGCGGCTCGTCGTCGAGAACTACGCGCGCTACCGCGAGCTCTACGCGGGCGCCGGCCCCCACTCGCTGCCGGACTAACGCGCCGTCAACCATCGCGCTCGGGCCGCCGATGTATAGTGGAACATCGGGCGCAGGATGAAGGGCGGCGCATGCGCACACTCCTTCGCACACATCTCCGGCCGATGCACGCCGAGGACATCCCGCAGGTCATGGACATTGAGCGGGAGTCCTTCCCCACGATGTGGCCCCAGACCGCATACAAGCGCGAGCTGCAGAACCGGGCCGCGCGCTACCTCGTGCTCGTCGAGGACGGCGGCGAGCCGCCGGACGGCGCCGACGCAGGCGGCGGATTCTGGAATGCGCTGCGGCGGATCGTCACGCCTGCCGAGGAGCGCGGCGAGCACGTGCTCGGCTTCCTCGGCATCTGGCTGATGGTCGGCGAGGCGCACATCGTCACGGTCGCGGTCCGCGAGCGCGTTCGGCGCATGGGCATCGGCGAGCGGCTTCTCATCGCCTGCATCGAGCTGGCGGTGGACAGCGACCAGGAGGTGGTGACGCTCGAGGTGCGCAAGAGCAACACCGCCGCGCAGGACCTGTACATCAAGTACGGCTTCGACCGCGTCGGCCTGCGCGTGCGCTACTACACCGACAACCAGGAGGACGCTGTCATCATGACCACGCCCGACCTGACGACGCCTTCGTACCGCCGCCTGTTCGAGGGCCTGCGCGCGCGCCACCGGGACCGCTACCCCGACCTCTGGACGTGATGACGTTCCGTGCGTTCACGATCGTCGCGGTCGCGCTGGCGCTGGTGGCGCCGGCGTGCGCATCACGCGCCGGCGCGCCCGAGGCGCCCGCGACCGTGCCGGCGAGCGCATCGCACGTTGCCACACCCGCCGCCGCCGCCGACGGCGCGCCTTCTACGCCGCCCGCCGCGCAGGCGCATGCCGCGTGCGCGCCCGCGCCATCACCGCCGCCCGCCGGCGACAGCGACCACGCGCTTGCGTCGGGCGGCGAGGACCGCAGGTACATCCTGCACCTGCCGCCCGCGTACGACGGCGCACGGCGGATGCCGCTGGTGCTCAACTTCCACGGGTTTGGCTCAAACGCGCGGCAGCAGGCGGCGTACTCCGGCCTGCCGGCAAAGGCCGATCGCGCCGGCTTCATCGTCGTCACGCCCGATGGCACGGGCGAGCCGCGCCGCTGGAACTTCTTCCCGGGCAGCGCCGACATCGTGTTCGTGCGCGAGCTCATCGCAGACCTCGAGACGACCCTGTGCGTCGACGCCGCGCGCATCTTCGCGACCGGCATCTCGAACGGCGCGGCGTTCTCGGCGCGGCTCGCGTGCGACCTGCCGGACCGCATCCGCGCGATTGCGATGGTCGCGGCAACCGTGTACCCGGCTCGCTGCGAAGCACCGCGCGCCGTACCGGTCGTCGCGTTCCAGGGCACGGACGATCCGTGCGTGCCGTTCGAAGGCGGCACATCGGCCTGCGGGATGCAGCTGCCTGTGCCGGCGGCGGAGGAAGCGGCAAAGAACTGGGCGCGCCACGGGGGGTGCAACCTCGAACCGCCGCATTCGCAGGTGACGGAGCACGTGCGCGCCGTGGCGTACAGCGAGTGCCGCGAGGTCGATGCGGCGGTCGTGCTGTACATCATCTACGGCGGCGGTCACACGTGGCCCGGCGCGGTCGACGTCGCCCGGCTCGGCGCGACCACGCAGGAGATCAGCGCGACAGACCTGATGTGGGAGTTCTTCGCCGGCCGTGAGTGACCCGCGCGATGCCGCCCGGCGCTCCCCGGACTGGCGCACCTCCCAGCTCCGAAACAAACAGGGACACGCGCTGCGTGTCCCTGTCGTGCTATTCGATTGCCGTCGCGCTGGCTAGCGGCGCGGCCCGCCGCCGCCACCCGGAGCCATCGTCCGGTAGCAGTCGCGGCAGTAGACGGGGCGCGTGCCGCGCGGCTGGAACGGCACCTCGGTCTCGCGGCCACAGTTGGCGCACGTCGCCGGGTACATCTGCCGCGGCTCCGAGGAGTAACCGCCGCCACCACCGTAGCCGCCGCCGCCCCCGTAGCCGCCGCCGCTGTCGCCGCGCGCGCTCTTCCGTGCGCGCCGGCAGTCGGGGCACCGCTTCGGCTCGTTCGTGAACCCACGGCTCGCGTGGAACTCCTGCTCCGATGCGGTGAACACGAATTCCGAGCCGCAATCGACGCATGCCAGTGTTCGGTCGGTGAACGCCACCAGACGACCTCCTGAAAGAACGTTTCCTAGTCGTCGGGCGGAGCGGAGCTTCATGCCCCGCGGCGGTCTTGGACGGGAAACTACCTGCTTATGACCCGCATACAGTAGCAGACCCCTCGACGGCGTTGCAACGGGTATTTACCTCGTTATTGGGCTTATGTTCGCTATGTGAAGGCCGCAACCACCTCATCATCGATGCGCTGGTAGACCTCCCGTTTCCACGGGCCCTGGCTCATCATGATCATCTGCGTCACGCCGAGCGCGGCGTAGCGCTCCACCACCTCGCGCACGTGCGCCGGGGCGCCGATGGGCAACTCTGCCTTCGCCTGCTCCGGTTTCAGCCCCAGGCCGGCGCCGAACATCGCGGCGAGGCGGTCGATCAGCCCCTGGTTGTCGCTGACGACCACCGTGCCGAACACCGTGCGCTCGATCTCGCGCGGGTCGCGGCCGGCGTCGCGGCAGTGGCGCTCGAGCACCTCGATCTTGCGCGCGACCATCGCCGGCGTGCCGGACACGTTCATCACGTCGCCGTACTTGGCGAGCGCCCGCAGCGTGCGCTGCTCGCCGCCGCCTCCCACCATGATCGGCGGGCGCGGCCGCTGCAC
Source organism: Dehalococcoidia bacterium (assembly GCA_021462855.1). Taxonomy (GTDB): domain Bacteria; phylum Chloroflexota; class Dehalococcoidia; order DSTF01; family JACRBR01; genus DTUCFX13. The sequence goes on along the minus strand of JAJTXQ010000041.1, from coordinate 32,412 downwards.
CGTGCGCGGCACGAAGACCGCGTCGCGCAGGCGGTAGTACGTGCCGTCGAACGACACCGGGCCCGTCGCATCAAACAGCAGGCGGGTGACCTGCAGCGCCTCCTCGAGCCGGTCCTGGCGCTCTCTCACCGCGGGAAACGGGATGCCGTACATGCGGTGCTCGGGCTCGTGCCACGCCGCGCCGATGCCAAATTCGAGGCGCCCGTTGCTCAGGTGGTCGATCGTGGCCGCCATCTTCGCCAGCACCGCCGGCTCGCGGTACGTCACCCCGGTCACGAGGCAGCCGACGCGCAGCCGGGACGTGACCGCAGCGAGCGCGGCAAGCGCTGACCATCCTTCGAAGCAGTTGGCGTTGACGTCCTGCCCGGGCCCGGGCGGCACGAAGTGGTCGAACGTCCACGCGCTGTGGAAGCGCGTCTCGCGGTCGAGGAACTTCCACATGTCCTCGATCTCGCGCCACTCGACGTTGTTGAGGCTCGTCTGGATACCGAAGCGCATCGTCGTCATGCGCGCATTAGAGCAGAGAAGCTTCCCAGCGGCCAGACGCCGGGGCGAGCGCCTATCCGGCGTAGCGCGCGCAGATCGCCGCGTCATGCGCGAGACGCTCGGCCTCGCACCACGCGCGGCCCGCCCGGGCGACGGCGCGCGCCTCGTCTTCGAGGCCGAGGCGATGCGCGACCGCCGCGTGCAGCGGCGCGATCGCACGCCCCTGGAGCGGCGTGAATTGCCCGAGCGCCCCGCGCGGATTCGTCTCGTTATGGAAGCCGCCGTGCACGCGCCGGAGCAGGTCCTCGTCGCCCAGTTCCGGCAGGCAGTCGACGAGCACCGCCGCCTCCTCGGCGTAGTCATCGGCCGGGCGCCGCTCCACCTCCGCCCACGCGCCCAGCGCCTGTCGCGCGGCATCGTTCCGCCCGGCGTGATGCAGCGCCGCTGCGGCGGCCGCGTGGATCTGACCCATGGCGGTCGGCGCGCCTCCGCCGCGCGACGGGTCGGGCAGGTGGCGGAGCGCCGCCTCGCCCTCGCCGCGCCGCTCAGCCATCCACAGGCGATGGAGGTCGCCGCGGAAGTCCGCCGCGTGCGGGACAAGGTCGAGCGTCGCCTGGCACGCCGCGAAGTCGCCGCGCGCGAAGTGCACCGCGGCCATGTCCATCTGCGCGAGCTGCGCCTGGAAGTCGAGGTGCACGCCGCTCGCGTACTCGAACGCCCGCCGCGCGAGCTCGTATCCGCCGTCGATCGACCCGAATGTCAGCGCGTTGTACCCCGCGCCGCGCAGCGCGTTCGCCGCCGCGTCGTAGATGTTCAGGCGCGCGAACGCCTCGTGGATCTCCGTGAAGATGGCGACGGCGTCGTCTGCGCGGCCTTCGTCGCCGGCGACCCATGCGTCGCGCTCGCGAGCGACGGCGAGCACATCCTCGAATCCGTGCTCCCGCGCGATGCCGATCCCGCGGTCGAACGGCGCGCGCCACTCGCCTTCTGGCATGAACCGCGCCACGCGCACGAGCAACAGCGCCTGCATGTGCGGGTCGCCCGCGCCGAGCGCGTCGAGCGCCGATTGCGCCATCTCGCGCTGCCGTTCGGGCGGCCCCCAGATGCGCTGGAGCTCGAGCGTAGCGCCCGCCTGGCCCAGCGCGTCGCCGCGCTGCTGGTAGAGCGTGATCGCCCGGCGGAGCATGCGCCACGCGGTGCGCGCCTCCGACATGTTCCAGTAACAGCGGCCGGCGGCCGTGAGCAGCGCCGCCTCGTCTTCGCCCGGCGCGGCGAGCGAGAGGCAGCGCTCGTACGCGCCTGCGGCGTCGCGCCAGAGCGTGGCGGCTTCGGCGCGTTCGGCTTCGAGGCGCAATGCGGCGGCTTCGTCAGCAGGTCCGGCGTGCTGCGACGTCATGCCGCGTATCATACGCCCGCGGCGAAGATCGTGCAGACGCCGCCGTGCGTCCATGGCCGGTGGATCGCGCCGCGCGCCACCGTTACCCTAGCGGCATGCTGAGCCTGCAGTTCCTCCGCGAGCATCCGGATGTCGTGCGCAAGTCGCTCGCCGACCGCCAGACGCCGGGCCCGCTCGACGAGATCCTCGCGCTCGATGAACAGCGCCGTGCCCTGCTCACGCAGGTCGAGTCGCTGCGCGCCGAGCAGAACGCGGCCGGCAAGAAGATCGGCGCGGCGAAGGAGCCCGCCGAGCGGCAGCGAATGATCGACGAGATGAAGGGCGTGTCGGCGCGCGTCGACGAGCTCACGCCGCAGTTGCGCGAGATCGAGGAGCGCCTCGACGCGCTGGTGATGGAGATCCCGAACATCCCGGCGGACACCACGCCGTACGGCGAGGGCGAGGACGACAACACGATCCGCGAGCAACACGGCGAAGAGTACGCCGACGCCTGGCGCAAGCCGCACTGGGAACTCGGCGAGTCGCTCGGGATCATCGACTTCGACCGGGGAGTGAAGCTCTCCGGCAGCCGCTTCTACGTGCTGAAGGGCGAGGGCGCGCGGCTGCAGCGGGCGCTCATCGCGTTCATGCTCGCGCTGCACATCGACAGGCACGGCTATACGGAGATGTACCTGCCGGCGATGGTGAAGGAAGAGACGATGTGGCACTCCGGCCAGCTGCCGAAGTTCCGCGACAACCTCTACCGCGACGCCGAGGAGGACTACTGGTTCGTCCCGACGGCCGAGGTGCCGCTGACGAACATGCACGGCGACGAAATCCTCGAACCCGGCGCGCTCCCCCTGCACTACGTCGCCTACACGCCCTGCTTCCGGCGCGAGAAGATGAGCGCGGGGCGCGACGTACGCGGGATCAAGCGCGGACACCAGTTCGACAAGGTCGAAATGTACAAGTTCTGCGAGCCCGAACGCTCACCGGAGGAGTTCGAGTCGATGCTCGCCGACGCGACCGCCGTCTGCCGGGCGCTCGGCTTCCGCTACCGCGTCATCGACATCTGCACCGGCGACCTCGGGTTCAACGCGGCGCGCACCTGCGATATCGAGGCATGGGCGCCGGGCGTCGGCGAGTGGCTCGAGATCAGCTCGGTCAGCAACTGCACCGACTTCCAGGCGCGCCGCGCCAACATTCGCTTCCGGCGCGAGGCGGGCGGCAAGCCGGAGTTCGCGCACACGCTCAACGGCTCCGGCCTCGCGCTGCCGCGCACGATGATCGCGCTGATGGAGAACTGCCAGCAACCCGACGGCTCGATCGAGGTGCCGGACGTGCTGCGCGCGTTCATGGGCGGCGCCGCGCGCATCGGTCCGTAGCGTCGCGCGGGCGTCCGCGCGCTGTGGCGCTCGCGGCGTTGCGGCAGCGGTGCTACCAGCCGCGCCTGGCGAGGATCTCCGTCTCGGGGATGGCGCCGATCTCCAGGCCCTTCATCGCCGAGCCGGTGCCGCGGCTCACCTCGGCAAGGATCGCCGGGTCGCGGTAGTGCGTCGTCGCCTTGACGATCGCCCGCGCCATCTTCTCCGGGTCCTCCGACTTGAAGATGCCGGAGCCGACGAACACGCCCTCCGCGCCCAGGTGCATCATCAGCGCGGCGTCGGCCGGCGTGGCGATGCCGCCGGCGGCGAAGTTCACGACCGGCAGCTTGCCAAGCGCGTGCACGTCCTTCACGAGCTCGTACGGGGCCTGCAGGTTCTTCGCCTCCGCCATCAGCTCGTCTTCGGGCAGGCTCTGCACGCGGCGGATGTCGTCCCACAGCTGGCGCATGTGCCGCACCGCTTCGACGACGTTGCCGGTGCCGGCCTCACCCTTCGTGCGGATCATCGCCGCGCCTTCGCCGATCCGCCGCAGCGCCTCGCCGAGGTCCCGGCAGCCGCAGACGAACGGCACCCTGAACGGGTGCTTGTTCACGTGGTGCGCCTCGTCGGCCGGCGTCAGCACCTCCGACTCGTCGATGTAGTCGACGCCGAGCGCCTCGAGGATCTGCGCCTCGACGAAGTGGCCGATGCGCGCCTTTGCCATCACGGGGATGCTCACGGCCTCGATGATCCCGGTGATCATGTCGGGATCGGACATGCGCGCCACGCCGCCGTGCGCGCGGATGTCCGACGGCACGCGTTCGAGCGCCATGACGGCGCAGGCGCCCGCCTCCTCGGCGATCTTCGCCTGTTCGGGCGTGACGACGTCCATGATGACGCCGCCCTTCAGCATCTGCGCCAGGCCCGACTTCACCGTCCAGGTGCCCGTCGCCAATGCGCCATTGGTGGAGTGGTCGTTCGTGGCAACCATCTTCGTCCCTCCGCGGAATGGGGTGATCGCGGCCAGTGTATCGAATCCGCCGCGCCCCCCGCAGCGGCCGGTTGACGCGCGCGGGCGCGGCTATAATCGCGCATGCGTCCTTCGACCGTGGCCACACCGGCGGGCGACGCGCGCTTCGTCTGCCACATGGCGGTGATGGCGCCCGGCGACCGCGAGAACTCCATCGAGGCGATCGCCCGCTGCCTGGAGTCCGGCGCCGAGCGGGTCGAGATCGACATCCACTCGCTCGCGGGCGGCGACTACGCCGTCACGCACGACCGCCGGCTCGAGCACAGCACGACCGCCGCCGGCCCGATCGGGAGCGCCACGCCCGACGACATCCGCGCCTGCCGGCTCAACGACGACGCCGGCGCGCGACCGCCGCTGCTGAGCGAAGTCGCCGCGCTCGCCGCCCGCCACGACAGCGAATTGCAGCTCGACCTGAAGGACTGGCGCCCGCTGCCGCCGGAGCGCGTCCGCGCCCTGCTCGAAGCCGTCGCGCCGGTGCGCGAACGCGTCATCGTGTCGAGCGGACAGGACTGGAACCTGCTGCGGATCCACCGCGCCGACCCATCGCTGGCGCTGGGGTTCGACCCCGGGCACTACATCGACCACGCGAGCGAGGGCACACCGTTCTTCCTGCCGCGGACGATGGGCGCGTACGGCTACCGCGACGACCACCCGACCGCCATCGGGCGCACGGAGGAGCCGGCGGTCTACCTCCGCGAGCGGTTCGAGGCGCTCGCGCTGCAGGCGCCCATGGCGCGCGAGCAGTTCCTGAGCTACCGGCTCGTGCTGCAGATGCTCGGGGACGGGTTCGATGTCGCGGCATTCCTGCGCGAGCGCGGCGTCGACGCGAACGCGTGGACCGTCGACTGCGGCAAGGCGTCGGCCGCGGCGGTCGAGCAGCTCGTCCGCGCAGGCATCGCGCGGATCACCACGAACACGCTCGAGGGGTGGCGCGCGGCGTTCGCCTAGCGCAGCGCCGCGGCAAGCGCGTCGCGGAGCCCGGCGATGTCCACCGGCGCGTGCGCGACTACTTCGCCCCGGACGGCGACGACCGGCACGATGTCGTTGTACTGCTCGCGCAGGGCATCGTCATCATCGACATCGCGCTCGATGAGGTCGAATCCGAGCTCGCTGCGCAGCGCGCGCAACTCGGCGAGCGTCTCGTCGCAGAGGCCGCAGATCTTGCGCGTGTAGAGGGTGACCTCGCTCACGCCTCGCGCGCCGCCGTCTTCGCCGCTCCGGCCGCGCTCGTCGCCGGCGCGCGCGACGACGGCGCCTCCTGCGGCGCGCGGAATACCGACCAGATCAGTCCCAGCATGCCGATGCCGAACGTGATCGTCGACACGACCTGCGGGAACGTCATCCAGTCGCGGACGACGTACTCCGGGCAGTCGAAACCACGCGGGCAGCTGTCGAGGCGCAGGTAGCTGACGCCGAATCGCATCGCTGAATACAGCACGACGCCCGTGAAGAACGTGATTCCCGGCCGGTGGCGCCACAGCTTCACGAACAGCAGCGCCATGACCCCGATGATCAGCAGGTCGCCGATCATCTCGTAGGTCGTTGCCGGGTGGCGGGCGATGAACTCGCCGCTGGAGGTCGCCGAGAAGTCGAAGCCGGGGCTGTTCGGGTGCGTGTACTTCACCGCCCACGGCAGGCCCGACTCCTTCGCGATGTGCTCACCGTTAATGAAGTCGCCAATGCGGCCGATCGCCATGCCGAGCAGCAGGCCGAAGCCCGCGACATCGAGCCCGCGCATGACGGGCATGCGCCGCAGCGCGCCGTAGGCGACAGCGCCGAGCACGCCGCCGATGACCGCGCCGTAGACGGTGATGCCGCCCTCGTTGATGCGCAGGACGTCGAGCCACTGGCCCTCGAACTTGATGTGGTTCTCCAGCACGTACATCGCGCGGGCGCCAATGATGCCCGCCGGCACGCCGACGAGCGCGATGCTGTACGCGTCGTCCTCGGTGAACCCCTGCCGGCGCCCGAGCCATGCGCCGAGGTACACACCCGCGGCGATGCCGACGGCGGTGAACACGCCGTGCCAGGTGAGCTCGAACGGGCCGAACTTCGTCAGCGTGGGATCCCAGTCGATGGTGATGGAGAGCAGCGCCCAGAGGACTGACACTATCGCTCCTCCTGGAGCTCCGCCGGCACCTCGACGCCCAACCGTTGCGCGAGGATCCGCATGTCCTTCTCGAACCCGCCGCTCTTTTCTGCCAGTGCGGCGACCTGCGTGCGCTCGCGCGTCAGCTTCAGCCAGAGACGGCGGCGCGGCACGTAAAAGGTTACCGCAAGGCCGGTGACCAGCATACCCGTGGCCACCCAGATGAACCACGCGCCGTGGTCGCGCTTCACCGAGATGCCGGCGAACTCGCGCGGGCCCTCAAACGTGTACTCGTACGCGCCGCTCACGACGGGCTCACCCTCCGCCAGCGTGATCGCCGGGCGATCGCTCGCCACGAGCGTCAGTGTCTTGCCGCCTCCTGGCGCGTCGTCGAGCTGCGCGAGCACCGCGTCCGCGCTGCCGGGGATGCCCAGGCCGAGCGCGGAAGGCACTGCGGTCACGCGGTCGAACGTCACGCGCATGCCCGAGAGCTCGCCCGTCTCGCCTTCGAGCAGCCGGAGCTGCTTCGTGCTGTCCGATGAGCGGGGGTCGTACGCCACGAGCTCCCACGCCTCGCCGCGCGTGGTGATGCCGACCCAGAAGATGCCATCGCGCCCGGGGATGAGCACGGTCGTCCCGCTGGCGACCTCGAGGAAGTCCGTCGGCGTGATGACGCCGGAGAGCAACGTCTGTCCGTCCGCGCCGGTGATGGTGACAGCGGGCGCGGCGGTCGTCTCCTCGAGCGCGAACGTCTCGTGGAAGACGGTGTTGCCCGTCGCGACCTCGCGGATCCGCAGCGCCACGCCGCTCGCCAGGAACGCGACCTGGTGGAAGCGGTAGCCGTTGTACTCGAGCGGGTCGTTGACCGTTGCGACGCCGGACTTCACCTGCTCGCCGTTGCGGAAGATCGTCATGTGCGTGCGGAAGTCGAGCGGGTTGCCCTTCTCGCCGTACACGCCCACGGCGTCGTCGATGCGCACCTGCATCTGCCCCGGATCCTTGACGGCGAATACTGGCCACGTCGTGCCTTCGCCCGCGAACGCGTCCGTCGAGAACCCGGTGAGGCTCGTGACGAGCCCGCCGGCGATGAACAGGATCAGCGCAAGGTGGCTCACGAACGTCGCCAGCTGCGCCCAGCCGTACCGGTCAGCGAAGACGTACGTCGCGCCGCCCTCCTCGCGCGTGCGCAGGCGGAACCGCATCGACCGCAACGCCGCCAGCGCGTCGGCCCGCGCGACCGGCGCCAGCGCCGTGCGGTTGTGCGCGCGGTCGAAGAACGAATCCGGCACGCGCTCCGGCGGATGGAACACGTTGCGGAACGTCGGCGACCAGCGGTTGAACGTGCACACGCTGACGTTCAGCACGAGGAACCCGAGCGCGGCGAGGAACCACTTCGCCTGGAAGATCGAGAACAGCCCGGCGCGGTGCATCGGGTCGGTCAGCGGGCCGAAGGTGCCGCGGTGCGTGTCCAGCCAGGCGTCGACCGCGGCGTCATTGCCGCGCATCGCCTCGGGCACCTGCGGGATGAGCACGCCAAGCAGGCCGAGCGCAGCGAGCACGGCGATGTATGCCACGGCGAACCGCACCGACGTCAGCAGCCGCCACAGCGGCTGGAACGGGTCGAACGACGCGCGCGGGCGCGTGGTGGCGCGGGCGGTGGTCACGGAACACCCCGGGCGGACATCGTCATATTGTCGCCCGCCGCGATTCGGGCCGAAAGCGCGGCTCCGCCGTTCGTCCGAGGCGCGAGGCGCCATTCATCCGATGCGGCGGCGCTGGAAACGCGCGACACTAACGTCGGGGAGGCGAGCCTCCCGCCCGGGTACCAGACGGCAGCAGACAACAGACGAGATAGCACGAGACGCGCACATGATACGCCGCGGCGGCCCCGCGGGATGCCGCCGGGAGGATGGAGATGTCCGACAACGAGGTCCTGGTGGCGTATCCCGACATGGAGGGCGCCCGCCGCGCCATCGAGGCGCTGCAGATGAACGGCGTCAGCCCGTCGCGCATCACCCTCGTCGGCGAGGGCGCGGAGCACGCGAAGCGCGCGCCCGGGCGCAACACCGCCACCGGTGATGCCGGCGTGACGAGCCGCATCTTCTGGCGCGCGCTGTGGTGGAGCGTGTGGGGCGCCGCCGCCGGGGTCGTCGTGGGGCTGCTGTTCGTGTGGGCGGGCGCCGGCCCGGCGGACAGGATGGGCGTCGCGCTGTGGACCATGACGTGGGGCCTGTTCGCACACCTGATGGGCTGGCTGTGGGGCGCCTACACGGGCCTGCGCAACGGCGCGGCGTGGGAGCTCACTTTCCAGCCAGCCGACCGCGGCCGCATCCTCGTGAAAGTGACCTGCGCCGACCGCGCCGACGCCGAACGCGCGGAGCGCATCCTGCGCGTGCGGCATGCGGGCGTCAACGGCCCGCGGGCCGGACTTCCATAATCACTGCAGCACCGCCGCGACATCGCCGGCGATCATCTCCGCCGTCATTGGCCCGAAACGGCGCGCGCGCACGACGCCAGCGGCGTCGATGAAGTACGACGACGGGATGCCCTCGAACGGCCCGCCGATGCGCCACGCCCCGCCCACCTGCCCTGTGCGGTCCATGGGGATGGCGAAGTCCATGCCGAAGTCGGCGGCAAAGCCGCGCACCCGGCCGTCGTCCTCCTGCAGGTTCACCGCGATGACCACGAGCCCGCGGGCGCGGTACGCGCTGGCCGCGCGGACAATGTCGGGCATCTCCTGCCGGCACGGCGTGCACCAGGACGCCCAGAAGTTCACCAGCAGCGGCTTCCCGCGCAGGTCGCTGAATCGCAATTCGCCGCCATCGACGGTCTGCAGCAGGAAGTCCGGTGGCGTGCGGCCGGCGTCAGTGCCGGGCGACTTGCCCGTCGTGTTCAGTTCCGCCGGCAGCGCCACGACGCCGTAGCGCCCGTCGCCGGCGGCGCCGTCTTCGCCGCGCCGGTCGATGTACCACAGCGCGCCGACGACGGTGGCGACGATCAGCGCCGGCACCGCCAGGCTGCGCAGGAAGCCGGACCACTCACGCCGGTTCTGCGGACGCTCCTCGACGCCCGACTGCTCGTCGACGGGGGTGCCGCTGTCCGGCATCATGGCAGCGGCTGAAACAGCTGCGTGTAGAGCGCGCGCACGTCGGCAGGCGCCAGTCCCTGGCCGAGGAACCCGTCGCCGGCGCGCAGTTCCCAGTGCAGGTGGACCTCCGTGTCGGGCGATGACAGCGACTCCGGCGTGCCCGAGTCGCCGATGAGCCCGACCGTCTGCCCCTGCACGACCCGGACACCTTCCTTGATCTCCGGCGGGATGCCTTCGAGGTGCGCGTATCGCGTGACGACGCCCTTGCCGTGGTCGACCCACACCTGCCGCCCCCGGAACAGGTCGATGACTTCGAAGGCGTTGGCGCGGCCGGCGGCGATCTCCGCTTCGGCGGCGGCGAGCTCCGCCTGCGTCAGGTCGTGGTAGTCGTGGTCCGCGCGGATGATGACGCCGTCCTTTCCCGCGCGCGCCGGCGTGTCCTTCTCGATCTCCGCGCAGTTGTCGTACGCGTACAGGTCAACGCCCTCATGCACGCCGTCACGGTATTCCCGCGGCGCGTTCGGCATCAGCTGATCGCCGGCTGGCAGGCACCCGCCCTCGATCGGGAAGATGAAGTTGCGGAAGACGGTCAGGTCGGGGCCGGCGGGCGTCGCCGTCGGCTCGATGAGGGCGGGCTTCGGCGGCGCGTCGTCGCTCGCCGAGCCGCTGCCGCAGGCGGCGAGCAGCGCCGTCGCGATGAACATCGCACACCCGAACGCGGCGCGTCTGCGCGACACGTGGCCGTCCTTTCGTACGGTACTTCTGCGCGGGAAAGGATAGCAGGCGCCCGGAGCGCCGCGCTCTTACTCGAACAGCGCGCTCTGCGCCGGCGGCGCGCCGCGGTTCGGCTCGATGCCGAGGTGTTCGTACGCCCGCCGCGTCGCCTGCCGCCCGCGCGGCGTGCGCTGGATGAACCCCATCTGCATGAGGTACGGCTCGTAGACGTCCATGATCGTGTCCGCTTCCTCGGAGATCGAAGCGGCGATCGTGTCGAGCCCGACGGGGCCGCCATCGAACTTCTCGATGATCGCGCGCAGCACGCGGTAGTCGACGCTGTCGAGCCCGAGGTGGTCGATCTCGAGCCGGGCGAGCGCCTCGATGGCGATGGCCTCGGTGATGGCGCCGTCGCCCTTGACCTGCGCGTAGTCCCGGACGCGCCGCAGCAACCGGTTGGCGACACGCGGCGTGCCCCGCGCGCGGTTGGCGATGGCGGCGGCGCCCGCGTCATCGACCGGCACGCCGAGGATCGCCGCGGAGCGGCGCACGATCGTCGTCAGCGCGGCGGCATCGTGGAAGTCGAGCCGGTACACGGCGCCGAAGCGGTCCCGCAGCGGCGGAGACATCATCGCGTAGCGCGTCGTCGCGCCGACAAGCGTGAACGGTTTGATCGCGAGGCGGATCGAGCGCGCGCCCGGGCCCTTGCCCGTCACCCAGTCGATCACGCCGTCCTCGAGCGCCGGGTACAGGAACTCCTCGACGACGCGCGACAGGCGGTGGATCTCGTCGATGAACAGCACGTCGCCCTCGTGCAGCCCCGTGAGGATCGCCGCCAGGTCGCCGATGCGCTCGACCGCCGGGCCGGAGGTCACGCGCACCGACACCTGCATCTCGGCGGCGATGATGTAGGCGAGCGTCGTCTTGCCCAGCCCGGGCGGGCCATAGAGCAGGATGTGGTCGAGCGGCTCGCCGCGCTGTCGCGCCGCGGCGATGCTGATGCTGATGTTGTCCTTGACCTTCTCCTGGTTGATGTAGTCGGCGAGGCGCCTGGGGCGCAGCGACGTGTCGGCCTGCAGGTCGCCCTCCTGCGGGTCACCCGCGAGGACGCGCTCGGGCTTGTCGGCGCTCTCCGGCCTGGGCTTCGGCATCGCCGCATTCTAGCCCACGCGCCCGCCGCGCGTTGCCGCCGGGGGTGCGGCGCGATAGCCTCACGTCGCACCCCGCGAAGCACGATGGAGCGCAACGTGACGGACTGGCGCGGACGGTACGCCGACAGGCTCACGACGCCCGGAGAGGCGGTGCGCGCCATCCGCAACGGCGACCGCGTCGTCATCGGCATGCACTACCAGACGCCGCTGGCGCTTTGCCGGGCGCTTGCGGCGCGTGCCGGCGAACTGCGCGATGTGGAGATCGAGAACTCGATCTCCACGTTCATCTCGTGGTGGGAGGGCAGCGAGCCGAACAGCTTTGACGTGCGCTCGTTCTTCCTGCAGGCGAGCGACCGGCCGGCGATGCGCCACGGTCTGCTCGACTACGTCATCGCCCCGCCGACGCGCTCCGACGAGAGCTACTGGCTCGACCGCCAGCCCGACGTGTTCCTCGTCAGCATCTCGCCGCCCGACGGCGACGGCTGGTGCAGCTTCGGCATGAGCGTGTGGGGCGCGCCCGAGGTCGCCCGCGAAGCGCGCGCCGTCATCGGCGAGGTGAACCCACGGTTCATCCGCACGGGCGGCGACAACCGCGTGCACATCTCGCGCTTCGCGGCGCTCGTCGAGGCGCCGCACGAGTGGAAGTACTTGCGCCGGCCGCCGCGCACCGAGGAGGAGTCCGGCATCACCGAGGTCATCTGCTCGCTCGTCGCGACGGAGGTCGTGCGTGATGGCGACACGCTGCAGATGGGCACCGGCACGGTGTCGGCGGCGCTGGCGTCGTTCCTCGGGCACTCGGAGCTGATCTTCGGCGGCATCCCGGCGCTCGTGGAGCAGGGCGTGGTCAGCGGCGCGCGGAAGACCGTGCACCCCGGCAAAGTCGTCGGCGCGTCGTTCGGCCCGCTGACGGCGCACGAGTTCGCCGCCGTCGACGGCGACCCGCGCTACGAGCTCTACACCATGAGCCACACAAACGACATCCAGGTGATCGCCGCGCACGAAAACATGTGCGCCGTGAACAACGCGCTGCTGGTCGACCTGACGGGCCAGATCAACGGCGAGACGATCGGCCCGGAGATCTACAGCGGCACCGGCGGCGCGCTCGCCTTCGCGATCGGCGCGCTGCACGCGAAGGGCGGCCGCTCGGTGACGGTGCTGCCGTCCGCGTCGCTGGTGCGCGGCGAGCGGCGATCCCGCATCGTGCCGATGTTCCCGCAGGGGAGCGCCGTGACCGTGCCGCGGGTGTACGCTGACATCGTGGTCACGGAGTACGGCATCGCCCGGATCAAGGGCGCGACGCTGCGGCGGCGAGCGCGCGAACTGATCGCGATCGCCCACCCGGACCACCGCGCCGAGCTGCGGAAGGAAGCCGCTCGCCTGTACGGCGCATAGCGTCGCGTCCGCCGGCTACAGGATGTGGCCCATCTTCTTCCGCTTGGTTTCGAGGTAGCGGAGGTTGTGCTCGTTCGGCGTCGCCGTGATCGGCACGCGCTCGACGACGTGCAGGCCGTAGCCCTCGAGGCCGGCGCGCTTCGTCGGGTTGTTCGTCAGCAGCCGCAGGTCACGCAGCCCGAGGTCGACGAGGATCTGCATGCCGATGCCGTAGTCGCGGCGGTCCGCCGGGAACCCCAGCGCCTCGTTCGCCTCCACCGTATCCATGCCGCCGTCCTGCAGGCCGTACGCCTTGATCTTGTTATGCAGGCCGATGCCGCGGCCTTCCTGCCGCATGTACACGATCACGCCGCGGCCGGCCCCGGCGATCAGGCGCATCGCCAACTGCAGTTGCTCGCCGCAGTCGCAGCGCTGCGACCCGAAGACGTCGCCCGTCACGCACTGGCTGTGCACGCGCACCATCACCGGCTGGTCGCCGCTGATGTCGCCGTAGACGAGCGCGACGTGCTCGTCGGGGTCGGTCATCGCCTTGTAGGCGATGCAGCGCCACTCGCCGGTATCCGTCGGCAGGCGGCTCTCGGCGACGCGCCGCACGAGCTTCTCCTTCTCCATGCGGTACTGGATCAGCTGCGTGACACTGATGACCTTCAGGTTGTGGCGCTTGCCGAATCGGCGGAGCTGCGGCAGCCGCGCCATCGTCCCGTCGAGGTTCATCACCTCGCACACCACGGCGGCCGGGTACAGGCCGGCCATCTTGCACAGGTCGACCGAGGCCTCGGTCTGGCCCGCGCGCACCAGCACGCCGCCGTCGCGCGCGCGCAGCGGGAAGATGTGCCCCGGCATCACCAGGTCCGACGGCTTCGCCTTCGGGTCGATGAGCACCTGGATCGTGCGGGCGCGGTCCGCCGCGGAGATGCCCGTCGTCACGCCGCTGCGCGCCTCGACCGACACCGAGAACGGCGTGCCGAAATGCGAGTCGTTGTGGTTCACCATCATCGGGATATGCAGCTGTTCGAGGCGCTCGGCGGTCATCGGCACGCAGACGAGCCCGCGGGCGTAGCGCGCCATGAAGTTGATCACTTCCGGGGTGGCGAACTGCGCGGGGATCGTCAGGTCGCCCTCGTTCTCGCGGTCCTCATCATCGATGATGATCACCTGGCGGCCGTTGCGGTACTCCTCGATCGCTTCCTCGATCGTGGCGAGGCCCTTCGAGCGGCGGAGCTCCTTCGCGCTGATCGTCGGCAGTTCCTGTTGCACACTTCCTCCGTTCAGGCGGTCGCCGGCGCGCGGTCCTCGAGCATCGCCTCGACGTAGCGGCCGATGATGTCGGTCTCGAGGTTGACGCGGTCGCCGGGCTTGCGCGTCGCGAGGTTCGTGTTGTCGCGCGTGTACTGCACGATCGACACCGCGAAGCTGTCCGCCGTCTTGTCGATCACCGTCAGGCTGATGCCGTCGATGGCGACGGGGCCCTTGACGATGATGTGGCGCAGGATGTCCGCCGGCGTTGTGACGCGCACGATGATCGCGTCCGCTTCAGGCGTGAACGAATGGAGCGTGCCGGTCGCCTCGACCACGCCGCGCACGAGGTGGCCGCTGAGCCGGCCGGCGAGCTGCAGCGAGCGTTCGAGGTTCACGAGGTCGCCGGGCTTGAGGTCGCCGAGGTTGCTGCGGCGGTACGTCTCCGGCATGACATTGGCTTCGAAGCCCTCTTCATCGAAGAACTTCGCGGTCAGGTCGACGCCGTTGACGCTGATGCTGTCACCAAGATTGGTGCCCCAGAGCACCTTCTTCGCGGCAATGGCCAGTTCGCCGTCCTCGGCGCGGCGCACCGTGCCGACCTCTTCGATGATTCCCGTGAACATGATGTGCCTCCGGCGGAGGGTCGCGGCGGGGTTCGTGTCATGCTAACGATAAGTCCCGCGGACGGTCAATCCGCGTGTCAAACCGCTGCTGATTTCCGCCGGTGCCCCGCAAAACGCTGCGAAAACCGTAGCCGGCGCCGCGCCGCGATGGCGAAATGCGCCGGTGCATGTGGCGCCGCGCCGGAAACGGAGCGAGGGCGCCGGAAGGCACCCTCGTTCCGCCCCGGTGAAGGAGGATCGACTGCATTACGGCGCGGGCGCGGCGGGCGGCGCCGTCCGCTCGCGCGTTGCGCGCACCTGCCGGCGTCCCAGCCACAGGCCGAGCGCGGCGAGCGGGACGATCCACCACGAGAACGCCGCCACAGCGGCCACGACGATGCCGGCGCCGATCAACACCTCGAGCGAGCGCTCGAACGCGCGCTCCGCCGCATCGAGCGGGTTGGTGATGGTGTCGCCGCCGTCCTTCGGCTCGGCCTTCGCGATCGGCGGGTTCAGGTGCACCGTGATCGTCGCGAGCGCCGACTGGTGATCGAGGAGCTGGATGCGGCCCTTGACCTGCTCGATCTCCGCGCGCACCGCGTTCAGGCGGTCCTGCACCGTCAGCACGTCGTTGATGTCCTGCGCGCGCGTCAGGAACTCGAGGTACTGCCGCTCGGTCGCATCGAGGTTGCGCAGGCGCGACTCGAGGTCGGTGAACTCCTCGCTGACGTCGTTGGCGTTCGACTGCTCGCCCTTCACCTCGCCGAGCTTGCGCAGCTGGACCAGCGCGTCCTGGTAGCGGTCGGCGGGCACGCGGACCGTCACCGACGCCGTATCGCGGTCCTCGCTCTTGCCGAACGTCGAGCTGGCGATGTAGCCACCAGCGCCCGCGGCGATGTTGCCCACGTCCTCGAACCGCGCGGAGACGGCGTCCGTCTCCAGCGTGAGCGTGGCGGTGCGGATGATCTTGCGGTCGAGCAGCGCCGGCAGACCCACCGGCGAGCTGCCGCCGTCCGATGCCGTCGTGCCCTGCCCTGCGCCTGCCGCTGGTTCGCGCACGGCATCGCCGCCGTAGCCGTTCATCTCCCCGGTCGCCTTGTCGATGCGCTCGACCGGCGGCGCGCCGGCGCCGTCTTCGTCCGCCGAATACCCGTCGATCGAGGATGGGTCGCCGGCCGATGAGCACGCCGCGCCCAGCACGAACGCCGAGATGAGCGCTGCGGCAACGATCCACCGGCCCTTGTGGATGGTCCCGAACATTGGAGTGCCTCCTCTTCATCATCCCCGGCGGGGATACCGGAAAGACGCCGCCGCGCCGCCGTTTGTTCCCTGCCGGTGGCGTGCGCTGGCGTCAAGAAATCGCCGGTACGCCGCCCGTACGGCAGCGCGGCGGAGCCCCCCCGCCACGGCGCCCCGCCGAACCGCGGAGCGGGTATCCTGCACGCGATGACAGACGCGCGCTTCCGCATCACCGGGGGGGCCCGGCTCAAGGGCCGCGTGCGCATCAGCGGGTCGAAGAACGCCGCCGACTACGCGATTGCGGCCGCGCTGCTCACGGCGGCCGACGTGGTGCTGCACAACGTCCCTGCCATCGGTGACGTGCGTCGCATGGAAGAGCTCCTGGAGTATCTCGGCGCGACCGTCGCGCACGAAGGCCCGTCGTCGCTGCGCATCAACTGCGCCAACATCGACAAGCTCGACGTGCCGGCGAGCCTGGCGACGCCCATCCGCGCCGGATTCCTCGTCATGGGATCGCTGCTCGGGCGGTTCCGCCGCGCGGCGTGCCCGCCGCCCGGCGGCGACGTCATCGGCATCCGCCCGCTCGATGTGCACCTCTCGGGCTTCCGCACGATCGGCGCGGATGTAGCGCGGCGCGAGGCGATGTTCGTCGCGACGGCGCCGGACGGGCTGCGCGGCGGGCGCGTCGTGCTCGACTACCCGAGCGTCATGGGCACGCTGAACGTGATGCTGGCAGCCGCCCTCGCCGACGGTCCCACGACGATCATCAACGCGGCGAGCGAGCCCGAGGTCGCGAGCCTCGCCGACATGCTGAACGCGATGGGCGCGAGCATCAGCGGCGCCGGCACGCACACCGTGCGCATCAATGGCGTGCGCGAGCTCGGTGGCGTCGAGCACCGCGTCATCCCCGACCGGCTGGAGGCCGGCACGTTCGCGCTCGCGGCCGCGATCACCAGCGGCGAGGTCGAGATCGAGGAAGCGATCCCGGAGCATCTCGACGCCCTGATCACGAAGATGCGCGAGGCCGGCGTCGAGATCGAGCCGACGGATGCTGGTATGCGCGTGCGGGGCAGCGGCGACTACCGCGCGATCGGCGCGCAGGCGGTGCCGTACCCGGGCCTGGCGACGGACCTGCACCCCCCGCTGGCGGCGTTCCTGACGCAGGCGCGCGGCGTCAGCACGATCAACGAGCGCGTGTTCGACAACCGCATGCTGTACATCGGCGAACTGCGAAAGATGGGCGCCGATGTGATCACCGCCGGCCAGACGGCGATCATCAGCGGCCCGACGCGCCTGTCGGCGGCGCCGGTGAAGGCGCTCGACGTGCGCGCCGGCACCGCGTGCGTGCTCGCCGGACTCGTCGCCGAAGGCACGACCGAAGTCAGCGACGTCTTCCATATTGACCGTGCGCACGAAGCGTTGCATGTTAAACTCAGCGCGCTTGGCGCATCGATCGAACGGGCGTAGTCCGTTACGCTGGCCGGTGCGCAGGGGGCACCCCGCGTCCCCGGTATCGCGCAGACTTCCCGGCAGGTTCCCCGGAGAGGGTGGAGGGCAGATGCTTCTTCCGAAGCGGATCGGCATAGACCTCGGCACGGCGAACGTGCTGGTGTACGTGAAAGGCCGCGGGATCGTCGTCAAGGAGCCTTCGGTCGTCGCGCTGGCGAACCGCGACAACACCGTCGTCGCCGTCGGCCGCGAGGCGCAGGAGATGATGGGCCGCGTCCCCGGCAGCATCTCGGTCATCCGCCCGATGCGCGACGGCGTGATCGCCGACTACCTGATCACCGAGGCGATGCTGCGGTACTTCATCTCGCGCGTCGTCGGGCGCCTGAACATCATCAAACCCGAGATCATGGTGTGCATCCCCGCCGGCGTGACGAGCGTGGAACAGCGCGCCGTGCGCGACGCCGCGGAGCAGGCGGGCGGGCGCCGGCCGGTGCACCTGGTGCCGGAGCCGCTGGCCGCGGCGATCGGCGCGCGCATCCCGATCAACTCACCGAGCGGAAACATGGTCGTCGACATCGGCGGCGGCCGCACCGAGGCGGCGGTGATCTCCATGTACGGGATCGTCGTGAGCGAGAGCGTGCGTGTCGCCGGCGACCGGCTCGATGATTCGATCGTCGCCTACATCAAGCGGCGCTACAACCTGCTCGTCGGCGAGCGCACGGCGGAAGAAGTGAAGATCGCGATCGGCGCCGCGGTGCCGCTCGACGAGGACCTGTCGATGGAGGTGCGCGGCCGCGACCAGATCACCGGCCTGCCGAAGACGATCACCGTGCACTCCAGCGACGTGACCGCGGCGATCCAGGATAACCTCGGCACGATCGTGTCGGTCGTGCGGACGGTGCTCGAGCGCACGCCGCCCGAGCTCGCGTCCGACGTCATCGACCGCGGCATCGTGCTGACGGGCGGCACCGCCCTGCTGCGCCACCTCGACATCCTGCTGACACAGGAGACCGGCATCCCGTGCCAGGTGGCAGAGAACCCGATGGACTGCGTCGCGATCGGCGCCGGCGTCGCGCTCGAGTACCTCGACGTGATCAAGCGCAGCCTGCCGACGGAAGAAGAGACGCTCGTCGCGAGCTATTGACCCGCCGCCCGGCGCGGGAATACCGCGCCTCACGGCGCCGGCTTACGCGTCAGGCTGATCCGGCGGCATGTCGGCCGGCGGCCGTGTGACGGTGACGCGGCCGCGGCGGCGCTCCAGCTCGCGGCGCACCATCCGTTCCTCGACATCGCGGCCCCAGAGGCGCGGCGAGACAAACGTCGACATGAACTCGAGGGCGAGGAACGCGCCCCAGATGATCGCCAGCCACTGCACCCACCAACCGCCGCCCGTCGCGCCATCGAGCAGCGCGAGCACACCGACGACCACGATGTAGGTCCCGAAATGCCGGAAGAAGCCGAGACGCCGCCGCACGCGCCGGCGGATGCGCCGCACCTCACGGTCGTCGTCTTCATCGTCCCACGAGCCGCCGACGCGCACGCCGCCGGCGCCGATCCGCACACCACCCCACGGCCCGCTGATGTCGATGCCCTCGAACTCGTCGCGATCGCGTGACATGGCCGACCTCCTGCTTCGTATCAAGCATAGATCGGGCGCGGGAGCGCTGCGGCGGCGCCGCGTTGCGGATTCCGCAGGCGATTCGGGGCGTCAAGCGAGCATGCTAAGCTGGACTCACCGAAGCGAAAGGCGCCCCTCGTTTGATCCTCATCCACGCCGACCTCATCGACAGCAACATGGGGCTGTTCCTGGTGCTGGTCGCCTCGACGCTGTTCGCGCTGCTGATTGGCATCGCGTTCCACGAGTTCTGCCACGCGTTCATGGCCGATAGCCTCGGCGACACGCTTCCGGCGCGCCAGGGGCGCGTCACGCTCAACCCGCTCGCGCATCTCGACCCGGCGGGCACGTTCATGATGCTGTTCATCGGGGTCGGGTGGGGCAAGCCGGTGCAGTTCAACCCGTTCGGCCTGCGCGTCAACCCCAAGACGGCGACGCTGCTCGTCTCGCTCGCCGGGCCGGCGTCGAACTTCGCGGCGGCGGCGCTGCTGGCGCTGCCGATCAAGCTCGGCTACGCCCCGTACATCAACCCGCTCGCCGGCTGGCCGGCGTCGTTCTTCGAGGCGCGCGTGCAGACGCAGGAGGAGTACCTGGGCCTGTTCCTCACCGGCGCCGTGTACCTCAACTGCATCCTCGGCGTGTTCAACCTGCTGCCGATCCACCCGCTCGATGGCTTCAAGGTCGCCGTCGGCGTGCTCCCGGAGGCCGTCTCCGACGAGTTCGCCAAGCTCGCACGCTACGGGCCGGGCATCCTGATGGCGCTGATCTTCGTCCCGCTCGTGCTGCCGAGCGTCAACCCGCTCGCCGACGTCCTCGGGCCGTCGGTGCGGTGGCTCGTGCACCTGCTGACAGGCGCGTGACCGGCCGCGCATGGCACCGCGCCCGGCAGTTCTTCGGCGCGCTGCGCCCCCGCGTCACGCCCGCGGACCGCGAGGATGCATACCGGCACCTCGATCAGCCGCTGCGCCCGGTGTTTGAATCGATGACGCTGCGCGACCAGCGGCACGGGATCGTCGTCCTGCGGCGCGTGCTGGCCGCCGGCGGCCGCGCCGACGACCGCGACCTGTGCGCGGCGGCGCTCCTCCACGACTGCGGCAAGGGCGCCATCGCGCTCTGGCAGCGCGTGGCGCACGTGGCGCTGCCCGATGCGCTGTGCGGCGTCATCGCGGCGGAACGCGGCGCGGCGTGGCGGCGGGCGTTCTGGCGGCTGCGGCACCATCCGGAACTTGGCGCGCGGATGGCCGCCGAAGCGGGCGCCAGCGCCGACGTTGTGCGTATGATCAGGCAGCAGGACGCCCCGGCGCCGGACGCGCGCCTCGCGCTTCTGCAGGCCGCCGACGAGATGTAGGCGAGGAGGCCGCCGTGGAACGCATCGCGATCATCGGGCTGGGGCTGATCGGCGGGTCGATCGGGCTCGCGCTCAAGGCCGCCGGCATCCGCGACATCGAGATCGCCGGCGTCGCGCGCAGCCGGCAGACGGCGCAGAAGGCACGCAAGGCCGGCGCGATCGATGTCGAAGCTCGCGATGCCGCGGACGCGGCGCGCGGCGCCCGGCTCGTGATCGTCGCCGCGCCCTTGGTGACGACGCGCGACGTCTTCGCCGAGATCGCCCCCGCGCTCGCCGAGGGCGCGACCGTCACCGACGCCGGCAGCTCCAAGGCGCTCGTGGCGCGCTGGGCGAAGGAGTCGCTGCCCGCGCACGCCAGCTTCGTCGGCGGGCACCCGATGGCCGGCAAGGAGCGCCAGGGCATCGACGCGGCGGATGCGGAGCTGTTCCGCGGCAAGCCGTGGGTAATCTCGCCGGCGGTCGATGCGAGCGATGGCGCGATACCCCTCGTCGTCGGCCTCGCGCAGGCGGCCGGCGCCGAGCCGATGTTCATGGATGCCGAGGAGCACGACAGCTACGTCGCGGCGATCAGCCACCTGCCGCTCGTGCTGTCGTCGGCCTTGTTCTCGATGGCGTTCGGCAGCGCGGCGTGGCCCGAGCTGGCCGCCCTCGCCTCGAGCGGCTTCCGCGACACGACGCGGCTCGCATCGGGCTCGCCGGAGATGGCGCACGACATCATGACGACGAACCGCGAGAACGTGCTGCACTGGATCGACCGCTTCGAGCAAGAGCTGCGCCGCTACCGCGCGGCGATCGCCGGCGAAGATGCGAAGCACCTCCTCGGCACCTTCATGCGCGCGCAGATCGAGCGCGACAACTACCTCGCCGACGGCCCGCCGATGCGCCACCAGGCGCAGGCGCTGCCGAAGGTCAGTCTCAGCGACTTCCTGCTCGGCTCGCGCGTGGCGGAGTTCATGCGCAAACAGGAGGAGATCGTCCGCGCCGCCGAGGATCGCGCCGAGGGCAAGCGCCCGTGACCACCCGAACGATCTCGCCGGCGCGCCGCCTGCGCGGGACGATATCCGTGCCGGGCGACAAGTCGGTCTCGCATCGGGCAGCGATGCTCAACGCGCTCGCGTCGGGCGAGGCGGCCGTGCACAACTTCCTCCCCGGCGATGACTGCATGTCGACGCTCGCCGTGCTGCGGCAGCTCGGCGCCGACTGGTCGCTCGATGGCGCGACGCTGCGCGTGCGCGGCGCCGGACTGCGCGGGCTGCGCGAGGCCGATGGCGTGCTCGACTGCGGCAACTCCGGCACGACCATGCGCCTGATGTGCGGCGTACTCGCTGGATACGATGTCCACAGCGTGCTGACCGGCGATGCATCGCTGCGCACGCGGCCAATGGCGCGCGTCGCCGAGCCGCTGCGCCAGATGGGCGCGCGCATCGACGGGCGCGACGGCGGGCGGCTGGCCCCGGTCTCCGTGCGCGGCGGCGCGCTGCGCGGCATCCGCTACGCCATGCCCGTCGCGAGCGCGCAGGTGAAGTCAGCCGTGTTGCTCGCCGGCCTCTACGCCGAAGGCGAGACGATCGTCGAGGAACCGGCGCCCGCGCGCGACCACACCGAACGCATGCTCGCGGCGATGGGCGCGCACGTGCGCCGCGAGGGCGCCGCGGTGAGCATTCGCCCGGCCGCCGCGCTCTCGCCGCTGTCGATGCGCGTGCCGAACGACATCTCCGCCGCGGCGTTCTGGATCGTCGCCGGACTGGCGCATCCGGATGCGGAGATCACGCTGACCGGCGTCGGCATCAACCCGACGCGCACGGGGCTGATCGACGCGTTGCGTGCGATGGGCGGCGACATCAGCACCGGCGAGGAGCGGACGGTGGGCGGTGAGCCGGTCGCGGACATCGTCGTGCGCTCGTCCCGGCTCGAGGGCGTGGTCGTCGCGGGCGACACCGTGGCGCGGATGATCGATGAGGCGCCCGCGCTCGCGGTGGCCGCTGCCCGCGCCGCCGGCACGACGGAGGTGCGCGACGCCGGGGAGTTGCGCGTCAAGGAGTCCGACCGCATCGCCACGACGGCCTCGCAGCTGCAGGCGCTCGGCGTGCGAGTCGAGGAACGCGACAACGGCATGGCTATCGAGGGCGGCGCGATCGGCGGCGGGGCGGTGCGGTCATTCGGCGACCACCGCCTGGCGATGGCGCTTGCGGTCGCCGCGCTCTGCGGCACGGGCGATGTGCGCATCGACGGCGCGGAGGCGGTCAGCGTGTCGTACCCGGCGTTCTGGGACGACCTGGAGCGGCTGCGCGCATGAGCGAGGCACGGCGCACGGAGGCGCGCGAGGCCGCCGGCCGCCGGCCGCTGCTCGTCGTGCTGTCCGGGCCATCGGGCGCGGGAAAGGACGCCGTGCTCGACGAGCTGGCGCGGCGCGGGCACGCGTTCCACCGCGTCGTGACGTGCACGACGCGGCCGCCGCGCGACGGCGAGCGCGACGGCATCGATTACCACTTCGTCACCGATGCCGAGTTCGAGCGGCTGATCGCAGAGCACGGGCTGCTCGAGCACGCGCTCGTCTACGGCCGCCACTACGGCGTGCCGCGCCAGCAGGTCGCCGACAGGCTCGCATCGGGCATCGACGTCTTCGTGCGCACCGACGTGCAGGGCGCCGCCTCGATCAAGCGGCTGATGCCGGATGCGGTGCTCGTGTTCATCGCGCCTTCGTCGCTCGACGAGCTGGAGGAGCGCATCCGCGCGCGCGGCTCGGACGACGACGAGCGCATCGCGCGGCGCCTCGCCACCGCGCGCGACGAGATGGCACGCCGGCACGAATTCACCTACGTGATCGTCAACGAGCCGGGGAAGCTCGGCGCCACCGTCGACCGCCTGGCGGAGGCGCTGGACGCCAAGCGACTGCGCGCGTAGCGCGAAGGGACGGGGAGGAGCGGCACACATGGCTGAACTGGCATACGAATCATGGGGCAGCGGCCGCGAAACGGTCGTGCTGGTGCACGGGTTCCCGCTCACGGCGGCGATGTGGCGCGCGCAGCTGCCCGCGCTCGGCACGGGCGCGTGGCGCGCCGTCGCGCCGGACCTGCGCGGCTTCGGGCGCACGCCCGGCGCCATCGCGTCGGTCGACGAGGCCGCCGACGACCTGCTCGCGCTCATCGACGCGCTCGGCGCGGACCGCGTCGTCCTCGGCGGGTTCTCGATGGGCGGATACATCGCGCTCGCGTTCATGCGGCGGCACGCGGCGCGCGTACGGGGGTTGATGCTCGTCGACACCAAAGCCGAGGCCGACGGCGCCGAGGCAAAGAAGGGACGGTATGCGCTCGCCGACCGCGTGCGGTCCGAGGGCAAGGGCATCGTCATCGAGGCGATGCTGCCGCGCCTCGTGGCCGACGCCACGCTCAGCGGCCGGCCGGATGTCGTGCAGGCGGTGCTCGATGTCGAGGGCGGCGCGACGCAGGAGGGCATCATCGGCGCGCTGAAGGCGATGGCGGAGCGGCCGGATTCGTCCGGCGACCTGTCAGCGATCGTCTGTCCGGCGCTCGTCATCGTCGGACACGACGACGTGATCACGCCCGTCGCCGACGCCGAGCGCATGGCCGGCACCATCCCGGACGTGAAGCTCGTCGTGATCCCGGACGCCGGCCACCTGTCGCCGATGGAGCATCCTGCCGCTGTGAACGCGGCGATGACGGAGTGGCTCGCGCGGCTGTAAGCGCCGTCGCCGCCAGCTGGATCCCGGCTAACCCTCCGGGCGCGTCGCTGGAGCCGAGAAGCTCCCGCACCACGATGCCGCAGGTTCGTCGCTTCAGCGGCCCTTGAAGGTGGGCGTGCGCTTTTCGAGGAATGCGCGTGACGCTTCGCGGAAATCCTCGGTACGGCCGGTGATCGTCATGCGCTCCGCCTCGCGGCGCAGGCACGTGTCGAAGTCGTGGTCGAGCGCGTCGTTCAGGTTCTGCTTCATGTAGCCGTACGCCAGCGTCGGGCCCGCGGCGAGGCGCGCGGCGACCGCCAGCGTCTCCGCCCGCAGCGCCTCATCGGCGACGACGCGGTTCACCACGCCGAGGCGCAGCGCCGTGTCGGAGTCGAACTGGTCGGCGAGGAAGAACAGCTCGCGCGCCTTCGCCGGGCCCACGAGCTTCGTCAGGAAGTACGTGCCGCCGAAGTCACCGCTGAAGCCGACCTTCGCGAACGCCGTCGAGAACTTCGCGCCTTCGCCGGCGATGCGCATGTCGCACGCCAGCGCCATGCTCAACCCCGCACCGACAGCATGCCCGTTGACCATCGCGATCGTCGGCTTCGTGACTTCGTGCAGCAGTTTCGAGATGCCCATGCGTTCGTACAGCCCCGTCGCCGCGTCGAGCAGGCTGAACGCGCGGCCGTCGCCGATCGCCACGCCCGCGCCCGGCTGCATGTCGCCGAGGTCGCCGCCCGCGCAGAACGCGCGCCCCGCGCCGGTCATGACGATGCACCGCACGTCCGGGTCGGTCGCCAGTTCGGCGATGGCGCGCGGCATCTCGTCCATCATGATGCCGTTCATCGCGTTGAGCTTCTCCGGCCGGTTCAGCGTGAACAGGCCGACGTTGCCCTCCCGCTCGAGCTTCAGGGTCTGGTAGTCCGCGTACATCTCGCCGTCCTCCCGCTGGGTCGCCGTTTGCAGATCGGCATTGTGCGCGGGGCGCGGCGGAGAGGCAACCGCGCGTCTGGATCGCACGCGCGCGCGCGGCTACGCTTCCCCGGCGGGGAGGCCACCGATGCATCACGACGGGTTCACGCACCACAACGCCCGGGTCAACGGCATCAACCTGCACTACGTGCGGCAGGGCGCCGGCGAGCCGCTGCTGCTCGTCCACGGCTGGCCGGGCTTCTGGTACGAGTGGCGGCTGAACATCGGCCCGCTCGCCGAGCGGTTCGATGTCATCGCGCCGGACATGCGCGGTTACGCCTACTCCGACAAGCCCGACGGCGCGCCCGAGACAGCGTACAGCGACACCGCCTTCGCCGAGGACATCCGCGCCCTGCTCGACGCGCTCGCGGTCGACCGCGTGAACATCGTCTCGCACGACTTCGGCGCGATCTGGGTGCAGCGCTTCGCGCGCATGTACCCCGAGCGCATGGCGAAGCTGATGCTCTTCGACCCGCCGTACCTCGGCATCGGCGCCCGCTGGTTCCAGTTCCCGCACAACTTCCACACGTGGTACCAGGTGTTTCACCAGCAGCCCATGGCCGAAGCGATCGTCGGCGCCTCGCGCGACGCCACGCGCGCCTACATCTCGCACTTCCTGCGCGCGTGGTCCGCAGACCCGAACATCTGGACCGACGAGGAGATCGAGGCGTACACCGACGCCTACGCTCAGCCGGGCGCGCTGCGCGGTGGCTTCAACTGCTACCGCGCGACGATGCGCGGCGGCATGCAGTCGAGCGGCGACCTCGTCATCCACGCGCCGACGACCGTGCTGTGGGGGACCAAGGACAGCATCCTTCCGTACGAATGGACGGACAACCTGCCGCAGTTCTTCAGCAACCTCACGCTGAAGAAGATGGACGGCGTCGGGCACTTCATGATGCGCGAGGCGCCCGAGCGCGTGAACGCGGAGATCGTCGCGTTCATGGGGCAGTAGCGTGGACCTGGAACTGCGCGGCAAGGTCGCGATCGTCACCGGCGCCTCGCGCGGCATCGGCAAGGCGATCGCGCTCGCGCTCGCGGCCGAGGGCTGCGGCGTGGCGATGGCCGCCCGCGGCGAGGAGACGCTGCGCGCCGCCGTCGCCGAGGCGGCGCGCGCAGGCGCGCGGGCGGAGGCGATCGTCGCCGACGTGACCTCCGCGGCGGACATCGAGCGCATGGCGGCGGAGACCGAGTCGCGCTTCGGCAGGATCGACATCCTGGTGAACAACGCCGGCGGCTCGTTCCCGGACGACGACGCCGGCTGGGAAGCGGCGTTCCGCGCGAACATCGAAGCCGCCGTCCGGGCGACGCGCTCCGTCGTGCCGCGCATCCGCACGCACGGCGAAGGCGGCGCGATCGTGCACGTCGCGTCGATCTGGGGCCGCGAAGCCGGCGGCGGCCTGCCATACAACGCGATGAAGGCAGCGATGATCAGCCACGCGAAGAACAGCGCGCTCGCCCTCGCGAAGGACAACATCCGCGTCAATTCCGTCGCGCCGGGCTCGATCCTGTTCGCCGGCGGCTCGTGGGGCCGCCGCGTCGAAGAGGACCCCGGCGCCATGGAGCGCTTCGTCGCCGAGAACATCGCCATGGGCCGCTTCGGCTCGCCGGAGGAGGTAGCGAACGTCGTCGCCTTCCTCTGCTCGCCGCGCGCCTCGTGGGTCACGGGCTCGTGCGTCAACATCGACGGCGGCCAGACGCGGAGCAACATCTGATGCCCGAGCGCGTCGACACGTACGCGGCGGCGCTGCTGTCCGAGTGGTACGGCGGCAAGACCGGCCGCCCGCATCGCCTGGCGCGCGCGATCGAAGGCACGCCGCCCGTCTACATCGCCGAGAGCGACGGCACGACGGCGGCGCTCGCCATCGTGCGGCTGTGGGAACCGGAGTCTGCGCCGGCCGCCGAGGACGCGCGCGCGTTCATGGAGGAACGGCTGACCGGCGGGCTGGTGCGCGGGCCGTACATGCTCTGGCTGCCACCGCGCGCCGCCGTCCCGTCGCAGGAACCGCAGGCCTCGGACTTTGTGCAGCGGGTCCAGCAGGCGGCGGGGCCCATCCCGCCGGGCGGCCGCGCGGAGTTCGAGATGCCGGTCCGCATCCAGCTGGCGAAGCTCCGCGACGAAGGCGGCTACGCATCGGTGATCGGCGGGCTGTCGCGCTGGTGGACGCTGATCACCGAGCGCGTCGGCGGCACATTCAACGTCAACAGCGCGCAGATGCGGCGCGCGCCGCAGTCGGCCGAGATGCGCGAGGCGCTGTTCGACCGTATCGGCGAGTTGTCGAAGGGCCTGCGCAGCGGCGAGGCGATGGAGTTCGAGGCGTCCGAGGCGTGGACGGTGCAGCGCCTCGCCGATGACCCGCTCGGCGAGCGTGGCTTCGCCATCGCCCAGGCGCCGCCCGGCGCCGACCCGACCGACGGCACGCTGATGCGCCGCCTGGTGCGGAAGCGGATGAAGGAAGCGACCGCCGCGCTCGCCGGCGTCGACGCGGATGTGAAGGGCGCCGGCCTGGTCGCGATCTATGAGTACGCCGAGCACGAGACGGTCGGCTCGTTCGTGAAGTCGCTCGACCCGTCGCTGTTTGCCGGCGCGGGGCTCATCGCCGCGATCGTCGATGGCGAGGTGCGCCCGATCTTCATGCCGCGCTGACCGCCGGCGCGGCGCTCTGGTATCATCTGCCGGTATGAGCGCGACGGCCGGCACGCAGACCGACGGCATCCAGCTCACGCTCCCCTGCTTCGAGGGGCCGCTCGACCTCCTCCTGCACCTGATCGAACGCGAAGAGCTCGACATCACGAACATCGCGCTGGTCGCCGTCGCCGACCAGTACATGCAGATCCTGCGCGACACCGAGCAGATCAACCTCGATCTGCTGGCCGACTTCATCTGGATCGGCGCGCGGCTCATGCTGCTCAAGTCGCGCGCGCTGCTGCCGAAGCCGCGGGTCGACGACGGCATCGAGGACGACGAAGACGATCCCGACGACCTCGCGCGGCAGCTGATGGAGTACAAGCTGTTCAAGGAAGCCGCGGGCCGGCTGCGCCAGATCGAGACGGCAGGGCTCCACTCCTACCCGCGCATCGCCCCGCCGCCGGAGCTGCCGCCGCCGCCGGGGCTCGACGGCGTCACCACCGACCTGCTGCGCCAGATGGTCGAGATCGCGCTCACACGGACGCCCGAAGTGAAACCGCACGTGATCGTCGTGCGGCCGCACAAGTTCACCGTCCGCGAGAAGGTCACGCTCATCCGCGCGATGCTCAGCGAGAGCGGCCGCGTCAGCTTCCGCGCGCTGATCGACGCGTGCGGCACGCGGATGGAGATCATCGTCTCGTTCATGGCCGTGCTGGAGCTGATCAAATCGCGCGTGCTCGATGCCGAGCAGGACGGCACGTTCTCCGACATCGTCCTCGTGCCCACCGAGGAGACGCCGCTCGACGTCGCCATCGACGAGCTGGAGTAGCGCGAGCGCGTTTTGCGGACAGCGGTGCGCCGGAGGTACGGCGGATGGCCGAAGGGTGCCCTACCGCCGCGCGCTGATCATCCGCGCCACGCGGTCCAGGATGTGGTCCGCGACCTCGTGCTTGGTGAGCAGCGGCAGCTCCTCGACCTCGCCGGCGCGGTCGATCAGCGTCACCAGGTTGGTGTCGCCCGAGAAGCCCGCCTGCGGCGCCGTCACATCGTTCGCGACGATCATGTCGAGGCCCTTCTTCGCGATCTTCGCGTGCGCGTTGACGAGCACGCTCTCCGTCTCCGCCGCGAAGCCGACCTTTACGAAGCCGCCGCGCAGCCCGGCGATGATATCGACGTTCGGCGTGAGCTCGACGTTGAGGTCCGCGCCCGTGCGCTTGATCTTCTGCCCGGCAGGGTTCGCGGCGCGGAAGTCCGCGGGCGCCGCCG
The DNA here is from genome assembly GCA_021462855.1 of Dehalococcoidia bacterium. Classification (GTDB taxonomy): domain Bacteria; phylum Chloroflexota; class Dehalococcoidia; order DSTF01; family JACRBR01; genus DTUCFX13. Next base: position 3,682 of record JAJTXQ010000041.1, on the reverse strand, counting down.
CCATGATCAGCGCGTCGCAACCTTCGGTCGCGCGGCCGATCGCGTCGGCCATCTCGGCCGTCGTGCCGACGTCGACGCGTTCGATGCCGTAGGGCGTCGCGAGCGCGCCCGGGCCGCACACGAGCGTCACCTTCGCGCCGCGGTCGCGCGCCTGCTCGGCGATGGCGAAGCCCATCTTCCCGGACGAACGGTTGCCGATGTAGCGCACCGGGTCGATCGGCTCCTGCGTGCCGCCCGCGCTGACGACGATGCGCCGGCCGGCGAGGTCGCCGCCCGCGCCGAGCGCCTGCCGCAGCGCTCCGAGCAGCGTGTCGTTGTCGGCGAGCCGGCCGAGGCCCATCGTGCCGCTGGCGAGCCGCCCCTCCGCCGGCCCGACGAAGATCACACCGCGCGCGCGCAACGACGCCACGTTCGCGCGCGTGGCGTCGTTCCCCCACATCTGCGAGTCCATCGCCGGCGCGACGAGGAGTGGCGCCTTCGTGGCGAGCGCCGTCAGCGCGACCATGTTGTCGGCCATGCCGTGCGTGAGCCGCGCGATCGTCGTCGCGCTCGCCGGCGCGATGATCATCGCATCGGCCGCGCGCGCCAGCGCGACGTGCTCCTCGGCCATCGGCGAGTTCGGGTCGAACATGTCGGTGAAGACCGGCCGCAGCGTCAGGCTTCGGAACGTCAACGGCGTCACGAACTTCGCCGCCGACTCCGTGAGGATCGCGTCGACGTCCGCGCCCGCCTGCGTCAGCTTGCTGGCGAGGTCGGCCGCCTTGTAGCAGGCGATGCTGCCCGTTACGCCGAGGACGATGCGCTTACCCCGCAGCATGCGCGTGCCCTCCGCGCAGGTGCGTCTCGTGGATCAGCCGCAGCCCCGTCAGCGTGAGGTTCAGGTCCACGGCGTCGAATACCTGCGTCTCCTTCGCCAGCAGCGTCGCCCAGCCGCCCGTGGCGATGACGCGCGCGTTGCCGCCGAGCTCCTTCTGAAACCGCGCCACCATGCCCTCGATCAGGCCGACGTACCCGTACAGCGTCCCGGACTGGATCGCCGCGATCGTGTTCTTGCCAATTGCCGTGCGCGGCCGCTCGAGCTCGACGCGGTACAGCTTCGCCGCGCGCTCGTACAGCGCCTCCGACGCGATGCCGATGCCCGGCGCGATGGCGCCGCCGAGATACGCTCCCTCGTCCGACACGGCATCGAACACCGTTGCGGTGCCGAAGTCGACGATGATCAGCGGCGGCGGCCCGTACAGCTCCAGCGCCGCCACCACATCGACGATGCGGTCGGCGCCGACATCGCGCGGGTTATCGTAGACGATGCGCACGCCCGTTCGCGTGCCCGTACCGACGACGAGCGGGTCGATGTTGAAGTAGCGCTTGCACAGCCGCTCGAAGACCGGCGCCAGGTCCGGCACCACGCTCGCCATCACCGCGTTCGTCACCTCGCTCTCGGCGATTCCCTCGGTGCGGAGCAGGCCCAGCAGCAGCACCGCGTATTCATCGGCCAGCCGCTCCAGGTCGGTGGCGATGCGCCAGCTCGCGCGGACCTCCGCGCCATCGAAAATGCCGATGGTGATGTTGGTGTTGCCGACATCGAGCGCGAGGAGCATGTCCCTCCGTTCCCGCGCGGAAGTATATCGCCCGCCGCCGCGGCCCCCCGGCCGCCCCGTTGACACGCCGCGGCCCTCCGTTGCGATTGTCGGCAGCCGCGGATCGTCCGCGCACGCGCGACGCGCTACGCTGGTGCCGCAAGATCGGGCGCTCGCCTAGGGGGACGCCCGCAGCCGCCGCGGGAGGTGCCACATGGGCCTGAAGGAGCAGCTTTCGGACGACCTGCGCGAGGCGATGCGCGCCGGCGACGCGCTGCGGCGCGACACCCTGCGCAGCCTGCTCACCGCCATCGCCAACGCCGAGATCGCGCGCGTGAACGTGAAGCAGGCCGGCGCCACGCGCCAGGATCTGCCAGAACCCGACGTCCTCGACGTCGTCGCGAAGCAGGCGAAACAGCGGCGCGAGAGCATCGCCGAGTACCGCAAGGGCGCGCGCGAAGACCTGGCGTCACGCGAAGAAGCGGAGCTCGCGCTCATCGAGCGCTACCTGCCGGCGCAGATGTCACGCGACGAGGTGGCCGGGGTCGTGCGCGCCGTGATCGCCGAGACGGGCGCCGCGGGCATGAAGGACAAGGGCAAGGTCATGCCGGCGGCGATGGCGCAGCTCAAGGGGCGCGCCGATGGCCGGATCGTCAACGAAGTCGTGGGAGAATTGCTCGGCGGCGGATAGCCGCCGCGCACAGCGCCAGACAGCAAGAAGCCCGCCGTTTGGCGGGCTTCTTGTTCGTCATGCGGGGTCGCCGCTACGGCCCGAAGGGCGCCGGCGGCGGGTACGGCGGCTGCGGCTGCCGCGGATCCTGGCACGTCGACTGGTCGCGCCCGAACACCTTCTGCAGGTCCTTGATGTCGATGTCCAGGTCGTGCAGGTTCGGCTCCAGGTCGTACCACTGGCTGTACAGGTTGCTCCCGAAGAACGAGTTGTACCGGTACGCGATCAGCTGCTGGTCCTGCACGTCCACGTCGCAGTCCAGGTCGAGGTCGCCCTCCAGGATCCGCACCGTCACCGCGACATCGCCACAGACCGGCGTCAGGCCGCCGCCGATGCTCCCGACGACCGGGTGGCCGAACACGTCGACCAGCTCGCAGCCGTTGTCCTTCAGCACCGTCACAACACCGTTGTCGTTACCCGGGAACAGGTCGTTCGTCAGGTCCGGATGCGGGATCAGCTCCAGCCGCGCCAGGTCGAAGTCGCCCAGCGGTCCCGGCGGCAGCGGCCCGCTCGTCGTGCACCCGAAGTGGATGATGTTCTCGAACACCAGCGAGAAGTTACAGCTCGCCGGCGCACGGCCCGCGCCCTCGCCATCGAGCACGCCGTCGGCGCCACCCGGGTACGGGCTGAGTGAGTTCAGCGGCGCGAACACCGCGTCCTGCGGGTTCACCGACTGGATGACGAAGTTGTCGTACTCCACCGAGAACTCGTAGGCGCCCAGGCCATCCGGCAGCGTGTCGGCGTTCTGGTCCCCGGTCTGCACGTTGCGCGCGTACTCGAAGATGATCAGCGAGCCCTCGCCCGGACCCGAGCACGGGCCGGTCACGCAGATCCACAGGTTCGCCGCCGGGATCATCGGGTCGACGTTGTTCGCGTTGCCTTCGGGGATCTTGCTCACCGACGGGCCGCCCGTCGCCGTCGGCGTCGCCGTGCCGACAGGTGTCTCCGTGACCGCCGCCGTCGTCCCGGTCGCCGTCGGCGTGTTCGTCGCGGTCGCCGTGTTCGTGGCGGTGTTGGTGGCGGTGCTCGTCGCGGTCGGCGTGTTCGTCGCCGTCGGCGTGGCGGTATTCGTCCCCGTGCTCGTCGGCGGGATGTCGGTCGCCGTCGGCGTCGGCGTATTCGTCGGCGTGTCGGTCGGCGTCGGCGTGTTCGTCGGCGTGTTGGTCGGCGTCGGCGTGTTCGTCGGCGTATTGGTCGGCGTGTTGGTGGCCGTCGGCGTGTTAGTCGGCGTGTCCGTCGGCGTGCTGGTCGGCGTGTTCGTCGGCGTCGGGCCGTCGGTCGGCGTCAGCGTCTCAGTCGGCGTCGGTGTGTTCGTCGGCGTCGGGCCGTCGGTGGGCGTGCTCGTCGGCACGGGCGTCGGCGTGTTCGTCGGCGG
>JAJTXQ010000040.1 GCA_021462855.1 Dehalococcoidia bacterium | reverse complement strand
CGCCGTGCGGCATGCGCGCCGGCGTGGCGCGCCTTCGCGAGCCCGCGCCCGAGGTCGGCGCGGATGCTCGTTGCGGCGCGGCGCGCGTCGATGCCCTGCGTGCGCCAATAGCCGCGCGCCGGCACGCGCCGCGCGATCACGGGTACGCGCGCCAGGATCGCCGCCTGGTCCGGGTGCTTGAACGTCTGGCGAAGGCGCTCCAGCCTGCTCTTTGGCAACGTGATCACGTGCATCGCGGGCCTCCTTTCCGGCGATCGGATCCTACGCCTGTTGGCGCGCGTTTTCCATAGCCCCGGGGCAGATGATCGAAGGATGCAGCGAATCGTCACGCGCGGGCGTCGTCTGCGCCACGCCCGCGAAACACCAGCTTGATCGCCGTGCCCTGGAACCCGAACTGCCGGCGGATGACGTTCTCCATGTATCGCCGGTAGCTGAAGTGCACGAGCGACGCGTCGTTCATAAAGAACACGAACGTCGGCGGGTCGACTTCCGGCTGCGTTACGTAGAGCAGCTTGATGCGCTTGCCTTTCGATGGCGCCGTCGGCGGCTTCTCGGCCATGGCGCGGCGGATCACCTGGTTCAGCTGTCCGGTGTCCACCCGCCGCTGCCGCTCGTGGCCGATGCGCACAGCTTCGCCGAGCACGGCGTCGACCCCCTCGCCCTGCTTCGCCGACGTGAAGCAGATCGCGATCCAGGGCGCGAACTTGAGCCGCCAGCGGATGCGCCGCGTCCAGTCCTCCTGCGTCCAATCGCCATCGCGCACCAGGTCCCACTTGTTCGCCACGACGACCACGCCGGTCGCCGCCTCGAGCGCGAAGCCGACGACGTGCGCGTCCTGCGCCGTGAACCCCTGCGACAGGTCAATGACGCAGAGCGCGACCTGTGCGCGGTCGAGCGCTCGGTGCGCCCGCAGCGCCGAATGCTTCTCGACGCCCGGCTCGATCGAACCGCGGCGCCGCAGCCCGGCCGTATCGACCAGCACGAGCCGCTCTTCCCCGAACGTGAACGCGGTGTCGATGGCGTCGCGCGTGGTGCCCGGCACATCGCTGACGATCACGCGCTCCTCGCCGAGCACGGCGTTGAAGAACGAAGACTTGCCGACGTTGGGCCGCCCGACGATGGCGATGCGCAGCCCCGTCTCCTCCGCCGCGGTTTCCGAAGGCGGCAACGTGTCGGCGATCATGTCGAGGACGTCGGCCACGCCGTCGCCGTGGAGCGCGCTCACGGCGATCGGCTCGCCGATGCCGAGCTCGTAGAACTGCACGACGGCCTCGCGGCGCTCGCGGTTCTCGGCCTTGTTCGCGAGCAGCAGCACCGGCTTCTGCGTGCGTCGCAGCAGCGCGGCGACCTCGATGTCGGCGGCGTTCGGGCCATCGCGCGCGTCGACGACGAAGAGGATCATCGCCGCCTCGGCGAGCGCGAGCTCGACCTGCGAGCGGATGAGCGGCGTATACGTGCCGGGCACCTCGGGCTCGAGCCCGCCGGTGTCGACGACGCGGAACTCGCGGCCGCGCCACTCCGCGTCGCCGTAGATGCGGTCGCGCGTCGTGCCGGGCAGGTCTTCGACGAGCGCGGGGCGGCCGCCGACGATGCGGTTGAACAGCGCCGACTTGCCGACGTTCGGCCGGCCGACGATGGCGATGATGGGCAGCGCGGCGGGCGCGCTCACGCCGCTCACGGACGCGGCGCCAGCGCGATGCCCGCCTGCCCCGGGTCGATGCGGATGATCGTGGTGTTGCCGGGCGCGCTGACGTTGACCGGCACGAGGTGCAGACCGGCGCCGAGCCCCTGGACGTCGGCGATTGCGAGGATCGACTCGGGCGTCAGCGACTGGAGGAGGGGCACCTCGCCGGCAAGCGTGACCGTCACCGCGTCGGCGACGGTCGCCGTCAGCGCGCTGTCGAGATTGCGCACCTGCGGGACCACGCGGAACGAGAACTCGCCCTGCGCGGCATCGATGTGCACGGCGACCCGCACGTCCGGGCTGCCCTGCGCGCGCGTGCCCTCGGGCAGCGCCAGGCGCACGGTGCGGATCACGTCGTCGCGCGCGTCGGCCACCGAGATCTCCTCGGTGCCGATGCCCCGCACGGCGTCGATCGACTGCAACACGTCGAGCGGGCCGGTGACGACGGCGAGGCGCGGTTCGATCGTGATGCCTGCGAGGTTGTAGCCGGCCGCCGGCTGGCCCGTCACCGCCGGCGTCACGACGAACTCGAAGCTGAACTCGCGCTGTTCGATGTCCACCGTGACGCGCGCGGCCTGCGGGTTCACCTGCACGCGGCTGATCTCGCCGCCGCGCGCGTCCCGCGGCGCGAGCTCGACGCGATCGTCGGTGAAGTCGACGCGCAGCCCGGTGAGGTTAACCTCCGCCACGGCGGCGTCGACGAGCGCGACGAGGCTCTCGGGGCCGCTGACCGTCGCGGTCGCGGGGTCCGCGCGCTCGTTCGTCGCCGCGAAGCCCTGCTGGGGCGAGCCGACGAGCGTTGGCCGCACAGGCACCTCCTTCGTGCGCACGTCTTCGATCGTGACGTCGATCCGTGCCGGGGTGATGTCGATGACGTTGACATCGCTGTTCGGCGGGTTTACCGCGACCGTCACCGTCTGCACGCCCCGGCTGAGGCCGCCGAGGTCGATCGTCGCGTCGAAGTCATCGACGCTGAGGCCGCGCAACTCGTTCTTTGGCGCCTCGATGCGGATGCGGACGGTGCTCTCCGACGCGTTCGCGACGGCGAGGCCGTTCGGGACGTTCACGAAGCGCACGGGGATGGCGCTGTTGAACGTCTGCGCTTCCGTCGGGTTCTCGCGGTCCGTGACGAAGAGCCAGAGGCTGAGCGCGAGCGCAAGCGACAGCACCGCGAGGCCGATGTTGCCGATGATGAGCCGCGCGGCGCCGGCGACGACGTATGCGAGGGCACGCGGCAGGCGACGCAGGTAGTTCACGGCGCGCTCCCGTTCGCGCCGCCGAGCAGGCGGTCGAGCAGGCCGCGCAGCCGCACGTCATCGAGCCGCGTGTACATGCGGCCGTCGGCGGCGACGGAGACATCGCCCGTCTCCTCGGAGACGACGATCGACACGGCGTCGGTGCGCTCGGTGATGCCGAGCCCGGCGCGGTGCCGCGTGCCCAGGTCGCCGGGAAGCTCGTTCTCGGAGAGCGGCAGCGTCACCGACGCGGCGGCGACGCGGTCGCCGCGGATGACGACGGCGCCATCGTGCAGCGGCGAGTTGGGGAAGAAGATGCCCTGCAGCAGCTCGGACGACGGCTCCGCATCGATGCGCACACCACGCTCGGTGTACTCCTGCAGGCCTGTCTCGCGCTCGATGACGATGAGCGCGCCGATCTTGCGCTGCGCCATGCCGGCGACGGCATGGCGCAGCGCGTCGAGTGTTTCGTCGTACTGCTGCACGTTGCCGAACGCGCGGGCAGCCGTCCGGCCGATGCGTTCGAGCGCGCGGCGGATCTCCTCGCGGAAGATCACCGGCAGCGCGATCAGCAGGCCGAGGAACGAATTGCTGAGCAGGAAGTTGAGCACGCGCAGGTCGAAAATGCGCCCGAGGATGAACGCGCCGATGAGCACGATCGTGGCGCCGCGAATGACGGCCATCGCGGTCGTGCCGCGGAGCAGCATGAGCATGCCGAAGAAGATGAGCCAGATGATGAAGATGTCGACCGCCGCGGCCGCATCGAACTGCTGGAAGTTGTCGCGGAGAAAGTTGCCGAAGTCGGACATGGCGCCGCGTCAGAGCTCGGCGCGGCCGGCGATCAGCGCCAGGATGGCCTTCTGCGCGTGGAGGCGGTTCTCCGCCTGGTCGAACACGACCGACTGCGCCCCCTCGATCACGTCATCCATCACCTCGTCGCCGCGGTGCGCTGGCAGGTCGTGCATGAAGATGGCGCGCGGGCTGGCGAGCGCCATCAGCTCGCGCGTGATCGCGAAGCCGCGGAACGCCTCCTTGCGCTGAGCATAGCTGTCCTCCTGGCCCATGCTCGCCCAGACGTCGGTGTACACGACATCGGCGCCGCGCACGGCTTCTTCGGGCGATGCGTAGATATCGACGTGCGTGCCGTTTGCCGCGGCAAGCTCGCGCACGGTGCGGAGCGTGGGATCCGGCAGGCTGTAGCCGTCGGGAGACGCCATCGCGAAGCTGACGCCGGTGAGCGCGCACGCCTCGGCGAGCGAGATCGCGACGTTGAACCCGTCGCCGACGAACGCGAGGCGCACCCCGCGCAGCGTGCCGAAGCGCTCGAGCACCGTGAGCAGGTCGGCCATCGCCTGGCACGGGTGCTCCTCGTCGGAGAGCGCGTTGATGACGGGCGCGTCGGAATAGCGGGCGAGGTCGAGCAGCGTCTGGTGTGAATACACGCGCGCGGCGATGACGCCGACGTAGCGGCTCAGCACGCGCGCGACATCGCGCACGGGTTCGCGCTGCCCGAGGCCAACCTCGGCCTGGCCGAGGTAGATCGCGGTGCCGCCGAGCTGCTGCATCGCCACTTCGAAACTGACGCGCGTGCGCAACGACGGCTTTTCGAACACGAGCGCGAGCGTCTGGCCGCGCAGCGTGTCCTGCCCGCCGCCGTCGCGCTTCAGGCTCAGCGCGGTCTCGAGGATGCGCGTGACCTCGGATGGGGCGAGTTCGGCAATGGACAGCAGATCGTGGCCGCGCACGGGCACCCTCCGGGGAATGAACGCGCGGTCAGTATAACCGGCGCGTTTTCGCGGGAGCGCGCGTTGCTTGTCACGCGGACCGCGCCGGGCGGCGCCGGGGGCTGTGATATGATTTGCGCCGAGAGGGGTCAGGAAACCGCGCATGTCAGCATCCCCGCGGCGCGACCGTCACGTCGCGCTCATGTTCCCGGGCCAGGGTTCGCAGCACGCCGGCATGGGCCGGCGCATCGCCGAGCGGTCGCAGGCCGCGCGCGAGGTGTTCGCGGAGGCCGACGACATCCTGGACTTCTGCGTGTCCGGGGTGGTGATGGACGGCTCGGAGGACGAGCTTTCGAAGACGGCGACGACGCAGCCAGCGATCATGGCCGTGTCGTGGGCATACCTCGCCTACCTGCGCGAGCGCGCCGCCGAGAAGGGCAAGCAGTTGTTGCCGTCGCTCGGCTCGGGGCACAGCTTCGGGCAATTCTCCGCCGCCGCAGCCGCCGATTCGATCAGCTTCGCCGACGCGCTGAGGCTTGTGCGCGAGCGCGGACGCATCATGACGAAGTGGGCGAAGAAGCGCCCGGGCGGCATGGCATCCATCATCGGCCCGAGCGACGAGGACGTGCGCGATGTCTGCCAGCAGGTGTCGCCCGACGGCGATGTCGGCGTGGCGGCGATCAACGCGCCCGGCCAGACCGTGATCTCCGGGCGGCTCGCCGCGCTCTCGCGCGCGATCGACGCGGTGCGGGCGAAGGGCGCCCGCGTCGTGCAGCTGCCGATCTCCGTGCCCGGGCATTTTCCGAAGATGGCGGAGGCGCGCGACGAGCTCCGCCGGTTCATCGACCGCATCGAGTTTCGCGACCCGAAGTTCCCGATCGTCTCGAGCCTCACCGGACGCGTGTTGACTTCGCGGGATGACGTGCGCCAGGAGCTGAGCGACCAGATGACCGGCGCGATCAACTGGATGCGCGCGTTCCTCGAGATGCGGCGCGCGGGCGCCACGGCGTTCTTCGAGGTCGGGCCGGGCAGCGTGCTGACGAACCTGAGCCGGCGCGTCGACCGTGACGCGCGGATCATCGACATCTTCGACGAGTCGCAGTGGGAAGAGCTCGTCGTGGATTCCCCGAGCGCCGCGGAGCAAACACCCGCACCGTGACGGCGCCCGAGCACCTGCCGAACCGTCGCGTCGTCGTCACGGGCATGGGCACGGTGTGCCCGCTCGGCAATACCTGGCGCGATGCCTGGCAGGCGATGGCCGAGGGCCGCAGCGGCATCGCGCCGCTCACGCAGTTCGATGTCAGCCAGTTCGAGGTGCGGATCGGCGGCGAGGTCAAGGACTTCCGCCCGGACGAGGTGATCCCGACGAAAGAGCTGCGCCGCATGGACCGCAACGCGCAGTACGCGGTCGTCTCCGCGCTCGAGGCAGTCGCCGATGCGGGGCTGGTCATCGACGATACGAACCGCGACGACATCGGCGTGATCTTCGGGTCGGCGGGCGGCGGCTACGGCCTGCTGCTCGAGCAGTACGACATCTTCCAGAAGAGCGGCTACCGGCGCGTCAGCCCGTTCCTCATCAGCAACATGCTGCCCGATGCCGCATCGGGGCATGTGGCGATCGCGCTCGGCGCGCGGGGGCCGAACATGGCCGTCGTGTCGGCGTGTTCGACCGGCAGCGGCGCGATCGGCGAGTCGTGGGAGACGATCCGCCGCGGCGACGCCGAGGCGATCATCGCCGGGGGCACGGACAACCCGCTGCTGCCGGTGCTGCTCGCCGGGTTCCACGCGTTGCGCGCCCTGGCGGACAATCCGGAACACCCGGAGCGCGCGTGCAAGCCGTTCGACCTCAACCGCGACGGGTTCGTCGTCGGGCAGGGCGCGGCCGCGCTGGTGATCGAGTCGCTCGACCACGCGCGGGCGCGTGGCGCCGGGGTCTACGCCGAAATCATCGGCTACGGCACGAGCAACGACGCGTACGACATGGTGGCGTCGCTCGAGAGCGGCCGCGGGTCGGCGATGGCGATGATGAAGGCGATGCGCAAGGCGGGCATCGAGCCGTCCGAGGTGGACTACATCAACCCGCACGGCACCGGCACGCCGCTCAACGACCGCGCTGAGACGGCGGCGATCAAGGCGGCGTTCGGCGCGCACGCGAAACGGCTGGCGGTCAGCTCGACGAAGGCGATGCACGGACACCTGATGGGCGGCGCCGGCGCGCTGGAGGCGATCGCATCGATCCAGGCGATCCGCACGGGCATCATCCCGCCGACGATCAATTACGAAACGCCGGACCCGGACTGCGACCTGGACTACGTGCCGAACGAGGCGCGACAGGCCGATGTGCGGGTGTCGCTGTCGAACAGCGTCGGGCTCGGCGGGCACAACGCCTGCGTCATCTTCCGCCGGTTCGAGGGGTAACGCGCTAGCGGATCGTCTGCCGGAGCATGGGAGAGAGGCGATTGGCGGCGAACGCGGCCGCCTTCGCGGCGCGGCCCTGCGGCAGCGCGACGACGAGCGCCCACGGGAGCAGGCGAATCACTGTGCGCTTGATCGTCGCCGGGCGGGCGCGCGCGGTGAACACGTAGCCCAGCGGCAGTTCGAACGTCTTCTCGAAGAGCGGCTCGTTGACCATCAGTGCATTGTAGCGGCTTCGGCGCGCTGCTCGGCGAACGCCGCGCCCTCGGCGGCGAGGCGGGCGGCGGCGACGCGCACCGCGGCCGGCGATTCGTCGCACAGCAGCCAGCGCCGGCCGAGGCGGTGCGCGGCGACGGCGGTCGTGCCGCTGCCCGCGAAGAAGTCGGCGACGAGGTCGCCCGGATTCGACGACGCGGCGACGATGCGCTCGAGCAGTGCGACCGGCTTCTGCGTCGGGTACGCCACGCGTTCGCGCGACGTCGGCGCGATCGACGGGATGTCCCATACCGAGTCGAGCGGCTTGCCGCCGCGCAGGTAGTACCTGCGCCCGCGCGACATCATGTAGCGGCCCCGTTCGTCGGCATGGGTGTACTTCGCGAGCATCGCCGGCGTGGCGGCGCCGCGCACGACGTTGAACGTCGCGCGCGCGCCCTTGCGGTAGACGAACAGCGTGTCGTGCTTGCGCAGGAAGTGCCGGCGCCCGTTTGCCGCGCCCAGCCCGTAGTGCCAGATCACCTCGTTCTGGAAGTGGTCCGCGCCGAAGATGCCATCGAGCGCGACCTTGATGTAATGGCCGGCGTGGAAGTCGCAGTGCACGTACAGCACGCCGCTCTCGGCGAGCAGGCGGCGCATCTCGCGCAGGCGCGGCGTGAGCCACGCGATGTACGCGTCGGTGCTGCTCCAGGCGTCGGTGAAGGCGTGCGCGCCGTGGCCGTTCGCGCGTTGCTCGCGCCCGGAGGAGAACGGCGGGTCGGCGTAGATGAGGTCGATCGAGCCGCCGGCGAGCGCGCGCATGACGCCGAGGTTGTCGCCGGGGACGATGCGGTTGGCGATGGTCACGGCTCCAGCCCGTGCTCCGCGAAGTACGCCCGCGTGGCCTCGACATCCGCGGCGATCGCGGCCTTCAGGGCGTCGATGCCGCCGAACTTCTGCTCGCCGCGCAGCCGGTGCAGCACCTCGATGCGAAGCTCGCGGCCGTAGAGGTCGCCCTCGAAGTCGAGGATGTACGTCTCGACGGTCGGCGTGGCATCGCCGAACGTGGGATTGAGGCCGACGTTCGTGGCGGAGGCGTGCGGCCGTCCGGCGACGAACGCGCGCGTGACGTACACGCCGAACTGCGGCAGCGCGCGGTCTGGCGTGACGGCGATGTTCGCCGTCGGGAAGCCGATCGTCTGTCCGCGCTCGTGGCCGCGCACGACGGGCCCGCGCAGCGAGTAGGGCCGCCCGAGCAGCCGCGTTACGGTGTCCATCTCGCCGCCGGCGAGGGCGCGGCGGATCGCGGTCGCGCTGACCGCGCCGGACGTGCCTTCGAGCGGGCGCGGCAGCACCTCGACATCGAACCCGAGCGACTCGCCGATCTCGGCGACGCGCGCGGGCGTGCCCTCGCGGCCGCGGCCGAACGCGTGGTCCGGGCCCATGAGGATGAACTTCAGCCCGAGCGCTTCCTGCAGCAGCGCCAGGAACTCCCGCGCCGACAGCTCGGCGACCTCCGACGTGAAAATGAGCGGCGCCACCGTGTCGACGCCCGTCGCCCGCAGCCGTTCGACGCGCTCTTCAAGGCTCGTGAGATAGACGATGCGGATCTCCGGGTGCAGCACTTGCAGCGGGTCGGGGTGCAGCGTCACGACGCCGCTCGCGAGCCCGCGCTCGGCCGCGCGCTCCTTCAGCGTGCCGATGAGGTGCTGGTGGCCGAGGTGCACGCCATCGAACACGCCGATGGTCAGCGCGACCGGACGGTCGGGCCGATAGCGCTCCAGTTCCTCGAGCGAGAGGCTCATGGGCGTAGCGTATCCGCTGGGCCAGCGCCGTCCCAGACGCCGTGCGGGTTTCTCAGAGGTGGTAGCCGTCTCCGGCGTTGTCGCGCGTCCGCGCTGCTTCGGCGGCGCGCATGATAGAATGCCGCCACATCCCGACCGCGCCGAACACAGGGACCTACCGCATGGACAATGAGTACAACGTCGACCTCGAAGCGATCCTCCGTACTGTGCGCACGGCCGACGTCCTCGTGTTCCGGTTCATCACGGTGCCGCAGCGGTTGCTCATCGACAATCGCACGAGCGATGTCGACGCGCCGCTCGTCAAGCTCGTGCCCAAGGCGGCGAGCGCCGAGGAGCGCTTCAAGAGCCTGAAGGTGCTGCGCCCGCGCTTCAAGCTCCCCGAGAAGATCAGCGCGATCTGGTGGCCGCGATACATGAACACGATGCGCGAGAGCGGGCTCGCCGACGAGATCACGCGCCGCATCGCCGAGGCCGGCTTCCCCGCCGCCGCCCGCGAGTGCGAAGAAGTGCTCGACGAGCTCATCCGCATGGAGCGCGCCGAGGTCGCCAAAGCGATCGGCGGCGACGGCTACCGCACGCTCTGGCCGGCGCGCTCGCGCTAGGTGGAGCGCGCCCGCTTCATCGCCCTGATCCACCGCGCGCTCGCCGATGTCCCTGAGCCGTTCGCCACGCACATCCGCGAGGTCGACATCGTGGTCAAGCAATGGCCCGACGACCGCGACCTCGCCGATGCCGGGCTCGACGCCGATGAGACGATGTACGGGTTCTACCGCGGCGTGCCGCTGACGGAGCGCGGCGCCGGATACAACATGGCGCTCCCCGACATCATCCATGTCTACCAGGGGCCGCTCGAGGAGGATTTCCCGCGCGAGCGGGAGCTTATCCGCGAGATCCGCACGACGGTGCTGCACGAGCTCGCGCACTTCTTCGGCATCGACGACGACCGGCTCGAGGAGCTCGGGCTGGATTAGCCCGCGAATTCGCGCACCGCGCGGGCGGCGGCGGCGCGCAGGAGCGGCGCGGCATCTCGCATCGCCGCGTCGACGGGCATGCCGGGCGGTGTTGCGCTGACGACGGCGTCGAACCCGGCGGCTGCCGCATCGAACCCTTCGTCCACGTGCCCGGCGACCGCGAGGACGCGCGTGCCCGCGTGGCGCGCCATGGCGGCGACGCGGCCGGCCGTCTTGCCGTACGACGTCTGGGCGTCGAGCCGTCCCTCGCCCGTGATGGCGAGATCGGCGTCGGCGATGCGCGTGGCGAGCGACGCGGCTGCCGCGACGATCGGGAATCCCGGCTCGATCCGCGCGCCACACGCGACGACGAGCCCGGCGCCGAGCCCGCCGGCCGCGCCGCTGCCCGCGATCGCCTGCAGGTCGATGCCGAAGTCGCGCTGGACGACGGACGCGAAGCGGGCGAGCGCCGCGTCGAGCGCCGCGACATCGCCCGGTGACGCGCCCTTTTGCGGTCCGTAGACGGCCGCAGCGCCCTCGGGGCCGCACAACGGGTTCGTTACATCGCTGGCGACGCGGATCCCGGCTTCGCGCAGGCGTGGGTCGATCGCGCTGAGGTCGATGCGTGCAAGGCGCGCGAGCGCGGCGCCGCCGGGCGGAAGGCTGTCGCCGCCGGCATCGAGCAGGCGCGCTCCGAGCGCCTGCAGCGCGCCGGCGCCGGCGTCGACGGTCGCGCTTCCGCCGACGCCGACGATGATGCGCCGTGCGCCGCGGTCGAGCGCGGCGCGAAGCAGGTCGCCGGTCCCGCAGGTGCTGGCGACGAGCGGGTCTCGTTCCTCCGGCGCAAGCAGCACCAGGCCCGACGCGGCCGCCATCTCGATCGCCGCCGTGCCGTCAGCAAGCAGCGCCCAGCGGGCGACGACCGGGCGCAGCAGCGGGTCGCGCGCCGGTGTCTCGACCAGGTCGCCGCCGCTCGCCGACAACAGCGCATCGACCAGGCCCGCGCCGCCGTCGGACATCGGCGCGATGTCGAGGGCGGCGCCGGCCGCGGCGTCGCGCACGCCCGCGGCGATGGCGGCGGCGGCCTCGCGCGCGGTGAGCGAGCCCTTGAACTCCTGCGGCGCGATCAGGACGCGCACAGCTTCGGCCTCCGCAACTTCGGGGGTTGACACCAGTACATCTGTTCTAGTACCGTGTGCGTGTTAGAACGTTTGTACGAACGGAGGCCCTCGATGACACGCCGCGTCCGCATCCGCACCATCGTCGTACCGCGCGCCCGCGCATGCCCGGACTGCGGAGGGCCGCTCGTCCATGCCGAGGGTTGCGTGACCTGCCCGGTGTGCGGATTCAGCGCCTGCTCCTGATGTATGATGCCCTCGATTCGCGAGGGAGGGACACCCGATCGACCCCCGTTTCGCGGCCCCGTCGCGGCCTCCCACGGCTCCATCATCGCGCAAGCTGACTCGCGGCGCACACGCTGACATCGACGGCCGGGAGCGCGCGTGAGCGACGACCCGATCGACGTCCTCAACCGGTTCATCATCTCCGTCGTCGCGCTGTTGCTAATCTTCGCCGCGCTCCTGCTCGCGCTGGCCGCCTGGGGCGCCAGCGACGGCAGCATCGCGCGGGTCGAGGACTTCGCCGGATACCTGCGCGACCACGAAGGCCGCGATGCGAAGGTCATCGTCAGCCTCGGCGCGGCGATCGCCGTGTTCCTGCTGCTGGCGCTGCTGATCGTGCAGCTCACGCCGTCGCCGCTACAGAAGATGCGCGTGCGTAATGTCAAGGCCGGCGACGCCGTCATCACGACCAAAGAGATCGCCGCGCGGGTCGAGGAGGAAGCGCGCCAGGCGCCGCACGTGCGGAGCGCGGTCGCCACTATCGCCGTACACGGGCGCAAGCTGGATGTGGTGCTCGATCTGCACGTCGAGCCGGCAGCGGACCTTGCGCGCTCGGCGGACGAGGCATGCCGGCGGACGCATGAACTCGTCGAACAGCAAATCGGCGTCGACCTGGCGGCGCGGCCGCGCGCGCGGATGCACTACCGCGAACTGCGCTTCGGCGAACATGCGGCGGGCGCGCCCGCTGGCGCCTCGCACGAAGCCGTGACAGGATGGGAGCGGCCGGGGGCGGGCGCGCACGAGGGGACGCATGATGAGCGAGACGAACGAAACGAACGAGACGATCGAGGAAGCGCCGGTCCATCTGAGGAAGCGCAAGCCTAAGCTCATCGAGCGGCCCGAGCCCGAGGAGTTGCTGCCGATCCTCGAAGCCGTGCTGTTTGTTGCCGATGCGCCGGTGGAGATCGCTGCGCTCGCGCGCACGGTGAACGCGCCGCGCGCGGAGGTCGAGCAGCGGCTCGGCGAGCTTGGCGAGGCGTGCCGCGACCGCGGCGTGCGCTTGCAGCGCAGCGGTGAGCTGGTGCAACTCGTGTCGGCGCCGCAGACCGCGGCATACGTCGAGCGGTTTCTCGGGCTGGAGCATCCGCCGCTCACGAACGCCTCGCTCGAGACGCTGGCGATCATCGCGTACCGCCAGCCGATGACGCGCGCCGGCATCGAATCGGTGCGGGGCGTCGACTGCGATGGCCCGATCCGCACGCTGATGGCGCGCGGGCTGATCGAGGAAGTCGGCCGCGCGCCGGTCGTCGGGCGGCCTGTGCTGTTCGGCACGACCGTGCGGTTCCTCGAGTACTTCGGGCTGGAGAAGCCCGATGATCTGCCGCCGCTGCCCGCCGGCGAGCAACCTGACCCCGTCGAGGAAGAGGCGCCGATCTGAACGTCGGCGTCCTGCGCTTCTCCCTCCGCATCCCGGAGAGCGGGTCGCTGAAGGACAAGCGCCAGGTCGTCCGCAGTGTCTGCCAGCGCATCCGCAACAAGTACGAAGTGGCGGTGGCCGAGGTCGGCGCGCAAGAAACGTGGCAACTCGCGACGATCGGTGTCGCCTGCGTCGCCAATACCGCGCGCCACTGCGAGGAAGTGCTGAACGAGATCGTGGACTACGTCGAATCGTCGCGGCTCGACGCCGAGGTGCTCGACATCGAGCGGGAGGTCATCCCCTTCGGCTGACCGCCGCTTCCACGTCCACCGGCTCCGCGACGACGTCGTACGCCAGCGTCTCGGTGACGCGCGCGCGGACGAAGGCGCCGGGCGGGAACGCGCCGCGCAGGAGCACGAGCCCGTCGACCTCGGGCGCGTCGCGGTACGATCGGCCGATCGAGATCTCGGCGCCGCCCGTGCGCTCGGGGCCGGCGGACTCTACGAGCACGTCGATCTCGCGCCCGAGCAGCGCCCGGTTGCGGATCGTCGACACCTGCTGCGCGACCTCCATCAGGCGTCGCTGGCGGCGGCGCTTCACGCGCTCGGCGACCTGGTCCGGCGCATGCGCGGCGGGCGACTCCGACTGCGGCGAGAACGTGAAGCAGCCGACGCGGTCGAACGCCATCTCGCGCACGAACGCGAGCAGCTCGCGGAATTCGTCCTCGGTCTCGCCGGGATAGCCGACGATGAACGTCGTGCGGACGGCGATGCCGGGCATGGCGGCGCGCAGCGTGTCGATCATCTCGCGCACCATGCGTGTGTTGGCCGGGCGCTTCATGCGGCGGAGCACGCTCTCGGCGGCGTGTTGCAGCGGCACGTCGATGTACGGGACGACGTTCGGCAGCCGCGCCATCGTCTCGGCAAGGCGCGGCGTGACGTGGCCCGGGTAGGCGTACATCACGCGCAGCCACGGCACGCCCGGCACGGCCGCGGAGAGCTGCTCGAGCAGCGCCGGCAGGCCATCGATCTGGCCGAGGTCGCGGCCGTAGTCGGTGCTGTCCTGCGCGACGAGCACGATCTCGCGCACGCCTGCGGCGGCGAGCCGGCGCGCTTCGGCGATGATGTCGCCGGCGGGCGCGCTGTGCAGGCGTCCCTTCATCTTCGGGATGATGCAGAAGGTGCACGGCGCGTTACATCCGTCGCTGATCTTGAGGTAGGCGCTCGGGCGCGCGGCCGCGCTCGTCTCGGGCACGTCGTAACGCTGCGCGTCGAGCCGCAGTGGCTCGATCGTCTGCGCCCAGGCGCCGATCCCGGCCCAGTCCTCCGCGCCGAAGACGGCGTCGATCTCGGGCACGTCGGCGCGGAGCTCGGCGCCGTGGAGGGCGGTCAAGCAGCCGGCGACGACGAGCCGCTGGCCCGCGCGCTTGCCTGCGGCGAGCTCGACGATCGTGTCGACCGACTCCTCTTTCGCGGCGTCGATGAACCCGCACGTGTTGACGATGATCACATCGGCGGCGTCGGGCGCGGCGACCTCGTGGTGCGCGCCGGCGCCGAGCACGCGGCCGATGCGCTCGCTGTCCGCGACGTTCTTCGCGCAACCCAGCGTGACAATGTGGTACCGCACCATTCAGCCTAGCATGGCGGCAGGGACGCGGATTCCGGAGGGCTGCGTCAGCCGCGCGGGACGACGAGCGTCACGGAGGTGTTGCGCCCGGCCTTCGCGCCGGCGGCGGGCTCGTGCGACGTGACGACGCCCGGCGTGCCATCGACGGCGGCGGTTTCGATGACGAGGTAGTTGATCTCGGCCTGCGCGAGCGCGGCCATCGCGTCGTCGACGCGGACGCCGGCGAGGTCAGGGACGACGCCCTTCTTTACTTCGCCGACGGGACGGCCGAGCGCGGGCCGCGGGCCGCCTCCCGAGGCTTCGACCTGCACGGTGGCGCCCGGCGTCACGGCGTTACCGCCGTCGTCATCGCCGCCGAGGCTGGAGACGTAGAGGAACACGCCGACGATGCCCATGAACACGACGACGGCGGCGGCGAGCCACCAGTTCATGGCCCCTGTGGGCGAAGGTGGCGCGATCTCGGGCAGCGGCTTGATCTCGGGCGCTTCCTGCTCCTTGAGCATGCGCATGAGCAGGTGCGGGTCGAGCCCGAGGTACTGGGCGTAGGTGCGCAGGAAGGCGCGGCTGTAGACCGGCGCCGGGAAGATCTTCCAGTCCTCCCGCTCGAGGGCGTCGAGGTAGCGCTTGGAGATGCGGGTATCGCGCTCGCAATCCTCCAGCGCCAGGGCGCGGGCGATTCTCGCCTGAGAGAGCGTCTTGCCGAGTTCGGACATCAATTCTGCTGAGAAATTTCCCGCCAAGCCCGCGGGGACAGGGGCTGCGCTGAGCGTACCGGAGCGCGATCGGGCGGTCAAACGAGCCCCATGGATGCCCGCGCCAGATTCGCGCACGCGTGTCAAGCGCACCCGGTTGACATTCTTCGTAAAGCGCGTATCATCATTAGCAATATCCCGACCCGACCCGCTGATTGCCGAGACGATCCGAAACGCCGCCCGAAGGCGGGCGGCCGCACCTTCACCCCGGGTGAGCGCCATGACCACATCGACATCCCGCAGACTCCGCGCGCAGAATGACGTCCTCGTCCGCCAGGTCGAGCGGTTCCGCGCGCAGATCGATGATGGCGACCCGTGGTATGAGGCGCTGATGCTGGAGTGGTACGCGCGCTTCCAGCCGGAGGCGTTTACCACGGTCCTCGAAGACTGTCGCGTGCTGCACGCCGAGGTCGCTGCGCGCGATGACTTCATGGCGCGGACGTGGCAGCATGCGCTGCCGCTCCACTTCGCCGCCACCGAGGACTATGAGGTGCCGCCGTATGCGATCTCCGCGCTGAACGACGCGGACTACGGGAAACGCGCGCGCACTCGCATGGCGGTGTACTGGGCGGCGCCGATGGTCATGGCACGAGCGCTGCATGGCGCGTGTTTGGAGGCGGTGCGCACCGATCGGGCGCCGCGTGAGATGGCTTTTCTCGCGGCGATCAGCGGGGGCGGGCTCGACGCGGTGTGGCGCCTGCGGGAGCAGCTCCCGGGCTACGATCGGTGGCTCGACCACCTGGTGAACGATCTCGCGCGAGGCGCCGTCGTATGGAACCCGTTCGCGCAGGAGATCGCGAAACTCACGCTGTACATGCTCGCCGAGAACACCGGCATGCGGGAAGAAGCCGCGCACTGGCGTACGCGGTATGGGATCGAGCGCGACGAAGCGGCGCTTCGCACGAGCTTGCGCGTGCGCGTGGCGCCGCTCATGGGCGCGCATGCGAATCTCGCTGACATTGAACGGATGTCGCGGTGGCAGCAGAAGGACGAACAGGTACGGTGCCCCTTGTTCATCGGCAACGAGTGGTACCGGCTGATGCGGGCAGACGACGGCCGCTGCTGGGTGGAGCAACGCAGGCCGGGCGACTACTGGTCGCCGACAAGCGCGGTGTCGGTCGCGGACTTCATCACCGAGTTGCGGAACGTGAAGCGCGTCTGACCGGCGGTTGGCGCGCTCGCGGCCGCCATGCTCCAATGTGGCACACGCGGACGAAGCCACAGGAGCGCACACCATGACCCAGATCGATGGCGGCGACCTCGTCGCACGCATGCTCAAGCGCGAGGGGATCGACGCCGTCTTCACCCTCTCCGGCGGCCACATCCAGAACATCTACGACGGCTGCCTCGACGAGGGCATCCGCGTCATCGACACGCGCCACGAGCAGGTCGCCGGCCACGCCGCCGAGGGGTACTCGCGGCTGACGCGCAAGTGCGGCGTCGCGCTCGTGACGGCGGGTCCGGGCGTCACCGACACCGTGACCGCCGTGGCGACGGCGTACCAGAATGCGAGCCCGATGCTCGTCATCGGCGGCGCGGCGCCGCTCGGCACATCGCTCATGGGCGCGCTGCAGGAGATCCCCGGCACCGTCGAGATGATGCGCCCGATCACCAAGTGGTCGGCGACGATCCCGTATACGCGCCGCATCCCCGACTACCTGGCGCAGGCGTTCCGCATCGCGCTCACGGGGCGCTACGGGCCGGTGTTCCTGGAGATCCCGTCGGACATCCTCTTCGGCCGCGTGGAGGAGGATCAGGTGGCGCTGCCGTCGGGCTACCGCACCGAGGGCCGCACACAGGGCGACTTCGCGCTGGTGAAGCAGGCGGCGGAGCTGCTCGCGAACGCCGAGCGGCCGGTGGTGATGGGCGGCACCGGTGTGTACTGGGCGGATGCCGGCGCCGCGCTGCAGGAGCTCGCCGAAAAGATCCACGCGCCGATGTACCTCAACGACATGGGACGCGGCACGGTGTCGCAGGAGCACCCGCAGTTCATGTCGCGCACCCGCCGCACGGCGTTCGGCGAAGCCGATGTGATCCTGTTCGCGGGGACGATGATCGACTTCCGCCTGCGCTACGGCCAGAGCATCAACCGCGACGCGAAGGTGATCTCGATCGACATCGACCCGAACGAGCTGGGCCGCAACCGCGGCATCGACATCGGCATCGAGGGCGACCCGAAGAACGCGCTGCTGCAGATCACGGCGGAGATCGGCGCCCGCGGCGCGCGGCACGACGCGTGGATGCAGAAGCTGCGCGACGGCGAGACGAAGGTGAGTGAGCTGCGCCAGCGCTGGCTCCACTCCGACGCCGACCCGATCCACCCGCTCCGCCTCTGCAACGAGATGGCGAAGTTCGTCGATGAGGATACGACGGTCGTCGGCGACGGCGGCGACATCGTCGGCCTGGCGTCGCAGGTGCTGCCGGTCAACCGGCCCGGCCAGTTCATGGGCCCGGGGCCGCTCGGCACGCTCGGCGTCGGCACCGGCTTCTGCATCGCCGCGAAGACGGTGGACCCGAAGCGAAAGGTGCTGATGGTGAACGGCGATGGCTCGTTCGGGTTGAACGGCTTCGACTTCGACACGCTGGTGCGGTTCGATATGCCCGTCGTCGCGGTCGTCGGCAACGACCGGCAGTGGGGGCAGATCCTCGTCGGGCAGGAGAAGATGTACGGGGAGGAGCGCGTCGTCGCGACGCGCCTCGGCGACAACGCGCGCTACGACCGCGTGGTGGAGGCGCTCGGCGGCTACGGCGAATACGTCACCCGGCCGGACGAGATCTTTCCGGCGATCGAGCGCGCGTTCGCGTCAGGCAAGCCGGCGTGCGTCAACGTGATCATCGACCAGAAGCCGGAAGGCGTCTCGGGCGGCTATGAGTTCCTCGGATAGCGCCTGGCGCCGCGTGTGGCGCGCGGGCGCGCTGATCGCGGCGATGGCGCTCGTGGCGCTGGCGACGGGCGCGCAGTGCAAACCGGACGAGGATCGCGTCGTCGTGTTTCTTCAGGGGCTGTACACCGCGTACGACGAGGGCCGCCCGCAGCGCACGGCGCTGGAGGAGCATCGCTTCGACACGATCAAGGGCGCGCTGCGCGAACGCGGGTACGACGATGCGCGCATGCTCGACTTCAGTTACGCCGGCGGCACACTGTCCAGCAGCGGCGGGTGGCGCCCGGCCGAGTACGCGTGCGAGGACACGGATCGCCCGCTCACGGAAAGCGTCGAGACGCTGGAGCGGATGCTGCGCGACTACGGCGCAAGGCATCGCCGCGCGCACTTCGCGCTCGTCGGGCACAGTATCGGCGGGAACGTGGCGATGCTCGCCGGCGCGCGCGACGCCGCCCGGCCGGAGGGCGAACGCATCGGCATCACGAGCGTGGTCACGCTCGACGCGCCGTTGCACGGCGTGTCACCCGACAAGAAGGTGATCATCGACCTGGTGCCGTGCGAGAAGACGTACCTCGCCGGCGCGGACCTCGTCGCGCTGCGCGCCGACCCGGCGACGCCCGGCGTGCGCCGGCTCCAGGCGGCGGTGATGGCCCAGGAGGGCGTGTGGCTGGCGACGTTCGGCAACGAGAACGATTGCCTCTGGAACCCCGCGTACTGCGCCGGCGGGGAGTGGGCGTACGACGCCGACACGCAGTTCATCGAGAACGCTGCGGCCGTCCGGCGGTTCGTCGTCGACGCGCCGCCGTTGTTGAGCCACGACGCGATCCTCGCCGACCCCGCCGCCGTCGCCGAGGTGGCGGCATTCATCGGCGCGCCGGAGTGACCTTCGTTTTGTGCTGTGGAAAGTCGGATTGACATTTCCATAGCGCGAAAACGCTGACCCCGACTTCATACAACGCGCGTTCGTCTATAATGCCGCTCGATTGCGCGCGAACGGCAGAGCCGCGCGCCGCCCCTGCACGACCGGCCGAGGGATCGCACGGTGATAAATCCGCTGACAGCGCTGCTGGGTCTGTTCTCGCACGACATCGGGATCGACCTGGGGACGGCGAATACGCTGGTGATGGTCAAGGGCCGCGGCATCGTCATCGACGAGCCGTCGGTCGTGGCGATCGACCGCCAGTCCAAGCGCATCCTCGCCATCGGCGCCGAGGCGAAGCGCATGGTCGGCCGCACGCCCGCGAGCATCGTCGCCGTGCGGCCGCTGAAGGACGGCGTCATCTCCGACTTCGAGGTGACCGAGCGGATGCTCCAGTACTTCATCCGTTCCGTGCACGAGCGGTTCGGCTTCGGCATCCCGCGGCCGCGCGTGGTCGTCGGCATCCCGAGCGGCGTGACCGAAGTCGAGAAGCGCGCCGTGCACGACGCCGCGCTCAACGCCGGCGCCCGCGCGGCATTCCTCGTCGAGGAACCGATGGCGGCGGCGATCGGCGCCGGCCTGCCGATCATGGAGCCGAACGGCTGCATGATCGTCGACATCGGCGGCGGCACGACGGAAGTCGCGGTGATCGCGCTGGGCGGCGTCGTCGTCAGCACGTCCATCCGCACCGCCGGCGACGAGATGGACCAGGAGATCATGGCCTACGCGCGGCAGGTGCATAACATGCTGATCGGTGAGCGCACGGCCGAGGAGATCAAGATCGAAGCGGGCTCCGCGTTTCCGCTCGACGAAGAGGGCACGGTCGAGCTGCGCGGACGCGACCTGGCGACGGGGCTGCCGAAGTCGGTCGAGGTGAGCACCGTCGAGATCCGCGACGCGCTCTCCGGCAGCATCAACGCCGTCATCGACGCGGTGCGTTCGACGATCGAGGTGACGCCGCCGGAGCTCGTCGCCGACCTGATGTACCGCGGCATCGCGCTTGCGGGTGGCGGGGCGATGCTGCGCGGGCTCGACCGGCGGCTGGCGCAGGAGACGCGCTTCCCCGTGTACGTGGCGGAGGACCCGCTCCAGTGCGTCGTCAAGGGCACGGGCGAGGTGCTCGAGGAGACGAAGATGCTGCAGAAGGTGCAGTCCTCGCTCGCGACGCGCAAGCCTCCGCGCTGACGCGCAACCTCTTCGCCGCGCAATGCGTCTGCGATTGATCGCACCGGGGCCGGAGGACGCGCGATGCGGCGTGCGATGACCTTCGTCATGGTTCCAATGCTGCTCGCCGCTGCCTGTGGCGGCGGCGGCGGTCACGCGCCCGTGGGGGGATCTCAGGGACGGCAGGGCGCGAAACGATACGCGGCCGGCCTGGATACGCCCGGTCCTTCACCGCGCCGATATACTTCGCGCGTGCCGCACGCCACCCGACGCTCTGAATTCCTCGCCGGCGTGCGCGCGGAACTGCCGCTGCTGCTCGGCGTCGCGCCGTTTGGCATGGCGTACGGAGCGTACGCCGTCGAGTCCGGCCTGTCGAAGGCCGCGGCGCAGGCGATGTCGGTCATCGTGCTCGGTGGCGCGAGCCAGTTCGTCGCCGTGCGGCTGGTCGAGGCGGCGACGCCGGGCGCGATCGTCGTGCTGGCGATCGCGCTCGTCAACATGCGGCACATGCTGTACAGCGCGTCCGTCGCGCCGTACATCGAACACCTGGGGCTGCGCTGGCGGCTGCTGCTCGGCTACGTGCTGACCGACGAGGCGTATGTTGTCGCGGTCCAGCGGTACCGCGAGCCAGGCGAAGCGTCACTGCGGCACTGGTACTTGCTCGGCGCGGAAGCCGCGCTGTGGTCGTGCTGGCAGGTGACGACCGCCGGCGGCGTCTTCCTCGGCGCGGCGGTGCCGGACGGCTGGTCGCTGGATTTCGCGCTGCCGCTCACGTTCATCGCGATCGTGGTGCCGGCACTTCGCGAGCGGCCGGCGCTCGCCGCGGCGCTCGTCGCCGCGATTGTCGGTACGGCGGCCTTCCGGTGGCCGTACAGCACCGGGCTTTTCACCGCGGCGGCGGCAGGCCTCGCGGCCGGCATGATGTTCGACCGCGCGGCAGTCCGGGCGCGAGGCGCGGCATGAGCATCTGGCTGGTGATGCTCGCCGCCGGCGCGCTGACGTACGGGATCCGCCTCTCGTTCGTGGCGCTGGTGCACCACGGCGCGCTGCCGGCGGCATTGCGCGACGGGCTGCGCCTGGTCACGCCGGCGGTGCTGGCCGCGATCATCGTGCCGGCGGTGCTGTTCACGGGCGACCCGTCGCGGTTCGACGCCACCCTCGGGAACGAGCGCCTGCCCGCGGCCGTGGTCGCCGCCGCCGTCGCCTGGCTCACCCGAAACGTCTGGGCGACGATCGGCATCGGCATGGGCGCGCTGTGGGCGCTGGAGGCGGTCACATAGCGCTGCGGGGCGCGCCACGGCTGCTGTACACTGCGCTACACCCCGCACCCTGGACACCGCGCGAGGCGCCGCCATGACGACGACCATCTCCGAGATCGAGCAGAAGGCGCGCGAAGCGAAGCAGGCCGCGCGCCGCCTCGCCACGCTGTCGACCGAGACGAAGAACGCCGCGCTCAACCACCTGGCCGACGCGCTGGAGACAAACGCCGCCGAGATCCTCGCCGCGAACGGGCGCGACCTCGAGCGCGGGCGGGCGGAAGCCTTCTCGCCGACGGTGCTCGACCGCCTGACGCTCACCACCGAGCGCCTCGGGGGCATCGCCCGGGACGTGCGGACGGTAGCGTCACTTGCCGACCCCGTCGGCGAGATGATCGAGATGCGCACGCTTCCCAATGGCATGATGGTCGGCAAGATGCGCGTGCCGTTCGGCGTCATCGGCGCGATCTACGAGAACCGCCCGAACGTGACCGTGGACATCGCGACGCTATGCCTGAAGGCGGGTAGCGCGACGATCCTGCGCGGCGGCAAGGAGGCGCTCGAATCGAACGTCGTCCTCGGGCGCGTGATCCGCGCCGCGTTCGCCGCCTCCGGCGTGCCGGAGGCGGCGGTGCAGGTGATCGAGTCGAGCGACCGCGCGCTCGTGGCGGAGATGCTCTCGCTCAAGCGGTACATCGACCTGGTCGTGCCGCGCGGCGGCGAGGAGCTGATCCGGTTCGTCGAGCGGACGGCGCAGATGCCGGTGCTCGTCGGCGGCATCGGTGTGTGCCACACGTACGTCGACGCCGAGGCGGACATCGAGAAGGCGAAGCGGATCGTCGTCAATGCGAAGACGCGGCGCTACAGCATCTGCAACGCGATGGACACGCTCGTCGTGCACGCCGACATCGCGCCGCGGTTCCTGCCGGAAGTCGCGGCGCTGCTGGAGGAGAAGGGCGTCGAGCTGCGCTGCGACGACCGCGCGCTGGCGCTGCTCGCGCAGCGGCCGGGCGTGGTGCCGGCGACCGCGGAGGACTTCGGCAAGGAGTTTCTCGCCCTGGTGGCGTCGGTGAAGGTGGCCGACTCGTACGACGAAGCCGTGGACTTCATCACCGAGTACAGCAGCGGGCACTCCGACGCGATCGTGACGGAGAACTACACGACGGCGATGCGCTTCCTGCGCGAGGTTGACACGGCGGTGTGCTACGTGAACGCGAGCACGCAGTTCACCGATGGCGCGCAGTTCGGCATGGGCGCGGAGATCATCGACGCGACGCAGAAGTTCCACGCGCGCGGGCCGGTCGGCCTGCGCGAGATCTGCACGTACAAGTGGACCGTGTTCGGCAACGGGCAGATCAGGCCCGCGTAGCGCTTTGCCGGCGATGCGGCTGCAGGCGCATCGTCTTCACGCCGGCCTCGTCAAACAGCATCGGCACCTTGTCGTAGAGGTCAACCTGCGCGGAGAACCGCAGGTCGTGCTCGAAACCAAGCGCGGCGAGCGCGCGGCCGTGCGCCGAGTGCCGGAACGCGCGCATGGCATCGCCGCGGTACCAGCGCCAGAGGTGCATGGCCGCCCACGCGCTGTCGCTGAGGTCGATGCTGGCTGCCTCGCACGCCGATTCGACGATCGCGCCGGCGGCGACCGTGTCCTCGAGGCTGAAGGCGCGGCCGCGCTCCAGGCCGGCGCAGACGACGGTTGCGTCGATCTTGCGCCGCGCCGCTTCGTCGAGGATCCGCCGCGCGACGGCTTTGCGGTTCACCAGCGCCCCGGCCGCGACGAACGGCGCGCTGGCGGATGCGGCGATGGCACTGGTGCCGTTCGTCGTCCAGAGCACGGCGGATTTGCCGCGGAACGACGATTCGGAGAACTCGGATGGTGAGTTGCCGTAGTCGAACCCGGGCAACGGCTGGGACGCGCGTTCACCGCAGAGCAGCGCGAAGTTGCGCAGCGCCAGCTGGCGCGCGTCCCGAAGCGTGTCGGCGACGAGCGCGCGGACGAGGCCCCGCTCGAACATGGTGACGAGCGATGTCGACGCTCGCAGCACGTCCACCACGACGATGGCGTGGCGTTCCGGCTCACGAAGCAGCCGCGGCGTGAAGGCGACGGTGAGGCGCATCGCTGTGAGCGTACGGCCTCCATGCGCGCGCCGTCGACCGCGCCCGTCAAGCGAGCGCGCGATCGTCACGCGGGTTCGTCAACGCGTACACTGCGCCTATGCTCCGCCTGCTGCTGCTGGCGCTGTCGCGCAGCCGGATCGCCGCGCACGCGGCTGTCAACTTCCCCGGCCTTCGCTCGTTCGCGCGCCGCTTCGTGGCCGGCCAAACGCGGGCCGACGTCATCGAGGCGGTGCGTGCGCTGAACGCGGCGGGCCTTGACGCGACCGTGTCGTTTCTCGGGGAGGCGGTGGCGAGCGAGGCGGAGGTCGCCGCCGCCGTGGGCGAGTTCACCGGGTTCGTCGGCGCGGTCAAGGCGCACGGCCTGCGCAGCCACCTCTCGGTCAAACTCACGGAGCTGGGGCTCGCGTTCGACCGGGCGCTGGCGGAGCGATCGCTCGAGACGGTGCTGGCGGCGGCGGACGATGCCGGTGTGTTTGTGCGCGTCGACATGGAGGATTCGCGCTACACCGCCGCGACGCTCGATATCGTGCTCGCGGCGCGGGCGCGCCATGCGGCGTGCGGCGTCGTCGTGCAGGCGTACTTGCGGCGCAGCGCCGACGATATCGCCTCGCTCGCGCGCGGCGGCGTGCCGGTGCGGCTCGTCAAGGGCGCATATCGCGAACCGCCCGATGTCGCGCTGCAGGAGAAGCGCGAGGTCGACGCTGCGTTCGTTGCGCTGGTGGACGCGTACTTCGCGCAGATGGCTGATGGCGGCTCGCTCGCCATCGCCACGCACGACGGGCGGATGACCAGCGCGGCGCGCAGGGCGGCGGCGGCGCGCGCCGTCCCGCGTGCGCGGTACGAGTTCCAGATGCTGTACGGCATCCGCACCGACCTGCAACGCTCGCTGCACGCGGAGGGCGAGCGCGTGCGTGTGTACGTGCCGTACGGCAGCCACTGGTACCCGTACCTGATGCGGCGTCTCGCCGAGCGGCCCGCGAACCTGTGGTTCTTCCTGCGAAGCACGTTCCGGCGCGGCCGCCCGCGGGGCGGCGGCGCAACGCCCGCCTGATACGATAGCAGCGGCATGGAGATCATCAGCGCGGAGCACCCGCTCGAGGAGATCCGCACGCGCGTGGCGGCGCTGCCGAGCCTGTGGCGGCGCCGGGCCGGCGACGAGTCGCTGGCATCGCTGCCGGGCGGCATTCGCATGGCGGTGCTCACGTCGCCGTTCATCGTGCGGTGGGCGGCGTGGCTTGTGGCGCTGCTGATCGTCGTCGTCGCGGAGTTGCCGCACGGCAATACGCGCTACGAGCCGTGGCTGCTCATCGGCACCTTCATGCAGCTGTTGGCGCTGACGTTCTACGTCCCGTTCATCCGCCCCAGCGTCCTCGCGCGCCTGCGCCGCTTCGCCGAGGAGCCCGAGCACTACGACATCCTGATCGTCGGGCTGGCGGACCTGGGACTGGCGATGGGCGCGGTGTACCTGAGCGGCGGCTGGGGGAGCCCATACTTCCACTTCGCGCTGACCGCGCTGCTGATCCCTTCATTCTTCCTCACGTTCGGCGGCGTGTTCGCGCTCGCCGCCGCGTACATGGCGGCGTACGTGCTTGGCCTCGCGGCGTTCGGCGAGGGCGTCGGCGGCTCGTGGAAGGACGACAACGTCAACAGCTTCATCGGCGCGATGGTCACGCCGCTGCTCGTCGCGCTCGTGCCGAACTACCTCGGCAACCTGCTGCGCGAGCTGGACGCGGCGCGCCAGGACGCCGTCGACGCGCTCGGCGACAGCGACCTGCAGTTCCGCATCGCCGGGGCGTTCCTCGAAGGCGCCGGCGCGCCCGGCGACGTGCTCGGGCGCGTCGCCCGGACGGCCGTCGATGCATCGCGCTTCGACACGGTCGCGCTGCTGGTGCCCGAGGGCGACGTCGTGCGGGTATACGGCGCCGCCATCGCGGCCGCGCCATCGCGCGCGGCGATGGAGGCGGAGTTCGGCGGTTGGGGCGCGCGCACGTACGTCGCCGACGCGCTGCCGCCGCCGCTCGATGCCGCCTTCGCCGGCTGCGCATGGGTCGGCGGCGTGCCGCTGCGCTCGGCGGCTTCGGTGGAAGGATGGCTGCTCGCCGGCATGGCCGAGCGCCCGGCGTCGATCTTCCACGAAGTGCGGCTGCTCGACGCGATCGCCGGGCAGGTGGCGCTCGGCATGCGCAACATCCGGCTCGCCGCCGATATCGCCGACCTTGCGGCGGAGGGCGAACGCACCCGCATCGCGCGGGAGATCCACGACGGCATCGCGCAGATGATCTACATGCTTGGCTTGAGCCTGGAGACGGCGGTCGACCGCGTCGGCGGCGACCCGGAGGAGCAGCGGCGGCGGCTGAACGATCTCACTGCCCTCGCAAAGAACGCGCTGTGGGAGGTGCGGCAGTACATCTTCGACCTGCGGCCGCTGCTGACAGGCGAGGAGGGGCTCGTCGGCGCGATCCAGGGTCAGGTCAAGGAGTTCGAGGCCGTGTCCGAGCTGCCGGTCGATGTCTCGATCACCGGCGCGCCGGAGCAGCTGCCGATCGAGACGAGCGCGGCGCTCTACCGCATCGTGCAGGAGGCGCTGGGCAACGTGTTCCGCCATGCGCACGCTTCGCGCGTCTGCATCGAGATCGCGTTTGCGCCGGGCAGCGTACGGCTCGCCGTCGAGGATGACGGCGTCGGGATGAGCGAAGGCGCCGCCGGCGGGCGCACGGGCTACGGCATGGGGAACCTGCGGCGGCGGGTCGAGGAGCTGGGCGGCGAAGTGGCGGTGCGCAGCGAGCCGAACGCCGGCACGCGCATCGACGTGGCGCTGCCGATGGGAGGCGATGCGTGAAGACAAGCCTGATGATCGTCGACGACCACGAGGTGCTGCGGATGGGCCTGCGCGCCGCGCTCGAGGTCGAAGATGACTTCGCCGTCGTGGCGGAAGCCGGCAACGGCCGCGAGGCGATCGACAAGGCGCGGGCGCACCGCCCGGACATCGTGCTGATGGACGTGCGGATGGAGGGGACCGACGGCATCGAGGCGTGCCGGGAGATCCGCAACGAGCTGCCCGGCACGCAGGTGCTGATGCTGACATCGTATGCCGAGGAGGAGACGGTCGCGGCGGCGCTGCTCGCGGGCGCCGCCGGCTATGTGCTGAAGAATGTGCCGCGCGCGCGGTTGCTCGAAGCGCTGCGCGCGGTGGCGCGCGGCGAGACGCTGCTCGATTCGAAACTCGCGCGCAGCGTCGTCGAGAAGCTGATGACACAGCAGCAGGCGCAGCACAAGGAAGAGGAGCAGGATTACCTCACGGCGCGGGAGCGGGAGGTGCTGGCGCTGATCGCCGAGGGCGCGACGAACAAAGAGATCGCCGCGAAGCTGATCGTCAGCGAGAACACGGCGCGGAACCATGTCAGCCACATCCTCTCGAAGCTCGGGTTCAGCCGGCGGTCCGAGGCGGCGGCGTACGCGGTGAAGAAGGGCATGGTCCGCGACGACAGCTAGCGCCGCGCGGCGAGTTCCTCGTAGATGGCGGCCAGCCGCTGCATCTGCGTGTCGTTCAGGCCGCGCTCTTCGACGATGGTGCGGTTGATGCCGGCGGCGCGGCGCCGCAGCGCCGGATCATCGAGCGCGCGCCGCATGCGGTCGGCGAGGATGTCCGGCCGGTGCAGCGGCACGACGAAGCCGTTGACCCCGTCCTCGATCCACTCGCGCTGCGTCGGCAGGTCGGAGACGATGGGAAACGCGCCTGCGCCCATTGCCTGCAGCAGGGCGACGGATGTCGCGTCGGACGACGGCGCCGAGACGAACACCTCGGCCGCGGCGAGCGCGTCGCGAAACGCAGCGCGGTCGAGGAAGCCGGTGAACTCGACGTGCCCGCCGCTCCCGCGCGCGCGACGCTCCAGCGACGCCGTCTGCGAACCGCCGTGGGCGACGACGAGGCGCGCCGTCCGGCCGCGGGCCAGGCGCGCGTGCGCGTCGATGATCTCGGCGATGTTGTACAGCGGCTCGTGGGCGCGGGGGCTGATCACCACCGGCGTGTCGCCCTCAGCACGGCCGCGGAGATTCACCGACTCATCGGCGCGTTCGAGGTCGTAGCGATCGGCGCCGAGCGTGACGACATGCACGCGGTCGCGCCGCGCGCCGAGCGCTACCATGCGCTCCGCCATCCAGGCGTTGTTGGATGTCAGCGCGTCGGCGCGGGACATCGTCCAGCGCGCGATCATGCGCGAGACGCGGTCGCGCTCTGGCTCGACGAGGATGTCCGAGCCCCACGCGGTCACGACGTATGGCCGCACGCCGGCGATCGCGCCGTAGAACCCGTGCTCGACGACGAAGTGCGCGTGGAACACGTCCGGCGCGATGCGGGAGACGGCGCGCCGCAGCCCGGCGGCGCGGTAGCGCGCGCCATGCACCAAACGTGCGGCCCCCGCGGGGATCCGCGCCCGGCGCCGCTCCGCGTTGCCCGCCGGCGTTGCGGCCGCCGCGCGCCGCGGCCGCAGCGCGTGCATCGTCACGCCGGGCGGCGGGTCGGCGGGCGGGTAGAAGCCGACGCCGTGCATCTCGTAGCCGCGGTCGACGAACCAGCGGAGCCACGAGCGGGTGTGCACGCCGTCGAAGTCGCCGAGGACGGCGATCCGCAGCGGGCGCGGGGATGCCGTCACGCCTCGCGCCGGCCGCGCGCCGCGAAGTCGGCCTTGATACGCCCGATCAGCCCCGGCTCGAGCGCCACGTCGACGCCGGTCATCGCCAGCGCGGCGGCGGTCTGCAGCATCGCCGCGTGCGCGGCGTCGGTGGCGGCGACGGCGGTGAACTCCGGCGTGTGCGTGAGCGTCGGCGAGCCGACGCCGAAGTTCGGGTGGATCGACGGCACGACCTGGCTCACGTTGCCCATGTCGCTGCTGCCGGACGACAGGTCCTTCAGCTCGATGAACGTCTTGCCGAGCTCTTCGCCGTTGCGCTGGTAGGCCTCGGCGAGCGGGCCGTTGCTGAGCATCGGCGCGTACTCCTGGTCTTCGTGCCAGTCGAGCTTCATCTCGCAACCGGTGGCGAGCGCGCCGGCTTCGAAACAGGCTTTGACGCGCTGCTTCAGCTGCTCCAGGTACCACGGCTTCAGCGAGCGGACGTAGAACGTGCCCTTCGTGTGATGCGGGATGATGTTCGCCGCATCGCCGCCGTGCGTGATGATCCCGTGCAGCCGGGCGTCGCGGCGGATGTGGTGCCGCAGCTGCGCGATCGCCTGGTACGCCGTGACGATGGCGTCGAGCGCGTTGACGCCGTGCTCGGGGAACACCGAGGCATGCACCGCCTTGCCGAAGTACTCGACGTCGACGTGTGCGACGCCGTACATCGGCGCGGCGGCGATGTCGGCGGGCGCGCCGTGCGCCATCATCGCGACGTCGGCGTCGTCGAACGCGCCGGCCTTGATCATGTGGATCTTGCCGCCGTATCCCTCCTCGGCCGGCGTGCCGAGGATGACGATGCGCGCCTGCGAAGGGTCGAGCGCGCGCACGAGCGCCGCCGCCGCGCCCGCGCCGGCGGTGGCGATCAGGTTGTGCCCGCATGCGTGGCCGATGCCCGGCAGCGCGTCGTACTCGGCGCAGATGGCGATGGTCACCGGGCCGTGGCCCCACTCGCCGCGGAACGCTGTTTCCAGCCCGTACGCCGGGTGCCGCACCTCGAACCCCTGCGCGCGGACGAACGGCAGGAGTTGCGCGACGGCGTGCCGCTCCTCCAGCGCGAGCTCCGGGTGCGCGTGGATCTCGCGCGAGATCCGCACGAGGTCGCCGGCGGCGCTGTCGACCGCCGCCCGGGCGCGCTGCTTCGCCTCTTCGATGGCAGTCGTGATGCTGGCGGTCATGGCGCCTCCTGTGAGCGTAGCGTAGTGCGAGCGCCGCCGGGCGGCCAGCGGGCAATGCGGTAGTTTACGCCCGCCACCGCGCCGGAGTAGAGTGCCGCCATGAAACGAACCATCGCCACGCTGCTCCTCGCATCGCTGCTCCTGCCGCTTACCGCCGCGTGCGACGACGACAAGGACGACGCGCCCACGCCCGCCGCCACGGCGACCGGTGCGGTGGCAACGGCGACGGCCGTAGCATCGCCGGCGGCGAGCGCGACGCCCGCCGAGCTGCCGCCGATCGTGATCGACACGCCGGCGGCCGGCGCGCGCGTGACCAGCCCGCTGCGCGTCACCGGCAGCTCGAACGTGTTCGAGGCCACGACGATCGCGCGCATCGTTGATGCGGCGAGCGGCGAGCTCGCCGAACAGGCCGTCACCGCGACGTCCGGCACCGGCACGCGCGGCACGTTCGACGCGTCGATCGCCTTCGCGGTCGATGTCGAGCAGCCGGGCAAGCTGATCATGTTCGAGCCGTCGGCAAAGGACGGCACGCCGCAGAACGTCGTCGAGGTGCCGTTGATCCTCGTGCCGTAGACGGCTATCCGGCGGCGATCGTCGTGCCGCCGGGCTCGCCGGCGATGACGCGGGCGACGGCGCCGGGCTGCGTGCCGTCGATGATGCGCGTGGCGCAGCCTTCCGACGCCGCACGCACCGCCGCCTCGAGCTTGGGGATCATGCCGCCGGCCGCTGCGCCCGACGCGATGAGCGCCGTCGCCTGGGGCGGCGCCAGCCGCTCGATCGGCTCACGTCGCGCATCGAGCACAGCCGGGACGTCGGTGAGGAAGATGAGCTGCGCGGCGTGGAGCGCGGCGGCGAGCTCGCCGGCGGCCGTGTCGGCGTTGGTGTTCAGCAGCTGGCCGGCGTCGGTGTCGACGCCGATCGGCGCGATCACGGGCAGGTAGCCGCGCTGCAGCAGTTCCTCGACCGGGTACGGGTTCACGCGGTGGATCGCGCCGACGTAGCCGAGGTCGTCGTCGTACCGGTGCGCCTGCAGGATCATGCTGTCGGCGCCGCTGATGCCGATCGCCGGCGCGCCGAGCGCGGAGAGCTCGCCGACGAGCCGCTTGTTCACGAGTCCGGCGAGCACGGCGACGACGACCTCGAGCGTCGCCTCGTCGGTCACGCGCAGGCCGCGGACGAAACGCGGCTCGACGCCTGTGCGCGCGAGCCACGCGCTGATCGCCGCGCCGCCGCCGTGCACGATGACGATCGCGCTGCCATCGCGGCGCGCGGCGGCGATGTCGCGCAGCGACGTGTCGTGCGCGCCCAGCGTCGACCCGCCGAGCTTCACGACGATCGGGCGTTCCGCGGCGTCAGGTGGTGTAGTCACTGTTGATGTGCACGTATTCCGGCGTCAGGTCGCAGCCCCACGCCGTCGCCGATGCCTTCCCCACGCCGAGATCAACGCGGAGCAGCACCTCCTCGTTTCGCAGGCAGGCGCTCGCCGCCGCTTCGTCGAATGGCAGCGGCAGGCGACGGTAGACGGGCAGGTCGCCGATCCACACACCCGCCCGATCCAGGTCGATGCGCGCGCCGCTGCGCCCGACCGCCATCAGCAGGCGCCCCCAGTTCGGGTCGTTGCCGTGCACCGCCGCCTTCACGAGCGGCGACGCGGTGACCGTGCGGGCGGCCGCGCGCGCCTGCCGGTCGTTCGCCGCCCCCTCGATACGCACCTCGATCAGCTTTTGCGCGCCTTCGCCGTCGCGGGCGAGCATCTTCGCCATGCTGATGCAGACGTGGCGCAAGGCGGCGGCGAAGGCTGCGGCGGCGGGCGTGCCGGCGACGATGCGCGGGCCACCGGCGGCGCCGTTCGCGAGGATTGCCGTCGTGTCGCTGGTGCTGGTGTCGGCGTCGACGCTCATCATGTTCAGCGAGTCGTCCACCGCATTGCGGAGCGCGCGCTGCAGGAAGCGCCGCTCGACGGCGGCGTCCGTCGTGATCCAGCAGAACATGGTCGCCATGTCGGGGTGGATCATCCCGGCGCCCTTGGCGCACGCGCCGATCGTGTACGCTCGCCCGCCGGCGCGGAACCGCACGGCGGCCTCCTTCGGGCGCGTGTCGGTGGTCATGATCGCCCGGGCGAAGCGGGCGCCGCCGTCCCGCGCGAGGCGGATCCTCGGCACGCCGGCGCGGATCTTGTCCATCGGCAGCGCGCGGCCGATGACGCCGGTGCTGCCGACGATCACCCCGGCCGGCTCGATGCGCAGCCGGCCCGCGGCAAGGTCGGCCATCTCTTCCGCATCGCGCAGCCCCGTTGCCCCGGTCGCGACGTTCGAGCAGCCGGCGTTGACGATGATCGCGCGCAACGCGCCGCGGCGCGCGTGCCGTATCGACACCTGCACCGCCGCGCCCTTGACCGCGCTGCGCGTGAACATCGCCGCCGACACGCAGGGCGCGTCCGAGGCGACGATACCGAGGTCGAGGGGCGCCTTGCCGAGCGTCTTGATGCCGGCGAACGTCGCGCCCGCGCGGAATCCCTGCGGCGACGTGACGCCGCCGCCGGCGATCTCCTCGATGCCCCGCGCAGGGGCGCGCTTCCTCACTACGGGAAGAGCGCGAGCGACTGCAGCCCGGCCGTCTCGGGCAAGCCGAGCCGCACGTTCATGCACTGCACCGCCGCGCCCGCCGCGCCCTTGCCGAGGTTGTCGAGCGCGCTCGCGACAACGACCGCGCCGGTGCGCAGGTCGACCGAGGGATGGACCACGCAGTAGTTCGTGCCCATCACGTGCTTGGTGCCGGGCGCGGCGTCTGACACGCGGACGAACGGCGCATCGCGGTAGAACTCGCGGTACATGTCCATGATCTGCGCGCGGCCGCCGGAAAGCGCGCCGGGCCGCGTGCGCGCGTAGCACGTGCTGAGGATCCCGCGCGCCATCGGGATGTAGTGCGGGACGAAGGTGACGGCGGGCTGCGGCGCCTCGGCGAGCAGCCCGAGCTCCTGCGTCATCTCGGCGAGGTGGCGGTGGCCGTCGAGCCCGTACGGCGCGACGTTCTCGTCGGCCTCCGAGAAGTGCACGTTGAGGTTGAGCGCTCGCCCTGCGCCCGACAGCCCCGTCTTCGTGTCGGCGATCACGTCGCGCTCGATGACGCCGGCGGCGCACAGCGGCGCCAGCGCCAGGATCACGCCCGTCGAGTGACACCCGGGCACGGCGATCAGGTCGCACGATGCGAGCTCTTCGCGGTGGAGCTCCGGCAGGCCAAAGACGGCGCGCTGGAGCAGGTGCGGCGCCGGGTGTGTCACCTTGTACGCCTGCTCGTACTCCTCCACGCGCTTCAGGCGGAAGTCCGCGCTGAGGTCGATGACCGTCGCGCCGGATTCGATGACGGGCAGCAGCTGCTCGGCCGCCGCCGCGTGCGGCAGCGCCGAGAACACGATGTCGAGGACGCCGGGCAGCGCATCATCGACCGGCATGTCCATCGCCCAGAGGTGCGGGAACACTTCGGCGAGCCGCTTGCCGGCGGCGCTGCGCCCCGTGACGGCGACGAGGTCGGCCCCCGGGTGCGCGTACAGGATGCGCGCGAGTTCGGCGCCCGCGTAGCCGGTGACGTTGAGGATGCCGACGCGCTTCGTCATGGCCGAAGAGTACCGCATCGCGGGCGCGGCGCCGGGCGCCGGTTGACGCGTCAGCGCGGGTGGACGAGAAGCCGCGCGAGGCCGCGGAACGCCGGCACGGACTTCCATTCGAGCCGCTGGTCGGCCAGGCGCAACGACGGGTAGCGGCGCACGAGCGCGTTGATGCCGATCTGCGCTTCGAGCCGCGCCAGCGGCGCGCCGAGGCAGAAGTGCACGCCCCCGCCGAACGCGTGGTGGTGCGTGTCCGCGCGCGTGATGTCGAACCGGTGCGGCTCGGGGTACACCGCCGGGTCGTGGTTCGCCGCGGCGAGCGATGTGCCCACGGACTGCCCGGCGGCGATCGGCACGCCGCCGATCTCGACGTCGCTCATCGGCGTGCGGCCGGAATCGGTGACCGGGCCGTTGTAGCGCAGCATCTCCTCGACGGCGTTCTTGATCAGCGACGGGTCGTCGCGCAACAACGCGAACTGGCCGGGGTGCTGCAACAGCGCCAGCACGCCGTTGCCGATAAGGTCGGTGGTCGTGACGTTACCCGCGGTCAGCAGCAGATTGCACATGGTGATGATCTCGCCGTCGGAGAGGCGGTCGCCGTCCTCCTCGGCGTTGGCGAGGCCGGAGACCAGGTCGCCGGTCGGCCGCGCGCGGCGCGCGGCGATCTCTCGCTCGAAGTACGCGCGCATCGACTCGCCCGACCGCTCCGCGCGGGCGCGGTCCTCGCCCGAGATCATCGGGTTGAAGAACTGCACCACGTCGTCGGACCAGCGCTTGAACTCGGCGCGCTGCGCGACGTCGACGCCGAGCATCTCGGCGATGACGATCGTTGGCAGCGGCGCCGCGAACGCCGCGATCAGGTCGAACGTCTCCTCGCCGGAGACGGCTTCGAGCAGCTCATCGGCGATGCGCTCGATCTCCGGCGCCATCGATTCGATCGCGCGCGGGGTGAACGCCTTGCTGACGAGCCCGCGCAGCCGCGTGTGGTACGGCGGGGCGGAGAACAGCATGCTGGGCTGGCCTTCGCGGTCCTCGCGGTTGAGGAACATCTCCTCGAACGTGCCCTGCGCGGCGTTGCGCGGGTCGACGGAGTACGAGCGGTCGCGCAGCGTCGCATCGATCTCGTCGTGGCCCGTCAGGTAGTAGCGATGCAGCACCTGGTCGTGGTGCACCGGATCGGCCGCGCGCAGCGCGTCGAGGTTCGGGTGCGGGTCGGCGCGGAACTCCGGGTCGAGCGCCGTCAGGCGCACGCCGGTGGGGACGCCGGCGGCCGGCGCGGCGTCGTCGTTCATGGCGCTATGCTCCGCCGGCCACGGCCGGCACAATGCTGACTTCGTCGTTCGCGCCGAGTCGCGTGTTGATGTTGTCGAGGAAGCGGACATCTTCGCCGTTGACGTAGATGTTCACGAACCGGCGGATGCCACCGGCCTCGTCGCACAGGCGCTCCTTGATGCCGGGGTACGTGGCTTCGAGCCCGTCGATCGCCTCCGCGAGGCTGCCCGCGTCGGATGAGACGGTCTCGGCGTCGTTCGTGAGCTTGCGCAGCGGCATGGGAATGCGGATGGTTGCCATGGTCGGTTCCTCGTGGTGCGCGCGGCCGGCGGCGCGCCGCCTGGTTATCCTTCGACGATATCACCGGGCACGGGGTCGATGCGGACGCCCTTGCTGGCGACCCAGTCGAGCCCGCGTTCGATCTCCTCGATCTGTCCTTCGAGTTCCAGCACGACCCAGCCGCGATCCTCCGTCACGTCGGCGCGCCGGACATTGGTGACGATGCTGAACTGCTTGCCGAGCTCGTAGATGATGGGCAGCGTGATGAGCTCTTGCGGGAACGTGAACTTCACGCGTTGCTTCGCCATGTCGTCGTCTCCTCGGCGCGCGGCGCGCACCGGATCAGGATAGTGGGCGGTGCCCGCCCGGGCCAGATGTGCGGCTACGCGCCGGCCTGCGCCGTATCTCGCGCGCGCTCGCCGAGCGCATGCTCGAACGACGCCATCGTCGGGTCGATGTGCAGCGGGATGGCGAGCGCGTCCTCGATCGCCTCTTGCGTCTTCAGCCCGGAGCCGGTGATGTAGGCGACGGTCAGCTCGTCGGACCGGATCTTGCCCTCGCGCGCGAGCTTCGCCAGCCCGGCGATGACGACGCCGCCCGCCGTCTCGGCGAAGATGCCCTCGGACTCGGCCAGCAGCTTCATCCCGTCGATGATCTCGGCGTCGTCCGAAGCGACGCCGTAGCCGCCGCTCTCCTCCATGACCTTGAGCGCGTAGTAGCCGTCGGCCGGATTGCCGATGGCGAGCGACTTGGCGATGGTCTGCGGGCGCACGGGGCGGACGTTCGTGGTGCCGTGCTCGTGCGCGGTGACGATCGGCGAGCAGCCGCGGGCCTGCGCGCCGGACATTTTCGTCTGCACGCTGTCGATGAGCCAGAGCCGCGCGAGCTCCTGGAGCCCCTTCCAGATCTTCACGTAGAGCGACCCGGACGCCATCGGCGCGACGACGTGGTCGGGGGCGCGCCAGCCGAGTTGCTCGGCGACCTCGTAGCCGAGCGTCTTGGAGCCCTCGGCGTAGTACGGCCGCATGTTGATGTTGACGAACGCCCAACGGTATTTGTCCGCGAGCTCCGAGCACAGGCGGTTGACGTCGTCGTAGTTGCCGTCGACGGCGACGAGTGTCGCGCCATAGACGCTGGAGCCGACGATCTTGCCGCGTTCGAGGTCGCTGGGGATGAACACGTACGCCCGCAGCCCGGCGCGCGCGGCGTGCGCGGACACGCTGTTCGCCAGGTTTCCTGTCGAGGCGCAGGCGAGCGTGTCGAAGCCGAACTGGCGCGCGCGCGTCGCGGCGACGGTGACCACCCGGTCTTTGAACGACCACGTCGGGTTGGCGCAGTCGTTCTTGATCCACAGGTTCGTCAAGCCCAGCCGCTCGCCGAGGTTCTTCGCGCGGATCAGCGGCGTGTAGCCGGCGTTGATGTCGACGGCGTACTCGATGTCCACCGGCAGGAAGTCGGCATAGCGCCAGATCGACGCGGGGCCGCGCTCGATCGTCTCGCGCGTGATGTTGCGGTGCATCGCGTCGTAGTCGTAGACGACTTCGAGCGGGCCGAAGCAGAACTCACAGACGTGGCTCGGTTCGAGGGGATATTCCCGGCCGCATTCGCGGCAACGCAGGGACTTGGCGAAGGACATGGCAGCGACTCCTCTCCGAACGATGGACGCGCCCGCCTGGAGGCGGGTGGTTATCCCATCCGGGCGCCCCGGCCAGACCGGGGCTGGAGCATCGCCATGCCGAAGTAGTGCATCGTTACGTCTAATGAACAATCCGCCATGCCGGCGGATGTGCGCAGAGCGTAACAATCGCGCTCGCGCGCTGTCAAACGGGGCGCGCCTGCTCAGGGCCGGCGGCCGGCGCTTCGGCGCCCCGCTGCTGCGCGCTCAGCTCGATGATCTCGTACGCCGCGGTGAGGTCCGCGTCGGCCCGCTCGGCAGGCGGCACGAAGCCGGCGAACTGCACGGCATCGCACTGCTCGAGCAGGTTCGCCGCGAGCCGCGCCGGCCAGCGGTCGACGCCCGCCCGCACCATGCCGCGCTGGAGCTCGGTGCGGGTCATGGCGTACGCCGGGAAGTCGAAGCAGTCGCTGAGGAACCGCCGCACGGTGCCGGCGAGCGTTTCGTACCAGGCGTCGGCGGCGGACGGGTCGAAGCCGCGGGCGGCGAGCGCATCGAGCGCGGCGCGGGCGGCCTCACGCGGGCCGGGCGGCGCTGGCGGCGAGGCGGGCGGCGGCGGCGCGATGGCGACGATCCGCCGGAGCATGACGTAGCCGAGCGCCGTGAGCGCGGCGAAGATCGCGACGTACAGCGCCGGCACGGCGGGCGACGGCGCGGCATCGGTGATCTCGAGCTGCGGCTTGAGCGGCCGCATCCCTTCGTCGCCGGGCGTGATGACCGACCGCACGTCGACGCTGCGCGGCGGCGTATCGATCGTGCCGGTCGCGCCCTCAGCATCGCGCCAGGCGATGGACAGCGGCGGGAGCGTGGCGGCGCCGGTGGCGAATGAGGTGAGCGTGTAGCGCAGCGTGGTGCGCTCGCCGTCGCCGGCGCGCTCGGTCGCCGGTTTGTCGACGGCGACGAGCTCGAACGCGCCGAACGATGAGCCGAACCCCGGTCCCTCGATCGTGACGCCGCGCGCATGCTCGACGGTGATCTCGAGCGCGAGCCGGTCGCCGACGGTGGCCGTAGCGGGCGTCAGCGTCACGGACGCGACGCGCGCCGCCTGCTGCGCCGACGCCGTCGCTACGAGCGCGACGGCCAGCGCGCACGCGGCCGCGGCGAGCAGCACGATGCGCGTCATGTCAGGCGCCGCGCTCGGCGCGCTCGAGCAGGATCGCGGTGAGCTGGCTGAGCGCGTTGTACGCGAGGATGATCTCGTCGCGCGGGTGCAGGTCGTCGAGCTTCTTCATCGTTTCCTCGCGCGCCTGCACGGGGTCGGTGACCGCGCCGAACTCGTCGCCGAAGTCGATCGCCATCTCCAGCTCGTACAGCGCGCCGTCGTCGCCGACGACGATGCAGCCGATGTCGGGCCGCTCGACGCCTTCAAGGTCCACCTCGACGGCGTTGGTGAAGAAGGCGCCGGGGAACGGCGGGAACGGCCGCAGGGCGCGCGCCGTCTCCTGCAGCAGGGCGCGCAACTGCTGCGCGGCCCGTTCGAGGACGAGGTCCGCCTGCGTTTTCCGCGCCATCGTGTCGGCATCGGGCATGGGCGCATGGTACCGCCCGGGCGATCGTGGGAGATTTCACGAGATTTGACGTATTCGTCATGCCGGAAGGGCGGCTGCGGTTTGATCTCGCCTCCCGGCGAGCCTAGAATCTCATACCTTCCATCACAGAGCGGGAGATTGCACAGATTTGAGCAAGTTCGCGCCGGTGACCGACGACACGTCGAACGACGCCGCGGGCGCTGATGTGACATCGGGCCGCTGGCTCACGCTGGGACAGGCGTGCCGGGTGCTGAACGTCGACGAATCGACGCTCCGCCGCTGGGCCGACGCCGGCCAGGTGCGCACGTTCCGCACACCCGGCGGCCACCGCCGGTTCGCCGAGAGCGACGTGCGGGCGATCGTGAAGGGAGGCGGACGGCGGGATCTCACGCAGGTGCGCGACATCGCGACGCGGCGGATCCGGCAGCAACTGCACCGCCCGGGCGGCGGGGGCGAGTGGTATGCGCACGTCGACGAGACGCAGCGGGAGAAGCTGCGCCCGCTCGGCCAGCGGCTGATGGCGCTCGTCGCGGAGTTCGTCGCGAAGCGCGGCCGCCGCAGCCCGCTGCTCGAGGAGGCGCGCCACACCGGCATCGAATACGGCACTGAGCTGGCGCACGCGGGCATGTCGCTTTCGCAGGCGATCCACGCGTTCACGTTCTTCCGCCGCAGCCTCTACCAGTCGTCGAAGCAGGCGCTCGCGAAGGCGGGGACGTCGTCGACCGAGGCGGCGGACGTGTCGGAGCAGATCATGGCGCTGGCCGATGAGGTGCTCCTCGGCATCGCCGTGGCGTATGAGCGCGCGGAGGGCGGCGCATGAACCCGCGCGCGGGCCGCATCGGCCCGTGGCGGCTCTTCGACATCGTCTACGCGACGTTGCCGCTGCGCGCGGCGATGATCGGCGGCGCGCCGGCGCTGCCCGAGTTCGGCCCGCCGGACGCGGTGCCCGCGGCAGCAGACCCGGATGAAGAGCTGCCCGGATCGAACCTCGGCGACGGGGAGCATCGGGAGGCGATGGCACGCGAGCGCGCGCGGAGACACCTGCGCGCGCGGGGCTGAGTCAGGAGCAGCGAGCGTGGGTCTGTATCCGATCTTCGTCGAAGCGGGCGGGCGGCCGGTGCTCGTCATCGGCGGCGGACACGTTGGCGCCGAGAAGGTGCGCGGCCTGCTCAATGCGGAAGCCGACATCACCGTGGTCAGCCCCGAGCTGATCCCCGAGATGCAGGAGTACAAGGCGCAGGGACGCATCACGCACATCGAGCGCCCGTACCAGGAGTCCGCCCTCGACGGCGGCTGGCAGTTCGTGATGATCGCGACGGACGACGGCGCGGTGAACGCCGAGGTGGCGGCCGCATGCAACCGCCGCCGCATCTGGGTGAACGCGGCCGACGACCCGAAGAACTGCGACTTCATCCTTCCTTCGGTGGTGCGGAAGGGGAAGATCACGCTCGCCGCGTCGACCGCGGGCGCGAGCCCGGCGCTGGCCCGCCGCCTGCGCGAGGAGCTCGACGCGTACCTGACCGAGGACATGCCCGCGCTCGCCGACCTGCTGGCGGAGGTGCGCCAGGAAGCCCGCCGCCTCGGCATCAAGATAGAGAACGATACGTGGCAGTACGCGATCGACGGCCAGTTGCGCGTGCTGCTCGCGCAGCGCCGCTACGGGCAAGCGCGCGCGCACCTGATCGCGCGCCTCGGCATCGAGCTGACGCCGGCGCCGGCGAGCGGGGGCGCATGATGCACGTGTCGCTGGTCGGCATTTCGCATCGCGATGCGCCGGTGGCGGTGCGCGAGCGCTTCGCCTTCGCGCCGGACGAGCTGCCGCGCGCGCTGGCGTTGCTCGGCGCGCGGTACGGCGGCGCCGCCGTGCTTTCGACATGCAACCGGACCGAGGTGTACATCGCCACGCCCGAGCCGGTCGGCGACCCGCGTCCCGTCGTCGCGCTGTTGTGCGAGGCGAAGGGCGAGGCGCCGGTCGAGGGCGCGCCGTTCTTCGCGCTCAGCGGCGCCGAAGTCGCTCGGCACCTGTTCCGCGTCGCCGCCGGTATCGATTCCATGGTCATCGGCGAGTCGGAGATCCTGGGACAGGTGCGCGGCGCGTTCACGGCGGCGACGGCGGCGCACACGCACACGCCGGCGCTCTCGCGGCTGTTCCACTCGGCGATCCGCGTCGGGCGGCGGGTGCGGACGCACACCGCCATCGGCCGCTACGCCGTGTCGACGAGCTCGACGGCGGTCGCGCTGGCGCGCGAGACGCTCGGCGACCTGTCGGACAAGACGGTGCTCGTGGTCGGCGCGGGCGAGGCGGGCAAGCTCACCGCGGGGCACCTCGCCGGCGGCATCGGGCGGATGCTCGTCACCTCGCGGTCGTTTGAACGCGGCGCGGAGCTCGCCGAAGCACTGCAGGGCGATGCGCGCCCGTTCGCCGAGCGCGAGGCGGCGATCGGGGAGGCGGACATCGTCATCTCGTCGACGGCAGCGCACGATTGCGTGATCGACCGCGCGATGATCGAGCGCGTGATGCGCGGCCGCTCGCGCGCGCTGATGCTCGTAGACATCGGCGTCCCCCGCGATGTCGAGGCGAGCGTGCGTGAGATCCCCGGCGTGCACCTCTACGACATCGATGAACTCCAGGCGGTGTCCGACCGCAACCTGCACTTGCGCCGGAACGAAGTGGCGGCGGCCGAAG
This sequence comes from Dehalococcoidia bacterium, assembly GCA_021462855.1. Taxonomy (GTDB): domain Bacteria; phylum Chloroflexota; class Dehalococcoidia; order DSTF01; family JACRBR01; genus DTUCFX13. The sequence continues at coordinate 116,085 of JAJTXQ010000040.1, read as the reverse complement.
CGATCGTCGAGGACTACGTCGCGAAGTTCGACGAGTGGATGCAGTCGCTGCAGGTGATGCCGACAGTCGCTGCCTTGCGCGCTCGCGCCGAAGCCCTGCGCGAGGCTGAGGTCGCGCGCACGCTGGCGCGGCTCGACGTGTCGGACGAGGACCGCAACCGGATTCACGCGATGACGACGGCGCTGGTCAAGAAGCTGCTGCACGGGCCGGTCACCGCGCTTAAGACGCCGCAAGAAGGCGAGCGCTGGATCGAGGCCGCGCGCGCGCTGTTCAACCTCGACGACGACCCCGGCGAGCACGAAAGCTGACGCCATGAGCCGCATGTTCGTCATCGGCACACGCGGTAGCGCACTGGCGCTACGGCAGGTGGCGCTCGTGCGCGCCGCGCTCGAGGCTGCGCGCCCTGGCATGCCGATCAGCGTGCGGGAGATCCGCACCGAGGGCGACGCGTCGCGCGCGCCGCTGAGCCAGATCGGCGGACTCGGTGTGTTCACGAAAGCGATCGAGGATGCGCTGCTCGACGGGTCGGCGGACATCGCCGTGCATAGCCTGAAGGACCTGCCGACGGAACTGGCGCCGGGGCTGGCGCTTGCCGCCGTGCCTGCGCGCGAGGACGCGCGCGACGCGCTCATCACGCGCGATGGCCGCGCGCTCGGCGCGTTGCCCGCCGGCGCACGCATCGGCACGGGCAGCGGGCGGCGCGCCGTGCTGCTGCGCGCGCTGCGCGCGGATGTCGAACCGGCGGAGATCCGCGGCAACGTGGAGACGCGCGTCCGCAAGGTGGACGATGGCGAGTACGACGGCGTGGTGCTGGCGATGGCCGGGCTGCGGCGCATGGGCCTCGGCGGGCGCGTTGCGCAGGCGTTCAGCATCGATGAGATGGTGCCAGCGGTCGGGCAGGCAGCGCTCGGCGTCGAAGTGCGCGCGGACGATGCGGAGGCGATGGCGCTCGTGCGTGCCATCGAAAACGCGGCGACGCGCGCGGCGGTGGAAGCCGAGCGCGCGTTCCTGCGGCGCCTCGGTGGCGGCTGCCGGCTGCCCGTCGGCGCGCATGCGACGGCCGGCGGCGGCGCGCTGCGGCTGCGCGGCATGATCGCCGGCGGCGCGGGCGCGCCGATCTTCCACGACGCGCTCGACGGCGACATCGGCGCGCCGGCGGCGCTCGGGGCGGCGCTCGCGGAGCGCATGCTCGCGGCGGGCGCGCAGGCGTTCGTCGCGGCGGCGGGAGGTTCGGCGTGAGTGCGGGCTTCGTCTCGCTCGTGGGCGCGGGGCCGGGTGACCCGGCGCTGATCACCGTCGGCGGCGCGGCGCGGATCGCCGAGGCCGACGTCATCATCTACGACCGGCTCGCGAACCCGGCGCTGCTCGCCCAGGCGCGGCCCGGCGCGGAGATGATCTACGCCGGCAAGCTGCCGGACCGCCACACGCTGACGCAGGACGAGATCAACGCGGCGCTCGTCGAGCACGGGCTCGCCGGGAGGCGCGTCGTGCGGCTCAAGGGCGGCGACCCGTTCGTCTTCGGCCGCGGCGGCGAAGAAGCCGAGGCGCTGATCGCCGCCGGCGTGCCGTTCGAGGTGATCCCGGGCGTGACTTCGGCCATCGCCGCGCCGGCGTACGCCGGCGTGCCGGTGACGCATCGCGCGCTCGCGTCGTCGTTCGCCGTGATCACCGGGCACGAAGATCCGGCGAAGGAGGCCACGAGCATCAACTGGAAAGGGCTCGCGACCGGCGTGGACACGCTGATCTTCCTGATGGGCGTCGGGCGGCTGGCCGAGATCGTGGACCGGCTCGTCGAGCACGGGCGCGATGCGGACACGCCGGTCGCGGTCATCGAGTGGGGCACGTTGCCGCAGCAGCGCGCCATCACGGCGACGCTCGGCACGGTCGTGCGCGCTGTCGCCGACACGTCGATCGGGTCGCCGGCGATCACCGTCGTCGGCGAGGTGGCGTCGCTGCGTGAGCGGATGCGCTGGTTCGACAACCGGCCGCTGTTCGGCAAACGGGTGCTCGTGACGCGCACGCGGCAGCAGGCGAGCGGGCTCTCGCGGGCGCTCGCCGCACAGGGCGCCGAGCCGGTCGAACTGCCGACGATCGAGATCGTGCGGAACGCAGATCCGGCGCACGCCGGGCGCGCGATCGAGGGGCTTCGCACGTCGTTGTACGGATGGGCGGTCTTCACCAGCGCGAACGGTGTCGACGAGTTCATGCGCCACCTGTGCGAGGCCGGGCGCGATGCGCGCGCGTTCGGCCGGGCGCAACTCGCGGCGATCGGCCCGGGCACGGCGGGCGCGCTCCGGCGCCACGGCTTGCGCGCCGATGTCGTTGCGGAGCGATACGTGGCCGAGGGGCTGGTCGACGCGCTGTCGCACCGCGTGATGCGTGGCGTCCACGTGCTCATCCCGCGGGCCGAGGGCGCGCGCGACGTGCTTGTGGATGCGCTGGAGGCGCAAGGCGCAGCGGTCGACGTGCTGCCGCTGTACGTATCGGCGGTACCCGGGCAAGTGGCGCCGGGCGCGCTCGATCGCCTGCGCTCAGGCGGCGTCGACATCGCGACGTTTGCGTCGTCGTCGTCGGTGCGGAACCTGGTGCAGATGCTCGGCGGCGACGCGTCGGCGTTGCGCCGCACGCGCATCGCCGCCATCGGCCCCGTCACCGCGCAGGCCGTCCGCGACGCCGGGTTCGATGTCGCGGTCGAGGCGGCCGAACACACGATCGAGGGACTGGTGGCCGCGCTTGTCGCGGATGCGGCCGCAGCGAAGGAGTAGCGCCATGCTCGATATCGACACGCTCGGCGAATTCGCACGGCACCGGCGGCTGCGGCGGTCGGAGGGGCTGCGGCGGCTCGTCGCCGAGACGCGGCTATCGCCGTCGGACTTCGTCTATCCGCTGTTCGTCACGCACGGCTCGAACATCCGCGAACCCATCGCGTCGATGCCCGGGCAGTTCCGCGTGTCGGTCGACCAGGCCGGACGCGAGGCCGATGACCTGCGGGCGCTGGGTATCCCGGCGGTGCTGCTGTTCGGGTTGCCGGAGTCGAAGGACGAGGCCGGATCCGGCGCCTACGCCGACGACGGCGTGGTGCAGCGGGCGGTGCGCGCGTTCAAGCGCGCTGACCCGCGCCTCGTCGTGGTGACCGACGTGTGCATGTGCGAATACACGAGCCACGGCCATTGCGGCGTCGTCGTCGACGGCGAAGTCGACAACGACCGCTCGCTCGAGCTGCTCGCCGACACCGCGCTCTCGCACGCGCAGGCGGGCGCGGACATCGTGGCGCCCTCGGACATGATGGACGGGCGCGTGGCGGCGATCCGCGGCACGCTCGACGACGCGGGATTTGCGTCGCTGCCGATCATGGCGTACAGCGCGAAGTATGCATCGGCGTTCTATGGGCCGTTCCGCGAGGCGGCGGACAGCGCGCCGCAGTTCGGCGACCGCCGCGGCTACCAGATGGACCCGCCGAACGTCCGCGAGGCGCTGCTCGAGATCGAGGACGATATCGCCGAGGGCGCGGACATCGTGATGGTGAAGCCGGCGCTGGCGTATCTCGACGTGATCGCGCGGGCGAGGCAGGCGGTCGATGTGCCGCTCGCCGCCTATAACGTCAGCGGCGAGTACGCGATGGTGAAGGCAGCCGGCGAGCGCGGCTGGATCGATGAGCAGCGGGTGATGATGGAGACGCTGACGGCGATCCGCCGCGCCGGCGCATCGATCATCATCACGTACCACGCGAAGGAAGCGGCGCGCCTCCTGCGTGACGAGGCGCCGCGCTGAACTCGCGGCCGCGCGCGGGCCGCTACCAGTCGGGCACGTTCTCCCGCGAGCCGGGCGTGTCGGTGAGGCGTCGCTGGTTCGAGCCGTCGGCGTCCATGATGTACAGCTCCATGTTGCCGTCGCGCTGCGAGAGGAAGACGTAACGCTTGCCATCGGGCGAGGGCGTGGCGTAGTCGTCGCGGCCCGGGTTCGTCGTCAGCCGCGTGTCCTGCGTGGCGTCGCCCTTCTCCAGGTCGTGCAGGTAGATGTCGGGACCGTCTTCGGTCTGGTTGTCGCTCGACGCGTAGTTCAGGAACTTGCCGTCGCGTGAGTAGTGCGGGCAGAGGTCGGCGCCCGGCTTGCCGATGATCGTGTGCAGCTCGCCGCTCGCCACGTCGATGCCGAAGATGTCGGCGGCGTTCTGGTCGCGGCGCATGCCGGCGAACGCTAGCTCGGTGCCGTCGCGCGACCACGCGGGGAACTCCGCGAACTTCATCGGGCCGGCGAGCGTGCGCGCGTTCGCGCCGTCGGCGCCCATCACGACGATGTAGAACCCGCCCTTGCGCCGCTCGATCAGGCCGATGCGCTCGCCCGTGGGGTCGAACTTGGCGCTCCACTCGGCGACATCGGGCGTGTTCGTGATGCGCCGGACGTCGGAGCCGTCCGGTTTCACGGTGTACAGGTCGTACATGCGCCGCTCCGCGTCGCGGTCCGAGCTGAAGAGGATGCGCTTCTTGTCGTGCGACCACCCCGGCATGCCGTTGAACCCGGTCCCCTGCGTGACGTTCCGGGTCTTGCCGCTGTCCGGATCCATCGTGAACACGTCGGTGACCTGGGCGGTCGTCGACTCGTAGACCACGAGGTTGGCGGTGTCGGCATCGTCATCGCCACCGCCGCCGTCGCACGCGGCCAGCGCCGTTGCGGCGGCGAGCAGGGCGAGCGCGGCCGCAGCGAGCGCGCGGCGCGTCACATGCGCTCGGGCGCGGAGACCCCCATGAGCGATAGCGCGCGGGCCAGCGTGGTGCGGGCGGCGTTGCATAGCTTGAGCCTCGCTTTCGACAGTGGCAGTTCGTCGGTGTTGAGCACGCGGCACTCGGTGTAGAACGCGTGGAACGCGGTCGCCAGGTCCTGCGCGTAATGCGGCAGGTGGTGCGGCTCGAGCTGCCGCGCCATCAGCTGCACGAGCTCGGGCAGCTGCAGCATTTTGCGGATGAGCGCCAGCTCCATCGGGTGCGTGAGCAGCGCGACATCGCCGTCGTCGTACGTCGGGATGCGCTCGGCGGCGTTCGCGAGGATGCCGGCGATGCGCGCGTGCGCGTACTGCACGTAGTACACGGGGTTCTCCGCCGACTGCCGCTTGGCGAGCTCGAGGTCGAACTCCATCTGGCTGTCCGCCGAGCGCGCGAGGAAGAAGAAGCGCGCCGCGTCGCGCCCGACCTCCTCCACGATGTCGCGGATGAGCACGATGTTTCCGGCGCGCTTGGAGAGGCGCACGACCTCATCGCCGCGGCGGAAGCTCACGAGCTGGTAGATCAGGATCTCGAGCCGGGCCGGGTCGACGCCAAGCGCGCTGACGGCGGCCTTCATGCGCGAGACGTGGCCCTGGTGGTCGGCGCCCCAGATATCGATCACGCGGTCGAAGTTGCGCTGCTGGAACTTGTCGTTGTGATACGCGATGTCCGACGCGAAGTAGGTGGGCTTGCCGGTGCTGCGCACGACGACGTTGTCCTTGTCCTCGCCGAGCTCGGTCGAGGCGAGCCACAGCGCGCCCTCCTTCTCGACGAGGACGCCGGCCTCGCGCAGGCGGGCGAGCGTGCGCTCGTACAGGCCGCCGGGCGCGTACAGTGAGCGCTCGCGGAACCAGCTGTCGTACACCACGCCGAGCGCCTCGAGGTCCTCGCGGATGCGCTCGACCATGACATCGATGCCGCGCAGCACGAGTTCGTCGGGCGGCTCCTCGGCGCGCAGGTAGCGGTCGCCGGCTTCGGCCTTGATCTGCGCGGCGAGTTCGACCATGTACTCGCCGGGGTAGCCGTCCGGCGGGATCTCGGCGTCTTCGCCGAACTGCTGGCGGTAGCGCGCGAGCAGCGTGCGGCCGAACACGTCGGTCTGCGTGCCCGCGTCGTTGACGAGGTATTCGCGCTGCACGTCGAACCCGGCGGCGTCGAGGATCGACGCGAGGACGCTGCCGTACGCGGCGCCGCGCCCGTTGCCGGCCGTGAGCGGGCCCGTCGGGTTGGCGCTGACGAACTCGACCTGCACCTTCACGCCGCGCCCTTCGTCGACGTCGCCGAAGGCGGCGCCCGCGGCGCTGATGGCGTCGACCTGGCGCGCGAGCCACGCCTCGGACAGGCGGAAGTTGATGAACCCCGGCGGCGCCCCGCCGGCCGCCGCGAGCGACGCGTCAGCGGGCACGCGCGCGGCGATCGTCCGGGCGATATCGAGCGGGTTGGCGCGGGCGGCGCGCGCGAGGCGCATCGGCAGGTTCGTGGCGTAGTCGCCGTGCTCGGGCCGCGCCGGCCGCTCGATGACGACATCGGGCACGACGACGGCCGGCAGTTCGCCGGCATCCATCGCCGCCTGTGCGGCGTCCTGAACCATCCGTGCGAGGTCGTCGCGAATCATGGCCGATCAAAAGGAAACGCGCGCGCCGCGATGTGCCCGAGGACTTCGTCTACCGCCGCGCGCGCTCGTTCGATGACCTCGGGAGGGTATCCCATCGATGCGCTGTGGTCGAGGAATTCGTCATCGTCGTGGACGCGCGGTTCGTTGTGCGGATACCACGAGACGTCGAGGTCGAGGTCGATGTAGTGGAACGACGAGCCGTCAAACTCCGCCGGCGTGGCGATGTTGGTGTAGTACCACGTGCGGCCTTCGCGGAGGACGCGGCACGTGTTGTACCAGCGGTCCTCCCACAGGTAGAGCTCGCCGGGCCACGTGAACGCGGCGGGGTCGGGGTCGTCCGCCGGGTCGCGCGTCTTCGTCGCGAGCGTGCCGAGTTCGAATTCCAGGACGTACAGCGGTCCGCGGCGCATGACGTACCGCATCGGCCAGCGGCGGTGGTAGGCGCCGTCGTACTTCGTCGCGTGGACGGGCACCGCCGCGCCGATGAGCGTGGATTCCGTTCCCATCGGCGCAGTGTACTGAACGCGCGCTCCCGCGCTGCTACGGCGCGACGCCCGACGGTTGCGCGCCCACCTCCCTGCCGGCAGCCTGCTGCTTTTCGAACAGGTCGCCGTTGAGGTAGGCGAAGAACCCGTCGGGGTTCTCGGTGACCTCGGGCGCGATCCACACGTGCATCATCCAGCGCAGGTCACCCGTGAAGGAGCCGCCCTTGGCCTCGCAGCTTTCCTTCGTCTCGCCCTCGCTCGAGCCTGAGAGGCCGACCAGGCAGAGGCCGATGTGCGCGTGCCACATATCGAGGTCGCCGACGAAGCCGGCCGGCTGCGTGTCCGCCGTGATGTCGCCAATGCCGGGCAGCAGCAGGAACCACGCGCCGACGAGCTTCGGCGGGCCGGCGTCGACCTTGCTGAACAGCAGGCCTTCCGGCTTTGCCGGGTCGAACACGCCGTCGCGCACGTAGTCGAAGTTCAGGTAATGCATGCCCATGAACGGCACGTCGTTGGTCGTGTTTCCGTAACCGGCCGCGTTGGCCGCCTCGACCGTCGGGTAACGGAGCGCCACCTCACGCACGGTCTGCAACTGCTGCTTGAGCGCAGGCAGGTCCGCGGCGTCGAGCGTGCCCTGCGGGAAGCGCGAGACGAGGTCGTCGTTTGGCATGGAGCCGAGTTGCGTGAACGTGGGGTGCTTGCCGTGGTCGTGGCGCCCGTCGGGCGTGCCGCTCGCGCCCTGCGAGAATGCGCCATCGACGTCGGCAGGGTTGGTGTCCGTGCCCGTGGGGATGCCCTGGTCGCGGAGCGCCTGCGCCACCCCGGCGTCGCCGCCCGCCGCGTCCGTCTGCGCGCCCGCCACGGCGCTCTCGTGCTCGTGGCCGACCGACGTGCCGGACGCGCCGATGTAGGTGATCGAGCCCACAGCGACGGCGGCGACCGCCACCCATGCGGCCGTCAGCGGCACGAAGCGCCGCACGAGCGCCTCGGGCGCGCGCACGCCGCCGAGCAGTGACACGCTCAGCCCCGCGAGCACCGCGGCCGATGTCACGCCGAGCCCGATCGCCGCAATGAGGTGGCCGGGGTTGGACAGGCTGAGCAGCGATTCCTCGGCCGCGCCGTTGTTGTGGCGCCATGCGTCGACGGCGAGGCCGGCGAAGACCACCAGCATTCCGGCGACCGCGACCGCGAACCAGAGCGCCGGCGATGCGAGCCACCCAGCTCCTGTTCCCCGGCTCCACTGTGTGTCGTGGGTGTCCATCGAAGTCCTCCCCTCCCCTTGTTACGACCTCCCGTTTGCCGGCGGTGGCACGAGATACGCGGCGATCATGTCGGCGCAGGTGTCGCGGTAGCGCTCGGCGTCGCCGCCGTCGGCGAGCACGAACGCCTGGTACACGGCGAACGTGACCGCGCCGTGGATCATCCGTGCCGCGATCACGGGGTCGATACGCCGCACCTGCCCGCGCTGGATGCCGGCGGCGAGCGCGCGGGCGAGCGGCTCGGCGCGGGCGCGGTCGTCGTCGCGCGAGAGCGCCATGACGCGGCTGTCCGGGTCGGCGTTCAACACCGCCAGCCGCACGAGGTCCGTATTGCGGCCGCAGACGTCGAACACATTGCGGATGCGGCGGCGTATCTCCTGCTCCCAGGTGGCCGGCGTGCCCGGCGGGCGCCCGGCCTCGGCGATCAGTTCCATGAGACGCTGGCGCAGCGCGGCGTACACGTCTTCCTTCGACTTGAAGTAGAGGTAGATGGTGCCGAGCGCGATGCCCGCGTCCTCGGCGATGTCGGCGATCGTCGTGCCGCGAAAGCCGCGCGCGGCGAACACCCGCCGCGCCGCATCGAGGATCTCCTCGCGGCGGATGGCGCGGGCGCGCTCGCCGCGCTGGCTGCGTTCGGTTACGGGAGAAGCGGTCACCGTCGTCCTTATGGCGGGAAGCTGAATTCCGTTCATTCTCAGATCGCGGCGGCGTGATGTCAACGGGGGTTGGGGTTGACGGGCGGGCCGGCGTGGTGGGCCCGGCAGGATTCGAACCTGCGCCTCACCGGTTATGAGCCGGGTGCTCTGCCGCTGAGCTACGGGCCCGCCGGTCGATTCTAGCACCAGCCTCCGGCGGCGCCTCGCCGGTCCGGCGGGGCGGGTGGCACCCAGCGGGCGTGGGGTGTGCGCCCCCCAGTCTCCCCGTGCGCGGCGGCCCGCCTGCACGGTCGCCTCAGCCCGTGCCGATACATGAGCAACAGGAAGCGGGCGGCGCCCACGGAGCGCCGGCATCCCGCCGCACCGGACCCGTCGCGGCACGCGTATGCAAGGAGATGCAAGGCGATGCTCATTCTCACTCGAAAAGTCGACCAGGGGATCGTGATCTCCGGCAACATTCTCGTGCGGGTGCTCGGCGTCGAGCGCGACCGCGTGAAGATCGGCATCAGCGCGCCGGGCGAGGTGACGGTGCTCCGGCAGGAGCTCTGGAACGAAGGCTCCGGCAACCAGCCGTTCGAGAAAAAGCCCGGCGCTGGCAGCCCCAACCCCGAGGGCCCGACCGCCGCTTCGGCGTAGCGACGATAACTGTCCGAGTATGGAGAGAGACCGCCGTCACGGCGGTCTTCTCGTTGCTTGCCTGTGGGGTAGCTCAGGCCGAGCGCGGCGGGTCGGGGACCGCGGCCTCTCGCGGCACAAGGGTAAGCGCGGGCGCGTGCAGCGCCTCGCCGCCCCTTCCGCCGCCCTTGATGAGGTGCAGCTCCGGCCGCACCGACGGGCTGCCACGGCCGCAGGATACCCACTCGCCGCCCTGCGCCATCGATGCGCGCGCGCCCTCCCACGTCGCCGCCGCGGTGGCGAGCGATGCGGCGTTGCCGGCGGCGGCGTCCCGCGTGCGCACGGCCGTGAGGAACGCGCCGGCGGCGAGCGCCAGGCGGTCGTGCGTACCGCTGACCGGGTGCTCACTGACGGTCTCTGCCCAGTTGACGCCTGCGCTCGGGCCGCTGTGCCGCGCGCTGGCCAGGATCTGCAGCGGCGCCCGCAGGTCGAACGCGTCGAGGACGATGGTGCGCCCGTCGCACACGAGTGTGATCTCGTGTGCCGGGCGGGGCTCCGCCAGGCTGACGTCGATGCGCGCGGCGGGGCCGCCATCGAATGCGATGGTCATGGTGACGATGCCGCCCGCGCCGGTCTCGTCGTCGAGGCGGGGGGCGAGGGCGGACACGCGCGACGGCGCCATGCCGGCGAGCGACAGCAGCGCGTGGATGTCGGCGATCGCCGCCTGGTCGAGCGACAGCTGCGGCTCGCCGCCCGCGCGCAGCGAGCGGATGTAGCGCGGGCGCCAGAGCGCGTGCGGTCCGGCGACCATCCGCCGCACGAAGGCGAATCGCTCGTCGCCCGTGTCGCCGGCGTCGAACATGGCGATGCGGCCGCGCGCGCGGGCGAGGTCGTCGATGGCGGTGATCTGCTTCGATGCGAGTGCGACCGGGCCGGCGACGAACACGTGGCGCCGCGCGAGCAGCGCGCGCTTTGTCACCGCGGCGAGTTCCGGCACGTCCGCACCCACGACCAGCGCCGACGTCTCCCCGGGCGCGATGCGCGCGAGCTCCGATTCGTCGGCGGCGTCCAGCCGTTCGAGATCGACGCCGTCGGCGCCGCGGTAGGCGCGCGCCCAGGCGTCGGCCCCGGGGCCTTCGCCGAGCAGCGTGACGCGCACCCGTGCCGGCTCGCTGTCGGTCATCAGGCCGCGTCCTGCATTTCCTGTACGAGCACGGTGCGCAGACGGCGGATCGCGCGGTGGCGCAGCTGCGAGGCGCGCGACTCGGAGATGCCAAGCGTCTCGCCGATGCTCTTCAGCGACTGCGACTTCATGTAGTACAGGCGCACGATCATCCGCTCGCGCTCGGGGAGCAGCTCCACGGCCTCGGCGAGCTTGACCCGGACCATGCCTTCCTCGGCGACGCTGTCGGGGTCGATGTTCGGGTCGTCGTCGGCCATCTCCCACAGCTTCTCGTCGCCGCCGTTGTTGGCGTTGTCGGACAGGCTCTGCAGTGAGACGACGCGCAGGTTGCTCGTGCGCAACGACGCCACGAAGTCCATCGGGTGCATACCCATGTGCTGCGCCAGTTCGTCGCGCGTGGGCGCGCGGCCAAGCGTGGCGTGCAGCGCCGATGTCGCTTTTTCGAGGTCGGAGCCGAACTTCTGCAGCGAGCGCGGCAGCGGGTGCGTCGCCCTGATCGAGTCCAGGATTGAGCCGCGGATACGGGGAAGGGCGTAGGTGGAGAACTTGGCGCCCTTGTTCGGGTCAAAGGCGTACCATGCCTCGATCAACCCCTGGACGCCGCACGACACCATGTCCTCGTACTGGAGGATGCCGCCGTTGGCGCTGCCGACGGCAATGCGGTTCACCGCGTGGCGCACGAGCGGCATGTAGTCCTTGATGATCTTCGTGAGGTGCGCTTCCGAGAACAGGTCCTCGGGTTGTTCGGCGTGGTCTGGCGCGTCATCCGCATCATCTTCGAGCGGCTGGTCGGAGATGTGTGGTCGGGGCATCGAACCTCCGCGATGTCGCGCGACGCGCGTTGTCTGTCTTCAGAGCGAGGCCCAGTATCGTGGCGGGCGGCCTTTTGTCACATGCGGCGGCGCCCGAGGTATCGGGAACGTCGCCCCGATACCGTCGCGGTGAAACCCTGACGCCTGCGGGCGGCTGCGGCACGCGTGCGATCGCAACGCGCAGGTACCGGCGGCCGGCGCCCCGCGCGGTTGCCGCCCACCGGCTCGCGCCGCGTATAATCGGCACCGATGGTCCTCTCGCAGCAGACCCTCCGTACCGCCGCGGAGCGCGCCGAGCGCCCGTTCGGCTCGGTCGAGTTGCTTCACCTGGTGCTCGAGGCGGCGCGGCCGTCGCTGGGGTTTGACCTCGCGGTGGCCGTGCTCTTCGAGGACGGCCGCCACATCGTGCCGGTGTTCGCGGCGGGCCGGCTTGCGCCGCCGGCGCTGGAGGGCGTGCACGTGCAGGCGCTGGCGGCGTTCATTGAGCTGGCGGGCCAGGACCACGCCGAGCAGCCGTCCGACGAGCCGGAGGTCATCGCGCTTGCCGGGCCGGGCGCGGGCGATATCGCCGAGCCGGAGAGCTACGAGGACGCGCCGCTCGTCGTCGGCGGCGCGATGATGGGGATGCTGCGCATCAGCGGGCCGCGCGAGCTCGACCGCGAGCAGCGCGCGCGCTACTTCGCGATGGCCAGCGACGTGTCGAAGGCGATCGAGCGGCTGAACGCGCAGATGACGCAGACGCGGCTCGTGCAGGAGCGGCTGCTCCAGTCGGAGAAGATGTCGAGCGTCGGGCAGCTTGTGTCAGGCGTGGCGCACGAGCTCAACAACCCGCTCACGGGCATCACCGGCTTCGCGCAACTGCTGCTGCTGCGCGACGACCTCGACGGCGCCGCGCGCAAGCAGATCGAGACGATCTACGGCGAGGCGGAGCGCGCGTCGAAAATCGTCAGCAACCTGCTGACGTTCGCCCGCCGCCGCAAGTCGCAGAAGGAGCCGGCGAACGTCAACACGCTGCTGGAACGCGTGCTGGAGCTGCGCAACTACGACCTGCGCGTCCGCAACATCGACGTCGCGCTCGAGCTCGACCCGGCGATCCCGGAGACGATGCTCGATGCGAATCAGATCCAGCAGGTGTTCCTCAACATCATCATCAACGCCGAACAGGCGATGCGCGGCGACGGCGGCGAAGGGCGCCTGCGGATCAAGACGAGCGTGGCCGGCGGACAGGTGCGCATTTCGTTCACCGACAGCGGGCCGGGCATGGGCGCCGACACGCTGCGCCGCATCTTCGACCCGTTCTTCACGACGAAGGACGCCGGCGAGGGCACCGGCCTGGGACTGACGATCAGCTACGGCATCGTTGAGGAGCACGGCGGGCGCATCTGGGCGGAGAGCTCCGGCGGGCGCGGCACGACGTTCACGATCGAGCTCCCCGTCGTGCGGGGGGAGCCGGCCGCGCGGCCGGCGCCGGCCGCCGAGTCACCCGCGCCGCAGCCGCTCGAGAAGCGCCGCATCCTCGTCGTCGACGACGAGGAGAGCATCAAGAACTTGCTGATCGGCGTGCTGCAGATGGACGGGCACGAGGTCGCGCTCGCGAGCAACGGGCGCGAGGCGCTCGACCGCGTGCGCCGCGAAGCGTTCGACCTCATCATCTCCGATGTGAAGATGCCGGTGATGAGCGGCCCCGACCTGTACCAACGCCTGCGCGACGCCGGCAGCCCGCTGGCGCGCCGGATGATCTTCATCACGGGCGATACCGTCGCGCCTGACACGAAGCGCTTCCTGCAGGGCATCGAAAACACGGTGCTGGCCAAGCCGTTCCGTCTGCACGAGGTGCGCGACAGCGTGCGCGCCGCGCTCGAACGCTAGCCCGCGCAGGAAACGAGCCGCATGATCGAGGCATGGCCGACCGGCACAACGGAAGTGGCGCCCGGCGTCTTCGCGTACGTGCAGGAGGGCGGCGGCTTCTGCGTCGCGAACGCCGGCATCATCCGCGCGCCGGGCGGCGGCGCCACGGTGATCGACGCGCTGTTTACGCCGGCGATGACGCGCGCGCTGCTCGGCGAAGTGCAACGCGTCGCCGGCGGGCCGCCCGAGCGGCTCATCAACACACACCACCATGTCGACCACACGCTCGGCAACGCGCTGTTTCCCGCGGAGGCGCCGATCGTCGCGCACGCCCGCGCCCGCGCGGAGATGCAGCGCAACGGCATGGGCGTGCTGCGGGTGATCGAGCGCATCGCGCCCTACTTCACGCCGGAGCTGGAGGGCGCGGCGGAACGCTTGCCCGACACGACGTTCGACGGCGACTCGCTCGCGCTCGACATCGGCGGGCGCGAGCTGCGCCTGCTGCACTACGGCACCGGCCATACCCGCGGCGATGTCGTCGCGCTGCTTCCCGCCGAGCGGGTCGCGTTTCTTGGCGACATCGGCTTCTTCCACGTGACGCCCATGGCCATTGAAGGGCACATCGGCAACTGGATCACCGTCGGCCGCCGGATCATCGACGAACTCGCTGCCGATGTGCTGGTGCCGGGCCACGGGCCGGTCGGCACGAAGGACGACCTCGCCGTGATGCTCGGGTACTTCGAGCGCCTTCGCGACGGCGCTCGCGCCGCGTTCGAAGCCGGCGTCGGCGCCGACGAAGCGGCGGCGAGCATCGACCTCGGCGAGTACGCCGCCTGGGGCGAGGCAGCGGAACGCGCCGGACTGAACGTCGCGCGGCTGTACGCGGAGTTCCGCGGGGAGCTCGACCGCTGGCTCGCGTAGCGCCCGGCGGATGCACCATCCCGCGCACTGGCGTACGATGTGGACTCCCGGCGCCCATCTGAGCGGGAGAGTGAGATGGCGGACATCGACGGGCGATCGGTAACGTTCGCCGCGGATCGGGTCGAAGGCAGCGGCTGGCTCGCCCGGCCGCGCGACGGCGCCACGCATCCGGGCGTCATCGTGATCCAGGAGTGGTGGGGGCTCGACGCGCACATCAAGGACGTCGCCGGGCGCGTGGCGGGCGAGGGCTTCGTCGCGCTCGCGCCGGACCTGTACCACGGCGCCTTCGCCACGGAGCCCGACGAGGCGCGCAAGCTGGCGATGGCGATGAACCGCGAGCGCGCGATCGACGAGCTGGCCGCCGCGGTCCGCCACCTGCAGAGCCTCGACGACGTCCAGCCGAAGCGCGTCGGGTGCATGGGCTTCTGCATGGGCGGCAGCCTCACGTACGCGCTCGCCGCCGCCACGGCCGACATCGCCGCGGCCGCGCCGTTCTACGGCGGCATGACACCGCCGCCGGAGCAGCTCGCGGGCATCGAAGCAGAGCTGTTCTGCGCGTATGGCGCCGATGACGGCGGCATCCCGCTCGAACGCGTGCGCGAGATCGAGGAGACGCTGCGCGCGGCGAACAGGCGCTTCGAGCTGAAGGTGTACGAGGGCGCGCCGCACTCGTTCTTCAACGACACGCGCCCCAGCTATCGCCCCGAAGCCGCGCGCGACGCGTGGGACAAGACGATCGCGCTGTTCCGGCGCGCGCTGGTGTAACGATGCGACACAAGATCCGGCTCGAGGGGTTCGTAACGCCGCAGGACGCGGAGACGCAGTACGTGTACCTGCCGTTCGAGATGCCAGCAGGCGCACGCCGCGTGGAAGTGTCGTACTTCTACGAGAACCAGGTGACCGGCGCGCAGGAGACGCACCCGGGCAACAACATCGACATCGGCGTGTTCGACGTACGGGGCGCGCAGTTCCTGCGAGGCGGCTTCCGCGGCTGGAGCGGCGGCGCCCGCAACGGCTTCTTCATCGAACGCGAGACGGCGACGCCGGGCTATCTGCGCGGGCCGCTGCAGCCGGGCGAATGGAACATCATCTTCGGCTGCTCGAAGATCAGCGATCCTGTCGTGCGCTACCGCGTGAACGTCGATGTCGACATCGACCCGCTGGCGGCCGATGGCGCCGCCGGCGAGCCGCGCGCGCCTGGCATGCCGCGCATCGCGGCCGCCGGCGCGTCGAACGGCGGCGGGCGCTGGTATCGCGGCGACCTGCACGCGCACAGCGAACACAGCGACGGCGCGAACACCGTCGACGAGATCGTGGCGTACACGCGGCAGGTCGGGCTCGACTACTTCGCGCTCACGGACCACAACACGATCAGCCATTGGGACGACCTCGCGCGGCTCAACGACGGCGCGCCGCTGCTCATCGCCGGCGAGGAGATCACGATGTACGGCGGCCACGCCAACGTCTGGGGGCTCGAGGACTGGATCGACTTCCGCGGCTCCGACAGCGAAAAGGTGCAGCAGCTCGTCACCGACGCGCAGCGGCGCGGCTCGCTCTTTTCGATCAACCACCCCGACTCGCCGATCCCCTGGCTGCACCCGGCCGTGCGTGGCTACGAGGCGATCGAGGTGTGGAACGCGCCGTGGCGCTGGTTCAACGAGCCCGCGCTGCTGCGCTGGACGGCGCACCTGGACAGCGGCGAGCGCATGGTCGCTGTCGGCGGGAGCGACTCACACTGCGTGCCGCCGGCGAAGATGACGCAGCCGAACGGCCCCGGCGAACCGTGCACGTGGGTCTACGTCGAAGGCCCGCTGACCCAGCGCGCCGTGCTCGACGCGGTGGCGTCAGGGCACGTGTTCATCTCGGAGGAGCCCACGGGTCCGTACATCGACATGCGCGCTGACGCGGACGGCGACGGCGTGTTCGAGGCGCTGCCCGGCGACGCGCTCGCCGTCGCGCCGGACGCGCTGGTGCGCTATCGCATCAAGTACCGCGGGCCCGATGGCAAGCACCTGCGCTTCTTCGGCAAGCGCGGCCTCGTGCACGAGGTGACGGCGCCGGCCGAGGAGCACGATTTCGAGTTCGAGCTGCGGGCCGAGGGCGACGACTACGTGCGCTGCGAGGTGCGCGGGTTCCGCGGCAGCCCCGAGCGCGGCGACGTCGTGCACGCGCTGACCAACCCGATCTACTGGGGCGCGTGGTAGGCGCTACTGCGGCGTGTCCGTCCGCGCGGTCGCGGGGAGCGCGGCGTTCATCGAGCCGCTCTTGAACCCGGCGAGGTCGAGCGTCACGTACGTGTAGCCCAGGTTCTTCAACCTCCGCACGATCCGCTCGCGATGCTCCACCGCCAGCGCCAGGTCCTGTGGTTCCAGCTCGATCCGTGCGACATCGCCGTGGTGGCGGACGCGCAGCTGCCGGATACCGATGCCGCGCAGGAACGCCTCGGCGGCGCCGACCTGGTCCAGCGCATCTACGGTGACGCGCGTGCCGTACGGGATGCGCGACGCGAGGCAGGCCATCGCCGGCTTGTCCCACGTCGGCAGGCCGCGCTCCCTGGAGAGGGCGCGGATCTCGGCCTTCGTCAGCGCGGCTTCGATGAGCGGGCTGCGGACGCGGTGCTCGGCGGCGGCGACGCGGCCCGGGCGATGGTCGCCCAGGTCGTCCAGGTTGCAGCCGTCGGCGACGTGCGCGAATCCCTCGCGAGCGGCCATGTCCTCGAGAAGCGAGTAGAGCTCGGTCTTGCAGTGGTAGCAGCGCAGCGGCGTGTTCTGCACATACCCCGGCCGGTCCATCTCCGATGTGCCGAGCAACACGTGGCGGATGCCGATCTGCGCCGCGAGCTCCTTCGCCTCCTCGACCTCGGACTGCGGGATCGATGGCGAGACGCCGGTCACGGCGAGCGCGCGCTCGCCGAGCGCGTCGGCGGCGGCCGCGGCGACGAATGTGCTGTCGACGCCGGCCGAGAACGCGACGATCACGGAACCCATGTCCCGCAGGATGCCGTGCAGGGCGGCGAGCTTCCGTTCGAGGTTCGGTTCCATCCGTCCATGATAGCAGCGCGCGGGCGGCGGCCAGCGGCGCGCCGCGGATTGCACAGGTTCCCGCGATCCCCCTTAAGGGATCCGCGACTTAAGGGAACTGCGACGCCGCGTGTCTGTAGCGCGGGTGGCTCGCGGCCGATGATCTGAAAGGCCCTCACGTAGCTGCTGCGAGGTTGCATTGGGCGGAGCGCCCGACTCTCGTCCCCACATCCGATTCGCGATTGCGAGCGCGCTCGTGATCGCGGTCGTCGCGAGCGCGTTCGCCTATACGGGCGTGCGCATCCTCGCCGGCGACAACGAGCTCAATCCATCGAAGGCGACCAATGCCATCGCCGCGCGCGCCGTCGCCGCGGCCATCGACGCGTCGGCTGGCGCGCCCGACGAAGGCGAGCAACTCGGCGTGGCGGCGCGGCCGCTGCTCGGCGCCGGCGTCACTGGCATTCGCGTGTGGGCGCCGGACGGACGTGAGCTGTATCGCGGCGGCGACATCGCCGCGGCCGATGCCGCGCCGCCAGTCGCCGGCGAGCGCAGCGATGTGCCGGCGCGGTCCTCGACGGGCGCCGCCGTGCTGCAGACGGTGGTCAGCCACCAGGGCTACATCATCGAGGTCACCGATGACGCGAACGGGCACGACGCGACGCTGGAAACAGCGCGGCGCAATTTCGTCATCGCTGTCGCCGGGTTCGCGCTCATCGCGTTCGGCGCGCTGCAGCTTGCGTTCGGCTTCGGTATTCGCGTGTTCCAGGCGGAACATGGGCGGCTGGCGTATCTCTACGACAAGGGCCAGCAACTGCGCGCCACCCTCGACGTGGAGGACGTGCTGATGCGGCTCGCGGCGGATGCGACAGGGCTGGCGAACGGCCACTACGGCATGGTCGCGCTGTATGAAGAGGCGACGACGGAGGTCGTGCTCCGCGCGACGTATGACCACACGAACGGTACGACGGCAACGCACCGCCGCCCGATCGACGAATGGTTCATGCGCCGCTGCGTCGCCACGAACACGACCGTCGTCTCGTCGCAGGGCGCCAGCGGATACCGGCAGCACTTCGGCACGGAGTCGGAGATCGAGCGGCAGGCGTGGTTCATGTGCGTGCCGATGTCGATGCGCGGGCGCGTCGTCGGGGCGGTCGGCGTGATCCGCACGTGGTCCGGACGCACGTCGGGATTCACGCTCGGCGAAGTGCGCATGATCGAGGAACTCGCCGCGCAGGCCGTGACGGCGATCGAGCAGGCGCAGCTCTTCGCGAAGGTGCGCGCCGATGCCACGGAGCTCGAGCTGAGCTACGACTCGACGCTCAAGGCGCTGATGGCCGCGCTCGACGCAAAGGACGATGTGACCGAGGGCCACTGCGAGCGCGTCGCGCGACTCACCGTGAGCCTCGCGAAGCTGCTCGACGTGCCCGAGGCGATGCACGTGCACATCGAGCGCGGCGCGCTGCTGCACGATGTCGGCAAGATCGGCGTCTCCGATGTCATCCTTCAGAAGCCGTCATCGCTCACGGAGAACGAGTGGGAGGCGATGCGCAAGCACCCGCTGCTGGCCGGGCTCATGGTGTCGAAGGTCGGGTTTCTCGAGCCTGCGCTGCCGATCCTGCTGTACCACCACGAGCGGTTCGACGGCACTGGCTACCCGTTCGGGCTCGAGGGCGAGAACATCCCGATCGAGGCGCGCCTGTTCGCCGTCATCGATGCCTACGACGCGATGACATCCGTTCGCCCGTACCGGCCGGCGATGACGCACGAGGAGGCGATGGCGGAGATCTGGCGGCACTGCGGGTCGCAGTTCGATCCGAACATCGTCGGTGCGTTCGACCACCTGATCACGACGCGGCCGGAGTTGCGCGAGATTCCCGGTCACCGCCATGCCGATGCGCACGACGACCGGCCGGCGCAAGAGCACGAAGCAGCGTAGGGGCTACGCCACCGCCACGCCGCGCTCCGCGAGCAGCGCGATGAACGCGTCCTCGTCGAGCGTGGCGACGCCGAGCTTCTCGGCTTTCGCCGCTTTGGAGCCGGGATCGGCGCCGACGACGAGGTAGTCCGTCTTCTTCGTCACGCTCGAGCCGATGGCGCCGCCGTGGCGCTTCACCAGGTCCTCCCCCTCGTTGCGCGAGAGCCGTTCGAGGCGGCCTGTGATGACGATCGTCAGCCCGCTGAGCGGGCCCTCGCGCGCGCCGCCGGAGTCGTCGCGCAAGTTGACGCCGGCCGCGCGCAGTTTCTCGACGAGCGCCCGGTTCTCATCGAGCGCGAAGAACTCGCGCACGCTGTCGGCGATCTTCGCGCCTGTGCCGGGGATGGCCATCACCTGCTCGGCCGTCGCGCCCATGAGCGCGTCGATGCTGCCGAAGTGCATCGCCAGCCCGCGCGCGACCTCGCCGCCGACGTGGCGGATGCCGAGCGCGACGAGCACCTGCGCGAGCGGTCGCTCCTTGCTCGCCTCGATCGACGCGAGCAGGTGGTCGACGCTCTTCTCGCCCATCCGCTCGATCGCGATCAGCTCATCGCGGCGAAGCTTGAGGCTGTACAGGTCGCCGCCGTCGCGCACGAGGCCGCGTTCGAGCAGCAGGTACGCGAGCGACTCGCCGATGCCCTCGATATCCATCGCGCCGCGGCCGACGAAGTGCTCGAGCAGCCGGAAGCGCTGCGCGGGGCACTGGCGGTTCGGGCAGTAGTACGCCGCCTCGCCGGGGTTGCGCACGACCGGCGTCTTGCACACCGGGCAACGCTTCGGCATCGAGAATCGCCGCTCCTTGCCGGTGCGCTTGCTGACGACGGGGCCGACGACCTGCGGGATCACATCGCCGGCGCGCTGGACGATCACCGTGTCGCCCTGGCGGATGTCCTTGCGGCGGATGTCGTCCTCGTTGTGCAGCGTGGCGAGCTTCACCGTCGCGCCGGCGATGCGCACCGGCTCGAGCGCGGCGAACGGGTTGAGCGTGCCCGTGCGCCCGACGTTCACATCGATCCGCAGCAGCTTCGTCGTCGCCTGCGTCGGCGGGAACTTGAATGCGACCGCCCAGCGCGGCTCGCGGCCGACGAAGCCGAGCTGCCGCTGGAGCGCGAGGTCGTCGATCTTGATGACGATGCCGTCGATCTCGTAGTCGAGCGAGTCGCGCTTCCCGGTCCATTGCTCGCAGAATGCGATCACGTCGTCGAGCTCGTCGAAGCGCGCGATGTTCGGATTGACCTTGAAACCGAGCGACTTGAGCCATTGCAGCGTCTCCCAGTGCGTCGCGCGCGGCGCGCCGTCGTCGTGCCAGCCGAGCTGGTAGAGAAAGGCGTCGAGCGGGCGGCTGGCGGTCACCTTCGGGTCGAGCTGGCGCACGGAGCCGGCGGCGGAGTTGCGCGGGCTGGCAAAGAGCGCAAGCCCCGCCTCGCCGCGCTCGTAGTTCAGCTTCTCGAACCCGCTCTTCGTCATGTAGATCTCGCCGCGCACTTCGAATCGCGGCGGCGCGCCGGCGGCAAGCTTCGCGGGGATCGAACGGATCGTACGCACGTTCTGCGTAATGTTCTCGCCGCGCGTGCCGTCGCCGCGTGTCGCCGCCGTCTGCAGGCGCCCTTCTTCGTACACGAGCGCCACGGCAAGGCCGTCGATCTTCGGTTCGCAGACGAGCGTAAAGCGGTCGCGCTCGACCATGTTGCACACGCGGCGAAACCAGGCGCGCACGTCATCGGCGGAGAACGCGTTGGCGAGCGAAAGCAGCGGCACGCGGTGCTGCACGATGCCGAATGTCTCCACGGGCGCGCCGCCGACGCGCTGCGTCGGCGAGTCCGGAGTGATCAGCTCCGGGTGCGCCGCCTCGAGGTCGCGCAGTTCCGCCATCAGCGCGTCGAACTCGGCATCCGGGATCTCGGGCGAGTCGAGCACGAAGTAGCGGTGCTCGTGGTAGGCGACCTGCGAGCGCAGCTCCTCGACGCGGAGCTTGGCCTGCTGGAAGGCGCGCGTTTCGTCCTTCACGGTCATGGATGCGAGTATAGCGAGGGGCGCCGCACCGCCTCGTGTAGACTGCGGAGGCCATGCCACCGAAGGTCGTCATTGTCGATTACGGCGCGGGGAACCTGCGCAGCGTGTCACGCGCGGTTGCGCACGTGGGCCACGAGCCGTGCGTTACGGCGGATCCGGCGGACGTCGATACGGCCGACGCGCTGATCGTCCCGGGCGTCGGCGCGGCGGCGGACACCATGCGCAACCTGCGCGAGAGCCGCATGGTCGAGCCGGTGCGGGCGTACATCGCGTCAGGGCGGCCGTTCTTCGGCGTGTGCATGGGCCAGCAAGCGTTGCTCTCCGTCAGCGAGGAGGGCGGCGAACACGAGTGCCTCGGCATCATCCCCGGCCGGGTGAAGCGCCTGCCGGGAGGGCAGAAGGTGCCGCACATGGGCTGGAACCAGGTGCGGCAGGAGCGCGAGCACCCGATTTTCAGGGACATCCCGGACGAGAGCTACTTCTACTTCGTCCACAGCTACTACCCGGAGCCCGAGGATCCGTCGGTGGTCATCGGCCTCACGGAGTACGGCGTGGCGTTCGCGTCGGTGCTGGCGCGCGACAACATCGTCGCCACGCAGTTCCACCCGGAGAAGTCCGGCGAAATGGGCCTGCAGATGTACGCCAACTTCCTCGCCGCGCTCTAGCGGCAGTCGCGATATCATCGGCGCATGATCATCATCCCGGCGATCGACATCCGTGGCGGCCGCTGCGTGCGCCTCGTGCAGGGCGATTACGCGCGCGAGACCGTGTTCGGCGAGGACCCGCTGGCGATGGCGCGGCACTGGGTCGCACTCGGCGCGCAGATGTTGCACGTCGTTGATCTCGACGGCGCGAAGGACCGGCGCCCGGTGAACGACGCCGTGATGCGGCGCATCATCGCGGAGTGCGGCGCGCCGGTGCAGGTTGCCGGCGGCATGCACGACCTCGCGACCGTCGACGCGTGGGTGGCGGCCGGCGCCGCGCGCGTCGTCATCGGCACGCTCGCGGTCGAGGCGCCGGACATCGTCGCGGCGGCGGCGGCGCAGCACGGCGAACGCATCGCGCTGGCGGTCGACGCGCGCGACGGCAGGGTCGCCACGCGCGGCTGGCTGGAGACGAGCGACGTGTCGGTCGACGCGTTCATCCGCACCATGGCGGCGCGCGGCGTGGGCCACTTCATCTACACCGATATCAGCCGCGACGGCACGATGGCGCATCCCGACTTCGCGCACGTGCAGCCGATCGTCGACGCCGTGCGGGAGGCGACGGCGACACCGGCCGGGCAGCCGGCGCCGCTCATCTATTCGGGCGGGATCACCTCGACCGACGACATCGTCGAGGTCGCGCGTTACGAGCTCGAGGGCGTGATCAGCGGCCGCGCGCTGTACGACGGGAGCATCGACCTGCGCGATGCGCAACGCGCGCTTACCGGCGGTGCCGGCGCGGCGAGCTGACATAACGCGCGCATACGCACGATGGTTCGCGGGCGCAACGCGAGCGGCGGTTTTGTAACCGCGCCGTAATGTTGGCGCGATATACTTGCATCTCCGACATCCTCCGGAGTGACTGAACCCGCCACTCCCCCTGTACCGGAGGCATCATCATGGAACGGCCAGACCCCACCGCCGCGAACGCGGCGCTATGGGCGCGCTTCATCGCCGACCAGTGGAAACCGGCGATCGCGCTGTTCGGCGGCCCCACCGTCGCCGAGACGATCGCGTCGGACATCGCCCGCGCGCTCACGTCGGCGCTCGGCGATCCGATCGCGCGCCTGTACGAAGAGAACGCGGTGCACGTGAACCACTTCGTGCGGCCGCGCGAGGCGGAACACGACATGTCGCCGCCGCCGTGGCTCTCGAACGCGCCGGAGCCGGCGGCGATTCCGCCCGCCTTTGTCGACGCGATGCCGGCGATGGTGGTGTAGCGTTACCGGTACTGCCAGAAGATCAGCACGCCCGGAAGCACGAGCGCCAGCACGACAAGCAGCGACACCGCGATGAGCACGCCGGGCGGCACCGGCCAGTGTTCGCGCGCCGGCTCCCAGCTGTATCCGTGCTCCTCTGACAGGTCGTAGTCCGGGCTACCGGGCCCGAACTCGTCCTCGTCGTCGTAATCCCGGCGTTCACTCACGCGCGCACCTCATGCAACAGCATACCGCCGCGCCGCTGTGGCGACGCGGCGGCCGTGCATCTACAATCACGCGAGCGCACGTGCGCCCGGGGAGGAGACGCATGCCGATCCCGACCGATGATCCGGTGGTCGCCGGGTTGCTCGCCGAAGCGAACCTGGCGCGGCTCGCCTACATCGGCCTCGATGGGCGGCCACGCGTGGTGCCGATCTGGTTCACCGTTGCCGATGATGAGATCGTGATGGTCACCGGCCCGAAGGCAGACAAGGTGCGTGCGATCGAGGCGAACCCGGCCGTCGCGATCACGATCGACTCCGCGAAACCGCCGTACCACGTGCTGCTCGTCGATGGCGACGCGCGGATCGAGGAGACCGACGGGATGGCGCCGGAGTACCCGGCGATCGTCGGGCGCTACCTCGGCGCCGCGGCCGACGCGTACCTGGCGCCGATGCGGACGCGCGTCAGGACGCAGCGCCGCATCCGCGTCCGTGTGAGAGACTGCCGCGTGCTCGACTTCGTCAAGCGATTCCCGAAGAGCCTGCGATGAACGACGCCGAAGAGCTGCTGCGCGCCGCGCTCGCGAAGATGCCGCAGGGCCTCGCGGAGCACGTGCTGCGCGTCGCCGATGAGGCGGACCGCCTCGCAAAAGTGCACGGCGTCGACCGCGACGCTGCGCGCCTCGCCGCGCTCGGGCACGACATTCTGCGCGGGCATAGCGCCGAGCGGCTGCTGCAAATCGCGGCGGAGCAGGGCTTCGTCGCCGACGACGTCGACCTGGCGGAGCCGATCCTGATGCACGGCCCGCTCGCCGTGCCGATCTTGCGGGAGCAGTACGGCGTGCTCGATGCCGACGTGCTCGGCGCCGTCGCCGCCCACACGACGGCGCGGGCCAGGATGACCCGCCTGCAAAAGCTCCTGTTCGTCGCCGACAAGATCGAGCCGCACAAGATGGGCGGGCGCCCGGCGGTGATCCGCGTCGGCGACCTCGCCGAGACCGACCTCGACGCCGCGCTCCTCGCCTACCTCGACGTGCAGGTTGTGCAGGCGCTCGAACGCGGCTGGCCCCTGCACCCGAACACGATCGCCGCGCGCAACGAACTGCTCGCCGAGGCCGGCCGCATCGCCCCGCCAAAGTAGCGTCCGCGCGACCGGCCCCGCACGGCGGCGGCGTCAGCGACCGTAGCGGCTCTGAAACCCAATCCGCCCGGTGGCCGCTGCTATACTCATGGAACTTTCCTGCCGGCACCTTCGTATCACCCGAAGGCCGCTACGCGCGGCCGTCAGTAGTGTCAACCCCTCCGGGAGGACCCATGGAAGACCCCAGGATCATCGCCGAGCGGATCACCGCCAACGTCGAGAAGGTGATTATCGGGAAGGACGCGGAAGTGCGCATGACGCTCATCGCGCTCCTCTGCCATGGCCACGTGCTGATCGAGGATGTGCCCGGCGTGGGCAAGACCGTGCTCGCCCGCAGCATCGCCGTATCGACGGGCTGCACCTTCCGGCGCATCCAGTTCACGCCGGACCTCCTCCCGAGCGATGTGACGGGCGTCTCGATCTACAACCAGAAGACCGGCGACTTCGAGTATCGCCCCGGGCCGATCGTCGCGCAGGTGGTGCTGGCCGACGAAATCAACCGCGCGACGCCGAAGACGCAGTCGTCGCTGCTGGAATCGATGGAGGAGCGCCAGGTCACGGTTGACGGCGTGACGCACAAGATGCCCGAGCCGTTCATGGTGCTCGCGACCCAGAACCCGATCGAGTACGAGGGCACGTTCCCGCTGCCCGAGGCGCAACTCGACCGTTTCCTGCTGCGGATTCACCTGGGCTACCCGACGATGACCGACGAGGTGCTGATCATGGAGGGCCAGCAGCGGCAGCACCCGATCGATTCGCTCGCGCGCGTCACGGATCCGGACGAGATCATGAGCATGCAGCGCGCGGTGAAGGACATCTATGTCGACCCGCTGATCAAGCAGTACATCGTCAGCATCACCGATGCCACGCGGAAGCACGGCTCGGCGTACCTCGGCGCATCGCCGCGCGGGTCGCTCGCGCTGTACCGCACGTGCCAGGCGCGGGCGCTGCTCGACGGCCGCGACTTCGTCGTGCCGGATGACGTGAAAGAGTTGGCGTATGCCACGCTGGGCCACCGGATCATCGTTGCGCCATCGGCGCGGGTGAAGAACGTGACGCCGAAGGAGATCGTCGAGCAGTGCCTCGACCGCATCCCCGTGCCGGGCTCGCGGGCGCGCGGCTCGAGCAACGTCGGGAGCGGTCAACCGGCGCCACGCCAGGGATAGATCATGCGCAGGCTGTATCGGCGGCTGTTCGTCGACGATCGCACGCTCACGGGTGTGGTGCTGCTCTTCTTCGCGTGCGTCATCATCGCGCTGTCGACCGGCTTCTGGCTGACGTGGCGCGTCGCATACATCGCCGTCGTCGGCATCCCGCTTGCGTACGTGTGGTCGCGGCTGAACCTGCGCGGGATCGAGATCACGCCTGACCGGCACACCGACCGGTTGCAAGCCGGCGGCGTGTTCGAAGAGCGCATCACCGTGCGAAACACGACGTGGCTGACGAAGATCTGGCTCGAGGTCAACGACCCCAGCGAGATGCCGGGGCACAACGCGCGCCGCGTCGTCACGGTGCCGGCGCGCGGCGTCAAGTCGTGGCGGGTACGTTCGACGATCGGCCGGCGCGGGCTGTACACCGTCGGACCGGTCGAGGTGACTACGGGCGATCCGTTCGGCCTGTTCCGCCACACGCGGACGTACGGGCGCCAGCAGAACATCCTGGTGTACCCGCGCGCCGTCGACCTGCCGAGCTTCTCGGTGCCGGCGGCGAACCTGCCCGGCGAGGGCCGCTTCCGCCGTCGCACGCACTACGTCACGCCGAACGCTTCCGGCGTGCGGCCGTACGAGTTCGGCGACAGCTTCAACCGCATCCACTGGTCGAGCACCGCGCGTACCGGTGAACTGATGGTGAAGATCTTCGAACTCGACCCGGCGAGCGATATCTGGATCATCCTCGACCTGCACCGCGATGCGCACGTGGGCGAAGGGGACGACTCGACGGAGGAGTACGGCGTGCGCATCGCCGCGTCGGTCGCGCGTTACTTCCTGACGGCGAACCGCACCGTCGGATTCATGACGTACGGCCGCCAGTTCGACGTGCTGGACGCCGACCGCGGCATCCAGCAGTACACGCGCATCCTCGAATCGCTGGCGATGGCGCGGGCGTGGGGCGATGCGCCACTCGGCGACATCCTGGCGAACGAGGCGCGCCGCTTCGGGCGGCACACGACGGTCGTCGTCGTGACGCCATCGACCGACGAGGCGTGGGTCGCCGGGCTGGGCGCGCTGCAGCAGCGCGGCGTGAAGGTCGCGGCGATCCTGCTTGAGCCGAGCACGTTCGGCGGCGACGAGAGCGCGCTTGGCGTGTTCGCGTCGCTCGCCTCCAACGACGTGTTCACGTACATCGTCAAGCGCGCCGATGACATCGGCGCGGCGCTCGCGGCCTCGACCGAGGGCGACCCGACGAGGGAGCGCTGAGCATGCGTGAAGCGAACTGGGACGAAATCTTCCAGCGTCGCGCCGATGACAGCGGCGATGCGGAGCAGCGCCTGTCCTCGGTCCTGCCGTGGGAGGACTGGCTGACGCTGTCGATCGTCGTCATCTGCTTCATGAGCGTCGTGCACTCGATCAACAGCGCGAACTGGGTCGATGATATGCCTTCGCTCTACCCGACGGGGCTGAGCGCGATCGCCGCCGGCTACGCGCTCGCGCGCATCCGCTGGCGCGAAGGATTCATCCACCCGATCGCACTGTTCGCCGGCGCGACGCTCGTCTTCCTGCAGTTGCTGGCGATCCTGCCGGGCGGCACCCCCGCCGCGCGCGTCGACAACATGCTCGACCGCATGCACGACTGGTGGTCGGCGGTGACGCAGCACGGGATCAGCGGCGACCCGTTGCCGTTCGTCATCCTGGTGCTCGTGCTGACCTGGCTCGGGTCGTACGCCTCGACGTGGGCGATCTTCCGTTGGCGCAACGCCTGGCTCGGGCTCGTCCCCGGCGGCACGGCGCTGATGTGGAACATCAGCTTCATCCCGGGGCAGTTCAGCTTCGCGTTCGTCGTGTTCCTGTTTGCGGCGGTGCTGCTCGTCATGCGCCTGCACATCGCCACGCGCGAGCGGGAGTGGGAAGACCGCCATGTGCCGTACCCGGAGTTCCTGAGCCTGTCCGTGCTCAACGTGACGTTCTGGGTGACGTTGCTGCTGCTCGTGCTCGTGCTGCGCATGCCGCTCGCCGACCGCTCCGACAGCGCGAACGACCGCTGGAGCAAGCTCACCGACCCGATCACCGAGCGCGTCGCGCCGCTCAGCCGCGTGTTCATCTCCGTCAATGCCAAGAAGCCGATCGAGGTGCACAACCTCGACGACGCGCTCGCGTTCCAGGGCAAGATCGCGCTCAACAACGAGCGCGCCGTCGACATCGACGTGGAGCTTACGCCCGAGATGGCGGCATTCCTGCGCGCACGCTCGTACGACGAGTACACGCGCGACGGCTGGAAGGGCAATACCGAGGGCGAGGCGCCGCTCGCGCCCGGGGACCGCACGAACATCGACCAGCCCGCCGACGGCACGCGCAAGGACGTGACGATCGACGTCACGGTGACGGATACCGGCGACCAGCATCTGTACAGCCTCGGACAGCCGCTGTCGGCCGACGCGGATTCGAACGCGACGCTCGGCGGCAACCTGTCCGATGTGACGAGCCTGGAGCCGGAGGGGCGTCTGCGCAAGGGCGACACGTACAGCGTCACCGGCAGCGTGGCCGTGGCCTCCATCGAACAACTGCAGAGCGCGGGCGAGGACTACCCGGCGTGGGTCACGGAACGATACCTGGCCCTGCCCCCGGACCTGCCGCGGCGCATCGCGCGCAAGGCGCGTGAAGTCACCGGGCCGGCGTCCACGCCGTACGACAAGGCGGCCGAAGTCGAGCGCTACCTGCGGACATTCCCGGTCGACTTCGCCGTGCCGGACACCCCGCCGGGGCGCGACAGCGTGGACTACTTCCTGTTCGACCTGCAGCGCGGCTACTTCGACTACCACGCCTCGGCAATGGCGGTGATGCTGCGGACACTCGGCGTGCCGTCGCGCGTGGCGACCGGCTACGCGCTCGACGACCTGCAGCGCGACGGCGACGGCACGACGTACGAGGTGACCGAGAAGAAGGCGTTCGCCTGGCCCGAGGTGTACTTCCCGGGAGTTGGCTGGGTGGAGTTCAGCCCGACGCCGTCCGAGCCGCGCATCAACCGCCCGGGCACCGCGCAGGCGCCGCCGGCGACCGGCAGCGACCGCGGCACGGAGGACGAAGCGCCGATCGACATCCCGCTCGGCGCCCCGCAGGTCGACCCGGCGGCGCCGCCGCTCGCCGAGACGGGCGACGATGGCTCGGGGCTGTGGCGGCAGTTGCTCATCCTCGCCGGGATTGGCGGCGTGGCCGCGCTGCTGTTCGGCGGCGCGCGGTTCGCATGGGAGTACGGCCTCGGCGGTCTGCCGCGGCCGGTGCAGCTCTGGGAGAAGACGCAGCGCCTGGCGCGCGCCGGCAAGTCCGCCGCACGGCCGACGGAAACGCCGCGGGAGTTCGCCCGCCGGCTCCGCGCGGAGGTGCCGCGCACCGGCAGCGATGCCACGTACCTCGCGGCGGCGTACGAGCGCGCGCGCTTCGGGCGCAAGGAGCTCGACGAAGAGGAGACGGAGCGGCTTGAGTCGGCATGGCAGACGGTGCGTAACGAGCTGCTGCGCCGCGCGCTCCGGTTCCGCCGCTAATCGCCACCCGGGCGCACGTGGCGCCCGAAGTGACCGCCGCGCAGCTCGGGCGCGACGTCGCAGGCGTCGAGAGCCGCGGCAGCGAGCACGTCTCCCTTCCAGCCGCGCTGGCATAGCTCCTGACCGCTCGCGCATTCGACGAGGTGGCTGGTGAGATCTCCGCGCGATGCCGCGAACGCGCGCGCGCAGACCTCTGCCTCCGGCGAGCGCGGTTGCTGGAGGTGCGAGAGCACCGCGCCGGCGCCGAGCTAATCCTCGAGCGCGAACCGCAGCGGGCCGTCGGCCGATGGCGTCCTCCACCGCTCACCGCAGGCGACGACCGTCGCGCCGCGTTCGTTCCCGTCGAGCAGTTCATGGACGGCGCAGCCCACGGCGCGGGCGTTGACGAGCGCGCCGGCGAAGACGTGCGGCGCATTGCGCGCGAGCCGCGTGCAGGTCGCGCCATTCGGCGATGGCAGCACCACGCGGGCGCCTGCCGGCGCGCTGGCGAACGTGAGCGGCGAGAGCGAGAAGCGCCCGCGCGCCGGCACGTCTTCGCGGTGCAGCGTGACCTCGCCGCCGATCCGCGCCGCGAGCGCGGCCGCGTCCTCGCGTTCGGCGCACGGGTAGACGAACGCATCGTGTTGCGCGGCCGTCGCCACCGCCGTCGAGAAGCTCAGCACGTCCACGATGACGACGACGTCGCCGCGGGCGGCGGCCTCACCCACGGCGCGCTGGCCCCAGCCGAAGCGGCAGCGGCAGCCGGACTGCGCGAACGGGTCGCTCGTCATCGCGCTCATTTCGCGGTGCTCATTTCGCGGGTGAAGGAAGGAGGGCCCGCTGGCCGGGCCCTCCGCAGGTGCGTGACCGCCGCCGTCTAGCGGGCGTACTCCGTGGCGCGCGTCTCGCGGACGACGGTGACCTTGATCTGGCCCGGGTACTCCATCGATTCCTCGATCTTCTTGCTCACGTCGCGAGCGAGCCGCATCGAGTCGAGGTCGTCGATCTCGTCGGGCTTGACGATGATGCGGATCTCGCGCCCCGCCTGGATGGCGAACGACTTCTCGACGCCCTTGAAGCCGTTGGCGATGCTCTCCAGCGCCTCGAGCCGCTTGATGTAGAGCTCGAGCGTCTCGCGCCGCGCTCCCGGACGGCTGCCGCTGATGGCGTCGGCGACCTGCACCACGACGGCCTCGGTCGTCTCGACCTCGATCTCCTCGTGGTGCGCCTCGATGCAGTGCACGACCGACGGGCTGACGTTGTACCGGCGCGCTAGCTCGGCGCCGAGCGCCGCGTGCGTGCCCTCGACCTCGTGGTCGATCGCCTTGCCGAGGTCGTGGAGCAGCGCGCCGCGCCGGCACACGTTCACATCGGCGCCGATCTCTTCGCCGATCATCGCGGCGATGAACGCGGACTCGACGGCGTGTTTCAGCTGGTTCTGCCCGTACGACGTGCGGTAGCGCAGTTTGCCCATCGTGCGCAGGATCTCCGGGTGCAGGCCCGGGCACCCCGCCTCGATCGCCGCCTGCTCGCCGGCGGTCTTGATGCTGGCCTCGACCTCCTGCCGCGCCTTGTCGACGACCTCCTCGATGCGGGTCGGGGGGATGCGGCCGTCGAGCACGAGCTTGGTGAGCGCCACGCGGGCGATCTCGCGCCGCACGGGGTCGAACGCCGAGAGCGTCACGGCGTCGGGCGTGTCATCGATGATCAGGTCGACGCCCGTCGCCGCCTCGAGCGCACGGATGTTCCGCCCCTCGCGGCCGATGATGCGGCCCTTCATGTCATCGCTGGGGATCGGCACCACGGATACGGTGGTCTCGGTGACGACGTCCGAGGTCAGCCGCTGCATGGTCGTCGCCAGGATGCCGCGGGAGCGGCGGTCCGCGTCCTCGCGGACTTCGGCTTCGATCTGGCGTGCCTTGCGGTTCGCTTCCTCGCGGATCTCCTGCTCGAGCTCGCTGAGCAGCAGGTCACGCGCCTCGGCGCTGGTCATGCCGGAGACGCGCTCCACCTCGGCGAGCTTCGCCTTGCGGAGTTCTTCGATCTGCTGGCGGGCGGTTTCCTGTTGCTGTTCCCGCTCGGCGTAGGTGGTCTCGCGGCGCTCGAGCGCCTCTAGCTTGCGATCGAGGGTCTCTTCCCTGGTGGCAACACGCTGCTCAAGCCGCAGGATCTCGTCCCTGCGGACCTTGAGTTCCTGTTCGGCCTGAGCCCGGACCTGAATGGCCTCCTCTTTTGCACCGAGGAGGAGCTCCTTTTCCTTCGTCTGCGCGTCTGTCAGGATGCGCGCCGCCTCGGCTTCGGCGGCGGCTTCCTGGTCCCGGGTTGCGCTACGCCTGGCCGCGTAGCCGAGAAGAGCCCCGATCGCCAATCCTACGATCGCGCCGATAACGGCGCCGAGGATGGCGGCCATGGGTAGAGCCTCTCTTTCCGACGGTTAAATCGCTACTGCTCCCTCGAAATCTCGGCCCCGAAATAGTTGCGGGGCCCGGCCGCTATCATACGCAGCGCCAGATTCGGGGGTCAAGAAACACCGCCCCGTCGGTCTGCGCGATGGCAAGCGCGCCCGGCGACGCGCCTTTACGGCGACCATGCCATCTGCCCGTGGAATACGCCGGGGCCGATGATGTCGCTCGCGCCCGTCCTGGCGTTCACCTCGTACAGGCCCACCGCCCCGAGCACGTAGAGCCGGTCGCCGTCGCCGCTCCATGCGAGCGCCGGCAGGTCCTCGTTCAGGTCGGCGAGGAGGCGCGGCTCCCCGCCGGCCGCAGCGACCGCCCAGATGTCCTCGGGCAGGCCGTCGGTGCGGGCCGCGGCGGGCTGCGGCCGCAGGGCCGCCAGCCGCTGGCCCGTCGGCGGCGCGAGCGCCTGGTCGGCGGCGGCGAAGGCGACGGTCGCGCCATCGGGTGCGAAGCGGGGTGAGTTGAAGGGGCTGAGCTGACTCGATACGTCGACGAGCACGCCGGGTGTCCCGCCGTCGAGGTCGCCGAGGTACAGCGTCTCGCGGTCACGCTCGGTGCGGACGGCGTAGGCGGCCCGCTCGCCGTCGGGCGATATCGCGTAGGCGAGCACACCGTCGCGGAGCCGCGCCCGCGCCCCGGTCGCCGGGTCGATGCGCTGCAGCGTGTAGGCGACGTGGGCCACTCCGCCAACGTCCTCGATCTCCTGCACGATCGCGTAGAGCGCGCCATCGGCGCCCCACTGCGGGAATCGGATGAGCTGGTTCGGCACGCTGTGGGCCAGCACCGCCTGTTGCTCGGTGCCGTCCCGGTTCGCGACCCAGAGGTCGGAGCCGGCGTCGTAGCGGTCCCCGCTGACGCGCGGCGGCGGCTGCACGATGTAGGCGAGGCGCGTGCCGTCGGCGGATACCGCGGGGTCGAGCAGGAATGCGCCGTCATCCTGCGGCTCGATGAGCGGCGCGGTCTCGCCGCTGGCGATGTCGTATTCGAAGATGCTGTCGCCGCGCGCGATGATCAGCGAGCCGCGGCCGCTGCCCGGCGGGCCATCAGCGCCGCCGCAGCCGGGCGCCGCGGACGCGAGCGCGAACAGGCACGCGAGCAGCGCACGGGTGAGCCGCATGCGGCCAGCCTACTCGATGCCGGCGTCCGGGGCATCGGCGGGGTCGGCGCCGAACTCGCGCCAGCAGCGGTCGACGGCGGCGCGCGTCACGCTCCAGCCGAACCCGCGTCGTTGCAGCATGCCGCCGAGCCGTGCGCGGAACTTCGCGGCGTCGTGCGTGGCGAGCGACCGCGCTCGTGCGCTGGCGAGGCGGTACGCTGCGTCCTCTTCGTCGATGCCGGCGCTCGCCGCGCGTGCCGTCTCGGCATCGACACCGAGCGTGCGCAGTTCCGCCACGATCATCCGCCGGCCGCGGGGACTCGCGCGCTCGCGCGACTCCGTCCACGAACGCGCGAATGCCGCATCGTCGAGGAAGTGCGCGTCGCGCAGCCGCGCGATCGTCTCGTCGGCCAGCGCCGGGGCGACGTGGCGCTGTGTGAGCCGCCGGCGGACCTCGCGCTCGCTGCGCGGCCGGCGGGCGAGCATGGTCACTGCCGTGTCGAGTGCGCGACGCCGCTCGTCGGCGGCGGTGATCCGCGCGATCTCCTCGTCGTCGATGACCCGGCCGGGCATGAGACCGTGGGCTTTGGCCGTCGCGCGCGTCACGCCGAACCGCGAGACGCCATCGACGTACACGTCGACGCGGCCGCGCTGGCGCGCGTTGCGTTCGATTGCGGTGATGGTCATCGTGTGCGCGTGCTCGCGGCCGCCCCTATTCGGCGTCGTCGTGTTCGGCGCCGTTGCCGTTCTTGCCGACGCGCATCGCCGGCGTCGCCGCCACGACGAGGTCTTCGATCTCGCGCGCGATGTCCGGATTCTGGCGCAGGTATTCCTTCGCGGCCTCGCGCCCCTGGCCGAGCCGCAGCTCGCCGAAGCTGAAGAAGGCGCCCATCTTCTTCACCACGTTGTTGTCCACGCCGAGGTCGACGATGTCGCCCTCGCGGCTGATCCCGCGGTGCTTGCCGCTGAAGAGGATGTCGAACTCCGCCGTCCGGAACGGCGCGGCGACCTTGTTCTTGACCACCTTCGCGCGCACGCGGTTGCCGATGATATCGGTGCCCTGCTTCAGCGGCTCGGCGCGGCGCAGCTCGACGCGGACGGAGCTGTAGAACTTGAGCGCGCGGCCGCCCGGCGTCGTCTCCGGGTTGCCGAAGACGATGCCGATCTTCTCGCGCAGCTGGTTGATGAAGATGACCGTGGCGCGGGACTTCGAGATCACCGCCGTGAGCTTGCGCAGCGCCTGGGACATGAGCCGCGCCTGCAGGCCCGGCAGTGAATCGCCCATCTCGCCCTCGATCTCCGCCCGCGGCACGAGCGCGGCGACGCTGTCGACGACAATGACATCGACGGCGTTGCTGCGCACCAGCGCGTCGCAGATCTCGAGCGCCTGCTCGCCGGTGTCGGGCTGCGAGATCAGCAGTTCCGAGACATCGATCCCGCAGGACTCGGCGTGATCCTTGTCGAGCGCGTGCTCGACATCGATGTACGCGGCGACGCCGCCGCCACGCTGCGCCGAAGCGACGACGTGATACGCCAGCGTCGACTTGCCGGCGCCCTCCGGACCGTAGATCTCGGTGATGCGTCCGCGCGGCAGCCCGCCGACGCCGAGCGCGAGGTCGAGTGCGAGCGAGCCGGTGGAGATGACTTCGACCTTGAACTCGGCCTGAGCGTCGCCGAGCTTCATGATGGCGCCGCGGCCGTAACGCTTCTCGATGTCGGCGAGCGCGTCCTTGAGGGCCTGGTCTTTCTTGTCGGGAGCGACGGGTTCGAGGGGGTTGCTCTTGTCGGGGTTGCGAGCCATGCCAGCCTCCTGCCAGGGCTAGAACAAATGACCTATTCCGGCGCAATCATAGGCATCGCCGCAGGTTGTGTCAAGACATTTGTTCTGATTTTCTCTCGCCCATGTCTGGCCCGTATTGTACCGCCGCCGAAGCTGCGTGCGCGGCCGTTGGTCGCGCGGGGGCCATCCGCCTAACGCGGCGCATTGCTACAATCCTGCACCCACCGCCCCGACCGTGGCCATGCTGCGGGCCGGGAGCGGGTACGCGAGGCCGAGCGACCGCGACCACGCGCGGTCAGGGATGATTGGATGGCAAACGAACCCGTCGGCGTACTGATCATCGGAGCGGGCGCTTCGGGCGCTGCGTTCGCCTGGAGCATCGCCGAGGCCGGCATGAGCGTCCTCTGCCTCGAGCAGGGTCCGTGGATGAAGCAGGGCGATTACCCGAGCAACTTCATCGACTGGGAAACGCGCGGCATGGGGCCGTTCGCGACGAGCCCGAACGTCCGCAAGCTGCCTGCCGACTACCCGATCAATGAGCAGGCGTCCGCGATCTCGCCGCTGATGTTCAACGCCGTCGGCGGCAGCACGATCCTCTGGGCGGCGCACTTCCCGCGGTTCACGCCCGGCGACTTCCGCGTGAAGACCGAGGACGGCGTCGCCGACGACTGGCCGATCGGCTACGAGACGCTGGAGCCGTTCTACGCGACCAACGACCGGATGATGGGCGTCGCGGGGCTCGCCGGCGACCCGGCGTACCCGCACCACGAGCCGCCGATGCCGCCGCTGCCACTCGGGAAGAGCGGCAATGTCGTTGCGGCCGGGTTCGAAAAGCTCGGCTGGCACTGGTGGCCGTCGGACAGCGCCGTCACCTCTCGCGAGTATGAAGGCCGCGCGCCGTGCATCAACCTCGGTTCGTGCCTGAGCGGGTGCGCGCAGGGCGCCAAGGCCAGCACCGACATCACCTACTGGCCGGCGGCGATGCGCCGCGGCGTGCAGGTCCGCACCGGCTGTCGCGTGCGCGAGATCACGGTGCGTGCCGATGGCATGGCCGACGGCGTGCTGTACTACGACGAGGCGGGCGCGCTGCAGGAGCAGAAGGCGGAGATCGTGGTGCTCGCCTGTAACGGTGTCGGCACGCCGCGCCTGCTCCTCAATTCGCGCAGCCCGCAGCACCCGGAGGGGCTGGCGAACAGCAGCGGCCTCGTCGGCAAGAACCTGATGTTCCACCCGTACGCCGCGATCCTCGGCATCTTCGATGAGCCGCTCGGCGGACGCCGCGGGCCGACGGGCTGCTCGATCTGGAGCCACGAGTTCTACCGCAGCGACCCCTCGCGCGGATTCGTGCGCGGCTACTCGCTGGAGGCTGTCCGCGGGTTTCCGCCCGGCCAGACGTCGCTGTGGGGCATGGCGCGGGGGATGCTGCCGTGGGGCGGCGGCCATCACGACGCCTTCGCGCGGCTGTACGACCACGCGACCGGCATGCTGGCGATCGCCGAGGACCTGCCGGAAGAGACGAATACCGTCACGCTCGACCCGGAGCTGACCGACAGCAACGGCATCCCGGCGCCGAAAATCACCTACGCGCTGAGCGAGAACAGCAAGAAGATGCTGGCCCACGCCATCGAGCGTGCGAAGGAGGCGCTGGCCGCCGCGGGCGCCGTCGAAACGCTCGACGAGCCGTTGATGAGCGCGGCCGGCTGGCACTTGATGGGCACCGCGCGCATGGGCGCCGACCCGCGCACTTCGGTCGTCAACGAGTGGGGACGCGCGCACGATGTGCGGAACCTGTTCATCATTGACGGCAGCATCTTCGTCACTGCCGCCGGCGTGAACCCGACGTCGACGATCCAGGCGCTGGCGCTGTACATCGCCGACCGCATCAAGAAGAACATCGGGACACTGTTCGACTGAGATGAGCGACGCGACGACACCGCTGCGCGATCCCGCCTTCCTGCAGGCGTTCCTCGACACGCTGATCCCGCCCGGTGACGATGGCAGGATGCCAGGCGCCGGCAGCCTGGGCCTGGGCGAGACGATCGTCGCGCGGATCGAAGCGGCCCCGATGCTCGGGCCGGCGGTCGGCGCGGGCCTCGCCGCCGTGCGCGACGCGGCGCTCGAACGCGACCCGGCCGGGTTCGCTTCGATGCCGCCGCACCTGCGCGCGGAGGTGGTCGAGAGCCAGCTCGCCGCCCACCCGATGCTGATCCTGGGCGTCGGGTTGCACCTGTACCCGGCGTACTATCAGCACCCGCGCGTGCTCGAAGGGATCGGCGAGCCGCCGCGCCCCCCGTTCCCGGAAGGCTACACCGTCGACGAGACCGACCCCGCCCTGCTCGCGTTGCTCGAGGCGCGCCGCCGGCGGTAGCGCGGCGCCGGCTCGGCTACTGGTCGGCGGGGGGCCGCCGCGAAGCTAATCTTCGCCCTGGGCTTTGGTATAGCCGGGGTCGCCGTCGAACTCCTGCAGCTTTTCGACGTGCGCCCAGCGGTGGTTCGCGGCGATGCGCTGCAGCACGTCGAACGCCTGCGCGTCGGTGAGGTCGCCGGCGGCGTCGCGGAGCATCAGCCGCGCGTACCACGCGTCGACCGTGTCGGTGATGGCGCCCGTCGGCTCCCACACCTTCGTGCCGCGGCTGGCGATCATCTTCAGGTACACCGGCGTGCCCTCGACGATGCGCGAGATGTCCTCGCCGATCTCCACCGCCGTGCGGTTCGACTCGATGAACACGTCGAGTCCGGCGACACGGCGCTTGCCGACCTTCACGAAGTCCGGCTCCCGCGTCACCTGCGGCAGTTCGATCTGCTTGTACTCGCGCACCTTCCACGCCTTCGGCTTGCGGCCGAGGTTCTTGATGATCTCGTCGGTGTAGACCGTCGTCGGCGCGCCCTTTTCGTCGCCCACGACGTCGCGGGTGCGCGTCTTGCCCTCTTCGAGCGTGGCGACGAGGGCGTTCTCGATCGACGACGCGGCGTCGAACTCGTCGATGTGCCGCAGCATCATGACCGCCGAGCCGATGACGGCCGTCGGGTTGATGTTGTTCTTGCCGGCGTACTTCGGCGCGGATCCGTGCACGGCCTCGAAGATCGCCACCTCGCTGCCGATGTTCGCGGAGGGCGCGAAGCCGAGCCCGCCGACCAGCGCCGATGTGAGGTCGCTGATGATGTCGCCGTTCATGTTCGTCGTGACGATGACGTCGAACTGCTCCGGCTTCTTCACAAGTTGGTGCGCGCAGTTGTCGATGATGATGTGCCACGACTCGATGTCCGGGTATTCCGGCGCCACCGCCTCGAACGTGCGCTTCAGCGTGCCCTCGGTCATCTTCATGATGTTCGACTTCGTCGCGCAGGCGACGCTCTTGCGCCCTTCGGCGCGCGCGACCTCGAACGCCAGCCGCACGATCTTCTCGCAGCCCTTGCGCGATATCACCTTCAGGCACTGCGCGACGCCCGGCGTCTGCATGTGCTCGATGCCCGCGTACAGGTCCTCGACGTTTTCGCGCACGACAATCAGGTCGACGCCGCGCCCGCTGTACGGCGTGGGCACGCCGGGCAGCTCACGCACGGGGCGCAGGTTGCCGTAGGTCTCGAACAGCTTGCGCAGCGTGACGTTCGCGCTCTTCTCGCCGTAGCCGACGGGCGTGCCGAGCGGCCCCTTCAGCACCACGCGCGACTTGCCCACCGATTCGATCGTGTCCTGCGGCACGCCGGAGGCGATGCCCTGCTTGAACACGCTCTCGCCCGCGTGCCGCTCCTCCCACTCGATCGGCGCGCCGGTGGCCTCGATGATCTTGCGGGCGGCGTTGACGCACTCGGGGCCGATGCCATCGCCGGGGATGACCGTGACCAGCTTCTTGCCGGACGGGGTGGTGACGTATCGCTGGGTCATGGCGGTGTCTCCTTGCGTGAAAGCCGCTGCACTCTACTAACGCGCCGGTGGAGACGGAAGCTGCCGGATGGCACATCGCTCTGGCGCCGTACGCGGCAGATGTAGCGGCCGCGAGCACGCAGGTACGGCGCACGGGCGCCCCGGCGCAGCTTCAGACGGGCGCCACGTGCGGAGGGCCCCCGAGACAGGCGGCCCTCCGCATCGGCTGGCGCCGGGCTATCCCTGCCGCTTGAGCCGCCCGGTGCGCTTCGCCCAGCGTTCCGCGACCGCGAACGTCGCCATCGATGCAGGAAGCAGCAGCGCGCCGAACACGGCGAGCGCGGCGATCTCGCGCCAGACGCCGGCGACGCCCTCGCCATCGATGATCGCGCCGCGGATGCCATCGAGGATGTACGTCGCGGGCGAGATCACGGCGAAGGGGTGCAGCCACGCGGGCAGCACGTCGACCTCGTAGTAGACGCCGGAGACGAGCAGCACGAACGCCTGGATCATCATCGACATCTGCTGGCCGCGCTCGGGGTAGAGCAGCGGCAGCACTCCGGCGAGCACGGCCAGCCCGGCGACGGCGAAGCTGCCGACGAAGAGCACCGTCGCCGCTGCCAGCCAGTCGGCCTGGCCGAGGTCCACCTCGAAGAACGCCAGCGCGATGGCGAAGATCAGCATCGTGCGGACGACGGCGTGCAGCACGCCGAACACGCACATCCCGGCGAGGTGCACGGAGCGGCGGACGGGCGCCATCAGCGTGTGCTCGATGGTGCCTTCCCAGCGCTCCCACTGGACGACCAGGCTGATGTCGTCGAGCACGGCCGACAGGTACGCCCAGACGAGCGTGCCGATGAGCAGGAACAACACGAGCCGGTCGACATCGATGCTCGCGGCCGCGCCGGAGCTGTCGACCTGCCGCGCGATGAACGTGACGGCGAGCGTGTTGACCGCGCCGTACACGAGCCACACGAGTTCCCACGCCCAGTAGCGCTTCCAGAGATTCGTCTGCCGTTCGATGAAC
Source organism: Dehalococcoidia bacterium (assembly GCA_021462855.1). GTDB lineage: Bacteria > Chloroflexota > Dehalococcoidia > DSTF01 > JACRBR01 > DTUCFX13. Next base: position 76,756 of record JAJTXQ010000040.1, on the reverse strand, counting down.
GCCCACAGCACGCCAGCCGTCCCGGGCGCGCGGGGCATCGCGATACTAACCATGGATCAACGCCTCCTCCCCTTCCTCGGCCGGCTCCTCGTCGTCCTCGACGCGGCGGCCGGTGAGTTCCATGAACACCGTTTCCATATTGATGCTGTCGAGCGGCCGGCCGTCGGCGACCATCTGGCGAAGCTCCAGCGGCGAACCCCCGGCGACGATCCTCCCGCCGGACAGGAAGGCGATGCGGTCGCAGAGCAGTTCGGCCTCGTCCATGTCGTGCGTGGTGAGCAGGATCGTCGCATCGTGCGACTGCTGTACGTCGCGGACGAACGACTGCACGTCGCGTTTGCTGCGCGGGTCGAGGCCGGTCGTCGGCTCGTCGAGCAGCATGAGCACGGGCGAGGTCAGGAACGATCGCGCGACGGCGACCTTCTGCTGCTGCCCGCGCGAGAGGTGGCTCATGGGCTCCAGCGCGCGCGGCCATTCGAGTCCGAGCCGTTCGAGGATCACCGGCGTGCGCCGCTTCACGTCGCCGGCGGTGAGCCCGTACACGCGGCCGAAGAACAGCAGGTTCTCCATCGCCGACATGTTGCGGAAGAACGACGGGTCTGCGGACACGCGGTTGATCAGCGCGCGCACCGGTGTCGCCTCGCGCACGGTGTCGTAGCCAAACACGCGGACGCCGCCCTCGTCGGCCAGCAGCAGCGTGCTGATGATGCGGATCAGCGTCGACTTGCCGGAGCCGTTGGCGCCGATCACGCCGAAGATCTCGCCGCGCCGCACTTCGAACGACACGTGGTCGACGACGCGGCGGCCGTGGCTTGCGCCGTTGCGCCTCCACGGGAGCACGCTGCTCGCGCTCCAGCCGCCGCCGAACGACTTCACGACGTCGTTCACCTGCAGCGGTACTTGGTTCATGTCAGTCTCCTCCCCTTGTCCGGGTGTCCCTTGCAGGGATCAAAAAAACCCACTCACGCCCGGTCGCGCAGTGGGTTGACGCTCGCTCGTGCCCGGAGTGCTAAGTCAACGCTGACCCTTTCCGCCGGACGCATTCATCCCACCGACGCGCAGATCTGCCCCGCGGACCCGCGCGGCCAAGATCGCGATGCCTGTCCCGGTGTTTGCCATGCTGTCCTTCCCGCCCCCGCCGGTGGGGCTTCGGCGCATGGTACGCGCGCCGCCGAAACGATGTCAACTGACAGATCCGTGCACAACCGCAGGTCGGGCGAGGCGGCTTGGGCCGCCGCGGCCGTCCGCTCAGCCGGCGAGCGCCGCCTCGATCGCCTCGCCCATCGCCTGCGTCGTGACGAGCGTGCCGCCGGCGCCGGCGATGTCCGCCGTCCGCAGGCCGCGCGCGAGCGCCGCCCGCACCGCTGTCTCCACGGCCGCCGCCTCGTCCTCGAGCTGGAACGAGAGGCGGAGCATCATCGCCGCGCTGAGCACCATGGCGATGGGGTTTGCTTTCCCCTGACCGGCGATGTCCGGCGCGCTTCCGTGGATCGGCTCGTACATGCCGAAGCCGCCGGCGTTGAGGCTCGCTGAGCCGAGCATGCCGAGCGATCCTGCCAGTACGCTCGCCTCGTCGCTCAGGATGTCGCCGAACATGTTGTTGGTGAGCATCACGTCGAACTGGCGCGGGTTGGTGATGATCTGCATCGATGCGTTATCCACGTGCAGGTAGTCGTGCGTGACGTCCGGGTACTCCGGCGCCACCCTCGCCATCACATCGCGCCAGAGCCGCGACGAGTCGAGGATGTTCGACTTGGCGACGAGCGTCACGTGCTTGCGCCGGACCCGCGCGATGCGGAAGGCGCCGTGCGTGATGCGCGCGATCTCGCCCTCGGTGTACGACTCGGTGTCAAACCCCTGCCGCTCGCCATCGACCGTGCGCTCGCCGCGCTCGCCGAAGTAGATGCCGCTCGTCAACTCGCGCACGATCAGCATGTCCGCGCCTTCGACGATCTCGGGCCGTAGCGGTGACAGCGCGACGACCTCCGGGTAGACGACGACCGGGCGCAGGTTCATGAACAGGTCGAACGCCCGCCGCAGCCCGAGGATCGCCGTCGTCTCGATGCCCGCCCATTTCGGATGATTGATCTCGCTTGTCGGGCCGCCAAACGGGCCCTTGAGGATCGCATCGGCGGCGCGACAGGCATCGAGCGTGACGGCCGGCAGGTGCTCGCCGTAGCGGTCCCACGCCTCGCCGCCGGCATGCGCCTCGGTGAACGCGAAGTCGTGGTCCCAGCGTCTGCCGACGGCCTGCAGCACGCGCACGGCGATATCCGTGATCTCGGGGCCGATGCCGTCGCCGCGCAGTACGGCGATCTTGAACTTCATGGCCGAAGGTTAGCCGCGCGCGTGCTGCCGGACAACGCGCGCTTGCCCGCCACGCGCCTGGGGTGTTTGCTGTGCCCACGCAGGAGGTAGCGCGATGCCGCAGGTGAAGGTCGCGACGCTGAACATCTTCAACCGCATGGGAGAGTGGGGCCACCGCGCCCCGCTCGTCATCGACCAGCTCGAGGAGCTGGCGCCGGACGTCATTGGCATGCAGGAGATCGACCTGGTGCTCGACCAGGGGATGTGGATCAGCCGGCAGATCAATGCGCGGCTCGGGCTGCAGCCGCACTACCGCATCAAGCATGCGGCGAACACGGAGACGCGCGCGTTCGTCCACAGCATCGCGACGTTGTCGCGCCTGCCGTTCGAGGAGCACGAGATCCTCGACCTGATGACGTTCGAGCGGGTGGCGCAGCGCATGGTGCTCCGCTGTGGAGACCGGCCGTTCGTCTTCGTCAACACGCACCTCCACCACCCGCCGGAGGCGAAACAGGAGCGCGTCGAGCAGATCGAGCGGATGCAGGCGTGGCTCGACCGCGACACGCGCGGCCTGCCGGCGGTGATCGTCGGCGACTTCAACGCGTACGCCGACCCGCCGGAGCCCGCCGTCACGCTGATGAAGTCGCGCTACCGAAGCGCGTACGAGACGGCGCACGGTCGCGAGCCGGAGAAGACGTGGACGACGCCCGTCAACACGTATGACGACTCCGCGCACGGCACGCTCGACTACATCTGGCTCACGCCTGAGTGGCGCGTGGTCGAGGCCGGGCTCGCGTTCGACAAGCCCTCGCCGTACAACGCGGACATGTACCCGAGCGACCACCTGGGCCTGTACGCCGTGCTGGAGCTGTAGTCGCTACCGCACGTAGCCGATGAACGCCACGTCGTCGCCGAGGCTGAGCGTCTCTACATCGCGCAGGGCGATCGCGTCGGCCATGCGCGCAGCGCCCTCGCCGGCGACGGCCGGATACAGCGAGCCGCCGACGATCTTCGGCGCGATGATCGCGTGCACCTTGTCGACGAGCGCGGCGGCAAACAGCGATCCGTGCAGGACGCCGCCGCCTTCGGCGAGCAGCGACAGCACGTCGCGCTCGCCGAGCATGCGCACGAGCGCGCGCAGGTCGACGCGGCCGTCCTCGCCTGCCGGCAGCACCGCCACCTCCGCCCCGCGCGCCGCGATGTCGTCGCGCCACGCCGCCGGCGACGCGCCGGTCGTGGCGATGAGCGTGCGGCCGCCGGCGCCGAGCGCCTTCGCGGTCAGCGGCGTGCGGCCGCGCGAGTCGGCGATGACGCGCAGCGGCTGCTTCCCGGCGATCGCGCCGCCGGGGCGCGCGGTCAGCTGCGGGTCATCGAGCAGTACGTTGTTCACGCCGCACATGATCGCGTCGACCTTCGTGCGGAACTCGTGCGCCCAGGCGCGCGCGGCATCGCCGGCGACCCAGCGCGAATCGCCGCTCGCCGCCGCGATCTTCCCGTCGAGCGTCGCCGCGAACTTCGCGATGATGAACGGCAACCCCGTCGTGCGGTGCTTGATGTACGCCTCGAGCAGGCGCGCCGCCCCGGCTTCGCCGTCGCCGGTCTCGACCTGCACGCCCGCGTCGCGCAGCCGCGCGATGCCGCTGCCTGCGACCTTCGCGTCGGGATCGGCGATCGCGACGATCACCCGCGCGACGCCGGCGGCGATCAGCGCGTCGGCGCAGGGCGGCGTGCGGCCCGTGTGCGAGCACGGCTCGAGCGTCACGCAGGCGTCGGCGCCGCGCGCGGCATCGCCCGCGTTCGCCAGCGCCACGGCCTCGGCGTGGCGGCCCGGTGGCGGCTCCGTCGCCCCTTCGGCGACCACACGCCCGTCCTTCACGAGCACGCAACCGACGTGCGGGTTTGGGCTCGTCGTCCCCTCGACGGACGCCGCCAGCGCAAGCGCTCGCCGCATGTGCTCGCTCAACATGCCGGAAGCATAGCGGGAAGCCGACCGCGAGCAGCGTGCGTGCGACGCCTACCCCGTGCTCCCCTGCCGGCACCACGTCCGCAGCGCGCACGACCCGCACCGGGGCCGCGCGGCGCAGATCGCCTTCGCGTGCAGGACGATGTACGCGTGGAAACGCTGGAAATGCGCCGCATCTGCCGCGGGGAGCGCGTCCTCGAACCAGCGCTGCCAGGCGGCGTACGGCGCGCCCTCGCCCGGCCCGCCGCCGATGCGCGAGAAGAGCCGCCGGGTGTACGCGTCGATGATGAACGTGCGCGCGCCCGCGGCGTACAGCGCGATCGCGTCGGCCGTCTCCGGGCCGATGCCGTGCGTGGCGAGCAGGCGCTCGCGCAGTTCGTCGCGCGGAAGCGCCATCAGCGTGTCGATGCCGCCGGCGGCGACGATCGTCTCGGCGACGGCGCGGAGGCGGCGCGCCTTGACCGTGGGTGTGCCGCTGACGCGCACGAGCGCGGCAATCCTGTCGTCCGGCAGCGCGATGAGTGCGCCGGCATCGAGCGCGCCGGCGTCACGCAACGCGTTGAGCGCGCGCTCGGCGTTAGTCCACGTCGTGTGCTGCACGAGCACCGCGCCGGCGATGATGTCCATCGGGCCGCGGCCGTGGGCGCTGTCCCAGTGCCACGTCTCATCGCGGTGGATCGCCGCGAGCGCGTCGTACACGCGCGCGACGAGCGCGGCGTCAGGGGACGTCGCCGGCATACGTCCAGAACATCACATCCACGACCACGCCGCCGACGACGAGTTCCCAGTGCAGGTGCGGGCCCGTCGCCAGCCCGGTCATGCCCACGGCGCCGAGCTGCGTGCCGGTCGCCACGTCCTGCCCCTGCGCGACATCGATGCGCGACATGTGATGGTAGCCGGTGAACACACCCATCCCGTGGTCGATGATCACGGAGTTGCCGCGCGTCGCGAGGTAGCCGGCAAAGGCGACGCGCCCGGGCGCAGCGGCGCCGATCGGCGTGCCTTCATCGGCGCCGAAGTCGGTGCCGCTGTGCCGGCTCGACACCGGTCCGCCGTTGTAGCTACGGCCTTCGCCGTACATGCCGGTCACGGCGCCGGCGAGCGGCATCGCCAGCGGCCCCGACCAGAGTTTCGACGGCGTCTGCACGGCGAACGTCGCCGCGCGGATGTTCAGCTCCTGCTGCACGGCCTCGGCGGAGATGCCCTCGGCCTGGCCGGGCGGCAGGGTGATGTATTCAACGGGGTACTCCGTGTACGTGACGCTCACCGTCTCCGAGGACGTGCCGAGCGAGCCGCCGGCGGCGTCATACCAGGTGTACGTCACCGGGAAGTTGCCGAGCTGGGCGCCGGAGCTGGCGCCGGCGACGGCCCACCATCCGGCGCCGTCGGGCGCCATCTCGAACGTGTCGCCGCGGAACAGCGCCGTCGCCCGCGCCGCGCCTTCGCGGGGGGCCGTGCGCAGCAGGATCGTCCGCCCCTGCGGCAGGATGCGCCCTTCGGGCACGAAGCCGCCGGGCTGCGCTGGCGGCGCCGTCGTCGCCGTCGGCTCGGGCGTCGGCGTGTCGGTCGGCAGCGGCGTCGGCGTCGATGTCGGCGTGGCGGTGTTGGTCGGCGTGTTCGTCGCGGTGAACGTGGCGGTGGCCGTTGGCGTGGCGGTGGGCGACGAGCCACCGAGCGCGTCGCATCCGCTCAGCGCGATGCCGAGCAGCGGCGCGACCCAGAGCGGCGCGATCGTTCGTCTCAGGGTGCGGGGCACGCGGCCAGTATACCGGTCGTCCGCCGATCAGCCGTCGATGCGCACGGGGATCGCCGCGGTGACGCGCATGCGCGCGCGATGATGCGCGGCGACGTTCGCGACGATCAGCGCGGTGGCGCCCATCAGCAGCAGCGCGGCGAGCTTGAACGGCGCCAGCGGGCCCCAGAACCCGCCGATCATGCCGCCGAGCGCCTGTCCGCCGGCGACGCCAAGCCCCTGCACGGCGCTCAGTGCGCCGAGCGCCAGCCCGCGCCCGCCGACATCCGTCGCATCGAGCGCGGCGGCGCCCCACGCCGGAATGCTGACGGCGTACGCCAAGCCCGCGAGCACCACGAGGTTGACGACGATGATCGGCTGATCAGTGAGCGTCAGCGCGAAGATCGCGACCGCCGCGATGAACAGGCCGCCGATCAGCGGCACGTGCCGCGCATAGCGGTCGGCGACCCGCCCGAAGCGCCACATCGCCAGCGCCGCGAGGATGGCGGGCGCCGGGAACAGCATCGCCAGGTACGACATCTTCACGTCGAGCACGTCGCGCGTGTAGGCGCCGATCATCGGCGTGTGCAGGCTGGTGCCGACGGTGAGGAACAGCACGATCAGCGCGAGCATGCCGATCCCCGGGCGCCACGCCGCGTCGTCGGCGCCGTGCCGGCTGGCGGCGCGCCCGTTGTCGATGCGCACCACCTCGTGCCGTGCCGCCTCGGTGCGGCGGGCGGCGAAGAGCCCCGCCAGCCACGAGAAGCCGATGCACACCCAGAACGCCGCCCCGTACGTCACGAAGTCGACGCACAGCACGCCGGCGAGCGTGCCGATGCCGATGCCCGCCATCTGCGCGATGTTCAGCGCCGACATGACGCCGGCGCGGCGATGGTGCGGCGTCGTGTCGCCGACATGCGCGATGAACGCCGGCCACATCGTCGCCGCGCCGATGCCAAGAAGCGCGGAGAACGCGAGAAACGCGAACTCGTCGCGCACGAGCATCATCAGCGCCAGCGCGGGCAGATTCACCGACATGCCGGCGACCATCGTGATCCGCCGCCCGGCGCGGTCGGCGATCCAGCCGGCGACCGGCTGCCACACGAACTTGGCGACGCCATAGCTCGCCATCGCGTAGCCGGGGAACGCCGCGCCGGTGTCGAGCCGCTGGGGCAGGTACTGCTGCACGAGGGAGAGGAAGTACACGCCGACCGCCGCCTGCCACAGGAAGACGATCACGGCGAGTTCGAGCGCGTGCGCGCGCTCATCGCTCAGCGCGCTGATTCTCCGTAGGTGCTGCATCCCCGTCCCCACTCCACCGCGGACCGTCGCCCGGGCGCCTGACCCTAGTATCGGCACGCGTCGGCCACGCGCGCACGATGTACCGCCGTCAGGCGCGGCCGTCGCCGCTGCGGTCCCGGGCCACCGCGATGGCGCCCAGTGCCGCTCCCCGCTCCCCCAACTCCGCCTCGAGGATGCGTACATCCGCCAAGGCCTGCGCGAAGGACCGCTGGCGCGCGACCTCGACGGCCGGCCCCAGGATCGCCTCGCCCATGTTCGTCAGCCCGCCGCCGATGACCACCGCCTGCGGGTTGAACACGTTGATGATGCTCGCCAGGCCGATGCCCAGGTAGCGGCCCGCGCTCTCGATGAGCGCGGCGGCCTCGGCTTCGCCCTGCTGCGCGGCGAGGTACACCGTCCTGGCCGTCACCGGCGGCTCGTGCTCGCCGATGCGCGCCGTCCGCGGCAGCCCGCCTGCGGCGATGATCTCCCGTGCGCGGGCCGCGATCGCCGTGCCCGAGGCGAACGCCTCGAGGCAGCCGGGGTGGCCAGCGCCGCACCGGGGGCCTTCGACCGACACGCCGATGTGGCCGATCTCCCCCGCCGCGCCGGATGCGCCCGCGTACAGCTCATTGTCGATGATGATCCCCCCGCCGACGCCAGTGCTGATCGTCACGTAGACCATGTGCTTGTAGCCCCGCCCGGCGCCAAAGCGGTGCTCGCCCACGGCGGCGCAGTTGGCGTCGTTCTCCAGCACGATGCCGAAGCCAAGGCGCGAGCGCAGCTCGGCCGCAAGCGGCACGTTGCGCCAGCCGGGCAGGTTCGGGGGCTGGGTGATCATGCCATCGTCGGTGTCGATGGGTCCGGGCGCGGACACGCCGCCCCGGGCGAGGTCACCGGCGTCGACGCCCGCCTGCGCCGCGGCCTCGCGCACCGACTCGACGATGCGTTCGATGACCGCATCGGGCCCCTGCTGGGCGAGCGTCGCGGTGCGGGCAGTCGCGCGCACTTCGCCCGAGGCATCGGCGATGACGACGAGGATCTTCGTGCCGCCGAGGTCGATGCCGGCGTAATACGGTCCCCCGGTCACGCGCCCTTCTTCGCGGCCCGCGAGGCGCGCGCCGCTTCGTAGAGTTCGGCGTACCGCGCTCCGGCGCGCCCCCACGACCAGTCCTGCCGCATCCCGCGCTGCTGGATAGCGCGCCAGGCGCCGGGTCGCGCGAACGCCGCGAGCGCGCGCTCGCAGGCCTGCTGCAGCTCGTGCGCGTCGGCCGCGCCGAAGACGAAGCCGGTGCCCGCCGTCACGGCGGCATCGACATCCTCGACGGTGTCGGCGAGCCCGCCGGTGCGGCGGACGAGCGGGACCGCGCCATAGCGCAGTGAAATCAGCTGCCCGAGCCCGCACGGCTCATACCTCGATGGCATGAGGAAGCAGTCGGCGCCGCCGTAGATCTTCTGCCCGAGCGGTGGATTGAAGTCGAGCCACACCTTGACCTTCTGCGCGTGCCGCGCCTCGAGCGCGTTCAGCATCTCGTGCACCGCTTCGTCGCCGGTGCCGAGCACGACGAGTTGCGCGTTCCCGTGCGCGAGCACCGGCTCGAGCGCCGGCGGCAGCAGGTCGATGCCCTTCTGCGCGAACAGCCGCGTGACGACGCCGAACAGCAGCGCGCCCGCGTCCTCGGGCAGCCCCGCCTGGCGCTGCAGCGCGCGCTTGTTCTCCGCGCGGGCATCGAGCGTGTCGACGGTGTAGTGCGCGGTGAGGTCGCGGTCGGTCTGCGGGTCGAATTCCTCGTAATCGATGCCGTTGACGATGCCCGAGACGATGGCCTGGCGCGCGCGCAGCAGCGGGTCGAGGCCCGCGCCGTACTCGTGGGTGAGGATCTCTCGCGCATACGTATCGCTGACGGTGTTGACGCGGTCGGCATGTGCGATGCCCTGCGCCATCGCGCTCATCATCATCTCGTGAGGCAGCGCGTCGGGGGGCGCGAGCTGCGCGTGACCGATGCCGAAATGCGCCGCGAACCCGCGGTCGAAGTTCCCCTGCAACGCCAGGTTGTGGATGGTGTAGACGCTCCCCGCGCCGGCCCACGGGTGCGACGCTTCGGCGTCGAGGCGGGTGAGCAGCAGGGCGGCGTGCCAGTCCTGCGCGTGGATGACCCCGGGCGTGAAGTCGATGAGCCCGGAGGCGGCGAGCAGCGCGTCGCAGAAGAAGAGGAAGCGCGCCGGGTCGTCGTCGAAGCCGTACACCTTCTCGCGGCCGAACATGCCCTCGTGCTCGACCAGGTACACCGGCACGCCGCGCACGTCGGCGAGCCAGACGCCCGCGCGCTGGTGGCCGCCCGGCCACGGCACCTCGACCTCGCCGATGCGGCGGGCGGCGGCCTTCGCGCGGTCGACCGTGGCGTAGAACGGCATGGCGATGCGGACGTCGAGCCCTCGCGCGCGGAGCGCGATCGGCAGCGAGCCGGCGACGTCGCCCAGGCCGCCAACCTTGGCGAGCGGGCTCATCTCGGCCGAGACGAAGAGGACGTTCAATCGGGATCCTGTGCCTGGGCGCGTGACCGCCTATGTGTACCCGATGCGGCCGTGCGCGGGCAACGGCGCGCGTGCATCATACGTGCTATCATTGTGCTATGGAACGCACCACTATCTCTTTGCCCGAGGACCTCATCAAGCGGCTGCGGTTGCTCGCGGCGGAACGCCGCACGTCCATGGCCGCGATCATCAGGGAGGCACTCGAGGAAAAGGCGCCCGTCACACGCCCTAAGCCCCGCGCCATCGGGATCGCCGATTCGGGCTTCACCGACACCTCTCAGATCGCGGGCGAAATCAAACCGATGCCTCGTTCGTGGCGCTGATCCTCGACACAGGCCCGATTTACGCCGCTCTTGACCGGCGAGATGCCGCCCACAGCCGCTGTCGCGAACTCGTTGAGCACGCAGGCGAATTACTCGTCATTCCAGCGCCCGTTCTGGTCGAACTCGACTGGTTGATCCAGGCCCGCCTCCATCCGGGGATCTTCACGCAGTTGCTGGATGATGTGCTCGCGGGGGCATACGTAGTCGAAGATCTCGACGCACTCGACTTCGTCCGCGTGCGAGAACTCTGCGATCAGTACGCCGACTCGGATATCGGCTTTGTCGATGCGGCAGTGCTCGCGGTGGTCGAGCGCCGGCAGGAGCCGAAACTCGCGACGCTGGACCGGCGTCACTTCGGGCTGATGCGGCCACGACATCGCGAATCGCTACGCCTGTTGCCCGACTGATTCCCGGCATCGCCAATCCGCTAGCAGACGCGCACGCCGTGCCCCGCCTCCACGCGCCCGATGATCGCGCCGGTGAGGCCATCGGCCTGCAGGCGCGCGGCGGCGCGCTCCGCCGCGTCGCGCGGCAGCGCCACGAGCAGGCCGCCCGATGTCTGGGCGTCGTGCAGCAGGTCGACGGTCGCCGGGTCGATGCCGGCGGCGACCTCCACGCGCTCCGCGAGACCCGCGCGGTTGCGCGATGCGCCGCCGGTGAGCGCGCCTGCGCGCGCGTAGTCGAGCGCGCCGGGGAGCGGCGGCGCCGACGCCGCGTCGATCGCGAAGCGCGCGCCGCTGGCCTCGGCCATCTCGCAGGCGTGGCCGAGCAGGCCAAAACCGGTGATGTCGGTCATCGCGTGCGCGCCGGCTTCGCGTGCCACGTGCGACGCGTGCCGGTTCAGCCGCAGCATGCTGTCGATTGCGGCGCCGGCGTGGCCGGCGTCGTCGATGCCGTCGCGCGCGGCCGTGAGGACGATGCCGGTGCCGAGTGGCTTGGTCAGAAGGAGCGCGTCGCCCGGCAGGGCGCCGCCCTTCGTGAGCACGCGCTGCGGGTGCACGATGCCGGTCACGCTCAGGCCGTACTTCGGCTCGCGGTCGTACAGCGTGTGTCCGCCGGCGATCACGCCGCCGGCTTCCGCCACCTTCTCGGCGCCGCCAAGCAGGATCCGCGCCAGGATCTCCGGGTCGAGGTCCTCCGGGAAGGCGGTGATGTTGAGCGCGAGCAGCACCTCGCCGCCCATGGCGTAGACGTCGCTCATCGCGTTCGCGGCGGCGATGGCGCCGTAGGTGTACGGGTCATCGACGACAGGCGGAAAGAAGTCCACCGTCTGCACGATCGCGAGATCATCGGTGAGGCGGTAGACGGCGGCATCGTCGGGCCCCTCGAGTCCGACGAGGAGGTCCGGGTACGATGCTGCCTCGAATGTTGCGGCGACCGGGCGCAGGACCTGCGCCAGCGTGGCGATGCCCGCCTTGCTGGCTCAACCCGCGCAGGACGCGAGGCTCGTCAGCCTGACTTCCTCTCGTGTCACGAGGCATCACCCCCCTTCCCGGAGCGTCGCGCTGCCGCGCGCGGCCCCAGTATCGCACGCCTGCTCGTGCGATACTGCGCCGTGCCGCTCCCGCTCATCCTCGACACTGACATCGGCACCGATGTCGACGATGCCCTCGCGCTGGCGTTCGCCGTGCGCCACCCGGACCTCGACCTGCGCGCCGTGACGACCGTATCGGGCGACGCGGTGCGCCGCGGGCGTATCGCGAAAAAGCTGCTGCTGCTCGCCGGCCGCGACGACATCGAGGTTGCGGCGGGCGTCTCCGGCGACCCGAAGCAGGGCGGCCGCAACGCGGAAGCCGGGCACGAGGGCGAAGGGCTGCTCGGCGATGGCGAGTCGCTGCCGCTCTCGGGTCGCGACGGCGTCTCGCTGCTGCTCGATGTCTGCGACGGCAGCGTCGAAGTAGCGACCGTCGGCATGCAGTCGAACATCGCCGCGGCGCTCGCGCGCGATGCGACGTTCGCGCAGCGCGTGCCGCGGCTGGCGGTGATGGGTGGCATCTTCGCGCCGGTGCGGTTCCTCGGCGTTGCGCTGCCGCCCTCGGTCGACCACAACCTGAACGTCGACGCGGCCGCGTCGCTCGCCGCGCTCAATGCGGGGGTGCCGACGCTCTACGTCCCGGGCGATGTGACGATGGGCGCGTGGCTGACGTCGCGCCAGGTCGACGCGCTGCGCGCCGGCGACGCGCTGTGTCGCGCGCTCGCGCAGCAGCTCGACATCTGGACGCCGTACCTGCGCCGGCTGACCGGAGGGCTCCTCCCGGAAGAGTACGCCGCACTCTTGCACGACCCGCTCGCGGTCGCCTGCATGGTCGACCGTCGGTTCGTCACATCGCGCCGGGCGCGCGTCACCGTCGCGCTGCACGATGGCGCCGTCCGCACGTTCATCGACGGCGCGGCGGGCCACGAAGCGGAGATCGTGACGTCGCTGGACTGGCGCGGGTTCTCGGAATTCTGGCTCCAGACCGTGCTGGGTTAGGGAGTTCCCTGCGTTCACTGCGCGCCGATCTCCTCCGATACTGATCGTGGCCATGGGCCGAGCAGGCGCGCGCGCCGGAAGGAGCAGATCATGCAGCAGGGAGAGACCATGGGGGCGGTCCGCGCCGCCGGGTTCGGCGAGCGGCTCGTTGCCTACCTGATCGATGCGGTGATCATCGGCGTGCCGATGTGGATCATCAGCATGATCGTGCCGGTGGCGCTGTACTTCATCCTGAGCCTCGTCATCGGCATCGGATACGCGGTGTACTTCTGGACGACGAGCGGGTCGACACCCGGCAAGTCGCTGATGGGGCTGAAGGTCGTGAGCGCGGAGACCGGCGAGGTCGTTGACCCGGGCACGGCGGTGTTGCGCTACGTCGGCTACATCGTGTCGAGCCTGCCGCTCGCGCTCGGCTTCCTGTGGGTCCTCTGGGACGAGAACCGGCAGGGCTGGCACGACAAGATCGCGAAGACCGTCGTCGTCCACACGCGCTAGCGCGCCGCTTCCGTGAATTGACGTAACGCCCGGTCGGCAATGCCGGCCGGGCGTTGCCGCATCTCCACCGTCGGTGGTCACCCGGCGCCGGCCGGCGCCTCGCGCGGGGTCGCCGCGCGAGACGCGCGATCTCAGCGCAATGGGCGCGTGGGACGCGGCGGAACCCTTACGCGTTCCGACCTCGGGCAAGCGACCTACGGGCAGTTCCCCCGCGTGTTAGGCGTGCCGCAGAGCGGCGCATCAGGGACTCCTCCATTCACGATCGCACCGATGCTCCGACACCATCTACATCGCGCCGAGCGTGCCGCGAGACGTTGTCGCGCGGGGATGATGCAGGAGCGAAGGTTTGCAGGGACGCCTCACCGCACGACGCCGTTTCCTTATCGCTATCGCCACCGTCACCGCGCCCGCCCTGGCGCTTGTCGCGCTCGCGCGGGCGGATGACGCGCCGGATCCGGCGCCGCGCCGGAGCGAGGTAGCCGCCGCAGCGCATCGGCCGGCAGCCGCGGCGCGCTTCGTCCCGACCGAGCCGAGCACGATGGTGATCGAGGGCGCGCGCGTCGAGCGGTTCGTGCTCGTGGCGCCCGCGCCGCCGTCGCCCCCACCGGTCCCCACGCTGGCTGAGACGCTCGAGGCGGCGAATGTGCTCGTGGCAGCGGGGCTCCTCGCCCCGCCGGAGCCGTCGCTGTCCGAGGCGTTGCACGCGCTCCACGCCCTGGCCATGCTCGCTCCGCCGGAGGAGCCCGCGCCGGCCCCGGTGGAGCCCACGCCGGCATCTGCGCCGAGCCGCCCCCGCCGGGCGACGCCCGTCGCGCCGCCGCCCACGGCGACGCCGACGCCGGCGCCGCCGACGCCGACCGCGGTACCGCCGACGCCCACCGCCGAGCCGCCGACGCCGGTCCCGCCGACCCCGGCGCCCCCGGAGCCGTCACCCGAACCGTCGCCGCCGGCAGCGGCGGGACGATACGACGGCGCCTACACGCAGGCGGTCTTCGATGGTGTCAACGCCGCTCGCGCATCGCACGGCCTGGCGCCGCTCGTGGTCGACGCGCGCCTCGAACGGGCGGCCACGGACTACGCGCTGCTCATGGCCGAGCACAACTGGTTCGCGCACGAGGGCCCCGATGGCTCGACGCTCGTCACCCGCGCCGAAGCGGCCGGCTTCCCGTTCGACGTGCCGGTAGGCGAGGTGCTCGCGATGGGCTCCCTTGGCTGGCAGCCGGCGGGCGTCATCCAGGCGTGGCTCGACAGCCCGGGGCACCGCGAGCAGATCCTGGGCGCATACAGCCGGGCCGGCATCGGCTGCGTGTTCAGCGACGGTCCGGACGGCGTGGTCGTGCGCTGCGCGATGACGCTCGCCGGCTAGGGCGCACAGCGTTCACGCCAACCGCGGATCGGCTGAATTTGGCCATTGACACAGGGCGGCTGATTCGCCTACGATCGTCCTCGCGCCGATAGTGAGCGCTCACTCACAACGCTGAGGAACGACTCGGGATGGCACAGCCCCGCGCACGGCGGCTCCCCGCCGACAAGCGCAAACGCCAGATCATCGACTCCGCTCGCGGCGTGTTCGCCGCGCAGGCGTATGCCAAGGTCGGCACGGCCGACCTGGCGCGCGCCGCCGGCATCTCCGAGGCCGGGCTCTATCGCCACTTTGCCGGCAAGAAGGACCTGTTCGTCGCCACCATCAAGGCGACCGGGCCGCGGCTTCTCCAGATCTGGGAGGAGATCGCAGTCGACTACGAAGACCCGATCGAGACGCTGTGGGCGATCGGCGTGTACTACTACGACCACCTCGAGTCGCACTCGGCCAACCTCAAGCTCCAGTTCCGCGCGCTCGCGGAGTCCGATGACGCGGACATCCAGCGCGCCCTGCGCGAGAACTTCGAGGCGTTCGTGGACTTCATTACCGACACGCTCGAGGAAGGCAAGGCGCGCGGCAGCGTCCGGCAGGAGATCGACGCGCGGCTGATCGCGTGGCAGTTCCTCGGCATCGGCATGACGCTCGACCTGATGCACATGCTCGGGTTCAAGGGAGAGATAGACCGCGCGCGCACCGACATGTGGAGCCGCGTGTACCTCGAAGCGGTGAAGGTGCGCGACCGTCGTCCGGCGCGCTACGCGACGGCCGAG
The DNA here is from genome assembly GCA_021462855.1 of Dehalococcoidia bacterium. Lineage (GTDB taxonomy): Bacteria > Chloroflexota > Dehalococcoidia > DSTF01 > JACRBR01 > DTUCFX13. Next base: position 61,514 of record JAJTXQ010000040.1, on the reverse strand, counting down.
GGCACGCCGCCGCGCAGCATCGAGGCGAGCGTGGAGATGATGACGTAGATGGACTTCCGCGACCTTCCCGAGGAGGCGGCGTTCCGCAGCGAGGTGCGTGCGTTCATCGACGCGGAGTGCCCGCCGCAGATCCGCCGCCGTGGCTTCAACGCGATGTTTGGCGGGGGCGGCTGGGACGACATCCGCGTCAGCACCGACGACTATCGCGCGCTCAACGCATCGTGGGCGCGGACGCTCGCGTCGCGCGGGTGGATCGCGCCCGCGTGGCCGAAGGAGTACGGCGGCGCCGGCCTCACGGTCATGCAGCAATTCATCTTCAACCAGGAGATGGCGAACGCCGGCGCGCCGCGCGGCGGCAACTATGGCATCGGCACCGGCTGGGCAGGCCCCACGATCATCCTCTACGGCAACGAGGAGCAGAAGAAGAGATACCTGCCGGGCATTGTGCTGGGCGACGATATCTGGTGCCAGGGGTTCAGCGAGCCGGGCGCCGGCTCCGACCTCGCCGCGCTGCAGACGCGCGCGGTCAAGGACGGCGACGACTACGTGATCAACGGCCAGAAGATCTGGACGTCCGGCGCGCACGTGTCGAAGTACATGATCCTGCTCGCGCGCACCGACCCGGAGGCGCCAAAGCACAAGGGCATCAGCTACTTCATCCTCGACATGAAGGCGCCCGGGATTACGGTGCGGCCGCTGGTCAACATGGCGGATAACCACGACTTCAACGAGGTGTTCTTCGACAACGTGCGCGTGCCGAAGGAGAACCTGATCGGCGAGGAAAACCGCGGCTGGTACGTCGGCACGACGACGCTCGACTTCGAGCGCAGCGGCATCGCTACCAGCGTCTCGCACTCGCTGATGGTCGAGCACCTTGCCGACTTCATGCGCGAGCACGCAGGCACCGGCGTCATCGCGCGCAACCCGGAGCTTCGCAACGAAGTCGCCGACCGGGCGATCGAGGCCGCCGTGGAGTCGATGCTCTGCACGACCGTGATATCGATGCAGAACCGGGGGCTGGTGCCGAACAAGGAAGGCTCGATTGCCAAGCTCTTCTCCTCGCAGCTCGACGTGCGCATCTCGGAGACGGCGATGAAGGCGCTCGGGCTGTACGGCCAGCTGCGGCGCGGCAGCGCGCGAGCGCCGGCGAACGGCCGCATCGAAAGCACCTACATCTACGCCACGACCAGCACGATCGGCGGCGGCACGTCGGAGATCCAGCGGAACATCATCGCCACGCGCGGGCTCGGGCTGCCGAGGGCCTAGGAGCAACGGTGCCGCCGGCGGCGGCCGGGAGGAAGCAGATGGACTTCAAGGACAACACCGAAGAAGCGGCGTTCCGTTCCGAAGTGCGCGAGTTCCTCAAGACGGAACTCCCGGAGCGGTTCAAAGACGGAGCGCTCGCCGAGACCGGCATGTACCGCGGCGCCTTCGAGCAGCTGAAGGACTGGCGCCAGAAGCTCGCCGCCAAGGGCTGGATCGCGCCCGCCTGGCCAAAGGAGTACGGCGGCGCCAGCCTCACCGTGATGCAGCAGTTCATCATGAACGAGGAGTTCGCGGAGAACCGCGTGCCGCCGGTCGGCGGCATGGGCGTGTCGATGGTCGGGCCGACGCTCATCACGCACGGCACCGAGGGCCAGAAGAAGGAGCACCTGAGCCGCATCCTCTCCGGCGAGGTGCAATGGTGCCAGGGGTTCAGTGAACCGGGCAGCGGCTCCGACCTCGCGTCGCTGCAGACGCGCGCGGTGAAGGACGGCGACGACTACGTGATCAACGGGCAGAAGATCTGGACCTCCGGCGCGCAGTTCGCGCACTGGATGTTCATGATGGCGCGCACCGACCCGGACGCGCCCAAGCACAAGGGCATCAGCTACTTCCTGCTCGACATGAAGTCGCCCGGCGTCGAGGTGCGGCCGCTGACGAACCTCGCCAACCAGAACATGTTCAGCGAGGTGTTCTTCAGCGACGTGCGCGTGCCCGCGAAGAACATCGTCGGCGAGCTGAACCGCGGCTGGTACGTCGGCACCACGACGCTCGACTTCGAGCGCTCGTCGATCGGCAGCGCCGTCGGCATCCAGCTGCAGCTGGACAGCCTGATCAGGTACGCCAAGGAGCACGAGGGCAAGGGCAGCAGCCGCACCGGCTACCTCGCTTCGGTCAAGGGGGAGCTCGCCGACCGCTACATCGAAGCGAACGTCGCGCGGCTGATGTCGTACCGCGTCGTGACGATGCAGGCGAAGGGCATGATCCCCAACCACGAGGCGTCGATGACGAAGCTCTACGCCTCGGAGCTGTCGCAGCGCATCGCGCGCACGGGCATCAAGGTGCTCGGCCTGTACGGCCAGCTGTTCGGCGAAGGCGCGCCGATGCGCGGGCGGTACGAAAGCTCCTACATGACATCGCTCTCCGCGACGATCGCCGGCGGCACGTCGGAGATCCAGCGCAACATCATCGCCCAGCGCGGGCTGGGCATGCCGCGCGACTAGCGGCGAGTAAGACGCACACGCATCGCCACCGCCGCCGGCGGGCGCGACCAGCAGAGGAGGACAGCCATGGACTTCAACGATACGCCTGAAGAAGCATCATTCCGAAAGGAAGTGCGCGACTTCATCCTCGCCGAGGCGCCGCTTCCCAAGAAGGGGGAGAGCGGCGTCGAGGCGCTGATGAACAGCTGGGAAGCGAACCTCGGCTGGTTCAAGAAGCTCGGCCAGCGCGGCTGGATCGCCCCGGCGTGGCCCAAGGAGTACGGCGGCGCGGGCATGACGACCGTGCAGCAGTTCATCTTCAACGAGGAGATGGCGCTGCACAAGGCGCCGCGCCCGCTCCACATGATCATCGGGCTCGGCATGGCGGGGCCGACGCTGATCGTGCACGGCACCGAGGACCAGAAGAAGAAGTACCTCCCCGGGATGCTCCGCGGCGAGGACATCTGGTGCCAGGGCTACAGTGAGCCCGAGGCCGGCTCCGACCTCGCGTCGCTGCAGACGCGCGCCGTGCGCGACGGCGACGACTACGTCATTAACGGCCAGAAGATCTGGACGACGGTCGCGCACATCGCCAAGTACATGATCCTCCTCACGCGCACCGACCCGGACGCGCCGAAGCACCGCGGCATCACCTACTTCATCCTCGACATGAAGTCGCCCGGCGTCGAGGTGCGGCCGCTCTACAACCTGGGCAACAGCCACGAGTTCAACGAGGTCTTCTTCAACAACGTCCGCATCCCGAAGGACAACGTGATCGGCGAGGAGAACCGTGGCTGGTACTCCGCCGTCACCACGCTCGACTTCGAGCGATCGAGCATCGGCTCGGCGACGGGCATGAAGCAGAACGTCGAGGAGCTGATCGAGTACGCGGTCGAGCATGCCAACGACCCTACGAGCACGCTGAACACGAACCCGATGCTGCGCTACGAGCTCGCCGACCGCATGCTCGAGACCGAGGTCGCACGCATGCTCTCGTACCGCGTGGCCAGCATGCAGGCACGCGGGCTCATCCCGAACTACGAGGCGTCGCTGCTCAAGCTGTTCTCGACGGAGCTGAACCAGCGGATCGCCAAGACGGCGGTGCACATCCTGGGCCTCTACGGCCAGCTGAAGGGCGATGATGCGCCGAACCGCGGCCGCTGGCTCGCGACGTTCCTCCGCTCGGCGGCGTACACGATCGAGGGCGGCACGTCGGAGATCCAGCGCAACATCATCGCGCAGCGCGGCCTGGGACTGCCGCGCGACTAGGAGTATGACGGCCGTGACCGACGACCAATCGACGGCGATGGACGCGGTCGCCATCCACGACGGGATGGCGGTGGCGTACCACGTTCAGCGTGAGCGCATCGCGGGCGCCGGCGACATGTGGGCGAACGCCGCCGGCACGTTCAAGGCCGACGTGCGCGCCCCGCTCGACGAGCTGCGCACGACGATCGCGTCGTACATTCAGCCGGGCGATGTGCTGCTCGATGTTGGCGGCGGCGCCGGGCGCCTCTCGCTTCCGCTGGCGAGCCGCTGCCGCGAGGTCGTGTGCATCGACCCATCGCCGGCGATGGCCGACGTGTTCGAGGCGACGGCGCGCGACGCCGGGATCGAGAACGCACGCTACATGCGCAGCGACTGGCTCGACGCCGAAGGCGTCGCGGGCGACATCGCGCTCGTGGCGCACGTCACGTACTTCGTGCCGCGGATCCTGCCGTTCGTCGAGAAGCTGCAGCGCGCGGCAAGCCGCCGCGTCGTCGTCGCGTCGCGTTCGGTGGCGCCGCCGAACCAGGTCGCGCCGTTCTACGCGCTGCTCCGCGGTGAGCCGCTGGCGCCGGTGCCGGGCCCCGCCGAACTGCTCGCCGCCCTGCGCGCCATGAACATCCCGGCTGAACTCATCGATGCAGGCCCGGCGCTCGCGCCAACCACCGCGCCTGTCGGCAAGACGCCCGACGAGGCGGCGGACATCCAAGTGCGCGGCGGCCTGGCGCTCGGCTGGGTGCGGCCCGACGAGGGCGAACGCTACCGGACGCTCATCCACGAGCACTTCGATGACCTGTTCACGCTGACCGACCAGGGCTATCGCCCGCACGTCGCGGTCGGCGCGCGCGAGGTCATCATCACCTGGGAGACACGGCGATGAGATTCAGCTTCACGCCCGAGCAGCAAGCGTTCCGCGCGGAGGTTCAGGGCTTCCTCAAGGAGGCGCTGCCGCCGGACTGGGACGGCGCCGACAACGCGATCGATGAAGAAGGCTACGCCTACGGCCGCGAGTTCCTGAAGAAGCTGGCGCCGCGCAAGTGGATCGCCCCCGCCTGGCCCAGGGAGTACGGCGGACTCGCGATGTCGCTGTGGGACCAGGTCGTGTTCAACGAGGAGATGGGCTACGCCCGCGCGCCGATCATCAACACCTCGGCCGTCGGCTACCTCGGCCCGACGATCATCCTCTACGGCACCGACGAGCAGAAAGCGCGGCACCTGCCGGGCATCACGAACGGCGACGTGATCTGGTGCCAGGGCTACAGTGAGCCGAACTCCGGCTCCGACCTCGCGTCGCTGCAGACGCGCGCGGTGAAGGACGGCGACGACTTCATCGTCAACGGCCAGAAGATCTGGACGAGCCAGGCGCACTACGCCGACTGGATGTTCCTCATCGCCCGCACCGACCCGGACGCGCCGAAACACCGCGGCATCAGCTACCTCCTCGTCGATATGAAGACGCCGGGGATCACCGTGCGCCCGCTGATCAACATGGCCGGCGGCGAGGGGTTCAACGAGGTGTTCTTCGAGAACGTGCGGGTGCCGGCTTCGGGGCTGCTTGGCGAACTGAACCGCGGCTGGTACATCGCCACGACGACGCTCGACTTCGAACGCTCGTCGATCGGCGGCACCTCGCAGGCGCGGCGCTCGCTGGAAGACCTGACGCGGTTCGCGCAGACGGAGAGCGACGGCGCGGGGCGGCGCATCTGGGACCGCGCGCCGGTGCGCCATGCCATCGCCGACCTGTGGATCGACGTCGAGCTGGCGTACCTGCTGTCGTACCGCGTGGTGTCGATGCAGGCGCGCGGCCTCGTGCCGAACTACGAGGCGTCGATCATCAAGACCTTCAACTCCGACTACGTGCAGCGGCAGTCGCGGATTGGCCTCGGCATCCTGGGGTTGTACGGTGGACTCTGGGGCGATGGCCCGTGGGCGAAGCTGCAGGGCCGCTTCGCCAAGTCATACGTCACCACCGTCGGCACCGCGATCGCGGGCGGCACGTCGGAGATCCAGCGCAACATCATCGCGCAGCGCGGCCTGGGGTTGCCGCGCCAGTAGCGGAGAAAGCGACACGATGGACTTTCGCGACACACCCGAAGACGCCGCGTTCCGCCAGGAAGTGCGCGGCTTCCTGCGCGCCGAGCTGCCCGCCGACCTGCGCGCCGCCGATGACGCGGTGCTCGGCGTCGGCGTCGGCGAGGACGAGCGCGAGGTCGACTGGCTGCGCAAGCTCGCGAAGCGCGGCTGGGTCGCGCCGGCATGGCCGAAGGAGTACGGCGGCGCCGGCATGTCGACCATGCAGCAGTTCATCTTCAACGAGGAGATCGCCCGCGCGCGCGCGCCGCGCCCGAACTTCCTCGCCATCGGCCTCGCCGGACCGACGATCATCGTCCACGGCACCGACGAGCAGAAGAAGGAGCACCTGTCGGGCATCCTCTCGGGCGAGCACTTCTGGTGCCAGGGGTTCAGCGAGCCCGAGAGCGGCAGCGACCTCGCGTCGCTCAAGACGCGCGCCGTGCAGGACGGCGACGACTTCATCATCAACGGCCAGAAGATCTGGACGTCCGGCGCGCACCGGTCGAGCCGCATGATGCTGCTTGCGCGCACCGACTTCGACGTGCCGAAGCACAAGGGCATCAGCTACTTCCTGCTCGACATGAAGTCGCCCGGCGTCAGCGTGCGCCCGCTGATGAACATGGCCGGCACGCACAGCTTCAACGAGGTGTTCTTCGACAACGTGCGCGTGCCGAAAAAGGACCTGCTCGGCGAGTTGAACAAGGGCTGGTACGTGGCGACGACGACGCTCGACTTCGAGCGCTCGGGCATCATCAATGCGGTCAGCCTGCAGCAACTCATCCAGGAATTGCTCGACTTCGCGGACCGCGACGGCATCCGCCCCGCTACACCGGTGCGGCACGAGATCGCCGAGCGCTGGATCGAGACGGAAGTCGCGATCGCGTTGTCGTACCGCGTCGTCTCGATGCAGGTGAAGGGGCTGATCCCGAACCAGGAGGCATCGATCACGAAGCTGTTCGGGTCCGAGCTGGCGCAGCGCATCGCCCGGACGGCGGTGCACCTCGCCGGCCCGCGCGCGGTATTGAGCGAGGGCTCGAAGCACGCGCCGATGGGCGGCCGGCCCGAGTCGTGGTACCGCATCGCCGTCGGCGCGACGCTCGCCGGCGGGACATCGGAGATCCAGCGCGGGGTGATCGCGCAGCGAGGACTGGGGTTGCCGCGTGGGTAGGCTGCTGGTCGCCGCCGTCATCGCCGCCGGGATCTACGGCATCGCGCTCGGCATCGGCACGATGCTGTACGTCACCGACGCCATCGGCACCGGCGCGACGCACAACGACTGCGCCGACTTCCGCAAGGCGATCGCCGACGAACGCGGCATCGACGAGGAGGACGTCGAGCAGCGCGAGATCAAGGAACGCACGCAGACGTGCCTCGAGGAGCACGAGCTCACGGCGCGCGAGGCGTACCGGAGCGAGTTCCTGTTCTGGTCGATCTGGCCCGGCGTGATCTGCGCGATCATCTTCCTCGTGTGGCCCGCGTGGGCGCGCACGCTGCATCACCAGGACCAGGCCGAGGCGGCGGAGCGCACGGGAGGCCACACACGAGCATCACCGACGGCCTGACGGGCCGCATGAACAACGAGGAGCCCTCCGCACGCGGCGGGCGCGCCACGGTGGCGCGGGGATGCGTGCGGAGCACTGGCAGGGGAAGCATCAGCGAAAGGAGCTGTGACCATGGACCTGGGTCTTTCTGAGGAGCAGGAGCTGCTCAAGAACGCGGCGCGCGACTTCCTTGAGAAGGAGTGCCCCGAGTCGCTCGTCCGCGAGATGGAGGAGGACGAGAAGGGCTACTCGCCCGACCTCTGGAAGAAGATGGCGGAGCAGGGCTGGCAGGGGCTGCTCATCCCCGACAACTACGGCGGCGCCGGCTTCCGCTACATCGACCTCGTCATCCTGATCGAGGAGTTCGGCCGCGCGCTCGTGCCCGGGCCGTTCCTCTCCACCGTCGTCGGCGGCGCGCTGCCGCTGCTCGAAGGCGGCACCGACGAGCAGAAGGCGAAGTACCTGCCGCAGATCGCCAGCGGCGGCGCCATCTGGACGCTCGCCTACACCGAGCCCTCCGCCCGGTTCGACGCCGAGGGCGTCGCGCTCGAGGTGAAGGAAGACGGCGGCGACGTCGTCCTCAACGGCACGAAGCTGTTCGTCCGCGACGCCAACGTGGCCGACTTCTTCACGGTCGTCGGCCGCAAGCCCGGGTCGAAGGGCGAGGACGGCATCCAGCTCGTGATCGTCGATGCGAAGGCGCCCGGCGTCTCGCAGACGCAGCTCAAGACCATCGCCGCCGACAAGCAGGCGGAGGTGAAGTTCGAGAACGTCCGCGTGCCGAAGGCTAACGTCATCGCGGGCGGCTGGTCGACGCTGCAGAAGGTGCAGCGCAAGGCCACGGTGCTCGAGTGCGCGTACCTCACCGGCCTGGCGCAGATGGACTTCGAGATCAGCGTGCAGTACGCCAAGGACCGCATCCAGTTCGGCCGGCCGATCGGCTCGTTCCAGGCGATCCAGCACAAGGCCGCCGACATGGTGACCGATGTCGACGGCTCGCGGTTCATCATGTACCGCGCGGCGTGGGCCGTTGACCAGGACGAGGCCGACGCCGACATGTACACGCACATGGCGAAGGCGTGGGTGAGCGAGGCGACGCGCCGCGTCGTGGCGCACGGCCAGCAGATCCACGGCGGCATCGGCTTCACGAAGGACTACAAGATCCAGCTGTACTTCCGCCGCCAGAAGGCCGCGGAGCTCGCCTGGGGCGACGCCGACTACCACCGCGAGCTGGTCGCGGGCGAGCTCAAGCTCTAGTCAGCACGCGATCGCGCACAATGAGAGCGGGGGCGCCGAAAGGCGTCCCCGCTCTTCTACCCACGGCTCCCATGCTCACAGTTCTGCCGGGCATAGCCCGTACCGCGCGCTGAGAGCAAAGAGATCGAGGACGTTGATTGCGCCGTCCGAGTACCCGGCCGTGCCGTTGCCGCCCCAGAAGTCGTACAGTCGGTCGTACCCGGGCTCGCCGTCATTCGCGGCATGTACGGCAACCTGCTGCACGTCGATGATGTTCACATGCGGATCCCCGTTGACGCTCGCGCAATCGCCGGCGCCAGCGTAGTTTGTCAGCGTGCGCTCCAGCAGCGTGCTTCCGTCACCCGCGATCACGCGGACAAGCCTGCGCGGCGGTGACCAGGAGATCTCCTCGAGCACGATGATCGTGCCGTTCTCGAAGTTCTGGAACGGGTGCCCGCTCAGGAGCCCCTCCTCGCCCAACGGGCGGCCGAGGTAGGACGACACCCGCGCGCCGTTGGCGACCACCCGCGACTGATACGCCTTCTGGATTGCGCCCTTGACCTTGACCACGGTTGGGCCAGTCGTCTGAACGAGCGAGAACGTTTCGTGCAGCCCCTGCAGCCCGCCTTGCGTCAACCGCGGCCCAACGAAGTCCTGACCCCGCACCGTGAACGCGTAGTACGGGCATGTGTACAAGTAGTGCGTCTCAGCCGCGCCGCACGTCGTGAATTTCCCTTTGCGTGTCGATGCCGGGCTCGCATCGGGCATCACCGCGCGTGCGTGGAACGCCTCGTCGCGCGTCCGCGGATCCGTGTAACCGGCACCAGCGTTGTCGGACTTGTGTGGAGTAAATCGCTCTTCGATGCCGAGATGGGTGATTGACACACCCGTAAGCGTCGCGTCCAAGGTTCCGGACGGATCACCCACCTCGAAGTGCAGGTGCGCTCCATCGATTGATTGACAACGCTGTGCTGGCGCCGGATCCACTTCCCCAGTGTTGCCAACGTCCCCAAGCCAGGTTCCCTGGACGACCGCGCCAGCCGGCGCGCCCGTTGCGCAGAGGTGCGCGTATCTCGACCACCATTGACCCGCATGAACAACGATCGCGTGAAGCCCATAGTTAACGTCGGCGCCATCGTTGTAGTAGGTTACCGTTCCACCTCCGATGGACTTCACGGGCTCGCCGTAGTTGGACCCCCCGCCGGGAACTGAAGAGAAGTCGACCTGCCAACCGAAATGTGTGTTGTTGGGATCCGGTGGGTCGGGGTCGGGCGGATTCCCGGGCCACACCGCCCAAGATGATTCCGCGCCCCATGGTAGGCGGAACGGGTTGTAGCGGACCGTAGGAAAGCCGACCGTGTGTGCTGCGGTGTCTTGTGTAGGGATCAGTGCCATCCCGACGATCGCGGCCGCGATGACCAACATAGATATCTTGCCAACGCGCCTCACCTCACCATCCGCCCTTCATCGACTTGACAATCTCAAGAGCTTCGCGCTGTAACGCCTCCTGCTCCGCCTGGCTTCCGATGTCGTAAATGGCGATGGTGGCCCACTGGCCTGCCTCAGTCGTGACGCCAATCAACCGCCAGTAGACCGGCATCAGGTGCCCGCCCGGACCGCGCGCGTAGATGCAGACCGAACCCAGGTCGGGAGCCGTGACGGGGATCTCACATTTCGTGAGGGAGAACGGCTCTCCGCCCAGGATCGTGACGGACACGCCGGCGATGGTTGTGCCCTCCGCATTGCGTAGCTCGAACAGCGCGCCTGCCACGGCGTTTGGTGAATTGCGCTGCGCCGTTTCGATTTGCCCCGGGCTCGGATCGTGCGTAACGCTCCACCCTGCTGGCAAGCAGAGATCCATCCCGCGGGTAGCAATGTGATACTGCCGGCCCGTCGCGCATGCATCTCCCAGATCGGCGAGTTCTCCCGCGGCCGGAGTGATGTCGTCCGGGTACGGGTCGGGCGTGGGGATCTTGTCCCATCCTTCGAATGGCGGCGGCGCGGGCGGGTGCGTCGGCGGCGGTTCGATCGCTGCGAACGTCGCGCAGGGCCCGTCCTTCACTTCGATCGGGATTGCGATCTTGTCGTTCGCGTACTCGAGCGACGCCATCGACGAGTCGACGACGGTGAGCGTCAGTTCCGCGACGTGCGTGCCGGGTTTCCCGGTGACCAGATCGAACGTGCCGAGGTGCAGCGGCGCGACCTTCGCCACGTCGACGCCGCCGCGCTCACGCGCATCCACACCATCGACGACCTCGATCGCGCCCATCGACTTCGAGGGGTTCGGCGAGCCGACGTAGCTGAACGCGCCGGACCACAGCTCGCCGGTGAAGAGGTCGCTGTACATCCCTCCGGGGATCCACTGCCGGCCCGTTGCCCCATCGACCGTGGGCGCGCCGTCGGGCACGACGACACGCGTCGCGTCGCGGTCCGCCGGGCGCAGGGCATCGTTCGGGTAGTGCAGCGCCAGGTTATAGGCGCCGAGCCCGACGGGCTGGCCGAGGTCCGACGTGCGCGCGTCGATCGCGTCGAGGAACACGTCGATCGTGACGTGCGAGCCGCATTCCACCGGCCCGTCCACCACGACGTGCGCCTCGGCCGCCGTGCCCGCGCGGCCTCCGCCGGTCGTGCCAATCAGCGCCGCCGCAAGCCCGATCCCGGCGATCAGGCATACAGGAAGGAGGACCGAGTTCCATCTCATCATCCGTACTCCTTCGTAGTGAGACGGCTATCGTACCCCCCCCCCCCCGCAACCCCCGCAACCCCCGCTCGGCACGCGCGCCAGCGCGCCGCGCTCATCCGCCGAAAGTAGGACTGCGAAATCCACACTGGGACCGACCAGACGCGCCGCGGCGTCTGCTATCGTGAAGTCATCGCCGGACGTGCCCGTTCCATCCGCTCGTGATAGGATTCACGAGCGGTCCGCACCGCGCGCCGCGACAGCCCATCGAGGAGGCGCCCCATGTCCCTTTCGACCGAACCGGCCGCCGTGGCCGCCCAGGCGCCGGCCGTCGACCTCATCATCGACGCGCGCGACGTGGTGAAGACGTACCGCACGGACGACGTCGTCGTGAACGCGCTGCGCGGCGTCAGCATCAGCGTCAAGCGCGGTGAGATGGTCGCGATCATGGGCCCGTCGGGCTGCGGCAAGACGACGCTGCTCAACTGTCTCAGCGGCCTCGACTCCATCGACGGCGGCCTCATCCTGATCAACGGCGAGGACATCAACAAGATGTCCGACAACAAGCGCACGGAGTTCCGCGCGCGTCAGATGGGCTTCGTGTTCCAGTTCTACAACCTGCTCCCGGTGCTGAGCGCGGTCGAGAACGTCGAACTGCCGCTGCTCGTCTCCGGCACGAAGGTGCGCGAGGCGCGCGAGAAGGCGGAATCGGCGCTCGACCTGGTGTCGCTGAGGGACTGGGCCAAGCACAAGCCGTCGCAGCTCTCCGGCGGCCAGCGCCAGCGCGTCACGATCGCCCGCGCGCTCGTCAACCGCCCGGCGATCGTCTGGGGCGACGAGCCGACGGGCGACCTCGACACCGAGAACGCGAGCGCGATCATGGACCTGATCGTGGGCCTCAATCAGCGGCACGCGCAGACGTTCGTCATCGTCACGCACGCGCCCGAGGTCGCCGCGCGCTGCCACCGCATCGTGCACATGAAGGACGGCCAGATCGTCCGCGAGGAGCTGCTCAACGGGGCGACCAGGTGAGCGAGCTCTTCGGCCTGTCGATGACCTACATCATGATCGCGCTGCTGTGCGTGCTCGCGGTGGCGCTCGCGACCGTTGGCTACGTGCTCGTGCGAAACCGCATCATGTTCATGGTGGGCGTGCGCAACATCCCGCGCCGGCGCGCGCAGACGGTGCTGATTATCATCGGGCTGATGCTCAGCACGCTGATCATCGCGACGGCGTTCAGCATCGGCGACACCGTCGAGTACAGCATCACGAACCAGGCGTACGACCGGCTGCACAGCATCGACGAGGTCGTGCAGGCGGCGACCGACAGCGAGAACAACGACCCGTTCGTCGGCGCCGGCTTGGTCTCGCCGCTGCCGATCCCCGAGGGCCAGGCGGCGCAGTTCACGGAGTCATTCCGCGAGATGGACGGCGTCGATGGCGCGTTGCCGCTGCTGCGCGCGCCGGTGCCCGTCAGCAACGCGGCGAAGGGGCAGACGGAGCCGCTTGCCATCCTCATGGGCCTCGACACGTCGCAGATGGCCGGCTTCGAGTCGGACATCGAGACGACCGCCGGCGAGCGCGTGACGCTCGACGCGCTGGCCGAGCGTGAGATCTACGTCAACGAAGCAGCCGCCGAGGAGCTCGACGTGGCGCCCGGCGACGTCCTCACGCTGTACGTCGGCGGCGAGCCGCACGAGTTCACGGCGAAGGCGATCGTCAAGGATCGCGTGCTCACCGGCGCCCTCTTTGGCCAGGCCAACGGCCTGGCCATGCCGCTCGACCGCGCCCAGGCGCTGTTCGGGCGCGAGGGCGAGGTCGACATGATCGTCGTCAGCAACGACGGCGGCGTCCGCGCGGGCATGGAGCGTTCGGACGAGATCACCGACCGGCTGAACGAAAAGATGTTCGGCACGGCCTGGCAGGCGGCCCCTTCGAAGAAGGATGTCGTCGACTCGGCGAGCGAAACATCGAGTTTCATGGTCACGTTCTTCGTGGTGCTCGGGCTGTTCTCGATCGCCGCCGGCATGATGCTGATCTTCCTCATCTTCGTCATGCTCGCCGCCGAGCGGAAGACCGAGATGGGGATGATCCGCGCCGTCGGCACGAAACGCAACCACCTGGTGCAGATGTTCATGTCCGAGGGCATGGTCTACAACGTCGGCGCGGCGGCGGTCGGCTGCCTGCTCGGCATCGCCGTGTCGATGGTGATGATCGACATCATGGCGCGCATGTTCGCCGAGTTCGACCTGTCGATCCGGTTCCACGTGACGCCGCGCAGCCTGGTCGTGTCGTACTCCGTCGGCGTCGTGCTGACGTTCCTCACCGTGACATTCTCGTCGTGGCGGATCGGCGCGCTGAACATCGTCAGCGCGATCCGCGATGTGCCGGATCCGCCGGCGGCCCACGAGCGACCGAACGATGGACACGGCCTGCGCGGCATGCTGCGCATCGCGAAGTGGCTCATCGTCAAGCCCTCGACGTGGCGGCAGTGGCTGGGCGGCGCGGGGATCCTGATCCTCGCGCCGGTGCAGGCTGCGCTGGTGGTCGTGTGCTTCATGGCGGCGGACGCCATCTACGGCACGTCGGCCGCGGGCGGCGTGCTGGCGGTGCTGCTCGGCGTCATCGGCGGCACGTTCGCGGTGAGCGCGTTCGTCACGCTGCTGCTCGGACTCAACTACATCTTCCAGGCCGGCACGATGGCGATGGTGCTGGGAGCGTTGCTGATCGTGCTGGGGCTGCACTGGGAGCAGGCGGCGCCGTACGCCGGCGGCATCACGCTGGCGCTCCTCGGCCTGGCGCTGACGCTCGTGCAGCTGGGCGCGCCGAACCGCCCCGTCTTCACGACGATGGGCATCGCCCTCCTCGTGTACTGGTTGCTCGCCGCCGGCGCCCACATCCCGCCCGACCTCGATGGTGGCATCGAGCTGTTCTTCCTGAGCGGCATCTCCATGGTGCTCTCGGCGACGTTCGTGCTCGTCTACAACGCCGACCTGATGCTCGGCCTGTTCACGCGTCTCGGCGCCGTTTCGGCGGGCCTGGTGCCATCGATCCGCACCGCGGTCGCGTACCCGCTCGCGAACAAGTTCCGCACCGGCATGACGATCGCGATGATCTCGCTCGTCATGTTCGCGCTGGTCATGATGTCGACGATGAACTCGAACTTCGACAAGCTGTTCGATGACGAGGACGCGCAGGGCGGCTATGACGTCGTCGTCACGGAGAACCCTGCCAACCCGATCGCCGACCTGCGCGCCGCGCTCGCCGATGCGCCGCCGCCATCCGCCACGGCGACGCCGTTCGACCCGGGTGTGATCGCGCGTGTCGACTCCCTGAGCGTCGCCAACGGCATCTCGGCGCGCGTCTCGAACGCTGGCGGCGAGCAGGACTTCAAGGCGTGGCCGATCTACGGCCTGACGCCCGGGTTCATCGAGGGCAACGGACTGAAGTTCCAGGCGCGCGCTACCGGGTACGACTCCGACGCGGCCGTCTGGGAGGCGATCGCTGCGGACCCCGGCCTGGCTGTGGTCGACGCGTTCGCGATCCCCGGCGACGGGTTCAACGATCCGGGCGCGTTCTCGGTGGACGGAATCGAGCCTACGGACAAGACGTTCGACCCGGTCACACTCACCATCCACGACTCCGCGACCGGGCGCACGCGCGACATCACGCTCATCGGCGTGCTGACGACGCGCGCGAGCGGGCTCTACACCGGCCTGTTCATCTCGCCGGAGGCGTTCACGAGCACGTTCGAGCGGCCGGAGTCGACGGTGCACTTCGTGAAGCTCAACGAAGGCGCGGACGCCAACACCGCCGCGCGCGGCATCGAGCGCACGCTGCTCGCGCAGGGCGTGCAGGCCGACTCGCTCCGCCAATTGATCGATGACTTCCGCGCGCAGAGCCAGGCGTTCCTGTACCTGATCCAGGGATTCATGGGCATCGGCCTGTTCGTCGGCATCGCCGCGGTCGGAGTGATCGCGTTCCGCACGGTCGTGGAGCGGCGGCAGCAGATCGGCATGCTGCGGGCGATCGGCTACTCGCGCCGGGCGGTGGCGATCAGCTTCATCATGGAGTCGTCGTTCACGGCGCTGCTCGGCATCGTCAGCGGCATCGCGCTGGCGTTGCTGCTGGCGTACCAGCTCGTCAACACCGACGACTTCGTGCCGGGCGGCGTCGACAGCTTCTACATTCCGTGGGTGCAGATCGTCGCGGTCGGCGGCTTCGCGTTCCTCGCGTCGCTGATCATGACGATCATCCCGTCGCGCCAGGCGTCGAGCATCCCGATCGCCGAGGCGTTGCGCTACGAGTGACCGCCCGGCAGGGGGAGGCGCAGCATGTGGTGGCAGGATCTGCTCTGGGGCTTCTGGAACGGCATCACGGCATGGGTCATCCTCGTCGCGCATGCATTCGGCGGATGGGAGCGGTTCCCGTTCTACAACGAGGCGCGTAGCGGGCAGTGGTACGACTTCGGCTTTCTGCTCGGCGCCGGCTCGCCGTTCCTCGGCGCGGCCGGGCGCAACTCCTCGAACAAGCGCGACTAGCGGCGTCCGTCCGGGCGCATCCGCATTGAGCGACGCTTCGTAGATGCCATAAGATGCCGCGATGGGACGTCGGGACTCGAGTAGAGCGCCGGTCGCCGACGTGCGGGGGTGCGGCGCAGCCGCGTTCGGGAGTCGATGAACGAGTTCTTCGGCGTGTCCACCACGCTCATCATGGCGGTCCTCCTCGCGGCGCTTGCGCTGTCGCTGGCCACGGTCGGGGTGGTGGCGCTGCGCCACCGCATCGTCTTCGACATCGGCTTGCGGAACATCGGCAGGCGCCGCACGCAGTCGCTGCTCATCGTGCTGGGCCTGATGCTGTCGACGGCGATCATCGCCGCCGCGCTCGCGACGGGCGACACCGTCGCCTACAGCATCACCAATGAGACGTACACGCGACTCGGCCACGTCGACGAGATCGTGCAGATCAAGGACAACCAGGACGAAACGAGCCTGACCGACGAGGAGATCGCGCCGCCCGGGATCATCCCGCAGCGGTTCATCGACCTGATGTACGCGCTCACGAACGGCGTCGACGAGATCGACGGTGTGCTGCCGGGCCTGCGCTACCCCGTGCCGGCGAAGCACCATGACACCGAGACGCGTGTGCCGGAAGTCACGCTCATCGGCCTCGACGAGACGGCGATGCAGGGGTTCGAGGGCGACATCGTCTCGCGCGGGGGCGCGCCGATCGACATCGCGCAACTCGAGCGTGACGACGCGGTGGTCAACGAGTCCGCCGCGGCGGCGCTCGGCCTGCGCCCCGGCGACCGCGTCGACGTGTACATCGACCAGTTCCCCCGTACGTTCAACGTAATGGCGATCGTGAAGGATCGCGTGCTCACCGGGTGGACCCAGGGCCAGCCGGCCGGAATCCTCATCAAGCTCGAGCCGGCGCAGTTCCTGTATGGCACACAGGGTTACGGGTTCATCGTGATCTCCAACCGCGGCGGCGTGCGTGACGCGCGTGCGCTGACCGAGGCCGTGTCGGCGCCGATCGAGTACGAGCTCGCGCTGACGGCGTACGAGTTAAGCCGGATCAAGGACGACCGCGTCGGCCGCGCCGAGGAGGCCGGACGCGACATGACGGCGATCTTCATGGTGCTCGGCCTGTTCTCGATCGCCGCGGGCACGCTGCTCGTCTTCCTCATCCTGGTGATGCTGGCGGCGGAGCGCCGGCCGGAGATGGGCATGTCGCGCGCGGTAGGCATGACGCGGCTCCAGCTGGTCGAATCATTCATCGCCGAAGGCATGGCGTACAGCCTCGGGTCGGCGGCGCTGGGGGCGGCGCTCGGCGTCGCCGTGTCGCTCGGCATGACCCGGGCGATGGATTACATCTTCAGCGCGTTCGACATCGCCGTCGCGTTCCACGTGACGCCGCAGAGCCTCGTGATTGCGTTCTGTCTCGGCGTGGTGCTGACGTTCGTGACCGTGGTGGCGTCGGCGTGGCGCGTCAGCCGCCTCACCGTGGTAGCGGCGATCCGCGACCAGGCGGAGCCGGCGCCACGTTCGACCGGCGTCCTGTCGCTGTTCATCGGCGCGGCGCTGGTGGCGGCGGGCATCGCGCTCGTCGCCTACGGCGCGGGCGGCGATCGGGCGGACTGGTTCGGCGCGGGCGCGTCGCTCGCGATCATCGGCGCGGCGTTCGTGGCGCGGTCGAGGGGCGCGCCCGAGCGCGCGGTGTTCACCGGCGCCGGCGTCGCCGTGCTCGTGCTGTGGGCGCTCGTCGCCGGCGACACGCTGCGGTCGCTGACCGGGCCGCTGGGCGCCGGCATGGGGGCGATGTTCGTCGGCGGCGTGCTGATGGTGGCCGCGGCGACGTTCGTGGTGGTGCACAACGCCGGGCTCCTGCTTGGCGCGTTGCGCGGCATCGGGTTCGTGTTCGGGCGCGCCGCTCCAGCTGTCCGCACGGCGATCGCCTATCCGCTGGCGAACAAGTTCCGCACGGGGATGACGATCGCGATGATGTCACTCGTCTTCTTCGCGCTCGTCATGATCTCGACGCTCAGCCTCAACTTCCGCAACCTGTTCGTCGACCCCGACGCGCGCGGCGGCTGGGATGTCGTCGTCGAGGAGAACCCGCGCAACCCCTTCACCGACGCGCGCGGCAACCGCCTCGGGCCGCTCGGCGAGGCGCTTGACCGCGCGTTCTACCCGACGCGCAAGATCGAAGTCATCGCCCGCGTGCTCACGGGCAACCCGCGCAGCACGCAGATCGCCGAGGTCAATGCCGAAGGCAACGAGATCAGCCGGCACAGCTTTGTCGTGAATGGCACGGGGCCGAACTTCCTCGACCACAACCGCATCGGCCTGCAGGCTCGCGCGCGCGGCTACGCGAGCGATGCCGACGTCTGGCGTGCGCTCGCCGATACCGAAGCGAACTTCGCGGTGATCGATGGCAGCGTCGTGCCGGGCATCAACTACGCCAACGTCACCGAGGACCGCTTCACGCTCAGCGACTACGAGAGCGGCGACCGCGAGTTCGAGCCGTTCCGCCTGCAGATCCGCGAGTCGAGCGCCACCCGCGGACAGCTCGTGCAGGTCATCGGGATCATGGACCGCGGGCCGAGCGAGACGTACCGCGGCATCTGGGTGAACGCCGACACGTTTGCGCGCACGTTCCAGCCTGAGTCGTCGCGCCACTACATCCGCCTCCAGCCGGGCGCCGACGCCCGCGCCGAGGCAAAGGAGATCGAGCGCCTGCTCGTCGAGCAGGGTGTGACCGCGGAGTCGATCAAGGACCAGGTCGATGACCAGCAGCGGCTGAGCGCGGCGTTCTTCTACCTCGTGCAGGGGTTCATGGCGCTGGGCCTGGGCGTCGGGCTGGCGGCGCTGTCGGTGATCGCCTTCCGTACCGTCGTCGAGCGCCGGCAGCAGGTGGGGCTGATGCGGGCGATCGGATTCAGCCGCGCGAACGTCGCGCTGTCGTTCATCCTCGAGTCGGCGTTCATTGCGCTGCTCGGCATCGTCAACGGCACTTGGCTCGCGCTGCTGCTCGCCAACCGCATCCTGCAGAGCGAGCAGTTCGAGAGCGCGGGCTTCACCGGCTTCGCGATTCCCTGGCTGCAGATCGCCGTGATGGCGGTGCTGGTGTTCGCCGCATCGGTGCTCACGACGATCATCCCCTCGCGCCAGGCGTCGAGCATCCCCATCGCCGAGGCGATCCGGTACGAGTAGGCGGCCACCGCGAAAGGAGCGCATCGTTGAAGACGGAGATCTACGAGTCCGACCCGTTCACGCCGAAGAAGGGAGAGCTGCTCGCCACGCTCAGCAGCGAATACCGCTTTCAGAAGGGCGACGAGCTGTACTTCGACGATGCGCCGTCGCGGCTCAAGGTCCGGATCATCGATGTCCGCGTCCACATCAAGGGTGATGGCAGCGTGCACCGGGAGATCCTCGCGCTGAAGCTCTGAGCCGCCCCCTGCCGCCGTATGCGTATCTGCAATGCGGTGGATGCCCGGGGGATCTGGAATCAGATTCATCCCCGGCTTCGGCGCGTTGATCGTTCGGGGAGCCGGTGCTACATTTGCGAAAATTGGCGCAATCGGCGCGTGGAACCCGCGCCAGGCGCGACCGGAGCCTCCCGGATGCCCATCGAGATCCCCGATGTCGTAATCGACCGCCTGCCGGTGTATGCGCGCGCCCTCGCCGCGCTCGACCGGAACGGGCGCGAAGTCGTGTCATCCCAGGAGCTGGGCGCGCAGCTCGGCGTCACGCCGGCGCAGATCCGCAAGGACCTGAGCTACTTCGGCCGCTTCGGCAAGCAGGGGCGCGGCTACAACGTGAAGCGCTTGCTCGAGGAGCTGCACCAGATCCTCGGCCTCGACCGCGAATGGACGATGGTGCTGGTCGGCGTCGGCCAGCTCGGCCGCGCGATCATCGCATACGGCGGGTTCGCGCCACAGGGATTCCGCATCCTCGGCGCGTTTGATGCCGACAGCAGCGTCGTCGGCGAGCAGATCGACCACCTGCGCGTGCAGCACGTCGATGAGTTGCGCTCGGTGCTCCGCGCAACGCACGTCGACATCGGCATCGTCGCGACGCCGGCGCCGGTGGCGCAGGCGGTGATCGATGCGCTCGTCGGCGCCGGCGTGAAGGCGATCCTCAACTACGCGCCGATTGCCGCGCACGTCCCGCGCGATGTGCACGTGAAGGACATCGACCCCGTGCTCGCGCTACAATCGATGACCTACTACCTGAAGGGCGAGCTGCCCGCCGGATCGAAGTAACGCCGGAGCGTCATGGCCACCGACCCGCCGAATGACGATCGCAGCCAGCAAGCGTCCCAGCCCGCGATCGATCAGCCGAGCGACCAGGACCGCCAGCAAGCGTCGCCGCAGAACATCGACAAGATGTGGAAGTTCGTCGAGAAGTTCGCGGAGAAGAGCGGCTCGTACCTGCATCCCCAGCGCGAGATCACGGAGTTCCTCGTCATCGGCCTCGCGCGGCACATCGATGAAGTCGGCCGCCCGCTGTGCCCATGCAACTTCTACGAGGACAAGGCCGAGGAAGCGAAGAGCAGCACCTGGATCTGCGCCTGCGAGGAGATGCAGAAGTACAAGTACTGCCATTGACTACTGTTCTGCAATTCGGAAGGTCTTCCGATCACCGAGTACTTGCCGGAAGGGCACGAGGGCCGCGAGATCTACGGCCTGATCACCGACCCGCACCCGGACAAGGGGCGCGCCCTGGGGCGGCTCGAGGAGAAGCAGGGCCGCAAGATCGACAAGACCGGCGGCCACAAGTCCGCGCTGCCCTCCGGCGAAGACAACGCGGCAGCGGAGCCCGCGCCGTAACACGCCCGGGCCGGACACGCGGTTGCGGGAAATTGGATCGCCCGCCGCAATCATCGCGTATCATCCCCGCATGAAGCTGACGTCGCGCGGCGAACTCGCCCTCAAGGCCATGCTCGAACTCGCCCGGTCCGAGCGGTCGGCGGCGCCCGGCATCTCGGCCGCCGAGATCGCCCGCAGGTGCAACGCCTCCGTCAAGTTCCTGGAGCAGGTGCTCGCGCAGCTCAAGGCCGGCGGCTTCGTCGTCAGCCGGCTCGGCGCGCACGGCGGCTACCGCCTGGCGCGCGACCCGGAGCAGGTGTTCGTCGGCGAGGTCAGCCGGCTGATCGATGGCCCGCTCGCGCCGGCGCCGTGCGCCAGCGTCACGCAGCACCGCCGCTGCGACTGGTGCGCCGACGAGGCCGCCTGCACGCTCAAGACCGTCTGGACGGAGGTCCGTGACGCCGTCGCCGGCGTCATGGACGGCATCTCCTTCGGCGAGCTCGCCCGCCGCGCAGAGGCCGCCGAACCCTCGCAGCGATACCACATTTAGACGCCCCCGCCGAAATCCGTCCGGACTTGACGATCGCATGAAACGCTTCGCCGTCGGGCGCCGTTTGGGTGTTCGTCGAAGGAGGCGGGGCCTTCGGCACCTCGCGGAGTGAGGCAGCAATGCCGCACTCCGTCGGTTTTTTCGCCGGATAGCGCGCATGTACGGCAGCACCCGATATTACATCGCGCGGCATCGCGCTATCTTCCGGGCATGCAGCGCGATAGTACGGATACGAACTGGCGGGAGCAGCTCCGCGATGCGCGCAAGCGCCTGAAGCTCACGCAGGAGCAACTCGCTGAGCGCGCCGGCATCTCGGTGGGGGCGCTGCGGGGGTACGAGGGTGGCCGCCGACACCCCCGCAAAGAGCACCTCTCGCAGATCATCGGCGCGCTGCAGCTCGACCGCGGCTGGCGCAACCGCATCCTATTCGCCGCCGGCTTCGCCCCTGACGGCGTCGAGATGCGCCCGCAGGACATCGACGAATGGTCGCTGACGCCCGAGGAGGCGGCGGCCGAAGTCGCGGCCTACGGCTGGCCGGCGTTCATCGCCAGCGAGCGGGGCGAGGTGATGTCCGCCAACGCCGCCGCCCAGGCCGTGTGGTCGGTGGACATGACGAAGGAGTTCCTCGACCCCGTCGAGCGCAACCTGTTCAGCATCGCCAGCCTCCCCCGCTTCGCTGACCGCTGCGCGAACTGGGACGAGGCGATGGCCGCGATCGCCCGCATGTTCAAGACGTTCCACCGCACGCAGGAGCAGGTCGAGGCGCCTTCGCCGTACTTCGCCGCCGTGCTCGAGCACTTCCTCAAGGGCGACCCGAGGTACGTCGCGCGCCTCGGCAAGATCTGGGAGGATGCGCCCGCGCACCACCGGTACAAGATCCGCTGGAACTACCCGATCGTTTGGGATCAGCCCGGCATCGGGCGCATGACGTTCCGCTGCCTGATCAGCACCGGCGGCGAACTCAACGGACTGGCGATCCACGACTGGATCCCCGTCGACTCGCGCTCGTGGATCTTGCTCGAAGAGGCGACGCGAGCGGACGCCGCACCCCCTGGCCGCTAGTCCTCGTACGGCGGGATGGTCATTGCCGGCGCCGGCTGGCCGAACCGCGTCCACAGCGTGAGCGCAGAGCGCAGGCGCGCCATCCGCTCCTCGTCGCAGTCGAAGCCTTCGAGCAGGCAGCGCTCGAGGTGGTATTGCATCAGCCGCGCGCCCACCTGGTCGAGCGCGCTGCGCATGGCCATCGTCTGCGTCATCATCTCCTCGCAGTCGCGGCCTTCGTCGAGCATCTTCAGCACCCCGCGCGCCTGGCCCTCGATGCGGCGCAGGCGCTTGCCGATGTCGGTTTGGAGCTGCGCTACGGCGCCCCGCTCAGCCGTCTCGGTGGTCATCGCATCCTCCCCGGGGCTCGTCGGTCGGGCATCGCCTTGACATACCCCTTGGGGGTATCTTATAGTGGCGTCGGACAGGGTGTCAATCGCCCGGCTGCAGAGAGAAGAGAGAGGTTCCAGGAAGATGGCCAAGCCCTACGACGTAACTGACTCGGACTTCAAGGCGGAAGTGCTGGACGCGCAGACGCCGGTGCTGGTGGACTTCTGGGCGCCGTGGTGCGGCCCGTGCCGCATGGTGGCGCCGGTCGTCGACGAGCTGTCGCAGGAGTACGACGGCAAGGTGAAGTTCGTGAAGCTCAACACCGACGACAACGTCGTCACCGCCTCGAAGTACGGCATCCGCAGTATCCCGACGCTGCTCGTCTTCAAGGGCGGCCAGCCGGTCGGCCAGATCGTCGGCTTCCGCCCGAAGCGCGACCTCAAGGAGCGCCTCGACGCGGTGCTGTAACGGCACGGCACCGGCCGGCCGTGTCGAATGAGGGCGATGCGGCGGGCCACCGACCCAGCGACGCCGGCGGGACAGCACGCCGGCGTCGCGCATGTCCGGGAGGACGCCATGGCAGCGCCCGAAGGCGCATCGCGCGAATACGACATCGTCATCGTCGGCGGCGGGCCGGCCGGGCTCGCTGCGGCGCTCTACGCCGGCCGCGCGCGGCGGCGCACGCTGGTCGTTGAGCGCAAGGTCGTCGGCGGCCAGATCTCGCTCACCGGCGATGTCGAGAACTATCCGGGCATCGACGCAATCAACGGTTACGAGCTCGCCGCCGCAATGCACGCGCAGGCCACGAAGTACGGCGCCGAGACCGTCGCCGCCGACGTCACCGCGCTCGCGCCTGGCGATGCGCTGCACCGCGTGACCACGAGCGAGGGCGAGTACGCCGCGAAGGCGGTCATCCTCGCGGGCGGCGCGGACCACAACAAGCTCGGCGTGCCGGGTGAGGACCGCCTGACCGGCGCCGGCGTGTCGTACTGCGCGACGTGCGACGCGGCGTTCTTCACGGACCAGGATGTTGCCGTGGTCGGCGGCGGGGATGCGGCGCTCGATGAAGGGCTCTTCGTCACGCGCTATGCGGCGAAGGCGTACATGATCCACCGGCGCGACGCGCTGCGCGCGAGCGCGATCCTGCAGGAGCGCGCCTTCGCCAACCCGAAGATGGAGTTCGTCGGGAGCACCGTCGTCGAGGAAGTGCTCGGCGAGCGCGTGGTGACCGGCGTGCGGACGCGCAACGTCGTCACCGGCGAGACCAAGACGCTCAGCGTCACGGGCCTGTTCGTGTTCATCGGCCTGACGCCGAACAGCGGCTACCTGCGCGGCCTGCTGCCGATGGACGCCGGCGGCCACGTCATCGTCAACGAATGGATGGAGACCGCGGTGCCGGGCGTGTTCGCCGCGGGCGACATCCGCGCGAACTCCGCGCGGCAGGTGGTGACCTCGGCCGGCGACGGCGTGACGGCGGCGATCCGTGCGGACCGCTACCTCAGCGAGAGGTTCGGCGGCCGCCCCGGCACCGGCGTCTGGGCGCCGTCCGGCGTCGATGCGCCGGGTGTCCCTTCGAGCTAACCGCGCGCCGCGCCGATGCTCCGGAGCGGGCAAGGCGGAATCGAATCGCCCGCAGACACGAAGGGAGCCTCGTCGAGGCTCCCTTCGTCGTTGCACCGTTGGCCGGCCGGCTACACTTCCGGCTTGTCCTCGTCCACGTCGACCGCCTTCGGCAGGCTGGCGCCCTCGGACGGGAGCTCGGCGTCGATGTCGATGACGTCCTCGTCCTCGTCGTCGTCGGCGAGCAGATCCGCTGCCGACGGCTCCTCGATCTCGACCATCTCCGCTTCTTCTTCGTCGAGCATGTCGGTGTCGCCGTCCTGCTCACCCTCGGACTCGCCGAGGCCGAGCGCGCCGAGCAGGCCCGCCACGCCGCCCTCCTCGTCGTCGTCGAAGAGATCGTCGCCTTCGTCGAGCGCAAACGTTTCCGGCAGCGGGATCTCCTTGACCGGTGGCGGCGGCAGGTCGATCGGCGCGCGCGCCGGGATCAGCTTGCCGATGATCACGTTCTCCTTGAGGCCAAGCAGGTGGTCCGTCTGGCCGCTGATCGCTGCCTCGGTCAGCACGCGCGTGGTCTCCTGGAACGATGCCGCGGCGAGGAAGCTGCTCGTGCTGAGCGAGGCCTTCGTCACGCCGAGCAGCACCGGCACGGCGGTCGCCGGGTCGCCGCCTTCGGCGAGCACGCGGGCGTTGATCTCCTCGTACTCGAATCGGTCGACGATGTCGTTCGGCAGCAGCGGCGTGTCGCCCGGCGCGTCGACCTTCACCTTGCGCAGCATCTGCCGCACGATGACCTCGATGTGCTTGTCGTTGATGGTCACGCCCTGCGAGCGGTAGACCTTCTGCACTTCCTCGACCAGGTACAGCTGCACGCGCTCGGGGCCCATGATCCGCAGGATGTCCTGCGGGTTGAGCGAGCCCTCGGTGAGCTGCTGGCCGGCGTGCACGGGATCGTTGTTCTCGATGCGCAGGCGCGCGGCGGCCGGCACGACGTACTCGCGCTCTTCCTTCTCCTCGTACACGATCTGGACGCGGTCGCGGCCCTGCATGACCACGCGCCCGCCGATCCGCGCGACCACGTCGCCCTCGAGGATCTCCGGCGTCTCCGCGGCCTTCTTCTTCGACCGCGACTTCGGCTTCTTTGCGGCGGCTTCGTCCTCGGCCGCTGCCGCGGGCGCCTCGAGCTGTGGCAGCCGCGCGAGCACGGTGCCCTGGTCGATGACGTCGTCCTTCTTCACGAGCAGGCTGGCGCCCTTCGGGATCTCGTACTCGTCGCTGTAGAGTTCGGTGCTCTTCACGCGGATGCGGCGCTGCTCGCCGTCCCGCACGATCTCGGCGATGCCGTCGATCTCGGAGATGAGCGCGAGTCCCTTGGGCACGCGCGCCTCGAACAGCTCCTCGACGCGCGGCAGACCGCTGGTGATGTCGACGCTGCTGGCGACGCCGCCCGTGTGGAACGTGCGCATCGTCAGCTGCGTGCCCGGCTCGCCGATCGACTGCGCCGCGACGATGCCGACGGCTTCGCCTTCGGTCACGAGAGAGCCGCGCGCGGGGCTGCGGCCGTAGCAGTAGCGGCACAGGCCGCGCTTCGCCTGGCAGGTGAGCGGCGAGCGCACGTACACGCGGTCGATCCCCAGTTCGTCGATACGCGCGGCGCGGGCGTCGTCGATCTCCTCGTTGAACGCCGCGAGCATTTCGCCGCTCTCCGGGTCCTCGAAGTCCATCGCCGAGTAGCGGCCGACGATGCGCTCGCGGAACTTCTCGAGCACCGACTGGTCCGGCTTTTGCAGCCACACGCCCATGCGCGTGCCGCAGTCGTCCTCGAGGATGATCACGTCCTGCGCCACATCGATGAGGCGGCGGGTGAGGTAGCCCGAGTCCGCTGTCCGCAGCGCCGTGTCGGCGAGTCCCTTGCGTGCGCCGTGCGTCGAGATGAAGTATTCGAGCACGGTCAGTCCCTCGCGGAACGACGAGCGGATCGGCAGGTCGATGATCCGGCCCGAGGGGTCGGTCATCAGTCCGCGCATACCGGCCATCTGCGTGATCTGCGAGATGTTACCCTTCGCGCCCGAGATCGACATGGTGTAGACCGAACCGTAGCGGTCGAGCTGATCCTGGATCGTGCCCTTCACGTCCTCGGTCGCCTTCGTCCACACCTTGACCGTCGCGTCGTAGCGTTCCTGCTCGGTGATGAACCCGCTCTCGTACTCGTCGTCGATGACGCGGATCTCGTCCTCGGCGCTGGCGATGAGCTTCGCCTTCTCCTCGGGCACGCGCAGGTCGTTGACGGCGATGGTGATGCCGGACTGCGTGGCGTACTCGAAGCCGATGCGCTTGATGTCGTCGACGACCTCGGCCGTGTCCTCGTTGCCGAGCACGTCGTAGCACTTCGCGACGACCTGCTTGAGCATGCCGCGGTCCATCTTCGCGTTGAGGTAGTCGAGGCCATCCGGCGTGATGGCCGCCGCGACGCCCTGCGGCAGGATCTCGTTGAAGATCAGGCGGCCGACCGTCGTCTCGACGATCACCGTGCGCACGGGGCCAGCGGGCGCCAGCTCCTCGGGCTCCTGCTCCGCCGTCACGACGGCGGCGCCCGTCCACGACTCGCTGGCGCCGCCGCCCTCGTCGCCGCCATCGAAGGAGGGCGCTTCGGGCAGCGCGAGCGTGCGGTCCACCGCGGGCGCGGCGGTCTCTGCCTTGCGCCGCGGGCGGGCGGGCTTCCGGAACGGCACGCGCACCTTGATCTTCGCGTGCAGGCCGAGCTCGCCGATCTCGTGCGCGAAGCGCGCCTGCTCGGCGTTCGAGTAGAAGCCGGCCGACGGCGCGCCGTTCACCTCGCGGTACTCGCCCCTGGCGCCGGCGCGCTCCAGCGTCAGGTAGTAGCAGCCGAGCACCATGTCCAGCGTCGGCGCGATGATCGGCTCGCCGGAGCCCGGCGACAGCAGGTTGTGCGTCGAGAGCATGATCTGGCGCGCCTCGGCGACCGCCTCGCGCGAGAGCGGCACGTGCACGGCCATCTGGTCGCCGTCGAAGTCGGCGTTGAACGCCGTGCAGACCAGCGGGTGGATCTGGATCGCGCTGCCTTCGATCAGCACCGGCTCGAACGCCTGGATGCCGAGGCGGTGGAGCGTGGGTGCGCGGTTGAGCAGCACCGGTCGCGTGCGGATCACGTCGTCGAGCACGTCCCACACCTCGGGGCGCGCGCGCTCGACGATCCGCTTTGCGTTCTTGATGTTGTGCGCCAGCCCGCGGCTGACGAGCGCGTGCATGACGAACGGCTTGAACAGCTCGAGCGCCATGCGCTTCGGCAGGCCGCACTGGTGCAGCTTCAGCTCCGGCCCGACGACGATCACCGAGCGGCCGGAGTAGTCGACGCGCTTGCCGAGCAGGTTCTGGCGGAACCGGCCCTGCTTGCCCTTCAGCATATCGCTCAGGCTCTTGAGCTTGTGGTTCCCCGAGCCCGCGACGGCGCGCCCGCGCCGGCCGTTGTCGATCAGCGAGTCAACGGCCTCCTGCAGCATGCGCTTCTCGTTGCGGATGATGATCTCGGGCGCCCCGAGCTCGAGCAGCCGCTTGAGCCGGTTGTTGCGGTTGATCACGCGGCGGTACAGGTCGTTGAGGTCGCTCGTCGCGAAGCGGCCGCCATCGAGCTGGACCATCGGGCGCAGCTCGGGTGGCATGACCGGCAGCACGGTGAACACCATCCACGACGGGTGGTTGCCGGACTTGCGCAGCGACTCGATGACCTTCAGCCGCTTCGTCGCCTTCTTGCGCCGCTGCCCCGATGTCGAGTGGATCTCGACCTGCAGCTTCTCGCGCAGTTTCTCGATGTTCACGCGTTCGAGGACCTTGAGCCCCGCCTCGGCGCCCATGCCCGCCTCGAACACGTTCCCGTAGCGGTCCTGCATCTCCTTGAAGCGCGGCTCGCGGAGCAGGATCATCTTGTCGTTCTCGGCCGGGTCGACGAGGTCTTCGAGTTCCTTGATCCGCTCGTCGTACTCGGCGTAGACGGACTGCCGCTCGCCACCGACGCGCTCTTCCAGCGGCTTGAGCTCGGTCATCACGGCGTTGCGGCGCTGCTCCAGCGCGGCGTCGGCCATGAGGTTCACGTCGGACTTCTTCTTCTTGACGTCGTCCTCGAGCGCCGCGACGCGTTCCTGCGCGACCTTCTTCAGCCCGGTCGTGTGGCTCTTCTCGATCACCGTGCCGCGCTCGACGATCAGTGCGTCGCCGATGCGGTAACCCTTGCGCGCCGTCTTGCCGATGTTCTCCTTGAGGTCGGCCTCGGTCTCGACGGCCTGCTCCATGATCGCGTTGGCCTGGCGTTCGCGGTCCGCTTCGATCGTCGCGAGCTTGCGGTCGCGGTCGGCCTTGATCTCCGCCTCGGCGGCGGCGATCTGGCCCTGGAGCTCGGCGATGCGTTCGGTGAACGTCTTCTCGCGCCGCTCCGCCTCGCGCTCCATCTCTTCCTTCAGGTGGTCGAGTGCGCGCTTCTTGGCGTGCTCGTCGACGCTCGTGACCATGAACTGCGCGAAGTACAGCACCGCTTCCAGCGCCCGCGGCGAGACATCGAGCAGCAGCCCGAGCCGGCTCGGCGTGCCCTTCACGAACCAGATGTGGCTGACGGGCGACGCGAGCTCAATGTGGCCCATGCGCTCGCGGCGCACCTTGCTGCGCGCCACCTCGACGCCGCACTTGTCGCAGACGATGCCCTTGTAGCGGACGCGCTTGTACTTCCCGCAGTAGCACTCGAAGTCCTTCGTCGGGCCGAAGATCTTCTCGCAGAACAGGCCGTCCTTCTCGGGCTTGAGCGTGCGGTAGTTGATCGTTTCCGGCTTCGTCACCTCCCCGTACGACCACGACCGGATCTGCTCCGGCGAAGCCAGCGAAATGCGGACGGCGTTGAAGTCGTTTACCTCAAGCACTGATGCGTTCCTCGCCTTCGAACCCGGAGAGGTTGATGCCGAGCTCGGGCACGCCCTCTCCCTCTTCCACGAATTCCACCTGCTGTTCGTTCTCGTTGAGCACCTCGACCGAGAGGCCCAGGCTTTGCAGCTCCTTCACGAGCACCTTGAAGGACTCCGGCACACCCGGCTCGAGCACGTCCTCGCCCTTGACGATCGATTCGTAGGCCTTCACGCGCCCGACGATGTCGTCGGACTTCACCGTCAGCAGCTCCTGCAGGATGTGCGCGGCGCCGTATGCTTCGAGCGCCCACACCTCCATCTCGCCGAAGCGCTGGCCGCCGAACTGTGCCTTGCCGCCGAGCGGCTGCTGCGTGATGAGCGAGTACGGGCCGGTGCTGCGCGCGTGGATCTTGTCCTCGACCAGGTGGACCAGCTTGAGCATGTAGATGTAGCCGACGGTCACGGGCTGGTCGAACGTGTCGCCGGTGCGGCCGTCGTACAGCACCTGCTTGCCGAACGTGGGCGGCGCGAAGCCGGCCGCGGCCGCCTCGTTCACCGCCTCGTCGAGCCGGTCCATGGCGGCGCCGCGCTGCACCGGCTTGCCGATCTCCTCGAGCCACAGCTCCAGGCACGCGCGCTTGGCCGCGCCGATGCGCGTGTCATCGAGCACCTCGCGGCCCTCGTAGCCGCGCTCGCGCAGCCACTCGGTGAGCGTGTCGCGGTCGAGCCGCTCGTACGACATCAGCGGCGATTCACCGTTGCCGTTGCCGGCGAGCCGTGCGCCTGCCTGCTCGGCGAGCCATGCCCGGCCGAGCTCGTCTTCGATCATCCGGTCGGTCGCGCCGTCGAACACCGGCGTCACGGCGCGGAAGCCGAGCGAGTTCGCCGCCCAGCCGAGGTGCGTCTCCAGCACCTGGCCGACGTTCATGCGGCTCGGCACGCCGATCGGGTTGAGGATGATGTCGACGGGCGTGCCGTCCTCGAGATACGGCATGTCTTCGACCGGCAGGATGCGCGCCACGACGCCCTTGTTGCCGTGGCGGCCGGCCATCTTGTCCCCCTCCGACACTTTGCGGCGCTGGGCGATCGACACGCGGACGAGCTCATTGACGCCCGCGGGCAGCTCGTCGTGGGTCTCGCGGCGGAACACCTTGACATCGATGACCTTGCCGCGTTCGCCGTGCGGCACGCGCAGCGATGTGTCCTTCACCTCGCGCGCCTTCTCGCCGAAGATCGCCCGGAGCAGCTTCTCCTCGGCGGTCAGTTCGGTCTCGCCCTTCGGCGTGATCTTGCCGACGAGGATGTCGCCGGAGTTGACCTCGGCGCCGATGCGGATGATGCCGTTCTCGTCCAGGTCGCGGAGCGACTCCTCGCCGACGTTCGGGATATCGCGCGTGATCTCCTCCGGGCCGAGCTTGGTGTCGCGCGACTCGACCTCGTGCTTCTCGATGTGGATCGACGTGAACTTGTCGTCGCGCACCAGCGCCTCGGACAGGATGATCGCGTCCTCGAAGTTGTAGCCCTGCCACGACATGAACGCGCAGAGCACGCTCTGGCCGAGCGCGAGCTCACCCTTGTTGGTCGACGAGCTGTCGGCGAGCGGCGTGCCGTGGATGATCTGATCGCCCTTCCGCACGGTCGGCCGCTGGTTGATGCACGTGCCCTGGTTCGAGCGCACGAACTTCAGCAGCGGGTACTCGCGGGGCTGCTCCTCGCCGTCGTACTGCACGACGATCATGCGGGAGTCGGCGCGCAGCACCTCGCCGCGGCCTTCAGACAGGATCACCTGGCCGGAATCCTGCGCCGCCTGCGCCTCCACGCCCGTCATGACGATCGGCGTCTCCGGCCGCACGAGGGGCACCGCCTGCCGCTGCATGTTCGAGCCCATGAGCGCGCGCGGCGCGTCGTTGTGCTCCAGGAACGGTATCAGCGACGTCGCGACGCTCAGGATCTGCTTCGGTGACACGTCCATCCAGTCGACGCGGTCCGGCGGCTCCATCAGGAAGCGCTCGCCCTCGCGCGCCTCGATGCGTTCCTCGAGGAAGTGGTTCTTCGCATCGAGCAGCGCGTTCGCCTGCGCGATCACGAAGTTGTCCTCGGTATCCGCCGACAGGTAGGAGATGTCCGCGCTGACGAACGGCCGCACGCGGATGCGCCGTTCGCCCTTCCGCGCGAGCTTCTTCGACAGCGCCTCGTCGATCTGCGTGCCCGCGTCGCCGACCCCGTCGACGTCCTCGGCGAGGAAGCGCTCGATCCAGTCCGGCGAGTTCGCGGGCAGGTCCTTGATCACGCGCCGGTATGGCGTCTCGATGAACCCGTAGGAGTTCATGACGCCGTACGTGGCCAGCGAGCCGATGAGGCCGATGTTCGGCCCTTCCGGCGTCTCGATCGGGCAGATGCGCCCGTAGTGGCTGAAGTGCACGTCGCGGACGTCGAAGCCGGCGCGGTCGCGCGACAGGCCGCCCGGGCCGAGCGCCGAGAGGCGCCGCTTGTGCGTCAGCTCCGCGAGCGGGTTCGTCTGGTCCATGAACTGCGAAAGCTGCGACCCGCCGAAGAACTCCTTCATCGAAGCGACCACCGGGCGGATGTTGATCAGCGCGCTCGGCGTCGCCTGGTCCGGGTCGATGATCGTCATGCGCTCGCGCACGACGCGCTCCATGCGCAGGAGGCCGATGCGGAACTGGTTCTGGATCAACTCGCCGACCGCGCGCACGCGCCGGTTGCCGAGGTGGTCGATGTCGTCGGCGTGGCCGTTGCCGTTATTCAGTTGCAGCTGCCGCCGCACGATCATCTCCAGGTCGACCGGCTCGAGGATGCGGATCTTGTGCTCCGGGTCACGTTCCAGGCTGCGGTTGAGCTTGTACCGCCCGACGCGCCCGAGGTCGTAGCGGCGAGGGTTGAAGAACAGCGAGTTCAGCAGCCCGCGCGCGTTTTCAAGCGTCGGCGGGTCGCCCGGGCGCAGGCGGCGGTAGAAGTCGAGCAGCGCCTCGGTCTTGTTGCTCGCCGTGTCCTTGTCGAGCGTCGCCTGGATGAACGGGTGCTCGGGATTGACATCGATATCCGCGAACTTGGCGAGGATCCGCTCGTCGGTGCCGAGCTCCGATTCCGGCAGGCCTTCCTGCTCGTCGATCGCGCGCAGCAGCGTGGTGACGGGGATCTTGCGCTTGCGGTCGACCTTGACCGAGAGCACGTTCTTGTTGCTCGTTTCGAACTCGAGCCAGGCGCCGCGGTTCGGGATCAGCTTGCCGAAGCACAGGGCGCGGCCCGTCGTCGGGTCCTGCTCCAGCGTGAAGTACACACCCGGCGAACGCACGAGCTGCGAGACGACGACGCGCTCGGCGCCGTTGATCACAAACGTGCCGTTCGCGGTCATGAGCGGGAAGTCGCCCATGAAGAGCTCCTGCTCCTTGACTTCGCCCGTCTCCTTGACCTCGAGTTCCACCCACACCTTGAGTGGCGCGGAGTACGTCATGTCGCGCTCGCGGCACTCGAGCTCGGTGTGCTTCGACTCCGCGAACGTGTAGTCGCGGAAGCGCAGCTTCATGCGCGTGCCGGTGAAGTCCTCGATCGGCGAGATCTCATCGAGCAGCTCGCGCAGGCCCTCGGCCTTGAACCACTCGAACGAGTCGAGCTGGATGCGGATCAGGTGCGGGATGTCCAGCACGTGTGCAATCTTCGCGTACGATTTCTTGCTCTGCGGGACAAATGACCTATTGCTGACGATGTCTGTAGAGACAGTCATGCCGGGCGCGCTCCTGCAACTGCGTTACGAACCGAGAACCTCTAATGACAGAAATAGTCCCTCCGGAAGGGACGCATGGGGATGTACAGGCAAGGGGGTTCTGTCTAGCCTGGGGTGAGTATACAAATCGGGCGGGCTGGGTGTCAACCAGCGGATGCTACTCAATCGGGCACCCGAAAAGCAACCCCCCGGGGCCACATTTTGTCAAATTGCCAGCTGATCGCGTAGGTAAATAGCCAGTTATCCGAATCTGGCGGATGCGGCCGGTCCCGCCGCCGGAGCGCCCATCAGGAGGACTGCGCCGCCGGCGCGCGGGCGAGCGCGAGGGCGCGCAGCCCAACCTCCCGCACGTCGTGGGGCACGGAGATGTCGGTCCCGCACGCGGCGACCGGCAGCGGTACATCGCGCAGGAGCGCGTCCTCCGTCACCCGCACGAAGCCGTGATCCTCATCGGGAGCCTGGCGCGGCGCACCGGGCCGCGGCCGCACGGCGTACGCCATGTCGATGTGCTGGTGCGGCGGGTCGCCGCCGACATCGGCGACGATGATCGAGAGCGGCGGCGGCAGCTGCGCCACGTTGCGGAAGTCCCACGGCTCGGCGTGCGCGATGATCTCTCCGTCGATGCCCGTCTCCTCGCGGACCTCGCGCAGCACCGCCTGCACCGGGTCCTCGTCGGTGTCGATGTGTCCGCCAGGCGGTAACCAGATGCCAAGCTTGCGGTGCCAGTGCAGCAGCAGGCAGCCCTCGTCGACGACGAAGCCGGTGACGGTGAAATGCCGCTCCACGGTCACGCCGCGTCGAGGATCGCGCGCAGCGTATCGGCGTCGCCGCCCGGCCCGACGACCGCCATCGCGAAGCCGCCGGGGCGGAACAGCCGCTGGGCCACCCGCTGCACGTCGGCGGGTGTGACGGCGCTGATTCCGGCGACCACGTCCTCGATCGGCTCGATCTCATCGATCATGAGCAGCGACTCGCCGGCGCGCTGCGCCAGCGCCATCGTCGACTCGAGCCCGAGGCGGAAGTTGCCGGTGGAGAAGTCGCGTGCCTTCGCCACCTCATCCTCGCCGACGCGCTCCGTCGCCGTCTTCATCAGCTCGTCGCGGATCACCCGAGTCGCCTCTTCGAGGTGCTCGAGCGTGACGCCTGCGCTTACCGTCATGGTGCCCGCGTCGGTGTACCGCGTGACGCCGGAGCCGACCGAGTACGCGAGCCCGCGGCGCTCGCGCACCTCCTTGAACAGCCGCGAGCTCATGCCGCGGCCCAGGATCGTGTTCAGCACCATCAGCGGGTAACGATCCGGATCCTTCCTCGCGATCGCGTGCAGCGCGATGCCGATGTTGCACTGCGCGATCTCGCGCTTTTCGACGATGACCCGCTCCGGCCCGAACGCCGGTGATGCGGCATGCGGCTTCGGCGCGCCGCCCGGCGGCAGGCCGGCGAACAGTTGCTCCGCGTGCGCCATCACCTGCTCGTGTGTCGTGTTGCCGGCGACGCTCAGCACGGTGTTCGACGGCACGTAGTACGTGGCGACGTGCTCGACCAAGTCGCCGCGCTGCATCGCCTCCACCGTCTCGAGCGTGCCGGCGATCGGCCAGCCGATCGGCTGGTCGCCGTAGGTTGCCCGCTGCAGCAACTCCGATGCCCATGCGCCGGGCTGGTCGAACGCGCGGCGGATCTCCTGCTGCACGACCGTGCGCTCGCGTTCGATCTCCTCGGCCTTGAGCACCGAGTTGCGGTACATGTCGGCCAGCACGTCCATCGCGGTCGCCAGGCGGTCGTCGGGCACCTGGTTCCAGTAGCAGGTCAGCTCCTTCGACGTGTACGCGTTGAGCACGCCGCCGGCGCCCTCGATCGCCTCGGCGATGATGATCGCATCGGGGCGGCGCTCCGTGCCCTTGAACAGCATGTGCTCCATGAAGTGCGAGAGGCCGTTGGTGCGCGGCGTCTCGCCGCGCGAGCCGATTCCCACGAACACGTTGACGCTGACGGACTGCGCCGTCGGCACCGGCGTCGTGACGACGCGCATGCCGTTCGCAAGCTGCGATACCTGCCATTCGATGGCCAAGCGGGGTTCCTTTCGTTGTCGGGGGTCCGGCGTGATCGCGGTCAGTATAGCGAGGCGGCATCCGGCGGCGTGCCCGGCGTCCCGGCTCACCCACCGGCGCGCCTTCCGGTGCTACGATGGGCCGTGTCCCGCTTCTTCTTCGAGACCGACGCCGGCGAGCCCTGCCCCACCGGCTTCACCGCCCCGGCCGATGTGCTCGTCCACTTCCTCTCGTTCGCGTTCTCGACGCGCTACGGGGCGCAGCACGAGCTGTCGAAGCTCGCGCTCGTCCTGCGCGGCCGCTACAAGATCGATCTCGAACCGCTCACGACATTCGCCGACCGCGATGTCGAGGAGGAGGCCGACCAGGTGGAGCTTGACCGCGTGTGGCAGGACGCCGCGCCGCTCGCCGCGGCCATCCGGCGGGGGATCGACGTGCTCGCGTCGGGCGACCAGGAGGTCGAC
Source organism: Dehalococcoidia bacterium (assembly GCA_021462855.1). Classification (GTDB taxonomy): domain Bacteria; phylum Chloroflexota; class Dehalococcoidia; order DSTF01; family JACRBR01; genus DTUCFX13. Next base: position 26,301 of record JAJTXQ010000040.1, on the reverse strand, counting down.
GCGCTCGTCGCGGTGGCGCCGGACCTCGAGCCGCGGCTGCGGGAGTTGCTGGCGATGGCGGGGTGGGCCGCGGGCCGCGGGGCGCGCGTACGCATGACGTTCGAGCTGTGAGCGCCGCGCTCGCGGCGTGGCGCTGGTTCGCGGCGCGCCCGCTCGCGACCGATGTCGCGCTGTGCGCGCTCATCACCGCCGCTGCCGCCGCGCTCCGGCTGGCGATGCTCGGCGATATCCCGTATGGCGTGCACCCGGACGAGGCGCAGGTAGGACTCGACGCGCGTCGCGTGCTGGAGGAAGGGTGGATCGGCGTTTATACGCACGCCGCGCTCGGTCAGCCGACCGGACACGCCTACCTCACGGCGCCGTCGGTCTGGCTGTTCGGCGACACCGCGTTCGCGATGCGTCTGCCGCTCGCGCTCGTCGGTGTGGCCGCGGCGCCGCTGCTGTACGCGTTCACGCGGATCATGCTCGGCCGGCTCGAGGCCGCGCTCGCGTCGTCGCTGCTCGCGGTGTCGTACTGGCACCTGCTGTACAGCCGCGTCGCGCACTGGTCGATCTCCTACGGCACCGTCGTGCTCGCGGCGCTCCTGTTTGTCGCCATTGCGCTGCGCACGCGGCGCGCGATGTGGTTCGTGCCGGCCGGCGCGCTCCTCGGGCTCGGCGTATACACGTACAACGTCTATCCGATCGCACTTGTCGCCGTCGCCGTGTTCGCTGCGTTGATGGCGCTGCGGCTGCGCGCGACGCCGGACTTCGCGTGGTGGCTCCGCGGTGCGGCGCTGATGTTCGCCTGCGCGGCGATCGTCGCGCTCCCGTTCATCCGCTACCTGTCCGACCCGGATGTGTATTACTGGGAGCACTTCGACCATTACGAGGGTCAGCGGATCACGCAGACCGCCGCGTACCGCGATGAGGACGTGCCCGGCAAGGCGCGGATGCTCGCCGAACAGGCGTGGACCTTCGCGCGGTCGTACGCCTGGGACGCCGACCGCGACCCCATCGACGGCACGGGCATGCGCCCGATGTTCGATCCGCTGACGCTGCTGCTGTTCCTCGCGGGCTTCCTGATGGCGCTGCGGCGCTGGCGTGAACCGGCGCTGCTCGCGGCGCTCTGCTGCGTCGCGATCATCCCGTTGCCGGCGGTGCCTTCGACCGAATCGATCGTGCGGCAGCCGCTCGCCGCCGCCCCGTTCGCCATGCTGCTTGCTTCGCTGCCACTCGCGGCGATCGTGCGCGCGGCGGCGCGTGAGCGGCCCGCGATCGCCGTCGGCGTCGCCGCCGCGGCGCTGACGATGGTCGCCGCGCTGACGGTGCGCGACTACTTCTGGCCGTGGCGGACCGATCGGTGGGTGCGGTTCGTGTACCACCAGCAGATCACGGCGGCGAGCGAGTACATGCGCCGCCTGCCCGATGGCACGATGGTGTACCTGTACAGCGAGCGGCACCCCTATCGCCTCGAGACGCGCGCGTTCCTCGCGCCGGGTGTTCCCGGCGAGGATCGGTCGGCCGAATGGAGCGGGCACGACGGCTCGATCGAGCAGTTCGACCGCGCGCGCCCGGCGGCGGCGGTGCTCCTAGGCGAGTACACGCCGCTCATCGAAGCGCTGCGCAGCCGGTACCCGGAGGGGACGGAGCGCTCGCACTTCACGAACGGGCGGCTCGACTTCTACGCGTACGAACTGCCGCCGGCCGCCGATGTCCGCGCGCCGGCGATCGCGCCGCCGTAGCCTACGGGAAGATGCCGCGCACGCGTGTCGCCTCGACCACGCGCTGCACGGCGAGCGTGTAGGCGGACTCGCGCAGCGTCATGCCGCCGCCGTTGCGCAGGCTGGCGACCTCGCGAAACGACTTCTTGATGATCCGCTCCAGGCGCTGGTTGACCTCGTCCTCCTCCCAGAAGAAGGACTGCAGGTCCTGCACCCACTCGAAGTACGACACGATCACGCCACCCGAGTTGGCGACGATGTCCGGCACGACGTAGACGCCGTTGCCTTCCATGATGCGGTCGCCCTCGAGCGTGGTCGGGCCGTTCGCCGCCTCGATGACCATCTTCGCGCGGACGCGGTCGGCGTTGCCTGCGTGGATCTGCCCCTCGATCGCCGCCGGGATGAGGATGTCGACCGGCATCTCGAGCAGTTCCTCGTTGGTGATGCGCGTGCTGCCGGGCACGTCGGGAAGGAAGCCGCGCGCCGGCGCCCGCTCCATCATGGCGCCGATGTCGCCGACGCCGCGCTCGTTGTAGATGCCGCCGCGCGCGTCGCTGATGGCGACGATCTTTGCGCCGTTCTCGGCCAGCAGCTTCGCGGCCACGCTGCCGACGTTGCCGAAACCCTGGACCGCGACCGTCGCCCCTTCGAGCGTGCGGCCGCTCTCGCGGCACGCTTCCTGCGTGATGAACATCACGCCGCGCCCCGTCGCCTCGTAGCGCCCGCTGCTGCCGCCGATCGGCACCGGTTTGCCGGTGACGACGGCGGGCGTCGAGTGGCCGTGCATCATGCTGTACGTATCCATGATCCACGCCATGATCTGCGCGTCGGTGCCCATGTCCGGCGCCGGCACGTCCTCGTCCGGGCCGATGAGCATCACGATCTCGGCCGTAAAGCGCCGCGTCAGGCGCTCCAGCTCGCGGATGCTGAGCGCGCGCGGGTCGACGACGACGCCGCCCTTCGCGCCGCCGTACGGCAGGCCCGCGACCGCGCACTTCCACGTCATCCACATCGCCAGCGCGCGCACTTCATCGATCGAGACGTATGGCGCGTAGCGCAGGCCGCCCTTCACCGGGCCGCGCGCCTCGTTGTGGTGCACGCGATAGCCGGTGAACACGCGGATCGAACCATCGTCCATCTGGACCGGGAAGTTGACGGTGAACTCGCGCTTGCAGTGACGCAGCACCTCGCGCAGCCCCTCGTCGACGCCGATGCGTTCGGCGACGGCGTTGAACTGCGCGACGGCGGTGTCGTAGGGATTCTCAGCGGGCGCCTGGGCGACGGGTGCCTGTGCCATGCCGGTGCCTCCTCGCCGCGTCAGGCGGTCGCTTCTGCGGTGTTCTCGCGCACCCACGTGCCGTCGGGATACGCGGCGGTGGGGAAGAACGCGTCGAGGATGGTCGCCGCCATGGCTGCGCCGCCGTTGCGCAGGTACGCGCGGCATTCGTCCATCGATGCCCAGCGCGTCACCTCGACCATGCCGCCGGCATCCTCCTGCCGCATCTCGTGGGAGAGGAAGCCCGGCTGGCCCTCGAGCAGTGGCATCAGGCGCGAGAGCAGCGCGGCCTGCCGCTGCGCGAAGTCGTCGGCGGCGGTCACGGTGGTGGTTCGCCGGAGCGTGGAAACGACGGGCATGCGCACCTCCCTGCGCCGCCTGAAGGGCGGCTCCTGCGCGTAGATTGCCGCGACGACGAGGTCACGCGCAATCAGTGAACCGGAGATGTCTGTGAAGCTTCTCTATCGCTCGCCGAGGACCTGCTGAGGCTCGATAGGTTCGAATCCGCTGCCCGTCCACTGCAGGAACAGCGCCTGGCGCGTGTCCGGCGGGTCGAGCCGGTACGCCTCGGCGGGCATGGCGAACGCGGCCGCGTCGCCGTAGACGGTGCGCGCGACGGAGGGCACCCACGTGTACTGCTCCATCGGGTTCGTCCACGGCCCGCCGACGATGTAGATCGTCGTGCCATCCGGGACGTCGGCGTAGGTGTCCCGCAGCTCGTTCACCAGCAGTTCCCAGCGCTCGGTGCCGCGGCCGGAGCGCGCGTCCTGCGCGTACGACTGCCACGCGTACAGGCCCGCGACCGCGGCGACGAACGCCAGCGCGACGAGCGTCGCCGGCACGCGCGCCAGCGGGTGCGACGAGCGCGCGCGGTCGAACGCCCAGTACGCGGCGATCGACGCCACAATCGCGAAGAACGCGACCGACGCATAGCTGTACCGCGACGCCGTCCAGATCTCGACCGGCACGAACGGCAGCAGCGCCAGCACGATGCCGAGCGCCGCCACGCGTGCGATGTTCGGCCCGCGCACCACCGCCGCGAGCAGCGCCGTCGCGACGACCGCGGCGATCGCCCAGCGCATCGCGTCCGGGTCGAGCGGCATCGCGCGCGCGGGGAACGCGATCCACGAGAAGTAGACGGCGTAGTTGCTGAAGACGTGCGCGCCCCAGAAGTAGCCCTCGAACTTGAGCTGCTGGCAGTCGCACGCTTCGTAAAACAAGAGCCAGCCCGAGGCGAGCGCGACGTATGGGATGGCGTGCAGCACGAGCCGCTGCGGCGCGCGCAACCAGCGCCGCGCGGCGAAGGCGGCGTACGCTCCGACGATCACCGGCGCGTAGACGAACGCACCCTCGTTCGCGAGGAAGGCGAGCGTGAACAGCGCGAACGAGAGCGCGTACGCCGCCTTGTTGCGCTCGCCGTCCTGCGTGTAGGAGACCATCGCCAGCAGCGATGCGAGCATGAAGAATGTCGCGAGCACGTGCGGCAACGCGGTGATGTACGTGACGGTGTCGAAATGCGCGCCCGACACGCCGAAGACCAGCGCCGCGACCGCGCCGATCGACGGCCGCCGCGTCACGCGCGCGACGAGCGTGTACAGGACGACCATCGATGACATGTGCACCGAGAGGTTGAACGCGCGCCACGCCGTCGCGTTGAGGCCGAACACGTTCCACTCCACCGCGTACACCGCGCCGGTGAGCGGCCGCCAGTTCGGCACGATGTCGCGCATGAGGAACGTGTCGCGCACGTAGCCCGTCGCGCCGAGGTACTCGACGCTGCCGAGTACGACGAAGTCGTCTCCGTCGAAGAAGTAACGGAGCGTCGGCAGATGGACGGCGAAGGTAAAGGCGAGAGCAGCGAGCAAACCCCAGTGCCGCAGCGCAAAGCGCCCGGCGTCGCTGAGAGACAGCGACGCGGCGATCCGCTGTCGGCGAGGGGCGTACCCATCGGCCGTCACCGTGATCGGGTATTTCACGTATTCAGTTGTTCCAGTCAGTTACGTGTGAGGTGGAGGACACCACACCAGGACGGGCGAAGTGTAAAGGCGCTGCGCCGCTAGCTGAACCAATAACGGGTCAACCGGGACGGGAATATTTTCCCACCACCACTTTGCATGGAACCGCGACTGCGTGCGTTACCATAAGCGCATGGATGCGCGCGCGTTCGCCATCGCTACCGCCGCCGGGCGCTTCGGGCTCGGCATCGCGTTGATGCTGTCGCCGCGACGCTTCGGACGCCGCTGGATCGGCGCCGACGCCGATCGCGCCGGGGCGAGCCTCGCCGTGCGCGCGACGGGCGCGCGCGATGCCGCGCTCGGCCTGGGGCTGCTGATGGCGTACCGGCGCGGCCGCCCGGTGCGCGGCTGGCTCGAAGCGGCAGCGCTCACCGATGCCGCGGACTTCGTCTCCACGATCATCGCGTTCCGCAAGCTGCCGGCGCTCGGCCGGCTGGTGACGCTCGCATCGGCGGGCGGCGTGGCGTACTACGCGCTGCGCGTGGCGGGCGACGTCGATGAACCGGAGCTCGACCTCGCCGATTACACCGTGTAGTACCGCTGCCCCTCGCGGAACAGCGCGATGACGTCGTCGCGCTCGGCCGCGCTCGCGAACTGGCCGTTCTCCCGCGTCACGGCGATGAGCCGCTCGATCCACTCGTGCAGGTACGCCGCATCGTCCGCGCTGCGCTGCGGCTGCCCGCCGGCGCTGATGTAGATCGGGCTCGTGTGCGCATATACCGCGCCGCCGAGCGCCAGCGGATGCGCCGCGCCCCGCGCCCGCAGCGCGACCCAGCACGAACGCTCGACCGCGAGGTCGAACGCGATCGTGGCCGACAGGCCTCCTTCGGCGCTGATCGATGCGACCGTCTCGCCGTTGAGGACCAACTCGAGCACCTCGAATGGCGCGCGGCTCCCGGCCTCGGCGTCGACGCGAAGCACGTCGCCCGCGCGTGCCTCGACCGTGTCGCCGATCTGTGCGCCGCCGCACGACAGCGCCAGCATCGGGCCGTTGGTCACGAACGTGCGGCCGCCGCGGACGGCGTCGCACCACGATGCCGTTGTAAACGCGCCGCCGACCCGCGCGAATACGCGCTGGCCGCCCGGTGGATTGCTGTGGTGCGGGCCGAACCCGAGCAACTCCGACGAGTCGTAGACGTTCATGAACGTGTCGGTGCCCGCCGCCACCCCGAGGCGCAGGCCGCAGTTGAGCATGCGATACCAGAGTGCCGCCGTGTCGTCCGCGCTGCCCGGATACGACAGCAGGTCGATCGCATCGATGCGCCCGAGCGCGGCATCGACGGGCATCTCCTTCGCTTCGACGCTGCGCAGCGACTCCCGCGCGAATACGCGGCCGAGGTCGCCGCTCGCGAACATCGGGTGCGCGTACGAGATCGTGCCGCCGGCGTCGCGCGCGTTCGCGGCGGCGACGGCATTCGCCGGCACATCGTGCGCGTGCGCGCTGTGCGCGAACCCGCTGTAGATCGGCTCGACGAGCGCGTCGATGCCGTACATGCACATGTGCCCGTAGAGGTTGTTGCGGTACTCCTCGCCCCAGCGCAGGATGTGGCGCGGGCCGCTCAACGTGTGCGGCGCGCCGTCGAAGCGCTCGCGGTCGAGCACCACGCCGCTGTTGGAGTTCGCGACCATCATGTTCATGAAGTGCACGTCCTCGCCGCGTTGCGCGAGCGACGCGTCCTCCGCCGTGAGCGCGTACTCGCCGCCGTAATGCAGGTGGACGTGCACGTCGCCGCTGTACCATCCGTCGAGCGCCATGTCGGACCATCGCTCGAGGCGCGCCTCCGCCGAGGCGTGGCCGTCCGCGGGCACCGCCACCCGCAGCTCCAGCGCGTCGTACTCGATGCCGCGGTGGACGCGCAGCAGTGCCGTGCCGCTGATCAGCGCCTCGAACGAGCCGTCGGCGTGGAACCACAGTTCCCCGCGTTCGTCGCGCCGGACCGTCGCGCCGTCGGGCCACGCCTCGCCCAGGTCGTCGCGCAGGTAGACGCGGGCGGCGCACGTCTCCCCCGTCGCCGCGTCGACGATGCGCAGAGAGAGCGTGCCGGCGCGGGCGCCTTCGACAGGCAGGTCGACCGTCGACGGCTGGCCGCCGGCGACGAGCATCACCGGCAGCAGGTACGACCCCGCGGGCATCGCGCCGGCGTCGAGCAGCGCGGAACCGGTGCGGCCCGGCTCGATCCAGCCGCCGATCCCCTCGCCGTGCGTCTCGGCGGAGAACTCAATGCCCCCGTCCGTGCGGTTGTCCGCGAACACGAACAGGCGCAGACGCTCGCCCTCGCGCAGGCGCAGCGGGCCCCCGCTGTGCGTGGCGGTGAACCCGGACGCGTCGACCGTCCCGCGCACCATCCGCGGGGACGCGATCGCGCGGTACATCGCGTCGAGCAGAGCGACGAGCTCGCCCTCGCCTGCCCGCTCGATGTCCGTGCCTTGCGCCAGCGCGGCGCGGCCGGCCTGCGACAGGTCGAGGTGCGCTCCGAGCGCGCGCCGCAGGTCGCCAAGCGGCGGATGCCGCCCGTCATCGAGCGCGGCGAGGCGGGAGATGGCGGCCTCGGATGCCGGCGCCAGCTCGGAGAGGAATGTTGCGAACGTGCGTGGGACGGTCATGCGGGCTCCCGTGCCGTCACTATAGGGGCACGGTGCGGTTTGGGCGCGCGCATGTGCCCTGTGCTAGCATTTTCGTGCCGCAAGGCAGGCCTTGCATGCGCCGCCAGATACGCCGGTACGGTGGCCGGACGCCCATGACCATCCACGACATCGAACACGACGCCGCAGCCTCGCCTCTCGACCTCGACCGGATCGCCCGCGCCGTGCGCGAGGTGATCGAGGCGCTGGGCGAGGACCCCGGTCGCGAGGGCCTGCGCAGCACGCCGGATCGCGTCGCCCGCATGTACGCCGAGCTGTTCGATGGCCTGGGCACTGACCCGCGTGACCACCTGCGCGTGGGCTTCGAGGTCGGCCACGACGAGATGGTCATCCTGAAGGACATCCCGTTCTATTCCGTCTGTGAGCATCACTTCATGCCGTTCCACGGCGTGGCGGCGGTGGGGTACATCCCCGATGGAAGGGTCGTCGGGCTGAGCAAGCTGGCGCGGCTCGTCGACGGCTACGCGCGGCGGCCGCAGCTGCAGGAGCGGCTCACGAGCCAGATCGCCGATGCGCTGATGGACGTGCTGGAGCCCGACGGTGTTGCGGTCGTCATGGAGGCCGAGCACCTGTGCATGACGCAGCGCGGCGTGCGCAAACCCGGCAGCCGCATGATCACGTCGGCGACGCGCGGCACGTTCCGGAAGAACGAGGTGACGCGCTCGGAGTTCCTGTCGCTGGTGCGCGGCTCATGACCCTCGTGGTCCGCGATGAGGCGTTCGACCGCGTCAGCGGCGAGTGGGCAGGACTGCTCGCACAGACGCCTTCGCCGATCCCGTTCGCGACGCCGGCGTTCCAGCGCACGTGGCTCGACCACTTCGGCGCCGGCCGCGATGCGCGGATTCTCACCGCGCGCGACGGTGAGCGGCTCATCGGCGTCGCGCCGCTTCTGATCGATGGCGAGCGCGCCGAGTTCATCGGCCACTACTCCATCTGCGACTACATGGATGTCGTCGTGACGCCGGGGTTCGAGGCGCCGTTCATGGCGTCGATGCTCGACGGGCTCGCGGCCGATGGCGTGCGTGAGGTGGACCTGCGCGGACTGCGCTCGAGCTCGCCGACGCTGGCGGCTGCCGGCGTTGCCGCCGGCTTCGCGACGGAGCGTCACGACGAAGCGCTCGCGCCGATGGTCGAGCTCGCCGAATCGTGGGATGCCTACCTCGGCGGGCTGAGCAAGAAGGACCGCCACGAGCTGCGCCGTAAGCTCCGCCGCCTGGCGAGCGGTGGCGACGCCCAACTGCGCGTCATCACGTCAGCCGGCGACGCGTTGCCGATGCTCGACGAGCTCTTCCGGATGATGCGCATCAGCAACCACCACAAGGAGGAGTTCCTCGACCGGCCGGGCATGGAGGCGTTCTTCCGCGACGTCGTCGCCGCGATGGCCGGGGAAGGGATGCTGCGCTTCTACTTTCTTACGCTCGACTCGGTGCCCGTCGCCAGCGTGCTCAACTTCGACATCGGCGGGCAGCTCTACATGTACAATAGCGGCTACGACCCCGCCTACTCGCACTACGCCGTCGGGCTCATGTCGAAGGCGCTTCTGATCGAGGATGCCATCGGCGCGGGGCGCAGTTGCGTCGATTTCATGCGGGGCGATGAGCCGTACAAGTACGACCTCGGCGGGAAGGATCAGCAGGTGTACCGGTTGGTGCTGAAGCGATGACGACGGCGTGGCGCCCGGCGACAGGCCGCCGCCGCGTGGCGGTGATCAGCGCGCACACCTCGCCGCTGGCGACGCTTGGCGGCCGCGAGACCGGCGGCATGAACGTGTACGTCCGCGAGCTGAGCCGCGAGCTCGGCGCGCGCGGCTACGCGATCGACGTGTACACGCGCCGCGATTCCGCGGGCGCGCCCGAAGTGCAGCCGATCGGCCCGAATGCGCGCGTCATCCACGTCGATGCCGGTCCGGCGCGGACCATCGAGAAGGAAGCGATCGCGCTGCATCTCGACGAGTTCGAGCGCAACGTGCGCGCCTTCGCCGCGCGCGACCGAGCGGCGTACGACCTGGTGCACAGCCATTACTGGATGTCCGGTGTCGCCGGCGCGCAGCTCGCGGCAGCGTGGGACGCGCCGCACGTCGTGATGTTCCACACGCTCGCCGAAGTGAAGATGCGCGCGCGGCTCAGCGAGTCGGAGCCGCCGGCGCGTATCGCCGCGGAGCGTGCGATCGCCGGAGCTGCGAGCGCCATCGTGGTCGCGAGCGATCACGAGAAGCGCCTGCTCACATCGCTCTACGGCGCGGGTGAGGCGAGGATCAACGTCGTGCCATGCGGTGTCGACCTCGACCTGTTCACGCCATCGGACAAGCGGCAGGCGCGGCTCGCGCTCGGCCTCCGCGAGGGCGAGCGCATCATCCTGTTCGTGGGCCGGATCGAGCCGCTGAAAGGCATCGACATCCTGATCAGCGCGGCGGCGCAACTGCACGACGACGAGAACTTCAAGGTGCTGATCGTGGGCGGGGACGCGCGCGCCGCGGCGGAAGTCGACCAGCTGCGCGAGCTGGCCGAGCGGCTCGGCATCGACCACCACGTGTCGTTCGTGGGCGCGGTCGAGCACGGCAAGCTGCCGCTGTACTACAACGCCGCCGACGTCTGCGTCGTGCCGTCGTACTACGAGAGCTTCGGGCTCGTCGCGGTGGAGTCGATGGCCTGCGGCACGCCGGTTGTCGCCTCGCGCGTGGGCGGGCTGACGAGCACGATCAGCGACGGCCAGACGGGGTATCTCATCCCGTGGCGGTGCCCGGAGCCGTTCGCCGAGCGGCTCGAACTCCTGCTCGACAACGACGAGCTGCGCGCCAGCTTCGGCCAGGCCGCGCGCCAGGCCGTCGAGCGGTTCCGCTGGGCGAACGTCGCCGACGCCGTATCCGATGTGTACGATGCGCTGCTCGCCAACGGGCCAGATGGCGGCAGCACGACAGACGAAGCGGCGGCGCGATAGTCGGGCCGGATGGCCGTTGAAGGCCTGCGCTTCGGCCGATATACTCACTGGAAACCTGCTAAATCGGGCGCCGCCGGCGCCCGGGAGGAAAGGGAGCCCGACATGGTCCAGGAGATCCAGGCGCCGGTGACGATCACGGAGAAGGCCGCCGAAAAGGCGATCGCGCTGCTCAAGGAGCGCGGGAATCCAGATGCCGCGCTGCGCGTGTTCGTGGTCGGCGGCGGCTGCTCGGGCTACCAGTACGGCATGGCCGTCGCCACCGAACGCGAGGAAGGCGACACCGTCGTCGAATCGGCCGGCGTGACGGTCCTCGTCGACCCGCAGAGCCTCCCGCTCATGCAGGGCGCCGAGATCGACTATGTCGATGACCTGATGAAGTCGGGTTTCACCATCTTCAACCCCAACGCGGTCAAGGGCTGCGCGTGCGGGTCAAGCTTCCAGACCGCCGATGGCGGCGGGGAAGCAAAGAGCTGCTGCTAACGCAGCTCGCAGGCTAACGACAGGGGCCCCGGAATCCGGGGCCTCTCGCGTTTTCGGGCGACGCGACAGGGTGTGCCCGTCGCTGCGATTGCAGGCGGAGTCCGCCAAGGACGCCGCTGCGGGCGCAGAGGGGGCCTGCTCCCGCGGCCATCGAGCGCGTCTACGGCGCTGCGCCCGCCGCCGCTTCGCCGCGGACCGCCGCCATCAGCTTTTCGATCTCGTGCTTGGCGACAAGGGCGCAGGCGCCGGCGCAGGCCGCCCGCGCGGCGGCGTCATCGCGCAGCGTCAGCACCACCACGCGCGAGCATGGCGCCCGCCGCGCCAGCTCCGCTGCGGCGCCGATGCCGTCGTGGCCGGCCATCTCGGCGTCTACCAGCACGACCTTCGGGGCGAGGTCCTCGGCCATCGCCAGCGCCGCCGCGCTGTCGCCCGCCTCGCCGACGACGCGGATGTCCGGTTCGAGGCCCAGGCGCATCCGCAGCCCCCGCCGGATGTCCGGCTGGTTACCGACGAGCAGGATCGTGATGATGTCGTCCGCCACGGCCTTGCCTTCCACGCCCCAGTATGGGCAGCAGACGCGGCTCTCCGAATCGCGCGATCGCCCGAAGTACGCCTCCGACCTTCGGCGGAGGGGCATCTTGCGAATTCGTATACAGGGAACAGCGCCGGGGCGTTAACCTTTTGTATGTCCGAGCGTTCTACTGATGCATGAGGCGACGTACGTGGACGGCTTCGAATACCAGCGGGTACCATAACCTTGGCTCCCTTGCTCAGAATCGAGGCACCCGGGTTGGACGTACCCGCCATCCAGGCCGTACCCGCGGAGCTCGAGCGGGCGACGGTCGACCAGGCGCGCCTGGGCGACCAGCAGGCGCTCGCCGACCTCTACGACTGGTACATGCCGCGCGTCTACCGCTATATGGTCGCGCGCGTCGGCAACGCGGCGGAGGCGGAGGACCTCACGGAGGAGGTCTTCCTGAAGATGCTGGGCGCGATCGCGGGCTTTCGCTGGAAGGATGTCCCGTTCTCGTCGTGGATGTTCCGGATCGCGCACAACCATGTCGCGACGCACTTCCGGCGCAACATCCAGCGTGGCGGACCGGCAGCGGCGCTGAGCGAGGAGATGGTCGACTGGCGCGACGGTCCCGCGGCGACGGTCGAAGATCGCATCACGCTGGAGGAAGTCCGGCGGGCCGCGCAGGAGTTGCCCGAAGCGCAACGCGAGGTGATCGCGCTGCGCTTCGCCGTCGGCCTGTCGATCGCCGAGACGGCGAAAGCGCTCGGCAAGCGGGAAGGGAACGTGAAGGCGCTCCAGCATAAGGCTGTGGCGAAGCTGCAGAAGGCGCTGCTGCCGCCCGGGAGCGAACCGGCGGTGCCAGCGCAGATGAAGAGGCGATGAGCGAGTTCGAACAGGCCCTGTCACAGTCGCTCGATGCGCTCCGTAACGGCGCTTCGGTCGAGTCGTGCCTGCTCGACCACCCGCGACACGCCGCCGCGCTGAGGCCGCACCTCGAAGCAGCGGCGCTCTACCTGCGCGTGCACGCGAGCATCCTTCCGCGCGACGAGTTCGTCCGCGACGCGCGGGAGCGCTTCCTCGTCGCTTCGGGCAAGCGGCTGCAGGAGGCGTTCGACGTCGAGCCTTCGCCGTCGTTCTTCGCCGCGGCGCGCGTGAAGTTCCTGATGACGGCGCAGCGCATGGGGCTGGCCGAGCGAGCCGGCGCGGCCGGCCGCCGCACGCCGGTGTTCGGCACGCCGTTCCGCGCGCTCGGGAGCGTCGCGGCGGCGCTCGCGCTGTTCCTCGGCGGCGCGACGTACACCATCGCCGAGGCGTCCGACGCGCTTCCGGGCGAGTGGCAGTACAGCGTCAAGCTGCAGACCGAACGCGTCCGCCTGGCCCTCGCCTTCTCCGACGACGCGAAGCGCGACGTGCGCATCGACATCGCCCGCGAGCGGGCGCGGGAGATCGAGCGGCTGTCCGCCAAGGGGAAGATCATTGGCCCGGGCGTGCTCGACCGGCTCGTCAGCACCACCGCGCCGCTGGTCGAGGAAGCGAACGAGGGCAAACTCGACAAGGGCGATGCCGAGAAGCTGCTGGCAGTCGCCGAGAAGCAGAAGGCGGTGCTCGCCGCCGCCGCGCCGCAGGTGGCGCCCGAGGCGCAGCCGCTGCTCGAGGAGGCGCGCGCCGTCTCGCACGAGGGCGCGCTGACGGCGGCGTTCGTCGTCCGCTTCAGCGACCCCGACTCGCCGTTCATCTATACGCCGGTCGTTCCGATCAACACGAGCGACGCGGAGGCGACCGACACACCCAAGCCGACGGCGACGCCGGAGCCGAGCGACACGCCCGGCGCCACGACCGCGCCCGCATCGCCCACCGCGGCGCCGACACGCCCGCCGATCAGCGTCGGCGCGACGCCGGTCGATGACTCGACGGCCGGCGTCTCGTGGATCCGGCTCGCGGTCGGGCAGCTCACCACGCTGATCCCGTCGGAGAAAGATGGCTGGCGCATTGTCGGGCTGGCGGCGGCGCGCGGCGATACGGGCGCGCCGGCGATCGTGCGCCTGTCGAACGCCGATGGCACGTCGCTGGTCACGATCAACCCGCGCAATGGCGACACATACTGGTACATCGCGTTCAACGGCCGGTTCGATGAGGTGCAGCTCCGGATGGAGCGCGACGGCCAGGCGTACGGCGCCGATGCCGATGTGCTGCACCGCATCTACGGCGCCGATGCCGATGTCCCGCTGTACATCGTCGAGAATATCGACATCGCCCCGCTGCCGACGGAGACGCCCGAGCCGGCGGACACGGCCACACCGGAGCCGGGCGCGGCGCCGTAACGCGCGCCGGCATCGCGCGCGGCACCGATGTTCGCCTTCTCGGCGGCGAGCCCGCCGGAGACGCGGCGCGGTGACGTGCCCGCTCGCTCGGTCATTCGCGCGGGCGCGCACCGTCGCATCGCGCATGCTGCGTGCCCGCTACACTGCACGCGGGCCCTTAGCTCAGTCTGGCAGAGCAGCGGACTTTTAATCCGTCGGTCCAGGGTTCGAATCCCTGAGGGCCCACCAAACACCCCTTCTTCGCTCCGGCACTCGGTCCGTCCGCGCTCGATTTTGAATCTGGTGCGGACCGATTATCGCTCTCGTCCGAGACGGTGGTTGTCCCGCTGACAACCGGATCACGGACAGGAGAGGAGTGCCGAAGGTGCCACGGATTAGTTCACCACTCGCAAGCGACACAGCGGCCACAAACTCGCCACAGAGACGCCACAACGGGAAATCCAATCCGTCGTACCGTGACGGTATGGCGATCGGTGCCCAACTGCCCTTACCACGGATAGAGAGTCTGTCGCTCCTCGTCGACGGCTGGTTGCAGTCGTGCGCGGCGCGTGGCAAGAGCCCGCGCACGGTGCGCTGGTATCGCCCCCGGCTCGAGGAGTTCGTCGCCTGGTACCGCCGGTCGGGGACCGATCCGATCGCGGATAGCTTCACCGTCGCCCATGTGGAGGCGTTTCTAAGCGACCTGCGCCAGCGTCGCAAATGGGAGTCCCACCCGATGAAGCCGACGGCCACAGAGTGCGTGTCAGGAGGTTACGTCGATGGATTTGTTCGCGCGTTCCGGGCGTTCGCAACGTGGCTGTTCGAACAGGGTTATACGGACGACATCCGGCTGGGGCGCTTCAAGCATCGCCCTGCGAAGCCGCCCATCATCGAGCCGCTGACGGAGGACGAGGTACGGGCGGTTATTGAGGCGACGAGGAGCGTACGGGACCGAGCGTTGATCACGACGATGGTCGACACCGGGCTGCGCGCGAGCGAGATCCTGTCGATGAAGCTGTCGGACGTGCGCGTCGAGGACGCGACGGGGACCCTGCTGGTGATGGGGAAGGGTGGGCGCCAGCGCCTCGTTCCGATTGACGCGCACACACAACGCGTTCTGGTTCAATACAAGCGGAAGGAGCGGCCGAAACCCGCGCACCCCTCGGTCGACGAGTTCTTCTTGACCCGGGACGGCGAGCCGATGACGCCGGTGACGCTCAGGCTGCTGTTCGACCGCCTCCGCCGTCGCGCCGGACTCCGGCGCCTGCACCCGCACCTCCTGCGACACACCTTCGCGACCGCCTACCTCGAGAACGGCGGCGACTTGTTTAGCCTACAGCTGATTCTTGGCCATTCGAGTCTCGAGATGGTCAAGCGGTACTCGCACATGGCAACCGGCCAGGTGCTGGCGCGACACAAGCTGTACTCGCCGGTCGCCGCAATGAAGCTGTGGAGCGCCCGCAGAGCGGGTTCAAGCCTAGGCGGCCCGGAGCGGAGCGTCAGCCGTAGCCACCGACAGAGCTCGTAGGGCCTTGCTCTTGCTTGCCGGGCTGCCGTGTGCGGCGAACGCGATGGTGGCGCCGGACTCACGAAGAAAGTCATCTCGCATGCAGAGCCGACAACTGGCGCACGAAACGCCGCTGGTCTGCTCAGGGCACGCAAGCACGCGGATGTTGCCCTGGCTCTGAAGGCGGCGGCTCGCGTGTTCGGGCACGACGACCTGGTGGCCGGAGGCTGTGAAAGCGGTGACCACCGTCATGCTGCGGCAGCATATGCGGCTGGCGGACGAGCCGGTGGCGCCGCCCGTCGTCCTCCGACCCACTGGATGAGGAGCGACGGATTCCGACTCCGTCGCTCCTGATCTCGAAGATTGCCGTGCTAAGATCACGGCACGATACCGACGCACGAGCCATCGGTGAAATGCGAGCCAGGAGCACGTCAGTGAGATTCACGCGTATCACCACGGACCCTGCTCAGATGGGCGGCGTTCCCTGTATCCGCCGCCTGCGTATTCCCGTCGCGACCGTGGTGGGTATGGTGGCTGACGGGATGTCGGATCTTGAGATCCTCGAGGCGTATCCAGACCTGGCCGCAGACGACATCCACGAAGCGCTTCGCTACGCCGCAGAAGCGGTGCGAGAACGCGAACTGCCGCTCACGGCCCCGTGAGGTTTCTCGTCGACAACGCTGTCTCACCCCGAGTCGCCGCCGGCTTGCGCGATATCGGCCACGACGCCACACATGTCCGCGACTACGGCATGCAGGATGCCTCCGACGAGGAGGTCTTCTCGCGGGCGCAGTCTGAGCGGCGCATCGTGGTGTCTGCCGACACGGACTTCGGCACGCTGCTCGCGGTCAGGGGTGAGCGTGAGCCCTCGGTGATCCTCTTCAGGCGCGAGTCCGCACGACGACCCGACCGTCAACTCGCCCTCCTGGCGGCGAATCTCCCGGCCATCGAAGCGCAGTTGGCGGAAGGCTGCATCGCGGTGCTGGAAGGCTCGCGGATTCGCCTTCGCTCTCTTCCTATCTCGGGAGGGGACACATAGAGCCGCCACGCGGACATCGAGGTCCACGGATCGCTACTCCGTCGCTCTTGAAAGAGCTGCGAGGTTGTCACGCTCTCTCCTCAGTTATGGGACCGAAGCGAGACCCCGAATGAAGGGCTCGCCGGTTAAGTCAATCACGATTGGATCGCGACCGGGATACGACAGCGTGTACAGGCGCGCTGGCTGCCCAACTCGAAAGATATGCCAGCCAGACCGAAATTCACCTGGCAGGAGCTGCCGTAGATTCTCAGCGAAGTGACCTCCAACGGCGACTGATGGGTACACGCTTCCCCCAGAGTCGACGAGTTGGATTCCTGGCACGCCCTCGTCAGATGTCCAATCCACACCAACGGTGCCGACATTTCGGAAGAACATCGTGACGCGGAGCGTTGCACCGTCGCCGAGGACGTCGATCTGGCCGACCCCGAACTCAGTCCGGCCGTTGGATACTGGCGCCACCCCGCGGTACTGAGCTCGCAAGTTCTGAAAGGGCGACGGCCTGCACAGCACGTCAGGCGTAGCTCGTGACGCAGGTACCGAACACATACCAGCACTTGCGAACCACGCACCGCCTCGCTGCTGTAACAGCACCGGAGCGACAGCGTCGGGAGGGGCACTAAGGTGATAGAGACGCAAGTCATCGAGACGATCGACCCACTGACTACAGAATGGGCCATCGATACGTTCCGCGGTCAGCTCACAGTCGCCTGCATAGGGTATGAAGACGGAGCAGGCTGCGATCGCGTCCTCTGGAGTATTACCTTCGCCGCACACGTTGGGGATGGGGGTGGGTTCTGCTGTCGGAACGACGCTTGGAGTCGCCGGCGGCACAGTCGCCGTCGCGAGCGGAGTGATCGCAACGGCCGGCGAGGTTGAGCTGTCGGTAGGGTCTGCAAGGGATTCCGAGGGCGTGGGTGGTTGTGTCGCGCCGCGGCCTCCGCACCCGACAACCAAAACGGCAAACAGCATGATGAAGGCAACTGCTCGAGTCCGTTCGTGCCGAGTATGGCCTCGTTCACTCCGCAATTGATGCCACCACCTTCCATTCGTCGCCTTCGCGCAGCATTCTCAAGCTGGCGGAGATTATTCCCGCGTTGGAGTAGCGAAACTCAATTGTGACGACCGCCTCGTCTGATGACAGAGAACGGGACTCCAGGACAGTCGCCGCCTCGAGGCGCCCAAATGACGCAAGCGCATCTCCATTGCGGCGCTGCCATTCTTCTAGCGCGATGCTCGAGCGCGTTGCACTGCTGAGCAGTCTGTATGTACCGCTATTGTCACCAGCCACGGCCAAGTCCGCGTATTCAGCAGCCGCCTGTTCCACGTTGGCAATGTCCGGCGCCACCCCCGCCGACGCGGGGTCATCGGATCCCCGATCCGATACGAGCCACACGGCAGCACCGACCGCTGCCGCCATCAGTACGACAATTACAATGCCCACTGCTACGCGGCGCCGGCTCATTGCTCAAGCCTTTCAACGTATGTTTGGAGCATCGCCGCGATGACTGATTCGATGCGCAGCTCATTGACGCACCGCTGTTGTGGTTCGCGCGT
The DNA here is from genome assembly GCA_021462855.1 of Dehalococcoidia bacterium. Classification (GTDB taxonomy): domain Bacteria; phylum Chloroflexota; class Dehalococcoidia; order DSTF01; family JACRBR01; genus DTUCFX13. The sequence continues at coordinate 8,330 of JAJTXQ010000040.1, read as the reverse complement.
TGGTGGGATCGTTTCGCATAGCCCAGTAAGGAAGTTTGGCAGCGCAGGAGGATCAACGTGGATACCATTGTCCTCACGCAGCAGCGGGACGTCGACTCCCAATGGCGCGATGTCGTCGTAGGCGACGATGCCATCTGTATCGCCGACGAACGGCACCCAAATCGCGGCGCCTGACGTGATGGTGATCGGGGCGCCGACGGGTGGATTGGACTCTAGTTGACGAAGTTCGTCGGATCCGACCTCAAGAGCTCCGGATTGGGGGCATATCCAGCCGTCGGGGAACCAGTTTGCAGCCCAAGCGCCGCGAGTCGGCGGTGCGACGAGATACGCGCCGGCAACGTCATCTCGGTATGGACCCGACGATGCGAGATCGGCGAGGTAGAACTGAGCCAGCACGCCGCCCATGCTGTGCGTGGCAATGAAGACGCGGGTGTCACCGTTTTCCGAGCGAATGACATCAAGAGCGGCAGGAATAAGGCTGGACAGCTCTGCCAGCGTCCCAACCGAACCGTTGTAGTCGATCGCGTAGACGCTCGACCCAACGAACCGTGTCCAGTCGCCACGATAGAGTCGGCCGCTGGATGACCCATGCTGCAGTTGCCCGACCTGAACCGCATCCGCGAACCACCCTGTGTCCGTCCAGGTCGCGGGCCCGCCTCCGCAACCATGCACGAGCAGCACCGGTGGTAAGACCGCGGGTTGCCACACCATAGTGCCAGCTTGCGCAGCTGGTTCGGTTGGCGGGAGTACCCAGGCCGCGCCCGAACCATCCGATCGGCCAACCCATACAGCACGATCGACCTCGAACAAGAAGAACGACCCCACGGGCGCCATGGCCTGTCTGGTCCAGACGTATGCGTCCTGCTGAACCGGTATCTCGAACGTGCTCCCGTCTGCGAAGCGCACTTCTCCAGTCGCCTGTAAGTACTTGATCGGAGCCTGGTAGGACTCGATCTCGATCGGCGAGGCATCGCGTGTTACGCCGGTGTCTGTATCAAGAACCAAGTTTCGAAACGGGTTGGGTCCCGCGTAGGGGAAGTAACGAACGACCAACTCGCGGTCGCTGAGCCATCCTCGCGGCGTCCAGCCGTGTTCTGTGGTACAGCGAGAGATACTCGTGGTGAGATTCACAGAACACGCGGGCCCAACGTGCTCATAGGCGCCTGTTTCGAACGCGAGCATGCTCCCACTTGGCGAAGCAGGCCCGAGTTCAAAGATCTGAACCTTTTCTTCCGCGCCCCAGGACAACACGTCTCGGCGCTTGTTTCTGGTCACGTCGATCACTTCAATTCCGCCATCGACCTCGCGGTACAGATCGCCCGGTGAGCCGCGCGCCGTTGCCGGGAGAACGAAGGCGACTGCTAACGTCCCGTCGGGAAGCCAGTATGGATTCGACGAGAACACTCTCCCTTCGCCGGGTTCAAGCGCGTGGGTCGCGGCTGTGGCCGCGTCGAACAACAGGACCGAGCTCGTCGTACCACTCCGTCGGAAGGCGAGGTATCGACCATCTGCCGACCAGGCAAGATTCCTGTAACCAACGAAGGTGCTGCCACTGGGCACTGCGTCCGTTGTCACCTGGCGAGTCCCTGATCCGTCGGGTCGGGAGAGCCAGACGTTCCAATCGTCACCGACGAAGGCGAGTAGACCCGGTAAGAACGGCCGAGGGGCGGACGAAGCCATGAGGCTAGGAATCGGCGGCCCGACGACTCTCAGATACCGGGAAGCCGCCCACCCCATTCCCGCGAGCTCCCACCACGTCTCGCCATCGTCGACGACCGCGCGACCGTGTGCGGTGCGGGCAAGTGTGCCATCAGGGAGGCAGGCCAGCACGGGAGCATCCTTACCCCAAAACGATCGCACGTTGAGGCAGTCACCCGCGCCGAAGACCTCGACTTCGGACCCGGCCGCGGGCGGTTCCTGTGACGAGACAGGGCCTGGTCGCACGGCAACCAGGAGAACAACGCATAAGGCGACCACTCCCAGAATCGAAGCGCGAAACCCTGCCCGAACAGACATCTTCACTGACCTCCCTTTAGGGGACTGTCTGCGGCCGGACGAACTCGCACGCGTCGGCCGAGCATACGACCTCCGGGAAGCGATCGCTCGGTATCAACCACTGCTGGAATGCGTCAGATTGGGCGCCCGTGCCACCGCCACCAGAACGCCAGTACACGTAGAGATCGCCAACACAGACGCCCTGGGAGGTGATCCAAACGAATGCCGCGTCCGCCGCCTCCCGGAATGTCTGTACTCGCGCCGGTAGCTGGCCGTCAGGTGTCATATCGGGGAAGAGGCTCACCGGATCGATCTCGAGAGCCGTGCTGCCGCCCTGTCGTGACTGCGGCACGCCGATGGCGATGTCCACGGCCTCTCCGGACGAGGACACCAGACTACGGATGAAGCGGGGAAGCTGCGGCCGTAGGGCGTCGATCGCGAGCTGGGACTTCAGCGCGTCCGCTGAGTCCGGAACGAGCTCGCGGCTCGAGCGCGGGAAAGCTTCGCAGACCGGCATCTGTGCGGGAGTCGGAACAATCGGTGTTGGGCTTGCCGTGATGATCTTGGAGGTCGACGAAGGCAATGGCGTCGACGGATGTCCTGGCATGGTTGCCGTGGCAGGTGGTGTACCACCAGCGGGGATCGATGGGGACGATTCAATCAGGCGTGGCTCGGCGCCGGCACAGCTCAGAGTAAGGATGGCCAGCACGACGGCCGCGATGGGAACGCTGAGCCTCATCGCCGAGACCTACCTTTCTCCCCAACTCGGCTGGGCGTCCGCTCCCGGATCATCGGTCAGGCGCAACTGTGCCGATCCGTCGGCGTTCATGACGAACAGGTCCTGGTTTGCTCTACCTTTACCGGCTCGCCTACTCGAACGACGAGCGCTTCTTGGGCCGGAGCGCCGTCGTTGGACCAGCGGTCGATGCTCACGGTAGTGTCCGCCGGAAGCGCGTTCGCCGGCACGGAGAGCTTCGTGCCATCCGGAAGTTCGAGTAAACCGCCTGTTGCGACGCGCATCGATGTTGACGCTGTCAGCGTCGTTGGCGTGCGTGAGCTATCAGAGCAGCCAACAAGAGTCAGCCCCAAGAGCGCCGTCGCCAGAGACCACTTGCTCAAGCGATGAAACCTACGCAGAGGCGATGACCGCATTCCTCTGTTCACCGGCCTCGCTCCCTGCGGCCTCTCACGGCACCGGATTCCAACTTGGCGAACTCTCGGCGTCCGCGCTATTGGTGATCCGGACTTGTCCGGAACCGTCAGCGTTCATGATGTAGATCTCGGCGTTGCCTTCTCGAGAGGAGGTGAACACGATCTTGCTTCCATCCGGCGACCAAGTCGGATCGAAATTGTCTTGGGTATTAGTTAGCTTCGAGAGGTGCCCACTACTGATCTCGAACACGTAGATATCTTGACGGCCCCGGATCGACATGGGTGGAATGCTACCGAAAGCGATCCTGCTGCCATCAGGCGACCACACGGGATCGAGCGTGTAAGGCAGCCCCCCTTCCGAGAGCGGCCTGCGGTTGCCTCCGTCGGCACTCATGAGCCAGATCGCCTTCGTTTGGACGAAGGCGATCTGGCGCCCATCTGGAGACCAGTCGGGAGCCGAATCGGTCTCCGTGTTCGGCAATGGTGCGAGTCCGCTCCCGTCTGCGTTCATCACGAAAATCCCGGACTCTACCCTCACCGGCGACGTCTGCAGGTAGAAGCGTTCGAAGGCGATTCGGCTACCATCAGGCGCCCACGTCGGCCTAATGTCATCCCCAGGCCGGTTCGTGAGATTTCGCCGACCCGATCCGTCGGCATTCATGAGAAAGATGTCGCGCTCAGTGGTTCCGGACACGAACGCAATCCGCCTCCCGTCGGGCGACCACCGCGGATGATGGCTGATGCCGTCGTTTGTCAACTGCCTCCGGTTCGAACCGTCAGAGTTCATGACCCAGATGTTTCCGTCGCTCGCATAGGCTATCTGGCCAAGACTGACGAAGTCGGAACGGACGGTCAGTCTCCCAGGGCCTCGGAACGCGTTGTAGATACCATCGCCGATCTGGTACAGGGCTGAAGCCGCGGCGAACTTCGTGAGGAGCGGCTTCAAGACTCGCTTCGTCACCTTGTAGAGCAGCTTGTCCTTCGGCACTGCAGCCGTGATGAGGTCCGCAACGCAGTCAACGCTCGGGATATCACTCACGGCGAGGGATGCTTCTTCCTTGAACCGCGCTACGTCGTTTGCGACGAGCGCATCCAGTGCCCGCACCAGATGCGCGTTCTCCGCGATGCAGCCGTAGATCGCCAATACGAGATCATCTGCGAGTTCGGACTCTACGCCGGGGAGCGCGCCGATGAGATCGGCCACCACGACCGCCAGCGTCCCTGCAACGTCGATTTGTGCGTCAGCAATGAATGTTGCGTTTCCGTCACTCCCCGAGAAGTCGAGCTCGATGACGTGGCGCTCGGCGTTGAACATCATCCTCGGCTCCGACGGATTGGCAGGTACGGAACCGGCTGCAGGTGTCAGGCGGACAACAAACGTGCGCCGATTGATGACGCGGATGGTTGGCGTACGCGCCTCATCACGCTCTGCACAGAACGCCAGGTAATGGGGGTTGCCGCTCGTTTCGAACCGAATAGCCGTCGGGGCTTGCGCGCAACCGTCATACCACCCGAACGGCTCTGTAATCTCGTCGAAGTCCAGATGCACCGCCGCGATCGCGGCGTTGATGGCGGCATCGAGATCCCAGGTCCAGGGCTGCCACCAGGAAGCGTGCGTGGTCTGGACGATCAGCACGCTGCGAGATTCATCAGCGACGCCGACAGCCGGAACCCATTCGTTTGCACTCTCGTCGAAGTACGCAGCGAACAACTCTTCGTCTGTGGCGCCCGGCGGCAGTTTCGCGGGGTCATATGGCAACTCGAGTCGTGCGGGCTGTTCCAGCGTCACGCCGCTGAGGTCCACGCTCAATGGAGCTCCCAGGGCCACTGCGTATGAAGGAGGGCCAGCGGGTGGCGCTCCGTCGCGGCTTAGGCTCACCCTCAGTTCATCGCTGACAGCGCCGGGCGGAACGGTCAGGCTCGCGCCGTCCGGGAGGAGCACGCTGCCGCCTGCATCCTCAGTGACGGGACCTGACACGCTCTTGGCCGGTGCCTCATCTCCCGCACAGGCCAAGAGGGCGAGCGCGCCCAACCCCAACATCGCAAGCCATAGGAGCTTTCTCACCCTGCCGCGATTATCCGCCGCCTCGCCCGTAGCGTCTACGGGTTCAGCTTCAGCCGGATCCCGGACCGGGCGCAGGCAACCTGCCCGGGCTCACCGTGCGCGTGACGAACAGGTGGCACGTTGAGTGAGGCCGGCCCAGGGACGCTCGCGACCATGCTCCTTCTTCCTCCGCCTGGAGCGGTAGCTCAAGCACGTCGTCGTCGGTGACCACTCGTCCATAGGCCAACGAGGCCGCCGAACAACGCCAATCCAAGTGCGATCGCTGCCAGACCACCAGTAGAGGCCTCTTGCAGAAGCAGCGCAGGCATCGCGCATGCGGCTGCCTTCGGACTGAGCGTGGAATCACTCATGTCGGCAAGCCCCGCGCACCAACCGCCGATATCGCGATCGCCGGCACAACCCAGCCAGATGCCCACGTCGCCATCCTTGAGCTGCCAGCAGTCAGGATCCGCCAGACGAGGAGCGGCAGCCCGCGCACTCAGCCCAGTTCCGAATGCGATGCAGAACACAATCACTGCCGCTATTCCGAAGCCAGCCAATGAGGCGCCTCCGCCGTGCCGCGGAGCCGGAACCAGCCTGCTAGGCGCGCCGCTTAAGCTCGTATAGCGTCTGACACTCGAAGCACCTCGAAGCCTGGCCGGTGGCGGAACGTTGAAGCCAAGCGCGTCGGCGCGCACGAACGCGCGCCGCCGCCCGACGTTCACACATGCGAAGCTCCCCACGAATCCCGTGACTCGGAACGACTCGCCGGCGAACGCGCGTCGAATAATGCCGCCTCCCAGCTGTGGCGCATCCAGCAGGAAGCTCTCGCTTACGACACGTGCGTTCGCAGGGAACGAGGAGTCGTTCTGCCGCGCGACCTTCTGCTCTTCGCGACTCGGCTCGGTTGGCAGCATGCCCGACGGGACACCGATCGCGTCGCTAAGCACGTAGCCGATCCCGAGCGGTGTCTTGACCGTGGCAAGCGCGCCTTCCACGGCCGCGACGACAACGACCTCTCCCTTGACTCCGCGATGGAGTTGCGCGCTCCTGAAGTCCGGACGCGAGTAGATTGGGCAGTCAAAGCGGAGCGGCTCGCGTTTGGTGAGTTCTACGCCTTGCTCGGGCTCCAAGTCTCCCGGCTGATCCAGCAGGCGGTGCATCTGGGAATGGAACCGCTCCTGGTCGATGATCGGTCCATGCCGGAGACTCCGGTCGGTCGCCGCTGCCTCCGGTCGAGCCGACGTCTTGGAAAGCACGAGCGTAGCCGCGGCTTCCTCAAGAGCGGCCGCGTCCGCGGAACTGCTCTGCGTCGCCTCAGTTCCGGCAAGTGCCGCGTGGGGCGGCGCATCGTCAATCGCGACCAACGAGGGCAGATCCGCATCGAGTTCCCTGGGCTCGTTCGTGTGCGCGTCGGCGAACACGGTAGAGGATAGTTCCAACTTCGAAACGGCGCTGGCCGCGCCGGCTACGCCGCTTAGTCCGCCGTCTGCCTGCGCATTGTCCGTGACGTGTATCTCCGGGATCATTCGGTGAGTCGACTCGTAGGATTTCGACGATGATGGCTCGCCTCGAGCAGTCTGCGGCGCGAGCGCGTCCATCGCCGTGAGGAAGCGTTGAATGTTCGCGCGGTTCTTGCCTAGATCAAACGATCCACCGGATCCTTGAGGTGCGCTCTCGACGTGGATTTGCACTCTACCGTCTCTCGCACCCCCAATCGCTACGGTCATGACCTCGCCCCACGAACGCCATGAGCGCGATGAAGTCGCTAGGATCCGACCGCCTCCTTCATCCATCGCTTCGATGCGCATGTTGATGCGCTCAAGGGCGCGCTTGGCGCGTTCGAATACCTCGTCACGCGAGCCTGGAGACGAGTAGTCCGCCAGCGCCGATTTGGGCATGACGCCCTCCTACCTTGACTGCGCCCGCTGGTATCCATCTTGGAACCCGTCGATGAACGTGATTCCGAAGACGACGGCACCCACGACGAAGGCGAGCGCGCCACCGACGAGGAGCAGCGCGGAGAGGCCGCTGACGTCGCCAGAGGCCGGGCGACTCCGCCAGCACGCAACTAGGAGAACGACGCCTACAAGCATCAAGACCAAATCCATGGGATCGCCTCCTCCGGCCGCCAACGGCGCAAGCCAATTGTCTGCTCCTTCCCGCCCACCGTCTATGGCCGAGCGCTGACAACCCGCTGACAGACAAGCCCTGTCAGTCGTCCGTCAGGTCGCGGGCATTGCCCGAAGTGCGCGGTGTAGCTGAGAATAGCGTCAGCGCACGCTCCTGGCTGCGCGTGGAGGCGTGAGGGTGAGCTTCCTCCAACTCGGCCAAGCCCTGTGCAACCGCTACCGCGTCGACGCACACGTCGGCGGCGGGGCGATGGCCGACGTCTACCGGGTGTGGGACCAGGTGCGCGCATGCCCGCTCGCGATCAAGGTCCTGCGGGCGAACCTGGCCGAGGACCCGGACTTCCTCCAGCGCTTCCAGCGCGAGGCCGACGCCCTCACTCGCCTCCAGCACCCCAACATCGTCCGCCTCTACGGCGTCGAGCGGGACGGCGACACGGTCTTCCTCGTCATGGACTATGTCGAGGGACAGACGCTCGCCACGCGGCTCGCGCGCCAGCAGGGACCACTGCCGTTGGAGGAGACGCGGGCGATCATGCGTGACCTCTGCGCGGCACTCGCCTTCGCTCACCGCTCAGGCATCCTCCACCGAGATGTCAAGCCGGCGAACGTGCTGCTGGCCCGGGACGGTCGGGCGCTGCTCTCAGACTTCGGCATCGCGAAGGCGGCGGACGCGCTTACCCTCACCGCCTTCGCCATTGGCACGCCGGCGTACATGTCGCCGGAGCAGTGCCAGGGGCAGGAGGCGGACGCCCGCTCTGACCTGTACAGCCTGGGAGTGGTCACCTACGAGATGCTGGCGGGGAGGCGGCCGTTCCGTGGGGAGCAGGGGCCGTTCGAGCCGGGTTCGACGCGGGCGATCTTCCACGAGCACGTGCACGCGCCGGTGCCGCCGATGCGTGAGCTGAACCCGAACCTCAGCCCAGAGCTGCAGAAGGTCGTGGAGCAGGTGCTGACCAAGCAGCCAAGGCGCCGCTTCGCTGACGCCGAGCGATTCTGGGCGGCGGTTG
>JAJTXQ010000004.1 GCA_021462855.1 Dehalococcoidia bacterium | reverse complement strand
TGTTGGGCCGGGCGGATTCCTGACAGTTTAGACCGGGCGCATGCCTGACACTTTCCTCTTGTACAACTTCCCCTTTGACGTTGCACGGTTGCTGCCGATCGGCCTCAACTCACGTCTGCGCTCATCAAACGTCGCCAACTCCAGGCTTCCGAACTTCAGGCGCCACTCGCCGTCCTCCACTTCCACAGCACCTACCAGCTCGTTGCCCAGCGCCTCGCTCAGGTACACTTGCACGCCTCTCAGCCGCAGCGTTCCCTCCGGCTTCACGCGCCGCTTCTCGTAATGGCCGGGATACTCCGGATCAGCCAACTCTCCCGGATACTCGCGCAGCGAAACCTCGTACCGGCTCGCCGGCGTCGCCCCATCGAGCGCCTCGTGCGGCCGTTCAAAGTTGAATTCCTCCACCCAATCGTTGAAGCGTCCCTGCTGGCGCTTCATGTTCGACGCCGGCGGTCTGGCTGTTTCGGCCTTCAGCGTCCGGTGCATCCTCTCGTGACGCCCGTTTTCCTGAGGCTTGCCCGGCCGGATGCGCTGCAGCGTGATCCCCAGCTTGAGCCACCACACGCCCAGTCTCGTCAGCCTGGCGGCACCGGTGCTCGCAAAGGGCGTCCCGTTGTCGCTGCGGATGGCGTCGGGAAGGCCGTAGCGTTTGAAGGTCTGCTCGAAGCTGCGTCTTGCGCTGTCGTGTCTGGTTCCGTCATGGCCCTCGCAGCACAGGATCATGCGCGAGCAGGCGTCCGTCACGGTCAGCGGGTAGCACAGGTTGCCGTCGCCCAGCCTGAATTGACCCTTGTAATCCACGCACCACACGCTGTTCGGCCCACCCGAGATCGCGCCGCTGCCGCCGTCACTATGACGGCGGCGGCAGCGGCGCCCGGGCTGGATCAGGCCTGCCCGTTTCAGGATGTCGTTCATCGTGCTCAGCGCCGGCAGCTCGATGCCGGGGTGGACGCGCTCCAGCAGAGGCCGCAGCTTCTTCGGGCCCCAGGTGGGGTGAGCCTTGCGGGCGGCAAGGATCAGCGCGCGGATGTCGGCAGACGTTTCGTTGGGGTGGCTGTGGGCGGCCTTGCTGCGGTCTTCGAGGGCCGGATAGCCGCCCTGCTTGAATCGCCGGATCCACAGATGGCCGGTTTCGCGGGTGATGCCGTAGGTCGCGCAGAGACCGCTGACGGAGCCCTTTTCGGCAATCCAGTCGTTGATGAAGTTGATTCGTTCGGTCACCGGACAGGTCTCTTTCCAGGGCATCGGCAGTCTCCTTGCCGCCCAAGTTACCTGTCAGGCATCCGCCCGGTTCAAAGTGTCAGGCATCCCCCCGGTTCGTACC
>JAJTXQ010000039.1 GCA_021462855.1 Dehalococcoidia bacterium | reverse complement strand
TCGTATTCCCGGTACGCGCCCTGCTAGTCGCGCGGCAGGCCGAGCCCGCGCTGTGCGACGATGTTGCGCTGGATCTCGCTCGTGCCGGCGGAGATCGTGAAGTGCAGCGTCATCAGGTACAGGAAGTTCAAGCGGCCCTCGGCTGGCGCGCGGTAGGAGAACTGGCTCAACCCGCCGCCGAGGCCCAGGATGTTGACCGCGCTGTTCGCGAAGCGCTGGCATAGCTCCGTCGCGAACGCTTTCGACGTCGACGCCTCGTAGTTCGGGATCTGGCCGCGGTGCTGGAGCCACGCGACGCGATACGCCAGCCAGCGGCCGACCTCGATCTCGATGCGGTGCTCGGCGAGGCGCATGGCGGTGCGGTGCGGCTGGTCGGGGCGCGCCGCGTGCGGCGTATCGGCCAGATGCGCGACGAGCTCATCGTAGAACCGGCGGAGGAGGCCGATGCGGTGCACGCCTGAGCGTTCGAAGTCGAGCGTGGTCGTCGTTACGTACCAGCCGCGGTTCTCCTCGCCGAGCAAGTTCTGGCGCGGGACCGTGACGTTGTCGAAGAACGTCTCGTAGAAGCCCGATCGGCCGGTCACCTGGTGGATTTGCCGCCACGAGATGCCCGGCGACTTCATGTCGACGAGGAAATACGAGATCCCCTTGTGCTTCGGCGCATCCGGGTCGGTGCGGGCGATGACGTGGATCCAGTCGGAGTACGCCGCGCCCGAGGTCCACGTCTTCATGCCGTTGAGCACGTAGTTGTCGCCCTGGCGTTCGGCGCGCATCTGCACCGACGCGAGGTCAGAGCCGGCGTTCGGCTCCGAGAACCCCTGGCACCACGTGACATCGCCGGCGGCGATGGGCGGCAGGAAGCGGCGCTTCTGGTCATCGGTGCCGTGCACCATTACGGCCGGTCCGACGAGGTTTGTCGCCTGGCCGCCGGGCCCGCCGCCGATGGGTGCGCGGAAGTACGCGCACTCCTCCTTCATGATGGCCTGGCGGATGTGCGTGGCGGCCTGGCCGCCGTACTCGCGCGGCCAGGCGATCGTCAGCCATCCTTTCTGGGCGAGCTTCTTCTCAAACGTGCGCTCGGCGCGGAACTCGTCGTCGTTGTCGACGGGCGCGTCGCCGGTGCCGCCCGGCCACTCCTGCGCGAGGAATGCGCGGACCTCGCTGCGGAACGTGTCGTCGCCGTCGCTGAAGCGGAAGTCCATGCTACGTGCCCTCGAACGACGGCTTGCGCTTCTCGGAGAAGGCGGCGATCGCCTCTTCGTAGTCCTTGCTCTTGCCGGTGAGCGCCTCGAGCGCGAGCGAAAGGTCGAGCGTGCTGAGCACGGATTGCAGCACGGTGCGCTGCACGGACAGCTTCGCGAACCGGATTGCGAGCGATGCCCCGGCGGCGAGGCGCCCGGCGAAGGCGATGGCGTCGGGCAGCACGCGGTCGGGCGCGCAGACGTGGTTCACCAGCCCAATCCGCTCTGCCTCCGCCGCCGGGAGGAGGTCGCCGGTCATGAGGTATTCCTTCGCGCGTGAAGGTCCGACAAGCAGCGGCCACAGCACGGCGCCGCCATCGCCCGGCACGAGGCCAACCTGCACGTGCGGGTCGCCGATCTTCGCCGTCTCCGACATGAACACGACGTCGCAGCCGAGCGCGATCGTTGCGCCGAGGCCGACGGCGTGGCCGTTGACCGCGGCGATCACCGGCTTTTCGATGCCGAGCAGCTTCGCCACGAGGTCTCGCGCGCCTGAGTCGAAGATGCCGGCCGCCGACTCGTACTGGTCGGGGTCCATGCCCTTCACGTCACCTCCGGCGCAGAACGCGCGCCCGGCCCCGGTGATCACGACGGCACGGACATCGTTGTCGCGCTGCAGCTCGCCGAACAGCGACTCGAGCTCATGGTGCCCCTCGCGCGTCACGGCATTGAGCGCGTCCGGGCGGTTGAGCGTGCAGATGGCGATGCGATCGCGCACTTCCACGCTGATGAAGTCGTAGCTGTAGGCCATGCGTGTGTCCTCCTGCGGCTTTGGTCAGGCTTCGCGCGCGGCGCGGATGAGCTCAGGCACGATCTCCACGCAGTCACCGACGATGCCGAAGCGAGCGTGCCGGAAGATAGCCGCGTCGCGGTCCCGGTTAACGGCGACGATCGTGCGCGCGGCGGAGCATCCGGCCATGTGCTGGCTGGCGCCGGACACGCCGACAGCGACGTAGAGCGACGGCCGCACGACCTTGCCGGTGAGGCCGATTTGCCGCGACGAGTCCACCCATCCGTCGTCCACGATCGGGCGGGAAGCGGCCGCCATGCCGCCGAGCGCTCCCGCGAGCTCTTCGACAAGGCGGAAGTTGGCCGCGGAACCGAGCCCGCGACCGCCGGCGACGATCACATCGGCATCTTCCAGGCGGGCTCCTTCCGATCGCGCGGGTTCGAGCACGCGTACACGCTCGCCGGCGCCCGAGAGGTCAGCCGTGACATCGGCAGTGTGCACCGGGGAAGGTGACGGCGCCGCCGTCGCCTCGACCGCGCCGGGCATCACGGCGATCACGCCGGTTCGGTCGCCCAGCGCGTACACGGCCCGCGTGTCGCCCCCGTAGGCCGACGCCGTGACGCGCACGCCGCCATCCTCGGCGATGGCGATCGCGTTCATCACGACCCCGGCGCCAAGGCGGTGCGCCACGCGCGGCGCGACGAGGCGCGCGTCGAACGTCTGCGGCACGAGCAGCAGTCGCGGCGCGCGGGCCGCGGCGTGCTGTGCGATAGCCTCGACGAGTGCGTCCGGGGACGCGCGCAATAGCGCGGCGTCGCTCAGGCGGTCGAGCGCGGCGGCGCCGTACGTCTCGGCGGTCGCCGCGGCGTCGTGCGGGGGATTGACCGCGAGCCAGCGCACCGGCGCGGCCAGCGCCCGCGCGGCGGTGATGAGCTCCGGCGCCGCGGTGTGCGCGTTCGCGCGGTCGTTCGACCAGGTGCAGGCGACGATCTCGCCGGTCATCGGACGATGCCCTCGGCGCGGAGCCGCTCGAACAGCGCCGACGCAAGCGCTGCCGGGGTGTCGCCGGCAATGAACTCGCACGCGCCCCCGGCTTCCGGTACGTACATCCGCTCGAGGCGCACGCGGGGCGCCAGGCCGTCAGGCGGCACGAGCGCGTCGTGCGCGATGACGTGCGGCTGCATCTTGCGGGCCGCCATCGACCGGGCGGCCGTCGGGTAGCGCGGCTGACCGAGCTCGCTGCTGACTGTCACGACGGCGGGCAGCGTGACCTCGACGGTTTCGTCGCCGTCGGGTGTGACGCGCGTGACGCGCGCGGCGTGGCCGGCCCCGTGCGCCGCGACGGCGATCGCCCGAGCGATCGTCACGACGGGCACGCCAAGCGCCTCGCCGATGAGCGCCGGCACGACGCCCTGGTCGTCGTCGGACGCCTGGCGGCCAGAGAGCACGAGGTCGACGTCGCCGCGCTGGCGGATGTACGCCGCGAGCAGCGCCGCGGTGGCATGCCAGTCAGATTCCGGCGGCGGCGTGATGGCGGCAATCTCGTCGGCGCCGAGCGCGGCCGCGCGCTTGAGCATCGCGGCGCAATCGTCGCCGACGGACACGGCGGTGATCGCGCACTCCACGCCGGCGTCGCGGATGCGGAGCGCCGCTTCGATCGCCTGTTCGTCGTAGGCGTTGGTGAGCCGGGCGATCGCCGACTGCACCAGCGAGCGGCCATCGTCGCCGATCGTCAGCCGGCCGGCGACGGCGTAGCTATTCACGGCGTCGGGGTCCGGCACTTCCTTGATGCAGACGACGATGCGGATCATGGCGCGCGCTTCGAATGCGGCGCCGGCGGCGCGCTGCCGTCTGCGAGGTACAGGGCATCGCTTTCGCACCAGACCTCTTCGTGGGCGTAGCCGTCGGGTTTGCGGGTGAGGTCGCGCATCAGGTACCAGCGCCAGGGCGGGTCGCCGTGGTCGACATAATCACCAGTGAGTGTCCCGGTGAATTCCTGCCGGCCGCCGAGGTTTGTGCCGGGAACCGCGTCACCGCCGTCGCACTCGGCGACCTTGCCGGCGACGGCGCGCTCGAATCCTGCGCGGACGGGGTGGCGGTCGGTCAAGGTCACGCCCGGATTAGCCCGGCGTCGCCACGGGCTCGTCGCTCGTCAGGTTCTCGAAGACCTCGCGCGCCTCGTCGACCATGTCGAACACGATCTCGCGTGCCGGCTTCATCGACGTGACGAAGCCGACGCCCTGGCCGGCGGCATCAGTCATGAAGGGCTCGATGCGGTAGTCCTTGACGGCCTGGTGCAGTTCGCCGCCGAGCAGGAGCTGGTAGGGCGCGGGCAGCGTGGGCGGCGCGTCCGGCCGCTCCCACTCCTCGGTCCATTTGCATTTCAGGATGCGCATGGAGAAGCCGGACATGCACTTCGAGTGCACCGTATCTTCGGCCGTGGCGGCGATCAGCTTCTCCTTGAGGATGATGTCGACATCGGACTCGCGCGAGGGCAGCCAGACGGTGCCCGTCCACACGCCCGCGGCGCCCAGGCAGAGCGCGGCCGCCAGGTGCTGGCCGGTGGTGATGCCGCCGGCTGCGATGACCGGCACCTTGTCTCCCGCGATCGCGGCGACCGCCGGGACGATGGAGAACGTGCCGATCGAACCCGTGTGCCCAGCCGCGTCGGAGCCCTGCGCGATGATCGCGTCGACGCCGGCCTCGAGTTCGCGCTTCGCCTGCCGCGGCTTGCCGACGAGCCCCCACACCTGGATGCCGCGCTCGTGCGCCGCCTCGATCAGGAATGCCGGACTGCCGAGCCCGAACGCGAGCACCGGTACGCGCTCTTCGAGCACCACATCGAGCTGCGCGCGGGCGCGGTCCTGGGCGACCCAGCCGAGCTCGAAGTGCTCGACGCGGCCCTTCGGGGGCGGGATGTCGTAGCGCTTCTTCATGTCATCGACGAAGTCGACGTGGGTCTTCGGGATCTGGGCGCGGAGCTCATCGATCGTGCCGCCGGGCGGCGCCGCCGCGGGCAGCAGCAGGTCCATGCCGAACGGCTTCCCGCCGATGCGCTCGCGGATCCACTTGATGTCGGCAGCGATCTCGTCCGGGCTATGCGGCGCGGCGCCGTAGACGGCGAACGCGCCGGCGTTGATGACGGCGACAGCGACGTCCTTGCAGTGCGTGAACGCGACTATCGGGAATTCGATCCCGAGGCTGTCGCACAGCTTCGTGTGCAGCGGATCCCTGGACATGGGTGTACCTCTACGTGGTGTGATTCGACGCGCTCCGATTATCCCGTCGGGCGCGCTTCACACGTTATCGGGGCGAGTCCGTGCCGCTGTCCGGCGGCACCCGACAGCATCGGACCGGCTGGCAAGCATTGCCGTCGCACATCGGCCGCGGCACCGGCGTTGCAATTGCATCCTATTTTCGCGGACTACCGTCCGCATCCACCGCGCGCGCTAGACAGCGCGACTGCGAGTGATGTACAACACCTTGGGCAAGGATGCCTGGTGTCCCCTCCACGAGCACACTCTGCATCCCGGCCTCCTACGACGCCCTGGGGCTGGTTTGCGAGACGCCAGGCCCAGGGCGATATTGAACCCGCTGCGGTGGCGCGCCGACAGGCGCACTTGCGCCACGTACACACCCGCTGGCGGTTCGTCGCGCCCGGCATTACTTTGGCCGTGCGGCGCTGTTGCCGCCGGAGTGCGACGCGTGTTGCGATCGATCTACCGCCGGTCCGTGCTGGCCATCGCGGGGCTGCTCACCTTCATCTACTGCCGCCGCTACGAGGTGGAGGGGCGCGCGCGCGTGCCGGCGACCGGCGGACTCATCGTCGTCAGCAATCATCTGAACAACGCCGATCCGCCGATGATCCAGCGCGCGCTGCCGCGCTATGTCTGCTTTATGGCGAAGCGGGAGATGATCGAAGCGCCGATCGTCGGGCCGTTATTCCGCGCCTGGGGCGCCTTCCCGGTGCGGCGCGGCGAGGCCGACCTGCACGCGCTGCGCGAGGCGTGCCGTGTCGTGCAGTCCGGCGAGTTGTTGATGATGTTTCCGGAGGGCACGCGCAGCCGCACCGGCAAGATCGGCGACGGCCACCCCGGCACGGCGATCATCGCGCGGCGGACAGGCGCGCCGATCCTGCCCGTCGCGATCACTGGCACCGAGGGCATCAAGTGGCCGGGCATCTTCTGGCGGCCGCGCAGCGTGCGGCGCATCCGCGTCGCCATCGGCGAGCCGTTCACGCTTGCGGAAGGCGGTCGCGCCAACTCTGAGACGCTCCGCGCCGACACGGCCGAGATCATGCGCCACATCGCGGCGCTGCTGCCGGAGGAGTACCAGGCGGCGGCGGGCTGAGTCAGACCCAGCTGTTGGTCATGCCTTCGAGCAGGTGCGCGGCGTGGATCTGCTGCGCGCGGCGCGTCAGCACGTCCCACGGATGCGGCAGGGCATGGCGAGGGCGCTGCGGGTCGGCGGGCACGCGTGGCGCGACGCAGCGGCAGAGCGCGTCTTCGCGTGGCGTGTTGCCGCGAAAGCCCCGCCCGCCGCAGCGGCGGCAGGCGGGGTCAGCGAATTCACCGAGGGCGCGGCGCATGGCATCGGCGATGCGCATGCCGCTGGCCTGATCAGCTCCCGCCGTTCGCCGGCGACATCCAGACGATCTCCGCCGGGTCGCGCGTGAACGGGCCGAGCGCTTCCTCCCACTTGTACATGACGAGGATATCCATAAGCTCCGACGCCTCGCCGCGGCGGCGCTTCTCCATCTCCGCCTTGAGCGTGTCGACCGCGCCACTGACATCGCTCCCGAACAGCGACTCCAGGTACGACTGCGGGATGCGTTCCGCGTTCTCGTTGAACGACCCGTCGGGGTTGAGCGGCGCCGGCGAAAGCGGCGGCACGTAGAAGACATTCGGCTTGGTGCCCCACTCCGCGTGCAGCGGCATGGCCACCTTCCACTTGTTCACCAGCTTGGAGACCGGGCCGTACTCGTCGTCGAGGAAGCCGATCCACGCCGCGCGCCCGGGGCACTGGCGCACGCACGCCGGCGCCACGCCCTGCTCGATGCGCGGGAAGCAGCCGATGCATTGCTGGCTGATCCCCAGCGAGGGGTTGAAGTAGATCTTCTTGTACGGGCAGGCGCGCGCGCACATCTGGGCGCCCTTGCAGAGGTCCTCGTTGCGCAGCACGAGCCCGTTCTCCGGGTCCTTGTACAGCGCGTCGTTCGGGCATGCCTCGACGCAGCCCGGGACGGTGCAGTGGTTGCACAACCGCGGCAGGTAGAAGAAGTAAGCGTTCGGGAACTCGCCGGCGCCCTCGTCCTCGTCCCAGTTCGGACCCCAGGTCTTGCTGCCCGCGACCTTTTCGAGGTGGGCGTCGCGGCCCTTGCCGCCGCGCAGTACCTCGTCGTAGTTGTAGTCCCAGCCGCCGCCGAACTCTTCGGGCGAGGGCAGCTTGCCCAGCGTCGCCTTGCCGTCCCTGTAGCCACCGCCCATGGACTCATAGTTCTTCGGCGTGCCGGCGCCCGGCTGCGTGTTGACCGTCATCCACCACTGGTGCTCGGTGCCTTCGTCCTGCGTCCACAGCACCTTGCAGGCGACGGAGCAGGTCTGGCAGCCGATGCACTTGTTGAGGTCGAAGACCCACGCGAGCTGGCGCTTGGATTGCGTAATCGTGCCCATCAGTCAGTCATCCTTTCCCGGCGAACGCGCGCCGGCGCGCGTCAGGCGATCTTCTCGACGTCGACGTACACGGCGCGGTCCGCGGGCACCGGCTGCCACTGCAGCGGCCGGTACTGCAGGTGGCCGTAGCCGCCGACGAGGCCGAGCCACTTCACGTGGCCGGGCTCGACATCGGCCTGGCTGTACCACTCGCGATGCATGTACGGCTCGAACCCGTTGTAGACGATGACCTGGCCAGGCCGCACCGAAGGCGAGATCTTCGCGGTGATCTGCATCGAGCCGACATCGCTTACCACGCGCACCCACTCGCCGTTCTCGATCCCCTTCGCCTTCGCGTCGCGGTCGTTGAGGAACATGAACGGCTCGCCTCGGTGCGTGTTGAGGATGATGTTGTTGGTCATGTTCATGCTGTGGATGCTCCAGCGGTTGTGGCCGCTGGTCATCTTGAACTTGCGCGCGGGTCCGCCGTGGGTCGGCGGCTCCTTGTGCGTCGGGAACTCCTCGCCGGCCTCGAGGAACCATTCGTGGTCGATATAGAACTGGGCCCGGCGCGTAAGCGTCGGGTACGGCAGCTTGTCCTCGGTGTGCCAGCGGAACGGGTTGTGCACCTCGTCGGGCTTAATCGTCGAGGCCTGGCCGAGGCCGTGGCCGACGAGGCCCCAGCCCGTCCAGCGGATCGTGCCCTTCTGCCGCGCGACCTCGAGCGTGCTGTCCGGCGGCAGGACGCCGTAAGCAGCATCGTCGCGGATCGCCTCATCCCACCGGCGATCTTCGTCGAGGAGTTCGCCGTCATACGTCATCTTGTCGGTGATGCCCTTCAGGTCGTGCATGGTGCCGTTCTTGTCGGCGAACTGCAGCATCTCGCGCTCGGCGGCGCGCTGCTCGATCTTCCGCACGAGGCCGATGCCAATGTCGTAGTCGTTCAGCACGCCCGGCGGAGGGTCGACCGCCTTGTCGATCAGCACGAAGTTGAGGTGGTGGACCGACGGCATGCTGTTGCCGATCTTCTCGTAGTGCTGAGCGGCGGGCAGGATGAAGTCGGAGTACATGCCCGTCGTGTTCATGCGGAAGTCCACCGACACGATCATCTTGAGATCTGGCCACAGCTTGTCGAGCAGGAGCTTCTGGCCGCCGCGCTGGCGCCGCAGCATGTTGCCGCCGGCCTCGAACAGGACGCGCGGGCGCACCTCGCGGTACTTCTTCGCGAGGCCGGAGTCCCACCACCCCTTCTCGATCGCCTCGTTCAGGTACTCGTCGAACGTGCGCTTCATCGACGGGTCGTTGTTGTCGGGGTTGTTCCAGCGCTCCTTGTAGCCGTACTGGTAGTACCAGAGGAACGCCGGCGGGATCATGCGGCCGAGGCCGCCGAGCTCGGCCGCCATCTGCGCCGCCCGGTACGTCACCATCTCCATGGTGAGCGTCGGGTCGTCGCCGGTGAGCATGCGGCGCGCCTTGGCGAGGTTGGTCACCCACTCGCGCGCGGCGTCCTGGCCGAGCCGGCCCTTCTGCCGCATGAAGCTGCCGCCGTCGAGCGCGGAGATGGCCCACGAGCGCGTGCCGGTGCCCTTCTTGCCCCAATTGCCCGTGAGGCCGAGGAGGAGCGTCATTGCGCGCTCGTAGAGGTCGCCGTGGTAGTACTTGCCCGAGTTCCAGCCGATGAAGATCTTCGTGCGGCGCGTCGCCACCTTGCGGGCGAGCTTGCGGATCGCGTCAGGGTGGATCTCGCAGACCTTCGCCGCTTCCTCCGGCTCGTAGTCCTTGAGCTTCTCGCGCAGCCGGGCGAACGCCGGGATGCACTCGACCTTCGAACCATCCTTGAGCGTGACGGTGAGCGTCCCTTCGAGCGCCGGGTCGATGTCGCCCATCGCGAGCGTCGCGCGCGGCGCCGGCGTCAGGACTTTCGACCGGTCGTCCATCCAGAAGAACTGGTCGTCGCGGTCGCCCTCGGCGACATCGCTGCCGCGGAGGAAGCGCGAGTTGTCGGTGCGGATCAGCAGGCCGAGGTCGGTCTGTTCCTGCACAAACTTCCGGTTGTAGAGCCCTGCATCGATGATCACCTTGCACATCGACAGCGCGAGCGCGGCGTCGGTGCCGATGCGCACGGGCACGTGGTAGTCGGCGTGGATCGCCGACGGGCTGTAGTCCGGCGCGATGGTCACGACTTCGCCGCCGTTGTAGCGGGACTCGGCGACGTAGTGGTACCAGTGGATGTTGGTGTAGACCGGGTTCGCGTGCCAGATCAGCGTCAGCTCGGCGAGGAACCAGTCGTCCATGGAGCTGACGGGGTTGAACTTGCCCCACGTGATGTAGAACCCGGGGCTGAAGTCCTGGAACTCCGAGTTGCCGTCGGTCGTGGGTGTGCCCAGCGCGTTGGTGAATTGCCGCGCCGGGCCCGCTCCGGGCTCTGGCGTCATGAGGTTGATGATCGATTCGGGGCCGTCCTCGACCATCGCGTCGAGCATGGCGTCGGCGATCTCGGTGAACGCCTGGTCCCACGAGACCGGCTGCCACTTGCCCTCGCCGCGCTCACCGGCGCGCTTCAATGGCTGCGTGACGCGGTCCGGCGAGTAGTGGATGTGGCACCACGAGGCGCCCTTCTGGCACCCCATGGGGTTCATGTCCGGCACGCCCGGCTCGATGACCGGCAGCTTGCCGCCCTGTTCCTCGCGGAGGATCTTGCCGTCCTTCGAGTACACGCGGAACGGGCAGCCACCCGGGTAGCAGTCCACCGAGTGGCTGCCCCACGTCACCTTGTCTCACTTCCACTTGTCGCGATAGCGGTCGGCCCAGCTCCCTGAGGCGATCTTGCGTTCGCTCTTGATGACCACTCGTCGTTCCTCCTGTACCGCTCTATTTCGCCAGGATGTGTACAGTCGTGGCCGCGGCCTCGCCGCGCACCATGCCGCCGCCGTTTTCCGTCATGCCGGCGCGGGCTCTCGCGACCTGCCGGCCGCCCGCCTCGCCGCGCAGTTGAAGCCAGATTTCGTAGAGCTGCGCGATGCCTGTCGCGCCGACCGGGTGTCCCTTCGCGAGCAGCCCGCCGCTCGTGTTCACCGGGATGCGCCCGCCGATTTCGGTGGCGCCTTCGTCGACGAGCCGCCCGCCTTCGCCCTCGTCGCACAGGCCGATCTCCTCGTAGATCGAGAGCTCGGCCGGCGCGGAGGCGTCGTGCACCTCCATCACGTCGATGTCCTTCGCCGTCATGCCGGCCATCTCGAAGGCCTGGCGTGCGGCGCGCGCGGTGATCCCGCCTTCTTCGGCGCGGTTGTCGGATCCGGAGACCAGCGCCGACGCGCGCACCCAGACCGGCGACGTGGTGTACCGCGCGACCTTGTCGCCGGCGACGAGGACCGCCGCCGACGCGCCGTCGCCGCCCGGCGCGCACATCAGCCGCGTCAGCGGCTCGGCGACGGCCGGCGATGCGAGGATCTCCTCGAGCGTGTAGCGCTCGCGGTACTGCGCGTGCGGGTTGAGGCTGCCGTTGTTGTGGTTCTTGACCGCGATGCGCGCGTACTGCTCCTTCGTGGTGCCGTACTTTGCCATGTGCGCGCGGGCGCCCGCGGCGTAGATGTCCATGAACAGGCTGCGCGACTTGCCGGCGCCGCTCTCCTCGCCCGCCTTTTGCTCGGAGGGCGGCTTGAGCTGCTGCATGATCCCGCGCAACTGCTCGACATCGACGCCGGCGCTGAACGCGGCGAGCGCGCGCGCCTTGTCCTCCGTGTACATCTTCTCGACGCCGACGGCGAGCGCGACATCGTACATGCCCGATGCGACGTACAGCCACGCGAGCTGGAACGCCGTCGAGGAGCTGGCGCAGGCGTTCTCCGCGTTCACCATCGGGATGCGGTCGATGCCCATCTCGCGCAGGACGACCTGGGCGCGGATGCACTCCTGCCCGGTCGTGAGCCCGGCCGCGGCGTTGCCGACGATCGCAACCTGCGGCACGCGCTTGTCCATGCCCGCGGCGGCGAGTGCGGCGTCGACGGCCTCGCGCGTCAGCTCCTTGAGACCGCGGTCGTTGTACTTCGCGAAGCGCGTCATCCCCGCGCCGGCGATTGCGACGTCTCTCATGCGGCCTCCGGCGTGTGCATCAGCATCCGATCAGTTCGTCCGCTGCCTTGAGCGAGACGACCTCGTTCGTGCCGTCCATGATCTGCAGCAGCTTTGCGTCGCGATAGAACTTCTCGACCGGGTGTTCCTTGGAGATGCCGTAGCCGCCGAAGACCTGCACCATGTCGGCGGTGACGCGCATCGCCATATCGCTTGCCATCGTCCGCGCGGCCATCGCCGTTGGCAGGTGCGGATTGCCCGTGGCGATCAGCCACGATGACTTCCAGAGCAGGGCGCGCGCCGCCTCGATCTGGCGGTATGCGTCGAACAGCTTGAGCTTGACCGTGTCGTGCTCGCAGATGCGCTTGCCGCCCTGCACGCGCGTCTTCGCGTGCGCGAGCGCTTCCTCGTACGCGGCGCGCGCCACGCCCACCGCGAGCGTGCCGACGGCCGTGTTGCCGCCGGTGACGATGCGCTCGAGCATCATCTTGTACGCTGGGCCCGGCGGCAGCAGCACGAACTCGGGCGGGATGCGCACGTTGTCGAAGAACACCTCGGCCTGGTTGAGGCCGCGCAGGCCGAGCTTGTTGAGCGGCTTGCCCCGCGAGATGCCCGGGAGGGCGCCGGGAATGGCGAACGTGACCGTGCCCTCCATGCCCTGCGACGGGTCGAGGTTGACCATCAGCAGCAGCGCGTCGGCCATCCAGCCGTTGCTCACGAACGCGGACTTGGCGCCGTTGACGATGTAGTCGTCGCCGTCCTTCGTCGCCGTCGTCTCCATATGGATGGATGGCTCGCCGAAGTGGAACAGGTCGGAGCCATGGTTCGGCTCCGTGATCGCCCAGGCGCCGCTGTGCTTGCCTTTCGTGTCAGCGATGAACTTCTCGAGGTACTCCTTGTAGAACGGGTGACGGTTCTGCGCGCCGGCGGAGATGCCGGCGATCATCGGCGCGACGAGGAAGTGGCTCGCGATGCCGGCATCGCCGACCGCGAGCTCCTCCTGCACGACGATGCTCGTCATTTCGGGCGCGCCGATGCCGCCGATCTCCTTCGGCAGGTTCAGCCTGTGGAAGCCGAGCTCGTACGCGCTGGCGAGGAGGCGCTGCATGCGCTCGCCTGTGTACGCGGTCTCGGGATCGGGGATGCGGTCGATTTCGATGCCGGCGGGTCGCACCTCGTTGCGTGCGAAATCCCGCGTCATCTCGCGGATGCGTTCGACTTCTTCGGGCAGCGTGAAGCTCACCATGGCAATGGCTCTCTCCACGTCCGGCCGGGAGTGGACGCGGGCACATCGTATGCGGCGCGACGAGGTGCCGCACGGTGCAATTGGCCCGTCGGCATGGGCCGGACGGCCCGTAGTGCGCCGCCGCCGCCAGGTCTGGGCCCGCGCTAATCCGTGCGGAGCGCTTCGGCGCCGTACCACGCGTAGGCGATGGCGAACATCGCGCGCTGCAGGAGGCCAGCCTGCGAATCGGCGGCGGTCATGGCAAGCGGGATCGCGACCGACACCGCGATTGCGGCACCGTCGAACGCCCGGCGTGCGGCCGCGGGCGGCCGGCGGCGCAGCGCGACGGCGACCACGCCGGCGGCGAAGGCAATTCCGACCGTGGTCGCGGCGAGCGAGTGGAGGAGGTCCTCCGTGCGGTCGTAGGGCGCCGCGTGGTCCCACGGACGGTGCGAGAACGCCGCCGTCGCAAGCATCCCGACGCCGAACAGCGCGTGTGCGGAGGCGCCAGCGATGCCCCATCGTCGCGCTGCGAGCGCGCTGAGCGCGGCTACGGCGACCCCGAACAGCACGAAGCCGAGCCGCGCCAGCCACGCACCGTCGACGCCCTGCGCCGCCGACTCGCTCGTCGTGTGCCGCACCCAGTCGTACGAGGCAGGCATCGCCGACGGTGCGGCCGCGAGCGCAAGCGCCGAGCCGAGCAACGCGGCGAGGACCGCGATCCGGGGGAGGGCCGCGCTCACGCCGCGCCGGTGGTGGCGCGGATGAACGCCGCCTCGCCCGCGTCGTACGGCGTCCCGTCGGGGTGGAGGATGTCGTGGAACCAGCCGTCGCCTTCGCCGGACCAGGAGATGTGCGTCTGCGTCTTGCCGTTGACGAGGCCCCAGTTGTACGCGGCGACGCGCTCGCGCTTCAGCACCGGCATGACCGTGCGGAACTCGCTGCCGGCGGTGCGGGCCATGTACTCCGTGCAGAGCAGCGGCCGGCCGTGGCGCCGCAGCGACCCGATCAGCTGTTCGAGCCGCTCCGCCGGCTCGTAGCAGTGGAATTAGATCACGTCGGAGAGGTCGAACAGGCGGGCGTTCAGCTCGCGGTCCGGCAGGAACGCGCCCGCGGTCAGCGGCTGCGACGGCGCGGCGCCGCGCGCCCAGGCGAACGCGAGGTCGAGCAGCCGAAGGTGCGCCGGCGTGGTGCGCTGGCGGCGCGCGAGCGCCTCGCGCATCGCGGCGTCGCGCTCATCCGTGGACAGCGCCGACGCGGGCAGGAAGAAGTTCGTGATCTCGTTGTACATGTCCCACGCCACGACGCGCGGATCATCGCCAAACGCGCCGACGACACCGCGCACGTACGCTTCGAGGCGCGGCAGCGCGCCGCCGTTCGCCTCGATCACGGCATGGCCGGGCGACTGCAGCCAGCGTGAGTTGTGCACGCCGGGCACGGGCGCCGGCTGCGGTCCGAGCGTTGCGCCGCCGTGCCAGCAGTCGTCGAACAGCACGAACATGGTGCTGATGCCGTGACGCGCGGAGATGGCGAGGTACTCGCCGACCCGGCGGGTGAAACCACCAGCGTCGGCGTCCCACAGCAGGTCGTGAAGGAACACGCGCATCGAGGTGAAGCCGAGCGTGGCAGCCCAGCCGAGTTCGCGGTCGATCGTCGCGGCGTCGAACGTCTCCGCCTGCCACATCTCGAGCTGGTTAGCGGCGGTGCTCGGGATGAAGTTGCAGCCGACGAGCCAGGGCTGGCGCTCGTACCACTCATTGGCTCGCGCGGCGGTCCAGCGGTCATCCAGCGGCATGCGGCCCTCCTCATCGAACCTACGGCGCGCGAGCCGGAGCGTCAACCACTGGCCGGGTGGCGGCAGCGCGCTGATAATGCGCCGACGGGAGGAACGATGATGGCGGACCAACACGACGGCGGGGGGCTGGCGGGCAAGACGGCGCTCGTGACGGGTGGCAGCCGCGGGCTCGGGCGGGAGATGGCGCTCGCGTTCGCACTCGAGGGCGCCGACGTGATCATCGCGAGCCGCAAGCTCGACGCGTGCGAGGCCGTCGCGCGCGAGGTCGAGGCGCTGGGCCGCAGGGCGATGGCGCACGCATGCCACGTCGGCAGGTGGGCGGAGATTGACGCGCTGGTCGATGCCGCATACGCGCGCTTTGGGCGCGTCGACGTGCTCGTGAACAACGCGGGCATGTCGCCGGTGTACCCGTCGCCCGAATCCGTGACCGAGGAGCTGTACGACAAGGTGATGGATGTGAATCTCAAGTCGACGTTCCGGTTGTGCGCTGCCGTGGGCTCGCGCATGGCGGCTGGCGACGGCGGCTCGATCATCAACGTCAGCAGCACGGCATCGGTGCGACCGGACGAGCACGTGATCCCGTACGCTGCCGCGAAGGCGGGCGTGAACGTGATGACAGAGGCGTTCGCCTATGCGTACGGGCCGAAGGTGCGCGTGAACTGCATCATGCCGGGCCCGTTTCTCACCGACATCTCGAAGGCGTGGAACATGGAGCTGTTCGGACAACAGGCACGGCGCTTCGCGCTGCGGCGCGGCGGTGAGCCGCGCGAGATCGTCGGCGCGGCGCTGTATTTCGCGAGCGACGCATCGTCGTTCACGACGGGCGCGGTGCTTCGCGTCGACGGCGGCAGCCGCTAGCCACCTTTCGGCTCGAGCACCATCTGCGTCTGCGTGATGAGCGCGAGCAGGCGTCCTTCGGCGTTGGTGACGCTGGTCTGCCAGACCATCGTGCGCCGCCCGCGGTGGAGCGGCGTGCAGCGCCCGGAGATCGTATCGCCGGTGCGCGCGCCGGCGAAGAAGTTCGTCTTCGACTCGATCGTGGTGGTGCCCGCGCCGGGCGGCAGGTTCATCACCGTGCCCATCGCGCCGAGCGTGTCGGCGAACGCCATGATCGCGCCGCCGTGCATGATGCCCGGCGTGGTGCACAACTCCTCGCGCACGGTGAGTTCGCCGGCGACCTCGTCCTTCGTCGCGCTGACGATACGCATGCCGAGCAGCTCGCCGAACATGCCGCGGATCGCGCGCTGGAGCGAATCGGTGGCTGCATCGGCCATGGTGCACCTCCTGGCGTCTGGATGCACGCATGAATCCCGATCGCGCGCGTTCGCGCAAGCGGAGCGGTCAGGCGATCGCCATGCGCTGACGGCAGGGCCGTCCCGCGGCCTTCGAGCACGTGGCCGCCGGCGGGTCGTCCTTGAGTGGCAAGCCCCACGCGTCGTGCCAGCCGGCCGTGCGCTGGAACACCGCGCACTCGTACACGCCGGCGATCCCTGCCTTCGTGATGTTCTCGTGCACGTAGCACCAGTTGATGTCCACGTCGTAGCCGCTACCGCTGAGGTTCGTGACGTCGGCGTCCATGAGCGACGACGGGACGTACAGCCGCTGGCCGGCTTCGAAGAGGGGCATCGCCTCGGCGATGGTTGCGGGCGGCGTGGCGCCGAGCGCCTTCATCAGCCGGAACATCTCCGTGCGGCCGATGTTGCGGACGTTGGCGCGATTCAGCCGGTTCGCAGCGTCGATGCCGAATTCGGCCGCGACCGCGCTGAACCAGTACGCGTCGTGCGACGCCCAACAACGCCGCAGCAGATCCAGTTGTGTCTCGGTGTCAGGTTGGTCGCCGGTCATCGCGCCCTCCGTGGTTGCGCTTCACTACGGCGAAGGATCGCAACTCGCGGACGGTGTTGGCAGAGCCGTTCGGCACGCGCGCGCATCGGTCGTTAGGCGGAGCGCGCGGTGCCGTAGCGTTCCAGTTCGCGCTGCAGGTGCAGCGGCTGCACGACGGCGTTGCGGTCGTATTCGCCCCAATCCTCGCGCGGGACCATCCACATCACTTCGAACTCGATGCCGTCGGGGTCGGCGCCGTACAGCGACTTCGTGGCGCCGTGGTCGCTCATGCCGCCGAGCGCGTTCAGTTCGGTCAGCGTCGCCGCCATCCCGGCGAGGTCGTCGATCGTGTCCACCTGCCACGCGAGGTGATACAGGCCCGTGGAGCCACGCGGCGGTCGCGGCGCCGCCTCGCCGACGTGCATCAGACCGAGGTCGTGGTGGTTGGCGCTGCCGGCGGCGCGCAGGAACGCCATCTGCGTGCCCATGCGGGCGATCTCCTCGAATCCGAATGCGCGGCGGTAGAAGTCGACGGAGCGTTCCAGGTCGGACACGTACAGCACGGCATGGTTAAGTCGAGTGATGTCCGGCATGCGTCCCTCCCGTGTGTCGCGTCGCCCCACCCGAACGCGCGCCTTGAGAGTCTAGCGCCGACCGTCCTCTGTCTGTCTTGCGATATGTCGCGTCACGATATAACATGTGATGAGCCCATGCATTCATCCGCGGCGTCAAAGCTGAGCGACTTCAACGCAAGTCCGCGGATCGCGTTCGTCAGCGCGATCGCGATCGGGGTGGGGGTGTGTGCCGCGTTCGTCGCGCTGGCGCTCTTGCGGCTCATCGGTCTCTTCACGAACCTGTTCTATTTTCAGCGCCTGGGGCTGTCACTCGCTTCGCCTGCCGACGCCGGCCTCGGCGCCTGGGCGCTGCTGATCCCGGTCGCTGGCGGCCTCATCATCGGTCTGATGGCTCGCTACGGCAGCGACCGGATCCGTGGTCACGGCATCCCGGAAGCGCTGGAGGCGATCCTGATCAACCAGAGCCGCATGGAGCCGCGCGTCGCGGTGCTGAAGCCGTTGTCATCGGCGATTTCGATCGGGTCGGGTGGACCGTTCGGCGCGGAGGGTCCGATCATCATGACTGGCGGCGCGTTCGGATCGCTCATCGCGCAACACCTGCACCTGACCTCGATGGAGCGCCGCACGCTCCTGGTCGCCGGCGCTGCGGCGGGCATGTCGGCGACGTTCGCGGCGCCGCTCGCGGCGGTACTGCTCTCCGTCGAACTGTTGTTGTTCGAGTGGCGGCCGCGCAGTTTCGTCCCCGTGGCACTCGCGAGCGCGGCTGCGGCGGCGACGCGACACTACATCATCGGCGCCGGACCGCTGTTTCCTGTCGCTGGACAGCCGGCGTTCGCCGGCCCGGGCGGCCTCCTCTCGTGCATGCTGGTCGGACTGATCGCGGGGATTGTCTCGCTCTTGCTGACGGGCGCCGTGTATGCGGCCGAGGACGCGTTTGGCCGCCTGTCGTTGCACTGGATGTGGTGGCCGGCGCTGGGCGGCCTGGCGGTTGGCGCCGGCGGCCTCATCTTCCCCGGGGCGCTCGGCGTCGGTTACTCGAACATCGAGTCTCTCCTCGGAGGCGACACGTCGTTGCGCTTGATCGTCGGCATCCTCGTGGTCAAATCAGCAATCTGGGCGATCTCGCTCGGTTCGGGGACGTCGGGCGGCGTACTGGCGCCCCTGCTGATGATCGGCGCCGCGCTAGGCGGCCTCGAGGCGCGCGTGCTCCCGTCGGAGGCGGCCGGGTTCTGGCCGCTGATCAGCATGGCGGCGATCCTCGGCGGCACCATGCGTTCGCCGCTGACGGCGATCGTCTTCGCCATCGAGCTCACGCACAACGTGGATGTGATGTATCCGATCGCCGTGGCGACGTTCGTGGCGTACGGCTTCACCGTCGTGGCGATGCGCCGGTCGATCCTCACCGAGAAGGTGAGCCGGCGCGGATTCCACGTCTCACGCGAGTACGGTGTCGACCCGCTTGAGCTCCTGCTGGTGCGCGATGTGATGCAGCCGGCGTTGTTGCGCGGCGAAGCGAATGGGCACGGGCGCGGGGACGCGGCGCCGGCCGCCGAGACCGGGATCTACGCGCATCCCGATGAGCCAATGCGCCACGCCCTCCAGCGGATGGTGGAGAGCGGCGCCGCGAGCCTTCCGGTGCGGGATCCCGAGGCCGGCGGAGTCGTCGGGCAGGTGTCGCTCACGTCGCTGATCACGGTCCGGAGGCGCGTACACGAGCAAGAGCATGTGCGCGAGCGACGGTATCGGCTGCCGCGGCTCGCATCGCGGGAGTAGCGGGGTTCAGTTTCCCGGCGCACCCTCGATCTCGCGCAGGGCGGCGCGCACCTCGGGCAAGTGGCGGCCGATCGCGAAGTCGTGGCGCAACGCGGCGCGGATCACGCCTGCGCGGTCGATGACGTATGTCACGCGGGCGGTCATGATGCCGAAGATGCCATCGGCGTCGTACAGGCGGATGATCTCGCGCTGCGGGTCGGCGATAAGCGGGAAGGGCAGCGCATGCCGCTCGCGGAACGCCGCGTGCGATGCAGCGTCATCGGCGCTCACGCCGGCGATGACGGCGCCGTATGCGCGCAACTCGTCGTAGTTGTCGCGGAAGGCGCACGCCTCGCGCGTGCAGCCGGGCGTGAAGTCCCTGGGATAGAAGTACAGCACCACGTTCGCCTTCCCGCGGTGGTCGGCGAGCCGGAACGTGCCGCCATCGTCAAGTGGCGCTTCGAATTCGGGCGCTTGCGTGCCGCGCTTCAGCATTCGTGCTCCTCCCGGAACCAATCATCCGTCGCCCGGCGCCGCGGCACAAGCGAAGGACGAGCGGCACTTGCGCGGCGCGCCGCCGTCCACAACGATCTTCGGGCATCGAGAGAAGGGCAAGGGAGGCGCATCGTGGCGGAGACGGCGAAGGCGGTGGAACTGCAGGGGACGGTCGCGGCGGGCTACGAGCCGCTGCGCGACCTGGTCGAGCGGCAGTTCACGGACGGCCAGCACATCGGGACGGGCGTGTGCGTGTACCACCGCGGACGGAAGGTCGTTGACCTGTGGGGCGGCCTCGCGGACGAGGATGCCGGCACGCCGTGGGCCGAGCGCACGAAGGCGGTGTCGTTCTCGACGACGAAGGGGCTGACGGCGACGTGCCTGCACATCCTCGCCGACCGGGGGCTCGTCGACTACCAGGCGCCCGTCGCGACGTACTGGCCGGAGTTCGCGAAGAACGGCAAGGAGAAGATCACTGTCTACCACCTGCTCACGCATCAGGCCGGCCTGGCGCCTGTGCCCGATGGGCTCTTCGGCGCTGACTTGCTCGACTGGGATCGCGTGATCCGCGGCCTCGAGGAGGAAGCGCCGGCGTGGGAGCCCGGCGCCGAGACGGGCTACCACGCGGTGACGTTCGGCTTCCTCGTCGGAGAGGTCGTGCGGCGCGTGAGCGGGAAGCGCATCGGCGCGTTCCTGCAGGACGAGGTGTGCGCGCCGCTGGGGTTGCGCGACATGTACATCGGCGCCCCGGCGAGCATCGAGCCGGAGGTCGCGAAGCTCAAGAACCGGATGATCATCTCGCCGGAGATGATGCAGCAGATCCAGGAGCGGCTCGGCGCCGGCGCGCCGATGATGAGCCCGCTGACGACGCGCGCGCTGGGCATGCGCGAGGGCGAGACGATGACCGGGCAGAGTGACCACATCTTCGACTCGCCCGAGGGGCACCAGGCGGAGATCCCGGCGGCGAACGGCATCATGACGGCGCGGGACCTGGCGCGGCTGTACGCGTGCCTCGGCAACGGCGGCGAGCTCGACGGCGCGCGGCTGATGAGCGCCGAGCGCGTGCGCGTCATGTCGGCGCAGCAGACGTGCCGGCCCGACAAGGTCATCATGGTCGAAGTCGGCTACGCGCTCGGCTACATGACGGGCGGCATCGAAGGGTGGCCACAGGGGCCGCGCTTGACGGCGTTCGGGCATGCGGGGCTCGGCGGTTCGATCGGCTACTGCGACCCGGCGATCGGCATGGCGTTCGGCTTCACGACGAATGCGCTTGCCATGGACCTCATCGGCTACGGGCGGACGGCGGCGCTGGCCGACGTGGCGCGAGCCTGCGTCGAGGCGCAGGAGTAGCGGGCGCCGTCAACCAATCGCACGACATAACGTCCATGCCGCAGGCCGGCTGTGCTATCGTAAGGCCCCGGCGGGCCGGGCGAGGGAGTGGGCATGAGCGGCGGCGCGGGCGAACGTGCCACGCAACCCGTAGAGCGCGATGGTCGCATCGTCGCGATCGACATCCTGCGCGGGTTGTCGATCCTCTGGGTGATCTCGTTCCACCTCTGGTCCGACATGACGTACAAGTCGTTCGGGGGCTCCGGGCGGCTGTACGGCGAGTTGCGCAAGCGCCTCCAGGAAGGTGACCCGCTGGCGTCGCTGACGGCGTTCGGCGAGGTCGTGCTGAGCACCGGATACCACGGTGTTGCGCTGTTCATGATATTGAGCGGGCTGTCGCTCACGCTGAACGCGCAGCGGCGCGGCGAGCCGCCGTACCTCGCGGCGTTCTGGCACCGGGCGAAGCGGCTGGTGCTGCCCTACTGGGGCGGCATCGTCCTGACGCTGGCAACGCTGACATCGATCACGCTGGTGCGCCTTTGGGTGCACGGCGGCAAGTTCACCGAGCAATGGGACAACCTGACGATTGGCGCCCTGGCGCCGATCTACCTGCGGTTCGACGACGTGCTCTGGGGGTTCAGCGTCATTGGCTGGGCGTTCCGCGAACGCGCCGCCACGACGACCGTCGCGTCGATGTGGTTCGTCGTGTTGCTGCTGCAGTACTACCTGCTGTTCCCGCTCTTGCTCGCGCTGCTCCGGAAGATCGGCCCGTGGCGCTTTCTCGCCTTCGGCATCGCGGTGACGCTCGTGGCGCGTGGCATCCTGATCTTCGTGGGCGCGGAGTGGATGGAGCTGGTGTACCGCGACCGCACGATGTCGGCCTTCGCGCCGTTCCGGCTCGGCGAGTTCACGGCCGGCATGACGATCGGCTACCTGCTGGTGCACCACCGCGAGCAGGTGCGGGAGTGGGTGATCTCGCCCGTCGACATCTTCGGCTGGATCGTGATCGGCGCGCTGCTGCAGATGTTCGGGGCGGTGCACGGGCAGAAGGCCGATGCGCTGGTCATCGTCGGCGACCCCGCGATCCAGCTCGGCATGGTGTGCTACACGCTGCCGATCCTGTTCAAGCTGCCCGGCCGGCTCGAGGCGAGCGTCGTCGCGCGCGCGCTCGTGTTCACGGGCATCGTGTCGTTCCCCGCGCTGTTCGTGAATGACGACATCCGCTACATCGCCAGCTACCTGCGCGTCGAGCAGATCCCGGATGCGATCTGGTGGTTCTTCCTCGTCGTGATCTATGTGCCGGTGGGCGTGCTCGCCGCCTACCCGATCGCCGCGCTGTTCGGGCTGCTGCCGAAGCAGCGCAAGCGGCCGGCGGCTGTGGCGCAGGCGCCGGCCGCCGCGTCGCTGGATTTCCAGCCAGCGGGTGGCGGCGGGCGGTAGCGTGCCCGCACGCGGTGAAGATAAAGAGCGCCGATGCGTCCTCGCATCGGCGCTCTGATTTCGTGGATGGCGCGGCGCTACGAGGAGCGCACCTCCGCGGTCACCGCGATCTTTCCGGCCTTCTCGAATTCAAGCTCGAATGTGACGGTCGTGCCCGCCTCCAGCGGCTGCTTGAGGCCGATGAACATGATGTGGAAGCTGCCGGGCTTGAGCTCGGCCTGGCCGCCGGCCGGGACCGGCACCCGCTCGACCTCCACCATCGTCGCGACGTCGCCTTCCATGCGCGACTCGTGCACCTCGGTCGCATCGGCGAGCGTGCTCGTTGCCGCGATGAGCGCGTCGTCGGCGTCGCCGCTGTTCTTGATGACCATGTACGCGGCGCCGCGATCCCCCGACGTCATGCCGCCGGGCGTCATGCCGGCGCCGGGGGTCATCATGCCGCCGGGTGTCATGCCGGCGCCGGGGGTCATCATGCCGCCGGCCATGCCGGGCGAGTTGCGCGCCCATGCGCCTTCGACCGTAATGAGGGACTCCGTACCGGCGCCCGGTGTCGGCGTTGCGGCGACCGCCGGAACGGTCGCGGTGGCGCCGCCCGCGTCATCGTCGTCGTCGCCGCACGCGACGGCCCCGAGCATTCCGGCGACCAGCGCCAGCGTCAGTCCGATCCCCAGGTAACGTTTCATCTCCGATCCTCTCTCCGTTCTGTCTACTCTGTCTGCGAACCGGCGCACGCCGGGTCATCCCTCCAGGAGCATCCGCACGCCGGCGATCATGTCCTCCGGCGTCGCCGCGAATGAGAACTTCATCACCAGGTCGCGCCGCTCATCGACCACCCAGACCGCCGCGCTGTGCGAGATGGAGTGCCCCGTCGCGCTCTCGGGCAGGTCGAGCCGGCGCACCTTCACGCCGAAGTGCGCCCACACGTTCGCCAGGTCCGCCGGGTCGCCCGTCAGGCCGATGAACGCCTCGTCG
Source organism: Dehalococcoidia bacterium (assembly GCA_021462855.1). Lineage (GTDB taxonomy): Bacteria > Chloroflexota > Dehalococcoidia > DSTF01 > JACRBR01 > DTUCFX13. The sequence continues at coordinate 173,661 of JAJTXQ010000039.1, read as the reverse complement.
AACAGGGCGAGGAACCGCTTGAGCACCGGCGGCGTGTCCTGCTCCGGGTCGACCGTAACCATCACGAACCGCACCTTCGACGCGTCATCGCCGAGGCCACGCTTCACCTCGCGCCAGTCGACCATCGTCGTCGGGCAGATGTCCGGGCAGTTCGTGTAGCCGAAGTAGAACAGCTTCAGCGAGCCATCGAGGTCGGCGAGCCGGAACGTGGCGCCGTCCTGGTCGGTGAGCGTGAAGTCCGGGATGGCGTGCGGCTCGACGCGCGAGATCGCTTCCGGCGTGGGCTCCGTCGTGGCCGTCGGCGTCGCGCTCGGGCTACCGCCACCGCCGCAGGCGGTTGCGGCGAGCGCGGCCGTAATGGCCACGACTGCCAGCAGACGGGTGCGCATAGGTGCTCCTCCACATTGATTGTGGAAAAGTTCACATATCGACCGTTAGGGCCGATGCGCCCGAACGGAGCGCCATTCGGCCGCATGGCGGCGCAGCGCAACGATTCCGCCATGACCTGCGGCCACGCCGCGTCAGCGGCGCGCAGCGCGCCGGGCGGGGAGGTTCTGCGGGCGCGCCCATCCCGGGTCGCGCTGCTCGAAGTAGCTCTGGAAGAACATCGCCGCGAACGATGCCAGCCCCACGGTTGCCAGCGTGCCGGAAATGACCATCGGCCAGTAGCGCGTGTTACCAAGCCAGCCGATGCCCTCGATCGAAGGCCAGATCCGCATGACCACGGCGATGTTCATCACCACCACGAGCACGATGACGAGCGCGTCCTCGTTCGGGTGCTGCAGGCGGCGGCCCGCGAACTCCGGCAGGATCATCATCCCCATGCCCATGATCATCACCGTCAGCACGCCGAGAGCGAGCGTGTGCCGCGCGGCATCGAGCGCGTGCGCTTCCGGCAGCGCCGCGTCGGCGAAGCCGCGGGCGCCGTACCACGCGAGGAGAGCCGCCGTGAACACCATCCAGGCAAACGCGCTGCGGACGAACCAGAACGGCGCGCCCGAGGCGGTCGCGACGCGGTCCGCGCTGGGGTTGAAGACACCGCTCAGCCACGCGACCGAGATCAGCGAAGCGCTGATGAGCAGCAGCCCGGCGTTCGCGGCGCGCGCCGCCGTGCCGGATACGCCCTGGTGCGCGATCCAGAGCGCGCCGCAGGCGAACAGCGCGACGCCGGCGGCGAGCGCAACGGCGATGACGCGGGTGCTCGTATATGGCCGCGGGCGGCCGGTGAAGTTCGGCACCGCGCGCGTGCCGATGCCGCAGATGAAGAACAGCGTGAACCCGTACTGTTCGACGAACACGAGCGCGGACTGCTTGAGCGTCGGCGCCACCTGAAGGCTGTCGTTCACTACCTCGACAACGAGCGCGAAGTTGAGGATCGACGCGGCGAAGAAGCCAACGGAGCCGAGCGAGAAAAAGTACGCCGTCGCTTCGGCCCGCGTGTCGGGCCGGGCGATCGTGCGGAGCACGATGGCCGCGAAGGCGCCCGCACCGACCACGAGCAGGCCGGCCGATACGAGCAGCCCCGCGTCACGCAGCGCGCCGTCTGAAGCGGGCTCGGCGAGCGCGCGCAGGATCAGGCTGCCGCCGACGAGCGGGATGACGAAGCGGACCAGCGGCGTGAGCCGCAGCGGGTGGCCGGAGAACCGCGGCATCAGCCGGAATGCGACGCCGCCGGTGAACAGCCCGCCGAAGCCGATCAGCTGGAGCTGTCCGTGCGCCTGCGAGAGCTGCAGCGGCCGCGCGCCCCAGTCCCACTCGAACGCGCCGGCCAGGGCGACGGCGAGGGCCAGCGCGAACCCGCCAAATAACGCCAGCGAGAGCGCCGCGCCGATGAACCAGCGGTACGGCGCGTCGTATTCGCGGCGGGTGGCATGCTCATGCCGCGGTCGCGGCGTCACGTCGGTCAGTGCGATCGGGGCGTCGGCCATCGATCCATCGTAGTGGATCACGGGGGCAAGGGCCGTAGCCGCGGCCCTTGCCCCCGTGTCAGGCTTGCGCGGATTTGCCTAGATGCCCTTCGACACGATGAACGCGCAGAGGTCGGCCGTCCGGCAGGAGTAGCCCCATTCGTTGTCGTACCACGACGCGACCTTGACGAGGTCGCCGCCGACGACGTTGGTCGTCAGCGCATCGACGGTCGAGGAGTGCGGGTCGCCCTTGAGGTCCATCGACACGAGCGGCTCGTCCGAAACGGCGAGGATGCCCTTCATGGGTCCCTTCGCGGCGGCGCGCAGCGCGTCGTTGATCTCTTCGGCGCTCGTCTGCTTGCTCACGAGGGCGACGACCTCGACGATCGATACCGTGGGCGTGGGCACGCGGTAGGCGACGCCGTCGAGCTTGCCCTCGACTTCCGGGATGACGAGCTTGAGGGCGCGCGCCGCCCCGGTGGACGTCGGCACGATGTTCAGGGCGGCGGCGCGCGCCTCGCGCAGGTCCTTCGACTGCATGTCGAGGAGCCGCTGCGAGTTCGTGTAGGCGTGGATCGTCGTCATCTGCCCCTTGACGAGGCCGAAGGAGTCGACGAGCACCTTCACCGTCGGCGCGAGGCCGTTGGTGGTGCACGATGCGTTCGACACGACCTGGTGCTTTGACGCGTCGTACTTTTCGGCGTTGACGCCCAGGACGAGCGTCACGTCTTCGTTCTTCGCCGGTGCGGAGATGACGACCTTCTTGACGGTGTCGTGGATGTGCTCGCGCGCCTGGTTGGCGTCGGTGAAGAAGCCGGTGGACTCGATAACGATCTCGGCGCCGGCCTTGCCCCACGGGATCTTCGCGGGCTCCTTCTCGGCATACACCGCCACCGGCTTGCCATCGACGATGAGCCCGCCCTCAGTGGCTTCGACCGTGCCCGGGTAACGGCCGTAGTTGGAGTCGTACTTGAGCAGGTGAGCGTTGGTCTTCGTATCGACGAGGTCATTGACCGCGACGACCTCGAGTTGGTTGCCGTGACGCTCCTTGATTGCCTTCAGCACCTGCCGCCCGATACGGCCGAAGCCGTTGATGCCGATTCGCGTTGCCATCTGTGGAGTCCTTTCTGTTGACCGCGCGCCCATTCTGCCGCGCGGATTGCGCTCGATCCAGCACCGCCAGCGGCGCGGCCGGTGCGTGGTTAGCCCGCGACCTCATATCCGCTGAATTCCAGGATGCGGCGCTGGACGTCGTCCATCTCCACTGCTCCGGAGTCCAGCAGTTCAGCGAGAAAGCGCTCGCGGCGTGCGACCTCCGCGAGCAATGCGTCGTCGTCCAGCCCGAGGCGGCGGGCGAGGGCATTGACCTGCGCCGGCGTCGTCAGCACGTCATATGCGTCGTCCTCCGGCCGCCAGCGTGCGACGGTGTGGCAGTCGTAGCGCGGCCCCAGCGGCTCCAGAACCGCGACCTCGGCGATGCGGCGGATGCGCCGCCCGCCGGCGTGCCCGAGATGCAGCGGCACGACGAACGCCAGCCGGCCGACGTGCGCCTCCGGCACGTCGCACTCATCGACCAGCTGTTCGATCACACCCTCGACGGTATCGGCGTGCATCGTGGAAAGCAGCGAGTAGCCGTCACCCATGAGCTCGAACGCGCGCTGGACGTACGGACCCCACGAGTACACGGGCAGGTGGTCCGAGATTTCGTTGACCATCAGGTACACCGTCGCGTCGTCTTCAACGGGCGGCAACTGGAACGTCTCGCCCCAGCCGCGCGTGAAGTAGAGAGACGCTCCAGGGCGGGCAAAGGCGAGCAGCGCGGTGAGGATCGTCGTCTTGCCGGCGCCGGGTGGATCCGCCGCGAGCACAAGTGGCGCGCCGCGTTCCATGATGAGCCAGAGCATCGCGCCGACGCGCGGCGGAAACGTGCCCGCCTGCATGATCTGGGTGACGGAGAGCGGCTCCGGCTGGTTCCAGCCGTGCCAGCCCCACCACGACTCCGGTTGATTCAGGGCCTTCACTGAACCATGATATCGGAGCTTCGCGCGGCGCCGCGCGGGGGCAGGAGTGGCATGAAGACAGCGATGTTCATGGGCGCACGCCGGTTCGAGGTGCGCGACGCCGAGACGCCATCGCCCGGCCCGGGCGAGGTGCTCGTGCGCATGCGGAACATCGGCGTATGCGGCAGTGACCTGCATTTTTTCCGTGGCGACTTCCCACTGCCGCCGGAGTTCATCCTCGGTCACGAGTGCGCTGGCGAGATCGCCGCGCTCGGCGAGAACGTGCATGGCCTCGCTGCCGGCGACCAGGTCGCGCTCGAGCTGTTCGGGGTATGCCTGACCTGTGCGCAGTGCCGCTCAGGCGATTATCAGCTCTGCGTGTCGCGCAAGGCGTTCGGCATCAACACGGCCGGAGGGTTGCGGGAGTACATGGTCCTGCCGGCGTACACCGCGTACAGGCTGCCGCCCGGTGTTGATGCGGAACTTGGGGCGTTGTGCGAGCCCTTGGCCGTCGCCGTGCACGGGCTGCGGCTGGCGAACATCACGTTCGGTGACAGGGTCGCGGTGCTGGGCGCCGGGACGATCGGCCTGTGCGCCATCGCTGCCGCGCGCGCGATGGGCGCCGGATACATCGCGGCGACGGCGAAGCACCCACAGCAGCGTGAGATGGCGCTGGCGATGGGCGCGGACGACGTGTTCGCCCCCGGCGCCGACGGCGCCGGCCAGATGGCGAAGGCGCTTGGCGGCGGCGACGTGGTCGTCGAGACGGTCGGCGGGCACGCCGACACGTTCGCGCAGACACTGACGCTCGTCGGCACGCGCGGGCGCATCGTCATCCTCGGCGCGTTCACGGCGCCGGTGCAGTTCCACCCGATCATGCTGTTCCTGAAGGAACCGACGATCCACGGCGCCAACTGCTACGGCCGCGGCGGGCGCCGCAGCGACTACGAGATGGCGATCGAGATCGTGCGCCGCGACCCGGAGCGGATGCGGCGGCTGATCACGCACCGATTTCCGCTCGCCGCGGTGGCCGACGCCTACGCGACGGCGGACGACAAGGCGAGCGGTGCGATCAAGGTGACGATCACACCGTAGTCAGGCGAGCAGTTCGCCGAGCACGTCGCGGACAATGGCTTCGGGCACGTCGTCCCGGACCACAGGCGCGCCGAAGTCCTCGAGCAGCACCCATCGCACGCGCTTCGCTGCAACCTTCTTGTCGAAGAGCATCGCCTGCATGACCGCATCGGTGTCGATGCCGGGGAGGCGGCGCGGCAGGCCGTAGCGCTCGAACAGCGCCGCCTGGCGCTCGCCGACCGCGACCGGCGTGATGCCCATGCGCCGGCCGATCTCCGCGGCGGCCATCATGCCGGCGGCGATCGCCTCGCCGTGAAGGATGCCCCGATAGCCGGTGACGGCCTCGATCGCGTGGCCGGTCGTGTGGCCGTAGTTGAGGATCATGCGGCGGCCGCCTTCGCGCTCGTCTCCGGATACAACGGCGGCTTTGAGCGCTGCGTTGCGCGCCACCATCGGCGCGAGCGCGCCGGGGTCGGCGGCGAGCAGCGCGGCAGCGTCGTCCTCAAGGGCATCGAGCATCAGCGGGTCCATGATCAGGCCGTGCTTGATCACTTCGGCGAAGCCTTCGCCGAGCAGGCGCGGCGGCAACGTGTCCAGCAGCGCCGGGTCCTCGACGACGAGCCGGGGGGGGGAGAACGCGCCGATGAGGTTCTTGCCGCGCGGGTGGTCGACGGCCACCTTCCCGCCGATCGAGGCGTCGACCATCGCCAGCAGCGATGTCGGCGCCTGCACGAACGGCACGCCGCGCAGATACGTCGCCGCGGCGAAACCGGCGAGGTCGCCCACCACGCCGCCTCCGAGCGCGACCACCGCCGACGTGCGCTCGGCGCGGTGGTCGAGCAGCCAGTCGTACACCCCGCGCACCGTGTCGAGGTTCTTGCTCGCCTCGCCGGCGGGGAAGGCGTGGAGCGCGGGCTCGAACGCGGCTGCCCGGAGCGATGCCAGCGCCCGCTCGCCGAACAGTGGCCCGACGCGGTCATCGGTCACGACGAACGCGGCGCCGGACAGCCCCGCATCGCGCATCAACACGCCGAGGTCATCGAGCGCGCCGCAGCGGCAATGCACCTCGTAGCGCCCGGCGGCGGCCTCCACGACGATCACGCGCCGCCGGCCCCCACGGTCGTGCGCTCGCGGAATGCGGCGAGCACGCGGTGGGTGATCTCGTCGGGCGTCAGGTCATCCGTGTCGATCGTGAAGTCGGCCTGGTCGTACAGGGGCTGGCGCTCCGCCTTCATCGCAACGATGCGTGAGAGCGGGTCGTGACCCTGGAGCAGAGGCCGGTCGGACACGGCGCCGCTGCCGCCGCGGAGGCGGGAGAGGATCGTGTCGGGTCGCGCCTCCAGGCAGACGATGAAGCCGCGACGGCGCATGGCGCTGCGGTTTGCCTCGGCGAGCACGGCGCCGCCGCCCGTGGCCACGACGACGTTGCTCCGCTGCGCCGCCTCCTCGACGGCCTGCGTCTCCAGCACGCGGAACGCGCCCTCGCCGCCGCTGGCGAAGATGCCGGCGACCGTGTCGCCCGCCTCGCGCTCGATGACCTTGTCGAGGTCGAGCGACGCCCAGTTGAGCGCGGCGGCCAGCGGCCGCGCCAACCGCGTTTTGCCCGTGCCGGAGAAGCCGATGAGCCAGATCTGGTCGGTCACGCGCAGAGTCTACCGCGTGCCGCCCGCGCCGCGCAGCGCGAAGCGGTCAAGCAGCGTCACTCGATGAGGTCGCGCGGGCCCGTCGTCGCGCGGAACGCATGGAAATTTCGGAGGGTCTCGCGGACGTGGTCGCCGCCGAACTTCTCGAGCGCGGCGCGCGCGAGCACGATGGCGCACATCGATTCGACGATGACGCCGGCGGCGGGCACGACACAGACGTCGCTCCGCTCGTAGTGCGCCGCGATCTCTTCGCCCGTGCGCAGGTCGGCCGACGGGAGCGAGCGCGGCAGCGTGGCGATGGGCTTGAGCCCGACGCGCACGACGATCGGCTGCCCGTCGGTGATGCCGCCCTCGGTGCCGCCGGCGTTGTTGGTCTCGCGCGCCCACGGGGCGTCGCTCCACCGCTGGCGCGGCAAGATCACGTCGTGTACGCGCGACCCGGTGACGCGCGTGGCGGCGAAGCCGCTGCCGATCTCGACGCCCTTGACGCTGTGGATGCTCATCAGCGCCTGCGCGAGCAGTCCGTCGATCTTGCGGTCCCAGTGGACGTGGCTGCCCAGCCCGATGGGCACGCCCTCGACGCGGCCCTCGACGACGCCGCCGAGCGTATCGCCGGCGTTCCGCGCGGCGTCGATCGCTTCGATCATGCGCGCCTCGGTCGTGGCATCGGCGACGCGCACCGGCGAGCCCTCGACCGCGTCCCAGTCGACCTCGCCGGGCGCCGGGGCATCGATGTCGCCGATCTGCACCGTGTGGCTGCGGAACGCCGCGCCGAACTCGCGCATCAGCGCCTTGCACACGCCGCCGACGGCGACGCGCGCCGCCGTCTCGCGCGCGCTCGCGCGTTCGAGGATCGGGCGCACGTCGTCGAACCCGTACTTCACCGCGCCCGCGAGGTCGGCGTGACCGGGGCGCAGGCGCGTCACCTTCTCGACATCGCCAGCGACGGGGTCGACAGACATCGCTTCGGTCCAGTTCACCCAGTCGCGGTTCTGGATCATCAGTGCGATCGGGCTGCCGAGCGTCAGGCCGTGGCGCACGCCGGAGATGATCTCGGCACGGTCCTGCTCGATCTTCTGGCGGCGGCCGCGCCCGTAGCCCTTCTGCCGCCGCGCGAGGTCGACGGCGATGTCGTCCTCCGTCAGCGGCAGGCCAGCGGGCACTCCTTCGATGATGACGACGAGCGCCTTGCCGTGCGACTCGCCGGCCGTCAGGAATCGCAGCATCTACGCCTTCTCCTCGTCGGTGTAGAAGGCGGCGGGCACGCTGTTGCGGGCCGCCGCGTCGACTTCGATAGGCGCGGGGTTGCCGCGGTCGTCGAGGGCGAAGCGGCCGCCGAACGCGCCCACGATCTCCTCGGCGTCGGTTTCGTCCCAGTCGAGTTCGCTGGCGATGGCGCGGTCGCACTCGGTGGTGAGGATGCAGCGCTGGGTCGCGCCGCTGCCGTCGCGGAACGTGCTGTAGATGTCGATCCGCACGCGCGGCAATCGCACGTTCGGGATGTCGTAGAACACCATGTCGGCGAGCTTGGCCGTGAGCTTCATCCCCTCGCGCAATGCGTTGCTGATCTCGCGTCGCTCGCCGCTGACAAGCGCGTACTGGCCCTCGGCGGCCGCGCTGAGGCGGATGCTGTCCGGCGACACCTCGAGCAACTCGGCGCTCTGCACGCCGTGCCAGACCGCCGTGTCCATCGCTTTCGGCATGCGCTGCGTCTTCCAGCGGTTGATCTCGTCGGTGACGAGGGACTGGATCGCGTCGACGTCGCCGGCCTCGACCAGCTCGCGCCATGCCATCTGCACGCGCGTCCCCTGCACCACGACATAGCCAACGACGAGGAACACCAGCAACACCAGCACGATGCCGATGGCGAGACCCCAGTTCGATGCGGCGAGGAACGGCGTCACGGCGAGCGCGTTCATCCCGACATTATGCCGGACGCGCGGTCACGCGCCGAGCGCGCGGCGCGCTGCGTCAAACATCGCCTGGGTGTCCGCATCGGCGCCGGTCCAGAGGCGGAACGACTCGGCGGCCTGGTAGACGAGCATGCCGAGCCCGGGGACGGGCCGCGCGCCGCGCGCCTTCGCCGCGGCGAGGAGCGGCGTCTCGGCCGGGTTGTACACGAGGTCGAACACCGTCGCGCCGGCGCGGATATGCTCAGCTTCCAGCGGTGACTGGCCGGCGGTCGCCGACCCGGCGACGCCGACGGGTGTGCAGTTGACTACGAGGTCCGCCTCGGCGAGCGCGCGGAGGAACGAGCCATCGCCGCGGTACCCCCATGTGATCGTCGTTCCGGCGCTGGTGAACCGCTTCAGGTCGACGACGAGGCGGTCGGTCTTTCGCGGCTGCCGGCCGATGACGAAGATGAACCGGGCGCCTGCGTCGATCAGCGCGAGGGCGACGGCCCGTGCCGCGCCGCCGGCGCCGAGGATCATGACGCCGCGTCCCTTCGCGTCGAACCGGGCGTCGTCGCGGAGCGAGCGCGCGAAGCCGGCGACGTCGGTGTTGTGGCCGGTGAGCGCGCCATCGCTATGCACGACGGTGTTGACCGCGCCCGCCTGCTGCGCCGCGCCCGCCGTGCCATCGAGCAGCGGGATGATCGCCTCCTTGTGCGGAACGGTCACGTTCGCGCCGAGGTAGTCGGCGCCGCGCAGCGCGTTCACACGTCCCTCGAGCGTGTCCGCCGGCGTGTCCCACGCCTCGTACGTGGCGTCGATGCCCGCGGCGGCGAAGGCGGCGGTGAACATCGCCGGGCTGACGGTGTGTCCGACCGGGTGACCGATGACTCCTGCGCGCTTGCTCACTCGTCGCTCCCCTCAGCGCTGGTACTGCTCGACGTTCCGCAGGTGCTCCTCCAGCGTCTCCGCGAAGACGTGCGTGCCGTCGTTCTTCGAGACGAAGAAGAGGAAGTTGGTCTGCGCCGGGCTCACGACCGCGCGCATCGCCTGCAGGCCGGGGTTGGCGATGGCGCCGGGCGGGAGCCCCGGATACAGGTACGTATTGTACGGCGAATCGAGCGCAAGGTCGTCGAGCGTGAGCTCGCGCTTCCACCACCCGAACTCGGCCACGGCGGCCGGGTCGGCCGCGACGGCGTATTGCACCGTGGGGTCCGCCTGCAGCGGCATGCCGAGCCGCAGCCGGTTGCGGAAGATGCCGGCGATGATCGGCATTTCTTCGTCGTTGCCGGCCTCGCGCTGGACGATCGAGCCGAGCGTGACCAGCTCCTGCAGCGTCAGGTTCTGGCCCTCGCGCTCCAATCCATCGGCGACGTTGTCCTGGAACGCCTGGAGCATGCGGCCGACAACTGCGTCGCCTGTCTCGTTGCGCTTGAACTCGTAGCGCGCGGGGAAGAGGAAGCCCTGGAGGTCCGTGCTCTGCACCTCGGCGAGGAACGGCTGGTCGTAGCGCGTGCGGTCGAGCGCGGCGAGGAACTCGTTTTTCGGCACGACGCCCGCGCGCTCGAGCGCCTCCGCCATCTCCTCGACGCGCATGCCCTCCGGAAAGACGACGGAGCGCGCTGCCGTGCGCCCCTCGGCGATCCGGTTCACGGCGACAAGCGCCGGCGTGCCGCGCTCGAACTCGTACTCGCCGGCCGCGAGCCGGTCGCCGACGCCGCGCAGGCTGACGAGGATCTCGAACAACCGCGCGCTGCGCACGATGCCGGCTTCCTGCAGCCGCGCGCCGACCTGCTTGGCGCCTTCGCCGGGTTCGACGGTGACGAGCACCGGGTCGCCGCCGGTGGGGAGCGGCTCCACGACCGGCGGTTCGCCAACCGACACGCTCCCCGGCGTGCGGTACACGAACCACGCCGTCGCGGCCACGCACACGGCCACCAGCAGGACCGCGATTCCGCCGCGCACGCCTCCCGTCACGCGGGTCTCCGCTGCGCGTCGATGTAGCGCTGGAGGATGAGCGCCGCCGCCAGGTCATCGAGGTGGCGCTTGCGGCGGCGGTGCGTGCCGGCTGACGCCGCGGCATCTTCGACGTCGCGCGATGACAGGCGCTCGTCATGAAAGAGCACCGGCAACGGCACGGCTTCGGCGAGCCGGGCGCCGAACGCACGCGTGAGCCGCGCCTGTTCGCCTTCGTCACCGGACGGCAGCACGGGCAGCCCGACGACGATCGCCTCCACGCGCTCGCCGACAGCGATCGCCGCGATGCGCGCGATGTCGGCGGCGCGGTTCGTGTGTTCGATAATCGCCAGCGGCACCGAAACGCTTCCCTCGCTTACGGCGACACCGATACGCCGCTCACCGACATCGAGCCCCAGCATCCTGCGCGGGGCGGTGCGTTCGTCCGTCACTTCGCGGCGAGGCTCTCCCGCGCCAGGTCGCGCGCGACGGCGAGCGCGTCGTCGATGCGCGAGACGTCCTTGCCACCGGCCTGCGCCATGTCGGGCCTGCCGCCGCCGCCGCCGCCTGCCGCCGCGGCGACCTGCTTCACCAGGTTGCCGGCATGCACGCGTCCGGCGAGGTCGCGTGTGACCATCGCCAGGAACGACGGCTTGTCGCCGATCGCCGCCGCGAGGACGATCACCGCGCTGCCGAGCTTCTCGCGCAACAGGTCGCCCATCTCGCGCAACGCCTCCGCGTTCGCGGCCTCCACTCTCGATACCACGACCGCGGTGCCATCGATGCGCTCCGCGCCGTCCGTGAGCGACTCGACGCCGGCGCGTCCGGCCTGCCGTTCGAGGTGCTGCACGCGCCTTCGCTCGGCGTCGAGCTCCGATTCGAGCGCCGCGACACGCTGCTCAAGCTCCGCCGGCGGCGCGTTCAGCCTCCGCGCGAGCCGCCCGAGCACCGATTGCTGGTCGATGATGTGGGCGTCGGCCAGAGCGCCGGTGAGCGCCTCGATGCGCCGCACGCCGGAGCCGACGCTCGCCTCGCTGGCGATGATGAAGGCGCCGATCTCACCCGTGCGGCCGCAATGCGTGCCGCCGCAGAGCTCCTTGCTGAAGCAGTGCGGCTCACCATCGTGCGCGTGCGGCTCGCAGATGCCGACGACGCGCACGCGCTCGGCGTATTTCTCCCCGAACAGCGCCATGGCGCCGCCCTGCAGCGCCGCTTCGTACGGCTGCACTTCCCAGTGCACGTCGATGTCGGCGCGGATCTTCTCGTTCACGAGGCGCTGGACGGCGGCGAGTTCCTCGGGCTTCGTCGCTTCGATGTGCGTGAAGTCGAAGCGCAGGCGGTCCGGCGCGACGAGCGACCCTGCCTGTTTGACGTGCGAGCCCAGCACCTCGCGCAGGGCAGCGTGGAGCAGGTGCGTCGCCGTATGGTTGCGCTGGCTCGCGCGCCGCTGCTCCGGGTCGACGCTCGCGCGCACGGCGTCGCCGGCGGCGATGCGGCCCGACATCACGCGCCCGCAGTGCACGATCAGCCCCTCGGCCGCGGGGCGCGTCGTCTCTACGGCGACGCGTCCGCCGGGTGCGATGATCTCGCCACTGTCGCCGACCTGGCCGCCGCCTTCCGGGTAGAACGGCGTCTCGGGCACCACGATCTCGACGTCGTCGCCTTCGGACGCGGCTTCGACGACGCCGGCGGCGCCGATGATGCCGGCGACCGATGTCTCATGCGAGGTGCGGTCGTACCCGACGAACGCCGTCGCGATGCCGGCGAGCTCGGCGTAGGCCCGGAGCCGGTCGCCCTCGACGTCGAAGCGGGCGGCGGCGCGGCCGCGCTCGCGCTGCGCTTCCATCTCGCGCTCGAACCCGGCGAGGTCCACGCCGACGCCGGCGCGCGCCGCGATCTCGCGCGTGAGTTCGAGCGGGTAGCCGAACGTGTCGTAGAGCAGGAACGCTTCCTCGCCGCTGATGTCGCGGCCTGCCCGTGCGAGGATCTCATCGAGATGCGCGCGGCCGCGGTCGAGCGTCTCGCGGAACTTCGTCTCCTCGACGGCGAGCAGGCGGAGCGTGAACTCGGCGCGCTCGCGCAGGTCCGGATAGCCGCGCTCCATGACGGCGATCACGGCGTCGGCGACGCGATCGAGGAGCGTGCCGTCGGGCGCGGCCGACAGCTGCGTCAGGAAATACACGGCCCGGCGCAGAATGCGGCGCAGGACGTAACCGCGCCCGTCGTTCGACGGCGTCACGCCGTCGGTGATGAGAAACGTCGCCGCGCGCGTGTGCTCGGCGATGATCCGCATCGCGACGTCGGCGGCGGTGTCGGCGCTGTAGCGGCGGCCCGTCAGCTCCTCGATCCGCGCGAGGATGGGCCGGAACATGTCGGTGTCGTAGATCGTGTCGACGCCCTGCAGCGCGACGGCCATCCGCTCGAGCCCCGAGCCGGTGTCGATGTTCTTCGCGGGCAGCGGCGTGCGCGTGCCATCCTCGGCCTGGAACAGCTCCATGAACACGAGGTTCCAGACTTCGAGGAACCGTCCGCAGTCGGGCTCGTTGGGTTTGCACGTGCCGCCGGCGCAGGCTTCGCAGCCAGGCGTGGCGCCGCGGTCGAAGAAGATCTCGCTGTTCGGTCCGCATGGCCCGACGTCGCCGCTGAACCAGTGGTTGTGCTCCTCGCCGAAGCGGTGTATGCGCTCCTCCGGCAGGCCAATGGCGCGCCACTCGTCGTGCGCCACCTCGTCGGCGCGGAAGATCGTGACGGAGAGCTTGTCGGCCGGGAGGCCGAAGCGCTCCGTGAGCAGCTCCCACGCCCAGGCGATCGCCTCCTTCTTGAAGTAGTCGCCGATGCTGAAGTTGCCCAGCATCTGGAAGAACGTGAGGTGGCTGTAATCGCCGACGCTCTCGATGTCCGTCGTGCGGAAGCACTTCTGCACGCTCGCCATGCGGCGCGCGGGCGGCTCCGCGAGCCCCATGAAATACGGCTTGAAGGGCACCATGCCGGCGCTCGTGAACAACAGCGTCGGGTCGCCGTGCGGCACCAGCGATGCGCTCGGGATCAGCTTGTGGCCGCGGTCCAGGAAATACCGGATGAACGTCTCGCGAATCTGGTCCGTGTCCATGCGCGGCATTGTAGATGAGCCCCCGGCGTGCGGCTAACGCGATACGCCGGCGCCGGGGCGGTGCCGATACTTCCCCATGGCATCGAAGCATGCGCGCTGGTTCGACGCGCGCCCGCGACGTGGCGTGGTCATGTGCGGGACGCTGGCGGCAGCGGCGCTCGCCGCGACGCTCGTGCTCGGTGCGGCGGCCGTCACGCGCACGGCGCGCGGCGCGGACGGCGTATCGTCGGACTTCCTGAGCTTCTACGCCGCCGGCCACATGGTGCGTACCGGCGAAGGAGACGCGCTCTACGACGCGGAGGCGCAGGCGGCCGCCCAGCGCGCGCTGTACCCGGGAGCGGTCGACGAGCCAATCGGATACCCGCTGCCGGTGTTCGCCGCGTGGATGTTCGCGCCGTTCTCGGCGCTGCCGTTCGGCGCGGCGTACCTCGCGTGGTCCGGAGTGAATATGCTCGTGCTGGCCGCGATCTGTGCGATGTTGTGGCGGCTGCTTTCCGCGGCGCCGCCGCGACTGCGGGCGCTCTTCGTAGGCGCGACAGCGACGTCGCTCCCGGTGGCCGCGACGCTGGCGTTCGGGCAGGTGGACCTGCTGCTCGTGGCGCTATTGCTCGCCGCGTGGTCCGCGCTGCGGCGCGGGCACAGCGTCGCGGCGGGCCTGGCGCTGGCGCTGTGCATCGTGAAACCCCAGTTCGTCGCGGGTGTCGTGCTGCTGCTCGTCGTATGGCGCGAGTGGCGCGCGCTGGCGGCGTTCGCGGGCGCCGGCGGCGTGCTGCTCGTCGTGCCCGCGCTCCTCACCTCGCCGGGCGCGCTCGCGGCGAACGCGCGATACATCACGCAGTACCCGGGTTCGGCGCCCGGCCTGTCGGTGAACGCGGAGACGATGCCGAACTGGCGCGGCTTCATCACGAGTGCGACCGGCTCGGGCGAGGCGTTGCTGTGGGCGCCAGGATTCGCGCTCATCGCGATCGGGGCGGTGGCGGTGGCGGCTGTGGTGTGGCGCGGCGCGCACCGGGGCGATGCGCGCTCGTTCGCGCTGGCGGTCACGCTGCCACTGCTGCTGACGCCACACCTTCACACGCAAAGCCTCGCGCTGCTCGCGATTCCGGCTGCGCTCGCGCTGGCCGCGCACTTCGCGCCGCGCGACGCGGACGCGGCGTCCGCCATCGGGTGGACGCTCGCCGGATACGTCGCGCTGTTTGCGACGTGGTTCGCGGCGTCACAGGGTCTGGCGCTCGGCGGGTTCGTGGTCGCCGCGGCGTACGCGTGGGCCGCCGCCGGCTGGCCGCGCGGCGCGTCGGGTGTTGACGTACAGGCCGCGCCGATGCGTCGCGCCGCTTGACACCCTCGGATTTGCGCCGATACGATCGAGCACGGCCCGATGCGCCCTCGCGGAGCTCGCCGGTTGCGAGTGAGGGCGGCCGTCACGTTGATAGCAAACCCCGACGAACCTCCACAGCCCACCCACCCGGTGAACAGGCACGCCACCGCGCCGATGCCGTGCGCGGTGTTCCGTTCGCGCCAATGAACAGCGGCGCGCGCTGGGTGGCGGTGATCCTCGCGGCCGGGCAGGGGACGCGCATGCGCTCCTCGTTGCCGAAGGTGGCGCACCCGCTTGCGGGGCTGCCGGTGCTTGCGCACGTGGTCGCAGCCGCGCGCGCGGCCGGCGTCGACGACTGCGTCATCGTGGTCGGCGAAGGGGCCGCCGCCGATGTCGTGCGCGCGGCAGCGGGGGCCGGCGCGCGGTTCGCTGTCCAGGCGGAGCCGCGCGGCACCGGGCACGCCGTCGAGTGTGCGCGCGATGCGGCCGGCAACGCCACGCACGTCCTCATCATGAACGGCGATGTGCCGCTCGTGCTGCCCTCGACGCTGCGCCGGCTGATGCGGGCGATCGCCAGCGACGACGCGCCCGACTTCGCGCTGCTCACGGCCTGCGTGCCAGTCGAGGAGTATGGCATCCTCGAGCTCGATGGCGACCGCATCACGTCGATCATGGAAACGAAGGCGGTCGAGGGCATTGACCGCGGCGAATCGCGCTACATCAACTCCGGGCAATACGCCGTGCGCGCGCCGTGGCTCTGGTCGCGGCTGGAGCGCATCGCGCCATCGCCCGGCGGCGAGCGCTACCTGACGCTGCTCGCGTCGGTGGCGGCCGGCGAAGGCAACGCCGGCGTCGCCGTCATCGCCGATGACCCCGCCGAAGTGCGCGGGATCAATGACCGCGTGCAACTCGCCGAGGCGGAGGCGACGATCCGCGACCGTATCCGCCGTCGCCACATGCTGAACGGCGTGACGATCGTCGACCCGCCATCGACGTTTATCGACGCCGGCGTGGAGATCGGCGCCGACACGACGCTCGGGCCGCAGACGCATCTCGAGGGTGCGACGGTGATCGGCGAGGGTTGCACCATCGGGCCGGGCGCATCGGTCCGCGACGCGCGGATCGGGCCGGGTTGCGTCGTGCGGTACTCGATGGTCGAGGAGTCGACGCTCGAGGATGGCGTGGATGTTGGGCCGTACAGCCATGTGCGGCCGAAGTCGCACCTGTGCGCGGGCGTGCACCTGGGCAACTACGCCGAGACGAAGGCCTCGCGACTCGGCCCGCGCACGAAGATGGGCCACTTCAGCTACATCGGCGATGCCGAGGTCGGAGCAGATGTCAACATCGGCGCCGGGACGATCACCGCGAACTACGACGGCGAACGCAAGCACCGCACGACGATCGGCGATGGCGCGTTCATCGGCAGCGACACGATGCTGGTGGCGCCGGTGAACATCGGCGCGGGCGCGCGGACGGCGGCGGGCTCCGTCGTGAACAAGGACGTCCCGGCGGGCATGCTGGCAGTCGGCGCGCCGGCGCGTATCCGCGCGCTCCGCCCCGCGGGCGATGAGGCATACGATGACCGCTGACCGCTGGCTGGGCCTGATGGTGCTGGCCGCGGCGCTCGTGATCTTCGTGCTCGTGGCGGCGGCGGAGTCGGCGGTGGCGTCGGCGAACCGCACGCGGCTTCGCCACGCCGGCGAGCGGGGGTCGAGCCGCGCGCTGCGGCTCTTCGACTACGCCAACGAACGCGCGTCGGTGCTGGCGGTGCTCGCGCTCGTGCGTACGTTCGCGGCCGTCTCGGCGACGGCTGTCGCCGCATACATCGCGTGGCGCACGGTCGACGACTCGTGGAGCGCCGTGGCGGCGGTCGCGCTCGTCGCGGCGCTCGTGCTCGCGGTGCTCGATGGCACCGTGCGGCTGCTGATCGTGCGCGCACCCGAGGCCTGGGGCATGCGCCTGTTGGTCGTGCTCGGCCTGTGCCGCATGGTGTTCGGGCCGTTCTCGTGGGCGATCGACCGCACGCTGCGCACGGTGGTCGGGCAACCGGGCGCGGAGCCAGAAGACGAGACGGAGGAGCTGCTGCGTCTCGCGGACATCGAGACGAACGGCGACGGGATTGAAGAGGACGAGCGGCAGATGATCGAGGGGATCATCAGCCTCGACGAGACCACCGCCCGCGAGATCATGGCGCCGCGCATCGACATCGCCGCGGTTGACGTAAGCGAGACGATCGACGACGCGCTGAAGCTGATCGTTGAGCGGGGCTTCAGCCGCATCCCGCTGTACGACGAGACGATCGACAACGTCACCGGCATCATCTACGCCAAGGACCTGCTGCGTTGCCTGGCCGAGAGCCGCCGCCCGTCGCTGCGCGAGATCGCCCGGCCGGCGTACTTCATCCCTGAGTCGAAGCGGGTCGACGAATTGCTCGCGGAGCTGCGCAAGAGCAAGGTGCACATCGCCATCGTCGTCGACGAGTACGGCGGGACGGCCGGACTGGTGACGATCGAGGACCTGATCGAGGAGATCGTCGGCGAAATCCAGGACGAGTACGACCGCGAGGAGGCGCCGATCGAGCGCGTGAGCGATGCGGAGGCGATCCTCGACGGGCGTGTGAGCATCGACGTGATCGACGAGCTGTTTGGCGTGGAGATCGACGACGAAGACTTCGACACCGTCGGCGGCTTCGTGTACCACCAGCTCGGCAAGGTGCCCGTTGCGGGCGACGAGGTGCGCGTGGATGGCCTGACGCTGCGCGTGCTGAGCGTGCTCGGGCGGCGCATCAAGAAAGTGCGGGCGACCCGCACTACCTCGCACGACCAGCCGGCGGCCGCCTCTTAGCACAGAAACGCAACGGCGTTCGGGGCGGCCGCAACGGCGCATCGATGCCACGCCGCCGTAGATCGTGCGTGCGAATGCCCCGCCTCACTCGGCCGGCCGCCATCTAACGCCCGCCGGGACGGCGATTGGCCGTCGCTGAGCTACTGGCAGCCGGACTCGCCGCTGAACGGGTTGCCGGCTGACCACATGTTCCAGCACGCGGTGCGCGCCCACACCTGCGCGGCCGCCATCCAGTCGTTGTACCGCGTGTTGGCTGCGTCAGGCGCGTGGTGCGCCATGCCGACATACACGATGATGATCGACATGTTGTAATCCGCTCCGTCCGTGCCCGTGACGTGGGGATAGCCGATGCGGTTGCCGTCGTCATCCGAATCCTGGACGTCGTGTTCGAGCATGACCGTCCTGCCGACGAGGAACCATTGCGTCACCGCGCGCGCCCATTGCGCGCCGGGCTCGTCGCCAACCGGTGAGCCGACACCGATGAACCGCACGGTGCTGCCGTCGGCGCACTCGACGGTCCGGCCGTCGATCGCCGCGATGACGGCGCAGTACTCCGCGTCCGGCGGGGGTGGCGGCGGCGGCGGCGGCGGCGGTGGCGCGCCGCCGGTTGAGACGGCGGCCGCGGTGCAGCCGCCGCCGGCGTTCGTCACCACGGGCTCGCACGATACGAGTTCGATGCCCGACATGTCGCCGACGACCACGTCGGTCAGCGCGAGATTGGAGTTGCCCTGGCCGATGACCAGGAACCCGACCTGGGCGACGACGCCGTCATTGAGCACGGTTGTCAGATCCATCGAGAAGCAGGTGAGTTGCGCATCGCCTGTTGCGGGGTTCCCGTCGGCGTCTGCGAGCGGTGGCAGGAGTTCGCAGTTGAACCCGGGAGGCGCAATGGGCGCGGGCGCGCCCGCTACGAGCACCGAGCGGTCGTAGCGCAGGGTGAACGCGAGAGCGGCAGCGCCGCCCGCGGAGTTCGCGTCCTGCAGCACGATGTCGACGACGAACGCGTTGCCCGCGATCGACGCCGTCGAGTCGATGCCGCCGCCGGGGACCGCGTCGACGCGGAGGCAGGTGGCGCTGCAGTCGGCGGCCTGCGCCGGCGCCGGGTCGTGGCGTATGGCAGGCAATGCCGCGAGCGCCGCGAGGATGGCGGCCAGACCAAGGATTCGCATCCGCATTTCACATCTCCGTTCACGCACCGGCAGGGGTGCAGGGCGCATGTTGCCGCGCGCGGGCGAGAAAATCAATCCACCCGTTCCCACGGGGCCAGGCCGCGTGTATAGTAGCGCCCTGATGGACGAAGTAGAACGTCAGTACTGGATCGCGTTCAGCCGCGTCCCCCGTGTCGGCAAGGTGCGCGTTGCGCAGCTCGAAGCGCACTTCGGCACGCTCGAACGGGCATGGAGTGGCTCCGCGGGCGAGCTCCGCGCGGCCGGACTGGACACCGCAGCCGTCAACGCGTGCGTAGAAGCGCGCGCCCGCGTCGAGCCGGCGCGCGAGCTCGAACTGCTCGAGCGGCATGGCGTGCACGCGGTCACCTGGCACGATGCGGCGTACCCGCGCCAGCTGCGCGAGGTGTACGACCGGCCTCCCGTGCTCTTCGTGCGCGGGTCGATCGAGCCTGCCGACGAGTGGGCCGTGGCCGTGGTCGGCACGCGGCGCGTCACGGTGTACGGGCGGCAGGCGGCCGAGGAGATGGCGCGCGGGCTGGCGCAGAACCGCGTGACGGTCGTCAGCGGGCTGGCGCGGGGTGTGGACGCCGTGGCGCATCGCGCGGCGCTGGAGGCGGGCGGCCGCACGATCGCCGTGCTCGCATGCGGGCTCGACATGGTGTACCCGCCGGAGCACAAGCGGCTCGCGGAGGACATCGCTGCCCGGGGCGCGCTGATCAGCGACTATCCGGTGGGGACGCAGCCGCGCAGCGAGTTCTTTCCGCGCCGCAACCGCATCCTCAGCGGCATCTCGCTGGGCGTGCTGGTCATCGAGGGCGACATCAAGAGTGGCGCACTGATCACGGCGCGCCAGGCGCTCGAACAGAACCGCGAGGTGTTCGCGGTGCCGGGGAGCATCTACTCGCCGAACTCGCGCGGGACGAACAAGCTGATCCAGGACGGCGAGGCGAAACTCACGCTGACGGTGGAGGACGTGCTCGCTGAGCTGAACCTCAGCATGGCAGCGCACCAGATCGAGATGACCGAACTGGTGCCGGCGGACGACGCCGAGATGGCGCTGTTGCGGCTGCTCAGCGCCGAACCGACCTACATCGATGATGTGCGGCGGCAGAGCGGCCTGCCGATCGCCGCCGTGACAAGCACGCTCGCGATGCTCGAGCTCAAGGGGCTCGTCCGCCAGGTGGGACGGATGAACTACGTCCGCGCGCGCGACGCGGCGGCGCGCGCCTGACTACTCGCCGTCCGCGACCTCGAGCTCTTCCGTGAGCACACGGTGGTCGTGCCCGCACTGCTCGAAGTGCACGATGATGTACAGCCGCGCCATCGACGGGGACTGTTTGGATGGCGGCGAGACGACGCCGACGTCTTTCTGGCGTGCGTGGTAGAGCAGGTGCGGACGGCTGTAGGTGAAGTGTTCCGGCTTCAGCCTGACGCGAGTTCCCGTTTCGATGGTGATCCCCTTCCCAGCCGTGGCGCACACCGTGGTGTCCACCCCAACCGACCGCCCTCACCGTCGGTAACGCGTATTCAGTTCTTGAAGCAGGTGTGCCTGCATCCTAGCGAATTTCTCGTTTTGGACAATCCCGCGCGGCTCGATTCGGGTGATGCGTGAGTCGCCAGCAGCGGAGGCGGGGACTTGACAAGCCTGTTACGCTGCCACCGGCTGCGACCGCAGTAACCCCCTACCTACCCGGCATCAGTGCATGGAACCGGCGTATGCAGGGCCGCGGCGGTGCGGCCGACAACCTGTTGTGCCGCGAAGGCCATCGGGTATAACACTCGGTGCCCGCGGCAGGCGGGAGTGAAGGAGCATATGTCAGAAGGAAACGAGATGAGCCCGCCGGTCACCGAGGCGCCGGTGAAGACGCGCAAGCCCCGCGTAACGGGCAAGCGCGCAGGCAAGGCCCGCGCCTCCGCGAAGGCGACCGCGCGGCCGCGCCGGTCCGGCAAGAGCCTGGTGATCGTCGAGTCGCCAGCGAAGGCGCGCACTTTGTCCAACATCCTCGGCAGCGAGTACGACGTTCGGGCATCGGTCGGGCACGTGCGCGACCTGCCGAAGTCGCAATTGGGCGTCAACATCGAACAGGATTTCGAGCCGCGGTACATCATCCCCAGGGAGAAGAAACCGGTCGTGAAGGCGCTGAAAGAAGCGGCGAGCAAGGCCGGCACCGTGTACCTGGCGACCGACCCCGACCGCGAAGGCGAGGCGATCTCCTGGCACCTGCTGCACGCGATGGACCTGGACGGGACCCCGACCCGGCGCGTCGAATTCCACGAGATCACCGCCGATGCGGTGAAGGAGGCGTTCGGCCGGCCGCGCGAGATCGACCAGCGGCTCGTCGATGCCCAGCAGGCGCGGCGCGTGCTGGACCGGCTCGTCGGTTACCAGATCAGCCCGATCCTGTGGAAAAAGATTCGCCGCGGGCTGAGCGCCGGGCGCGTGCAGTCCGTCGCGCTGCGCATGGTCGTGGACCGCGAGCGCGAGATCGAGGCGTTTCAGGCGCAGGAGTACTGGACCATCGATGCCCGCCTCGCGCGGGAGCGGGACGCCGACGAAGCCGCCTTCACGGCGCGCCTGTCCAGCCTCCCCGGGCCACGCAAGGCCGAGATCCACAGCGGCGAGGAGGCCGAGGCGGTCACGGCTGACCTGCGACGGGCGTCGTACACCGTGCGCGCGGTGAAGCAGAAGCAGCAGTTGCGGCGCCCGGCGCCGCCGTTCACGACGAGCACGCTGCAGCAGGAAGCGTCGCGCCGGTTCGGCTTCTCGGCGAAACGCACGATGGCCGTGGCGCAGCAGCTGTACGAGGGGCTCGACATCCCCGGGCAAGGGCAGGTCGGTCTCATCACGTACATGCGGACTGACTCGCTCAACATCGCCAACGTCGCGCGCGAAGAGGTACGGGGACTGATCTCCGAGAAGTACGGCGCTGCGTTCGTGCCCGAACAGCCGCGCTTCTACAAGACAAAGTCGAAGGGCGCGCAGGAAGCGCACGAAGCGATCCGGCCGACATCGGCATTCCGGGAGCCGGCATCGCTGAAGCGGGCGCTGACGGTCGACCAGGCGAAGTTGTACGGCCTGATCTGGCAGCGGTTCGTCGCGTGCCAGATGGCCGATGCCGTGTTCGACCAGGTGAACGCCGAGATCGAGGCCGCCGTGGACACGCAGGACAAGCCCTACGTCCTGCGCGCGACAGCAAGCCACCTGCGCTTCGCGGGCTTCCGGCAGGTGTACATCGAGGGGCGCGACACGGAATCGGACGAGGATGAAGAGCGGACGCTGCCCGAACTCGCCGAGGGCGAGGCGTTGCGACAGGTCGATGTGAAACCCGACCAGCACTTCACCGAGCCGCCGCCACGCTACACCGAGGCAACCCTAGTGAAAGCGCTCGAAGAGAACGGGATCGGACGGCCATCCACGTACGCGCCGACGATGTCCACGATCCAGGACCGCGGCTACGTGAAGAAGGAAGGGCGGGCGCTGAAACCGCAAGAGCTCGGGTTCGTGGTCAACGACCTGATGTCGGAGTACTTCGCGGGGATCGTCGACGTCGGCTTCACGGCGCGCATGGAGGAGGAGCTCGACGAAGTCGCGAACGGCGAGCGCACCTGGCCGCCGGTGGTCCGCGAGTTCTACGATCCGCTCGCCGAAGCGCTCAAGGGCGCCGGCGAAGCGCCTCGCGTGGAGGAACTGACGGAGGAAGTCTGCGAGAAGTGCGGCCGGGCGATGGTGAAGAAGTGGGGGCGCTTCGGGCAGTTTCTGGCGTGCAGCGGCTTCCCGGAGTGCAAGAGCACGCGGCCATTCGGCGAGGAGGCGGAGCAGCAGCAGCAGACGGACGAGAAGTGCGACCTCTGCGGCTCGGCGATGGTCGTGAAGCGCGGGCGGTTCGGGCCGTTCCTCGCGTGCTCGACGTACCCGGAGTGCAAGGGCGCGCGTCCGATCCTGAAGAAGGTGGGCGTACCATGCCCGAAGGACGCCGCGCAGGGAGGCGAGGTCGTCGAGCGTCGCAGCAAGCGCGGAAAGACGTTCTACTCGTGCTCCAGTTACCCGAACTGCGATTTCGTGAGTTGGTCGCGACCGCTGCCCCAGCCCTGTCCGCAGTGCGAAGGCATGATCGTCGCCGCCGGCCGCGGCGTCGCGAAGTGCAGCAACTGCGACTGGAAGGGCAGCATCGAAGGCGCAGATAGCCCGCAGGCCAAAGCGTCGGCGTGATGCCGGGCGTTCGCGCGCGATGACTGCATGACGCGCCTAACGCGGCGCCGGTTTCTCGGCGCATCGGCGGCGGCCGCGGCGGCGCTCGCCGCGGCCGCATGCGGTGACGGCAAGCGGCGCACCCGGCAGACGCCGGCGGCGCCATCCGCCACGCCGCCGGCCGTGGTGACTTCTCGCGGCGGCACACTGCGCGTCTATAACTACGACGCGATGATCCCGGACACGCTCGACCCGCACCTCACGTCCGGCGGACCGATCGCCAACGTGCACTCAGCCATCTTCAGCAGGCTCCTGCGATACCGCGACGAGGTGGCCGGTGACATCGCCCCGGACCTCGCGGCGACGTTGCCCGAGCAACCGGATGAGCAGACGTACGTCTTCCGCCTGCGGGAGGGCGTGACGTTCCACGACACGCCGCGCATCCGAGAGCGGCACCCGGGCGTCGCCGGGCGCACGCTGGAGGCCGCGGAGGTGCAGTACAGCATCGAGCGGCAGCTGAACCGCAACAGCCCGCAGGCGAATCGCTACGAGCGTGCCGGTCAGCTCGCCATGATCGACCGCGTTGAGGCGCGTGACGCGACCACGCTTGTGATCCGCACGAAGGAGCCCATGGCGTCGCTCGCCGGCGTGCTCGCCGGGCGCCACGCGTTCGTCATCCCGCGGGAGATCGTCGACCCGGTGGCCGACGAGGTGTCCGGAGACGGCGGGCTTCCCGGCACCGGGCCCTTCGTGCTGGACAGCTTCCAGCCCGGCACGGTTGTGAAGTTGCGCCGGAATGAGACGTGGTTCGCGCGCGACGACGACGGCAGCGCCGGCATGGGACGGCCGTACATCGATGGCTACGAGGCGTACTTCTCTCCGCAGGAGGACGCGTTCCAGGCTGCTGCGTTCGGGCGCAGGCTCGTCGATGCCACGGAATTCCTCGACACCGAGTCGCTCGGTCACGAGCGCACCACGAACCTCGGCGACATCGCGATCCACGAGCAGGTCGCCGGCGGTGTGCTGGCGAGCCGGCTGCTGCTCGACCGCGCGCCGTTCCGCGACGACCGCGTGCGGCGCGCGCTGCATCTGGCCATCGACCGGCGGGGCATCGCCGACCTGCTGTATCCGGCGCTCGCCGGTGAGCCGTCTTCGCGACTTGCCGGCCCGGTCGGGCCCGCGTTCACGCGCTGGGCGCTGACCGGCGATGACCTCGCGCGCCGGCCCGGGTACCGCAGCGAACACGCAGCCGACGTTGCCGAGGCCAAGCAGCTGTGGGCGGCTGCCCTCGGCGATGCGCCAGTCGCCGACATCGTGCTGTTCTTCGCGGGCATCCCCCGCACACTCCCCGAGATCGCCGCGGCGGCGATCGAGCGCCAGGTACGCGACGCGTTGGGCGTGAATGTCGTGCTCCACACGGACCGCAGCGGCGACGCGGTGGTCCGCGCGGCGCTGCGCAGAAACATCGAAAGCGCGACGGAGGGGGTTGCGGCCTGCACGTTCATGTTCGAAGACGGCGGCCCCGACCTCGACGACTGGCTCGCCTCGTTCCGCAGCGGGCACGCCGGCAACACGTACCGGCTGCAGGATGCGACGCTGGATGCGCAGATCGACCGCCAGCGCCGCGAGTTCGACGCCGAGGAACGGTCGCGCATCGGCAGGGAGATACAGGAGTATCTGCTCGGCAAGGTCAACGCGCGCTTGGAGTACTGCGCGCCGGTGACGCGGCGTCTGACGTGGGGGTACGTGCGCAACGCGCCGGGTAACCCGTGGTACGGCGGAGACGGGGCGCTCGCCGACACCTGGCTCGACGCGGCGCACCCGGCGTGGCGCGTGCGGCCGGCCGCGCTCGGCTGACCCGCGACCCTTACATAATCCCCCTACGCAGCTTTGATACGCTGCTGCCGATCATCAGGAGAGGTTTGGGTTTGACCATCGTCATCATGGCCATCGCCGGGTTCGCCGCGGGCTTCGTGCTCGACGAGATCATCGCGCGCCTCGCGCGGGAGCCGTACGAGCGCGGCGACGTGGAGGACGACGATGCCGGCGCGCCACTGGAGTTCAGCAGCGAAACGGGCGCCCTGGCAATGCCGCGCGCGCTCACGAGCGGTTCGGCGTACCGCCGCATCGTCGTCGTGGCGTTGACGACGGTGCTGTTCGCCCTCGCCGGCCGCGCTTACGAGGGCGACGCGCTGCACCTGGCGATCGTGGCGATGTACATCGCCGTGCTGCTTGCCTGCGCGGGCACGGACCTGCTCGCGTACCGCGTGCCCAACGTCATCACGTACCCGGCGGTCGTGTTCGCGCTGGCGCTGGGCATGACGATCGATGGCGCGAACCGCGCCGACGTGGCGGCGGGCGGCGCGCTCGCCGGCGGCACGTTCCTGGCGATGTCGATCGCGACACGCGGCGGCATGGGCATGGGCGACGTGAAACTCGCGTTCTTCGTCGGGTTTGCGCTCGGGATGTCGTTCGGCGTGGCGGCGCTGCTGATCACGGCGGTCGCGGGCGGCGTGGTCGCGCTCCTGCTGCTCGCCACGCGCATCCGCGACCGGCGCGACCCGATTCCGTACGCCCCGTTCATCGCGGGCGGCGCGCTGTACGTGATCCTCGTCTACGGCACGGCGTTCACGGAAGTCTGACCGCCCGTCCATCGCGCTCGTCGTTTGTTAGCATGCCCGCATGAGCGTGCGCCTGCCGTACGGCGAGGGCTACATCGAAGCGGACGTGCCTGACGGCGCGACGGTGCTGACGCCGGCGCGCACGCCGCCGCTGCTCGACGCGATGGCGGCCGTGCGCGCGGCCGTCGGACAGCCGCTCGCCGGCGCGCCGCTCGAGCGCATCGCGCGGGGCGCGAAGCACGCGTGCGTCGTCGTGTCCGACATCACGAGGCCGGTGCCGAACGCCGTGATCCTGCCGCCGATCTTCGATGCCCTGGCGGCCGGCGGCGTCCCTGCCGACGCCGTCACGATCCTCATCGCCACGGGCCTGCATCGCGCGTCGCGTCCCGACGAGCGGGAACGCATCCTCGGGCGCGCGATCGCGAACGCGTACCGCGTGGTCGACCACGACGCGCGCGACGCGTCGTCGCAGGCGTTGTTGCTTCGTACGGCG
The DNA here is from genome assembly GCA_021462855.1 of Dehalococcoidia bacterium. GTDB lineage: Bacteria > Chloroflexota > Dehalococcoidia > DSTF01 > JACRBR01 > DTUCFX13. The sequence continues at coordinate 147,446 of JAJTXQ010000039.1, read as the reverse complement.
CGCGGGGTCGACGTCTACCTCAATCGCGCGTACCTCGAGGCCGACGTGCGCGTTGTGACGGGATTCGTGGAGCCGCACCTGTTCGCCGGCTATTCGGGCGGCGGGAAGGCGGTGCTTCCCGGCATCGCCGGAGCAGCGTCGATCGTGGCGAACCACGACGCGCAGATGGTCGGCCATCCGAGGGCGACGTGGTGCGCGACGGACGGCAATCCGATCTTCGAGGAGATGCGCGACGTGGCATTGAAGAGCGAGCCATCGTTCACCGTGAACGTAACGCTCGACGAGGACAAGCGCGTGACGGGCGTGTTCGCCGGCGAGATGACGGCCGCGCACGACGCCGCGATCGGGCAGGCCGGGCGGCAGGCCGTGCAGGAAATCCCGCACCTGTTCGACATCGTCGTCGTGACGAACATGGGCTACCCGGCCGACCTGGTGCTGTACCAGGCGGTGAAGGGCATGTCGCTGGCGGCGCAAGCGTGCGCGACCGGCGGCGCCATCCTGCTGGTGGCCGAATGCCGCGAAGGGCTCGGCGCGCCGGAGTACGCGCGCATGCTGCGCAGCGAGACGACGCCCGCCGCGCTGCTCGGCCGCATCGAGCGAGCGGGCGCGCCGGTGCACGACCAGTGGCAGGTGCAGGTACAGGCGATGGTGCAGGCGCGCTGCGACGTGTGGCTGCACTCGTCGCTCGACGCCGCGACGGTGGCGGCGGCGCATCTGCGGCACGCACCGGATGTCGATGGCACGCTCGCCCGGCTCGTCGAAGGCAAGCGCAGCGAGCTCGGGCGCGAGCCATCGGTGTGCGTGATCCCGTACGGCCAGCTCACCGTGCCGGCGCTCGCCCGCGCATGAGCGAGACGCCCGGCGAGCGCGTGCGTGCGGTGCGCGCGCGGCTCCGCGCGGCGTGCGAGCGCGCCGGTCGCGACCCTGCGTCGGTCACGCTCGTCGCGATCTCGAAGACACACGACGCAGACGCGATTGCGGGCGCGTGGGCGGAGGGCATCGCGGACTTCGGCGAGAACCGCGTGCAGGAAGCCTCGCGGAAGATCCCCGCGCTCACGTCCATCGGCGTGACGCCGGTGTGGCACCTTGTCGGCCACTTGCAGACGAACAAAGCCCGGGCCGCGCTCGGGCTCTTTGATATACTCCACAGCGTTGATTCGGAGCGGCTGGCGCGCGCGATTGACGCCGCGGCGACGCGGCCCGTGCGGGCGATGATCGAGGTCAACATCGCCGGTGAGACGGCAAAGTTCGGCGTGGCGCCGGGCGATGCGGCCAGGCTCGCGGAGCGCATCGCGAACCTGCGAAACATCGAACTCGTGGGGCTGATGACGGTGGCGCCGCAGGCCGATGATCCGGAAGACGTGCGGCCGGTGTTCCGGGCGCTGCGCGAGTTGCGCGACGCCATCGGCCTGCGCGACCTGTCGATGGGGATGACGGACGACTTCGAAGTCGCCGTGGAGGAGGGGTCGACGCTGGTGCGCGTCGGCCGCGCCATATTCGGGCCCCGCGAGGGATAGCGGGCACGGGCAGGTGCGCAACGTGAAGCTTGGGCTCATCGGCTGCGGGTTCATGGGCGAGGCGATGCTCAGCGCGCTGATCGCGCAGGACGTCGCCGCCGCCGGCGATATCACCGTCGCTGAGATCAACGACGAGCGCTGCTCTGCCGTGACGTCGCTCTACGGCGTGCGCGCCTCGGGTGACGTGCGCGACGCCGTCGAAGGCGCCGAGATCGTGGTCTTTGCCGTCAAACCGCAGGAGTTCGACCGCGCGGCGCACCACCTTCAGGGCGCGTTCCGCCGCGAGCAGACGGTGATGTCGATCATGGCCGGTGTGCCGATCGAACGCATCGCGCGCGCGCTCAGCCACGCCAGCATCGCGCGGGTGATGCCGAACACGCCGGCCGTCGTCGGCGAAGGCATGAGCGTGTGGACGGCGACGCCGGAGGTCGATGAACAGACGCGGTCGCAGCTCGCGGCGATCCTGGGGGCGATGGGCCGTGAGGTCTACGTCGAGGATGAGAAGTACCTCGACATGGCAACTGCGCTGTCTGGCAGCGGCCCGGGGTTCGTGTTCCTGCTCATCGAGGCGTTTGTCGACGCGGGCGTGCATGTCGGGTTCAAGCGCGCGGTGGCCGAAATGCTCGCGTTGCAGACGTTCATCGGCTCGGCGAAATACGCGGAGGCGACGGGCAAGCACCTGGCGCAACTGCGCAACGAGGGGACGTCGCCCGCCGGCACCACGGCGGCCGGGTTGATGGCGCTGGAGGCATCGGGGATCCGCGGGGCGGTGATCGCGGCGGTCGAGGCAGCATACGAGCGGTCGCGCGAGCTGGGGGAGTGATTGTTCGGCGCTAACTGCATCGAGAGCGACTCGGCGATACCGCAGGTCATCTGTCTCTTCTTCTCACTGCTGACGATCGCGATCTTCGTGCGGGCGATCCTCAGCTGGTTCCAGATGGATCCCCGCAGCCCGTTGATCCAGGCGCTCGACGCGATCACCGAGCCGATCCTCGAGCCGATCCGCCGCGTGATGCCGCGCATCGCGATGATCGATTTCTCGCCGCTCGTGGCGATCCTGCTGTTGCAGTTCGTGTCGCGCGCGCTGCAGGAGTTTTTCGCCTGACCGTCGCGCGGCGGTGACGGCTGCGTAGCAGATGGACGCGCGAGAGGTCATCCCGCAGTACCCGCGATTTAACCTGGCGACGTTGCCGACGCCGCTCGAACGCATGCCCGTCCTCGAGCGCGCGCTCCGCGACGAGGGCATCGGGGACGTGCCGGCGCTCTACCTCAAGCGCGACGACCTGCTGTCGCTTGCCCTGGGCGGCAACAAGGTGCGCAACCTGGAGTTCTCCATCGGCGCTGCGCTCGCGGCCGGAGCGACGGACATCGTCACGATGGGGCAACCCCAGTCGAATCACTGCCGGCTCACCGCCGCGGCGTGCGCGCGCGCCGGGTTGCGCGCGCACCTGGTGATTGGCGACGCGCGTCCCGAGCAGATGACCGGCAACCTGCTGCTCGACGAACTGCTCGGCGCGCGGTTGTACTTTACGGGCGTCGATGACCAGGACGAGCGGGCGGCACTCGCCGAGCGCGTGGCGCTGGACATCGAGCTGGCGGGGCGGCGCGCGGCGCTGCTGCCGGTGGGCGGCTCCGACGCGCGGGGCGCGCTCGGCCACGTGGTGCTGGCGCACGAGCTGTTGGCCCAATGCGCGGACGCGGGCGTGCGCCTCGGCACGGTGGCGCTCGCGACGGCGACCGGCGGCACGCAGGCGGGTCTCATCGCCGGGTTCGCGCTCGCCGGCGCGGACGTCGATGTGCGGGGATATGCCGTGGCGGACCCGGCCGGCGAGACGTCGCAGCGCATCGCTGGGCTGGCGGCCGAAGTCTGCGCCGAACTCGGCACGTCGCCGGTGAGCGAGGACAGCGTGCACGTGGACGACGCGTCGCTCGGCGCGGCGTACGGCGTGCCGTCGCCGGATGGCGACGCGGCGGCCACGTTCCTGGCGCGCACCGAGGGGGTGTTCGCCGACCCGGTGTATACCGGCAAGGGATTTGCGGGGTTGCTGCGCGACCTGCGCGCCCGCTCGTTCGATGCGGACCTCGCCGTGGTGTTCATCCACACGGGCGGGCAGCCGGCGCTCTTCGCGAAACTGCCCGCAACGCGCGCGCAATGACCGCGGCATTCGTGAGACATAACTGCAAAGCCTGCTAAGCGGTATAGGCGGTATACTGCCATCGTCCGCACGGATGCGCCGCACGCGACAGCCGTCGCGGACCCCCGAGCCGTTCGGTCCCCACGCATCGCCGGATGGCCGGATCAAGCACCGCCGCGGGCGCGGCGCACTGGCGCGGAGACAACTGCTCGATGACTGACCGCTCGCTCGACGAACTCTGCGTGAACACCATCCGCACGCTGTCGATCGACGCGGTGCAGCACGCGAACTCCGGGCACCCCGGCGCGCCCATGGGCGCGGGCCTCATGGCGTACGTGCTGTGGGACCGCTTTCTGAAGCACAATCCGGCCGACCCGGATTGGCCCGACCGCGACCGCTTCGTGCTTTCCGCCGGCCATGCTTCGATGCTGCTGTACAGTCTGCTGCACCTGACCGGCTATGGCGTCTCGCTCGATGACATAAAGAACTTCCGGCAGTGGCTCAGCCCGACGGCCGGGCACCCGGAGCGCGGCCTGGCGCCGGGGGTCGAGACGACGACCGGACCGCTGGGGCAGGGGTTCGCCAACGCCGTCGGCATGGCGATGGCGGAGCGGTTCCTGGCGGCGACGTTCAACCGGCCCGGCTACGAGGTGGTGGACCACTACACGTACGTCCTGGCGAGCGACGGCGACTTGATGGAAGGGATCTCGCACGAGGCGGCATCGCTCGCGGGGCACCAGCGTCTTGGCAAACTCATCGCGCTGTACGACTCCAACCACATCTCGCTCGACGGGCCCACGTCGCTCTCGTACAGCGACGACGCCTGCGCGCGGTTCGAGGCGTACGGCTGGCACGTGCAGCACATCGACGGCATGGACTACGCCGCGGTGGACGGCGCGATCCGCGCGGCGCGGCGGGACGAGCGGCCGTCGGTCATCGTCGCGCGCACGCACATCGGCTTCGGCAGCCCGAACAAGCAGGATTCGGCGAAGTCGCACGGCGCACCGCTCGGCGCCGAGGAAGTCGTCCTCACGAAGCGCAACTACGGCTGGCCCGAAGACAAGACGTTCTACATCCCCGAGCAGGCGCTGGCGCACTTCCGCCTCGCGCTGGAACGCGGCGCCGACGCGCAGCGTACGTGGCAGCAGCGTTTCGACGCGTACGCCGCCGCGCACGCGGACGACGCCCGCGCGTTCCGCGACGCGACCGCCGGGCGGCCGCCGGCCGGCTGGGACAGCGCGCTGCCGTCGTACACGCCCGACGATAAGCCGGTTGCGACGCGCGCCGCGTCCGGCGCCGCGCTCAACGCGCTGGCGGACCGCATCCCCTGGCTTGTCGGCGGCTCCGCCGACCTGGCGGAGTCGAACAACACCGAGCTGAAAGGCAAGCCCGTCGCGCAGCGCGACGAGCCGGGCGGACGCGCGGTCTACTTCGGCGTGCGCGAGCACGCGATGGCGTCGGCGGCGAATGGCATGTGCGCGCACGGCGGCGTGATCCCGTTCTGCGGCACGTTCCTCGTGTTTTCGGACTACTGCCGGCCGGCGATCCGGCTGGCGGCGCTCAGCGAGTTCCGCGTGATCTACGTGTTTACGCACGACAGCGTGGGCCTCGGCGAGGACGGCCCGACGCACCAGCCGGTCGAGCATCTCGCCGCGCTTCGGGCGATCCCGCGGCTGAACGTCATCCGCCCGGCCGATGCGAACGAGACGTCGATGGCGTGGAAGATGGCGATCGAGCACGAGGGCCCGACGGCGCTCGCGCTGTCCCGGCAGGCGCTGCCGATCCTCGCCGGCACGAGCAACGGCGGCGCCAGGGGCGCGCTGCGCGGGGCTTACGTCGTGAGCGAGGAGGAGGGCGGCGTGCCGGACGCGATCATCATCGCCACAGGGTCGGAGGTGAGCGTGGCCGTCGCGGCGCAGGCGTTGTTGCGCGCGCGCGGCGTGCGCGCGCGCGTCGTCAGCATGCCGTCGTGGGAGGTGTTCGAGCGCCAGGACGCGTCGTACCGGGACGGCGTGCTGCCGCGCGGCGTGCGCGCCCGGGTGTCTGTCGAGGCGGGTGTGCCGCAGGGCTGGCGGCGGTGGGTCGGCGATGACGGTGACATCGTCGCCATCGAGGACAGGTTCGGGGCCTCTGCGCCCGGGCCCACGGTGCTGAAGGAGTTGGGATTCACCGCGGAGGACGTTGCCCAACGCACGCTCGCCGTGGTCGAGCGCCTGCAAGGAGTGCGCGCGTAGGACGATGAGGATAGCGGTCGCCGCGGATCACGGAGGATTCCCGCTCAAACAGCGCGTGATCGACGAATTGCGCCGCATGGGCGTCGACGTCATCGACCTGGGGACACACAGCGCAGATCCGGTCGATTACCCCGATTTCGCCGAGGCAGTGGGGCAGGCAATCATCACCGGCGAAGCCGAGCGTGGCATCGTGATCTGTGGGAGCGGCGTTGGCGCGTCGGTCGCGGCAAACAAGCTGCCGGGCGTGCGCGCGGCCGTGGCGCACGACACGTACTCGGCGCACCAGGGCGTGGAGCACGACGATATGAACGTGCTGGCGCTCGGCGCGCGCGTCATCGGTCCGGAGGTCGCGACGGAGCTCGTGCGGGCGTTCGCGGCGGCGCGGTTCAGCGGCGAAGAACGGCACGCGCGGCGCCTCGCGAAAGTGCAGGCGATCGAGGCGCGCACGATGGGCACGAAGGAGGGCAGCAATGTCTAATCCTGTCAGACGACTCTACGACGAGCAGCAACAATCGCCGTGGCTCGACTACATCCGGCGCGACATGCTCCAGGATGGCGCGCTCCGCCGCTACGCCGAAGACGACGGTATCCGCGGCGTGACCGCAAACCCGACGATCTTCGAGAAGGCGATCGGCGCCGGGCACGACTACGACGAGCAGATCACGCAGCTCGTCCGCGACGGCGTGGCGACCGCGGACATCTTCGAGCGCATCGCCATCGAGGATCTGCGCGCGGCGACCGATATCCTCCGCCCCGTGTACGACGCCTCTGGCGGGAACGACGGGTTCGTCAGCATCGAGGTGTCGCCGGACAAGGCATTCCACACGCAGCCGTCGATCGACGAGGCGAAGCGCTGGTGGTCGCTGGTCGACCGGCCGAACCTCATGGTGAAGATCCCGGCGACCGACGAGGGGTTGCCGGCGATCGAGCAGTGCGTCGCCGACGGCGTGAACATCAACATCACGCTGATCTTCGCGATCGAGTTCTACGAGCGCGTGATGGAGGCGTATGTGCGCGGCATCGAGCGGCGTGTCGATGCCGGGAACGACGTGACGAACTCGAACAGCGTCGCCAGCTTCTTCGTCAGCCGCGTCGACACGTCGGTCGACAAGCTGCTCGACGCGCGCATCGAGCAAGCGAAGAGCGACGCCGAGCGAGCGGCGTTGAGCGCGCTGCTCGGCAAGGCCGCCGTCGCGAACGCGAAGGTCGCGTACCAGAAGTTCGGCGCGATGTTCGGTTCGGAGCGCTTTCGCAGGCTCGAAGCGAAGGGCGCGAAGCGCCAGCGGCCGCTCTGGGCGAGCACCGGCACGAAGAACGCCGCGTACAGCGACATCCTGTACGTGCAGGAACTGATCGGGCCCCACACCGTGAACACGATGCCGCCAGCGACGATCGACGCGTTCCGCGACCACGGCGTCGTGCGACGCACGATCGATGAGGGCGTCGACGAGGCGGAACGCGCGCTCGGGCGGCTCGAGGAACTCGGCATCTCGATGAAGCAGGTGACGGACGACCTGCAGTCCGACGGTGTCAAGCTGTTCTCGCAGTCGTTCGCGCAGATCACCGCCACGGTCGAGCAGAAGGCCGCGGAGATCCGCAAGAAGGCGAGCGCCGCGTGAGGCTGCGGCTGGGCGAACACGCGGACGCCGTCGAACGGCGCGCCGCCTCGCTCGCGGCTTCCGGCGCGGCCGGCCGCATCTTCTCGAAGGACGCCACGTTCTGGGGCGGCGACGCCGCGCGGCAGCGCTCGGTGGCCAACCGCCTCGGCTGGCTCGGCGCGCCGGCGCAGATGCGCGCCCATGTCGCTGACCTCAGTGCGTTCGCGCGCGACGTGCGGGAAGCGGGGTTCCGCGACGCTGTGGTGCTCGGCATGGGCGGCAGCTCGCTGGCGCCGGAGGTGCTCGCGCGCTCGTTCGGTGTGCGCGACGGCTATCCGCGGTTGCACGTGCTCGACACGACGGATCCCGGCGCGATCGAAGCACTCGGCGCGCGCATCGAGCCAGGGCGCACGCTGTTCTTCGTCTCTTCAAAGTCGGGGACGACGATCGAGGCGACGTCGCTGTTTGCGCACTTCTGGGAGATCGTCCGCCACAGCACGCGCGAGGACGCGGGCGCGCACTTCGCAGCCATCACCGACGCCGGCACGCCGCTCGAGGCGCTGGCGCGCGAACGCGGATTTCGCCGCACGTTCGTGAACGCGGCGGACATCGGCGGGCGGTACTCGGCGCTTTCGTACTTCGGGCTCGTGCCCGCCGCGGTCGCCGGCGTTGATATCGGCGCGTTGCTCGAACGCGGCGCGACCGCCGCGGAAGCGGCGCGCCAGCCGCGCAGCGACGCGCTGACGCTCGGCGCGGCGCTCGGCGAGCTTGCGCTCACCGGCCGCTCGGCGTGCACGTTCTTCGTCGCGCCGGAGATCGCGTCGTTCGGTCTGTGGGCCGAGCAGTTGATCGCCGAGAGCACGGGCAAGGAGGGCCGGGGCATCCTGCCGGTCGTCGCCGAACCGCCGGGGTCGCCGGCGCACTACGGGCGCGACCGGCTGTTCGTGCAGTTGCGCACGGAATCGGGCGGTGACGCCGGGTGGGACGCACTCGTCGGCGCGCTGGCCGCTGAGGGGCATCCGGCGATCGTGATCGATCTGGATGGGCCGTATGACCTGGGACGCGCGTTCTTCGACTGGGAGCTCGCGGTCGCGATCGCCGGCCAGGCACTCGGCATCAATCCGTTCGACGAGCCGAACGTGCAGGAGTCGAAAGACAACACGGCGCGCGTGCTCAGCGAGTTCGCCGCGACCGGCGCGCTCGACGCCGCCGGCATCGATGGGGCATCCGGGCTGCGCGCGCTGGAACCGGGCGGGGCAGCGACGGCGGATGCCGCGGCCGCGGTCGAGCGGCTGCTGGCAGGCGTCGGCGAGCGATCGTACTTCGCGATTACCGCGTACGCCGAACAGACACCGGCGATGGACGCGGCGTTCGCCGCGATCCGCGCGGACGTGCGCGACGCCAGCGGCGCCCCGACGACGCTGGGCTACGGCCCGCGCTACCTGCACTCGACAGGCCAGTTGCACAAGGGTGGCCCCCCCACCGGCGTGTTCTTGCAGGTGACAGCATCACCCGGGCGCGACGTCGCGGTGCCGGGCGAGCCGTACACGTTCGGACAGCTGCAGCGCGCGCAGGCGATCGGCGACCTGCAGGCGCTGCACGCGCACGGGTTGCCGGCGCTGCGCGTGCACCTCGGCACAGACATCGAGGCGGGGCTGGCAGCGCTGCGGGTCGCGGTGCGCGAAGCGCTCGCCGCCACGCCACGGAGGTAGTCGATCGATGGACGTCGGGATGATCGGGCTGGGCCGCATGGGCGCGAACATGACGCAGCGGCTGATTGGCGGCGGACATCGCGTCGTCGTACTGGACTTGAACCCGCAGGCCGTCGCGGCGGCAGCACAGGCCGGCGCCGAGCCAGCGGCTACCGCCGGCGACCTCGTCGACAAGCTGCCGCCTCGCCGCGCGGTGTGGATGATGGTGCCGGCCGGCGAGCCCGTGGAGTCGACGATTGCGACGCTCGCACCGCTCCTGCAAGCCGGCGATGTGCTGATCGACGGGGGCAATTCGAACTACCACGACTCGATGCGGCGCGCCGGGGAGTTGCGCCCGAGCGGCATCGAGTTCGTCGACGCCGGGACAAGCGGCGGCATCTGGGGGCTTCGCGAGGGCTATTGCCTGATGGTCGGCGCCAGCGACTCCGCGTTCGCGCACATCGAGCCGCTGCTGCGCACGCTGGCGCCGCCCGAGGGTTACGCGCACGTCGGGCCGGCCGGCGCCGGGCACTTCACGAAGATGGTGCACAACGGCATCGAGTACGGGATGATGGCGGCGTACGGCGAGGGATTCGAACTGCTCGCGGGTTCGCGGTTCGATATCGACCTGCCACGGGTCGCCGCGCTCTGGAACCACGGCTCGGTCGTGCGGTCGTGGCTGCTCGAGCTGGCGGCGCGCGCGCTCGCCGCCGACCCGCGGCTTGACGATGTCGCGGGGTATGTGCAGGACTCCGGCGAGGGCCGCTGGACGGTGCAGGAGGCGATGGACCAGGACGTGCCGCTGCCGATCATCACGCTCGCGTTGATGCGGCGCTTTGCCTCGCGGCAGGAGTCGTCGTTCAGCGCGAAGCTGCAGGCGGCATTGCGGCGAGAATTCGGCGGCCACGCGCTGCGAACGCCGGGCGCATGACACAGACGCTGAACCCGCTCCGCGAAGGTCTGCGCCTGCCGCGCATGCCGGACTCGTGCGCGGTCGTCGTGTTCGGCGCCACGGGCGACCTGACGGCGCGCAAGCTGATGCCCGCGCTGTATAACCTGTCGCGGGAGCGGATGCTCCCCGGCGGCTTCTCCATCGTGGGGTTCGCGCGACGCGACTGGTCCGACGGCCAGTTCCGCGAAATCATGAAGGACGCCGTCGCGCGCTACTCCCGTGAACCTCTTCAGGACGAGCTTTGGGACAGCTTCGCGCGGCGGTTGCACTACGTCAGCAGCACGTTCGGCGATCCGGCCGGCTTCGAGCGGCTCGGCGAACGGCTCGCGCTGCAGGATGAGGCGCACGGGGCCGGCGGCAACCGCCTGTTCTACCTGGCGACGCCGCCGCAATCGTACGCGCAGGTCGCACAGCGCCTCGGCGAAGCGGGGCTGGCGAGACCGGAACACGGGTGGTCGCGCATCGTCGTCGAGAAGCCGTACGGGCGCGACATCGCGTCGGCGCGCGAGCTCGACCACGACATCGGCGGCGTCTTCCGGGAGCGCCAGATCTTCCGCATCGACCACTACCTGGGGAAAGAGACCGTCCAGAACATCCTGGTGTTCCGGTTCAGCAACGGCATCTTCGAGCCCATCTGGGACCGGCGCTACGTCGACAATGTGCAGGTATCGGTCGCCGAGAGCGTCGGCATCGAGGGCCGCGGCAATTACTACGAGGAGGCCGGCGCGCTGCGCGACATGGTGCAGAACCACCTGATGCAGGTGCTTGCGCTGGTCGCGATGGAGCCCGTTGCCTCGTTCCGCGGAGACGATGTGCGCGACGAGAAGGCGAAAGTCTTCAAGGCAATCACGCCGATCCATGACATCGGCCGGGACACGGTGCGAGCGCAGTACACCGGCGGCGCGATCCTCGGTACGCAGGTGCCGGCGTACCGCGAGGAGCAGGGCGTCGAACCGCGCTCGGCCGTCGAGACGTACGTGGCGATGAAGCTTGGGATCGAGAACTGGCGCTGGGCCGGCGTGCCGTTTACCTGCGCGTCGGCAAGCGGCTGCCGAAGCGCGCGACGGAGGGCGCGATCAGCTTCAACCGGCCGCCGCTCCACCTGTTCCAGGAGGTGACGAGCGAGCCGGCGCCGAACCTCCTCGTCCTCCGCATCCAGCCCGACGAGGGGATATCGCTGCGCTTTGGCGCCAAAGTGCCGGGCACGCGGATGGATGTGCGGCCGGTGAACATGGACTTCCGCTATGGCAGTTCGTTCGGCACCGATACGCCCGAAGCCTACGAGCGGCTCCTGCTCGACGCGATGATCGGCGATGGCACGCTGTTCACGCGCTGGGACAGCGTCGCGGCGTCCTGGGAGTTGCTGACGCCGGTGCTCGACGCGTGGCGCGACGGCGCCTCCCCGCTGCAGTTCTACGAGGCGGGAAGCTGGGGTCCGGACGCGGCGCGGGAGCTCATCGAACGGGACGGGCGTGAATGGCACCGGATGTAGCACCGATCGAACGGCTCGAGGAGCATCCGATCGCCGTTGACCCGGCGGTGATCGAGGAGCAGTTCGCCAGCGTCTGGCGCGAGACGGCAGGCGCCGGCTTCGACGAGTCGATGATCCGGCTGCGCGTGCTGAACCTCGTCGCGCTGGCACACACGGCCGACGACGCGGCGCGCTTCGACACGGTGATGGACCTTCTGCCGCAACGCCACCCCTGTCGCGGCATCCTCGTGCTCACCGACTCCGCGCGTACGCAGGTCGATGCGACGATCTCGGCGCATTGCTGGCGGTCGGCGGGCGGCCGGCGGCACGTGTGCTCGGAGGAGGTGCTGCTCTACGGCGGCGTCGCGCAGGAGCCTGAGCTGGCGTCGGCGGCGCTGGCGCTGCTCGTCGCCGAGCTGCCGGTGACGACGTGGATGGTCGGGACGCCGGACGACGGCGGCTACCTGGCGCGGGAGATGCTCGATGCGTCGGACGGCGTCGTGTTCGACTCGGCGCGCGCGGCGTCGCCCGAAGCGGGACTGCGGTTCGCCGCGCGCATGCGCAAAGACCACGACGTGCCGTGCGCCGACCTGGCGTGGATACGGCTCGCGGCATGGCGCAGCCTGGTCGCCCAGCAGTTCGACGATGAGGACGGGCCGCGCGAGCTCGCGCAGGTCACGGCGATCGAGATCACCGGCGGGGCCGGGCGCCACGACCCCGAGCCGATGCTGCTGGCCGGGTGGCTCGTCTCGCGGCTGGACCTCGCGCTCGCAGACCTTGACCTCTCCGATGGCCGCGCGGAGGCGACGCTGTACGCGGGCACGCGCGGCGTGCGCCTGACCGTCGACCGCGGCGGCGAGGCGGCGGTGCAGCGCGTGGTCATCCGCACGCCCGATGCGAGCTTTCTCGTCGAGTGCCACTCCGAGAGCGGGCATATGCACGTGCGCGAGGACTGGGCGATCGGCTCGTCGCACAGGATCGTCGAGCAGCAGCCGCCTGATGACGCGTCGGCCATGGCGAGCGCGCTCGACGGCCAGGCCGGTCCGCTGTACCTGGACGCGGTGCGCGCCGCCCTGGGCCTGCTGGGCGCCTAGGCGCTCAGAGGAAGTTGTTGACGATCTCCATGAACTTCTCGAGCTGGTCGTGGTGCACCCAGTGCCCGGCATCCTGCACGAGCTCCGTGCGGTAGTCGTGGAACGCCGATGCTTTGCCATCCTGCTCGGGGTCCGACGCCCAGCTCTCTGACCCGCGGATGAGCAGCACCGGGCACCGGATCTGGTTCCAGATCTCGCGCGCCTCGGCGATGTTGAACTCGTACGGCGAATGGAGCCGGACGTAGTTATCGAACTTCCAGCTCAGCGTGCCGTCGGCATTCTTCTTCGAACCGTGCAGCGTGAGGTGGTACGCCATCTCCTCGGACAGGTGCGGGTTCTCCTCGCGCATGCGGCGCACCGCGTCCTCGATCGTCGCGTAGCGGCGCGGCTTGCGCGCGTCGAACTCGTGCATGTGCTTGATCCAGCCGCGCATGCGCGCCGAGGCGGGCGTGGGCTCCCGCATCGCCGGCCCGAGGCCCTCGATCGCGACGACCTTGCGGACGTCTTCCGGGAACACGCCGGCGTATTCGAGCGCTACGGCTCCACCGAGCGAGTGCGAGATGATCGTTAGCGGGTTGCGGTCGAGTTCGGCGGCGAGCATGGCGATGTCGAGCACGAATTCGGGCAGGCTGTACTGGCCGCCGACAGCCCACGCGCTGTCGCCGTGCCCGCGGAGGTCGACGGCGTAGACGCAGTAGCGGTCCTTGAGCCGGACGGCAACCTGGTCCCAAGTGCGGGCATGATCACGGTTGCCATGGATGAGCAGGAGCGGGGGATTGCCGTCTTCACCCCAGACGGCGTAGTGCAGCTTCAGCCGCTGAGACACGTAGTAACGCGATACGGGTTCGTCGGTCATCACCGCTCCTGAGTGCGCGCGATTGCGGCAACGCTACGGCACCGCCCGGGCAGGGTCAAGGATGACGCGCGGTTCCGGAACTTGGATTCATGCGCCCGCGGACGTGACGCGGCGTTGCACGTTGCGGGCGCTAGCGGCTGCCGCGAAGGCGCGGGTCGGCGATATCGCGGATCGCGTCGCCGAGGAGGTTGAACGCGAGCACCGTGAGGCTGATCGCGATGCCGGGGAAGAGCGCCCACCACACGTGGATCGGCTGCGTGTTGCGCGCATCGCTGATGTCGCGGCCCCACGACGGGTTTGGCTCGGGGATCCCCAGGCCGAGGAACGAGAGCGCCGACTCCGCGAGGATCGCCGCGCCCAGGCTCGTCGTCATCAGCACGATGCCGAGGGGGAGGATGTTCGGCGCCAGGTGCCGGAACAGGATCCGGTTGGAGGATGCGCCGATCGACTTCGCCGCCTCCACGTACTGGTTGTTGCGTTCGGAAAGCGTCGCGCCGCGCGAGATGCGGATCGTCGGGAAGACGGTGATGAGCATGATGACCAGCGTCACGGTCGTCATGCTGGGCTTGAACACCGACATGAGGATCAGCAGCAGCACGAGCCCGGGGAACGCGATGACGGAGTCGACGGTGCGCTGGATCACACTGTCCACCCACCCGCCCGAGTAGCCGGAGAAGATGCCGATGAGCATGCCGATGGCGATGCCGCCGACCACCGAGATGAACCCGACGAGCATCGATATCCGGGCGCCGGCGACGACGCGTGCGAGCATGTCACGGCCGACCTTGTCGGTGCCGAACGGGTGCGCCTGCGACGGGTCCTCGTTCTTGGTGCCGACGCCGATGTCGTCGTACGCGTGCGAGGTCAGGCGCGGCGTCTCGACGATCTGCGGGCCGCCAAACGGGATCGATACGGCGAGCCCGGGGCCGAACGTCCCGACCACCAGCAGCGCGACGATGACGATCAACCCGAATGTGCCGAGCGGGTTGTCCCGCGCGACGTGCAGGAGTTTCCGTGTCGTCGAACTGCGTGGCCGCAGTTCCTGCTCGGCCGCCAGGATCTGCTCGATGCCGGCGGGATGGATTGCGGACGTATCAGTGCTCATGAGTACCTGATGCGCGGGTCAATCCACGCGTATGTGATGTCGATCAGCAGCTGCGTCATCACCACGACGATGCCGATGTACAGCGTCATCGACTGTACAACGGTGTAGTCCTTTCGGAATATCGCCTCGTAGGTGTAGAAACCGAGTCCCTTGATGCTGAAGATAAGCTCGATGAACAGCGTGCCGCCGAGGAGCCCGGTGAACTGCAGCCCGAGCACGGTGATCACGGGGATCATGACGTTCTTCAGCGCGTGCCGGTAAACAATCAGCGATTCCCGCAGACCCTTGGCGCGCGCGGTGCGGACGTAGTCCGCGCGCAGCACCTCGAGCAGCGACGAGCGGGTGAGGCGCATCACCGTCGCGGAGGCGGCGATGCCGAGCACGATCGCCGGCGGCACGAACTGCCGCAGGTTGTCCCAGGGGTTGTCCATGAACGAAACCGTGCGCCCGAGTGGCGGCGCGTAGCCCCAGAACTCGCTCGGCAAGATCAGCACCATCGTCGCCAGCCAGAAGCTCGGCACCGAGAGCGCGAGGATCGCTCCGAACCGCACGGTGAGGTCGATGGGCGAGTTGCGATAGAGCGCCGAAATCACGCCGGCCGGCACGCCGAACAGGATCGTCGTGGACATCGTCAGGACGAGCAACTCCAGCGTCGTCGGGAGCCGATCCTTGATGGCGGTCGACACGGGCACGTCCGTCAGCGCGGCTCGCCCCAGGTCGCCGCGCAGGATGTCGCTCGCCCACGCCCAGTACTGGTTGTCGCTGTTCCAGCGGACGAACGGCGGGTCCGTCGCCCGGATGGAAATCGGGAAGTAGGGCTTGTCGAGGCCGCGTTCATGCCGCTCGGCCTCGACCTGCTCCTTCGGGATGAACCCGCCCCCGGAGGCGAGCAACGCCGCGTCTCCGGGGGCGACGCGCAGCAGCCCGAACGTCACGATCGACAGCAGGACGATGATCGCTGCCGAGATGATGAGCCGCCGCGCGATGAAGTTCAGCATTCCGCCGGTTAGGCCTCCTGCCAGGAGTACACGCCCATGAGCCCGCCGGCGACGCCGCCGAGGCCGGTGCGAATGTTGTGCAGTTTGCCGCTGTACACCGTGTACCCGAACGGCGTCGCGATCGGCAGGAAGGTCGGACCCTTCTCGTAGATGACCTTCTGCGCGTCGCGGACCGCCTGGATGCGCTCCTTCACGTCGAACGTGGACTTCGTCTTCTTGATCGCCGCCTCGACCTCCGGGTCACCGGAACCCTTGGCGAACGAGCCGTCGGCGAGCGGTCCGCCGCGGGACTGGAAGTCGAGCGGCACTTCCGGCGTCTCGTACGACTGGTTCAGCGACAGGCTCGCGACGTAGTTGGTCTGCTGGTAGTTGGTGTACCAGGTGCTGAAGTCCTGCGGGTCCTGCTCGATCTCGATGCCGGCGTCTTCCATCTGCTTGAGGAAGATGGGCAGGTGCTGGTCATGCTGCTGGATGTTGCTGCTCGCCGGGTAGATCATCTTGAACTTCAGCCCGCCGAGCGCCTCGATCAGCTTCTTCGCCTCGGCGAGGTCGAAGGGCTGGACCTCCTTGAGCTCATCGCCGCGGAAGGCGTAGTCGCCCTGCGGCCAGTGCACCAGCCCGTTGGCCTCGGCATCGCCGTCGTACACCAGGTCGACGTACTGCTGGCGGTTGAGCGCGAAGTTCACCGCCTTGCGCGCGCGGGGGTCGTTGAAGGGCGCCTGGTCCGGGTTCATCGTGAAGGCGATGAACGTCGTCTGCGGGTCCTTCACAACGAAGAAGTTGCCCTTGCCCACGATGTCATCGGCGTCCGCCTTGCTCTCGGCGCCGTAGATGCTGATCTGCCCATCGATGAACGCCGTGCGGACAGCGGCGCGGTCGCGGATGATCCTCAGGTCCAAGCCGTCGCGGTAGGGGAGTTGCGCGTTGTTGTTGAACTCGTCCTTGCGGTAGTAGCTCGGATTCTTGTCCATGCGGGCGATCTCGCCCTCGGTCGAGGAGACGAGCCGCATCTGGGCGGCGCCGGCGCTCTTCGTGATCATCTTGTCCGGCGCGTTCGTCAGCTCCATCGGCGGGATCGTGCTCGTGTAGATGCCCACGCGGTAGATCATCCAGGCGTAGGGGCTCGTGGTCTTCATCGTGAAGATGTCGCCGCTGGCGGCGACGTCGCCCAGGAACGGCTTGATCGCGCCGTTGCCGGCCTTCGGCTCCGCCTTGATGCGGTTGAACGTGGCGGCGGCGTCTTCGGCCGTCATCACGCGCTCGGGCACGCCGAGGTCGTTGGGCCCGATCATCGCGTCCTTGCGGATCTTGAAGGCGAACGTGTTCTCGTCGGGGTTCTCGTACGACTCGGCGAGGTCGAAGAAGAAGAACTCGGGCATGAGGTTCGACTGGCTGAGCAGCAGGTTGTAGATGACCGGGAAGTAGTTGGCGGACGCGGCGACGCTCACATGGGCGTCCCATGTGCCGAAGTCCGCGCTCGTCTGGTACACGATGCGCCCGCCGGGGACCGGCGGGTTCTTCTCGTTCAGGATGGTGATCCCGTTGCCGCTCGGCGTCGTCGCCGCCGGCGTCTGGCCACCGTTGCCGTTGCCGTTGCCGTTGCCGTCGTCGTCGTCGCCGCCACCGCAGCCGACGACCCAGATCGCGCCGGCGGCAGCGCCCGCGGCGCCTGCACGCTGCAACATCCGGCGGCGCGTCATGCGCTGCGTGGCGATCCTGTCCCAGTAGCTACCGGCCATGTTCTCCGTCTCCCTTCAAGAGCACACCCTCCCACTCCTCGTGAGTGGCATCCAGATAGCCGCATCGCGCGCGTTGTGTCAAGCGATAGCTGAATCGAAGGTCACGATTCACGCTTCGCCTGAATGGGCACCAGTCTAACCTACCGGGCGCACTTAGTGTCACCTAAAATACGACTTTCCACCGGATGTAAAAGGCGGCCCCCGGTGCTCTTCGTCTCGCGGCTACTTCCGTACGTGCTGCGGTACCGCTTCCGCATGACGCTCGGCCTCCTCGCGCTCGCCGTGGCGTCGGGCGCTTCCATCATGACGCCGCTTGTCATCGGCATGGCCGTCGACTCCATCCGCGAAGGCGATGGCGCAGGCCGGCTGCTGGTGTTCGCCGCCACGGTCGTGGCGATCCAGACGGTTGACAGCGGCTGCCGGTACGTGACCCGCATCTTCGTCAGCGGGTCGTCCCGCAAGGTTGAATACGACCTGCGGAACGATGTGTATGCGCATATCCAGTCCCTGGACCAAAAGTTCTTTCACGACAACCAGACGGGCGACCTGATGGCCCGCGTCTCGAACGATGTAACCACCGTCCGCGAGATCCTCGGGCCCGGGCTGATGGACCTGTTCCGGTCGGTGCTGCTCTTTGTCACTGGCCTCATCGTCATGCTGCTCATCGATGTGCCGCTGGCGCTGCTGGCGGCGGCGCCGCTGCCGCTCATCACCCTGCTGTTCGTATGGGTCGGCCAGGTCGTCGAAAAGCGCTACTACGCCGTGCAGTCGCGCTTCGGCGATATGTCAACGTTCGTGCAGGAGAACTTCTCCGGCGCGCGCGTTGTCAAGGCCTACGTGCAGGAGGAGAACCAGGCCGCCCAGTTCGAGCGCCAGGCGCTGGCGTTCGAGCGCGCGAACATCGAGTGGGCGCGTCTGTCGATGGCGCTCTGGCCGCTGCTGGCCGTGCTGATCGGGTTGAGCACGGTCGTCGTCGTGTTCGCGGGCGCGCACCGTGTGTCCTCGGGCGCGATCACGGTCGGTGAGTTCGTGGCGTTCAACAGCTATATCGTCCTGCTCGCGATGCCGATGGTGAACCTCGGCTGGACGCTCAACCTGTACCAGCAGGCGGCGGCGTCGATGCAGCGCGTCGAGGAAGTGCTGTCGCGCAAGCCGGCGATCGCTGACGCGCCAGGCGCGCAGCCCCTGCCGCAGGTGCGCGGCAGCATCCGGTTCGAGCGCGTGAGCTTCGGCTACTTCAATCGCCCGGTGCTGAGCGATGTCTCGATCGACCTGCCTGCCGGCACGACGCTCGCCGTTGTCGGCGCGACCGGCGCGGGAAAGACGACGCTCGCGAGCCTGATCGCGCGCGTGTACGACGTCCGCGGCGGACGCGTGACGATCGACGGCGCCGACGTCCGCGACATCCCGTTGCAGCAACTACACGAGTCGGTCGCGTTCGTGCCACAGGAGGCGTTTCTGTTCTCCGCGACGATCGAGGAGAACGTGACGTGGGGCGGCGAGGTAGACCGGGCGCATCTCGACGCGGCCGTGGAGCTCTCGCAGCTCACGAACGACC
Organism: Dehalococcoidia bacterium; assembly: GCA_021462855.1. GTDB lineage: Bacteria > Chloroflexota > Dehalococcoidia > DSTF01 > JACRBR01 > DTUCFX13. The sequence goes on along the minus strand of JAJTXQ010000039.1, from coordinate 128,498 downwards.
TGCCGCAACTGCCGCACGGGCTGTCTACGATGGTAGGTGAACGCGGCGTATCGCTGTCGGGCGGACAGAAGCAGCGCGCGACGATCGCCCGCGCCCTCGCCCGCGAGGCGCCGATCCTCATCCTCGATGACGCGCTCTCGCACGTCGACGCGTACACCGAGGAGCGCATCCTCGCCGGGGTGCGGACGTACATCGCGGGGCGGACGGCGGTCATCATCGCCCACCGCGTGTCGGCTGTGAAATGGGCGGACCAGATCATTGTGCTGGAGGATGGCGGCATCGCCGAGCGCGGCACACACGACGAGCTCGTCGCGCGCGACGGCGCCTACGCGCAGCTGGAGCGCCGGCAGCGGCTCGAGGAGCAGCTCGGCGAAGAAGACGGCGAGGACGCCGGCTGATGGGCGTCTCGGGATACGTCGAAGACGACGACGTCATTGGCAAGGCCTACGATTCGCGCCTGGTCGGGCGGCTCATGGGCTACATGCGGCCGTACCGGTGGCACGTCGGCGCGGCGATCCTGGCGCTGCTGCTCACGACGGCGATCCAGCTCGGCCAGCCGCTGCTCATCCAACAGGCGATCGACCGCGACATCGCGAAGGGCACGACCGGCGACCTGTGGTGGATCACGGCGCTCTTCGTCGCGTCACTCGCGGCGATGTTCGTGCTCCGCTACGCGCAGGCGATGCTCATGGTGTTCGTCGCGCAGAAGGTGATGAACGACCTGCGGCTCAAGCTGTTCCGGCACCTCGGCCGCATGTCCATCGCGTTCTTCGACTCGAACCCGGTCGGCCGGCTCGTGACGCGGCTGACGAACGACATTGCCGCGCTCAACGACCTGCTTACCGCCGGCGCGATCACGATCATCGCCGACTTGTTCATGATCGCCGGCGTCGCCATCGCGCTGATGTTGATCAGCTGGAAGCTGGCGCTGATCACGCTCGTGCTGATGCCGGTGCTCACGGTGCTCATGCGCTGGTTCGCCGTCGCGATGCGAAACGCGTTCCGCCGCCAGCGGCTGAACGTCGCGCGGCTCAACGCGTTCACCGCCGAGCATATTGGCGGCATGCTGCTCGTGCAGCTGTTCGGCCGCCGGCGCCGCGACATGGACGAGTTCCGCTCCCACAACGAGCGCCTGCTCGACGCGAATATGCAGGTCGTGCACCAGTACGCCATCTTTGAGCCGGTCGTGGCGATGGTCGCAGCCCTGACCACGGGCATCGTCATCGTCATTGGCGGGCGTTTCGTGCTCGACGAGAGCCTGAGCATCGGCCGGCTCGTCGCGTTCCTCCAGCTCGTGTCGATGTACTACAACCCCGTGCGCGAGATCGCCGACCGCTTCAACATCCTGCAGTCAGCGATGGCGGCGCTCGAGCGCATCTTCACGCTCCTCGACCAGCCAGAGGGTGTGCAGGACGAGGAGGGCGCCACGCCGCTGCCCGGCCGCATCCACGGCGCGGTGGAGTTCGACGGCGTGTCGTTCGCGTACGTGCCAGACACCTGGGTGCTGAAGGATGTGTCGTTCCGCATCGAGCCTGGTGAACGCGTGGCGTTCGTCGGCGCGACGGGCGCGGGCAAGACGAGCCTCATCAATCTGCTCCTGCGCTTCTACGATGTGCAGCACGGCCGCATCCTGCTCGACGGCGTCGACATCGCCCGCGCGCGCCAGAAGGATGTGCGGCGCCACATCGGCCTCGTGCTCCAGGATCCGTTCATCTTCACGGGGAGCGTTGCCGACAACATCCGCCTGCGCGATGAGACGGTGCCAATGTCGGCGGTGCGCGATGCCGCGCACCTCGTCGGCGCCGACCGCTTCATCAACCGCCTGCCAGACGGCTACGATCACATGCTCGTGGAGCGCGGCGCCAACCTGAGCACCGGCCAGAAGCAACTGATCGCCTTCGCGCGCTCGGTGGCGTTCGACCCGGAGGTAATGCTCGTGCTCGACGAGGCGACGGCGAACATCGACTCGGAGACCGAGGCGCAAATCCAGGACAGCCTGCAGCGGCTGACGGCGCGGCGGACGAGCATCATCATCGCCCACCGCCTGGCGACGGTGCGCGACGCCGACCGGATCATCGTGCTGCACCGCGGCGAGATCGTGGAGCAGGGCACGCACGACGAGCTGCTGGCGCAGCGCGGCCGCTACTTCCGCCTGTGGCTGCTGCAGCAGCGCGATGCCGTGCCCGCCGACGCGGTCACGCGCGGGCCGCAGGCGCCCTAGCTACAGGAGCGCGCTGAGCGCGGCGCAGACCGCGCGGAGCTCTTCTGTCCGCGGTTGCAGCGGCGTGGCGATGCCGCGCGGCTCCCACTGGTTGAAGCGCCCGGCGTGGCCGTAGTCCGTCTGCTCGAACGTCGCCTCGCCCTTCGGCAGGCGCAGCGTCAGCAGCCGGCGGACCATCGGCTCCGGTGTGCCGTGCGCCGCGTCGTACGGCGGGAAGCGCTGCTCCGTCGCCCGCAGCGCGATGATCTCCGTTGCTTCGTCCGGCATTCCGTCCTCCCCTCGTCAGCTCGTCATGCCCTGCAGGCCGACGAGCGCGCGCCCGTGCTCGATCTCGCCCATGTGGCGCAAGCCGTGCTGATACACGAAGCACTCCAGCACCTCGAGCTTGCGCAGCGGCGCGCCGGGGCCGATGACGATCGCGCAGAAGATCTGCTGCATGTTCGGCGGCAGCTGCGGGAGCAGCACCTCGGACAGGATGTCCTCCGTCAGCGTCGCCAGGACGCTGTCCGTGCACTCGATCACGCGCGCCTGGTACTGCCGCCATGCGTCGAGGTCAGCAAAGCGGATCGCCTCCATCTGCTCGACGGTCTCCTCGCGCCCGAGCCGGTCGACCGTGACGCCGACCCTGGCCGCCCAGCCGCCGGCGTCCCACTCCATCGGCTGGCGCAGGAACGGGCCGCTGATCGACTGGTCCTGCGCGCGCATGAAGTGGCTCAGGCTGAAGGCGATCGGCAGCACGCCAGCGCGCTCGTGGTGGTTGACCTGTTCGAGCGTCATATCCTCGACGCAGCGCGCCCAGAGCGTGTTCATCGCGCGGATGCGGTTGCGGAGTGAGTCGACGAACATCCCGGACATCATGCCTCCTCATGCCCGACGGTGATGCGCATCAGGTCGTGTCCGATCTCGATCGGTCCGTCGAAGATGTCGCTCATGCCGGCCGTGAACGCCGCCTTCGCGTCCTCCGCCGTGGGCGGTACGGCGGGGATGAGGTGCGAGAGCACCAGGCGCTTGACGCCGGCGTCGCGCGCCATCGCCGCGACGTCCTCGGTGTGCGTGTGGTATTCCGTCGCGTCTTGCAACAGGCCGGCGGTCGTCGGGTTCACCGCCCGCAGCCGCTCGATCGCGCCGCGCATCATGCCGATGTTCATCGCCTCGCACACCAGCAGGTCCGCGCCAGAGGAGGCGCGGACGAGGCTGTCGCACCGTTTCGTGTCGCCGGAGAGGACGACGCTCGTCGCTCCGCGGCGGAACCGGAGGCCGAGCGCCGGCACGACGGGATAGTGGTCGACTTCGAACGACTCGATCGTCAGCTCGCCGACCGTCGCGACGGGCGCCGGGCCGGGCGTCGCCTCCACCTCGTGGACGATCGTCCTGATGCCGTCGTCGGAGAGCAGCGCGCCGTGGTGCGCCTTCCGGTAGCGGATGTCGTGCGCGAGCGCCGCCATGAATCCGTCCATCGTCTCGCGTGTGCCTTCCGGGCCGTAGACCGTGAGTGGCCGCTTCGCGCCGCCGGTCCAGCGCATGATGATGAAGTCCGCCATGTCGGTGATGTGGTCGGAGTGCATGTGCGTGAAGCACGCGACATCGATCGTCGCGGGGAGGATGCCGCCGGCGAACAGCCGCCGCGCCGAACCCCATCCGCAGTCCACGAGCACACGCGACTCGCCAGCGATGATGACGTTACCGGCGCCACAGCGGTCTGGATTGGGGAGTGGAGCGCCGGTGCCGAGCAGCACGACTTCGATACGCGAATCGGCCATGCGTTTCTCCTCGGGAAGTGCAGGTGGATGTGGCGCGCAGTCTACCCGCACATGCGGCGCGCCGGAATGCTAAGCGAACCGGTGGGAGTTAGGGGAAGCGCAGTTCTTCGGGCTCGGCTTCGTACGCGGGGCGCGATTCCGGCGCGTACACCTCGCGCGAGCCGCCGCCTTCTGCCGGTCCGACAATGCCCTCATCCTCGAGCATGTCCATCAGCCGCGCGGCCCGCGGGTAGCCGATGCGCAGCCGGCGCTGCAGCAGCGACGTGCTGATGCGGTTGTGCTCGTACGCCAGCTCCTTCGCGCGCTCGAACATGTCGTCGGTCGCCCCCTCCTGCTCGAGCTCGGCCTTCGCCTCGTCGTACAGGTGGTCGAACGTCGGCCGTTCGATGCCGGCGAACCGCTCTGACGTCCAGAAGTCGACGAGCCGCTCGATCTCGTCGTCGGAGACGAAGACACCCTGCAGGCGCTTCGGCTTCGCCGCGTCGGGCGCCATGTACAGCATGTCACCGCGGCCGAGCAGCTTCTCCGCTCCCGCCATGTCGAGGATCGTGCGCGAGTCGACCTGGGAGCTCACGGCGAACGCGATGCGCGTCGGAAAGTTCGCCTTGATCAGCCCGGTGATGACATCGACCGAGGGTCGCTGCGTCGCGACGACGAGATGGATGCCGGTGGCGCGCGCAAGCTGCGCGAGGCGGCAGATCTGCCGCTCGACCTCGAACGGCGCGGCCATCATCAGGTCGGCGAGCTCGTCGATGATCACGATCCAGTACGGCAGGCGATCTGCCGCGCGCGGGCTGCGGTTGTAGCCATCGATGTTGCGGACGGCGATCGACGCGAACTTGCGGTAGCGCGACTCCATCTCGTGGATCACGGCCTGCAGCGTGCCGACGACCTTGTCCATGTCGACGACGATGTTCGAGAACGCGAGATGCGGGATCGGCCCGAACGCCGACAGCTCGACGCGCTTGGGGTCGATCATCACGAACCGCACGTCGCCGGGCGAGGCGTGCATCAGCACGCACGAGATGATCGCGTTCATGCACACGGATTTGCCGCTGCCCGTCGCACCGGCGATCAGCAGGTGCGGCATCTTCGCCAGGTCGGCCACGATCGGCTCGCCCGACACGCTCTGCCCGAGGGCGATCGCCAGCTTGGTCTTGCCGGCGGCGCGCTGGAACTGCGTGCTTTCGACGACGCTCCGGAGCGTCACGAGGGACTTCGTCGCGTTCGGCACCTCGATGCCGAGCACGGGCTTGCCCGGCACCGGCGCCTCGATGCGGATCGACGGCGCCGCGAGCGCCAGCGCCAGGTCGTTGGCGAGCGTCGTGATCTGCTGCACGCGGACGCGGGTGCGCGACACCTCCTCGGTGCGCGTGCGCGGCTGGCCGTTCTTGTCGAGCACCGGCTTGCCTTCGGCGTCCTTCTCGACGAACGTCTTGGTCTTGATCTCCCAGCCCGGTTCGATGCCGAACTGCGTGACGGTCGGCCCCTCGTTGATCTGCACGACCCGGGCGTCGACGCCAAAGCTGGCGAGCGTTTCCTCGATCAGCGCGGCGCGCTGGTCCTTGTCGATCGTCGTCGCCTCGACGGGCGCCGTGTCGGCGAGGAGGTCCATCGAAGGCAGCTGCCAGCCGCCGCGCGAGCGCCGGCCACTCGCATCGACGGTGACGGCTTCGGACGGCTCGTCATCATCGTCGCCTTCCTCGGGGAACATCTCCGCCTGCACCGGCTCCGGCGCGGGCTCCAGGTCGTCCTCCTCGTCAGCATCGACGGTGACGCCCGATGTGCGCGCCCACATCATCGAATCGATCGGCACCTGCACCGAGCCGCGCGGCGCCGGCTTGGTGGGGAAGATCAGGTCGAATGCGCCGCGGGCTGTCCGCGCGATCCGCGTCGGGATGTGCCAGCTCCACGCGGCGCGCAGATACTCCGGCGCGTTCTGGGCGACGGCCGCCGCGCCCTGCGGCCAGGCGAGGACGAACGCCGCGACGCCGGTCGCGAGCCACACGAGCACGCCCGGCACGCTGTGCGTCAGCCAGTAGCCAAGCTCGCCGCCGAGCGAGTGCTCGCTGACCCCGACATCGCCGAGGTGCCACGCGGGCGTGAACAGCCCGAGGAGTCCCGCGGCGAACGCGCCGCAGGCGAAGCCGACGGCGTACGGTTTCCAGTGCGACCAGAGCAGCGCCTGCTCGCCGCGGATGACGAGCCAGCCCGCACAGGCCAGGAGCGCGATCCATGCGAAGATCAACAGGCCGAATGTCTCGACGAACCCGTTGCGGGCGTCGGCGAGGCCCGCCGTGAACGGCACGAGCCATGGCACCGCGAGCAGCGCCACGACCCACAGCAGCACGCCGATGCTTTCGCGCCGGATGACGAGGTCGTGCACGGTCGCCCATGCCGACTTGCCGCCCCGCCGCTTTCCGACGGCCCTGACGGGCGCCCGCTTCGCCGCGGGTTTCGCGCGCGTTCGTGCGGCCACCTACACCTCCATCGCCACGGGCAGGACCATCGGCCGGCGGCGTGTCTCGTCGTAGAGGAACTTGGCGACGGCTTCCTTCACCTGCGTGTGCACGGCGCCCCACTCGACGATGTGGTCCGCGCCCTCGAGCGAGCGGAGCACCTGCTCGCGGGTGCGCTCGATGAGGTCGTCGCTCTCGTCCATGTCGACGAAGCCGCGCGAGACCACTTCCGGCCGGCCGGCGACGCGCCCCGTCTGCTTGTCCATCGCGAGGATGACGACGACCATGCCATCGCTCGCGAGATGCTTGCGGTCGCGCAGCACCACGTGGTCGATGTCGCCGACGCCGAGGCCGTCGACGTACACGTAGTCGGCCTCGATGCGGTCGCCGAAGTCGGCGCTGTCCGCCGTCAGTTCGAGCACGTCGCCATCGGTGAGGATGAACGTCTCGGTGCCCTGGTTCAGCGACTCGGCGAGCCGCGCGTGCAGCATCATGTGCCGGTATTCGCCGTGCACCGGCACGAAGAACTTCGGCTTGACGAGCGTCTGGATCACCTTCAGCTCTTCCTGCGCGGCGTGGCCGCGCACGTGCACGTCGGCGATGCGGTTGTAGAGGACGTTGGCGCCGAGCTTGAACAGGTTGTCGACCGTGCGGTGCACCAGCGCCTCGTTGCCGGGCACGGCGGACGCGCTGAGGATCACCGTGTCGCCCTCGATGATCTTTACATGCTGATGGTCCTGGTTGGCCATGCGGGTAAGCGCTGATGTTGGCTCACCCTGGCTGCCCGTCGTGATGATCGCCAGCTTCTCGTGCGGGACGTTCGGGAGTTCGCGCACGCTGACAAGCATGCCCTCGGGCACGCGCAGGTAGCCGCGCTCGATCGCCATGTTCACGTTGTCGATCATGCTGCGGCCGGTGACGAATACGCGGCGCCCCGTCTCCTCGGCGGCGTCGACCACCTGCTGCACCCGCGCGATCAGCGAGGCGAACGTCGCGACGATCACGCGGCCGTCGGCCTTCGCCATCAGCCGGAAGATCGAATCGCCGACGATCTGCTCGCTCGGCGTGTAGCCGGGCACTTCGGCGTACGTCGAGTCGCCGAGCAGCAGCAGCACGCCCTCCTCGCCGAGCTGCGCCAGCCGCGAGAGGTCGGTCGCCTGCCCCATGACGGGCGTGTGGTCGAGCTTGAAGTCGCCGGTGTGGATGCACGTGCCGACGGGCGTGCGGATCGCGTAGCCGACCGAGTCGGGGATGCTGTGCGCCACCTGGAACGGCTCGACGGGGAATGGGCCTTCCTCCGCCTTCTCGCCGAGCCTGAATTCACGCAGGTCGGTGCTCTGCAGCAGGCGCGATTCCTTGAGCTTCACGCTGATCAGGCCGTGAGCGAGCGGTGTCGCGTACACCGGGACGTTGATCTGGCGCAAGATGTACGGAAGCGCGCCCGTGTGGTCCTCGTGACCGTGGGTGATGAAGATCGCCCGCAGGTTCTTGCGGTTGTCGATGATGTAGGACACGTCGGGGATCACCAGGTCGACGCCGAGCATGTCTTCGGCCGGGAACATGAGCCCGCAGTCGACGGCGATGATGTCCTCGCCATACTCGAAGAGCATCATGTTCTTGCCGATCTCGCCGAGGCCGCCGAGGGGGATGACGCGGAGTCGCTGCTGGTTCATACGCTCCTAGAGTAGCCGCATTTGCTGCGACTCGGGTTCGGCCGGCGGTGGCGGCGTGGCCGGCGGCGTGTTCGCCTCGGCGCGAAGGTGCGCGGGAATGGGCGGTTCGCCGGCAGCCGGCGCCGCCTTGCGCGCCTCCAGCACGCGGGCGAGGAAGTCGGGCAGGCGCCGGAAGTCGGCCTCGATGACGCGGCGGAGGTTGCCCTGGTGGAGCGCCGCCGCCGGATGGTACATCGGCACGACGATCACGCCGTCCTTTCGGCGCGGCTGGCCATGGACGCGCGAGATCGCCTCTCCCGGGAAGTAGCGCTGCATCGAGTGGCGGCCGAGCGTCACAATGACCTTCGGCTCGATGACGCCCAGTTGATCATCGAGGTGTTTTCGGCAGGCGGCGATCTCGTCGGGCTGCGGGTCGCGGTTCTGCGGCGGCCGGCACTTCACGACGTTGGCGATGTACACCCGCTTGCGGTCGAGCCCGATCGATGCCAGCAGCTCGTCGAGGAACTTGCCCGACGCGCCGACGAATGGACGGCCCTGCTGGTCCTCGTAGAACCCGGGCCCTTCGCCAATGAACACGATGTCGGCCTCGGCATTGCCTTCGCCGGGGACGGCGTTCGTGCGCCCGCGCGCGAGCTGGCAATCCGTGCACGCGGCGACGCGCTTGGCGACCATCGCCAGGTCGCGTCGCTTGTCGGTGGCTTCCATGCTCATCGCCGGGACGTCCCTTCCGCTCGCTACGTGTGGTGCGCGTCCGCGGCGCGCCGCATCGCCCGCCAGCCGGTCACGGTCGACTCGAACCCGAGTCCGAGCGCGGTGACGCCATAGATCCGCTTGAGCAGGACGGGGTCGAGGCGGTTGGCGACGAGCGAAGCCGCAAGCGCAGCGGCCATCGCGGCAGGCGCCACCCAGCGCACCGTGCCGGCGTCGATCGTGTCCTGGCGCGCGTGCGTGAGCACGCCCGCGAACGCGGTGGCGACGATGACGACGAGCGACACTCCCTGCGCCACTTTCTGCGGATCCTCCGCGTCTTGAGCGCCGGCGAGCCCAAAGATGACGATCGCCGGCACGAAGATCGCGCCACCTCCGACGCCGAGCACCCCGGCGAGCAACCCGCCGGCGAGCCCGAACGCCGCATTCATCGCGAGGCCCGATACGCCGCCGTGCGGCGCTCCCGCCTCGAACTCCCACGCCAGCTGGCGAAACGCGACGAAGAAGAGGAACGCCCCGAACAGCATCCGCAGCTGCGGCGCGGGCACCTTCAGCATCGCCCTCGCGCCGGCGTAGACCCCGACGAGGGCGCCGGGGATGAGCGCCAGCGCGAGGCGCCAGTCGATGTTCCCCGCTCGCCAGTATCCGGCGACGCCGGCGAGGGCGACGAACATGATGATGGCGAGGGAGGTGCCGTGAGCGCGGTGCTGGCCGAGCCGCAATTGCCCGGTCAGCAGCGGCACCATGATGGAGCCGCCACCTACGCCCGTCAGGCCGCTGAACGCGCCGGCTACGCTCCCCGTGAGGAGGTAGCTGAATCTTCGCGGCCCGGCATCTCGAACCCTCGCCACCGTTGGGGCGATGATACCACAGGCGAGCCGGGGATAGGGGGCATCAGATCGATCAGTTGATCGGAAACTGCGCGACATAACGCCGAGCTGAGGTTGGCCGCCTCAGCGACCGTGCAGAAGCGCGCCGCCTACGCCCGCCGGCTGGCGATGAAGCTGCTGCCTTCGACCATGCGCGCGAGCAGGGCGCCGAGGAAGTACAGGGCGAGGATCGGCACGGCGACGATCGTCTGCGTCACCGGGTCGATGGACGGCGTCACGATCGCTGCCGCCGTGACGGCCGCGAGGATCGCGTACCGCCACCATCCGACGAGCTTGCGCGAGGTGACGACGCCGATCTTTGCGAGCCCCATGATCACGAACGGCAGCTCGAACACCAGCCCGGTGAGCAACAGGAGCCGCGTCACCGTGTCGATGTACGTCCGCACGCCAATCGTCGGCTCGACGCTGTCGGTGTTCGGGTTGAGCAGGAACCGCAGCGCGGGGGGCAACTCGACGTAATACGCGAACGCCATGCCCAGCACGAACATGAACGCCGCGCCGATGACGATTGGGAAGAGCCAGCGCCGCTCGGCGCGCGTCAGGCCGGGCGCCACGAAGGCGAGCACCTGGTACATGATCACCGGCATGGCGATGGCGATGCCGAGCAGCAGGGAGACGCGGAAGTACGTGCTCCAGTAGTCCATCAACTGAAACTGGTGCAGTTTGAAGTCCTGCACCTCGTCCTTTCCGGGCTGGACGAGGAAGTCGATGGCGTACGCGGTGAGCGGCCAGACCGACACGCCGACGCCGATGATCAGCGCCAGCGCGCTGACGATCACGCGGTATCGGAGCTCCTTCAGGTGCTCCAGGATCGTGAGCACCTTGCCTTCGGGCTCAACGCGGGCGTCCATGGGCTGCACGCCAGCGCTCACGGCGCGTCTTCCTGCGCGCCGGCCGGTGCAGCGGGCTCCGGTCCGGGAGCGGCGGACGGCGCTGGCTCACCGGGCGCCGCTGCGGGCGCGGCCGCGGCGTTGCCGTTCGGCGCGGACGTGGCGGCCGGTTGCGGCTGCGCGGGCCGCTCAGCGTCCTCGCGGGCGGCGCGCAGCTCGTTGGTCACGGATTGGGTAGCTTCTCCGAGCCCGCGGCCGATGTCCTTCCATTGGGAGCGCTCGGTAGCGGTCTCCTTCTCCAGGTCGGCGATGACCTCGTTGAACTCGCTGGCGAGGCTGTTGGTGTACTTGCGCAACTCGCGGATGGTGCGGGCGACGTCCGCAGCGAGGCGCGGCAGGCGCTCCGGGCCAACGAATATCAGCGCCACGACGATGACGACGATCATCTCGAGCGGGCCGACGCCGAACAGGTTCATGCGGGAATTGTACCCCGTCGCCCGCCGCGCCCCGAGGACAACGTAAACGCCGCCCGATCGGGCGGCGCTGGTCTTCGCTTCTCGCGGCGCGGGCTATTCGTCTTCGATGCCGAGGTCCTTCAGGTAGTCCACGGCGTCCTGCACCGTGGCGATCTTCTCGGCGTCCTCGTCGGAGATCTCGAGCGTCCTGCCGCCCTTCGAGAACTCCTCTTCCATCGACATGATCAGCTCGACAAGATCGAGTGAGTCGGCGTTGAGGTCATCGACGAACGACGCGCTGGGCACGACCTGGTCTTCCTCGACTCCAAGCTGGTCCACGATGATCTTTCGCACCCGTTCGAACACAGTGGCCACGTGCTGTCTCCCTCTCGTCCGCTCTCGCGGTCAGCTTCCTGCGTGGTTGGCCAGCGATACGCTCACCGACCCGAGTACGCCGTTCACGAACTTCGCGGAACTGTCGCTCCCGTAGTTCTTTGCGAGTTCAACGGCCTCGTTGATCGCCGCCCGAATGGGCGCCCCATTATTGAGCAGTATCTCCCGTATCGCAAGACGAAGGATGTTCCGGTCGATCGCGCTCAGCTGTTCGACGGGCCACTGCGGCGCGGCCTGCCGGATCACGTCATCGAGCGCCTCGCGCTGGTCCAGCACGCCCTCGACCAGCGCAGCGGCGAAGGCGCGCTGGTCGGCCGTGAGCTCCTCGTCCGCGGCGAGGCGCTCGAGCGCGGCACGCGGGTCGTGGTGCGAGACGTCGCCCTCGTACAGCGCCTGCAGGGCGATGACGCGGGACTTGCGGCGCGGATTCGCCCCCATCTACTGCATCACCAATCCGCCGTCGACGGTGAGCACGTGCCCGGTCACGTATGCCGCTTCGTCGGACGCCAGGAATACCGCCGCGGGAGCGATGTCTTCCGGCTTGCCGGTGCGGCCAAGGGCCACCATGCGCATGATCTCCTGGCGTTGCGCGTCGGTCAGGCCGGCGGTCATCTCGGTATCGACGAATCCCGGCGCGATGACGTTGGCAGTGATGTTCCGCGACGCCACTTCCTTCGCGATCGCCTTGGTAAAGCCTATCACTCCCGCCTTGGCGGCGGAGTAGTTCGTTTGACCCGCATTTCCGACCATGCCGGCGACGCTGCTCACCGTGATGATGCGCCCGAAGCGCTGGCGGACCATCGGCCGCACCGCGGCCTTTGTCACCGCGAACGTGCCCTTGAGGTTCGTGTCGATGACCGTATCCCACTCCTCCTCCGACATGCGGAGGATGAGGTCGTCGCGCGTGACCCCGGCGTTGTTGACGAGGATGTCGATGCGGCCGAACGCGGCGATCGTGGCATCGACGAGCGCGGCGCCCGCGCCGGGCTGCGACACATCGCCGGCGACCGTGACCGCGCGACCGTCGCCGATCTCCGCCGCCGTGCGGGCGGCAGCCTCGGCGTTCGTGGCGTAGTTCACGACGACCTGCGCGCCGTGGGCGCCGAGCGCCAGCGCGATCGCCCGCCCGATGCCACGCGAGCCCCCGGTGACGAGCGCGACCTTGCCTTCGAGATTGAACAACTGGTTCATGCGAGCGACGCCACTCCGTTCACGTTCCGTAGCGCCAGCCCCGGCGCGATACGCTTGATGAGCCCCGTGAGCACGCGCCCGGGCCCGACCTCCACCACCTGCTCGATCCCGTTCGCCGCCATCCACTCGACGCACTGCACCCACCGGACGGGGTGCGTTAACTGGTGCACAAGCTCGCCGGCGATCCCGGCCGCGTCGGTGAGCGGCGCGGCGTCGCGATTCGTGATGATGGGTACGCGCGGCGCAGCGAGACGCGCGGCAGCGACGGCGGCGTCGAACTCGGCGACGGCCGGCTGCATGAGCGACGTGTGGAACGCGCCCGTCACGTCGAGCGGCACGGCTCGGCGCGCGCCGCGTTCGAGCGCGAGCGCGCACGCCCGCTCGACAGCGTCGCTCGCGCCGCCGAGCACGATCTGCCCGGGCGCGTTGACGTTGCAGATCTCGGCGCCTGTTTCGCGGGCGACGGCGGCCGCGGCGTCTTCGTCCAGGCCGAGCACGGCCGCCATGCCGCCGGGCCGTGCGTCGGCGGCGGCCTGCGTCAGCCGGCCACGCGTCTCGACGAGCCGCAGCCCGTCCTCGAACGCCAGCGCGCCGGCGGCGGCGAGCGCCGTGTACTCGCCGAGACTGTGCCCGGCCACGCAAGCCGGGTCGCCGGCGATGGCGCCAGCATCCTGTGCCGCCGCGAGCAGCGCGAGGCTCGTGACGTAGATCGCGGGCTGGGCGTTGGCAGTGCGGCTCAATTCGTCCGCCGGGCCTTCGAAGCAGAGCCGCGTCAGGGCGCGCCCGAGGACGGCGTCGGCGCGGTCGAAAAGCGCGCGCGCCGGAGCGTGCGCCTCGTAGACGTCGCGGCCCATGCCGGCCTCCTGCGCGCCCTGGCCCGGGAAGACCCAGGCGACGTTAGCTTCGGCCACGGCGGACGGCGGGATGGACCGGTGGACGCAAGGCTACTCGGCGGTCTTGGAGCGGACGTCGACAGCGTCGGCGCGGCGGTAGAAGCCGCACGTCTTGCAGGCGACGTGCGGCAGGCGCGGCGCGCGGCACTGCGGGCAGCGCGTGAGCGCCGTCGGCTTGAGCGCGAGATGGCTGCGCCGCTTGCCCTGGCGCGCCTTCGGGTACTTTCTCTTTGGTAGCGGTGGCAACGGAGACAGCTCCCTTCGTGATGTTCCGCGCAAGTCTAGCAGACGGCTGGTCCCGGCACGAACGGCGCCGTCAGCCGAGTTCCAGGTTGCGCAGCTTCGCCCAGCGGTCGTCGCCCGCCTCGCGGGTACACGCGTGGCCGGCGTCGTTCAGGTCACCGCCGCAGATCGGGCAGAGCCCGGGGCAGTCGTCGCGGCAGACGGGCGCCATCGGCTGGGCGATCGACCAGTATTCGGCGACTGGCTGCATGAGGTCGAGCATGTGGCGCGCGCTGATGCGATAGTTCTCCTCTTCGCCCTCGGGAGCATCGACGTGGCCGCCGCTGACGATGTCCACGGTCGGGATGAACTCCTCCTCGAACGTGATCTCGACGGGCAACTCGAGCGGGCGCAGGCAACGGGCGCACTCCGCGGCAACGGCGCCACGCACGTCCGCGCGGACGAGGATGCCGTCGTTCGTGCGGTCGAAGCGGGCATGGCCAGTGAGATGACGGGGCTTGCCATCGATCGTGACGTCGTCGTCGATGTCGAACTCGCGCGTGGCGCCTACGTGCTCCTTCAGGAGCTCCGAAACGTTGAACTGCATGGGGGCCCTCCGGGCAGGGGGAATGATGCAGCGTAGCGAGCGTTCTTCACGCTCGCAACGAGGGTATCGCCGCGCACGGGATCGATCGCCTATAATCGGCAGGCGCACGCCTCCTCGCTCGCACGCGCGGCGCATCACGCAGACACACGCCCGGCGCTGGCGCGCCGCTGTCGTACAGTGAACCTCGCACACATGACACGCTTTGCTGGGCTCTTGCGGCTCCAGGAGATCGATTCCGCGCTCGACACGCGCCGCGCCTCGCGCGACGAAGCCCGCTCGCGCATCGGCGAGTCGGAGGAGGTCGTCGCCGCGCGCGCCGCGGCCGAGGAGCGGGCGCGCGCGCTGCGCAGTTCGGAAGGAGCGCAGAAGGACGTCGAACTGCAGGCCGATGAGATCAAGGGCAAGATCGCCCAGGCGGAGGAGAAGCTCTACAGCGGCCGCATCAAGAACCCCAAGGAGCTCGCCGACCTGCAGGCGGACGTCGACCAGTTGAAGCGCCAGCTGTCATCGACCGAGGACCGCGACCTCGAAGCGCTCGGCGCCGCGGAGGACGCCGCCGCGGAGGCCAAGGCCGCCGCGGCCGGGGCGGACGCGCTCGAGCGCGCATGGCGCGAAGAGCAGAAGGAACTCGCGAGCCGCGCCGGCCGGCTCGATGCCGAGATTGCAGAACTCGAAGAGCAGAGAAATTCGCAGGCGCAGGATGTCGATGCTGATGTGCTGCGGGTGTACGATCACATCAGGCGCGCCCACCAGGGACGGGGCGTCGCGAAACTCGACCGGAACCTCTGTCTCGGCTGCCGCATATCGCTGCCGACGAACATCGTGAACAGGGCGAGGGCGGGGAGCACGCTCGTGCAGTGTCCCAACTGCGAGCGCATCCTCTTCGCGTAAGCGGATGAGGGCTATCGGGTATTTCCGCGAATCCACGGGCAGCGAGCAAACGCTCGCCCAGCAAAACCGCGCGTTCCTGGACTACTGCCGGCGCGAGGGGCTCGAACCGGACATGACGTTCGCCGATACGTCGGCGAGCAACGGGCACGGTTCGGGATTCCGTGAGCTCATCGCCTACGTCCGGCGCGCGGGCAGCGAGTACCTCGTCGTCGTGCCCGGGATCGATTCGCTCGGCGGCGATCTCGCGGTCGCAGCGCGGCGGTACTTCCAGCTCGAAGGGCTCGGCGCGGAGGTGCGGCCGATGTCCGGCGGCGCCGACGTAGCAGCCGACATCGTCGCGCTGTGGAACGCCCAGGACGGCAACCGCCTTAGCGAGCGGGTGCGCGCGGCGATGCGTCGCAAGGCGGTGAAGGGTGAAGTGCTCGGACGGCCGCCGTACGGCTACAAGGTCGGCGCGCGCCGCCGGCTGGAGCTGATCCCCGAGGAGGCGGTCGTCGTGCGCTACATCTTCCGCCTGTACCTCAACGAGGGCCTGGGCATCCGTCTGATCGCGCGGCGGCTCAACGAGGAGGGACTCAAGACGCGCCGTGGCGGCAACTGGAGCATGGTGAGCATCCGCGACATCCTGCGGAACCGCGTGTACCTGGGGACATACTCGCGATTCGGCGTCCGCGTGCCGGGCAGCCATCCGCCGCTCGTGTCGGCCGACGACTTCCGCGTCGTGCAGGACCGCCTCAACGCGCGCCGGACGAGCTACAACCCGCGCGTCACGTCGCAGTTCCTCCTGTCGGGGGTCGCGCAGTGCGGCTACTGCGGCAACCGGCTGATCGGCGTCAGCCGCAAGCAGAGCTGGAAGCGCAAGGACGGTGAGCGCGTCGAGAACTCGTACCGCTACTACCAGTGCGAGTCGCGCACGAACCAAAGCGTCTGCAGCTACCATACGCGCCGCGCGGCGGACCTCGAAAAAGAGGTGCAGCGGCTGCTCGGCGCCGCGCTCGCGAGCGGCGAAGCCTTCCGCCAGCCGCGCGACGAAGGAGACGCACTCGCGGATTACGAGCGGGAGCGTGACCGGCTGCGCGGGCGCATGCGATCGATCGACCGGCGCATCGAGCGCTACGTGGAGTCGGCGGCCAAGGGCCGGTTGGCGCGCGACAACCTGCGCAAGCTCATGACGAGCGCCGCGGCGGACCGCCTCGCCGTCGAGGACGCGCTGGAGGTCGTTGAAACGCGGATCGGCGACCATGCCGGCGCCGCCGAGCGCGTCGCCGCGCGCGAGCGCGACGCAAAGGGCCTGGTCGAGCGGTGGGATGCGATGACGTTCGCCGAACGGCAGTCCGCGCTCCGGGAGGCGCTGCTGCGCATCACCGTCACTGATGACGCGGTCGACCTGACGCTCCGCTCCTGATGCCAGCCAAGAGCATCACCATCGCGCGCGACGCCGCCGCGGCGCTCGCGGCCATGGCGGCGTACGCGCGCGACGCCGGCGGCGTCGCCGACACGCGGCCACTCCAGAACGGCACCCGCATCGTGCTCACGCTCCCTTCGGGAGCGCTGGGGCTGAACGTCTATCCGTCGAAGGGCGGCGGGTGCAAGGCGGTCTTCGACCAGCCGGACGCGCCGGATGCCGAGGCGATCGCGGCGCTGCTGGAGGGCACGCCCTCTTTCGTGAAGGCGCCCAGGGCCGCCGGCGCGGTCGGGCCCGTCGTGCCGGACGCCGCCTGCTGGGGGGGCAGCGACGAGAGCGGCAAGGGCGACTACTTCGGACCGCTCGTCGTTGCGGCCGTGGCGCTGACCGCTGACAACTGGCGCGTCGCCGAAGCGCTCGGCGCGCAGGACAGCAAGTCGCTCACAGACCGGCGGGCGACGGCGCTTGCGGACGAACTGCGCGGCGCCTTCCCGAACGAGGTCGTGACGATCCTGCCGCCGCGCTACAACGAGCTGTACGCGAAGCTCCGCAGCGTCAACCGGCTGCTCGCCTGGGCGCACGCGCGGGCGATCGAGGAGGTCCTCGCGCGCGCCCCCGGCGCGACGGCCGCAGTCGCCGACCAGTTCGGCGACGAGGCGCTGATCCGCGATGCGCTGTTCAAGCGCGGCCGCGACGTGCGGCTCGTGCAGATGCCGCGGGCCGAGCGCGACCCGGCGGTGGCCGCTGCATCGATCCTGGCGCGGGCGGAGTTCTTGCGCCGGCTCGATGCGCTGGGTCGCGACGCCGGCATGCGCCTGCCGAAGGGCGCGTCTGCCCAGGTGGAGGCCGTCGCGCGCGCGCTCGTCGCGTCGCGTGGCGCGGAGATGCTAACGCGCGTGGCGAAGCGGCACTTCCGCACGACGCAGCGCGTCATCTGACCGCCGGCAATCTCGTATACTGCGGATGCCAGCGGGCCGGGTGGCCGCTTGCGGCGCGAGCCGTGAGAGGAAAGTCCGAACTCCGAAGGGCAGGGTGCCTGCTAACGGCAGGGCGCTGCGAAGCGACGGAAAGTGCCACAGAGACATACCGCCTCGCGCAAGCGTGGTAAGGGTGAAATGGTGCGGTAAGAGCGCACCGGCGCCGTGGAGACGCGGCGGCCGGGCAAACCCCACCCGGAGCAAGGCTACATAGGGGACCGCGTCCGCTTCGGCGGACTAAGGACGGCCCGTCCGAGCGTCCCGGGTCAGCCGCTCGAGCTGCGGGGCAACTCGCAGCCCAGACAGATGGTCACCGTCCGCCCCAGGGCGGAAACAGAATTCGGCTTACAGGCCCGCTGGCACCACGCCGTCACCGCGTCCGGTTTGCGTCCGCCTCTGGCGGGACGCAGAATGACGCGTCTTCGATGACCGGAGGAGGATCTTGCGCATGAGACTGCTGATCGCGGGCGCGCTGGCGGCCGCACTCATCTTCACCGCTTGCGGCGATGACGACGACAACGGCGGCGCGACGCCGACGCGCGCATCGCAGAGCACGCCGGCCGGCCAGGCGACGCAACCAGCCACGCAGCCAACCGCCGCTGCGACGAGCGCGCTGCCGTCCGCTGCGGAGAGCGACGGGAACGCGCCGGGCATCCCGGCACTCACGGGCGACATCACGACCACTGACAGCGGCCTGCGGTACATCGATGAGGTCGCCGGCACGGGCGATGAGGCCAAGGAAGGCAGCACGGCGACCGTGCACTACACCGGCTGGCTCACCGATGGCAGCAAGTTCCACAGCTCACGGGACCGCGGCGAGCCGTTCGCCTTCACCATCGGCGCGCGCCGCGTGATCGCCGGGTGGGAGGAGGGCGTTGCGGGCATGAAGGTCGGCGGCAAGCGCCGCCTGATCATCCCGTTCGAGCTGGCGTACGGCGCATCGGGCCGCCCGCCGGCGATCCCGCCGGCGGCCGCGCTGATCTTCGATGTTGAATTGCTGGGCGTGCAGTAGGAACGAGGCACCACGTGACGGACAAGACCACGACGGGCAGCGGGCTGCAGTACATCGATGAAGTCGTCGGCGGCGGTGAGGCGCCGTCGAAGGGCAAGCGCGTGAGCGTGCACTACACCGGCCGGCTCACCGACGGAAAGAAGTTCGACAGCTCGGTTGACCGCGGCGAACCGTTCGAGTTCACGATCGGCGTCGGGCAGGTGATCCGCGGCTGGGACGAAGGCGTGATGTCGATGCGTGTTGGCGGCAAGCGGCAGCTGATCATCCCGCCGGACCTGGGTTACGGGTCGCGCGGCGCGCCGCCCGTGATCCCGCCGAACGCGGAGCTCATCTTCGACGTCGAGCTGCTCGGCGTGCGCTAGCCGGCGCCGTACGCCTCGCCGAGGAAGGCGAGCACAGCTTCGTTGAACGCACGCGGCCGCTCGAAGTACGCCGAATGCCCGGCGCCGCCGATCTGCGCGAACCGTGACCCCGGCACCGCGCGATGGCACGCCTCGACGACCGGCGGCGGGGTGATCGCGTCGTGCTCGCCGACGAGGAACAGCACGGGGAAGTCCGCTTCGGCGAGCCGTCCCGCGGAGCTGCCGGTGTAGCCCGGGATCGGCGCCAGGAAGTCGCGCGGCCGCGGCGGATTGAGCCGCGCTATCGAGCGATACAGGAAGTCGAGGTCCGCCGCTCGCTCGCGCAGCGCGGGTGACACCGCACGCTGCATCAGCGTCAGGCGGCCGGCCGCGCTGTCGCGGTGGTCCTCCTGCAGCGCACGCACCTCGTCGTTGAGGGCGCCGCCCGTCGTGCCGGCGAGGACCATCGCCGTGCACCGCCCCGGGTTGCGCAGCGCGACCCCGACCGCCGTGCGTCCACCCATCGACTGCGCGACGACCGCCGCGCGATCAATCCCGAGCACGTCCAGGAGGGCGCGCAGGTCCTCGTGGAACATCCGCCGGCCAAGCATCGCTTCGCCCTCGCCGTCGCGCGAGCGCCCGAACGCACGGTGGTCGAACGTGACGACGCGGAAGCGCTCCGCGAACGCCGGCACCTGCTGCCACCAGCTCAGGTGGTTGCCGCCGGCGCCGTGCGCCAGCACGACGGCGGCGCCGCGGCCGTGCGTCTCGTAGTACAGGTCGATGCCGTTGACCGGCGCGTAGGGCATGGCGCGATTCTATGTGCCGGAGGCCGGCCGGAAAAACAAAAGAAATCGCGAGGGGCGGGGTCCTCGCGAAATCTACAGGGGTTGGTGCTCGGTCGGGCTTCGGAAGGCGGGCCAGGGCGCTGGTTCTGTGGCCTTACAGTTGTGAGCGCCCCGGCCCCCGGAAGTCCCACGTGCAGGAGGTCAGGCTGCACGCTGGTTTTACCCTACACCCGCATTCTAGGGCGGGCTTGTTAAACGACTGTTAAACGCCGCATAAGCTTCGTCGTAGGCGTGCGTCAAGCCGCGGGCGGCTGCAAGGGCGGCCTACGTGCGCTGCGCCGTTGCCAGCCACGCCGGTGCGCCGCCTTCGTGGTATCGCGTCTCCACCCGGTCCGCGGCGACGGAGACGAGCCGCCAGCCGCTGCCGGGGGCGAACGCCGCTTCCAGCGCTTCCCGCGTCAACGGGTGCGGGCCGCAGTCCGAGCCCTCGTCGCTGAAGCACAGCACGTACAGGGTCCCTCCGCCCACCGTTACTGACCCGAGGCTCTCGACGTATCTTGACCGCTCGCCGGCCTGGAACGTGTGGAACAGCCCGCAATCCAGCACCGTGTCGAAGCGGCGCCCGAGCCGACCGAGGCGGAGCGCGTCGGCCGCCATGAACTCCGCCGCGATGCCCCGTTCCGTTGCCTTTTCCCGGGCGATCGCCAGCGCCGTCTCGGCAACGTCGACGCCCAGGACCGCCAACCCGCGTGAAGCGACGAACAGCGCGTTCTCCCCGGTGCCGCACCCGGCGTCGAGCACCGTCCCCGTGAACGCGCCCGCCGATGCCAGCCGGACGAACGCTGGTTGCGGCTCGCCGGTGTCCCACGGAGCGGGGCCGTCGCGGTACGAGGCGTCCCACGGTAACCCCGTCATCCGTTCGTGACTCGTGGGCTCGCGTCCGTGGAACTGGTCTCCCGCCGCAGCTCCGGGCTCCCTGCTCATGCAACCTCCAGAGACGATCAACAGGTCCGCTCCAGCGTATCGCGCGGCGCCGTGTCCGCGTTCGATCGTGTCGGTGACGTGGGGTAAGCTCTCGCATGGCAGCGAGGAGGCGCGCGTGAAGATCACCGAAGTCAAGATGCGCAGGTTTGTCTTCGACCAGACGAAGCAGCCCTTCCACCCGACGTGGCGGCCGTTCCCCGAGACGCACCAGGACGTGATGGTCGTCGAGATCCACACGGACGAGGGGATCACGGGCATCGGCGCCGGCGGCCTGATGACGGCGATGAACACCGCGGGGGCGTTCTTCGTCGGCAAGGATCCGCTGGCGATCGAGGAGCACTGGCACCTGCTGCGCGGCGTCGCGCACTTCATGGGCCGCCCGTGGCCGGTCGAGAACGCGCTGTGGGACATCGCCGCGAAGAAGGCGGGCGTGCCGCTGGCGCAGCTGCTCGGCGGCAGGCACGACAAGCTGCTCGCGTACTGCTCGACGGGCGAGATCCACAGCCCGGAGCAGCGCGTCGAGGACGTGCTCAAGATCCGCGATCTCGGCTTCAAGGCGGTGAAGCTGCGCTTCCACAACCCGGACTGGCGCGTCGACCTGAAGGTGCTGGACGCCGTGCGCAAGGCCATCGGCGACACGATGAAGATCATGGTCGACGGGAACTGGGGCTGGTACATCCCGCCGGACCCGCGCCTGCACCCGTGGGACCGCAAGACGGCGCGCACCGTCGCCCGCGAGCTGGAGCACTACGACGTGTTCTGGCTCGAGGAGCCGCTGTACGCCTACGACTACGAGGGCCTCGCCGAGCTGCGCGCCAACACGACCGTACGCATCGCCGGCGGCGAGCTGAACACCGGCTTGCACGAGTTCGAGGTGTACCACGAGAAGCGCAGCCTCGACGTGTACCAACCGGACTGCACGTTCGCCGGCGGCATCACGGTGGCGCGCAAGGTCGCGGGCATGGCGGAGGCGGCGAACCTGCTCTTTGCGCCGCACACGTGGACGAACGGCATCGGCCTGGCGGCGAACCTTCATGTCGCGGCGGCGGCGTCCAACTGCCCGTTCATCGAGTTCCCGTACGCCCCGCCGAACTGGGTGCCGGAGTACCGCGACTTCATGCTCACTGAGCCGCTGATGATCGATCGCGACGGCTATCTGCACGTGCCCGACGCGCCGGGCATCGGCGTGACGCTGGACGAGGACCGGCTGAAGTCGCTGGAGCAGAAATAGGCGATGCCGCGCGACATGCCGCGGCGTGCGTGGGTTTTGCTCGGCGCGCTCGTCGTCATCACGGTCGTCGTGCTGAGCGTGGTGCTGTGGGCGCAACTGAGCGGGAGCGCGGGCACGCAGCGCGGGCTCGTCATCACGAACAAATCGGCGCAGACCGCCGTGGTGGCGCTAGATGACGGACAGTCGCACACGCTGCTCGCGGACCACCAGGCGACGTTCGTCGTGAAGCGCGAGTCGCTGCCGACCACCGCGGCCGCCGGCGCGACGCCCGGCCCGGTGCTGCACGTCGTTGCGACGAGCATCGACGGACGCGTGATCGCCGAGAAGCTGTTCCCGTACCACGATCTGTCCGACGCCGAGTTTCGCGTGTCATTCGACGTCAACGGCTTCTACCACACGCAGGAGTTGCGCGACACGCCGGCGCCGACGCCGTAGCCGCACGGAGGACGACCATGACTGCACTGCTGCTCGACAACGCCACACTCCTCGATGGGACCGGCGCCGAGCCACGGCCGCGCGCGGCGATGCTCACCGAGGAGGGACGAATCGCGCGCATCGCCGGAGCGGGCGAGATCGCAGCACCCGCCGGCGCCCGCCGCATCGACTGCGCCGGCCGCACACTGATGCCGGGGCTGATGGATGCTCACGTGCACTTCGGACTCGTGGCGGCCGGCGCGAACGACCCGCCGCAGACGCACCTCTCGTATGCACTCAAGGTCGTCGAGAACATCCGGCTGGCGCTGGAGGAGGGGTTCACGACCGTGCGCGATGCCGGCGGACTCGATGTGGCATACGCGCAGGCCGTCGATTCCGGTGAGATCCCCGGTCCGCGGATCCTGGCGTCGGGTTCGTTCCTGTCGATCACGGGCGGGCACGGCGACCAGCGCTACCGGTTCGACGACGCCGCGCCGCCGTCGATCCCGGGACTGGTCGCGCACACGGAGATCTGCGACGGCGCCGACGCCGTGCGCCGGGCTGCGCGCATCCAGCTCCGGCGGGGCGCGACGCAGGTGAAGCTGATGGCATCGGGCGGGGTGATGTCGCCCAACGACCCGCTCGAGAGCCTGCAGTTCAGCGTGGCCGAGATGGCGGCCGCGGTGGAAGAAGCTCACGGCTTCGGACGCTACGTGATGGCCCACTGCCACACGAGCGGCGCCATCAGCAACGCGCTCGATGCCGGCGTGCGCTCGATCGAGCACGGTAGCATCCTCGACGCGACGACGGCCGCGCGGATGGCAGAACAGGGGGCGTACCTCGTGCCGACGCTCGTGATCCTCGAGATCCTCGCACGGTCATCGGCTGTGCCGGAGTACTCGCGCGCGAAGCTCGACCTCGTGCGCGGCGAAGTCGCGCGAAGCGTTGCGACGGCGCGGGCAGCGGGCGTCCGCATCGCGTCCGGATCCGACTTGCTCGGCCCGCGGCAGACACGCCGGGCGTCGGAGATCGTCGAGAAGGCGCGGCACACGTCGCCGATGGAGGCGATCGTGAGCGCGACGCGGACGAACGCCGAGCTATTCCGCCTGGAACATCGCACCGGCACGCTTGTCGAGGGCCACGACGCCGACGCCATCGTCATCGAGGGCGACCCGGTCGCCGACATCGCCTGTCTGGCCGACGCGCGCAACGTGCGCCTCGTCGTCAGGCAGGGCCAAGTGGCGAAGGACGCGCTCGGTTAGGGCAGGCCCGCTTCGGCGAGGCGTTCGCGCATCTTCTTCTCGTTCAGGAAGCCGAAGTAAATCGCGGCGATGTTGCCCTCGCGGTCGATGAAGAAGCTGTCGGGCAGCCCCTGCAGCCGGTATTGGCCGTACACCGCGCCGTCGGAGTCGAGCAGCACCGGCAGCGACAGGTCTCGGGACCGCATGAAGGAGCCCGCATCCTCCGCGCTCTCCTCCTTGTTGATGGCGAGGACTACGAGGCCATCCTCGCGCATCTCGTCGTACAGCTTCTGGATGTCGGGAAGCTCCTTCTTGCAGGGCGCGCACCACGTCGCCCAGAAGTTGAGCCAGACGACCTTACCGCGCAGATCGCTCAGCTTCACGACATTGCCGCCGAGGTCGCGCAGTGCGAAGTCGGGAGCGGGCTCGCCCTTCAGCGGCCGGCGGCTGTCGAGCGGCCCGATGCCGGTTTCGGACGTCGGCAATCCGCCGACACGGGTCGGCTGGCCTTCGAGCGTGGCCCCGGAACCGTCGCCGTCGCTGTCGCGCACGGCGAAGTACAGCGCCGCGAGCGCCGCGAGGAGCGCGGCGGCGATCGCCGCGCGCACGAGTGGACGTTCGAGGTACGACGAGCGGGGCGTAGATTGCATCTCCCTTCACTATACGGCGCGGCGGCCGCAGGCGCGCTTGACCCCGATCCGGCGCGATGGTACGAACAGGCGATGCGCGAGCCGGCCCGCTGGATCACCCACTCGTCGCGGCTCGCGCTTGGCGCGTGCGCGCTTGCGCTTGCGGCGATGCTCGCCGGCTGCGGGCTCTTCGAGGACCTGCCGCCGCTCGCCACGCCGACGCCGGAGATGTCGAACATCGTCACGAACCCGGGGTTCGAAGAGGGCGGGACCGGCTGGTCGTATCGCCAGCAGCCGGAGTGGCACGCGTTCGGCGTCAGCGACGGGTTCGCGCGCACGGGCTCGCGCGCGCTCGAGCTGTGGCTCCGCGACAACGCATCGCTGGAGCGCACGCGCATCACCGGAGCGACGCAGATCCTCGCCACGCAGGAGATCCCGGAGTTCCTCTCGGGCTACTACTACGTCGACGAGTGGCAGCCGACGGCGACCTTCCAGTACTTGCAGATGGTGCTGTCGGTGAAGGGCGCGGATTTCGAGGACGAGTTCGAATTCCACGAGATCCGCGTGCCGCTCGGCGGCATTGACCGGGAGCCATTCCTGCTCTCGAACGCCCGGTTCAGCTTCCTCAACCGCGACCAGCCGAAGCTGCGGGAGTGGACGTACTTCTCGTTTCCCGTCAGAGACGCGTTCCAGACGGTGCTCGGCCGCGTACCAGCGGCCTTCGAGTCGCTGGAGGTGTTCTTCGAGGTGCGGTACGACGACAAGACGCCTGCCCAGGGTGAGACGCGCGCCCACGTGTACTACGACGACCTGTACATCGGGACGCAGGCGGGCAATCCGAACCGGCCGGAGTTCTAGGTTGCCCGATTCCTGACCGAATCGCTAAACTTTTCGGGACATCGAGCCGGAGGAGCCCCTTGCCCACATACGAATACCGTTGCGAGAACGGACACCAGTACGAGAAGCGCGAGGGCTTCGACGCCCCTGCGAAGCAGAAGTGCCCGACGTGCAAGGCGGTCGCTTCTCGCCTGCTGTTCGCGCCGCCGGTCGTGTTCAAAGGCAGCGGCTTCTACAAGACCGATAACCGCGGCTCGTCGGGCGGCGGCGGCAACGGCACGTCCGCGCCCGCCGAGGCCGCCGAGACGACGGGAACCGCCGGAACGGCCGAATCCAGCTCGTCCGCAGGCACATCGACCGACACCGCGACGGAAAGCGCCGCCGCCTCCTGACGCGTGCGCGTAGTCATCCAGCGCGTGAGCCGCGCGGCAGTGCGTGCGGGTGGCGCAACGGTCGGCGAGATCGGCCCGGGCATGCTCGTGCTCGCTGGCATTGCCGCCGGCGACGATGAGGCCGAGGCGCGCCGCATGGCGCGCAAGTGCGCGGATCTGCGCATCTTTCCCGACGACGAAGGCAAGTTCGACCGCACGCTCGCCGAGGCGGGCGGCGCCGCGCTCGTCGTATCGCAATTCACGTTGCTCGCCGATGTGCGGCGCGGGCGGCGGCCCTCGTTCACGGGCGCGGCGGCCACGGACAGGGCGGCGCCGCTCGTGGATGTGTTTGTCGCGGCGCTACGCGAGGCGGGCGTACCGGTCGAGACGGGCGCGTTCGGCGCGAAGATGGACGTGGAGCTGGTGAACGACGGCCCGGTGACGATCGTCGTAGACAGCGCCGACCTCGACCGGCCGCGGCGCGGCTGAGCATCAACGCGCGGGCGGCGTGACGAGACAGGCGCCCTGGCCGCAGAGGTCCATCAGGGCATCGGCGGCCTGGTCGGGCGTGAGGCCGCCCGTGTCGAGGGTGCGCCCGGCGAAGTTGCCATAATGCTCGAACTGTGCGTACAGGTCGCGATGCCCCGGCTCATCCATGCGCCGGCGCGAGTGGCGCGGCGCGACGCGCTCGAGCGTGACGGCGAGCGGCGGCATGAGGAGCGCGAAGTGCACCGGCACGCCGCGCGGCGCCAGTTCTTCGACATACACCGGCAGGAGGTGCGGCCCGATCACGCCGTCGATGAAGACGGTGAACAGCTCTTCGGCGTAGGCGGACGCGGCACGGGCGGCGGCGCGCGAGACCATGATGTTCTGCCGAGCTGACTCGGGGCGCATCGGGTTGATGCGGCCCATCTGGATCGCCGCGAACCAGGCGTCGGTCTCGATGTGCACGGTGCGGTCGTATCGCTCGCAGAGCGCGCGGGCGATGCTGCTCTTGCCGGCGCCGGACGGCCCGCTGATGATCACTACCGGCGCGGGCATCACACCCCGCCGAGTTCGAGGCTCATGTCCAGCGCGGGCGCCGAGTGCGTAAGGCGCCCGACGGAGATGTACGAGACGCCGGTCTCCGCGATCGCCGCCACGTTGTCGAGCGTGACGCCGCCCGACGCCTCGACGAGCGCCTTGCCGCCGATCATCCGCACGGCGCTCGAGATCTCATCGACGCTCATGTTGTCGAGCAGGATGATGTCAGCGCCGCCTTCAAGCGCCTCCTGCACCTCGTCGAGCGTCGTCACCTCGATCTCGATGCGCATGGTGTGGGGGACGCCGGCGCGCGCCTGCGCGACGACCTCGCCGAGGTGCGCGACGCCGCGTTGTCGTACTGCGGCGATGTGGTTGTCCTTGATCAGCACGCCCGCGGCGAGATTGAACCGGTGGCTGCGCCCGCCACCCGCGCGCACGGCGTACCGCTCGAAGTGCCGCAGCGACGGGGCAGTCTTGCGCGTGTCGAGGATGCTGGCGTTGGTGCCGCGCACGGCATCGACGAAATCGCGCGTGAGCGTTGCAATGCCGGACATCCGCTGCAGGAAGTTGAGCGCCACGCGCTCGCACGCGAGGATCGCCGAGAGCCGGCCCTCGATCTCGGCCAGCTCGGCGCCGGGACCGACGCGCTCGCCGTCCTCGACCAGCGTGTCGAACGAGACGGAGTCATCGATCGCCGTCATCGCCGCGGCGGCGACGGGCAGGCCGGCGACGACGCCGGCGGCCCTGGCGACGATGATGCCGCGGCCCCACTGGTCGCCGCGCACGAGCGCCGCCGTCGTCACGTCATCGTAGGCGCCGTCTTCCTCGAGCGCGGCGATGACCGCGTCGTCGATGATGTTCGGAGGGATCGGCTGCAACATCTCGGGCATGGTCACGCCTTTCGGAACGTGATGTGGCGCCGCCACTCCTCGCGTGTCTCGGCGA
Source organism: Dehalococcoidia bacterium (assembly GCA_021462855.1). Lineage (GTDB taxonomy): Bacteria > Chloroflexota > Dehalococcoidia > DSTF01 > JACRBR01 > DTUCFX13. Next base: position 101,107 of record JAJTXQ010000039.1, on the reverse strand, counting down.
AGTCGGTGCGGTAGTGGGCGCCGCGGCTCTCTTCCCGTATGAGCGCCGCCTCGGCCATCAGCCGGCCGGCGACGAGGAGGTTCGCCAGCTCGTGCGACGGCCGGTCGTGCGGTCGCGGTTGTGCGCGCTGCCACGCGCCGAGCGCGGCCGCCGCCGCCGCCAGGCCGCTGCCATCGCGCACGATGCCCACCTTATCCCACATCAGCGACTGGAGCGACGCGCGGTCCGGCGGCGCCTGTCCGCTCTCGGGCGTGCGCAGATCCACGGTGTCGGCGCATGGCTCCGCGCAGCCGTCGGGCGAGGCGATGGTCCGCTCGACGATGCGCTTGGCGAATACGACGGTCTCGAGCAGCGAGTTGCTCGCGAGGCGGTTGGCGCCGTGCACGCCGGTGCAGGCCACCTCGCCGCAGGCGTACAGCCGCCTGACCGTCGTCTCTCCCCAGGTGTTCGTGCGTACGCCGCCCATCATGTAATGCGCCGCGGGCGAGACGGGCACAGGCGCTCGCGTGATGTCGACGCCGTGGTCCAGGCAGTACCGGTAGATCTGCGGGAACCGCGCGGTGATGCGCGCGGCCGGCAAGTGCGAGATGTCGAGGTACACGCGGTCGGCGCCGGTCCGCTGCATCTCGGCGACGATCGCCCGGGCGACAACGTCGCGCGGCGCGAGCTCGGCCAGCTCGTGGTAACCGGGCATGAAGCGCTCGCCGGCGGCGTTCGTCAGCACGCCGCCCTCGCCGCGCACCGCTTCGGAGATCAGGAAGATCGGCACGCCTGGCAGGCGCAGCGCGGTCGGGTGGAACTGGATGAACTCCATGTCGCGCACCTCGGCGCCGGCGCGGTACGCCACGGCGATGCCGTCGCCGGTGGCCACGTCCGGGTTGGTGCTGACGCGGAACAGCTGGCCGACCCCACCCGTCGCCAGCACGACCGCGCCTGCATCGAACCGTTCGGTCGTGTTGGTGCGCGAGTCGAGCGCGAGCAGTCCCGTGGCGCGCCCGTGCTCGACGACGACCTCCTCGACCTGCACGAACTCCTTGATCGTGATGCGCGAGAGCCGCGCGACGCCGCTGAGCGAGAGCTCGATGTGCGCGCCGGTGGAATCGCCGCCGGCGTGCAGGATGCGGTTGCGGCTGTGCGCCGCCTCGCGTCCGAGCGCGACCGCGCCGTCGGTGCTGTCGAACGGCACGCCGAACGTCACGAGGTCGTGGATGCGGTCGGCGGCGGCCTCGACGAGGATGCGCGCGGCTTCTTCGTCGACCAGGCCCGCGCCGGCGGCGATCGTGTCGCGCAGGTGCAGCCCGGGATCGTCATCGGCGCCAACGGCGGCGGCGATGCCGCCCTGCGCGTACTTCGTGTTGCACTCGTCGATCGAGCCCTTCGTCAGCACGCAGACCGAGCCGTGCTGGCGGGCGAGCAGGGCGGCGTACAGCCCGGCGATCCCGGAGCCCACGATGATGTAGTCGAAGCGCTGTGTCATGCGCGGCCTGTCGCTGCGGACTTAGTGTCACTCACACACTAACAGGCGGCGCGCGGCGATTCAACGGGCGCCCGTGACCGCTGGCCTCAGGGACGCACGCCGGCTACGAGCAGCGACGCGCCGGCGGCCCGTACCGGGCGAGACGCGCGAGGACGGTGCTGCGCCGCACCCGCGTTGGCGCGCGCTCGACCTGTGGCGGGACTGGCGTCATTGTCGCACCGCCGTGGCGTTACTCCACCGTCACCGTCTTCGCCAGGTTGCGCGGCTGATCGACATCGCACCCGCGGCGGACGGCGATGTGGTACGAGAGCAGCTGCATCGGGATGGCGCTGAGCAGCGGATAGAGCAGCGGCGTCGTGCGCGGCAGGAACAGCGCCTGGTCGCACCTCGCTGCCACTTCCTCGTCGCCCTCGGTCAGCACGCCGATGACGATGCCGTCGCGCGCGCGCACCTGCTCGATGTTCGACAGCATCTTGTCGCGCGTGCCGTCGTCGACGGCGAGCGCGACGACCGGCATGTTACGGTCGATGAGCGCGATCGGGCCATGCTTCATCTCGCCGGCGGGGTAGCCCTCGGCGTGGATGTAGCTGACCTCCTTCAGCTTGAGCGCGCCCTCCATCGCCATCGGATACTGGAAGCCGCGGCCCAGGAACAGGAAGTCCTCGTACCGGAACAGGCGGTGGGCGATGTGCTCGATGCGCGCGTTCAGTGTCAGCACGCGGCCCATCAGCCCCGGAATGTGCGCGAGCTCGCCGATGCACTCGGCCATTTGCGCGTCGCCCACGGTACCGCGGGCGCGACCGATCCGCAGCGAGAGCATGTACAACGCTGTCATCGACGCCGTCAGCGTCTTCGTGCTTGCGACGGCGACCTCCGGGCCGCAGCGGGTCAGGACGAAACCGCCGGCGAGGCGAGTCGACTGCGCGCCCGGCACGTTACAGATAGTGATCTGCGGCGCGCCGCGCTGTCTGGCGTCGGCCATGGCTTCGAGCGTGTCGACGGTCTCGCCGGACTGCGCGACCGACACGACGAGCGTCTCGGGGCCGACGAGCGCGTCGCGGTAGCGGAACTCCGACGAGTTGTCGACTTCCGCCGGCAGCCCGGCGATGCGCTCGAAGTACGCGCGGCCGACCATCGCGGCGTGCATGCTCGTGCCCATGCCGATCAGCATCACGCGCGAGATCGAGCGGAGCACGGCGTCGCTGATCGCCAGGTCTTCGAGATCGACGTTGGCCGGGTCGAAGTTCGCGCGGCCGCGGAACGTATCCATGATGCACTCCGGCTGCTCCATGATCTCCTTGAGCATGAAGTGCTTGTGCTCGCCTTTGGCCGCCGACTGCTGGTCGAACGGCACGACCTGCGGTTCCTTTGCGACGGGCGCGCCGTCGAAGCTGACGTACTCGGCGCCGCCAGCTCGCACCACCGCGATCTCGCCATCGGCCAGGAAGGCGACGCGCTGCGTCTCGGGGAGGAGCGCCGGGAGGTCGCTGGCGACGAACATCTCTCCCTTGCCGTAACCGATGACGACGCCGCCGGCGTTACCGGCGCGCGCGGCGACGATCGTGCCGGGCTCGCGGCTCGACATCACCACGATGGCGTGCGCGCCTTCGATGCGCGCGAGCGTGCGGCGCAGCGCTTCGAGCAGCGGACTGCCCTCGTCCAAGTACGACTCGACGAGGTGGGGCAGCACCTCGGTGTCGGTCTCGGACCGCAGGTTGTGGCCGCGTTCGCGGAGCTCCGCCCGGAGCGCGAGGTAGTTCTCGACGATGCCGTTGTGGATCACCACGACATCGCCGTGGCAGTCGAGGTGGGGGTGCGCGTTGTCGTCCGTCGGCTTGCCGTGCGTGGCCCAGCGCGTGTGGCCGATGCCGACGTGGCCCGCGGGATACGCGCCCTCGAGCCCGCTGCGAAGCGCGGTGAGCTTGCCCGCGCCCTTGGTGACGTGAATCGTGCCATCCTCCACGACGGCGATGCCGGCGCTGTCGTACCCGCGATACTCGAGCCGTTGCAGCCCGTCGAGGAGCAGCGGCGCGGCGTCCCGGTCGCCTGCGTAGCCGATGATGCCGCACATGTCAGCACACCTCCCGCGGCAACGTTGCTCCTGCGGGCGTTGGGGAACTGCGCCGCGGCGCTGGACAGGCGTTGGCAGCGTCTCTCACGTCGAATCCTTTCGTCGGCGCGCCGCGCGCGTACGCGCGATCGCGCAGGGCTCGCCGGGGCGAGCGGGCGGTCTGCTGTCGGGCGCGTGAGAGGGGATGCACGCTGGGCGGCCTTTGTCGGGCGCTCGCGCTGCCCGTTTTGCTCCGTCCATGACGACCGTGCGGCCGAGAGGCCATCCGCCGAGTGATTCGATGAGCCCCTGCCTCGTCACCCGCGCGATGCGCGGGCCTGGCGCTATCGTTCTTGTGATTAAGATCCCCTTCTCCCACTCCTCCTTTCGTTCAGGCGCCGGTCCATTCGACCCACGCTTTGCCGTTCGTCCTCGCGTTTGGCCCGATGGCGGCCAGTTGCGATTCTAGCGGTTCGCCGGCGATTTGCAAGACTTCGCCGAAGGTCGAGGCGAAGGCTACGGGCACACCGAGCGCCGCCTGCAACTCGCCCGGCGTGCCGTCATCGAGGAAACGGCCGCCGGTGTAATCGAGCGCGTAGCGCGGCATGACGACGAGATCGCCGAGGCCGCCGCCTCCCAGTTGCTCCCCGATGTCGGTCGCGGTGAGCAGGCCGGACACGTTCACCCGCGGGCCGAAGTAGCGGTTCTCGATGGTCCGCACCGCGACGTCGATCCCGGTGAGTTCACCGAACTCGTCGCCGATCCGCCGGAGCACCGGCGCGATGAGCGTCGCCGAGACGAGCGTGAGGCGCCCCGCGACGCCGTTTCGGCGGGTAGCGCGACGCCGCGCGCGCTTCCAGTCCTCGATCAACGACCGCGCCATGCCGATGCCGTTCTCGAACTGCGCGAACCCGTCGTAATGCGCCGCGGGCGGCGGCTCCATGCCGGCGAGCAGATAGTACTCGTCGGCCAGGTGCACGAGCGAGCGGCCGAGATCGCGCCGGAAGCGCTTCTGATACGGCGCGACCTGCGCCATGACGGCTGCGGCGTGGTCGGGCGTCACCTCGCCGACCTCGGCGGCGTGCGTGCCGCGCTCGATGCGCTCCTCGGCGAACATCGTCGCGCCGACGGGGACGATGGAGATGCTCGTCACCGTCGGATAGAGCGCGGCCAGGTCGCCGATGGTGCGGTCGAGCGCCGCGCCGTCGTTGACGCCCGGGCACAGCACCACCTGCGTGTTCGCCTCGATGCCCAGCGAGCCGAGGCGGCGCAGCTGCTCGCAGACGTCGGGTGCGGAGCGGTTGCCGAGGAGGTAGCGGCGCAGCTCTGGCTCGGTGGCATGCACCGACACGTTGAGCGGTGACAGCCGCTGTTCCTCGAGACGCGCCCAGTCATCGTCGGTGAGGTTCGTCAGCGTGACGAAGTTGCCGTGGAAGAAGCTCAGGCGATAGTCGTCGTCCTTGACGTACAGCGTCCGGCGCAGGCCCTTCGGGTTGCCCTTCAAGAAACAGAAGAAGCATGCGTTGTTGCAGGTGCGGATGCCGTCGAATGCCGCGTCCTGGAACTCGATGCCGAAGTCCTCGTCCGGGTGCTTTTCGACCTCGATGCGTTCCGCCTCGCCATCGCGCACGACCTCGACATCGATCAGCGCGTCCGCGGCGTGGAACTGGAAGTCGACGGCGTCGCGGAGGACGCGGCCGCCGATGGCCGTGATGCGGTCGCCGGGCCGCAGGCCGATCTCATCGGCGAGGCTGCCCTCGCGGACGCGGTAGATGACGCCGCCTTCGTTCGCGCGGCGGGTGCTGGGCGTGCGGCGTGCTTCGGTCATGGCGCGAGCGCGTGGAGGCGCGCCACCACCTCGTCGATGACGGCGTCGGGCGTCGATGCGCCGGCGGCGACGCCGACCTTCTCGCGCCCGGCGAGCCACGGCGCCTCGATCTCGCCCGCGGACTCGACGTGGTACGTCTCGACGCCGAGCTCCCGCGCGACCTCGGCGAGATGGCGCGTGTTGGCGCTCTCGCGGCCGCCCACGACGATCATCAGGTCGACCTCGCGCGCGAGGTCTTGCGTGGCGGCCTGCTGGCTCGTGGTGGCGTTGCAGAGCGTGTTGATCACGCGCAGCTCGCTGATGCGGTCCATGTGCACGCGCAGCAGCCGTTCGACGAACCGCGCGAAATGGCCTTCTGTCTCGGTCGTCTGCGACAGCACGCCGATCCGCGACGGCATCCACTCGGGCAGCGGCGCCTCGAGGTCGTCCTCGCTGCGCATGGTGATCACCTTGCCACGGGCCCAGCCGAGGATGCCGCGCACCTCCTTGTGCTCCGGGTCGCCAAAGACGATGACGCCGAATCCCTCGTCGGTCAGCTTCTTCGCCCACTGCTGGGCGCGCGTGACGATCGGGCACGTGGTGTCGACGACGGTCGAGCCGCGTGCTTCGAGTTCCTGCAGCACCTGCGGGCCGACGCCGTGGGCGGTGATCGCCACCGGGCGCGTATCGACCGCGTCGAGCGTTGCGATGACCTCGACGCCTCGGTCGCGCAGCCGCCCCACGACCTGCGGATTGTGGACGATCGAGCCCAGGCTCGTCACCGGGCCGAGGTCGCCGGCGGCGGCCTCCATCATGTCCACCGCGCGGCGGACACCCATGCAAAAGCCGAGTTCCTTCGCCCTGATCACCTGCATGAACCATTCCTCGGTGGGGATGCTCCGGCGGCCGGATCCAGTATAGCGAGCGCGGAAGGCCGGCTATCGACGGGGCGCATGCTCCCGGCGGTCAGGCCAGCGGTCCCTCCGCGAGCTCAACCTGCGTCACCGGCTCGGACAATTCGAGCGCGATGGCGCGCCGCAGCGCGTGCGCGGCGATCTCGATCTGGCCGTCGTCCGGGTCGCGGTGGTCAGCGACTGCAGCCAGATGTTCGGGCGGTAGAGCCAACGGACGATGCGCGATCCCTCGTGCCGCTGCCCGAACCGCAGCACCTCGTACGCGAACGAGGCGATCGCGGGCACGAGCAGGACGCGCTCGACGACCCGCACCCAGATGGGCGGCGTCCCGAGCGCAATGAACACGACGAGCGAGACTACCATCACCGTCAACAGGAACGCCGTGCCGCAGCGCGGGTGTGCGTTCGGGAACCGGCGGATGTTGTCAGGCGTCAGCGGCAGCTGGTGCTCGTACGCGTGGATCGCGCGGTGCTCGGCGCCATGGTAAGCGAAGACGCGCCGGATCTCCGGCGACTTGCCGATCAGCCAGATGTAGCCGACGAGCATCGCCAGGCGCATCACGCCCTCGATCGTGACCTCGATGTACTCGCTGCCACCCGCGACCTCGCTGATCCAGCCGGTCGCGAGCACCGGTGCGACGAAGAAGATCGCGCCGGCGAACGATGCCGTGAACAGCAGCGTGACGACGAGTTGCGCGCGCGACAGCTGCTGAGGATGCTCGCCGGCGGCGACGCGCGAGGACCAGGAGAGCGCGCGCAGCCCGAGCGCCAGCGTCTCGTACAGCACGATGGCGCCGCGGATGACGGGCACAAGGCGGACGCGCCCCGTCAACACGCCGGACAGCGGCTGCTCGTAGGTGCGGATGCTGCCATCGGGCGCGCGGGCGGCGATGGCCATGTGCCGCGGCCCGCGGATCATCACACCTTCGACGACGGCCTGGCCGCCGTAGCTCATGCTCGCCGCCGCTCGCGCCATTGCTTCGAGCCTACCGAACGACCGCGCTACCGCGCCACGTGGAAGCGCCGGCCCGGGGTGTCACGTCCGCGCCATTTGGCCGCGGACGCTCCTCCGTTTGGTGCTTGATGAACTCAGCGCGGGGTTGGATTATGCTTGATGGTGACTCGCCCGATGTCTAGCAGCCTCGCGCCAGCGGGGGTCTCAGGAGGGTATCCATGACCCAGCTCCTCACCAAGGTCAGCGTCCCGGCCGACGTACCGTCGGCTCAGCAGGCGGTGTACGAGCAGAATTTTCACACGATGACGAAGGGCACCGGCAACCTGATGCTCTTCGCCGGCGACCAGAAGGTCGAGCACCTCAACGACGACTTCTACGGCGTCCTTAGCAGCGGCGAGGAGATCCACGCCGATGACCATGACCCGGAGCACCTCTTCCGCATCGCCCGGGACGGCGTCATCGGCTGCTATGCGACGCAGTTCGGCCTGATCGCGCGGTACGGCCGCGACTACGCGACGGTGCCGTACCTCGTGAAGCTGAACTCGAAGTCGCACCTGATCAAGACGAAGCAGCGCGACCCGCGCAGCATCGGGTGGGTGAGCGTCGACGATGCGCTGTTGCTGCGCGAGGCGGGGCTCCAGATCGTCGGCGTGGGGTACACGGTGTACCTGGGCAGCGAGTTCGAGTCGGAGCAGATGGCGGAGGCCGCGCAGGCCTGCCTCAGGGCGCACCGCAACGGCCTGCTGGCGGTGTTGTGGGTGTACCCGCGCGGCGCCGCGGTGCCGGAAGAGCAGGACCCGCACCTCATCGCCGGCGCTACGGGACTCGCCGCGACGCTCGGCGCGGACTTCGTGAAGGTGAACTACCCGAAGCCCAAGGAGGGCACGCCCGCCGAGTCGTTCCGTGAAGCGGTCGCAGCCGCCGGCCGCACGCGCGTGATCACCGCCGGCGGATCGAGCACCGATGTACGGAAGTTCCTGCAGACGCTGCACGACCAGATCTTCGTCGCGGGCGCGCACGGCAGCGCGACGGGGCGCAACATCCACCAGAAGTCGCTTCCCGAGGCCATCCGCATGACCAACGCGATCAGCGCGATCACGTACGGCGGCCGCAGCGTCGACGACGCGATGGCGGTCTATCAGGGCAAGGATGAGTTCACGATCTAGCGCGTAACCGGGAGAGCGCCGACGACGCCGCCGCGCGATCACCGGCGGCGTCGCTATATCTCACGCAACTGCCCGTCCTCGATCTCGAACAGCCGCTGGGCGAAGCGCTCGATGAAACGGCGGTCGTGCGTGACGACGAGCATCGCGCCATCGTACGCGTCGAGCGCCGCCTCGAGCGCCTCGCGCGAGGGGATGTCGAGGTGGTTCGTCGGCTCGTCGAGCAGCAGCAAGTTCGCGCCGGCGGCGACGAGCCGTGCCAGCGCGAGGCGGCGCCGCTCGCCGTAGCTCAGCCGCTGCACGGGCGTGTGCACGTCATCGCCGGAGAACAGGAAACGGTGCAGGAAACGCCGCGCCTCCGTCTCCGACAGCGGCGCGGCCGCTCGCATGACGGAGAGCGGCGTGCCGGTGAGCGTGGTGTCGCCGGCATCGGCCTCGGCCTGTTCCAGGTAGCCGACGCGGGTCGATGGACTCGTGTGCACGGCGCCGGCGTTGCCCGCCACGACCGCGCGCAGCAGCGATGTCTTGCCGCTGCCGTTCGGCCCGACGAGCACCACACGCTCGCCCCATGCGAGTGAGAAGGTCGCGTCGTGGACGAGCGTGCGCCCGCCTGCCACCACGTCCAGCGGGCCGGCGTCGAGCATGCGGTCGCCGGATCGTCCGGCCGACGCGAACTCCGCCTTCACGCGGTATTCGCGGCCGTGCGGCTTCTCGACGCGGCGCTCGCCCGCGACCTCCCGGCGGAGGCGGCGCTCGAGCACCACGGCGCGGCGCGCCAGGATCTTCGCTTTCCGCCGGTAGAAGTCGTTTTGCGTCAGGCTGTGTCGCCGCATCGCCGCGTCCTTGATCGCGCGGACCTCCCGCTCGACGCGCCGCTCGCGTTGCTGTTGCTGCCGGTATGCGGCCCACTGCTCTTCGTGGCGGCGCGCCTTCTCGGCAGCGTACGCGCTGTAGTTGCCGGGACAGGTCGTGGCGCGGGCGCTGCGCGCGTCGACTTCGAGGATCGCCGTCGCGTGGTCGTCGAGAAGCGCGCGGTCGTGTGACACCAGCACGACGGGTCCGCGAAATGCCGCCAGCACGCCGTCGAGCCACGCGAGCGCCGGGAGGTCGAGATTGTTCGTCGGCTCGTCGAGCAACAGGAGCGACGGGCGGATGGCGAGCGCGTCGAGCAGGGCGAGTTTCGTCTGCTCGCCACCACTGAGCGCGCCGGCGCGTTCGCCCGGTGCGACGTCGCGGAGGCCGGACGCGCGCCAGGCGGCGAGCACGGCGCCATCATCCTGCTCGGCGGCCGCTACTGCGCGCTCATACGCGGCGGCTGCGGCGTCGTACGACGCCTCGTCGCGCGGGTGCGCCAGCTCGCCCGCCAGCTCCTCGATGCGGCGCGATGCGCCGACGAGGGTGAAGAGCGACGGGAACACGACTTCTGCGCGCTCGTTGGCGCAGCCGGCGAACCCCTGCCGGGCGTAGCCGATGCGCGTCGCCGGCGTCATCGCCACGGCGCCGGCGTCGGGCGCGAGTTCGCCGGCGACCATGCGCAGCAGGGTCGTCTTGCCGCTGCCGTTAGCCCCCACGACGCCGAGCCGTTCGCCGTCGTTCACGACGAATGACGCTTCCTCGATGACCTGGCGGCCGCCGAACCGCTTGCCGAGACCGCTGACCTGCAACATCGTGTGCTCCTGAAAAACGCAATGCGGCCACGGATGCTCGTTCCGTGGCCGGGCGATGTTCGTTCGTGCTGTGAATGGGACCTGGCATGCCAGGGCGCACGGCGCGATGCCATCGCCTGCGACGATGGCGCGCCTGTCGAACCGCCCGGATGCTAGTCGGTCATCGGATCTCCTCGGACTGCATCGTAGCGGGCGCGCCGCCCGCCTCGCAACCGGCGCGGAGCCGCCGCCCCGCATGGCGCTGTCGCAAAGGTCACTCCCCGCGCGCGAAGACCCGCTGCCCGCCGACGTAGGTCATCTCGGCGCGCATGCCGGCGATCTCCATCGCGTCGATGCGCTCGAGGTCGTCCGACAGCAGCGTGAAGTCGGCGTGATAGCCCGGCGCGATGCGGCCGAACCGGTCGTCCTCGCGGACCGCGCGCGCGCATCCGGCGGTGTACGCGGTGAGCGCCGCTGTCGCGGACACGCGTTCCGCCGGGCGCCAGCCGCCGGGCGGCTCGCCGTCCGCCCGGCGCCGCGTGACGGCAGCGTGGATGCCGGCGAGCGGGTTCATATCCTCCACGGGCGCGTCGGACCCGAACGCGATGTTCGCGCCCGTGCGCGCGAGCGACGCGATGGCGTAGGCGAACGCGGCGCGGTCGCCCCACTCCCGGTCGACCTTCGCCATGTCCTGCGTCGCGTGGATCGGCTGCATCGATGCCGTCACGCCGAGCGCGGCGAAGCGCGGGATGTCGTCCGCCGTCAGCAGCTGGGCGTGCTCGATGCGCCGCGGAATCTCCGGCGCGAGGCCACGGGCGCGGTCGAGGATGTCGAGTGCGGCGCGGTTCGCGCGGTCGCCGATGGCGTGGATCGCCGGGGCGAGGCCGTGCTCGATACAGCGGCGGACCGAAGATTCGAGCTCCTCCGGCGGTTGCATCGGCAGGCCGATGTCGTCGCGGCCCTCGTACGGCTCGATCATCCACGCCGTGAGCGAACCGAGCGCGCCGTCGGTGAAGAACTTCACGCCGCCGATGCGCATCATGTCGCCGCCGTCGCCGGTGCGCATGCCGCGTTCGATCCACTCGTCGAGCCGCTCGGCGGTCATGAACGCGCGGATGCGGTACGCCAGCCGCCCGCTGTCGGCGAGCGCGAGCATCGCCTGGTACTCGCCCCGGCCGACGTTCATGGCGTGCGTGCCGGTGATGCCGAGCGCGTGCGCGCGGGCGATCGCGGCGCTCAGCGCGGCGATGCGCTCATCGCGCGTCGGGTGCGGGATGATGCCCTCGACCAGGCGCGACGCGGCGTCGCGAAGGATGCCGGTCGCCGCTCCCGCCGCATCGCGGTCGATCGCGCCGCCAAACGGCGCCGGGGTGCTGTCGTCGATACCGGCAAGGCGCAGCGCGGCGCTGTTCACCCACACGCAGTGCCCCGACGTTTGCGTGAGGATCACCGGATGTCCGGGCGCGACCGCGTCGAGGGTGGCACGGTGCGGGAATCCCGCGCCCGGCCACAGGTTCTGGTCCCAGCCGGTCCCGCGGATCCACGTACCGGGCGCCGTCGCCGCCGCCCGTTCGCGGACGGCCTGCGCGACTGCATCCAGTGACTGCGCGCCCTTGAGGTCGACGCCGTGCAGCGGAAAGCCGGCGCCGAGCAGGTGCGCGTGCCCATCGGTGAGGCCGGGGATGAGCATCCGGCCGCGCGCATCGACCCGCTCCGCGCCGGCCGGCGGCGTAATGGCACGCTCGTCGCCGACGAACGCAAAGCGGCCGTCCCGCACGAGGGCGCTGTTCGCGCGCGGCGCGCCGGCGTCGCCGGTCCAGATGCGCGCGTTGTGAATGAGCAAGTCGGGCATCGACCAGTGATAGCACGCGGGCGGCGGAAGCAGAACGACGCGGGTGCGTCCCGCGTCGTGTGATGCTGCGGTGGCGGCGTTGCCGTTACTTGACGCGCTTGGCCTTGGCGGCGTTCGACTTCTCGAGGCGCTTGGCGAAGCGCTCGACGCGGCCAGCGGTGTCGACGATGCGCTGCTGGCCCGTGAAGAACGGGTGGCAGTTGCTGCAGATCTCGACGTGCAGGTCAGGCTTCGTCGATCGGGTCTGGAAGCTGTTGCCGCATGCGCAGTGCACGCGCGCTTCGACGTAATCGGGGTGGATCTTCTGTTTCATGACCCGCTGTCCTGGCTCGCGGCGGCGGCAGGGATGACGCTGGCCTTCTTGCGCCGGCCCTTCGCGTACGGCGCGAACCGCACGATGCCCTCGGCGAGCGCGTAGAGCGTGTGGTCGCGGCCGACGCCGACGTTCACGCCAGCGTGTACGCGCGTGCCGCGCTGGCGAAGGATGATCGTGCCAGGCAGCACCAGTTCGCCGTCGGCGCGCTTCACGCCGAGGCGCTGGGAGTTGCTGTCGCGCCCGTTCTTGGAGCTGCCGACGCCTTTCTTGTGTGCCATGTTGGTTACTCTGCCTTCTTGCGGGTGCGCTTCGGCTTCTCGGCTGCGGGCGCCGCCTGGGGTTCGTCGGTGGCCGTCGCCGCGGCCTCGCCGCCCCCCGTCGCCGCTGCCTTCGGCCTGGGCTCCTGGCCGGCGGCGAGGATGTCGCTCACAACGACGCGCGTGAACGGCTGGCGATGGCCCGTCTTCTTGCGCTGACGCGTCTTCGCCTTGTAGCGGAACACGACGACCTTCTTCGCGCGGCCCTGCTCGGCGATCGTGCCGACGACGCGGGCGCCGGCGACCGTCGGCGCGCCGACGGTGATGTTCTCGCCATCGCCGATCAGCAGCACGTCGCCGATCTCGATGCTGTCACCGGGCTCGCCGGCGAGGCGCTCGAGCTTCACCGAACGGCCTTCCTCGACGCGGTACTGCTTCCCACCGCTGCGTACGACGGCGTACACGGCTCGTCCTCCAGACATGCAAACGCCTGCCGCGCGGCAGGCAAGCCACTGATTCTATCGGCGCAGATTCGATTGTGTCAAACGCGCACGCGGCGCGTCCGCCCGGAGTGTATCCGATGCCCGTGCGCCGCCGCCCAACAGTCCGGCCGATGGCGGCCGATTCATTTCTGCGGATGGCGTTGCCCGCCGGGGAGCGCCCGCGCGCGGAGCGTGGGGCGGCGGCGCGCCCGAGGGGTGCCTGGTGCGGACGATGCACAGGGTCCGGGCGAGCGGTCTCGCGCGCGCCATACGCCGGCTGCGCGATGACGCGGGCATCACGGGCCTCGAGACGGCGATCATCCTCATCGCGTTCGTCGTGGTCGCGGCGGTGTTCGCCTTCGTCGTGCTGTCGACGGGGCTGTTCAGCTCGGAGCGCAGCAAGGAGGCGGTGCACGCGGGCCTCGCGAAGACGCGCAACACCATGACGATCCAGAGCGGCGTCGTCGCGCGCTCCGCCGGGCTTGCGACGGTCGACTCGATCGAATTCGACCTGGCGCTGGCGGCGGGCGGCGATAACGTCAACCTCGACCCGGCGGCGACGAGTAACAGCACCGTCATGACCTACATCGACGCGACGACCGTGGTGACCGACCTTGCCTTCACCGTCGCGCCGCTCGTCGGCAATGCCAACTCGCTGCTCGAGCCGGGCGAACTCCTGCGCGTGACGATCGACTTCGGCGCGGCTGGCGTCACGGTCGGCCCGAACACGACGTTCAGCGTCGAGATCAAGCCGCCGACGGGCTCGTTCCTCGTGATCCAGCGGACGACGCCGGCCGCGTTGTCGGCGGTGATCTCGCTCAACTGACACGCCGCATACCGCGCGAAAGGGGGCTCCACTTGGAGCCCCCTTCGTGTGCGTGCGCTATGGGTGCCGGTCAGGAATCACCGTCGGAGTCCAGGGAGATGTTCGACTGGCTGCTGCCCCACGCAAGGCCAGGCGGTCCGAGCTTGGGCGTCGGGCCGGGCTGTTCCTTGATCTCCGGCTCGTCGGCGCTGAGCGGCGCCGACGGGGACTCCGGCGCGGGCGGCTCGCGGTCGATGCCCTCGAGCACGCGGCGCAGGTCGTCACCCTCGATCGTCTCTTCCTCGAGCAGGACCTGCACGAGTTTGTCGAGACGCTCGCGGTTGTCCGTGAGGAGCGTGCGCGCCGTCTGGTAGGCGTGGTCGATGAGGCGGCGGACCTCCTCGTCGATCTCCTCGGCGACCTTCTCGCTGTAGTTGCGCTGCTCGCCGATCTCCCGGCCGAGGAACACGAGTTCCTGCTTGTTGCCGAACGTCCGGGGACCCAGCCGCTCGCTCATGCCCCACTGCGTAACCATGTTGCGGGCGATGTGCGTGGCCTTGTTCAGGTCATCGGACGGGCCCGTGGTGCTTTCGCCACCGAGGTGGATTTCCTCGGCCACCAGGCCGCCCAGGCTCGCCGCCAGCATGTCCTTGAAGTTCGACCGCGACATCAGGTGGCGGTCCTCTTCGGGGAGGTAGCGGGTGAAGCCGCCGGCCATGCCGCGCGAGACGATGCTCACCTTGTACGGCACATCGGCGTTGGGGAGCAGGTGGCCGACCAGCGCGTGCCCCGCCTCGTGGTAGGCGATGATCTCCTTCTCCTTCGGCGTGATCACGCGGCTCTTGCGCTCCGGGCCGGCGATGACGCGGTCAACGGCCTCGTTGAACTCGTTCATGCCGATCTTCTTCTTGTTCCGGCGCGCCGCGAGGATCGCCGCTTCGTTCACAAGGTTCGCGAGGTCGGCGCCGGAGAAGCCCGGTGTCTGCTTCGCCAGGATGCCGAGCTCGACGTCTTTCTCGAACGGCTTCCCCTTCGTGTGCACGTCGAGGATCATCTGCCGGCCGCGGCTGTCGGGCCGGTCGAGGATCACCTGGCGGTCGAAGCGGCCGGGCCGCAAGAGCGCCGGGTCGAGGATGTCCGGGCGGTTCGTGGCCGCGATGACGATGACGTTCGTGTTCGTGTCGAACCCGTCCATTTCGACGAGGATCTGGTTCAGCGTCTGTTCGCGCTCGTCGTGCGAGCCGCCGAGGCCGGCGCCGCGCTGGCGCCCGACGGCGTCGATCTCGTCCACGAAGACGATGCAGGGCGAGTTGCGCTTCGCCTGGTCGAACAGGTCGCGGACGCGGCTGGCGCCGACGCCGACGAACATCTCGACGAACTCGGAGCCGCTAATCGAGAAGAACGGGACGCCCGCCTCGCCCGCGACGGCGCGGGAGAGCAGCGTCTTGCCCGTGCCGGGCGGGCCGACCAGCAGCACGCCGCGCGGGATGCGCGCGCCCAGCGATGCGAACTTCTCCGGGTACTTCAGGAACTCGACGACTTCCTGGAGCTCTTCCTTCGCCTCGTCGACGCCCGCGACATCGGCAAACGTGACGGTGGGCTTGTTACCGGTGAACATGCGCGCCCGGCTCTTGCCGAAGTTCATCGCCTGGCTGTTCGAGCCCTGCGCCTGCCGCATCATGAAGATGAGGATGGCGCCGAAGACGATGATCGGCAGGAAGTTGATCAGCAGGTTGATCCAGTTCCCGAATGCCGGCGCGCTCTTGTACTTGATGTCGACGGACTTGTCCGTGTCTCCGCCGATGGTCACGCCGTTTTCGCCGAGCACCTGCTCCACGTCGGTACTCTTGCCGACGCGGGACTTGTACTTCTGCGGGTCGTTCTTGAGGTTGACGTTCAGGGTTTGCCCGGACACCTCGATGCTCTCGAGGCGCCCCTCGCGGCCGGCGGCCACCACTTCGCTGAAGCTGAGGTTCTTGGTGCTGTCGCCGCCCCGGAAGAACGAGAAAACGATCGCGATCACCGCGATGAGGATCAGCAGGTAAATGAAGCTATTGCGCAACCATCGCGAACTCATGCAAACCTAGCCTTTGTCCCCCGGCAAGAGCGACAACGTGGGGGTTCCGCCCAGTATATCAGAGCAGCACTGCCCGCCCGGTGTTTGTGAAGTACGGCTCGGCATTGCAGCGCCGCTCTGCCGCCCGGGCGGACACCCGCGATGGTCGCGTGGCGGCGGGAACGCGGCGTCGCGATCTCAGTATCAGCGGGACGGGCGCGTTTCCCTATCGGCAGAGCCCCTACGCTGGCCGCGCCTCACTCGTCGTCGGAGGCCAGCTTGCCGCCCTGCGCCCAGTTCTCGCGCTCGACGTCGTCGAAGATGACGATCGTGGCATCGGGTGTGGTGTGGGCGATGTTGGCGACCGCCTCGGTGATGGCGCGAGCCAACTCCTGCTTCTGGGCATGCGTACGGCCGGAGAACATCTCGACACGGACGATGGGCATGTTGACAGCTCCCTTCGGTCTGGAATGGCGGATGCCGCGATCATATGGCCCCCAGGCGCGACGCACGAGTATCGATGGATCGCGGCTGCGCGCGGCGCCCGCTACGCTACGCCCATGACCGTACGTACCCGCTACGCGCCCAGCCCGACGGGTGTGCCGCACATCGGCAACATCCGCACGGCGCTGTTCGACTACCTGCTCGCGCGGAAGCACGGCGGCCAGTTCATCCTGCGACTGGAAGACACGGACCGCGCGCGGTACTCGCCGGAGGCCGTCGACGGCATCCAGCGCAGCCTCGCCGCGCTCGGCCTGGAGCCGGACGAGGGACCGGGGATCGGCGGCCCATACGGTCCGTACGTACAGTCGGAGCGCCAGGATTTGTACCGCGCCGCGGCGGCGCGACTCGTCGAGCAGGGCGATGCGTACGAGTGCTGGTGCTCGTCCGCGCGGCTCGACGCGGTGCGCGCGGAGCAGCAGCGGCTCAAGCAGCCGCCCAAGTACGACCGGCGTTGCCGCGACGAAGCTGGCCGCGCCGAGTCGAGGCGCGAGGCCGAGGCCGAGGGCCGCGGCCCGGTGGTGCGATTCCGCACGCCGCTCGACGGCCAGGTAACGCTGCATGACGCGATCCATGGCGACACCACGTTCGACGTCGCGCTGCTCGACGACTTCGTCATCCTCAAGTCCGACGGGTTTCCCACGTATCACCTGGCCTACATGGTCGACGACGAGGCGATGCGCATCACCCACGTGCTGCGCGGCGACGAGTGGATCCCGTCAGCGCCGCGGCACCTGCTGATGTACCGCGCGCTCGGCATCGAGCCGCCGGTGATCGCGCACCTGCCGCTGATCCTCGGTCCGGACGGTTCGAAGCTCAGCAAGCGCCACGGCGCCACGAGCGTGTTCGAGTACCTGGAGCAGGGCTTTCTCCCCGACGCGCTGTTCAACTTCCTCGGCCTGCTCGGGTGGTCCCTCGACGACAAGACCGAGATCATCTCGCGCGAGGAGTTCATCGCGCACTTCACGCTGGAGCGCGTGGTGAAGAGCCCGGCCGTCTTCAACATCGACAAGCTCACGTGGATGAATGGCGTGTACATCCGCGACATGGACGAAGCCCTGCTGTGCGAGCTGTTCGCCGCCCGCCTCGACGCCGACCTGCCGCCGCGCGTGCCCCGGCCCGTCGACCGCGGCATCGTGCGGCGCACGGTGCCGCTGATCCGCGAGCGGGTGAAGCTCCTCGCCGAGGTCGCGGAGTACAGCGACTTCTTCTTCGCCGAAGCGGTGCACCACAACCGCGACGAGTTGCTCGGCAAGGCATGGGCGCACCGCGCGGCCGACGCCGGCGCCGCGCTCGCGCGCGTCCGTGCGTCGCTCGCGGAGGTCGCGGCGTGGGAGCACGCGCCGATCGAAACAACGATGCGCGCGCTCGCCGACGAGGTCGGCGTGAAGGCGGGCGACCTCTTCTCGCTGGTCCGCGTCGCGGTGACCGGCCGCAGGGTCACGCCGCCGCTGTTCGAAAGCATGGAGATCCTCGGGCGCGAGCGCTGCCTCGCGCGGATCGAAGCGGCCGCGCGGGCGCTCTAAGTTGTCGGGGCTGGAACGCCCGTGCTAGGATTCAGGGCGATTTGGGGATTCGTCTAATGGTAGGACAGCGGATTCTGGATCCGTATGTGGGGGTTCGAATCCTCCATCCCCAGCCACGAGGCGCATTCGTCTAGCGGCCCAGGACACCGCCCTCTCAAGGCGGAGATCGCGGGTTCGAATCCCGCATGCGCTACCAATGAAACACACACCGAGCCCGCCCGCGCGGGCTCGGTGCGTTTTCCGGCCGTGCGCTGCCGGAAAGTCGCCCGCGAACCGCGCCCGCACCGCTGCCGCGGGAAGGCGTCGTCGCGTTGTTGGCGTGCCGCTGCGGGCCGAATCGCTCGCCGGCGAGACGGCGCAGAGCGTGACACGGATTGCAGTTTCATCTATCAACGTCACGGATGTGCTTCTCTTGGTTGCGCGCGCAATGGCGAGATCGGGCGTTGATTGAAGTCGTGGTGTGCGCCGCGTTACCATTGGTGCATGAGCAACTTGGAACCCACCGCACGGCGCATGGCCGCATGGCGCGCTCTGCTCGAGGCGCACGCCACCGTCACCGACGTCCTGGAGGAGGAGCTACAGTCGCAGCGGAGCCTCCCGCTGACGTGGTACGACGTGCTGCACCAGCTGCAGGGGCACGGCGGACGCCTTCGCATGCAAGAGCTGGCCCGATTGGTGCTCCTGAGCAAGAGCGGCCTCACGCGCCTGTTCGACCGCATGGAACGGGGCGGCCTGGTGCGGCGCGAGGCGTGCGTGGAGGACCGGCGCGGCACCGTGGCGGCGATCACGCCGCAGGGGCGCGCCGCGTTGAAGCGCGCCGCGCCGGTGCACCTTCGCGGCGTCGAAGAGCACTTCGCGGAGCACATCTCCGACGACGAGGCGCGCGTCATCGCCGCCGCGCTCAAGCGCGTCATCGAAGCGAACGAGAGCGCGTTCAGAGGCGCGTAGGGATGTGCCGGAGCATCAAAACGTTGCGCGGCGCCGAGCAGGCGAGCGACGCCGACATCGAGGCGGCGGCGCTCCAGTTCGTGCGCAAGCTGTCCGGCTTCCGCCAGCCGTCGCGGGCGAACGCCGAGGCGTTCGAGGCGGCCGTGAAGGAGATCAGCGCGGTTTCGAAGCGGATGCTCGCAACGCTGCCGCCGGTAACACCGAAGGCGAGACCGGCTGATAGCGCACAATCGGCTCGAAAAAGTCGAGCGGCGTCCGCTCGCCCGAAGTAATCCCGCGGATCGGGTGCTCCTCCAGCCGCCGTGAAGCGAAGTATCGCGCGACGATCGCCTTGCGGGCGGACCCCTTGTGCTCGAGCTCCCACGCCGCTTCCTCGACAAGCAGCGCCGCCTGCGTAACGTCGGCCATGTAGTCGGTGAGGCGGCGCGCGTTCAGCAGCCGTACCTGCTCCGGCGCCTGGTCGAGGTACGCGATCGCCTCGCGCAGGTCGTCGACGCCGCGGCCGACTGCGGTGGCTGTCTCGACGACCGCCGGATGCTCCGAGCCCCCGAGCGCGAGGTCGATGCGGGCGAACAGCGCCTCTTCGGCGTGTTCCTTGCGCATGGAGCGCAGCACGTCGAGGCAGATGATGTTCTCGGTGCCCTCCCAGATCGGGTGGCACATCGCATCGCGGAGCTGGCGCGCCGCCGGCCAGTTTTCGATATAGCCGTTGCCGCCATGGATCTCGACCGACTGGATCGCGAGGTCGAGCCCGCGGCGCGCGCAGCGGTACTTCGCCAGCGGGACGAGGATCCGGTACAGCCGCCGTGACAGCGGGTCCTTGCGCGCGCCCGCTTCCGCCGCCTCGAACGTGAGCGCGCAGCCGGCTTCGACCTCGACCGCCATGTCGACGAGCGTCTCGCGCACGAGCGGAAACTCGACGAGCAGTTCGCCAAACGCCGTGCGGTGGTGCGCGTACACGGCCGCCTCGAGGAAGCTGCGGCGCATGATGCCGAGGCCCATCACCGCCACGCCGAAACGCGAGGACTGCACCATCTCCATCATGCGGTTGACGCCGCGCTTCTCGCGCGGCGTGTCGCCGCGCTCGGGCGTCGCTGCGCCGGGCTCGTTGCCCATGAGGTACGCCTCGGCGTCGACGAAGTCGACCTCGCCCGTCGGCACGGCCCGGGTGCCCAGCTTGTCCTTCAGCCGCCGCACGTGGATCCCGTTGCGCGAGCCGTCGGCGCGCCGCTGCGGGATGAGGAACATGAGGAGCCCGGCCAACCCCGCCGGGCCGTCCTCCGTGCGCGCCAGCGCGAGGATCGCCTCGGCGTCGAGGTTCGAGCAGAACCACTTGCTGCCGTTGATGCGCCAGCCGTCCGGTGTCTTCACGGCGGCGCACTCGCTCGCGGCCAGGTCGCTGCCGCCACGGATCTCCGTCAGGAACATCGCGCCGTCCCAAGCCTCGGCGTAGTCCATGGCGGTCAGGTGCGGGAGGAAGCGGTCGCGGACCTCGGGCGGCGCGTGCCTGTTGACGATGCCTGCCGCGCTTGCCGTCATGCCGATACCGCAGGCCATGCCGGTCTCCGCCTGGTTGAGGAAGTACAGGAAGCCGGTGTTGACGACCGGCGGCAGGTGGCCGGCGCGCGTCCTGCGGACTTCATCGGTCCAGCGCAGGCCCAAGAACCCCGCGTTCCAGAGGTCGCGCTTGGTGTCGAGCGCGCTCTGGTGGTGCACGACCTCGTTCACCTCTTCGCCCCAGCGGTCGTACTGCTCGAGGCGCGGCGGGTGCTTGTCCGTGATCTCGGCGCGGGCGGCGACGGGCCCGCCGATGACGCCGCCCATGTGGCGCAGGTGCTCTTCGGCGAACGCGCGGTCCTCCGGCGCGGCGAGGCGTTCGACGAGCTGGCGCAGGTTCGGGTCAGCGTCGTACCAGTTCAGCCCGATGACATCGTCGATCGCGCGGAAGTCGAGCCCCTGGTGCTGAGTTGGTCCCGGGTCTGCCATCGATGTCCTCGGCGCGGCCGGCCCCGCGCTCGGGCGCATCATATCGCGAACGCCGGCATGCTTCTTCCGCTCGTTGCGGGCGAGCCGAACCTCCGCGTCCGCCTCGGACCGGCGGAATCCGCGGTACGGGGCAGGCGGGCGTCAGCCTGCGGACTGCGTCGCGCGGATGCGCTGGGCGAGGATGCGCAGGACATCGACGGCGAATCCGGGCGTTTCCTGCACGAGTTCGTTGAATCGCTTCTGGTCGATCGGGACGAGCGCGCAGTCGGTGCGCGCGATCGCGTCGGCGCTGCGCGGCTCCTGGTCGATCAGGGCCAGCTCGCCGATCAGGCCGTCCGGCCCCACGCTCTCGACGAGCCGGCCACCGATGAACAGGTCGACGGTGCCGCTCTGCACGACATACGCGAAGTCGCCGGGCATCCCTTCCTGGAAGATGACGTCGGACGCGCTGAACTTCGCGGTCGCCTGTTCGTGGTGGAAGCGCTCGGCTTCCCGGATCTTCGTGACGGTCATGCGGCGATGGTACCAAAGGCGTCAAGGGGCGGCCGCCGTGGCCCAGCGATGGCGCCAGCCGCGGCGAGCGGGCATCTTATGCGGCATGGATGTGTTCGAGGCCGCCGGCCTGCTCGCGGCGGCGTTCGTCGCGGGGGCCATCAACGCGGTGGCCGGCGGCGGCTCGCTGATCAGCTTTCCGGCGCTGATCGCGGCCGGCTACTCGTCGAAGACCGCGAACGTGACGAACACCGTCGCCCTGTGGCCGGGATACGTCGGCGGGTCGCTTGGCTACCGCGCCGAGCTTTCGACGCAGCGGCGGCGCCTCGCCGCGCTCGCGCTGCCGAGCGTGCTCGGCGCGATCGCGGGGTCGATCGTGCTGCTGTCGACGCCGGAGTCGGCGTTCGATGTCGTCGTGCCGTTCCTGATCGTCTTCGCGTGTGCGCTGATGGCCATCCAGGATCGGCTGTCGTCGTTCGCGGAACGGCACCGGCTCGGGTCGCGCGGCGGCGACCACGTGCCGCCGCCGCTGTTCGTCGCGACGTTCCTGCTGGCGGTGTACGGCGCGTACTTCGGCGCCGGCCTGGGCATCCTCACGCTCGCGTTCCTGCAGATCCTGTTGCCGGACGACATCCAGCGGTCGAACGCGCTCAAAGGCATGCAGTCGCTGCTGATCAACGCCGTCGCCGTGCTGTGGTTCGCGGCGTTCGGGCCGGTGCGCTGGGCGCCCGCCGCGGTCATGGCCGCCGGCGCGGTGGCGGGCGGCTACCTGGGCGTCGGCGTAGCGCGGCGGCTCGGGCGGCAATGGCTGCGGGTCGTCGTGATCGGGTATGGGCTGATCGTCGCCGCCGTGCTGTTCGCACAGCTGGCCATATAGCCCTTCAATGCGGCGCGCCAACGCCGTACCTTCGATGTCGAGCAAGGAGCAGGCGATGATCAACGAGACGCACATGGCGGCACGGCCGGAGGATCTTGGCATCGACAGCGAGCGGCTGGAGGCGCTGTTCGCGCGCGCCAGGCGCGATGTTGAGGACGGCACGCTGCCGAGCGCGCAGGTCGCCGTCGCGCGGCACGGCAGGCTCGCCGCGATGCGGACCTTCGGTGCCGCCGTGCAGGGCGGCGCGGAGCGCCCGGCGACCGACGAGACGATGTACCACGTGTTCTCGTCCACCAAGGCAGTCGTCGCCGCCGCCATCTGGACGCTGTTCGAGGACGGCCTGCTGCTGCTGGATGAACGGGTGGCGGACATCATCCCCGAATTCGGCACGCATGGTAAGGACGCGATCGACGTCGAGACGCTGATGCTGCATGCGGGCGGGTTTCCGTACGCGCCGTTCGCGCCCGACAAGTGGGGCGACCGCGAAGAGCTGCTCCGCGCGTTCTCGGAGTGGCAGCTCAACTGGCCCGTGGACAGCCGCTACGAGTATCACGCGACATCGATGCACTGGGTGCTCGCCGAGATCATCCAGCGCCGCGCCGGGTGTGATTACAAGACGTACATCCGGGATCGCATCACCGGGCCGATGGGGCTCGACGAGCTGTACGTCGGCTGCCCGCCGGAGCAGCAGCACCGGGTCGCCGACGTCGTACACGTCACGCCGCCCGTCGAGCCGCCGGGCGGGTGGGGCGAGGTGACGCCCGAGGCGATCCTGCGCTTCAACGAGCCGGCGGTGCGCGCGGCGGGCGTGCCGGGCGGCGGCGGCGTCGCATCGGCCGCGACGATGGCGCTGTTCTACCAGCCGCTGGTCAACCGCGGTGAAACGGCGACCGGGAAGCGCATCATGAAAGCGGAGACGATCGAGTTCGCGACGAAGGTCCGCGCCCGTCCGCACCACATCGACCAGACGCTGCAGCTGTTTGACCCGCGGCTCATCGTCAATACGAACCGCGCGCTCGCCGTCGTCGTCGCGGGCGACGATGGCTACGCGTTCGTGCGCGGGTTCGGGCGCACGTGCTCGCCGGGCGCGTTCGGCCACGGGGGCGCCGGCGGGCAGGTGGCGTGGGGCGACCCGGTGACGGGCATCTCCGTTGGATACTGCACGAACGGCTTCACCGACCCCATCGCGTCGGCGCGGCGTGTGACGGCGATCGGGAGCATCGCCGGCGACTGCGCGAAGGCGTAGCGCTACGGGCGCGAGAGCCGGAAGATCGCGCGCTCGAACGTGACGAGGTACAGCTCGCCGTCATCGGCCTCGGCGAACGACGAGATCGGCTTGCCGCTGGCGGCCAGCAGCACCGCATCGCTCTCATCGCGCGTGTTCACGGCCCAGACCTTGCCGGAGCAGAAGTCGCCGTAGACGTACCATCCGCGCAGCTCCGGCATCGCGGCGCCGCGATAGACGTAGCCTCCGGTGACGGAGCACCCCTCGTCCCGGCCGTACACGGCGCGCGGCGCGATGAATGCAGCAGCGTCACATGCCGCGTTGCCGTAGCATTCGCGCCCTTCCATGACATTCCAGCCGTAGTTGCCGCCGCGGACGATGCGGTCGACCTCCTCCCAGCGGTTCTGGCCGACGTCCCCCGCCCACAGCTCGCCGGTCTCGCGGTCGAACGTGAAGCGCCACGGGTTGCGGAGCCCGTACGCCCAGATCTCGCCGCGGCCGCCGCCCGTGGCGAACGGGTTATCTGCGGGGACGCTGTACGTGTCGCCGGAGACATCGATGCGCAGGATCTTTCCGAGCAGCGCGCCCGTGTTCTGGCCGTTGCCTTGGGGATCGCCGCCCGCGCCGCCGTCGCCGAGCGCGATGTAGAGGTAGCCGTCGGGGCCGAACACGAGCGCGCCGCCATTGTGGTTGGCGAACGGCTGCGGCACTTCGAGCACGACCTGCGCCGACGCCGGGTCGGCGACGCCGCTCGATGCGTCGTACCGCGCGATCACGCTGCGGCGCGGCTCACCGGCCGAGTAGTACACGAAGACGCGCCCGCTGCTGGCGTAGTCCGGCGCGAACGCCAGGCCGAGCAACCCCTCCTCGTTCCCGGGGTTGTCGATGAGCTTGTCGCGCAGGTCAAGGTAGACGCGGGGCGGGGCCGCCGCGCCGGCGAGCGACGCGATGTAGGCGACGCCGCCCTGGGTCAACGCCACCGCGTCGCCCGAGCCCGGCACCGGGAACAGGCCGACCATCCGCTCGAAGTTGAACTGCGTGAACGCGGGCACGGCCGCGTACGCCCCGGCGACGGGTGGCGTCGCCGGTGCGGCGGGCGGCGGGGTCGCCCTGACCGCGGGCGTTGCCGCCGGCGATGGCGCCCCGCCCGTCGGTGTCGGCGCAGGCGCCGTGCCTGCGGGCGTCGCCGTGCGTGGCGCTGCCGTGCCCGGCGTTGCTGCGGGCGCCGCGTCGTCGCCGTCGCCGCAGGCGGTGAACGGCAACGCGGCCGCTGCGACGAGCAGCGCGACGATCGCGTGGACGGGGAATGGGCGGCTCATCTTTCACCAGTGTACGTGCCGCGCTGCGTATGCGCCGTGCGCCGCCGGAACTCCCATCGCGTCGGTTGCCATTCTCGGCCGCAATCGCGGGACGTACGATGGGCCGGGAGGAGATGGCCGGTTGTCGTGGCTTGAACTGCTGCTGATCCCGCTCGGCGCCGCCGTGGGCATGTACGGCACGCTCGTCGGCACGGGCGGCGGGTTCGTGCTTATGCCGGCGCTGCTCATCATCTACGCCGACGAGGATCCGGCGAGCATCACGTCGATCTCGCTCGCGGTGGTGTTTTTCAACGCGTTGTCGGGGTCGGCAGCGTACGCGCGCCTGCGCCGGATTGACTATCGGTCGGGACTCGCGTTCGCCGCCGCTTCGGTGCCGGGCGCGGTGGGCGGCGCCTATGCGGTGCACAGCGTGCCGCGTCACGTGTTCGAGGCCGCGTTCGGCATCGCGCTGGTCGCGGTGGCGTTGTGGCTGATGATCTCCGCCGGCAGGAGCGCCGTCGTGCGTCAGCCGCTGCGCGGCCGGTTCATCGTGCGGCGGACGATTCCGGGCGCGGAGGAAGGGCAGGAGTATCGCTATTCGTACAACATCCTCTACGGCCTGGCCGCGGCGGCGGTGATCGGCTTCCTGTCGAGCCTGCTCGGCATTGGCGGCGGCGTGTTCCACGTGCCGGTGATGATCGACCTGTTGCGCTTCCCGGTGCACGTCGCGACCGCGACCTCGCAGCTGGTGCTGATGTTCATGGCCGGCGAGGCGAGCGCCATCCACATCGCGAACGGCGACATGCACGGAGCGAATCTCCTGCGCGCGCTGCTGCTGGCGGCCGGCGCCGCGCCCGGCGCGCAACTCGGGGCGCGGGTGTCGCACCGCTTCCACGGTTCGACGATTTCGCGGCTGCTGGCGGCCGCGCTGCTGTGCATCGGCGGCAGGTTGCTCTACGTCGGGATTGCGTAGCGGCTGTGATGCCCGCGTAATCCGGGACGCGCGTGTCACCCGTCGCCACTCCGTATGATGGTGCAGGAGGTACGACATGAGAATCGGCGTGCTGACCGGCGGCGGCGACTGCCCGGGCCTTAACGCGGCGATCCGCGCCATCGCGTACCGCGCGTGGATGCTGCACGACGAAGTGCACGGGTTCCGCGAGGGCTGGGCGGGCCTGCTCGGCGAAGGGAGCGCACAGGTACTGACGTCGGAGGTCGTGGGGGGCATCCTGCATCTCGGCGGCACGATCCTCGGCTCATCGCGCACCAATCCGGCGCGGAGCGACGACGAAATGCGCCAGGTCGAGGCGAACCTGCGCGTGCGCGCCATCGAGGGGCTGATCACGATCGGCGGCGACGATACGCTCAGCGTCTCGGCGAAGCTGTCGGAACGCGGGTTCGCCGTCGTCGGCGTGCCGAAGACGATCGACAATGATGTGCCGCACACCGACTACTGCATCGGCTTCGACTCGGCAGTCGAGGTCGTGGGAGACGCGCTCGACCGCCTGCACACGACGGCCGAATCGCATCGTCGTGTGATGGTGCTGGAGGTGATGGGGCGGGACGCCGGGTGGCTCGCCGTTGCCGGCGGCGTGGGCGGCGGCGCGGACCTGATCATCATCCCCGAGCACCCGACATCGGTCGATGCGGTGCTGCGGCACGTGCAGAAGCGCATGGAGTCGCGCCGGTTCAGCATCATCGTCGTCGCCGAGGGCGCGCACGTCGACGGGCTGGAATTCGGCGATGCCGGCGGGGCCGTCGACCAGTTCGGCCACGCGCAGCTGTCGACGCGCGGCGTCGGCACGCGGCTGGCCGTGGCGATCGAGCAGCAGCTCAAGGTCGAGGCGCGCCCGACGGTGCTCGGCCACGTGCAGCGCGGCGGCTCGCCTTCGATGTTCGACCGGGTGCTCGCGACGCAGATGGGCGCAACCGCCGTCGACTACCTGCACGAGGGCCACACGGGTGTCATCACGGCGCTGCGTGGGCTCGAGATCGTGCCGGTGCCGTTCTCCGAGGTCGTCGGACGTAACCGGACGGTCGACCGGCGCTACTTCCGTCTCGTGCGGCAGTTCAACCTGGCGGAGGAGAGCGACCCGTCGCTCATGCGCTGACCGCGCCGCACGCCGGACACGAAACGGCCGGAGCGATCACTCCGGCCGTTGGCGTCATGCGCGGAGCGCGGCGCGTCAGGCGGTGGCGACCGGCGCGGTGGACGGCGCCTGCGCGCCCTCGTCGATGTACTTCTGGAAGAGGTTGCCCCAGGGTGACTCCCTGAGCCAGCGCTCGTAGATCTTCTTTTCCTTCATCGGCCAGTGGTAGTAGTCGTGGAACGCCTCGGAGAAGAGGTTCGTGGCGTGGACGATCGGGGTGTGGAAGATCGCCTTCTGCAGCACCTTCGTCGGGCCGAACCACGCCAGATACCCCATGAAGCTGTGCAGCGTGGCGCCAACCTTGAACCCCCACGACTCGCCAGAGACGTCATCGCCGACGACCTCGATCTCCGCCGGGTCGCCGACGCCGAGGCCCTCGCTGTGCGCGGTGGCGATGTACTGCATGCTCATCGGGTCGAAGCCCATCATCTTCGCCGCGACGGCGTCGATCGCCACCTGGTCTGCCGACGCAAGGATGACGTTCTTCTGCACGGGTTCCATGATGCGCGGGCCCGGGCCGTTCCCCGCCGACGTGCCGTCCATCAGCGCGAAGATGCCGGGGTGGATCTCCTTCTGGATCGCCAGCAGGTCGACCAGCGTCTCGTGGATGTGGCTGTGGGTGTAGTGGCGGTTCGTGTTGAGGAGGCCGCCGAACGCGTTCTTCATCGCGCCGGTCGTGGTGGTGTAGATGTGGCACTTCACCGTCGGCAGGTGGACGATGTTCTTGCCGTGGAAGTAGTCGGGGATCTTGATGCCGCCCGGGAAGATCTTGTCGAGCACGAGCATCTTGCGTTTCGGGGTGTAGACCTCCCAGCGCATGTCCTCGTCGCGGAAGTTGAACTTCACCGGGATGCCGTGGTGGCGGAAGACCGGCACGTACTTGTTGAGGTCTTCGCCCTTGAAGGCGTCGGTGACGACGGTCTTGTTCTGGACGCACACCAGGTCGTTGTACCCGGCGTTCCGCAGGCCGACGACCGTACCCTCGAGCTGCCACGGGGTGGTGTTGGCCGAAGGGAACGGGAAGTGCCACGAGATGTTGTCCTTGAGGATCGTCGTGGCGGACGGGTCAAGTGCCTGCTTGACATCGGCGAGGTGCATGAGACGCTCGTAGTCCGCGAGCGCCGTCTCCGGCTTGGTGAAAAGGACGGCAACCTTCGCTCGCGTAGACATCGAAGAACCTCCGTGAACGGGCGGCGCCGGTTTGCGCAGCGTCCAGTTGACTTATCGGCGGATCGTCACGGAAAGGATAGCAGAAGCTACGCCCGGCCGGTTGTGCGCGACATAACGATGGCGCGGGTGGGATGCTGCTGTTACCCGGCGGCGCGCTCGTACTTCTCGCCGTCGTAGATGATCCAGGCGCTGCGCTCGGCGGTGTTCTGGCCGCGCGGGTCGAGTTCGGTGCGCAGCAGGTTGAGCTCATCCTCGGTCGGCCCGTCGAGCGTGCCGAGCTGGTCGGCGACGACGGGCGTGAATTCGCACTCGGCGAGCACCTGCTCGGCCGTCACCCACGGCGCGATGGCGACGAGGCGGAGGCGGCGACTTTCGGTGTAGTCGTACATGGCGCATGGCGTGACGACGCGGAATGGCCCGGTGCCCGACGGGAGGCCCGCTCGCTCGCGCGCGCCCTCGCTGCCATCGAGGAAGCCGGGCGACGAGATGAAGTCGACGCGTTCGACGAACTTCCGCTTCTCCTGGTCGGTCATGAGGACCGTGCGCCAGCAGAGGGCGGCGATTGAGTCGGCGCCGCCGGGCCCGCCGAAGCGGCGCGCCGCCTCCCCTTTTCCGGTCCGCGTCGAGTTGATGTTGCCGTACTGGTCGACCTGCAACGTGTTGAGGATGCCGTAGTCCATGAGCCCGAGCTGGGCGTGGTTCCCGGCCGTGTTCATGGTGCCCCAGGCGAGGGCGCGGTACCCGGCCCGCGAGCTGACCATCGTCATCACCGGCTCGAACGGCAGCATCGGCTCGGGCGCGATCACGCCGTCCTCGGTGATGTATTGCGCACCGGGCGCGTACAGGCGGATGGCCATCAACACGGCGTACATCGGGCTGCCGCCGCCGGCCACCCAGTACGTCTTGCCGTCCTCGACCATGCGGGCGACGGTGCAGATCTGCGCCTCGCGCTCGTTGAACGATGCGGCGCGCGCGCCCGTGCCGGGACGCAGGCCGAGGTCGATGGTCATGCTCCGCCTCCGATCATGTCGTTGAGGTGTGCGCGGACGTGGTCGATGGCGACGAGGCGGATCACCGCCCCGAGGGGGCCCTCGACACCGCCGAAGGAGCGCACGTGGCGGTCGAACATGTCGTCGGGCGTCGCCTCGACCGCGGCGATGAGCGCGTTCCGGTTCTTGCGGAACTCGTCGAGCAGGTCGCTCCTGGACGCGGCAGCGCGTTTCGCGACCTGGCGGCCGTTGTAGTCGCTGACCGCCGGCGCCGTTGCGGCCGGGATGGCCGGCGAGCCGTTGCCGTTGGCGGCCGGCTGCGCCTCATCCGGCTGCGCTTCATCCGGCTGCGCCGCGAGGTCGATCAGGCGCGGGTATGTCCACTCGATCGAAGCGATGTGCGCGAGGATCTCGCGGGCGTCCCAGCCGTGCTCGTAGCGTCCGCCGGCCAGCGCAGTGTCGTCCATCGCCGCGACGTGCGAGATGACGTCGTCGCGCGTCGTGCGCAGCTCGTGCAGCAGCTCGACCTTCGTCGGTTGCGCCATGGTGGTCATGTGCCGTTCCCCCGCCCGGCGCGCGCCGGCGTCACGCGCGATAGCCCTCACTGATGGTCTCGGCCGCGCGCAGCTTCGCGAGCCGCTCGTCGCCGACGATGGCGTTGAACATCGCCTGGTCGTCCTCAAACGGCGTGATGTACTTGTCCGCGTACGCGGGGACGACGTCGCGCGCGATCGCGCCGAACGCTTCGATGACGCCGGGCGTGTCTGAGCCGTAGTAGCCGCCGCAGTTGCCCGGCCAGGCGCCGAACGGCGCGTGCACGACGGCATCGACCGCGTAGTACGGGATGCTCGTGCGGCCCGGGTCGCGCCGGATCTCCGCGGTATCAATGATCTCCTCGGCCGAGATGATCACCTTCTTTGATGCGAGCGCCGATTCCTGGTGCGCGATGCCAGTGCCGAAGACACGGGCGTTGCCGTACACGTCGGACTGCTGCACGTGGATGAGCGCGACGTCGGGATTGAGCGCGGGCGCGAGCGTGATCGGACGGCCGGTAAACGGATCCTCGACGAGCTTGGCGCCGGAGCGCTCGAATCCATCGGTGCCGCCGAACGACCGCACCGGCAGGAACGGGAGCCCCATGGCGCCCGCCTGCAGACGCAGCGTCATGACGACGTTGCTGTACTCGAACACCTCGACTCTGCCGTCGCGGGCCGCGTTGTCAAGCGTGGCGCCCGGCCAGAAGAACCCGCAGTCGAGCTTCGACACGACGCCGGCCCCGACCAGCAGGCCGACGTCGACGTACGAGAACTTGCCGCACAGCCAGATGTCGCGGCGCTTCTGGCGGATGACCTCGCGGAGCAGCGTCGAGGGGCCGCGCTGGAAATAGTTGCAGTCAAAGACGAGGTAGTCGCCGTCGGCGACGAAGCGGGAGACGGCGTCGCGAGCGGACATGAGTTTGGATGTGAGGGTGCGGTCCTTGTGGTCGCGGACCCAGGCGCGGAAGCCATCGGGGTCGACCTTGAGGTACTCGGCGGCGCCTTCGGCGAGGATGCGCAAGCGGGCTCCCGTGATTCGAATATGCGCGGCGTCGCAATCATAGCAGCGGCCGATGGCCGGTCAAGGGACGTTCGGCACCCGCCGGCGATGGCCGTGCGGCCCGGGGCCGTGGCCCTTCTCCCGCTTCTTGCCGTTGTGGTCTGGGTGATGGCCCGAATCTGGCAGCGGGGGATTGCACCTGAATGTACGGGAGAACCCTGCCGATATTTACCTCGGACGCATCTGCTCACGCTGGAATCGAACCGGAGCGCCTGTGGTCAGCGAACTCACCCCCCCGCGCCGCCCCGTGCTGAGCCTCGACGACCTCGCCGCGCCCCTGACGCGGCGACCGGAACGGGTCCACGCGCTCACCGCAGCCGACCTCGCCATCGCGTTCAGCCAGGGCCTCGACCTCGCCGAAGGCA
This sequence comes from Dehalococcoidia bacterium, assembly GCA_021462855.1. Lineage (GTDB taxonomy): Bacteria > Chloroflexota > Dehalococcoidia > DSTF01 > JACRBR01 > DTUCFX13. The sequence goes on along the minus strand of JAJTXQ010000039.1, from coordinate 70,205 downwards.
AGCCGGTCGGGCACGCGCAGCGCGTCTGCTACATCGCGACCACGCTCGCCGATGCGCTCGACCTCGAACCGGCGCAGCGCGCCGGCGTGTACTTCGGAGCGCTGCTGCACGACATCGGCGTGACGGCCGCCGCCGCTGACATCTGCCGCACGGCCGGCATCGATGAAGAAGCGATCTTCGGCCCGTCGCCGTTGCGGTCTCCGGATCAGCTGCGCGGCGAGCTGCCGTTCGCCGACGTGCAGTCGATGCTCGACGCCGTCCACATGCACTGCGTTGAAGGCGCGATGACCATCCGCTCGCTGGACCTGCCCGAGGAGGTCGCGGAAGCGGTGCTCGGGCACCACGAGCGCTGGGACGGTCTGGGCTTCCCCGACGGAGTCGAAGGTGACGCCACGCCGATCGAGGCGCGCGTCCTCGCTGCGGCCGACCTCGCCGAGGGCATCATCGCGGAGCAGCCGAGTTCGCTTGCGGCGCGCCGGCGGTTCGAATCCGCGTTCGAGCAGCACAACGAGACCACGCTTGATCCGATGGTGGTGCGCGCGATGCTCGGCGCGACGCGGCGCGACGCGTTCTGGCTCGGGCTCTACTCGGATGACCTCGCCGAGACGCTCGGCGCGATGAAGGGCGCGATCGACACCCGCAAGAGCCGCAAGCGCATCATGCGATTCGCCGAGGTGTTTGCCGACATCGCTGACGCGAAAGGCGGCTTCACCGCCGCGCACTCGCGGCGGACCGCGGAGCACGCCGTCCGTCTCGCCGAGAGCGTGGGCCTCGATGCGGGGCACGTCGAGATGGTGCGGATCGCGGCGCTGCTGCACAACATCGGCCTGCTGGGCGTGCCGGCGCGGGTGATGTCGAAGCCTGACATCCTCTCGGTGACCGAAATGCAGCTGATGCGGCAGCACCCGCACTACTCCGAGACGATCCTCGGCTCGCTCCAGGGGTTCGAGGAGATCGCGCTCTGGATCGCGCGCCACCACGAGCGCCCTGACGGCAAGGGGTACCCGGACATGCTCACCGGCGACGAGATCCCGCTCGAATCGCGGCTGTTGTCCGTGGCCGACGTCTATGCGGCGCTGACCTCGGCGCGGGCGCACCGCGCCGCGCTGCCGGCGAGCGATGCGAAGCAGATCCTGCTCGGCGCCGGCGGCACGCAGCTCGATCCGGAGCTGGTGCGGACGTTCGTGGCCATCGTCTAGCGACCCTTCGATCGCTTCGCGGACGTGGCCTGATACGCCGGTCACGTTGACTTGGCATCTGTTCGGGGCGGGCCGGACGGAGTACGATAGCCTTCTCAATCACGCGAGGAGGCGAACATGGCCACGTACATCATGCTCAGCACCCTGACCGACGAGGGGCGCAAGACGCTCAAGGAGCGCCCGGAACGCCTGCAGGAGGTGAACCGCGAGATCGAGGCCATGGGCGCGCGCGTTACGCAGCAGTTCGCCGTGCTTGGCGGCTACGACTTCATCAACATCCTCGACGCGCCGGACAACGAGACGATCGCGCGGATCTCCGTCGAGCTCGGCTCGCGCGGGACGGGGACGCTGACGACGCTTCCGGCGATGCCGATCGACCAGTTCACGCAGATGCTGAAGAGCCGCTAGCCGACCGATGCAGGGATACGTCGTCTTCACCAAGCTCACGGCCGAAGGGAGCAAGCGCCTCAGCGACAATCCGGCGCGCCTGCAGGAGGTCGACCGCCAGGTACAGCGGCTCGGCGCGCGCATCACGAAGCAGTTCGCGACGATCGGCGAGTACGATTTCGTGACATTCATCGAGGCGCCGAGCAACGAGGCGCTCGCCAGCATCGTCGCCGAGGTGTCGACGCTGGGCACGATCAGGCAGCGGACGTACCCGATGTTCTCGCTCGACCGGTTCACGCAGCTGGTCAAGATGCAGCCGTATCGCACGGAGCCGCATCGCTGGCAGACGGACCTCTGGGCGCGTGCCGCGCGCCGCGCCGGGCGCTACTTCGCCATCACGCGGCACGTGCGGCGGTACTGCAAGCCGCTCGAGGTCGAGGGGCGGGAGAACCTCAAGGAATTCCGCGGCGCGGCGATCGTCATCGCGAATCACAGTTCGCACTTCGACACGCCCGTCGTGCTTTCGGCGTTGCCGGAACGGATCCGGGGGAAGATCGTGATCGCCGCCGCAGCGGACAAATTCTACGCGAGCCGCCGCAAACGCACGTGGTGGTACTCGCTGTTCATGGGCACATTCCCGGTGCATCGCGGCGGCGGCGTGAAGCAGCTCGAATACCCGCTGTCGCTGTTCAAGCGTGGCTGGTCGATCCTCATCTACCCGGAGGGCGGGCGTTCGAAGACGGGCCAGGTGCAGAAGTTCAAGGCGGGCCCGACGATCATGGCGATGCAGGCGAAGGTGCCGGTCATTCCGCTGTGGATCGAGGGCCTGCGCGAGGTCATGCCAAAAGGCCAGCGGACGCCGCGCCCCGGCCACGTGCGCGCGCGCATCGGCCCACCGGTGTGGCTGAACGACGTGACCTCGGTCGCCGACGGCACGGAGATGCTCGAGAACGCCATGCGCGCACTCGCCGGCCAGGCGCCGCGGGGCGCGCTCGGCCGGCAGGCGCTCGGCGAGGCCGATGTGGCCGCCAGCCCGGCCGGCGGTGGCGGCGGCTCGTAGCGTCGTGCGCACGCTGAACTGCCTCTGCGGCGCGCGGGTCGAGGCCGGGGACGCGTCATCGCTGGCCGAGGCGTACATCCGTCACACCGGAGCGGAGCACCCGCAGGTCCAGCTCTCGGACGACCGGCGTGCCGAACTGGTCGACCGCGTGCGTCGCACCGGAGGTTGGGACGGCGAACGCCGGCCCCTGCCCGATGACGTCGCGTTCCGGGCGCTCCAGCCGTCGCTCGCCGACGAGTACCTGGAGTACTTCGACACGGACGCGTTCCGCGACAACCCGGCATGGGCCGGCTGTTACTGCCTGTCGTATGAGATCGACATCGAGCCGCTCGCGTTCGAGGATCGCACCGCCGCGGATAACCGCGCGGAGAAGCGCGAGAGCATCATCAGCGGCCGCGCGGGTGGCGTGCTGGCGTACGCCGGCGGTCGCATCGCCGGGTGGTGCAACGCGCAGCCGCGGAGCGGCCTGCCGCTGCTCGACCGGACGCCGGGGTTCGAGACCGTGGACCCAGAGCGGCCCGGCGCGATCGTCTGCTTCGTCATCGCGCCGCAGTACCGCGGGCAGGGGCTCGCCTCGCGGTTGCTCGATGCGGGGTGCGATGCGCTGCGCGAGCGCGGCTGCACGTCGGTCGAGTCGTTCCCGCCGCGCGACCCGAAGAGCGACGCCGGCGCGTACCACGGATCTCGCAAGATGTACGAGGCGGCGGGATTCGAGCACGTGCGCGACAGCAAGCATCACGCCGTGATGCGCAAGCGGCTGTAGCGTTCAGTCCCCGACGAGCGTGTGGCGAAACCCTTCGCTCGTCGCCTCGAATCCCAGGCGCGCGTAGAACCGGTGGGCGTCCACGCGGTGCTTCCGGCTGGTGAGTGCGATCTTGTAGCAGCCGTCGTCGCGCGCGCGAGCGATGATGTGACGCATCAACCTCGTTCCCACGCCGCTGCCGCGCGCGGCTTCATCGACCACCACGCTTTCCACGATGGCGTACGGGCGGCCGCCGTGCGTGACGTTCGGGACGACGACGAGCGCCGCGCTGGCCAGCAGGCGGCCCTCCCGTTCGACGACGAAGAGGCGCTGCCGCGGGTCAGCGGTAACGGCTGCGAACGCGGCGCGGTGCTGGTCTCCAAGCGTCTCCGGCACGTCGTGGAGTTGGTTCAGCAGGTCGAGCAGCGCCGGAAGGTCATCCCCGGTGGCGACGCGGATCGCGTCTGCGGCGGCGGCATGCTGCGACTCCTGCGACACGCGGCTACTGTCCGCTGACGTTCTTGCGCTTGTTCTGCACGTAGTCGACAAGGATGTACTGGCCGAGTTTGTCGGGCGTCGTGTAGAAGACGCGGCCCTTGTTGATCTTTGCGACCTGGTTGACGAACTCCTTCAGGTAGTAGTTGCGGTCGAGCATGAAGGTGTTGATGACGATGCCCTTCTGCGTGGCGCGCTTCACTTCCTTGAGCGTCTCGCGGATCGTGATCGGGCTCGGCGGGTAGGCGAAGTAGGAGCGGCCGCGCTCGAGGTGGGCCGTCGGCTCGCCGTCGCTGATCATGATGATCTGGCGCGTGCCGCTCTTGTGCTTCGACAGCAGGTTCTGCGCGAGCATCAGCGCGTGGTGCATGTTCGTGCCGAGCACCGACTCGTCCCAGCGCACGTACGGCAGTTGTTCGGCCTTCAACTCCCGCGCGTAGGCCGAGAAGCCGATGATGTACAGGCTGTCGCGCGTGAACTGGCTGCGGATGAGGTTGTTGAGCGCGAGCGCGACCTTCTTCGCTGCCTGGAATGAGCCGCGCAGCGCCATCGACCACGACAGGTCGACCATCATCACCGTCGCGGTCTGCGTCAGCAGCTCCGAGCGGTAGACCTCGAAGTCGTCCTTGTCGAGGCGGACCGGCACCGACGCGCCTTCGCGCTGCAGCGAATTCATGATCGTCTTGTCGAGCGCCAGGTGGAACGGGTCGCCGAACTCGTACTTCTTGGTGTCGTCGGCGCGTTCGCCGCCCTGGCCGTTGTCGCGGAGGGCGTGCTTGCCGAATGAGTCTTTCTTCAGCTGCGCGTAGATCTCGCCGAGCGCCTTCTGGCCGATCTTGCGCGTGCCGCGTGGCGTCAGCTCCCAGGTGTTGCCCTTGCGCTGGATGTACCCGGCATCCTCGAGGATCTCGAGGAACTGCTTGAGCTGGTCGAGCGTCTCTGACGCCTCGTCGCCGAGCAGCTCGCGGAGCTTGTCCTGGTCGATCTCGTCGATGTCGCCGCCGTACTGCGTGCGCTCCAGCTGCCGTTCGAGCTCGTCCATCGACTGCATGCGGTCCATGAGCTGCATGGCCTGGTTGAGGTCGAGTTCCTCGTCGCCGCGGAACGGGTACTGGTTGCGCAAATCGCGCATCGGCATGAGGAATTCGAGGTTGGACTGCAGCTCCGAGAGCTCGGCCTGCAGGTCGGGGTCACCGATCTTGTCCTGCAGCAGCTCCTGCAACTGCTGGCGCATGTCGCCCGGCATGCTGTCGAGCAAGTTCTGCATCTGTGCAATCTGCGACTGCATCTGCTCGATGAGCTCGTCGAGCGACTGCGGCGGGTTGGGGCCGAAGAGGGCGCCGTACTTCTGCATAAAGCCGTCGAAGTCGGGCTCGTTGCCGGCGAGGCGGTCGCTGAGCATCTGGTTCAGGTCTTTCACCATCTGCTTCATGCGCGCCATGTCCTCGGGCGACATGTTGGCGATCTGGTCGTGCAGGTCCTTGAAGAAGGTGTCGGTGACGGCCTTCTTCAGCATGTCCATGAGCTCGGTGAACTTGTGCTGCGCCTCCGGGTCCATGAACTCGTAGTTCTGCAGCTCTTTCACGGCGCCCGGCGGATCCTGCGGCAGGTTGTCGAGGAAGCCCTTCTTGCGGTTGGCGATGTTCTTCAGCATCTCGGCGAACTGGTCGCGCTCGCCGCCCGTCTGCTCCGCGCCCTGCTCGCTTGCCTGCTGTCCGCCGTCCTGCGGTCCGCCGCTCTGGCGCGACCCCGGCTGGCCCTGCGCGCCCGGCTGCGTCTGGCCGCCGCTCTGCTGCGAGCCCCGCTGGCGTTGCGCGCGGCGCTCGCCGCCGTCAGGCGCGTCTGCAGCGTCGTCCGCGCCCGCTTGCGCCTGGCCGCCGTCCTGCCCGTCGCGAGGTTGCTCTGGCTGCCGGCCGCCGGTCGCCTCATCGAGGCGGCGGTCGATCGTGTCGCGCTCCATCTGCAGGATCTCGTCGAGCCGTTGGCGGATGTCGTCCATGACCGACGAGAGGTTGTAGCGGTCGAGCGTGTTGCGCCGCTGTTGCCGGAGTTGTTGCAGCAGGTCGCGCAGGCCCTGCAGCCGGTTGCCCATGTTGCCGCGCATGCCGCGCTGGAGCAGGTTGCGCATCGCATGCTGCAGGTCGCCGAAGTTCATGAGGTCGTCGGTCAGCGCCTCGAGCACCTCGTCGGCGGCGAGCGGCGGGATCTCCTGGCTGCCGTCCCATTCGCTGTATCGAAAGGCGACCATCGCGTTGTTCCCTTGCTCCAGGTGACGGCGCCGCGCCACGCGGCGTGGCGCCGGCCGGGCCGGCTATGCCCGGCTGCGGCTATCCACGGTACTGCGTCCGGCCGCTGACGCGATCCTTGTTGAGGCGCTTGTTCAGGTGCAGCCCTTCAAGGATGAACTCGATCGCGCTCGCGACGAGGGCGGGGTTCTCGCCGGTGTCGAGCGTGGCGACGGCGCGCGGCAGGCCATCGACCGCCTTCATCAGCGAGACGTAGGCGTTGGACGACATCTGGTCACCCACCTCGACGGACTGGCCGGCCTTGAACTTCGTCACGATGTCTTCGAGGTCAACGACGTTGAAGTGGCGGTTGAAGACGGCGACGACCGCCTGGTGGATGAGCTTCTCGATGATCTGCTCTTCCTTGCCGTCCTCCACCGTCTCGAACTCCACCTTGCCGGTGATCGTCGGGATGACGTACGGCAGGTCGCTGATGCGCGGCACGACATCGTTCTCGCCGATGCGGATGCTGCGGCGCATGGCATTCGCCAGCAGGCTCTCATAGTCGGCGATCGACGCGCGCACCGAGACGCCGGAGCGCTGGTTGACATCCGGGCTGCGTCGCGCGAGCCGCGTGATCTCGGCCACGATCTCCTTCATGTACTGCGGCACGCTGACCTTGTAGTCCGCGTCGTCGAAGGCGGAGCTCTCCTGCTCCATGATGTCGATCTCGTGCTCGACGCTGCGCGGGTAGTGCGTGCGGATCTGGGCGCCGTAGCGGTCCTTGAGCGGCGTGATGATGCGGCCGCGGTTCGTGTAGTCCTCCGGGTTGGCCGATGCGACGACCAGCACATCGAGCGGCATGCGGACGCGGTAACCGCGGATCTGCACGTCGCGTTCCTCCATGATGTTGAGCAATCCGACCTGGATGCGCTCCGCAAGGTCCGGCAGCTCGTTGATGCAGAAGATGCCGCGGTTGGTGCGCGGGATGAGCCCGTAATGGATCGTGAGCTCATCCGACAGGTAGCGGCCCTCGGCGACTTTGATCGGGTCGACTTCGCCGATCAGGTCGGCGATCGTGATGTCCGGCGTCGCGAGCTTCTCGCCGTAACGGCGGTCGCGGCTGACCCATTCGATCGCCAGGTTGTCGCCCTCCTCGGCAACGCGCCGGGCCGATGCGTTGGTGATCGGCTCGAACGGGCTTTCGTTCAACTCGCTGCCTGCGATGATCGGCAGCGCATCGTCGAGCAGGCCGGTGAGCGAGCGGATCATGCGCGACTTAGCCTGCCCGCGCTCGCCGAGGAAGATGATGTCCTGCCCGGACAGGATCGCGTTTTCGAGTTGCGGGACGACAGACTCCTCGTACCCGTAGATGCCGGGGAAGAGCGGCTCACCCGCGCGGATGCGCCTGATGAGGTTGCGCCGCATCTCCTCCTTCACGGTCGAAGGCTTGTAGCCCGATGCCTTGAGTTCGCCTAGTGTGCGGGCTCGCGCTTCCGACGTCATGCACTCGTCCTTCCGGAATCTTGCTCGATCAGGCGTCCGCCGCGCTCGCGTCCTCGTCGAAGAAGCGCGCGAGCTCGTCGCGGGCGAAGGGGGGGAACGGCTCCTCTGAATCCCTGGCGCCCATTATAACCCTCGGCGGGCCGGATTCGACGGCGCCAATGACCCGGCAATCTACCGCAATGTGGCGCAGCGCATCGATCACCGCGGCGGCATGGCCGGCAGCGACGATCGCCAGCAGCGCACCCGAGGCAAGCAGTCCGAGCGGGTCGATCGCGAGAGCGCCGCAGATGATACGCGTCTCGTCGTACACGCGGATCGCCGCAGGATCGACGCGGATCGTCGCGCCGGCGAGCGTCGCCATCTCCTGCAGCGCGGTGGCGACGCCGCCTTCGGTCGGGTCATGGAGCAGCCGCGGGGGCGCGGCGGCGCACGCCGCCCTCGCGTCGTTGACCACGCTGATGCCCGGGTCGTGGAGCATGCGGGCGGCCCGCTCGATGACATCGTGCGGCACACCGCGCGCGCGCAGCGCCGGCGCTGCGTCGGTGGCGACCAGCGCCGTGCCTTCGATCGCGACGCCCTTCGTGAGCAGCACGGCGTCGCCCGGCACCACGCCCTCGCCGCGGACGAGCGCGTCGCGCGTCGTCTCGCCGAGCATGGCGCCGGCGATGATCGGGCGGTCGAGCCCGATCGTCACCTCCGTGTGCCCGCCGATGAGCTCGATGCGAAGGGCGTCGCACGCCGCCGCCACATCGTCGAAGATCTGCGCGGGGAGCTCGGCGTCGGCGCCTTCCGGCAGGAGGGCCGTCGCCATGAACCACGCCGGGCGCGCGCCCATACAGGCGATGTCATTGGCATTGACGTTCACGGCGTACCAGCCGATGCGATCCACGGCAAAGGTGACGGGGTCCATCTTCGCGACGAGGAGCCGGTCGCCCATGTCGATCACCGCGGCGTCGCGGCCGATGCCCGGGCCGACGAGCACGCGCGGGTCGCGCGGCGTGACGCGCGACAGCAGGCCGGCGAGCAGCGCCGAAGGAAGCTTGCCAGGCAGGAGCGTCACGGCGCCCGTGCGCGGCGGACCACGTGGTCGCTGAACGCGTCGACGAGCTGCGGGAGCATGCGGCGCGCGCCACTCCCGAACGTCATGCCGACAAAGAAGTCGCCGACGATGCCACCGCCCTCCGCTCCGATCTCGACCTCGAGCGTGCAGCCGTCGGGGTCATCGAACAGCTCGAACTGCAGGTACGCGGTCTGGATGCCGTGCGAGACGGGCACGTTGGAATCGACGTACTCGCAGATCAGCAGCGCCGGCTCGTTCCACGTCGCGATGTGCCAGCGCGTCCACTCGTCCGGGAAGGCGCCCACGGCGAGGAGCGCGGCGCCGCGGCCGGGTGCGCCGCCGTTGCCCTCGACGCGCATCTCGGTCATGCGCGGGAACCACTCGGGCCACCTCGGGAAGTCCGTCAGCACCGACCAGATGAATGCCGACGGCGCGTCGTATGCCTGTGAGAGGTAGTAGGACGTCATGTGGGCGCAAGCATAGATCGGCGGGGCGTGCGGCGTCACTCGTGCGGTTCGGTCAGCCGTTCCGGGGCGAACAGCGCTTCGATTTGAGCCTCCGTAAGCAGGCCCTGGCGCCGCACGACGGCGACGATCGTCTCGCCCGTGCGCGCCGACTCCTGCGCCACCTTCGCCGCTGCGTCGTAGCCAATGAGCGGGTTCAGCACGGTCGCCATGCCCACGCTCGACTCGAAGTAATGGCGCGCGCGCGCCTCGTCGGCCGTGATGCCGCGCACGCAGCGCTGGTCGAGCGTGGAGCAGGCGTTCGTGAGGATGTCGAACGATTGCAGCAGGTCGTGCGCGATCACCGGCATCATGACGTTCAGGTCGAGCTGGCCCGCCTGCGCCGACATGGCGACCGTGAGGTCGTTGCCGCAGACCTGGAAGCACACCATCGCCGTCATCTCGGGCACCACGGGGTTGACCTTGCCGGGCATGATCGAGGATCCGGGCTGGAGCGCCGGCAGCGCGATCTCGGCGAGCCCCGTGCGCGGCCCGGACGAGAGGAGCCGCAGGTCGTTCGTGATCTGCAGGAGGTCGAGCGCGCACGTCCGCAGCGCCGCCGAGACGTGCGCGAAGTCCGCCATCGACTGCGTCACGGCGAGCAGGTCGCCGGCGGGGCGCAGGTCCTCGCCCGTCAGCGCCGAGAGGTGGCGCGCGACCGTCTCCGCGTAGCGCTCGTGCGTGTTCATGCCGGTGCCGGCTGCCGTGCCGCCGAGGTTGATCTCGCGCAGGGAGCCGAGTGAGCGCTCGACCCGCTCGCGGTCGCGCCGCACCGTCCATGCCCACGCACTGAACTCCTGTCCGAGGCGGACGGGAACCGCGTCCTGCAGGTGCGTGCGGGCGGATTTGAGGATGCCGTCGAACTCGCGCCCCTTTGCTTCGAACGCGCCGGCGAGATCGTCGAGGGAGCGCAGCAGCGCGCGGGCGAGGTCGAGTGCCGCGACACGGATCGCCGCGGGCACGGTGTCGTTCGTCGACTGGCTCATGTTCACGTGATCGTTGGGGTGCACCGCGCGCTCTTCACCGAGGCGCCGGTTGGCGAGCGTGGCGATGACCTCGTTCGCGTTCATGTTGTGCGACGTGCCGGCGCCCGCCTGGAACACGTCGACGATGAACTGCTCGCGATGCGCGCCGCCGGCGACCTCCTGCGCGGCGGCGGCGATGGCTTCCGCGACGCGGGCATCGAGCTTGCCGAGCTCGGCGTTCGCCCGCGCCGATGCAGCCTTGACCAGCGCCGTCGCGCGGATGAGCGCCGGGTGCGCGCGCAGGCCGGAGATACGGAAGTTCTCCGCCGCGCGCGCGGTCTGCGCGCCGTACAGCGCGTCGGCGGGCACCTGCACTTCGCCGAGTGAGTCACGCTCGATGCGCATGGTCATGGCAGCCACCTCCATGGTGAGCGTACCGCCCGCGAAGGCGCGCCGCCGTAACGAATGAGGCCCCCGCCGTTGCGGGGGCCTCATATGGTGCCGTCACGGGCGCGCGGTTAGCAGGCGCCGACATTACGTGAGACAACCTGCAGGTCGATGACGTTCGTCGAGCCATCGCGATTGATGTCGAGCCCCAGGATGTACGCAGGGCTCGGGGACACAGCGACGTTCGCAGCGATGATTTGCAGATCGATGACGTTCACCAGACGGTCGCCGTTGACCGATGCGATCTCGCGGTTGTCGGGACAGAGGTCCCCGTCGGTGTCGGACAGTGCGCCATTGCTGTTCCAGGCGATGACCTCGGTGCCGTCGGCGATACCGTCGCCGTCGGTGTCGTTGTTGTTCGGGTTCAGGCCCAGGACGATCTCGATGAAGGTATTCAGCCGGTCGCTGTCCGGATCCGTCGGGCCGCCCGCGCCGGTCGGCCGGCTGGCCGGGTTGTTGGGGTTGAACCCAAGCAGGCATTCGGCGCCATCGAGCGCGCGGTCGCCGTCGCTGTCGGCCGCGAGCGGGTTCGTCGGGCCGGAGGCGGTGCCGCACGGCGGGCCGCCCGTTTCCGTGGTATTGGGCAGACCGTCGGCGTCGGCGTCGGGATCGCACGGATCGCCGAGTTCGTCGGAAACAGGGTGCGTCAGGTCGTCGAGCAGGAGCGGCGACAGGTCAACGAAGTCGGCGTCGGAGTTGAGCTGCGACGGGTTCGGGTCGACGATGCAGTTATCGACGTTCGCGTTCGCGTTGTTCCGGTCATGCGTGGTCGACTTCTTGTCCTTGAAGCCGTCGGCGTCGGTGTCGGGGTTGCAGGGGAGCGTGAGCTGCGTGAGCTCGTTAACGCTCTGCACCGCATCGCCGTCGGGGTCGAACAGCCCGTCTTGCACGAGGATGTTGAGACAGGAGTTCAGCACCTCGAACCCGTCGGGCATCGTGTCCGCGTCCGTGTCGGGCGCGTTCGGGTTCGACAGGTAGGTGATCACCTCGCCGCCGTCGATGATGCCATCGTCGTCGGAGTCGTCGTCGTTCGGGTCGGTGTTGTGGACATTGACCTCGGCGCCATCGCCCAGGCTGTCGTTGTCGGTGTCGAAGTCCGTCGGATCGGTGTTCGTCGTGTTGACCTCGACGTTGTCGTCGAGTCCGTCGCCATCGGTGTCCTGCAGCAGCGGCGACGTGCCGAGCGTGATGACCTCCTGCCCGTCGGGCAGCGTATCACCGTCGGTGTCGGCGTCGTTCGGGTCGGTGCCGATGACGAGCTCCTGGAGGTCATTGAGCCCGTCGTCGTCGGAGTCGGCGTCGTTCGGGTCGGTGTTGAACGTATTGACCTCGGGCCCGTCATAGACGCCGTCGTCGTCGGAGTCGGCGTCGTTCGGGTCGGTGTTGGTCGTATTCACCTCGTCGCCATCGCTGAGTCCGTCGCTGTCGGAGTCGGCGACGTGCGGGTTGGTGTTGGTGGTATTGACCTCGTCGCCGTCGCTGAGCCCGTCGTTGTCGGAGTCCGGGTCAAGCGGGTCGGTCAGCGTGGTCATGACCTCCTGGCCATCGTTGAGGCCGTCGTCGTCGGAGTCGGCATCGTTCGGGTTCGTGCCGAGGAGCGCCTCCTGCACGTCGTTGAGGCCGTCGCCGTCGGTGTCGGGGATCGACGGGGTAGGCGTGGCCGTCGGCGTGTCGGTGGCGGTCGGCGTCTCGGTGGCCGTCGGTGTGTCGGTCGGCGTCGGCGTGTTCGTGAACGTCGGCGTGTCGGTGGGCGGGACAACGTTCACGATGGCGCCGATGCAGTCGCCTTCGGTTGTCGCCACCGGGTTGCAGCTGATGAGCTCGATCCCGTCGGTGTCGCCCATGACCACGTTCTGGAACGAGAGATTCAGCGTCCCCATGCCCACCACGTTGTACTTGACCATGGCAAGCGAGAGCGTAGACCCGTCGTTCAGCGGGGGCACCGTGAGCGAGGTCGCGAAGCACGTGAGGAACGACGCGGAGACCGTAGGGCTGGGGTCGACGTCGGGTGACGACGGCACGAGGTTGCAGTTCCAGCTGCCGACGGCCCCCACGCCCGTCTCATCGAAGTCCGGGTTGGCGTTGAAATTCGCGTCCACCCCGGGCGGCGGGTTGAATACTGTCTGGTTGTCGCCGATGAGCTCGAATGCCATCGCCGCGAGGTTCGTGTTGTAACCGGGGGTGGGCGGGTCATACGTGCCCGTGTTGTTCTGGATGACGACGCGCGTCGTGATGCTCGGGGTGCCGCCCGGGTACGTGCACGATGCCTCGATTGTCCCGGTCGAAGCGTCGCAGTCGACGATCAGCGCGAACGGGAACGAGATGCCACGCGCGACCTGCGTATCTCGGAAGGCGTTGAGCGCTATCGCCGCCGTAGCGAGCGTCACGATGCCGAAGAGGGACAGCAGGGCGCGAACCGACGACGTCCGTGTCATTACGAGACTCCTATGATGCGGGGACGAGACAGGGCACTACTGCCGCTATCTTACGCGGGAGCGTTGTGTTGTCAAGAACCAGTGGTGGCGATGACAACGCGAGTCCCGGCGCGGTGCGTCTCTGAGGGGCATGAGGCAGGCCGGGTCAGGCCGGGAGCCGCCGCGATGCGGCAGCGCCGCTCGGTTGGGGCTCGATGGCGCGGGAGTATGCGCTCCCGGCCGACCCGGTGGGCGTCACTCGCCGGCGGAACGCATTCGCCGGCGATGCAGGTGCGACGCCTCTTCGCTCGAACGCAGCGCGCACTCCGTGCGCTGGCCCCGGTCACGGGGGTTGGGGTAAGGGGTTGGGGTGAGGTGACCGGGACGGACTTCGTCCGAATGTGCGTGTGCGAGGACGGCGAGACGGTTGCCGACGCCAAACGACGGCCGGCTGGGCGTGGATTCGCGAAGACAGTGCCAAGCAGCGAACGACGACACCGATCTCTCCGTCAAGGGGTGCCGGAGAGCAGAGAAAATGCCCTGCATCCGCAGCGGATGAGGGCTGCAGACTCCGACGTCCCGTGGTGCCTTCGGCGGCTCGGCGGCCATATCCCGGAAGGGGACACAGGCCCGTAGCTTTGCGTCGCCGCCTTTCGGCGGGTTTGCCTTTGTCGGAGCGATCTCAGTTGTTCACCCAAGACATCGGCCGCGGCGTGTGGATCTGATGGGGGCCGCCCGAAAAAAGGTCCCGAGGTCCGCTGCTGCCCGCTAATGCCTTCGAAACACGTCCGAAGGCGCGGCCTCGCTACGATGCATGCAGGCACGAGATACCGGTTCAGTCGGGAGGTGTGGATGAAGCGGCGAACATTGCTCGCAGGAGCGCTTTTCGGTGTCCTGGCGCTGGCCGGCGCGGGCGCCGTCATGGCGCAGCAGTCGGGCGAATCGGACGGGACATCGTTCCTCGACCGGGTGGCGGCGAAGCTGGGCATCGACCGGCCGAAGCTCGATCAGGCCATCAAGGACGTGCGGACCGAGCAGATCGATGAGGCGGTCGCCAGCGGCGACCTCTCCCAGGAGCAGGCCGACGCGCTCAAGGAGCGGCTCGATGACCTGCCGGCGGACCCGGGGTTCGGGCATGGCTGGGGCCGCGGAGACTTCGGCTTCCGCGCAAATGGACACGCCTTCGGATTTGGGTTCAAGAGTGGATTCGGCCTCGGCGATGCGAAGGCACGCCTAGCGGAGTTCCTCGGCATCACCGAGGATCAGCTGGAGGACGAACTGGAGGCCGACGGAGCGACCCTTGCAACGGTCGCCGAGGCGCACGGCAAGAGCCGCGACGAGCTCAAGTCGTTCATCCAGAACGAGGCGGGCGCCAAGCTCGACGAGGCGGTCGCCGACGGCAAGCTCACGCAGGAACAGGCGGACGCCATCGAGCAGCGGCTGGGCGAGAACGTCGACGCGCTGATCGATGGGACGCGTCCGGCATTCGCCGGTCACCGGTTCGGCGGCTTCCCGGGTTTGCCCGGGCTCGGCGAAGCGAAGGAGAAGCTTGCGGAGTTCCTCGGCATCACCGAGGAGCAGCTGCGGGACGAGCTGGCGGCCGACGACGCGACGCTCGCATCGGTGGCCGGGGCGCACGGCAAGAGCCGCGATGAGCTGAAGTCGTTCATCGAGACAGAGGCGAAGACGGCGCTCGACGAGGCGGTCGCCAGCGGCGCCCTCACGCAGGACCGCGCCGATGACATCCTGGGCGGGTTGACGGAGCGGCTGGACGACATCGTCGACTCGGGGTGCGGCGGCTTCGCGCCGTCCTTCAAGCGCGGGATGCCGTTCGGCGGCGGCGCGGACGACGACGGGATCGACCTGCGCGAATTCGCGCCGGCGTCCCGCTCCTAGACCGGCACGGACGGCAGGGCGGGCGCGTCCTGCCGTCCCTTTTACACTGGAGACGCAACATTTATGAACGCACCGACCGAAGACCGCACACGCATCCTTGTGGCCGACGATGACCGGAACATCGCCGACCTGGTGCGCATGTACCTGGCGAAGGCCGGGTACGACGTCGTCGTCGCGCCGGACGGCGATGCGGCGCAGCGCATTCTGCGCGACGAACGCGTCGACCTCGCCGTGCTCGACATCATGATGCCGGGCCCCGACGGGCTGCAGCTGATGCGCGCGATTCGACGGCGGGGCGACCTGCCGGTGATCCTGCTCACTGCGCGCGGCTCCGATATCGACAAGGTCGCCGGGCTGCAACTTGGCGCCGACGACTACGTGACCAAGCCGTTCAACCCGGCGGAGCTCGTGGCGCGCGTGCAGTCCGTGCTGCGCCGCAGCGGCGAGCACGGCCCGGATGCGGCGGAGAACATCGCGATCGGCGAGTTGCGGATGGATGTGCGGAACAGGCTGGCGACGGTCAAGGGCGAGCCGGTGCCGCTCACGCCGAAGGAGTTCGACCTGCTCGCGACATTCGCGCGGTTCGCCAATGTCACGCTCGACCGCGAGAAGTTGCTGGACCTGGTGTGGGGCACGTCGTTCTACGGCATGCGCACGGTCGATGTGCACATCGTCCGGCTGCGAAGCAAGCTCGACGGCTCAGGACTGAAGATCGAGACGGTCTGGGGCAGCGGCTACCGTCTCGTGGAGGCGATCCCGGCGTAGCATGGCGCGCGTTCGCTCGTTCCTGTTCAGCTTCCAGAGCAAGCTGATGCTCTCGCTCACGGCGGTCATGGCGCTGTCGATCCTGCTCGCCGGCGCCGTGTTCGTCGCGCGCACGCGCGATGAACGGCGCACGCAGGCGCTCGAACGCGTCGCCGCCGCGTCACCGGCGATCTATCAGCAGGCGTTCGTCGCGCTGCTTCCCGACAATGAAGAGGATGACGAGGAGCATACGTTCGCCGAGACGCTCGACGAACTGGCCGATGACCAGGATGCGCGCATCCTCGTCATCGCGCCGGATGGCACGATCCTGCACGACACGGGCGGCCGTGTGACCGGCGAGCACCTCAGCATCCCGCAGTCCTCGTTCGAGGATGTGCAGCGCGGGTTCATCGCCTGGGAGCCCGAGCCGGGGTTCCCGGAAGACAACATCACGTTCGTGTCGGCGTCGTCGCGCATCGTGACGCGACACGGGAGCGAGTTGCCGTTCCGCATCGTGCTTGCGGTGGAGTCGGACAACATCGCCGATGCGTGGCTGGGCGTGCTGCCGGGGCTCGGTCTGGCGGCGCTCGTCGCGATCCCGATCTCCGTGCTGGCGTCGATCCTGCTGGCGCGGCAGGTCGCGCACCCCGTGCGCAGGCTGACGGCGGCGTCGGAGGCGATGGCGCGCGGCGACTTTTCGCAGCGGGTCGAGGTCGGCCGCGACGACGAGATCGGGCGGCTCGCACGGTCGTTCAGCACGATGAGCCAGCGCGTGGGCCAGCGCGACGCACAGATGCGGGCGCTGCTCGCCAACGTTTCGCACGACTTGAAGACGCCAATGACGTCGATCACGGGTTACGCGACGTCGCTGACCGACGGCACAGCGCCGGCAGCGGATGTGGCGCGCATCGGCAATGTGATCCGCGACGAAGCGCTGCACGTGAACGCGCTGCTCGCCGACCTGCTGTATCTCGGCGAGATCGATGCCGGGCAGCTGGTCGCCGCGCACGAGGACGTGCCGCTGGCCGACGTCGTCACCCGCTGCGTGCGACGGATCGAACCGCAGGCGCGCGAGAAAGACATCGATCTCACCGCCGACGTCAGCGGCGACCTGGTGTTGCGACGGGTCGACCCGGACAAGGTCGAGCGGGCGATGACCAACGTGCTCGAGAACGCGGCGAAGTTCACGCCGCCCGGCGGCCAGATCGCGGTGCGCGCATCGAAGAACGGCGCCGGCGTGCAGTGCGAGGTGAGCAATACGGGCTCGCACATCGAAGAGGAGGACCTGCCGCGGCTGTTCGACCGCTTCTTCCGCGGCGACCGGGCGCGGCGGACGTCAGGCGGGAGCGGGCTCGGGCTCGCCATCGCACGGGAGCTGGTGGAAATGAACGGCGGGCACATCGCCGCCCGCAACGACGCCTCGGGCGTCACGATTGCCCTGACGCTCCCCGGGGTAAACACTACATAACGCCGGGGGCACTGCTGTCAGCAGCCGTCAGCAATGCGTGGTACGCGCGCTTCCCGGCAGTTGCGCGACGCCATATTTCGGGTGTATGGTAACTGCAAATAATTGCAGTTAGCCGCCGGAAGCCATGAGCTGCGAATCCGAAACCGTCACCGCGCTCCGCGGGTCCGGGCACAAAATGACCCCCCAGCGGATGATGATCCTCACGTCGTTGCGGCACGCGAGCGGGCACCTCACCGCCTCCGACATCTACGAGCGCGTGAAGGCCGCCTATCCCTACGTCGACATCTCGACCGTGTACCGCACGCTGACGGTGCTGAAAGACATGCGCCTCATTTCCGAGACGCACATGGGCAGCGGCGACGCCGCGTTCGAGTGGGTCGGCGCCGAGCGGCACCATCACGTCATCTGCAAGGGCTGCAACACCGTGCAGGAGATCGACCACCGGTACCTGGAGAAACTGGGCGAGGGGCTATCGCGGGACCTGGGGTTCCGCGCGGACATCGACCACTTCGCGATCTTCGGGCTGTGCGCCGAATGCCAGCGCCAGTCCGCGAACTAGGCAACGACGACAGGAGGACAACGGATGCGCAGGACGCGAGGCACGCTGCTCGCAATCACCGTGATCGCCGCGCTGGGCGCGGCCGTGATGGCCGCGTGCGGCGGTGACGATGACGGCGCGTCGCCGACCGCGACGCCGGACGGGGGGCACACGGTCGGCGCGCTGAAGGTGGTGACGACGGTCGCGCCTATCACGAACATCGTCCGCAACATCGGCGGCGACCGCATTGAGCTGACCGGGATCATCCCGGACGGCGTCGACTCGCACACCTACGAGCCGTCGACGGGCGACGCGCGCACGCTTGCTGATGCCGACATCTTTATCATGAACGGCGCGGACCTCGAGGGCACGAGCGAGGAGATCGCGAAAGAGAACCTGCCCGACGCGTCGAAGATCTACAAGCTCGCGGACAACACCCTGTCCGGCGATGACCCGGCGGATGGCTTCCTGTACGACTTCTCGTTCCCGAAGGCGGAGGGCAAGCCGAATCCGCACCTGTGGATGGACCCCGAGTACGCGCGGTCGTACGCGCGGCTCACGGCCCGCTGGCTTGGCGAAAACGCCCCCGGCGACAAGGCATACTTCGACGCGAACCTCGCGGCGTTCGAGGGAGTGATCGACCAGCTCGACGCAGCCATCGAGGCCGCCGCCGCGACGGTGCCCGAAGATAACCGCAAGCTGCTCACCTATCACGACTCCTGGGCGTACTGGGCGCGCCGCTACGGCTGGACGGTCGTCGGCGCGATCCAGCCGTCGAGCTTCGCTCAGCCCAGCGCGAAGGACGTCGCCGACCTGATCGACGAGATCAAGGAGCAGGGCGTGCCGGCGGTCTTCGGATCGGAGGTGTTCCCGAGCCCGGTCACCGAGCAGATCGCCAAGGAGACGGGCGCCAAGTACGTTACGCAGCTCAGCGATGACGCACCGCCGGGCGACGAGGATGCGCCGGAGCACACCTACGTCGGCATGCTCGTCTTCAACATGCGCACGCTCGTCGAGGCGCTCGGCGGCAGCGCCGCGGTGTTTGACGGATTCCCGGTCGAGAACACGTACACGCAGGGATAGTCGCGATGCGTCCGATCATCAGCTTGCGGCACGTGGACGCGGGGTACGACGGGAAGCCCGCCATCGAGAACATCACGCTCGACATCGAGGCGGGGCAGTTCGTCGGCGTCGTGGGGCCGAGCGGTTCGGGGAAGACGACGCTGCTCCGCGCCATGCTCGGCACCGTCCCGTTGCAGCACGGCGAGGTGCTGATCGACGGCAAGCGCGTGAGCGGCGCCGGTTCGGCCCGGGCGGGGTACGTGCCGCAGCTCCAGACGGTCGACTGGAACTTCCCGGTCACCGTTGAGGAGGTGGTCATGATGGGCCGGGCGATGAACTCCGGCCCTTTCCCGTGGCCGCGACGCGCTGACCGCGAGCGGATGCAGGCGATCCTCGAACGGCTGGGCATCGCCGGCTATGCGAAGCGGCACATCCGCGCGCTGTCGGGCGGGCAGCAGCAACGCGCGTTCCTCGCGCGGGCGCTGATGCGCGATTCGCGGCTGCTGCTGCTCGATGAGCCGACGACCGGCGTCGACATCGCCACGCGCGACGACGTCTTGCACATGCTCGCCGACCTCAACCGGGAGGGCGTGACGATCATCCTCACGACGCACGAGTTGAACGCCGTCGCGGCCCACCTGCCGCACGTCGTCTGCGTGAACCGTCACGTCATTGCCACCGGCGCGCCGGAGGACGTGTTCACGCCGGAGATCCTGGGCCGGACGTACAACGCGGAGATGAACGTCGTCGTGCTCAACGGGATGACGCTGGTCGCCGAAAGCCCGCACCTGTTCGAGGAACTGCGCAGGCCGGCGGAGGCGGGGCGCCACTGATGCACACGCTCACCGACCCGCTGCAGTACGAGTTCATGCGGCACGCGCTCATCGCGGCCACGATGGTCGGCGCGCTGTGCGGGCTGATTGGCGTCTACGTCGTGCTGCGGCGGATGTCGTACATCGGCCACGGCATGTCGCACTCGGTGTTCGGCGGCGCCGTCGTCGGGTACGTGCTCGGCTGGAACTTCTACCTGGTGGCGGGCGCGTGGGGCTTCCTCTCGGCGCTGCTGATCAACCAGGTGACGCGACGCCGGCAGGTCGGCGCCGATGCGGCGATCGGCATCGTGACGACGGCGAGCTTCGCGTTCGGCGTGGCGCTGATCAGCCGGGCCAGCAGCTTCACCCGCAACTTCGATGCCGCGCTGTTCGGCAACCTGCTCGGCATCTCGCGGTCGGACATCTACCTCGTCGCGGCGACGGCTGCGGCGATGGCCGTCATCGTGTTCTTTCTGTACAAGCAGCTCCTGTTCCTCACCTTCGACCCGGAAGTCGCGCCGACGTACGGCGTGCCCGCGGGGTGGATCGACGTCGCCTTCGCGTTGATCCTGGCGGCGACGATCATCGTCTCGATCAAGATCATGGGCGTGACGCTGATCGCGGCGTCGCTCGTTATCCCCCCGGTGATCGCGCGGCTGCTGACGAACAGCTTCGCGAGGATCATCGTGCTGTCGGCGGCGATCGGCGCCTTCACGGGTTTCACCGGCGTCTACCTGAGCTACTACTACGACCTGGCGTCCGGCGCGACGATCGTGCTGCTGACGGCCGGCATGTTTGTCGCGGTGATGGCGCTGACGGCGGTCCGGCAGTTGCTGCCCGCCGGCGCGCGCGCCCAGCGGACGCGCGCGGTCGCCGGCGTCATTGCGCTGCCGCGCGATCTCGACGTGCACTAACGAGGTGCGCGGGAATTACTTCGTGGCGGCGCGCGCGGCGACGCCCGCCAGGCCGCGATCTTCGTCGGCCCAGACGAGCAGCGGCGGCAGCAGCACGAGCGTGCTGAGCAGGCTCACGCCGATGTTCAGCGCCGTCACCTGACCGAAATTGTCGAGCAGCGGGAAGTCGCTGAACGCCAGCACCGCGAAGCCACCCATCACCGTCAGCCCTGAAGCCATGATCGCGCGGCCGATGCGCAGCGACGCGTTTGCCATCGCCGCGCGGGCCGGCGCGCCGGCCGCGCGCTCCTCGAAGTACCGGGACATGAGCAGGATGTTGAACTCGGTGCCCATCGCGATGATCAGCGGGCCGGAAATCGACGTCAGCGGGCTGTACTCCATCCCCGCGGCGTACAGCATCATGCTGGAAGCGCCGAGCGCGACGATCACGGGCAGCATCGGCGCGACGGCCTTGACGACGTTCCGGAACACGACAAGCAGCATCGCGAAGATCGCGGCGATGGCGACGAACGACATGAGGTCGCGGTTGCTGCTCAACGCATCGACCGATGCCGTGCCGACGACGGCGATGCCGGCGGGCGCGATCGTGACGCCAGCGGGAGGATTCGCGTCGCGTTCCATGCTCGCGGTCAGTTCCTTGCGCTCGCTCAGCGTCTCGGACCCGGTGATGGCGAATGTAATCGATGCCATCGTGCGGTCGGCGTCGACCACGGTGGCGGCGAGCGCGGGCGGCGCGTCGGCGATAGCGCGGAGTGCGGCTTCCTCTGTCGGACGGCCACCGGTCAGCGAGCTGGTGAGGGATGCGATGCTGTTCGATGTCTTGAGCTCGTCGTGTTGTTCGCGCTGCCGCATCTCGAAGTCGTACATCCAGCCAAGGACATCGTCGTCGGTCACGCGGCGGCCCGGCGCGAGCTCGACGAGCAGATTGAGCTCGCTCGTGCTGCCGGAGATGTCTCGGACGTGGTGCAGTTCCTTCAACACCTTGCTGTCGGAGGGGACGAACTTCTCCGGGTCGGTCTCGGTGCCGATGCGGTTGCTGACGTACAGTCCGGCCGCTGCGATCGCCGCGGCGGCGGCGGCTACCGGCAACAGCCGCCCAACGGTCCGCGACGTCAGCCCCTGGACGATGCGCTCGACCTCGATGCGCGCCCCGACGCCGGCGCGCGGGCCTATGCGCGTGCGCTCGCGCAGGAAGACGATACCCGCGATCAGCACGATCGACATCACGAACACGATCGCGGTGCCCACGGCCAACATGGAGCCGAAGTCGCGGATCATCGGCACGTCGGACAGGTGCAGCACGATGAAGCCGATGCAGGCGGCGACCACGGCGAGCCCCAGCGCCGGGCCGAGCAGCAGCGCGGCGCGCTCGATGCCGCGCTCGGCGGACTCCGTGGCGAACGTCTCCTCCTCGATCCGGCTGTGCGCCTGGATGGCGAAGTCGACGCCGAGGCCCATCAGGATCGGCAGGCCGGAGATGGTCACCATCGTCAGCGGGATGCCGAGAAACCCGAGCAAGCCGAACGCGGCCAGGCAGCCGACGAGCACGGCGGGCAGCGAGAGCAGCCGCCAGCGCGCGCGGAACACCAGGAAGAGCACCGCGGTCATGATGGCGACGGCGAACACCGCCATGACGACGAGCGCCTCGCGCATCTTGTCATTGATCTCTTTGATCAGCAGCGGCGGGCCGGAGACGAGCGGCGTCACACCCTCGAACCTGTACCGGGCGGCCGTGCGGTCGAGTTCGTCCGCGACGCGCGCGCCCTCATCGATCGACAGGTTCCCCTTGAGGCGCGCGACCATGAGCGCGTGGCGGCCATCGGGGAAGACGTCGGCGAGGTCGGGGCGGATGTTGCCGTCGGCGGCGTACAGGACGAACTCGACGAACTTCGGGTTCTCGAGCGACTGCGCGCCGACATCGAGGAAACGCTTCGCGTCGGCGCCGAACTGCGCCTGGAACGCATCGGCGACGCGCTGACGCGCGGCCTGCGCGGCCGCTTCCTGCGCCTCCGTCGCTTCGCCGCGGGCGGCGGAGGCTGCGCGCGCCTCGTCGGCGGCCCGTTGCTGGTCGGCCGCGAGGCGCAGCGGCGCTTCCTGCATCCGCTGTTTCACCTGCGTCTGGGCGAACTCCAGCACGAGCAGCGGCGTGATGATGCTTTCGTAGTGCCCCGTCGCGACGAGATCGTTGGCCCAGCGCTGCTGTTCGGCGCGGTTCTGCGGTGTGAACAACGAGCTGATGCTGCCGCCTTCGGGCGCCTCGAAGAGCACCAGCATGGGGTCGCCGCCGAACTCCGCCTGGAAGCGGGCATTGTCGCGGGCGACCTTCGACGACGGGCTGATCAGCGTGTCCTGCCCGGTCTGGAACTCGAGCCGCGGCAGCCCGAACGACAGCGCGACGGCGACGAGCATCGCGCCGGCGACGAGCGGCGCCGGCCACCGCTGCACGACCGACGCGAGGATGAGCGCTGGCGACTTCATCTTCGGTAGCTCCGCTGCGGCGCCATACCATTGTGTATCACGGGCGTGGCGGCGGCTGCGCGCGCGGTGTCAAGCGTGGAGCCGCGCCGCGCACGCGCTTGAATAGCGCCGCGCGCCGTGATAGCCTTGTGCCAACATCGCACCCCTTTAATCCGGTCCTGCGAGGCCGGAAAGGACGACGAACGTGCTTATCTCCCGCGAGGCGCACCCGGCGCTGGCATACGTACGCGCAACCTCCGGCCGCACGGCGGCACAGGGGGTTTTTTGATGCTCGACTCCGTGATTATGTCCCCGGACGACGTGCGACGGGCCGTCATGCGCATCGCGCACGAGATCGTCGAACACAACCGCGGGACCGACGGGCTGGTGTTCGTCGGCATGCGCACGCGCGGCGTGCCCCTGGCGCAACGCATCGCCAGCGCGATCTACGCGTTCGAGGGGGTCGCGGTGCCCGTCGGCACGCTGGACATCGGCCTGTACCGCGACGACCTCTCGCGGCGCGGCGCGGCGGTGAATATCCAGCCGAGCGACCTGCCGGATATCACCGGCAAGCGCGTGATCCTCGTGGACGACGTGCTGTACACCGGGCGCACCGTGCGCGCCGCGCTCGACGCGCTCATCGACTACGGGCGGCCGGAGCGCATCCTGCTGGCGGTGCTGGTCGACCGGGGTCACCGCGAGCTGCCGATCCGCGCCGACTTCGTGGGAAAGAACATCCCGACGGCGCGCAACGACGACGTGCAGGTGCGGCTCGAGGAATCGGACGGCGACGAGTACGTGCGTGTGGCCGGCGTCGCCGGCGCGGAGGTTTCGCGATGACGAGCGTACGGGCGACCGAGGCGCGCGCGGCGGAGGCGCCGCCGTTCGCGACCGGTTCGAGCGATTCGGTCGCGTGGCAGCGCCGCCACCTGCTCGACCTCGACGACTTCACGGTCGACGAGCTCGAGCTGGTGATGCAGACGGCGGACACGATGAAGGAAGTGCTCTCGCGCGAGGTGCCGCGCGTGCCCGCGCTGCGCGGCACGACCATTCTGACGCTGTTCTACGAGAACAGCACGCGCACGCGCTCCTCGTTCGAGCTCGCGGGCAAGGTGCTTGGCGCCGATGTTATCAACATCGCCGCGTCGTCGAGCAGCGTCGCGAAGGGCGAATCGCTCGTCGATACCGTGAAGACGCTGCAGGCTGTCGGCGCGGACGTCATCATCATGCGGCACAGCCGTTCCGGCGCGCCGTACCTCGCCGCGCGCGTGGTGGAGTCGTCGATCATCAATGCCGGCGACGGGCTGCACGCGCACCCGACGCAGGCGCTGCTGGACCTGCACACGATGCGCGCCTCGTTCGGCAGCGTGCGCGGCCGAAAGGTCGTCATCGTCGGCGACGCGCTGCACAGCCGCGTCGCCCGCTCGAACCTGTGGTCGCTGACGGCGCTGGGCGCCGAGGTGACGCTCTGCGCGCCGCCGACGCTCATCCCGCGCGGGCTCGACGCCGGCGAGGGGACGTTGCCGCCGGTGCATGTTGATACGGACCTCGACCGGGCGATCGAGGGAGCGGATGTCGTGATGGCGCTGCGCATGCAGCTCGAACGCATGAACGGCGGCTTCGTGCCGGGAATGCGCGAGTACTCGCGGATGTACCAGGTCAACGCGTCGCGGCTCGCGCGGGCGAAGCCCGGCGCGCTCGTGCTGCACCCGGGCCCCATGAACGAGGGCGTGGAGATCAGCCATGAGGTCGCGCACGGGCTCCAGTCGCACGTGGAAGAGCAGGTGGCGAACGGCGTCGCCGTGCGCATGGCGGTACTGTGGCTCGTCACGCAGCACGGCCGGCGCCGGGCAGCGACGGAGACGGAATGAGCGAGCGCATCCTCTTCAGGGGCGGCCGGGTGCTCGACCCGGCAACCGGCGTCGACCGCGTCGCGGACCTGCTGGTCGATAACGGCCGCATCGCCGCGCTCGACGCCACCGCCGACGGCGCACGGGTCATCGACGCGCGCGGCTGCGTGGTGGCGCCGGGGTTCATCGACCTGCACACGCACCTGCGGGAGCCGGGGCTGGAGTACAAGGAAGACATCGAGTCGGGGACGCGGGCGGCGGCGCGCGGCGGGTTCACGACCGTCTGCGCGATGCCGAACACGGAGCCGGCAATGGACAACCGGTCGATTATCGAGCACGTGCTGCGCGATGCGGGGACGCGTGCCCGCGTGCGCGTGCTGCCGATCGGCGCCGTCAGCCGCGGCCGCGCCGGCAAGGAGCTCGCTGAGCTCGGCGACCTGGCGGCCGCCGGCTGCATCGCCTTCAGCGACGACGGCGCGCCGGTGTGGGACGCGACGCTGATGCGCCGCGCGCTCGAGTACGCGAGCGCGTTCGGGCTGCCAGTCATCGACCACTGCGAGGACCCCTCGCTCACCGGCGACGGTGTGATGAACGAGGGGTGGGTGTCGACGCGGCTCGGCCTGCGGGGCGTGCCCGCGGCGGCCGAGGAAGCGGCGGTCGCCCGCGACATCGCGCTCGCCGAGACGACGGGCGCGCACGTGCACATCGCGCACGTCAGCACGCGCGGGGCGGTCGACGCCGTCCGCCGCGCGAAGGCGCGCGGCGTGCGCGTCACGGCCGAGGTGACGCCGCACCACCTCACGCTCACCGATGAGACGGTCGCCTTCGGCGCGCTCGGCGGCACCGAACTGGTCTACGACACGAACGCGCGCGTCAACCCGCCGCTGCGTTCCCGCGCCGACGTCGATGCGTGCGTCGGGGCGCTTGCCGATGGCACGATCGACTGCATCGCGACCGACCACGCGCCGCACGCCGTCACCGAGAAGCTGTGCGAGTTCGATGAGGCCGCCTGCGGCATCAGCGGACTGGAGACGGCGTTCGGGCTGTGCATGCGCGTGGTGCACGAGCGCCGGCTGCCGCTCGAAACGCTGATCGAGCGCCTCACCGGCGGGCCGGCGCGCGTGCTCGCGCTGGGCTCGCGCGTCCCGGGCATCGGCACGCTCGCGGTTGACGCGCCGGCAGACGTCGTGGTGCTCGACCCGGACGCGGAGTGGACCGTCGATGCCGCGCGGTTCGCGTCGAAAGGGAAGAACACGCCGCTGGCCGGTGCGCGGCTCAAGGGCGCGGTCGTCGCCACGGTCGCCGCCGGGCGCGTGGCGCACGAGAGCGAGGTGGCCGTTGGCTGACGCGCTGCTCGTGCTCGAAGACGGCACGGTGTTCCGTGGCGAGGCCATCGGCGCGGCGGCGCGCGCCCACGGCGAGGTCGTGTTCAGTACGTCGATGACGGGCTACCAGGAAGCGCTGACGGACCCGTCGTTCGCCGAGCAGGTGCTGGTGATGACGTACCCGCTGCAGGGGAACTACGGCATCAACGACGATGACTACGAGTCGCGGCGCATCCAGGTGCGCGCGTTCGTGGTCCGCGAGGAGTGCGAGGCGCCGAGCCACTGGCGCGCGCGACGAACGCTCCACCAGTATCTCGAGGAGCAGGGTGTGCCCGGGCTCGCCGGCGTCGACACGCGCGCGCTAACGCGCAAACTGCGCAACGCCGGTGTCATGATGGGCACGGTGACGCACGACGAGACGGCAGCGCAGGCGCTCGCGCGGTTGCGCGACCTGCCGCGCTACGGCAGCACCGACCTCGTGCCGTGGGTGAGCACACGACACCAGTACACGTACGACGACCGCTCGCGCGAGCGCGCACGCCGGATCGTCGTGCTCGACCTCGGTGTGAAATACAACATCCTGCGCGTGCTCGACCGTCTCGGATGCGAAGCGACCGTGGCGCCATGCCACACGTCGGCCGAGGACATCCTCGGAATGCGACCGGATGGCGTGCTGCTGTCGCCCGGCCCCGGCGACCCGGCGCTGCTCGACTACGCGGTGGCGACGGCTCGCGGGCTCATCGGCAAGGCGCCGATCATGGGGATCTGCCTGGGTCACCAGGTGATCGGCGAGGCGTTCGGCGCGAAGTCGTTCAAACTGAAGTTCGGCCATCGGGGCGCGAACCACCCCGTGCGCGATGAGGCCACCGGACGTGTCTACATCACGGCGCAGAACCACGGGTACGCGGTCGACCATGCCGGCCTCGGCAGCGATGTCGAGGTAAGCCACCGCAACGTCAACGACGGGACGGTCGAGGGGCTCTGGCATCGCCGCGAACCGGTGATGACGATCCAGTACCACTCGGAAGCGTCGCCGGGGCCGCTGGACAGCATGTACCTCTTCGAGCGCTTCATGACGATGGTCGACGAGGCGCGGGTGAACGCAGCCAGGGCGTAGGATCGCCGCCGCAGGCGAGGAGGCCACCATGAGCGAGACAAACGTCACTTCGGAGCCGACGTACCGGCAGGCGAACATCAACGACGCAGAGTCGATCGCCTCGGTGATCGCGGTCGTCGTGAAGGAGCCGAACCCCGTCGCATTCGACGGACCGATGAGCGCGGAACAGGTGCGCACGTGGCTCAGCCGCCTCGGCGGCGAGGGCGGCGTGTTCCTCGCCATCATCGACGGTCGCGTCGTAGGGTTCGCGGCGCTCGACTACAACACGTTCGAGCCGGACACGGTCGTCCTCGGCGTGTGGATGCTGCCGGAGACGCGACGCAAGGGCATCGGCACGGCGCTCGCGGAGTACGCGCTCGGTTTTGCGCGGGACAAGGGCTACAAGCGGATCCGCGGCCGGTTGCCGCAGGACAACGAGATCGCGCTGAGCTTCCTGAGCAGCATCGGCGCGCTCGTCCCGATCTACAACCCCGAAGCGCGGTTCGAATTGCCGCTGGTGTGATGGTGCGCGCGCCGATGAGAGACCGTCCCGGCGAACACGACTTTGAGGAGATAATGAAGCGCATCGACGTGTACGGCCGCCTCGCGTACGGCGGCCAGTGCGTCGCGGCGATGGCCATGCTCGCGGGGCCGGCGCTCTTCATCACCGCGTCGATCGTGCCGTTCTTCGTGAATGACACGCGCGAGGCGATCGCGCTCTGGCTGTTCGGCTGGCTCGCGGGCATCGGCGTGACCGTGGCCGGGGGGCTGCTCGGCGTGTTTTGCTGGCGGTGGTCCGGCGACTGGATCACCGAATGGCCCGGGTACGCCGTCGCGTTCGGCATCGCCGCGGCGATGTGCGTCGCGCAGGCATACCTCATGATGTCGACGCCGGTGCCGGTGTATCTCTCGTTCACGATTACGATGTCGGTCGCATTCGTCGCCGGCTTCCTCGTCGCGGGGAATCTCGCGGGGATGCAGGTCTTGCAGGAGACGCGACAGATGCGCCCCGGGGCGGCGGTGCGCCGCCGATGACCCATGCCCACAACAGATCGCACGCGAGGACGCCGCATTGATCAACTGGACGCCCGACCAGCGGACCGCGCGCGAACGACCGCCCAAGCCATCGAAGGTGCTGATCATCGGGTCCGGGCCGATCGTGATCGGCCAGGCGGCCGAGTTCGACTACGCGGGCACGCAGGCGTGCAAGGCCATGCGCGAGGAAGGCATCACGTCGGTCCTCGTCAACTCCAACCCGGCGACGATCATGACCGACGAGGACGTCGCCGACGTCGTCTACATCGAGCCGATCGCGGTGGACGTGATCGAGCGAATCATCGCGCGTGAGCGGCCCGATGGGCTGCTGCCCACGCTCGGCGGACAGACCGGGCTGAACATGGCCGTCGCGCTGCATGAAGCGGGCATCCTCGACAAGTACCACGTGCGGCTGCTCGGCACGCCGCTCGAGGCGATCCGCAAGGCCGAGGACCGCGAGCTGTTCCGGCAGATGCTCGACGACATCGGCGAGCCGACGCCGCCGTCGACCATCGTCGAGACGATGGACGAGGCGGCGGCCGCGGTGGAAGAGATCGGCCTGCCGGCGGTGATCCGGCCGGCGTACACGCTCGGAGGCACCGGCGGCGGCATCGCGCACACGCGCGAGGAGTACGAGCGGATCGTCGCCAGCGGGCTCGCCGCCAGCCCGATCACGCAGGTGCTCGTCGAGAAGTCGCTGCTCGGCTGGAAGGAAGTCGAGTACGAAGTGATGCGCGACGGCGCCGGCAACGTCATCACCGTGTGCAACATGGAGAACTTCGACGCGATGGGCGTGCACACGGGCGACAGCATCGTCGTGGCGCCGAGCCAGACGCTGTCCGACAAGGAGTACCAGATGCTCCGCACGGCGTCGCTCAAGATCATCTCGGCGCTCGGCATCGAGGGCGGGTGCAACGTGCAGCTTGCGCTCGCGCCGAACCCGCAGACAACGCCGTGGGACGCGGCGCCCGCCGGGACGCTGCCGCCGTACTACGTGATCGAAGTGAACCCGCGCGTGTCGCGCTCGTCGGCGCTGGCGAGCAAGGCGACCGGGTACCCGATCGCGCGCGTCGCCGCGAAGATCGCCATCGGCCGCACGCTGGACGAGATCCCGAACGCCGTCACGCAGAAGACCAGCGCGGCGTTCGAGCCGGCGCTCGACTACGTCGTCGTGAAGATCCCGCGCTGGCCGTTCGACAAGTTCCCGTTCGGCGACCGCGCGCTTGGCACACAGATGAAGGCGACGGGCGAGGTGATGGCGATCGACCGCACGTTCGAAGGTGCGCTGCAGAAGGCGGTCCGCTCGCTCGAGATCGGGGGGCGCTCGCTGCTGTGGGAAGACCCGGCGTGGAAAGACAGCCACGGCGAGCGCCCGCTCCACGCGACCGACGAGCGGTTGTGGACGCTGATGGCGACCATCCGGCGCGGCGGCAATCTGCTCGCGCTGTCGCGGAAGACCGGCGTCGATATGTGGTTCCTCGAAAAACTCGAGAACATCGTGGCGATGGAACGGCGGCTGCTGGCGGAGGACCTGGCGCCGGACCTCCTGCGCCGCGCGAAGCGCATGGGCTTCTCCGACAAGCAAGTCGCGACGCTCTCGGACCGCCTGCCCGAACAGGTGCGCGCGCTTCGCGACGAGTGGGACATCCGCCCCGTGTACAAGATGGTCGACACGTGCGCGGCGGAGTTCGAAGCCGCGACGCCGTACTTCTACAGCACCTACGAGGAGGAGAACGAGGCGCTGCCGACGCCTGGCCAGAAAGCGCTGGTGATCGGCAGTGGCCCGATCCGGATCGGCCAGGGCATCGAGTTCGACTACTGCTCGGTGCACGCGGCGCGCGCGCTCGACGCCGCGGGCTACACCTCGATCATGGCGAACTCCAACCCGGAGACGGTGTCGACCGATTTCGACACGAGCGACCGCCTGTACTTTGAGCCGCTCGATGAAGAGGGCGTGCGCGACATCCTCGAGAACGAAGCGGGCGACGACGCGGCGCCGGCCGACGCTCCGCCATCGATCGTCCAGTTCGGCGGGCAGACGGCGATCAATATGGCCGGCGCGCTGCACAACGCGGCGATGCCGATCATCGGCTCTTCCTCCGAGACGATCGACCTGGCTGAGGACCGCCGCCGGTTCGAGGCGTTCCTCAGCGGCCTCGGCATCCCGCAGCCGCCGGGCGCCGCCGTGCTGCGCGTCGAGGACGCCATCCACACGGCCGAGGCGCTCGGCTACCCGGTGCTCGTGCGCCCGAGCTATGTGCTCGGCGGCCGCGCGATGGAAATCGTGCAGAACCCGAGCGAACTTGCGCGTTTCGTCCAGCACGCGGCCGAGGCCAGCGACGGCAAGCCTATCCTCATCGACAAATACCTCGAAGGGAAAGAGGTCGAGGTCGACGCGATCTGCGACGGCGAGCGCGTGCTCATCCCGGGGATCATGGAGCACATCGAGCGCGCCGGCGTCCACTCCGGCGATTCGATGGCGGTGTACCCGGGCATCCATCTCACGGAGCAGGAGGTCGCCGACATCGTCGAATACACCGTGCGGATCGGCCTGGCGATGGACGTGCGCGGGCTGATGAACGTGCAGTACGTGATCATGCCGTCAGACGACGCCGCGCGCGCCGGCGCATCGGACGTGTACGTGCTCGAGGTGAACCCGCGCGGCTCCCGCACCGTGCCGTTCCTGTCAAAGGTGACTGGCGTGCCGATGGTGCAGGTCGCGGTCAACATCATGCTCGGCATATCGCTGCGCGATCAGGGGTACGAGGCCGGGCTGTGGCCGCGGCAGGACCTCGTCGCCGTGAAGGCGCCGGGGTTCTCGATGTCGAAGCTGATCGGCGTCGACACGTACCTCGGCCCGGAGATGAAGTCGACGGGCGAAGTCATGGGCATCGATACGACGTTCCCGGCCGCGCTCGTGAAGGCGCTGATGTCCGCGGATCTCGCGCTGAAGCCCGGTGGCGGGGTGCTGCTGAGCATCGCCGACCGGCACAAGACGCAGATGCTGCCGGTGATTAGGCACCTGCACGAGGCCGGCTTCCGGCTGTATGCGACGGAGGGCACGGCGGAGATGCTCAAGGCGCTCGGGCTGCCGGTGGAGCAGGTGACGAAGCGGCTGCACGAGGGCCATCCGAACGTCGTCGACGTGATCAACGACGGGTCCGTCACGTGCGTCATCAACACGCCGGAGGGGCGCTTCACGGGGACGCTGCGGGACGGCTTCTACATCCGCCGGGCGGCGACGGAGAAGCGCGTGCCGTGCTTCACGAGCGTCGACACCGCGCGCGCCGCCGTCGACGCGCTCATCGCAACGCTGCAGGGCGCGGCGGCCGCGTACAATGTGCGCCCGCTGCCACAGTACCGCGCCGGCAGCGCGGGCTGACGCGGATGCGGACGGCATACGCGGAGGTCATCGAGAACGGGCGGCTGTACGGCAGCACGCACCTGATGTGGCTTCGTGCGCCCGAACTGGCGCGCAATGCCCACCCCGGCCAGTTCATGATGCTCCGCTGCTCCGACGACGAGGCATATGGCGACGGCATCGCGCACGCCGACGACCCGCTCCTGCCGCGGCCGATGAGCTACCACCGCGTGCGCGCCGGTGCGGGCGGCAACGAATGGTCGGTGCTGTACGACGTCGTCGGACGGGGTACGGCGTGGCTCTCGCGGCGCGCACCGGGCGACCGCGTGTACGCCTGGGGCCCGCTCGGCAACGGGTACAAGGTCGGGCGCGGGTCACGAAATCTGCTGCTCGTCGGCGGCGGCATCGGAATCGCGCCGCTGGTGTGGCTCGCGGAGGATGCTGTCGCTCAGGGACGCAACGTCACCCTCGTCGTGGGGGCACGGTCGGCGGAGCACGTCTTCCCGTCGTCGCTGCTGCCGCGGGAGGTCGAGGTCGTCGTCACCACCGATGACGGCTCCGCGGGCCGCAAGGGGTTCGCGACGGGACCGTTCGCAGAACTGCTCGAATGGTGCGACCAGGCGTTCGCCTGCGGCCCGACGCCGATGTTCCGCGCGATGGCGGACATCGCGCGGCGCGCGAAGGTGCGGCGATCGGTGCAGGCGCTGCTCGAGGAGCGCATGGGCTGCGGCACGGGGATCTGCTACGGCTGCGCGGTCAAGGTGCGCGTGCGCGGCGGGACAGCGATGAAGCTCGTGTGCAAGGACGGGCCGCGCTTCGACGTGCGCGACGTGTACTGACGGGAGGACGCATGGACAGCGCCGGGATGTTCCTGCAGCATCGCTGGGCAAACGCCCGGCTGTTCGGCTTCTGCGAGTCGCTCGACGCGGCGACGCTCGACGCCGGCGTGCCCGGCACGTACGGGACGATCGCCGCGACGCTCGTGCACGTCGTCGCCGCGCAGTCGCGCTATCTTGCGGCACTGCGCGGCGAGCCGAGGCCTTCGGCGTTCGCGGAGGGCATGCGATTCCCGGGCGTGGCCGCGCTCCGCGACGAAGCTCGCCGCTCCGACGACGCGCTGATCGAAGCGGCGCGCACGCGCGACGGCGGCGAACTCCTGCGCGGCGAGCACGGCGGGCGCCCGTTCGAGATGAAGCTCGTGATCCCGATGGCGCAGGCGATCAACCACGGCACTGAGCATCGCGCGCACGTGTGCACGATCCTTGGAGCGCTGGGCATCGCCGCGCCGCAGATCGACGCCTGGGGCTGGGCCGACGCCGGCGGCGAGTAGCGCGCCGCTATGCCAGCGGCGGCGGCTCCGCCCAGAACCCGATGATCCGCGCGAGCCGGCCGTCGGGCCCCAGCTCGCCGACATCAATGCCGGCGATTTGCGTCTTCCCCTCGGCGTTCAGGAAATCCCAGCGGAAGCGCACCTGGTTGTGGTGCTGGTCGACCCCGCTCGCCAACACGATACGCGCGCCGGGCTGCTGTGCGTGAAAACCGGCGATGACGGCGAGGAGCGCCTCGCGTCCGCGCGCGTCAGCCATCGGGTCGATGTAGATGCCGTCGTCGGCCCAGGCGCGCTCCAGGTGCGCCCGCCGCTTCTCTTCGTCGGGCTCGTTCCATCCGGCCACGTAGTCGGCGATCGTCTCTGCGGTCGTGGGCATCGCTCCTCCCTCCCCTGTTTTCCGGCGATGGGAGAGCGTACCGCTTGCGGCGCGCCGCTGCTTGCCCGCCCGCCGAAGGCCCGCCTATACTCAGGTATCGGGTTTCACAAGCGAGCGGTGTGGAAATCGGCGACGGGCGCAGCACGCCGGATTGCACGAGAGGATACGCGTGGCCTACACCATCATCGACACCTGCATCGGCTGCACCGCATGCACGAAGCGCTGCCCGACGAACGCCATCACCGGCTCCCGGAACGTTGTGCACGTCATCGATGCCACGCTCTGCATCGACTGTGGCGCGTGCGGCGTCGTGTGCCCGCCGGAGGCGATCCTCGACGACCTGGGCGACGTGTGCCGCACGTTCCCGCGCAAGGAGTGGCCGAAGGCGATCGTCGTCGAGGACAACTGCATCGGCAGCGGGTGCGAGTTGTGCATCCAGATCTGCCCGTTCGAGGCGCTGTCGCTCGGACAGCCGGAACGGACGGCCGGCGACTTCTTCGGCATCGCCGTGCTGAACGACAAGCGCTGCACCGGCTGCCGCCTCTGCGAGGATGCATGCGGCTGGGGCGCGATCTACATCGCCCCGCCGCGCGAGCTGCTGAAGAAGCGCGCCTACCCGGGCGAAGAAGAAGAGGCGGAGCGCAAGCGCATCGCCGAGCCGGTCGCGCCCTAAGCGCGCCCCGCTACGACCCGCAGGCGCGAGTCCGACCGTGGAGCCCCTCCGTAGCGAGGGGTTTCCTGCTGGAGGGAGCCCGGTGAAGCCACGAACGATGCTCGTGCTCCTGGCCGCCGCGACGATCGCGCTCGCCGCCGGGTGCGGTGGCGATGACGAAGGCGGCGACGGCGGCGAAGACGGCGTGCTGGCGCGGCCCACGTCGGTTGACCGCGCCGGCACGGGCGACCAGTCGCTCGACGGCACCCTCAACGCCGCACTCGACGGCGACGTGATCGAGATGGCAGCGCTCGCTGGCTACCAGCATCGCGCGTGCGAGGCGGCGCCGCAGGGCGCCAGCGCGCCGGCGTGCCGCGAGGGCGAGGCCGCAGGGGCGGACGTCGAGGGGCTGCCGGTGACGCGCTGTGATCTCGCGTGGGTGAGGCCCGAGGCCGTCCCCGACGCGTTCGCCGCGGCGCTCGGCGACCAGCCGCTGCGGCTCGCCGCCGTCTACCGTCCAAAGCCGGCGGATGGCGCGGTGCTCGAACAGCCGGCCGAGTACGTGGGCGTGATCGCCACGGGCGCACGCGAAGGCGCGCAGACCGCGGTCGCGCTCGGCATCCGCGGCGGACGCATCGTCTCCGTCGAGACCGACTGCGGCGGCATCGACCGCCTGCTCGGCGAGGAACGCGTCGCGAGCTATGTCGTCGAGCCCCGCGAACTCGACTGACCGGCCCTGCAGGACGCCTCGGCCGGCGCCCTTTACGCCGCCATTGACAGGCTCGATTGCAGCCATATAGGCTGAAGCGCGCCATCGATCCTCGGGGACGGTGAGCAGCACGGCGAGAGACCTGACAACCAGGCTGCCTGGATCCGCAGACCGGGACGGCACATACGACGGGCGAAGCCTCGTGTCCACGTGCCTCTCCGGCTTGCCGGCAGAGGCCGTTTTGTTGCCGGGCAGAGGTGGGCGAGTGCGAACGGTACTGAAGAGCAAGATCCACCGCGCGACGGTGACGCAGGCTGACCTTCATTACGAGGGCAGCATCACGATTGACCCGGCGCTCATGGATGCGGCCGACATCCTGCCGTTTGAGCAGGTGCACGTGCTCGACGTGAACAACGGCAACCGCCTCGCGACGTACGCGATCGAGGGCGAACGCGACAGCGGCCAGATCTGCATCAACGGCGCGGCCGCGCGGCTCGTCAGTCCGGGCGACGTCGTGATCATCCTGACCTACCACGGCGTGAGCGATGGCGACGCGCGCGAGTTGCGGCCATCGCTCGTGTACGTCGACGAGCGCAACCGCATCGCCCGCATCGGCCACCACATCGAACCGGCCGCGGTCGCCTGACGGCGAGGAGAACGATGATGGCACGCATCACCACGTCCGACATCCGCGACATGAAGAAGCGCGGCGAGAAGATCGTCATGATGACGGCATACGACTACCCGACGGCCCGCCTCGTGGAAGAGGGTGGCGCAGAGGTGATCCTCGTTGGCGACACGCTCGGGATGGTCGTGCTCGGCTACGACTCGACGCTGCCGGTCACGATGGAAGACATGATCCACCACACGAAGGCGGTGGTGCGCGGCAGCAAGCGCGCCCTCGTTGTTGGCGATATGCCGTTCATGAGCTACCAGACCGGCTGGACCGACGCCATGCGCAACGCCGCGCGCTTCATGCAGGAGGCAAGCTGCGGCGCGATCAAGCTCGAGGGCGGCGTGCGCTCGGCGGAGACGGTGCACAAGCTCGTCGAGGCGGGGATCCCCGTGATGGGGCACATTGGCCTGACGCCGCAGTCGGTGAACCAGGTCGGTGGCTTCAAGGTGCAGGGCAAGACGCCCGCCGCCGCGGTGCAGCTGATGCACGATGCGCAGGCGCTCGAGCAGGCCGGCGCGTTCGCGATCGTCCTGGAGCTGGTCCCGGCGCCTCTTGCGGAGCTGCTCACCCAGCGGCTCAGCGTGCCGACGATCGGCATCGGCGCCGGCGTGCACTGCGACGGACAGGTGCAGGTGTTCCACGACATGCTCGGCATGTACGACGCGTTCGTGCCCAAGCACGCGAAACGCTACGCCGACATCGGTACGATGATCCGCGACGCGGTCGCCCGGTACTCGGCCGAGGTGAAGGCCGGCGCGTTCCCGACGCCGAAGGAGAGCTTCAAGATGGACCCGGCCGCGCTCGCCGAGCTGCGGCCGCCCGGCAGCGAACGCTTTCAGCGCCGCCACGCGCTGGGCCTCGACGCCTAAGTGCGCGTCTTCCGGACCATCGCCGAGTGCCGCCTCTGGCGCCAAGCGCTCGATGGCGACCTCGGCGTCGTGCCAACGATGGGCTACCTGCACGACGGCCACATGTCGCTCGTGCGCGCGGCGCGCGGTGACAATGCGCACGTCGCGGCGACTATCTTCGTCAACCCCACGCAATTCGGCCCAAACGAGGATCTCGCTCGGTATCCTCGCGACGAGGAGCGCGACCTCGCGCTGCTGCGCGGCGCTGGCGTCGATGCCGTGTTCGCGCCCAGCGCGGCCGAGATGTACCCGGACGGCTTCAGCACCTGCGTCCCCGTCGAGGGCCTGGCGGCGCGCCTCGAGGGCGCCAGCCGCCCGACGCACTTCCGCGGCGTCACCACGGTCGTCGCCAAGCTGCTCAATATCACGGCGCCGCGGCGCGCCTACTTCGGTCAGAAGGACGCGCAGCAGCTCGCCGTCATCCGCCGCATGGTCCGCGACCTCGATATCAACACCGAGGTCGTGGCGATGCCAATCGTGCGCGAACCCGACGGGCTGGCGATGAGCAGCCGCAACGTCTACCTCTCGCCGGACGAACGGAAGGCGGCGCACGTGCTCTGCCTGTCCCTGTCGCTCGCGGAACGGATGTACGACGAAGCGGAGCGCGACGCGACAACGATCCGCGATGCCATGCGGGCGCTCATCGCGAAGCAGCCGCTCGCGGATATTGACTACGTCAGCATCGCCGACCCGGGCACGCTCGACGAGCTCGATGTCGTCGACCGGGACGCGCTCGTCTCGCTGGCGGTCCGGTTCGGCACGACGCGGCTGATCGACAACACGCTCCTCCGCGCGCCGTAGCAGGACATAACTTTCGGCGCCCGACGGCGGATTGCTAGAATGCCGCGGGTACGCTGGCGTGCGCAGGGTGGCGTATCGCCGTTTCCAAGGAGTGACATCGACCTATGTCCGGCCACTCAAAATGGTCTTCGATCAAGCGCGCGAAGGGCGTCGCCGACGCTCAGCGCGGGCAGTTGTTCACCAAGCTGTCGAAGGAGATCATCATCGCCGCCAAAGCGGGCGGTCCTGACCCCGCCGCCAATTTCCGCCTGCGCCTCGCCGTTCAGAAGGCGAAGGACGCGAATATGCCCGCCGACAACATCGACCGCGCCATCAAGAAGGGCGCGGGCGGCGGCGAGGGCGCGAACGTCGAGGAAGTGACGTACGAAGGCTTCGGCCCTGCCGGCACCGCGGTGATCGTTGAAGCGGCGACGGATAACCGCAACCGCACCGTCGCCGAAGTGAGGAACGTGTTCACACGCGCCGGCGGCAACCTCGGCGAGAACGGCTCCGTCTCGTGGAACTTCGAGACGCGCGGCGTGCTCAACATCTCTCCCGATGGCGCCGACCGCGACGATGTCGCCCTGCAGGCGATCGATGCCGGCGCCGATGATGTGCAGATGAGCGGCGACAGCATCGACATCTACACGCAGCCGGGCGACCTCGAATCCGTGAAGCGCGCGCTCGAAGAGCACGGCCTGAAGGTCGCTTCGGCGGAGATGCAGCGCGTGCCGAAGACCACCGTGCAGCTCGATGACCGCGCGGCCGTGCAGACGCTCCGGCTCGTCGAGAAGCTCGAGGGGCTCGACGACGTGCAGAAGGTGTACTTCAACGCCGAGTTCAGCGAGGACGTCCTGGCGACGTACGCCGGCTGACCGTGCCGGCGCCCGACCTGATCATCCTCGGAGTCGATCCGGGCACCCGCGTGACGGGCTGGGGCGTGCTTCACGTGATCGATGACGAACCCCACGCGGTCGCCTGCGAAGTGATCGCGCCGGCTGCGCGCATGCCGATCGAGCAACGGCTGCAGCACATCTTCTCGGAATTGGGCGATGTCATCGCGCAACACCAGCCGATGGTGATGGCGATCGAGGCGCCGTTTGTCGGCGCGAACGCGCGGTCGGCGATGGCGATCGGCGAGGCACGCACCGTGGCGATGCTGGCGGCGACGCTCGCCGGGCTGCAGGTGCGGCACTACCCGCCGGCCAGCGTCAAGCAGGCCGTCGCCGGCAGCGGACGCGGCGAGAAGGAACAGCTGCGCGAGATGCTGCGGCTGCAGCTCCGCCGCGACCTGCCGGGTGACCTCAACGCCACCGACGCGCTCGCCGTCGCGCTGTGCCATGCCGTGCATGCGCGGGCCGCCGCGCTGCTCGCGCGCGGATAGCGTGCCCCGCGCCGCCGGAACGCAACGGCTCGATGTCGCCATGGTGGAACGCGGGCTCGCCGAGTCGCGCGAGAAGGCGCAGGCGCTGATCCTCGCCGGCGAGGTGCGCGTCGGCGGGCAGCGGGCGACGCGCGCGGGCGCGCCGGTCGCTGCAGCAGCGGAGATCGAGGTCGAGCGCCCGGCGCGGTTCGTGAGCCGCGGCGGCGAAAAGCTCGCGCACGCGCTCACCGCGTTCGGCATGGATGTTGCGGGGCTCGTGGCGCTGGACGCAGGCGCATCGACTGGCGGCTTCACGGACTGCCTGCTGCAATGCGGCGCCGCGCGTGTGTACGCCGTCGATGTTGGGTACGGGCAGCTCGCCCAGAAGCTGCGCGATGACCCGCGCGTTATCGTCATGGAGCGCACGCACGCGCGCGAGCTTGCGTCGCTGCCCGAACGGCCGTCGCTGGCGACGGTCGACGTGTCGTTCATCTCACTCACGCAGGTGCTGGGGCCGGTCGCCGCGCTGCTCACGCCGGGTGCGCGCATCGTCGCGCTGGTGAAGCCGCAGTTCGAGGCCGGGCGCGCGGAAGTCGGGCGCGACGGCGTGGTGCGCGATCCGCTCATCCATGCCACGGTCATCGGGCGGGTGGCGTGGTGGTGCGTGACGCACGGCCTGCGCGTGCGCGGCGTAGCGGCGTCGCCGCTGCTCGGCCCGGCCGGCAACCGCGAGTTCTTCCTGCTGCTGGAGACTCCACGATGAAGACCTACGACCTCTACCTGGACTCCGGGCCGATGAAGAGGAAGACGATGGCGCAGATTCCGTCGCTGCCGGGGTGCATCGCGCGCGGCGACACGACCGACGAGGCGATCGCGGCGGCGCCGGACGCGATCCGCGCGTTCCTGCGATTCCTCGCGCGAAACGGCGAGCGCGTCGATCCGGACGCGCCGTTCCGCGCGCGGGTGGCGGCGCACGCGACGGACAGCGTGTTCCCGGCCGGCGGAATGTCGTTCCTGCCGCCCGACGCGCGTCCGCTCACCTCGCGCCAGGCCGACGCGCTGATGCGCCGCCTCGACGCGATCCACAAGGCGATGCGCGGGGCGACGGCCGGCCTCACGCGGCGGAGGCTCGATGCGAAGCCGCCATCCGGCCGCCCGATCGGCCGGATCCTCGCGCATGTCTGCGGCGAGGGCGCGTACCTGCGCGGCGTCACCGGCGCCTCGCGCATCGAGCGCCTGGTGGACCGCGGCGAGATGGACCCGCACGACGCGCTCGACGCGTTGCTCGCGCTCGAACGCGAGCGCCTGCGCACCATGCCGGCGTCCGAGCGCGACGGCGTCATCATGCGCGGGCAGTCGCCGTGGACCGCGCGCGGCGCCGTACGCCGCATGCTGGAGCACGCGTGGGAGCACTACGTGGAGATCGCCGGGCGGCTCGGCGTGGAGCCGTAGCGTTGTGATATCGTGCGGCGGGCGCGCGGGGGCGCGCGAGCGAGGTGCGGGCTGAACAAGATCGGCGTCGCGTATCACCCGAAGTCCGAAGCGGCGCGTCGCGTCGCCGAGGAGGCGCGATCCCGCCTCGACGGGCGCGTTTCCGAGGTGTGGTGCGCGTCGGCGTGGGACGACGAGGCGCGCGACGCGCACATCCCCGGCACCGACCTGCTGATCTGCTGCGGCGGCGACGGCACCGTCCTGCGCGCCGCGCGGGCCGTGATCCCGCATCCGGTCGTGCTGCTCGGCGTCAACCTCGGGCGCATTGGCTTCCTCACCGAGCTGACGCCGTCGGTGCTCTGGGATTCGCTCGACGACGTCATCGGCGGCGAGGGGCGCATCGAGAGCCGGGCGATGGTCGAGACGGACACCGTGCGGGCCGGCGAGGAGTTGGCCGCGCACTTCCACGCGCTCAACGACGTCGTGATCGGCCGCGCGGCGATCGGGCGGACGGTGCAGTTCGGCGTCCGCACCGACCACACGACGATCGGCAACTACCGCGCGGACGGCGTGATCGTGGCGACGGCGACGGGCAGCACCGCGTACTCACTGAGCGTCGGCGGGCCGATCCTTCACCCCGAATCGCGCGAGATCATCGTCACGCCGGTGGCGCCGCACCTGGCGCCGGCAAACAGCATCGTGCTGCCGGCGGGCGCGCGCGTCGCGGTGGAGATCGCGGCGGGGCAGCAGGCCATCCTCAGCATCGACGGGCAGCCTGACCAGGAGTTGCGCGGCGGCGACGTGGTGCGCGTCAGCGCGAGCCCGCACGTCGCCCGGTTCCTCCGCATGGGGCCGCCGGGCGAGTTCTTCCTGCGCGTCGGGCGGCGGCTCAACTGGCTCAACGAGTAGATTCGCCGCGCGCGCCGGAAATCGGTACAGTTCCGATGCGGGCCGCGGCGCCCGCTTCATCGTTCCTGCGGAGAACGCCCGTGGCGACGCCGACGACCCATCAGCTTGCCCGCGCATCGATCGCCGATGCGAAAGCGATCTGCGACCTCGTCAACACGTTCGCGCGCCGCGGCGAGATGCTGCCCCGCACGATGTCCGAGGTCTACCAGAACCTGCGCGACTTCTACGTCGTCCGCGATGAGACGGGCGAGGTCGTCGCATGCGGCGGGCTGCACATCCTGTGGGAGGACATGGGCGAGATCAAGTCGCTGGCGGTGCGCGAGGACCAGCAGGGCCGCGGCCTCGGCGCGCGCATCGTCGAGGCGTGCGTGGAGGAAGCTCGCGAGCTGGGGCTGGAGACGGCGTTCGCGCTCACGTACCGCCCGGCGTTCTTCGAGCGGCTCGGGTTCACGCAGGCCGACGTGATGACATTGCCGCGGAAGGTGTGGGGCGAGTGCTACCGATGCCCGAAATTCCCCGGCTGCAACGAGATCGCGATGGTCCGCCCGGTGCGCCCATGACCGAGCGCGAGATGGAGATCCCGGACGTCGTTTCGAGTAAACAGGTGTTCAGCGGCCGCATGATCGGTCTGCGCGTCGACGCGCTGCGCACGAGCAACGGGACGACGTTCAACCGCGAGGTGGTCGAGTACGGCGTCGCGGTCGTGCTGGTACCGGTCGATGCCGGCGGGCGACTGCTGATGGTACGCCAGTACCGGCACCCGACCGGGCGCTGGCTGCTCGAACTGCCCGCCGGCGGCGTCGATGCGAGCGACGCGTCGAGCGAGGCGGCCGCGCTGCGCGAACTGCGGGAAGAGACGGGTCGCGGCGGCACCCTGCGCCGCATCGGCGGCATGTTTCTCGCGCCCGGGTACTCGGAGGAGTACCAGGAGGTGTTCGAGGCGACGGACCTCATCGAGGACGCGCTCGAAGCGGACGAGGACGAGGACCTGCGCCTTGAGCACGTGCATCTCGATACGGCGCTGCGCTTCATCGACAACGGCACGATCTGCGACGCGAAGACGATCGCGGCGCTGCTCATGTACCTGCGGCACATCGGCCGGGCGTAGGCGCACGAAGGGCGCGCCCTGCGGTGACGCGCCCCTCGGCGACACAGGGAGTCTCGAGCCGCCTAGCGGATCACGTCCTCGATGACGAGCGGCATGCTGTCGACCGGCTTCACGACGAGGCGCAGCGGGTTATCCGGGTGCACGCTCGTCCGGGCCGGCAGGTCGACGGTGAGCACCGCGTGCTCGCCGGGGTCGAGCCGGTTGTCGCCGTTGCCGTCGAGCCAGGCGATGCTGTGCTCGGCCGGGACGGCTGCCGCCGCGCTGTCCGACATGAACGTCTCGGCGCGCACCGTCGCGCCGTCGTCCAGCACGACACCGTCATCGCCGCGGACCACCAGCGGCACCACGAGCCGCCGTACGACGCCGTCCTCGCTCGTCACGCCGACGGGGCCGTCGACAGCCAGCGACGGCGGGAGGGCGGCGCTGCCCCCGGGCGTCAGGTCGCGGCCGGTGTCCCACGGAGCGAACAGCCACAGCGCAATTCCCGCGAAGGCCGCCAGCATCAGCAGCGAGATGTTTCGGGTGGAGTAGGCGGAGTGCGAAAGCATCGATTCTGTCCTTGCCGCGGACCGGTCGGGAGTCCGTCAACAGATAGAACGCGGCCGCCGCCAGTGCGTTACCCGCCACTCGGGTAATCTTGGGAGCAGGGGGATATCGAAGGCGCAACGCGCCTCGGGGAGGAGAGACTATGTTTGTCGCTATGAACAACTTCAAGGTCGCGCCGGGCAAGGAAGAGGAGTTCGAGCGCATCTGGAAGACGCGCGAGACGTATCTCGATGGTGTGCCGGGATTCGTGCGGTTCGCGCTGCTGAAGGGCGACGCGGAAGGCGAGTACATCAGCCACAGCACGTGGGCCGATCGTGACGCGTTCCTGGCATGGACGCAGAGCCCGGCGTTCACCGCCGGACACCGCCAGGGCGGCTCGCTGATGGGTGTGCTGCAAGGCCCGCCGGCCGTGAAGCTCTATTCCGCGGTCATTGAACAGGAAGCCGCACAGACG
Organism: Dehalococcoidia bacterium; assembly: GCA_021462855.1. Taxonomy (GTDB): domain Bacteria; phylum Chloroflexota; class Dehalococcoidia; order DSTF01; family JACRBR01; genus DTUCFX13. Next base: position 27,402 of record JAJTXQ010000039.1, on the reverse strand, counting down.
GCGAAGGCGTAGCGAGCGGCGCACCCGCGGGACCCAGGCCCGACGCACGAAGCGCGCGCTGCCACGCCCCGGCACGCGGCGGCTTGTACAGCATCAGGTCGGAGGCGGCCCGCAGCGCCTGCTCGTGCTCCGACCAGTAGCCGTTGAGCGCCACGAGCAGCGCGTCGGGCACGACCGAACGCAGGGCGCGCAGCAGGTCGACCGCGCAGCCGGGCGCGTCGGCGTCGACGAATACGGACGCCGGTTGCAGGCACAACGCGCGCTCGACCAACTCACCCGGCGAGGCGACGAGCTCGTGCCGCAGCGACAGGTCATCGAACACGCCCTGGAGCAGGCGGCGCGCCGGCGCGGCGACGAATGCCAGCGTTGTCGCGGGCGCCACGAGGAGTCTCACCGCTGGGCCATCGGATCGGAGTGTCACGATGCTCGCGTGCTGTACCACACGCGACCCCCTGACATGTCGAGCGTACGACGCGGCGCGACGCGCGTACGAGTATCGTCGGGTATGTGCCCGTCAGGGGATCGCGAGGCGCGGCAGCGTGGCATCCGCCACGGGCTGGCGCACACGACGGGCGCGGCGTTGCGGCTTCGGTTTGGCCGTGTAGGTGCGCATGATCTTCAGCGCCTCGTCGCGCAACTCGTTTCGCAACGACGCCGGCGCCAGCACCTCGACCTCATGACCCCACGAGCGCACCCAGCGTCCCACCTCCATCAGGCTGGCAACGGTCATCGTCAGGATGCAGCCACCGTCGGGCAGGTCTTCGATCTGCTGCGACGGGTGCCAGCGCGACTCCTTCACGCGCCACGTCACGCCCGGCGTGAACCGCAACCGCACGAGCGTGCCCTCGCCCCAGATGATGCCCCACGCTGACTGCAGCAATTGGTCGAGGTCGAGGTCAGGCGGGATCTCGAAGTGCCGCGGCAGCGCTTCGGCGGAGACGATGCGTTCGACCTTGAACGTGCGCATCGCGCCGTGCGTCTCGGAGAGGCCGATGACGTACGTCGACATGCCGGCCGCGCTCGGCTCGATGAAGTAGGGCTGCAGGCGCACTTCGCGCGGGCGGCTCTTCCCGGCAGAGCGATAGCTGAGGCGTAGGACGCGGCGGCGCGCCCACGCTTCGGTGACGGTCGTGAGGGTGCGGGTGAACTCCGCGTTCGCCGGCGACCTCGCGATCGACGCCGCTGCGGCGAGCACCTGCGGGCGCACGGCGTCCGGCATGGCGCGCGCGAGCTTCTCGACGGCGGATGCGGCGTACGGGTCCGTCTCGTCGCTGTAGCGCACGAGCAGGCGCGCGGCGAAGAGGAGGGCGCGCGCCTCGTGCAGGTTGATCTCGAGCGACAGCCGCGCGTCGCGCGGGTGCACGTATCGCTGCCCCTGCTTCGCCAGCGCGAAGTACATCGTGTTCTGGAGCGTGGCGATGTCGCGCTGGACGGTGCGGACGTCGACGCCGGTGAGGCTCGCGAGCTCGGCGGTCGTGAAGCCGGCGGCGCGGCCCTTGAAGAGCTGTTGCATCTGGAGGAGTCGCGCGGCGCGCGGCTGGGCGGTCATGGACACCATCGTACTCCCGCGCGGGTTGCCGCGGGAAGCGACAGGACTTGTCGCCGCTCGCCCGTACGTTGACAACGCCGCATGCGCCGCAGAGGCGGAGCCGGCACAGCAAGCGCGGTGTGGAGGGTGACATGCAGGCCGCAGGACGGGCAGTGGTCTTCGCATACGCGACAGGGGAGGAGGTCGTCGTGCGCCTGACGGGCGTCGAAGTGCTCGACATCGACCTGGGGCGGCGCGTGCCCGCGGCGTGCGTGCCGTCCTGGACGATCGCGACCGTCGCCGGCCTGAGCGAAGCTGCGGGCGAGGCGCGCTACGCGCTGCGCTTCGAGCACCATGGCGCAATCTGCGTCTGCGTGACCGACGAGGGCGCGATCGACGGCGTCGCCTAAAAGACGATGACGCTCCGGGCGACCTCGCTGCGGCGCATCGCGTCGAACGCGTCGTTGATGCCGCCGAGCGGCACGCGGCGGCTCACGAGCTCGTCGAGCTTGATGCGGCCGTCGAGGTACAGGTCGACGATGCGCGGCATGTCGACACGCGGCCGCGTCGAGCCGTACATGCAGCCGCGCAGCACCTTCTCGTCGAGGAACGACGGCGCGCTGATCTCGGCCACGGAGCCATACGGCGCCATGCCGACGATCACTGCCTCGCCGCCGCGCCGCACCATCTCCCATGCCTGCGAGATCGTCTGCGGCAGTCCGATCGCCTCGAACGCGTAGTCCGGGCCACCTTCCGTGAGGTCCTGCACCTGTGCGACGGCGTCGCCTCCAGACGCGTCGATGGTGTGGGTGGCGCCGAACTCGCGTGCAATCTCGAGCTTCGCCGGCGCCATATCGACGGCGATGATCCGCGCGGCGCCGGCAAGCGCGCATCCCTGGATCACGTTCAGCCCGACGCCGCCCGCGCCGATGACCGCGCATGTGCTCCCCGCCTGCACGCGGGCGGTGTTGATCGCCGCGCCGATGCCCGTCATCACCGCGCAGCCGATGAGCGCGGCGCGGTCCAGCGGCATGTCCTCGCGGACGCGCACGAGCGCGTTCTCGCCGACCAGCATGCGCTCGGCAAACGCGGACATGCCGAGAAATGGCGCCACCGCCTGGCCGTCGATGCGAAGCGTGCGGTCGCGGAGGCGGCCATCGGCGCAGAGGTTCGGCCGGCCCATCGCGCAGAAACGGCAGCGTCCGCAGAACGCCACGAACAGCAGGATCACGTGGTCGCCAGGCCTGACGTACGTCACGTCCTCGCCAACCTCTTCGACGACGCCGGCCGCCTCATGCCCGAGCACGGCCGGGAGCCGCATGGGCCACGAGCCGTCGATGAAGTGCAGGTCGCTGTGGCAGACCCCGGCGGCGGCCGTGCGCACGACCACCTGGCCGCGCGCCGGCGCATCGAGCTCTACGTCCTCGACGAGCATCGGCCGGTTCACTTCGCGCAGGACGGCGGCCTTCATGTCACTCCTCCGTTATCCACGGCGCGACGGCGGTTGTCCGCCGCATCTCGATCAGGTCATCGAACCGCAGCGCGTCGATGGCGCCGGCGTGATCGCGCTGGAGCGCGATGTACGCGGGTTCGGCGCCCTCGGTCGTCGCCGCGAGGAACGCGGGGTCGTCACCGCCGGCGAACATGAGCGCGGCGCCGCCCTTCCACGCGCCGCGCCGCGCGTGCAGCACCAGGCCGCCATCGCGCGCGCTGATCTGCACGCGGCCGGCGCGCAACGATGTGCGGAAGTTGGTCAGCGCGCCGGGCGACGCCTCGTACACACCGGGCGCCGCGGCGATGATGGACGCAGCCGGCGCGGACAGCGTGAGCTGTGGCGCGGGCCGGCCGGCGATCGCGCGGATGATGCGCGTGAAGATGGGCGCCGGCGCGTCGTGCATGATGTTCATGAAAATCACGGTGGCAAGCCCGAGCTCGGGGAACAGCATGAAGCTGGTGTTCCAGCCGCCGAAATACGCGCCCGAATGCCCGGCCGCGGGCGTGCGGTACCCCGGCGTGCGGCCGAACGCGAGCCCGCGCGACGCGAGCCGTTCATCCGGGCACCAGTGTGGCGCGAGCATCGACGAAAGCGTTGCGGGCCGGACGATGCCGCCACCGTCGCGCAGGAGCGCACTGCCGTACTTGAGCATGTCGGCGAGCGTCGACTGTACGCCGCCGGCGCCGAGCATGGCCTTGTTGAACTCGGCCACGAGCGACCCGCGGATGTTGTGGCCGTCGACGGTGGGCTCGGGTTTGGGCGGGCGACCGGCGCGCGCCAGCAGCTCGACCTCGTCGGGCGTGGGTGGGCGGTGGTAGGGCGTGTTCAGCCGCTCGTCGGCGGCGTCCAGCGCGTCGCTCGCGTCCATGCCCAGCGGCGCAAAGATGCGGCGGCGCATGATGCCGTCGAGGGTGTCGCGTTCGAGCCGTTGCAGGATCTCGCCGAGCAGCCCGAAGCCGATGTTGCAGTACGCCCACTTGGTGCCCGGCTCCGCCTCGATGACGATGCCATCGGGGTACATCTCCGTGAACTCGCGCGGCCTGGCGCCGGGCGGCCGCGCCGGGTCGACGGCGTCCGCGAGCGCCGCCAGCGTCGCCGCCTCGCCGATGCCCGACGTGTGCGTGAGCAAGTGGCGGATCGTGACGCGGTCGCCCGGCCCATCGAACGCAAGCTCGGGAAGCAGCGCGGCGACGGAATCATCGAGCGCCAGCCGCCCCTCATCGACGAGCGCCATGACGCACAGCCCGACCATCGTCTTCGTGACCGAGGCGATGCGGTGCCGGCGGTTGATGTCGTTTGGCGTGCCGGTCTCGATCTCGCTCAGCCCGAACGCCTCGCTGTACACGGGGCCATCCGCAGTGGCGACACCGACCATGACACCGGGCAAGTGGTGCGCTTCGATCTCGCGCGCGGCCGCGGCGCGGATCGCGTCGAGACGGGCGGGCGAGAACTGCTGCATGCGGTCTCCTGCGTGCGGAATGAGGCTACGTTATCGTCCCCGGGCACGTTAGGCGCAAGCGCAGGCTAGCGCCGGCCGGGGCCGTACCCCGCGCGGCCCGGAAATGCGCCGGTGTGTTCGCCATTGCGCAGCGCAGGCACGCCGTTGACGACGACGTCGCGCACGCCTTCGGCGTATTGCTGCGGGTCCGCGAACGTCGCCCGGTCGATGATCGTCGCCGGGTCGAACACGACGATATCTGCCGCGAAGCCGCGCTCGATGCGCCCGCGGCGGGAAAGACCCAGGTTGTCGGCGGGGAAGCGCGTCAGCCTGCGGACCGCCTCCGGCAGCGTCACCAGCGCCTCGTCGCGCACGTACCGGCCGAGCAGGCGCGCGAAGTTGCCGTAGGCGCGCGGGTGCGTCGAGCGCTTGAGCCAGGGCGGCTCGGCCGCCCACGCCGGGGCGTCGGAACCGAACGCCATCCACGGCAGCTGCACCTCGCGGCGTACGTTGTCCTCCGAGATCATGAAGTAGGCGGTCTCGATGCGCGATCGGTCGCGCCGCACCAGCTCGATCAGTGCGTCGATCGGATGCATGCCGAGCGACGCGGCGACCTGCGTGAGCGTTTGCCCCTGGAACTGCCGCTGCGCGTCCTTTCGCGTCCCAAGGATGAGGATGCCGTCCGGGCCCGAGCCTGCGTACAGGTTCTCCCAGCCGTCGTGCTCCTCCTGGATGACGCGGCGGACCTCGCGGCGCACGTCCGCGTCCTCGAGACGACCGAGGAGCTTCAGTGGCCCGCCGTCGTGGAACCTGGGGTGGATGGAGTTCGAGAGACCCGTGGCGCCGGCCGTGTACAGGTACATGTCGGCGGTGACCGGCTGACCCCCTGCCCGCGCTCCCTCGACCATGTCGATGACGCGGTCGAGCTTGGGCCAGTTATCGGTGCCGGCGGCCTTGAGGTGGTAGATCTCCGCCGGCACGCCGCCCTCGCGGCCGATGCGCAGGAGTTCCTCGACCGCCTCGATCAGCGCGTGCCCTTCATCGCGCATGTGGGAGATGTACTTGCCTCCGTACGGCGCTGCGGCGCGGCACAACTCGATGAGCTCTTCGGTCGGCGCGAAGAACGCCGGGGGGTAGATGAGCGACGACCCGATGCCAAGCGCGCCGGCCGACATCTCGTCGCGGACGAGGCCGCGCATGGTGTCGAGCTCCTCCGCGGTGGCCGGGCGGTCATCCTGGCCGACGGCGTTGATGCGCAGCGTGGTCGCGCCGACGTACGACGCGAAGTTTTGGGACACGCCGTGGTGTTCGGCGTGCGCAAGATATTCCGCCAGGGACTGCCACGTGACGTCGACCGGTATGTCCTCGTTGAGGTCGCGGTTCATGCGGTCGCGCATCCACGGTGTGAGCGGGCCCATCGATATGCCCTCGCCGAACACCTGCAACGTGATGCCCTGCTTGAGCTCGGAGAGCGCGCGGGGATCCTGGAGCATGCTGATGTACGAATGACTGAGCATATTGACGAAGCCAGGCGCGACCGCGAGGCCGCGCGCGTCGATCGTCGTGCCGGCACGGGCGCCATCGAGCCGCCCGATCTCGGCGATCGTGTCGCCGCGCACGCCGATGTCTGCGGCGAGCGGCGGTCCGCCGCTGCCGTCGTACACGTCGCCGTTGCGGATGAGCAGGTCGAAGACGGGAGACGGCGCCTCCGTCATGGTCCGCCGTCGGCGCGCCAGCGCGCCTCGTAGAGGCGCACGGGCTCGTCGAAACCGCGCAGCCCGGCGTCGCCGCGGTCGCTGAAGAGGAATCCCTTGCCGGCCACGAGCTGCCGCACGACGTCGGAGACGAGCACCTGCCCGGGCTCGGCGTGCGCGCAGATCCGCGACGCAAGCTGCACCGACGTGCCGAACAAGTCGCCGCCCTCGGCCACCGGCTCGCCCGCGTTGACGCCAATGCGTACCGACACCGGGAGCGCATCGGGCGGCGCTTCGTTGCGGGCGTGCAGCCGGCGCTGGATGCGGATCGCGCACTCGACGGCAAGCACGGCAGAGGCGAACGACGCCATGATGCCATCTCCGGTGTGCTTGATCTCGGTGCCGTCGTAGGCGTGGAGCGCCTCGCGCACGACGTCGTTGTGCGCGCGCAGCAACTCCTGCATCTGCTCGTCGCCGATGCGCTGCGTCGCCTCGGTCGACCCGGGGATGTCGGTGAACATGATTGCGCGGAAGCCGCCAGCGCGGCGCTCTTCGGTGAACTCGCCGTCGAGCATGCGGCCGTCGCCGCCGGTGAACTCGTCGATCGCGCGCAGCGCCGACGCCATGTCGCCGACGTACGGCGCCAGCGACGCGCCATCGAGCACGGCGAGCCGCGCGTCCGGGATGATCGCGGCGAGCTGCCTCGCCGCGCCGAGGCCGACGAGCGGGAACTGGCGGCGATGCATGACGAGCGTCGGCGCCTGCACGCGCGCTGCGTCGTCGCGGATGTCAATGGACTTGTGGCTCTCCCAGTGCATGCGCGTGGTCTCGGGCGTCGCCGCGGCACGCATGTACTGCGCGACGCGATGCGCCGGGTCGCCTTCCGCCCAGCCGAACACCGTGTGCGCGGTGGTCTCCGTGAAAAGCTCCCAGTCCGCATCCATGAGCGCCCTCATGGAGTCGCCGATCAGCGTCTGTTGCGCCATGTCACCGGTGGATGAGAAGGCGCACCACAGCAACAGGTGCGAGACGCGCTCCGGGTGGCGAGCCGCGAAGGTGACGGCCGTGGCGCCTGAGTAGTAGAAGCCGAAGAGCGCAACCCTGTCGGCGCCGACAGCGTCGACCACCGCCTGCAGGTCGACGATGTCTGTCTCGCGATCGCTGTGGTCGATGTCGCGGTCGGAGAGTCCCGAACCGCGATTGTCATAACGAATCAGCCGGAACTGCTTCGTGAGATGCTCGTACCAGTGGCGCCACTCCGGGATCCGCCACTCCTGCTGTGCGTCGCTCCACGGCAGCGCCGGTGGCGGCATCACGAGCGGCGTCCCGTCGCCGACCGACCACCAGGCGATGCTAATGCCGTCGCGCGTGGTGGTGTACTCCGTTCGCGGTTCCATCGGCACATCGTACAGCACGGCGTGGCCGCGAGGGGCAATCGATGGCCGCGGTTCGATGCGCCCGCACGATGGGCGGGCGGGTCAGATGGATCACGCCACACCCATGCGCGCGCGAATCGCCGCGACGAACGCCGGCGCGTCCTCCAGCGTCATGCCGAGTCGCCGGAAACGCACCGGGAACGGAATTGCGGCGCGTTGCTCTTCGCGGAACGTGAGCTCCGTGATTTCGCCGAAGTCGCCGTTCACGAACACGCCGCCGCGCAGGTCGGCGTGGATGCCGGCGCCGGTCAGGAGCGACCCCTTGCGGGTCCCGACGGACGCGACCGACGCGAGCGGGTACGTCCGATCGAAGAAGCCGAAGCGCACCCGCAGCGTGTCTCCGCCGATCGTTGCGCTGGCGCGGGCGCGCGTCACCCCGGCAACGAGCAGCAGCGGCCGCCACACCGGCGCAACGCGGATCGCGAATGACTGTTCCTCGCTCATCGTGCGCGCCCTTCCGCCGGGCAGCGTACCGCACGCCGAGCCGCCGGAAACCGCCGGACGATGCCACCGAGCGCGGTTACGACGCCGATCGCGGCGGGCGCGCCACGTGGCATGCGGCGCGCAGCGCAGTCGCCGCGGCCCGGGCGCGTGACCTTTCGCGACGGCGGTCGTAATCACGACGGGGTGCAGGTTGCGGACGACCTCTGCATCGATCAGCGGCCCGCCGGTCGATATGCTCTCACCGGCAATGACATCTGAAGACGTTCGCGTCGTGCGGCGCTTCCGCGCCATGAACACGGACATCGAGTTGTACCTGCGCGACGCGGCGCACGCCCCGCTGCTCGCAGGCGTCGAGGCGCATTTCCACGCGTTCGAGCGGCGCTTCAGCAGGTTCCGTCCCGACAGCGAGCTTTCCGCGTTCAATGCCCGTCGTGGCGACGGCCCGTACGCCGCCTCGCCGGAGCTCGCGACCATGTTGCGCGAAGCGGCTGATCTCCAACGCCTGACCGGCGGGATCTTCGATCCGGCGGGGCTCGTCGATCTCGAGTCCGCCGGCTACGACCGATCGTTCGAACGCGTTGCGCCAGACGCGGAGGCCGGCGCACCTCCGCGTGCGCGGCACTCCATCGCGGACGTGCGCGTGGACGAGGACGGCGTCGTGCGCGCGCCCACCGGGCTGCGCATCGACCTGGGTGGCATCGGCAAGGGTTGGGCGGTCGATGAGGCGGCGCGGATGCTGGCGCCGGCGCGCGACGTGCTCGTCAACGCCGGCGGCGACATGTACGCATCGGGACGCAGCGAGTGGGATGAGGGGTGGTACGCCGCCGTCGGCGACCCGCATACGCCCGGGCGGAACATCAGCGTGCTCTGGCTGCGAGACCAGGCGCTTGCGACGTCGACGACGTCGGTCCGCCGGTGGCGGCGCGGCCTCGATACGATGCACCACATCATCGATCCGCGCACGGGCGCACCCGCCCGCACCGATGTGCTCTCGGCCTCGGTCGTTGCGGCGCGCGCCGCCACCGCCGATGTCTTCGCCAAGGTCGCGCTGATCCTCGGCCGTCCGGACGGTATCGCGTTCCTCGAGCGGCAGCGAACGCCGGGGTTGCTCGTGCTCACCGACGGGACCGTCGCCACGACGGCTGACTGGCCCGGCGAGCCACCCGGCTGAAGGAGGGGCACCCCTCGCCGCGGGACGCGCCGTCTGGCGTCAGCCACGACGCGCCGGCGTTTGAGCGGAAACGCCGCATATCTGTCGGAGCGCGGTGGCCCGAAGCGACAGCGCCGCGCACAATTGCCGCAGGAGGCGCACGCATGGACGCAGCACAACTCGCGCGATTGCTCATCGACCAGGCGCCGGACGCCGTCATCTTCGCCGGGACCGACGGGGTGATCGTCGAGTGGAACGCCGCGGCGGAAGTGATGTTCGGGCATGCCCGCGCGGAAGCCGTCGGGCAGAGCCTTGACATCATCATCCCCGAGCGGTTCCGCGAACAGCACTGGACGGGGTTCGACCGCGCACTTGCTGCGGGCGACACGAAGTACCGCGGCAAAGCGTTACCGACGCGGTCGATGCGGAAGGATGGATCCACGCTCTACGTGGAGCTCACGTTCGCGATCATCAAGGACGGTGACGGCGCGGTGACCGGCGCGCTGGCGCTCTCGCGCGACATCACCGAACGATACGAGCGCGAGCGCGCGCAACGGCAGCGCGAGCGTGCCGGCGGCGAGGCCACGCCTGCGAACTGAGCGCGACCGTCAACGCGCTCGCCCCACGCCGGGTGCGCCACCGGACCGCCGGTGCGCTCCGCTGCGCGCTGATATGGCATGCCGCTGTGCTTGACATCGCGTCAACGTGCCCGGCGCGATGGGTTAGGATCGCCGCGTGCGAAGGAGGAGGCGATGGCGCGCCACGACGTCCGGTTCACGATCCCCGAACGCCGCCTCGGAAACGCCGACATCGAGTTCACGGTGTACAGCGACAACGAGCGCCTGGGCATGCTGAAGCTGAGCAAGGGCGCCGTCGTCTGGTCGCCGGCGAACAAGAAGCGCGGCTACGTGCTCGGCTGGGACGCCTTCGACCGCGTGATGCGCGACAGCGGGCGCCGCGAGCGAGCGCGCCCGTAGGCCCGCGCCGCGTGCGCCGCACGCGGCGGCCGCCTTCGCGCGACGAGCCGTGGGCGTCCGGTCGAGGCCTTGACCCGGCCGCGTCACCGCCTGATCCATGACCGCGCGCCGTTTGAGATGGCCGGCGGGACGACGTTTTACTTCGTGACCGGGGGCATTGAGGCGGCGCTGGAGCGGGCGCGGCAGGCCGCGGGCGGGAAGGACATCCGGATTGGCGGGGGCGTTTCGACGGTCAGGCAGTATCTCGAAGCCGGCCTGATCGACGAGATGCACTTCGCCATCTCGCCGCGGTTGCTCGGCTCCGGCGAGCACCTTCTTGCCGGGATCCACCTGCCCTCGCTGGGTTACGAGCGGGCAGATCACGCGACAACGGCCGATGCGATGCACGTCGTCATCGCGAAGCGGTGAGTGGCTTGCTCCGGCTTCTCGGGAGGGAGTCTCGCGACCCGAAGGGATTCGAGGCCGCCGCAAGCACAGCTACCCCAGATTGACCCAAGGCTGACGCGAGGGGCATCGCCGGTGTCTTCACCGACGGCCTCGCAAGATGCCACGCGATATGTCACCGACCGCCAGCGATCTCCGCATCAGGACTACCACGCCGCGTAGAGCACAAGCACGGCGGCGCTCGTCGCCACGATCACGGCGATCGTGCCGAGCTCGGCCAGGCGGTCCCGCTGGTTGCTGAGCATGAACGCGATGAAGACCCAGAGGGCTGCGAACTGCCCCCAGTAGTCCAGATCGACGTCGAGAACGTTTTTCGCCAGCACTGCCTGCACAAGCAGGATGAGGGCAGTAACGAGCGCGACGCGAACCTCCGGGCTGGCGAGACTCGCGTGAATCGGAGATCGTCGTCGCGGCTGCTCATCGGCCATCATCGCCCGCCCCTCTTGTCTCAGGCTCACGTTACGCGCTGCCTTGCAGCGGCCGCACCGGCCGAGTGGCCCGAATGCGGCGTTCAGGTGGCCAATTCGCGAGGCGGCCTCGCGTGGACGACGCCGCCGGCGCTGGCCGACCGTGGCCAAGCGAGACCCGAAGCGGGGAAGCCGCTGCGGGCCGTGGGAGATCGAACCGGGCGATTCAGATAGCGGTTGTGGCGACCCCGAAGGGATTCGGGGCGGTTGTCAGCACCTGAATCTGAATGACCCGCGTTTGAAGCGTTGGGCCATTGCTGTTGTCCCCACCTTCTGCCCGAAGTGCCCTCCTCGCCGACCCGGCAAGAGCCCGAAAAAGCGTGGAGGTGCATCATGAACCGACAGTCCAATTCGCGCCAACCGGCGTCCGCATTATCTCGGGCCCGCGCCCTCGGCTGGGCCGTCTCGCCCGGCGAACGTCGCGGTCGTGTACGTCTGCCGCGCGGCGAGGAACTCATCGACAAGTACCCGTCGTTGTACGGGCCGGTCGCCGAGGTGTGTCTCTGCGACGAGGACGACTGCACCACGGTTCGGAGTTTCGATGGTCACCTCTGCGGAGATTGCGGTCAGGGCTTCGACGACAAGCGCAACTGCTACGGCTGCGACTACGTCGAGGACGACGACGGCAACTTGTCTCTCCGCGAGGACGATGGCCACGGGCTGCACGGATAGCTTCCCACCCGCGAAAGACAATTGAAGTGGGTCAAGACCTCGGTCTGGTGAATCCACCCGACCGTGGACGGGAGGGCACGAACATTGCTCAACGTGAAGACAGGCACCATCTACGACACTGTCTATGCGGGCAGCGTCGTCGTTGTCTTCATCGACACACGCGACGGGCTCGAAGTCGTCCACGCGGACGGCAATCTATGGAGAAGGGCCGAGGAGTTGTGCGGGCCGCTGCGGTCGGTAACCATCGAGTACGAGGTCACCGACTGGGGCGGGCTTGCTCGGTTCACGCCGCTCGGCAACACAGATGCCTCACGCTAGGGCTCCGCTCATTCCTTCGTGTAGCATCATCGTCAATGGAAGTCGCTGGACTGATTCTCGGCATCATCGGAGCCATAGGTCTCGTCGTTACGCTCGCCATTGAGTGGATAAAGCGGCCACGGTTGGAGGTCATCGCGGAGACGTGGAAACCAACCGGGCCGACACCGTGGTGGTTCGCTGTCGTTCACGTTCGGAACAGGCCGCTGCCCTCGGCGTTGCGCGGATTGCTCGTGCGCCAGAGTGCCGCTGGTTGTGAGGGGACGTTGCAGTTTCGCGAAGCGGGACAGTCCGTGCCGACGCTTCCCGAGGTAGCGGCTCGTTGGAGCGCGAACCGTGAGCCCATCACCCTTTCGCCGCAATCACCCACGACCGCTGGTGGCCCTGTGACCTTCAACGCCGTGTACGACCCCACGCTCGTACCGGACACCCTGCGCCTCGATGTTCCGCCTTCCGGGGTCGGGCAGGAGGTTGCGGTTGCCATCACTCGCGATGGTCAGGCCTTCATGTTTGGTGCGGAGTCCTACGCTTACGGCACCTTCGGGAACCCGAAGTGGAAACTCGAACGCAAACAGTACGACGTGGACGTGGTCGCTTCGTCATCAGGACTTCGTGCGGTCGGGCGGTTTCGCCTCGACAACCGTGATGCGGATTACGCGACGTTCAGGATAGTGCCGCGTTAGTCTCCCGTCAGAGCTTCTCTCCGAGCAGCTTGAACGTGAGTCCGATGCACACCATCGCACCAGCGAAGATGACCGGGGCGACGATGAACCGGAGCGGCAGGAACAACGGCCACGAGTAGCTCCCGGGGATGCCGTCGAAGCCCGTGCCGATGAAGTACGCCAACGCGAACGGGGCGACCATCATCGTCACGACGAACAGGGTTGACCGGACGCCTCGTAGCAGCTTCATACAGTGCCCCTAGTCTTATCGTCGATGTAGGGGACGTGGAGCAGCGCGGACGCCTTCTGCTTCGCCTGTTCGCCGCGTCGGTCGTAGCGCACGGTCGTCTGCACGTTCGCGTGACCGGCAAGACCCTGCACCGTCGAAATGTCGGCGCCAGCGTCGAGGAGGTCACTGATGAAGGTGCGCCTCACGTCAATGGGACTGAACTGAAGGCTTGCGAGGGAAGTGTTCGCCCGGTTCAGGGCGACGAACCGGGCGATTCAGATAGCGGTTGTGGCGACCCCGAAGGGATTCGGGGCGGTTGTCAGCACAAGTTGCGCGAGATTGACCCGAGACTGAAGCGCTGGGGTATCACAGTCGTCCCGGTGACACGTGACAACCCAGACTGCGCCTAACCTCGGGGCACCGCGTGGCGTATGCCGTGGTTGCGCTGGCCAACGCCGGTCACCACAAGGTTCGCGAATGGGATTGTCAGGCTTGGTTGAGGGTGGGCCGCCCTCACCCGCCTCGGCACCGCCTGCGCGAACAGCCGAAGCATACGATTCTCCACGTCCCCTGGGTCTGCGGCAGCGTCCAACTCACTGTAATGGACAGTCAACGAATTGAGTTTCGTCAGCGTCTTGACCCAGTAGCCGCCGGCGTGGGGGCGCCGGTCACCCAAAGGTGTCGAGTAGTACTGACCCAGCCTCGCGCGAAGCGAGGTGGCCTTACCGATGTAGAGCACGGCTTCATCGGCGAGCCAGTAGCGAGCGAGCCGCTTGGCGAGACTCTCTGGCGTGGGTCGTCGCCCGTCAAGCGTCAGAGACGGCACTCTCACGATCCATGCAGCAATGGCTGCCACGTCAAGCGGAGCGCCAGACAACCCATCACTCCGTGTTGCGTCGGAATGTAGCGACACGACATAGACGCCCGGGCGCGCGGATTGCGGCTTAGTGCCCCAAGGAACGGCGCTGATAGTCACGCATCCGACATCGTCGAAGAGTTGGCGAGGCGAGTTAGGCATCTTGATGGTCTGAGACCTCTCGCGCGCGTACGGCCCGCGCAATCGCGTCCCACGACTCACGAGCGCCAACGAAGTTGCACCCCGGCGGCGCTACCGCTGCGGCCTCAAGGAAGCCCGTGATACCCGCAATGCGAAGACGCGCCGTCGCCTTGCTGCCTGAAGCCGCAACGACCGCGTTCGGAAGCAACTGTACTTGCTTCGAAAGGAAACGCTCGCCACACGCGCGGACAGTCGAGGCGTGCACTGTGCCGCCTTTCTTCGTCGCCGAGCACAAGACCGACTCGGTGAGCCATGCGTGTTCCATTTGCTGTGCAAAGGTCAGAGCGGGCCAGCACGCGTCGAGGATGTAACGGACATTCTTGTGGAACCGGGTCAGCCCCGTCTCGAACGCGGAATAGGCATAGTTGTATGCCGTCTGTAGCCCCACGTGCTGCTCTCCGGGTTGAGGGTCTCCCGGCTCGGCGAACACGAGCACGAGTTCGATGGCTTCCAGCGCGCCGGACGCGCCCGCAAAGCCGCGAGGCACGTGACCTGCTTCTGGCTTCCAGCGCATCTCCGTACATGGAAACGTAAACCCGGAGCAGGGCAGATAGGCTGGGTCTAACACTCGCCGTAAGGTCGCGTTGACTTTCATAGATTCAGACTCGGTCCTGTCTCCCGGTCGCTGTCGGGTTCCTATCCCACCGAGCCGGCATCAAGCGTCGTCCGTTGGGCCCATGCCGTCCCAATGGAGCAGTTCGCGCTGGCATCGGCGGTCATAGCGTACCGTTGTCTGCACGTTCGCGTGACCGGCGAGTCCCTGAACGGTGGACATGTCCGCTCCGGCATCGAGGAGGTCACTGATGAAGGTGCGCCTCACGTCAATGGGACTGAACTGAAGGTCTGCGAGGGAAGCGTTCGCCCGGTTTCGGCGTTCGAACCGGGCGAGTCGAAGTGTGCTAGTGGCGACCCCGAAGGGATTCGGACTTCCAGCAACCGCACTTCTGAGCCTGACGATCCTCGGATACGCCGCTGGCACATGACGGTGGTACCCGTGTTCCCGGCGCAGCCCTTGAAGCGCCGGAGGCAACGTGCGTAGAGTCAATAGACTGTGGCCCAGACCGAGCGCCAGAGTCGGCCTCAGTCCGCGTCTAGACCGAGCAAGCGACGAAGGCGTTGCGCCTCCGTTCGATGCCTCGTGATCAGTGTCTCAAGGTCGCGGTTCTCCGTTGTGTAGCCGAATGCCTCGCGCTGCTTCATCGTGAGTTGGAGTAACCGGTCGTTGACCGTCGCCAAGGTGTCAAGAAGCCACACGACATAGCGAGCTTTGGCCTCCACGGTGTCCGCTCCGTGCTCCTTGCGGAGTCGAGCTAACCGCGTTCTTCGCTCCGCTTCGTCCTCGTGTCCGACGATGTAGAGAAGTTCGTCAACGATAGCCGCATTCGTCACCGGCGCTTCGGCGTTCTGGCTTGAAGTATCGAGCGTCATAAAGTCCTCCTTCGGCCTCGACGAGTCAAACGCAGGATTGAGGGGCCGTGGAGGGGGCGGCTATCCGCATTCTCACGTATGGACGGGCGATGAAGCCTGTAAGCGAAGCTATACTCCCAGTCAACGCGCAGAGGGGGTTGAACGTCCGTGCCAGCCCGATTCGTCCGCTGGGTGCTGTTCCTTAGCTCCTACACCCCGCTGTTCGTGATCTTCGCGATCCGATATTGGGAGGACGAGCGTACGATCGCGGTCGTCGCGATCGCCGTCGGTGTGTTAGGTGTGGCCGGACTATTGACGTACGAGCGGCAAGCGCGGCGGTTGGCGGGGCAGTTCGAGAGAATCGATAACGTTGAGTCACGAACGGGCGACGCGATGGCCTACATCGTCACATACATCATCCCGTTCTTGGACGTGGATACCGGCAGCCGTGCCGATCTCATTGCCCTCGTCGTGTTGTTCATCGTGCTGGGTGTCTTGTACGTCAACTCGAACCTGATCTACTTCAATCCGCTTCTCAACTTCATGGGGTACCACATCTTCGAAGTTTCCGGCGCGGACAAACTGCCCAGGATGATGCTTACGAAACGACACTACGTCAGGCCGGGCGAGAACATTGAGGTCGCGACGCTCGGCGACTATCTATGGTTGGAGAAGGGGTCATGACAGTAGAGGAGTCCTTCGCTTCGCTGGGGGCGCTCTTAGGACGGCAGATCAGAGCTTCGGTGGCGTTGGCGGCGCGTGCCGAGAATCTGACTTTCGACATGCGCCGCGCCAACATCACGGAGGACTTGGCATCGGAGTTCGTGGCCATCGCGAAGAACGCGTACGATCGATTCGCCGAGCGAGACCTGAGAGCTTACGACGCCGGGTACAAGCCCGACTCGCACGAACTTACGTACCTGCCGTTGAACGACGATCACGATCGAGTGCGTGGCATTGTGGACTCGTTTGAACGAGTCGGTAACCTTCCGCTCCTCGTGGAAGAAGATCACTACTTCCGAGGTCTCCGTTTCTACGCCCTCGCGCTCGGAGGCCGAGCCGGTGAGCGTGCCATCTTCTTCCGGCACACAACCGCCCGGTTCGAACTAGACCGAGGCGGCATTGGAGCAATCTTCGCCGGGGGCACCTACACAAAGATCACTGATCGCGCGTTCCTGTTTGATCGCGACATAGATTGCATCGCGTGGGATGGGTACTTGTTCATCGCCAACGTCACGCAGTTTGAACGCATCTTCGACTACTTAGAGGAACTACGCGCTCGCGCCGATCAAGCTATCGATCAACTTGTCGCGAGTGTGCCAATCGCTAACGAGGAGGAGTTCCGCCGCGCCGTCGCCGGGCAGATACAGATGGTGGCGAAGGCCGCTCGCGTGGCAGGGAAGCCCTACCTCGCAACGTTGACGATGGAGGCGATCAAGAACCATGTGCGTGATTTCGATCTGCCATTGGAGATTCGTCGCGATCCAGGTTCGGGCCGCGAAGAACTCGTGTTCGAGCAGGATCGCGAGAAGCGTTGGACGATCCTCAAACTGCTTGACGACGACTACCTTACGTCGAACCTCACGACATTGCGGTATGAGGCGAACTCCAAGAGTACGGTCTAGTGTCGTCGAGATTGTTTGCTCGTGTAGGGTACAAGTAACAGGCTCATCGCCTTCTTCTTCGCCCGCTCGCCGCGCCTGTCGTACCTAGCTGTCGTGCTGATGTTCGAGTGTCCGGCGAGTTGCTGAACGGCGCTAATGTCTGCGCCCGCGTCGAGCATGTCGCCGATGAACGTCCGCCGGAGATCGTGGGGTGAGAACTCCTTGATACCTGCGGCCTTTGCGCGTCGTCGGAGTGCGTAGTAGAGCGCCTGATCCGTCATACGTCGCGGTTGCAGCCGCCCAGCTTTGTCGATGGGGACGAACAGCGGTTTCGTGCTTGCATCTATCCCGATGCGCGCGTGCGAGAGCCACGCTTCAAGAGCTTCTCGGCTTCCGTGTGTCACATACACTGTGCGTGCCTTCCGTCCCTTTCCCCGAACTCTCAACGCGCCGGAAGGCGCGTCGTAGTCGCTGACGTTTAGCCCCACAAGCTCCGACCGTCGCAGCCCAGCACCGTAGAGAAGCGCGATCATAGCCGCATCGCGTACGCCGCTGGCCGTATCGTCGGACTCGCACTCCTTGAACAGCGCGATTACTTCGACCTGATTGAGGGCGCGCCCGCGCGGCTCTACCGTCCCCCGCACCGGCTCAAGCTCCACGGCTCGGTGAAAGTCCTCTGCGGTCATGTGTCCGAGCTTCCATGCCTCACGGAGCACGCCCCGGAGCGCCGCGAGCATCTTGTTCGCCGTGGCGGGCGCGTATTCCCTCTCAATGAGCCGACGCCGGATCGCTGCCGTATGCGTGTAGCGCAGAGCGCCCCAATTGAGCGTTTCGGCGTCACACGGCTCGCCGGGGTTGCCGTCCATGAGTTCGCGGGCGATCAGGTCTAGCGCGCCCCGCATGGTGCGCCGGGAGCCTCCTGAGAGCCGCGCAAGGTAAACGAGCGCGGGCCTCTGAGACGCCGGTACGCCGTACAGCGCAACGGACGGGAGCGGTTCCGGGCTGGCCGTTGGGACAGTCATTGAGTGCCTCCGTTTCACCGAGAAGGGCCATTCTCATAATCAAACTCGGACTCAGCCGGGCCGTTACACAGGCCCATTGCGGGCGGATATGCATGTACGGCGATGGCAGCGGGACAGGGACACTTCGAGTTCGCGGGCCTAGTCAGCGGCTCGATAAACTGAGTGCATGGTTCTGTTCGGAACGCCTAGTTGGGAGGACGATCTGCCCGTCGTTGACGGCAAGATCGCGCTGACGCTCACCCGTGACCGCCCAGAAGAAGGTCTCAAGGCAGGGGACGTGATCTGGGTCACTTACGAGGGCGTCCGCTACCCGCGTCCTACGACCGTCTGGGGGCGCTCTATACCCCGCCGCGTGCGTCACGAGCCATACGGCTGGGGCTCATGTGCCTGTGGCGACACGTTCGAGACGCCGGGGCAGGCCGAGCGCCACATGACGGCCAACGTCCCCGCTTGGTCTCGCGTCCGGTTCCGGTACATCGGAGACGACGGCGAACAGATCGCGCGCCCGCTGGAGGGCCACGAAATGACCTTCACCGCCAGCGACGGGGACGGATCACGGGCCGTCCTCTGCGAGTGCGGCTGGCGAGCGAGTGTCGCTGATCTCAACCGCGCCGGGCCGGTTGCTCGTGACCACGTACGCGACGTGCTCCGCGCCCGCGTTGGGATCGCGGCGTGACGGACGCCCGTTAGAGGTGGTGGGCAGAGGGGTGGGGGCCAGCATCTATCGGCTCGGCGCGCTTGGATCTAGTAGCAGTGCGAACGGAATTTCCACCCGATTCGGTTCGAGGGACACTTCGAGGAGTGAACACGCACAGATCTAGATAGAGAAAGGGAGGCTCGCCGCTATGCGTGTTCACCCCCGATATGTCCCCTACGGGGACTGACCGGCGAACTCTGCTTGCAGCTTGCCCAGATTGAGCGACGCACGCGCCAATGCCTTCTTAAGCGCCGGTTCGGTCATAGCCATTCGCTGCGCCAATGCCTTGATCGAGATCGTCTTGCCATTGGTGAGCATGTCCGCGACGGCAGCGCGGACGCCAACGGCGAAGGGTGGTGCAGGATTTCGTTTCGGCTTAGGGGAGACCGCATTGAGTATCTTCCGCGCCTTCTTCCAATCAAGCCGCGATGCGCCCAGAGGTTCAAGCTTGGCGCACCATGCATCCGCAACACCGAGCGGGATCAGCGTGTGGCCTACGAGTTTCGCGTCGCCCCTCCGCGCCTTGGGCAGGACGGCCTCTCGCCGAGCGATCAGGTAGGGTGCCTTCCCCGTCGCCGCTCCGAGATATGCAGCTTCGATGATGCTGATCACGTCGCGGACTGAGGTTGAGAGGGCAGAGTGCGTTGGTGTGCGCAACTTCGCGTAACCCCAACGTCTGAGGACTTGGGCCACAACCTTCCGCACTTCGAGCACGTCGCTGAGACTGGTGACGCGTCGCCGAATCGTCCGAACGACAATCGAGGCGGCATCATCGCCGAACCAGCTACGCGCACTCTGAGCGAGTTCCTTCACCCGACCGCGACAGGTTGTCCACTCCTCGAAGGGAGGCCACGTTGTCAGGACTGTGATCGAAGCATCGAACGCATCTCGTCGAGGCCAATCTAGGATGCGAATGGGTGCATGTAGCGTGCGCCATAGTCGGCACCGAACAAATGATTCGCAGGCGAGTCCACACACATCCGAAGGGAGACGCAGGAATCCACGCCGAACAAGTTCATCGAGCGTACGCTGGCGTTCTTGGTGGGTCACGAACGGCGCGCCGAACGGCCACTCGCAGCCATACTCGGGATCACCACCGCCGAAGTCTGGAGCAAACACGTCAAGATCGGGCCTCCAACCACTCACTGACGGTAGGCCACACGGCTGACGCGTGACCGGATCAAGCGGACGGCTGGCAACTACTCTGACCTTCACGAATCCTCTGCCCGCACGCGGACTCTCGCGAGCAGCATCTTGCACGCCCTCGACTAGGGCGCGTGCATCATCGAATACAACGACCGCGTTGCGTGGCCAGCGCGGGGAGCGGCTTAGACTATCTGACTGCCGAACCAGCTCTCGTGCGAATCGCCGCTGTTGTCGATGCGCATTCATGGGGCGGGCCTCTTGGCGTTTACACCCAAGACTCGCCGTATAAACGAAATGGCCCCGATAAGGGGCCATTGGTGAGACTTCTTCGCTCCGGCGCGAGGCCGATAGTTAGGCGTGATCATCGCGTCCTCCGGGCGTGGATCGCCCCTGTACGAGTGAGAACGGATCGACGGCCCCGCCGTTACAGGCCACATGGCGGGCAATAGAGAGCGAGGGGTCAGCGCGCCCGGCCCCTCGCTCGTCTTGCCCGATACCGCGTCTACTTCCTCAGTGGCCCGATTTCCCAGCCGGGGAACCGGGGTTCACCCCCCACCTGCGGAAGCCCGTTCGGGAGGAACCGCTCTTGGATCCGAGGATTGCCGATGTCCGGCGTGAAGGTGATCGTCTCTCTCGGGCTCCCGCCCAGCCAAGACGGTGCCCACGGCTGAGAAACGTGCTTCTCGCCCCATCCCTTCTCGCGTGTCGTCGGGTCGTACATCCGCTCGTACTTCATCTGCTCACCTCCTTTCTCGGGCCGGTCTCCCACGTCGGCACCCCAGCCACGGCGCACCTGTTCGTGCCAACGCTACGCCCGCGCTTCGTTGACTTCGGGGTACCGGGTTGTTATGTTCTGGGTTGCGCGCTTGTACCCCTAACGTCGGTTGAAGCTTTCCACACCGACGCGGCGCATTTGTCTGACCATCGGTAGGACTTTCAAAACCGTCTCATCATCTGTGGGCGGTCTGACCGTCGGTAAGACTTTCAAAGAGGGGAGAAAGCCGTGAAACGGAATCTCGCGGGTACGCTTCTCCGAAGTTGGCGCATCAAGAGCGGACTCACACAGAAGGAACTCGCGCGCCGCTCTGGAGTCTCCGAAGCACACATCCAAGCCATTGAGCAGGGCGTGCGGCCCGTAACGCTGCCCGGCAAGGTCAGCGACATTCTTCGCGCCGTCGGTTTCAGCCGAGAACGAGCCCAACAACTCGCGGAAGCGGCGGAGGCCGATGAAGCGTTGCTCACAATCGTTGAGGAACCGTCGAGGCTGCACGAACTGTTCCGCCTTCCACTCGATCGGGGCAGGGCAAAGCATTTGATGTACGGCCTGACGACAGACGAGTACTTGTATGAGGCTGAGGCACAGTCAGCGAGCGAGTCGCTCCTTGATCTGTTCCAAAGCGCGACCGGCGAAGGTTGGCAATCCGAGTCGATTCGGCAACAAGCCGCCTACTACTTGATCCAGATGCGGCGTACCGAGGCGCAAACCCTCATAAGGGATATCTACCCACGAGAGAGTCTCCTTGTTAGGCGGGCGATTGAGATTGCTGCTGCTCTCGTTGGAGATCGCAGGCTCCTTCACGACGAGATGATCGAGCGTCTCATGGACGATGATCTGCTCAATAAGTGGAACCTCGCCTACTACCTGACGTGGCATGGTGAGAACGTTGCACAATCAGCCGAACAAGCCTACACGTCGATCGGTAATGATTGGGCCGGTCACTCGATCGTCGAAGGACTCACCGACGATCTGACCGCGGAGAAGCCGATACGACTCTTGGTGCTGGTCACGCTCAGCAGCGTCGTTCAGCGCAAGGGCGGAGACGTACTGAACAAGGTGCGGCCACGTCTCCAAGTTGCGCTGCGACAGTTTCGGCATGAAGCACAGGAACGCATCGAACATCGCGTAGCAGAGGAACTGACACCGCCGCTAAAGCGGCTCATGTCTCAGTAGCGTCGTCCTAGTCGCCAGAATCGTCCACTTGGGCCACGGGCTCTAGCTCTGCAAGCTCCGGCAACTCCGACGCCGCGATGCGGTCGAGCGTTCGGTACTGCTCCAGCGTAAGGCCGAGCGCAGAGGCTAACAGCGTTTCTTCGTCACGGTTATCGGGGATGGCTGCGAGATCCTGCACGCCGATGTACCGAAGGAACGAGCCGGTGATCGACGTGCTGACCGAGAAGGCTCGCAGCACAAAGTCAACAACGCGGGAGTTGAGCACGCGTGCTAGAAGATCAGCTTCACGCGCCGAGCGGCACGGAATCACGTAGAGCTTGTGATCAGGGATGATATTGCTTGAGTGAACGGGCGCGGCAATCATGCCGCCGGCGATCTCGCGCACCACAACCTTGTGCTCCGCGATTGCTGCTGACGTCACCGAGTAGATGCCGAGCCAGTCGTCCCCACTCGGATCGAAGTTGCGGAACTTCTTCCGTGCCTTGAGTAGGGTTTCGAACTGCCGAGCGTAGGCAAGTGCCTTCGGGATGGCTCTCTGAGCTTCTCCTTCGCTCATTGGTTGGCTGACGTGGCGCTCATCGTGGAACAGAAGCAACGAGCCCGACGGAGCCGCCGACATTCTGCCCACGTTGGAGCCTCGTAGGAGTTGACGAATCGCGGAATGTTCCACCTCACCGCGCAACTGGGGAACCTTCTTGTTGCGGCCCTCTGAGGGATCGTTCTCTATCGTCACGTATCGCCCGTCCTGCGGGCCAGCGCTGACGAAGTAGATTCCGTTCGCCCCGCGGGTATCGATGCCCTTCCGAATGAGATCGAGGTAGTACGACCTACGCCGAAGCGGCCTGCTCGCCTCCAGCCCGGCTCTTGGCATCACGAGCAAAGGAGACGCTTCGTCGGCGGGGTCGGCAGGTTCTGCATATAGGTTGCGCCGAACGGTTAGGGCCACCGCCTCAGCAAGCTCCCTGTTTGTTGGGATGGTTCTTGTTTCCCCGCCAGTCCACCGCGTAACTGGTATCCGATTCTGTGTGCGTCCGCGATCCGCTACGAGGACGGCGCTCATGTTTGTTGCGCCCTCGAACACTTGAAGGCCCGATAGATCATCAATTTGAATGAACCGATATCGCCCGTTCGGGAGGCGGCGGCGGCGGAATCCACGTCCTCCGATCTCAGACTGAAACACCGTAGCGGTTATGACGAAGCCCAGGCGCCCGCTCTCGGTCAGGAATCGATCCATACAACGTGCAACGAACAGCATCGAGAGATCCAGCGGCGCATGTGTTGACGCTTGTCGGCGGTCAGGCGGCACGTCAGGGTGAAGGCCATATCCTCGGAGCTGCTCATCGTTCGCTCGCCGATAAGGCTCCGGCAGAGTCTCCCATGAAACCCATGGAGGATTACCAACAACGTAGTCGAACTTCGGTTGAAGTGTCGGCGCGAAGGCATTGGTGAGGAGATGCCACCACATGCCGTTACGATCTGCCGCGTGAAGGTCACGGAGCTTCTCGAACAGCGAGGAGGCGGCATCCAGCACATCCGCGTCGTCGGCGTTCACGGGCAAGCTCGCGACGATGCGTCGTCGCACATCGGCGACAGAGCGGCGATGTTCAATGGCCTCACCGAGAATATCCCCCAGCGCCGGTAGATACTGCGCTTCCGCAAGCGGCACCGGCACGCGCCAGTCTCCCTCACTCGTCTCGAACACGTACACGTCACCGTCGAGCAATCCACCACGTCGCGGAGGAGAAACAGAGTCAGCTAGGTAAACCGGCAGGAAGATCGGATGATCGGCGTGTCGCAGCAACGGCGACAGCGCCAATAGATAGTTCACCTTCGCGGCTTGCACGGCGAGCGGACTGAGGTCGAATCCTACGACGTTGCCGAGAACCCGCTCAAGCGTGCGCTGTGGATCTTGCTCCGAAGCGGTCGCCACCATCCGCGAAATCACTTCCACAAGGAACGTGCCCGAACCGCACGCGGGATCGAGTACACGCTTGGTTACGGGTATGGTCTCAGGAGATCCCGTCACTTGATTGACGACACGCTGCGCGAGCCAATCGGGGGTGTAGTACTCGCCTAGCCGATGGCGAATCGTTCTCGGCAACAGGCGTTGGTACAGATCTTTGAGTACGTCTCGCGCTACGAGCGGCGTCACCTCGACAACCTCTGCGGAGTACTCGCCAGCCAGCCGAGCCATGTCCGATAGAGCCGTGCTCAATGCATCAGTCTGCTCGGTCACGTACCAAGAGAACACGCCGGGCTCAACCGCATTCACCGCCTTCGTCGCTGCGGTCAACCGCCCTGATTCGAGACGACCATAGCCTTCCCAGATTCCCTCACGCGGGATCAACTCGCTCACCAAGCGATGCCCGGTCGCTCCTTCGAGGATGATCAGTGCTACGAGCTTCGCTACCAGAGCAAAGTAAGTTTGCACGCTGAACAAGACATGCTCCGCCAGTTCCGGATCAGGCGTTACGCCGAGGTCAGCACAGAGCGTCTGCCACTCGCCTAGATCACCCGCTGCGAAAGGCCCGGATGCATTGCCGAGATCGATCCGCCACTGATCGAACATGGCGATTGTCCGACCTGAGACCTCGGGAGACGTAAGCACCGCATGTAAGGCCCGAACTGCCGTACCGGCGATAGCGCTCTCGCGGCCAAAGTCCTCATACAGGTTCTCGACGGTGAGTCCCCGACCGGTTGAGAGCGATTCGAGCGTATCGACCAGCGCGGACAGAGCGGCTTCGTCAACCCGCTTCGGCGGAGTCACGCGCCAACCGCCCCGCTCCCAGGTCACATAGGAGATCCACGTTCCGTCGAAGGCACACCCAGCGAGGCGTTCAAGGGGGATCGAGTCGCGTTCGCTCATCCCTCTTAGGTATTGCTGCACCTGCCCAACCGCGTGCTTGGTGGCGCTGTGCTGCACCGAAGCCCTCATCGAGCCCGGCGGCTCGAACTCGATCACGAACCGGTTGTAGATGGCGTCGGCGCGGCCGTTTGTTGAGAGCGGCGCATCAAGTGACTCGGCTTCCTGAGGAGACGGAACAAGCAGCCGCGACTCATTACGCCCGATAGCCCTAGCGCCGCGCGCGATGAGCAACGCTTCCAGCACAGGCTGAACATGCTCGCGCAGCACTGCCTCTGGACGACCAGAACGGACGCCTGCGCTAGTGCCGCGCCCGATCGCGCGGCGAAGATCGGCAGTCGTTGGCGTCGTCCGGCTCGTCATGTCGCGAGGTTGTTGTCCGCCCTGAACGTGTCGAAATCCGTGTACACGGAAAGAAACACCGGTACGCCGGTGAAGGACAACGGGGAGATTGGCCCCGTGAGCATAAACGGGTACTCGGAGGGTTGTATGGCGGCAGGGTCAACGAACGAGCGATAGAGATCGAGGGCGGCTGGATCGCCGATAGTATCACGGAGGCGCTGCAACTCGGTTCCCGAAGTCAGGCCATACCCGAAACAACGGACGCGCAACTGTGAGTAGATCCCGCGCCGAAGCGAACTAACCTCTTGCGTGATGAACGCCCATCCGAGCCCGTACTTGCGCGTGGTACGAACATAGTCAACGAGCTTGTTTGCAAGGATCTCCGATTCCTCATCTTCGGGCGATTCTGCCGCAAACCGTTGTGCCTCATCGAACACAACCAACGTGTTCAGATTCCCGTGCCCTTGCCTGAACTGTTCCTCGGCACGGAGGTTGAGCCGTGAGCACACGCGCCGGAGAATCGCCGCCTTTACAGGCGTCGAGTTCAGGATGTCAGTCGCGCCCGCCTGTGCACTTGAGAAGTCGATGATGAGTAATGGGCGTGCGCCGTCCCCCGTAGCAAGCAGTTCTTGCAGGACTGAGTGAATGGAGCGCCTGTTTCCACCTTGCGGATTGGTAGGCGCAAACAGCGAGTGCAAGGGTCGGAATATCTCCGCCGCTATCGTGAACTCGTTCGTGCCCGGTGTGATCGCAGAGAGAGCATTCACCAAACGCGCCTGCGCTTGCGGGGACGAGTAGATCCGTTGGATCGCCTGTGCGTCATTGGCAAGCGTGCTCGTTAGCTGTTGAAGCAATGTGTCGGCGGCAATCTGAGACCAGTTCGTAGTGGCCCGGAGGATCCTCGTGAACTCTGCCACTGCCGATTCCCTATTTGGTTCGGCCTTGATGGTGAGCAGGTCGGCGAAGAATCGCGTGAGTCCCAGGAGGTCTCCCAGTAGGTCGGCTTCCTGATCCAACCGCAGGTCGGATGATATTGAGTATAGGCGCACCGGACGCCCAATCGATTCGGCCCACTCTTGTAACGAGAAGGGCAACCCTTCTTCACTCGTGAACTGCCCTTGTGGATCCATGATCACGACGGCCATTTCGGTGTGTCGAAGTTGCGCCGCCAACAGATATGACGCGAAGGCTGACTTCCCACTGCCTGTCATGCCGAAGATGCCCGTGTGATACGCCTCACCCGCACCGCCAACGTTCGCCGGGCCGAAGTGACGTATGGTCATTGGCAATCGAACGGCATCGCTCCGGTAGATGTGTCCGAGAAACACGATCTCAGCCTCGTGTCTCCGAAGCAATTGCTCTAGAAAGTCGTTCGTTACTCGCGTGACCTGTGCGCCCGTGGTCGGCGACATGCTCAAAGACGCGCCGCTCTCTATCGGTGGATCGCCTTCCGCTGGATCCGACGACTGCGCGAGGTACGCGGCTTGCACCAGCACATCCGCTGTACGAACGTCGCCGACGTTGGACAAATGCGGCAATGATCCGTGCCGTTTCAGGACGCCGCGCATGTTCGGATCCTCGTGCCAGCGGTTCGATGTTCGGATCTCCGTCACGGTTCCCAGTGCGATCAGGCACTTCTGCTCAAATGGGTGCGCAAGCGCGACAAGTTGTCCGTGCAGCGGCGCTCCAGTCGCATCCTCAAGAATGTCTACCGTCACCTTCGTAGTAGTGCTCGGTGAACCTACAACACCAACGTCGTCCATGACTTACACGCCTTCCGTTCGATACGAGTGGATGAGCAATTCTGCCATCTCTGGTCGCCCGATCCCGCTTAGTCCCACCTGTACGGCAGTCTGCAATGCACTCAGTCCGAGACCCACCGACTTCGCCATCACATCCGCGAGGTATTGGGGATACGGCTCGCGCACAAACGGGCCTGTGATCTGGCGGCTGATGGTCGAACAGAACGAATCCAACTCCGCGTCAGCGAGCCCATCTTTCACTTCGATACGAAATGCCGGTGAGAAGGCGTCGGGCTTGAAGTAGGTGAACCGGATCGCCCTCGCCTTCAACGGCGCGATGGCCGCCTCGAACGCCGCTTGCGTGTCACGCTCAATCGGTAGGTTCCCCGGTGTGTTGACGTGAAGCGACGCCCACGGCTCGATCGGCACGACCTGCGGAACAGTGAGTTCACCCGGCTCCAGCAGCACGGCCAATAGAAACTTATCGTCACCGGAGATCTCCCGTCCAAGCTTCTGTTCGAGCTTCTGGATGATTGAGCTTACCCCGGTTTTCCGGACAGTTGGTTTCTTGGCGCATCATGCCGCATGCACCCCTGCGGTGTACAGCCGTTCGTGTTCGA
>JAJTXQ010000038.1 GCA_021462855.1 Dehalococcoidia bacterium | reverse complement strand
CTCCATACGGTTATCTTACCCTGCTTCCCGTCCACTGGCCAGTCGCTTTACCCAGCCGCCAGCCTCCCCGGATTCCTGAGAAGATACAATCTTGTCGATCAGTATAGGTATCCGGTTACCGCGTCGCATGTAGGATTCCTCGACTTGGCGCTCGGCAAACACCGCCATGAACAAAATCAGACCTTGGCGCATGTGAGAAACATCTCAAAGCACGATGGCATCATGGGCTTGTCGTTTCAGGGTGGACCGAGCGAGATTGACACATATCGCAATAGAACAGGAAAACATGGAACAACTGTGATAGAGCATCGTTGCGGCAGATCAGCTGAATCCTTTGCACAGTCTTACCTCTATGCCATCGATCACACCGACGGTTCACCAGTTGCGTTTGGGACAGACATCAACGCGTTCGGACCATTGCCCGGCCCGCGAGCACTGATCGAAAAGAAGGCTGGTACTGTAACCTACTACGAATGCCCGGGCGGCGGAAGCCCGGCGCCAAATACGCCCCAGGTTCAGTACCCATTTACCGCCATCGCCACCGGCGTTCAACTGCACCGCGACCGGCTCGGCAATCGAACCTTCGACATCAATACCGATGGCTTCGCTCATATTGGCATGATGCCCGACTTTGTCGAGGAGCTTCGCGTCATGGGCATCACGGACGAGGAGTTGCAGCCCCTCCTTCACTCTGCGGAAGGCTACATTCGCATGTGGGAGAGCGCGGAGGAAGCCGCCAAGAGCATCCCTCCTGAGCACCGTTCGTGCCGAGCCCTGCGAGAGGAGTTGCGGCGCCTTCGCCAGCCGAACGTCATCCCGCCGCGCGCGCTGCCCACGTGGCCGCGCCAGGTACGCGTGGCGTGCCGGATGCGGACGCTCGGATGCTGGGTGGACTACGTGGAACAGGGGACAGACTGCAGCGATGTGCCTGGCGAGCCCCACGTCAATGCGCGGCTGACGAACTCGCACGCCACCGGCCAGGATGTGTTGGACGAGGGGGCCGCGGGCGACTTTGCCGGCGTCGTCACGGATCACAACCGGTTCGGTCCGTACACCGGTGTTTGGTCATGGGGCGATCAGGCGACGACCACGTTCAGCAAGCCGATCGACAACGTCACGTTGCCTGATGGTAGCCGGCAGTCGTTTGTGGAGTTCGAGCGGCGCGACCAACACGCATGGGCCGACGACGGCGCCTTCGACGTCTCGCTCGAGGTCACGGATGCCTTCTCCGGCACCGGGAAGGACATTTTGGCCGTGACGGTGAACAACGTAGCCCCGGTCGCCGGAAACATCGCCATCGACAAGACCGAGACTTGGCCGGGCACCGTCGTCAACCTCTCCGCGACGTTCAGTGACCCCGGGTGGCTCGACACCCACACCGTCAGTGTCGACTGGGGCGACGAGAGCCAAACGCCGAACGCCCGGGTTGTCGAGACGAACAACCCGCCACGCGCCGAAGGCACGATTACCGAGGAGCACAAGTACGCCGTTCCCGGCCGGCACATCGTCCGCGTGACTGTCACGGACGACGACGGTGGGACGATGACGGTCACAACCACCGTTCACGTCCGCTTGTCGCCCGAGATGCCCGGGATGGTCAAGGTTGACAAGGAGGCGAACTTCCTTCAGTGGACTGTCGGCGACGCGTTTTCGGAGTCCGCGGCAGAGTTTGCATGGCGCACGGGAGCGGGCGCCGCCAAGACCTGGTGGCTCTACCAGGACGGTGATTGGCTGTACGTCTTCCGAACCCATCCCGGTGACGTGCCGACCTACAACGGTGCCCAGCCCACCATTCAGCGGCTTAACTTCTTGGCATATGCTGTTCCTGTCCATGCGTTCCAGCGTTGGTTCTGGTGTGGTACGGTCGTCGGCTGCCATCCTCGCTACGGCCCCATACCGTACGGCGCGGGGCAGTGGCACCCATGGGTCGTCAAGCGGATGGCCGACTCGAGAAGCCACATCTTCGCCGAGCTCCGTAGGCTGTTCGGCTAGAAGGAGGAATCCATCATGCCCGCCGCACGTTCGCATGCCATGTTTCGCCCGACGTTGAAGCGGGTGGCGGACCGCCGCGCCATCGTGCCGGCCATCCAGGTTGCCCTGCTTTGTGGACTATCGAGCATTGGTCGGCCGAGATTGGCGATGCCGTTTGCCGCCGAGTCGGTCGCCGCACGGGTGTCCAACTGGGCACCGTCGGACGCAGGCCACGACGGGCCCGCCGGCATTGCCGGCGGCGGCCAACTCGGCGGCGCGGTTCGCGCCGTCGCGGCGGTTGGCGACGGGGGAACTACCATCGTTGCCGGGATGGGTCCACGCGTCGTCGCCTACGATGTGTCGAGCGGTCGGGAACCGCGCCTGGTCTCTACGAGTGGTGTCCTCGGTGGAATCGTGGAAAACCTCGCCGCCGCTTATCCCGTGGCAGTCGCGACGATGGGCGCCGCGGGGTGGTGCGTGCTGGATGTCGCTGTGGAGACGGCGGTCCAGGTGGCGGCATGTGGCTCAGACGGAGAGGGTGCATATGGCGTCGCCGTCGTCGGTGGGCGGGCATTCGTGGCGGCGGGTGCGGCCGGTTTGCGGGTGCTCGACATCAGCACGCCACGACGAGGACGAGAGGTCGGCCGCGTCTTGCCGACGGGCGTTGGGGACTATCGCGACGTCCATGTGGTCGGTGAATACGCCTATGTCGCCGACGCCTTCGAGGGTCTGCTCGTCTTCGACGTCCGGGCACCTGCGGCGCCGCGGCTTGTCGGGCATCTTGCGACGGGCAGGAAGCCGAGTGCAGTGACCGTCGACGGTACGCGCGCCTACGTGCTCCACTCCACCGAGCCGGACACTTGGCTCGCCGTCGTCGATGTCGTTGATCCGGCCGCCCCGAAGATTCTGAACCGCATATTCGTCTCGGACTCCGCGAGCGACGTCTTCGTCGTGGGTGGCGTCGCTTACGTGACCGACACCGTGGAGGGGCTGGTCCTGGTCGACGTCAGAGATCCGTCGGCCCCATACCAGCTTGGACATCTCCATCCGGGCGGCGACCTTCGGTCGGTCGTCGTCGAAGACGGGAAAGCGGTCGTGGGCTCTGGGGCGTCCGGATTGGCGGTGATCGACGTCGCAGACGTCAAGGCTCCCAAGCTTGTCTCGACGTACGCAACCGCGCTCACCGTATTTGCGCAGTCGGGCCCCGTGTTGTACGGTGTGGACCCAGACACGGGGGCGCTGCGTATCCTGGAAGTGGGAGACACCGACATCCCGCGTGAGATTGGGGCGATGGACCTCCGGGATCCGGCAGGCGCCACTGTCGATGACATCGCGGTCGACGGTGAGATGCTCTACGCAGCGCTCTCCAGCAAGGAGCTGGTCATCGTGGATGTCGCCGAGCCGCGCGCACCGCGCTTGGTACGCCGAGTCGAGATCGCGGATCGGGCATACAGCCTCGCCGCGGCCGGCGGCGCTCTGTATGTCGCGACCGACGCGTCCGGCGTCCTGGTCTACAACATCGGCGGTCCGGAAGCGCCAGCGCACATCGCGACTGTCCCAATTCAACATGCGACCGACACGGCCGTCCAGCCCCCCTTCCTCTACGTGGGATCGCGCGATGGCTTGTATGTCGTCGACGTCACGACACCGTCGATGCCCGCCAGCCGCGGCCGATGGATCACCGAACCAGCGACAGTCGACGACATCACGATCTCCAAGGGCCGAGCTTACACCACTGGCAGCGGCGACGGGTTCTTTGTTCGCTTCGCCGTCGTCGACATCCACGACCCAGATCGCCCCGCCCTCCTCGATGACGCTGCGCTCCCCGTGGACGTCGGCAGCTACAAAGTGCGAGTGTCCGGCGACTTCGCGTTCGTGACCGCCTCAGGCTGGGGCGCCTACGTCTACGACCTACGGGAGCCGAAGCGAATCGAGGAAGTAGGCGTCATCGACGTCGAGGGTACGGCGCTGGACCTTGCCCTCGCAGCCGATCGCCTGTACATCTCCGACAGCGACGCAGGGATACGGGTGTTCGACGTGGCTGGTCTTCAGCCCCCAATGCTCCTGGCCACCGAAGCCACCGTCGGCGATGCGGTCAGCGTGGACGTCTCCAGCCGGCACGCGTACGTCGCCGGCGGTGCGCAGGGACTGTCTGTCGTCGACGTCTCCGTCGCGGATCACCCCGTTCTCACCGCGCACCTCCCCATTCCCGGGATTTCCGGTGGCATCGACGTTGAGGGCGACTTCGCGTATGTCGCCTCGGGGCCGACCGGACTGTCGATTGTCGACGTTTCGACACCATCCAGGCCCGTGCTCGTCACGCAGATCAACCCGAGCGGAGCCGCTCCCGGGGGGCCACACTGGGCCAGCGACGTGCAGGTGCGCGACGGCCATGCCTATGTGGCGTGCTACCCGTGTGGTTTGTGGATCCTCAACGTCGCCGACCCTCGTGCGCCCCGCTATCTGGGCCAAC
Source organism: Dehalococcoidia bacterium (assembly GCA_021462855.1). Classification (GTDB taxonomy): domain Bacteria; phylum Chloroflexota; class Dehalococcoidia; order DSTF01; family JACRBR01; genus DTUCFX13. The sequence goes on along the minus strand of JAJTXQ010000038.1, from coordinate 1,354 downwards.
TCGGCGAGGTACGTGGAGGGCGCCAAATGCTCACGGTGGCGATCGAGAATGCCGGCCAGGACGTCTACCTCGCCGGCACCGACGGGTTGACCATCGTCGACGCCGGCGACGTCACTGCGCCACGCGTGATGGGCGAGCTCCGCAGCATTGGGACGGCGTTGGACCTTGCCGTCGACGATCACCGGGTACACATCGCGCTCGCCGCCGGCGCCGTGGCCACGGTTGACGTGGCGGATCCCGAACGGCCGGCGCTCCTCGGGCAGTTGCGGATGGACGGCCTGGCGCACGCGGTCACCACCGATGGCCCGCGGGTTCACGTGATCACTTCCACTGGCGACCTGGATGCCACAGGAGGCGGTAAGCTGTGGACCGTCGACGCCGCGCCTGCAGCGCTGCGAGTCGTTCGCGAAGTCGCGATCGCAGGTCACCCCACCGGGCTGGCCCGGCACGGAACATCGGTTCTTGTGGCGAGCAGGGACGGCGGGCTGTGGGTGATGGGAGCGACTGGTTGGGAACAACTGCTGCACCGCGCGTTTGTCCCGATGGCCGCGCGTGGATTGCATCGGTGAGATGCCCGTGGCTGTGGTGCCGTCGCGACGAAGCTCCCGAAGGTCGTCGGCCTACTCTCGAAGGGAACCATGAAGCGCCACGCCGGGCCCATCAGACTGGTAAGACATACCGTCACAAGTTAGGCTGGAGGACGATACGTCATCGATGAGAAGGACGTGGGCGGCGGGGGAGTCACAGGCTCTATACTGGTCGGATGAACCATAGAACCAAGGGCGTCATACTCGCGCGACCCAGTGGCTCGATGATCTGCGCACGACCCGCCATCGCACGCTGCGGCTCAGGCCGCACCGTGGTGCTCGGCGTACACCTTGGCCGCCACCCGCAAGGCCGCATTCGGCTCCGGCGGTTCCTCGATCGCGCGGAGGAACACCTCCCAGTCTCGGTCGCTCATCCCATGCTGCTCCTGTGACGCGACCACGGCCTCCGCCGCTTTGAGGGCGTGGGTCATCACGAACTGACTGACCGTCACAAGGGTATAGGCCGCGGCTCGCTCCAAGATGCGCTTGCTGCCCGCATCCAATCTGAGGTGCAGGCGATCACGCTTGGATACCGACTCACTGGACATGGCAGGATGCCCCCTCCTCGATCAAAAAGTGCACTGTCCGCCACAATGGCGTACACGACAGTGCGTCCCGAATCTTCCCCTCCGCCCCCCCGGGAACCATTCCCCGCCGCCCGACGTTAGAACCCCGACCCATGCACACGCACGGGCCCGAACCCGGACGAATCCGACGGAAAGGCAACCAGGACCAGGACCCGCCATGCAGCTCTGGCTCGCGCTCGG
>JAJTXQ010000037.1 GCA_021462855.1 Dehalococcoidia bacterium | reverse complement strand
TTCGAGACGCTGCTCCCGTGGTTTCGGCAGCACGTCGGCGACGTCAGTGACCTGCGGGCGGAGATCATCGGGCATGGCCGCTCGAATCTCACCTACCGCCTGTCCGGCGCAGGCGCGCAGTGGGTGCTGCGCCGCCCACCACTCTCGCACGTCCTCCCGACCGCGCATGACATGGCCCGCGAGTACCGCGTGATCTCCGCGCTCGAAGGGTCGAAGGTGCCGGTGCCGCACGCCATCGCGCTGTGCGAGGACGCGGCCGTGAACGGGGCGCCGTTCTACATCATGTCGTTCGTCGAAGGACTGATCCCCACCGACCCGGAGGAGGTCGCGCGGCGCTTCGACGGGCGCGCGCTCCGCGCCATGGGCGAACACCTGATCGACACGCTCGTCGAGCTCCATGCCATCGAACCGGCGTCCGTCGGGCTCGGCGATCTCGGCAAGCCGCAGGGGTTCATCGAGCGGCAGGTGCGCCGCTTCACCGGACAGATCGCGCAGTCAAAGACACGCGACGTGCCCGAGCTCGAGGAGCTCGCGAAGCGTCTCGCCGCATCGATCCCGGCCGCATCCGGTGCGGCGATCGTGCATGGCGACTACCGCCTGGACAACTGCGTGATCGACGACCACGGCCGCATCGCGGCTGTGCTCGACTGGGAGATGGCGACGCTCGGCGACCCGCTGGCCGATGTCGGTATGCAGATCATGTACTGGGCCGACTCCCGCGGCGGCTCGGTGCCGAGCGCGCCCGGCATCGCCAGCGGCTCGGTCACCGGCCTGCCCGGATTCCTCACGCGCTCCGAGGCGATCGAGCGCTACGCCGCGCGCAGCGGGCGCGACCTCGCGGACCTCGACTTCTACGTCGTGCTCGCGTACTTCAAGCTCGCGGTGATCCTGGAGGGCATCAACGCGCGCTTTCTCGAGGGCGGGACGGTGGGCGCAGGCTTCGAATCGATCGGCGCGCAGGCGAAGGCGCTGGCCGAGACAGGCCTCGCCGTCGCCAACGCGTCGCCGATCCGCGCGCTGCGCGGGTAGACGACGTGGTACCCCCGACAGGACTCGAACCTGTGCCCCTGGCTCCGGAGGCCAGTGCTCTATCCACTGAGCTACGGGGGCGCGGCTTCACTATACGGCGTCGAGCCCACGCGCGAAAATGCTGAGGCGCGGTCCGCAACGCGCACCCTGGCTCGACCGAACGCTGTCGTTCTGGCAGGTGACAACGACCGGCGTCGGCATCGTCATCGGCGCGGGCATCTACGTCCTGATCGGCGAGGCCGCGCAGGAGGCCGGCGCCGCGCTGTGGATCGGCTTCCTGCTCGCGGCCGTGCTGAGCGCGCTCACCGGCCTGAGCTACGCCGAACTCGCGGGCATGTTCCCGAGCGCGGGCGCGGAGTACGAGTACGTGCGGCGCGCGTACAACGAGTTCCTCGGCTTCATTGTCGGCTGGATGATGATCGCCGCGAACATCATCGCCGCCGGCGCGGTGTCGATCGGGTTCGGGCACTACGCGCGCCACTTCTTCGACGTCGACAGGCGCGTCGCGTCGCTTGCGTTGCTCGTCGTTTTGACGATGATCGTCGCGAGCGGCATCCGGCGCTCGATCTGGCTTTCGGTCGCGCTCGCCGCGTTGCAGGTCGGCGGTCTGCTGATGGTGATCATCGCCGGCGCGCCGCACATCGGCGACCGGTCGCTGGTCGAGGGCGGTTCCATCGGCGGCGTCCTCGCGGCATCGGCGCTGGTGTTCTTCGCCTTCATCGGCTTCGACGAGGTCGCCACGCTGGCCGAGGAGACGCACGACGCCGCGCGCGTCATCCCGCGCGCCTTGCTGCTCGCGCTCGGCATCTCGGCCGGGCTCTACGTGCTCGTCGGCATCGCGACGGTGAGCGTCGTCCCGGCCAGCGCGCTCGCCGGTTCCGAGCGCCCCCTGGCGCTTGTCATCGCGCACGACTGGGGCGGGCGCGCGACGGACATCGTCGCGTTCATCGCGCTCGCTTCGACGACCAACACGGCGCTGCTCGTGCTGACCACATCCTCGCGGCTGATCTTCGGCATGGCGCGCACCGGCGCGCTGCCGCGCGTCCTGGCATCGCTCGGCGAGCGCGCGCACGCGCCGTGGCGCGCGGCGGTCGCCGCGTTCTGCGTCGCCGCCGGGTTCGCGCTGGTCGGCGAGATCGGGCTCGTCGCCGCTGTGACGGACTTCGCGGTGTACATCATCTTCATCGCCGTCAACGTGGCGCTGATCACGCTACGATTCCGCATGCCCGACGCGCGACGCTCGTTCACCGTCCCGCTTGCCATCCGCGGGCTGCCGGTGCTGCCGGTGCTCGGCATCCTCACCGTGGCGTTGATGCTCGTGTTCCTCGCGCCATCGGCGTGGTGGCTCGGCTTCGCGGTGATGTGCCTCGGCCTCGTCGTGTGGGTAGCGCTGCACGGCTTCACGCTGTCGCGCGCGCAGGCGGTGGAGTAGCGATGTTCGTCGCAGGCGTCGACCTCGGGGCGAGCAACGTGCGCGTCGTCATCGCCAACGGCGACGGCGGCATCGAGGCGCGGCGCGAGTCGCCGTACGCCGGCGGCGACGCCGACGCCGCCGTCCGCGGGATTGGCCGCACGATCGACGAGCTCGCCCGGGCCGTATGGGCGCGCGCGAGCGTGGCGGCGATCGGCATGGCGCTGCCCGGCACCGTCGATCCGGGCGCCGGCACGGTCGCCAGCGCGGCGAACCTGCCGGGCTGGGGAGCGGTGCGCATCGCCGACATCCTCGGCACGCCACGCGGCGTGCCCGTCGCCGTCGAGAACGACGCCAACGCCGCCGCGATCGGCGAAGGATGGCTCGGCGCCGCGAAGGACATGCGCGATTTCGTGTTCATCGCCCTCGGCACCGGCGTCGGCGCGGGCGTCGTGGTCGACGGGCGCCTGCACCGTGGCGCGAACTTCCTCGCCGGCGAGGTCGCGTTCTTCCCGATGACCCCCGGGCAGCTCCGCGCCGGCGGCTGGCAGCACAATCTCGAAAGCGTCGTCGGCGGCCGCGCCTGCGCAGCGAGCGCGGCCGAGATCCTCGGCCCGGCGGCCGGCGCCGGCGACCTGTTCGCCGCCGCGCACGGCGGCCATGCCGCGGCATCGGCGTGGCTCACCCGGGCGCAAGAGTATCTGGCAATGGCCGTGGCCGATATCATCGCACTGCTGGATCCGCAGGCGGTGATCTTCGGCGGCGGCGTGGCAATGGCGCAGGGCGAGGGGCTGCTCGGCCCCGTGCGAGACCTGGCTCATCGGGCGACGCCGGTGAGGACGCCAATCCTGCTGTCAACGCTCGGCAAGGACGCGCAGGTGCTGGGCGCTGTCTGCCTGGCGATGCTGAGCGCGCAGCGGTAACGAGGAGGGCCCATGCCGAAAGACCGCGCATTGCGCCTCGCCCTGACGCTGGTGATGGCACTGACGCTCGCGTCCGCCACCGCCTGCCAAACCGGGAGCAAGGCGCCGCGCGAGCCCGGCGCATCGCAACTCGACGATGGTGGCGAGCTCGGAGAGATCGAGCGCCTGCCCGGCGGTACCGCCGTCGCGACGGACGTGCGCACGCTCGTATCCGTCACCTGCACCGACGACACGCTGTTCCTCCGCACATCGGCCGAGCTCGTGCGCGCGTCGATGCCCTGCGACCGCATGCCACCGCAGTCGATCATCGACAAGTTCGTGAGCCAGACGATCGCCGTGCGCTACGCCGGCGGCCGCCTGACGATGGAGTCCGTCACGGTCGGCACGCTCGAGTTCCCGGCCGAGAATCCAAAGGTGTTCGAAGACGATGCCACGCCCTGATCCCGACGCGTACTTCATGCGCATCGCGCTGGCGGTGCGCGCGCGCGCCAACTGCACGGGTCGCCGCGTCGGCGCGATCATCGTCCGCGACCATCGCATCCTCAGCACCGGCTACAACGGCACGCCGTCGAAGATGGTCAACTGCGAAGAAGGAGGCTGCCACCGCTGCGCGCACCCGGACGCGTACCCGCCAGGCGAGGGGTACGACCTGTGCATCTGCGTGCACGCGGAGCAGAACGCGCTGCTCGCCGCCGCGCGCTTTGGCGTCTCGGTGCAGGACTGCACGCTCTACACGACGCTGCAGCCATGCTTCGGCTGTTTGAAGGAGCTGCTGCAGGCGAACGTCCGCGAGGGGTGCTACCTGCGGCCGTGGGAATCGCGCTTCGCGGAGCAGTACCAGGCGCTTGTCGAGCGCATCGGCCGCGGCCACTTCCGTCTGATCGAGGTTGAGGATCCCGATGAGCAATGGGCGCTCGGCCGCGCGGGCGCCGCCGGCGAGCGCACCCAGGGCCACGAGGTGCTGTGATGCTCCGCGCCGGCGCCGCCGAGGTCGTAATCACGCCGCCCGTTGGCACGCTGCTCGAAGGCTATAGCGCCCGTGCGAGCGGGTCCGTGGGCGTGCACGACGACCTGCACGCGCGCGCGATCGTCGTCGACGACGGCGCGACGCAGGCGGCGGTCGTCGCCTGCGACCTCGTCGGCATCGACCGGCACCTCGCCGCGAAGGTGCGCGCGGCCGCCCACGAGGTCACAGGGATTCCCGAAGCGCACATCATGGTGAGCGCGACGCACACGCACGCCGGCCCCGCCGGCCTCCGCGCCGACGCCGACCCGACGCTGCTCGAGCACACCGCGCGCCTCGTCGCCGGCGTGATCATCGAGGCGCATCGCGCGCTGCGCCCGGCGGTGCTGAAAGCCGGGCGCGGCAGCGTCGACTCCGTCAGCATGAACCGGCGCGACCCCGCGGGCCCGCTCGATGACGCGGTAACCGTGCTGCTGTTCGACTCGCCGGATCCGCGCGACGGCGCCATCGCGTCGATCGTCAACTTCGCGTGCCATGCGACGGTGCTCTTCCACACGAACATGAAGCTCTCCGCCGACTACCCGGGCGTGGTCGCGCGCACGGTGAAGCAGATCGTCGGCGATGCGCCGGTGGTGTTCCTCAACGGCGCCTGCGCCGACGTCAACCCGGTCTGGATGGAGCAGAGCTTCGCCGAGGCGGAGCGCGTCGGCTCGATCGTCGGCGCCGAGGCGGCGCGCCGCCTGCAGGAGCTGCGGCCGCTCGGCGCGCGGCAGGTCGCGTGGAACATCCGCTGGGATGAGCTGACCGAGAAGGCCGTGACCACCGGCGAGCTCATCGATCCGCGCATCCGCGTCGCGTCGACGCAGGTCGACGTGCCGCTGCGCGAACTCGGTGCGCCCGAGACCTACGACGCGCGCATCGCCGGCGTGCGCGCCTCGCTCGAAGCCGCCGCATCCGACATCGCCCGCCGGCGCCAGGCGATGGAGCAGCTGACGATGCTGCAGGGTACGCGCGGCGTGGCGGAGCGCCTCCGTGGCGGCGGCCACCGGCTGCGGCCCGAAGTGCAGGCAATCGCGTTCGGCGACGGATGCGCAGTCCTCGGCCTGCCCGGCGAGTTCTTCGCCGAGACCGGCCGCGCGATCCGCGCGGCGGCCGGTCTGCGTCACCTGCTCATCGCCTGCTACACGAACCACCACGTCTTCTACATCGTCCCGCGCGAGGCGTGGGCCGCCGGCGGCTACGAGCCCGGCGTCTCAGTGCTCGACGAGACGGCCGACGAAACGTTCCGCGCCGCAGCCGTCGCCCTCCTGCGCGGTCTTTGACCGGCTGGCCTATCGCCTTCGAGCCTGCCGCGTAGAATGGCGCTATGAAGCGAGTGCTCGTCTTTGAAGCGCATGGCGACGACATGGAGTTCTTCGCCGGCGGCACGATCGCGAAGTTCGCGGCGGCCGGTCACGAGGTCACGCTCGTCTGCGCCACCGACAACGACAAGGGCTCGTTCGAGCTCAGCGCCCAGGAGATGCGCGCCGTCCGTGACCAGGAGTTGCTCGGCGCCGCCTCGGTGCTCGGCGTCAAGCGCGTGATCCCGCTCGGCTACGCCGACGGCGACCTGGGCTACGCCGACCCGCGCGTGCTCCGTGGCCAGTTCATGCGCGCCATCCGCGAGGTGAAACCGGATATCTGCATGACATGGGACCCGTTCACGCACTACGAGGGGCACCCCGACCACCGCGCCGTCGCCACGGCCGCGAGCGAAGCGATGAGCTTCGCGCACTTCCCCAATTTCTACCCCGAGCACGCGGACGACGGGCTCCCGCCGCATTACGTCGGCGAGCACTGGTTCTTCGCCAAGGCGCCGCGCGACCAGAACAAGTTCGTCGACATCGACACGACGATCGACCGCAAGATCGAGGCGCTGTGCCAGCACGAGGCGCAGATGGTGCTGACGGTCATGGACCTGCAACACCACGTCCGCGCGTCGGGACTCGACGTGCCGTTCCTCGCCGGCCGCAGCGCGCACGACTTCGCGCCGGTGATCGAGCAGATGATGAAACGCGCCGGCGAGGCGGTGGCGAAGCGTTCCGGTCTCGGCTGCCGCTACGCCGAGGGCTTCCGCCGCGCGCGGTTCGGCGGCATCGAGGCCTGGGCGCCGGGCCAGACGATCGCGGAGGACGTGTGATGAAGCTCGGCTGCAGCTCGCGTTCGTACGAATCGGCATTCCGCGACGGCCGCATGCAGCTGCGCGACTTCCTGCTCGCCGCCGGCGACGAGATGCACCTCGACGGCGTCGAGCTGCTGGACATGCACTTCGCTTCGACCGATGTCACGCATCTCCGCGAGGTCAAGCGGCTGTGCCTTGACCTGCACCTGACGATCGCCGCCATCGGCGTGACGAGCGCTATGGGCCCGGACGGCCGCCGCATCATCGACGCCGAGCACATCCGCCGCTGGTGCGACGTCGCCGCCGTGCTTGGCGCGCCCGTCGTCCGGGTGTTCGCCGGGTGGGCGCCCGCCCCGCACGACGACGGCGACCCGGGCCGCATCGTCGGCCTGTTCCGCAGCTTGTTCGGCCGGCGCGCGCCCGACCCAAAGCGCGCCTGGTCAGACGCGATGTACGCGCTCCGGGCGCTTGCGGACTACGCCGGCGAGCGAGGCGTGGCGCTGGCGGTGCAGAACAGCCGCGATGACGGCATCATCGGCACACCGGCGCAGCTCGCGCAGTCCGTGCGCGATGCCGGCGCGTCGTGGCTGCGTATCTGTCTCGACCCCGCGGACCTGCTCGCGCCATCGGCGATCGATGCGGCGACGCCGCGCACCGTGCTCGTCCATGCGCGCATGCATGACATCCGCGACGACGGGAGCGACCCCGCCGTCCACTGGCCCGAGGTGCTGCGGCGCCTCAAGCTCGGCCGGTACCGCGGCTTCGTCGTCATCGACTTCGACGGCGAGGGCGAACCCGAACGGTGCGTGCCTGGCGCCGCGCGCTTCCTGGCGGGCGCCCTTCACTTCCTCGATCGGCAACAGATGATCGCCGAGTCCGCCGCCGAGCCGGGCGGGACGAACGGCGCCGGCGACGCGTCGAACCTCGGCGCCACGCCCGAGGTGGTCGCGGAGGCGCCGTCCCGCCAGTGATCCGCGCCATCATCTTCGACCTCGGCCACACGCTGTGGGACCTCGGCCCGCACGGCGACGCGCTCGACCGCGCGTACGCGGCCATGCACGCGACGCTGTGCGCGCGCCTCGGGCGGCGTGACCTGCCGCCGCCCGCCGCGTTCAAGCACGCCGTCCGTGACACGCTCCGCGACAGCGCCGAGTCGTACACCAACAACGGCGCGCATCTCGATCAGCCGCCGACGCACACGTGGGTCGACGCCGCCTGCCGCACGCTGGGCATCGAGCTCGATGGCGCGCTGCTGCGTGAGATCACGCCACCGCTCTTCGCGACGGAGATCGAGGGCCTGGCCTGCACCGCCGGCACCCGCGAGGCGCTCGACGACCTCGCGCGCGACTATGCCCTTGGCTGCGTCACCAACACGCTCGCAGACGCCGCGGCGATCCACGCCATGCTGCGAAAGTACGACATGTTCGACGTCATGCGGTCGATCGTCGTCTCGTCCGAGGAGGGGGTCCGCAAACCGCACCGCGCGCTGTTCGAGAAGGCGATGCGCGAGACGGGCGCCACGCCCGCGGAGGCGGTGTTCGTCGGCGACAGCCCGCTGCACGACATCGCCGGCGCGAAAGCCACGGGCATGCGTGGCGTCCTCACGCACCAGTACGCCGTCCGCCCGCAAGAAGGCATCGGTCCGCCGCCCGACGCAGTCATCCGGCACCTGCGCGAGCTGCGCGAGATCGTCCGCGACTGGTAGCTAGGCCCGGAAGCGCTCACCGGCGGCGCGCGCCAGCGGATTGACGCGCGATGTAATCGGGCGCGCGAGGTCGTCGCGCTCGCGCTTCGCCTGCTCAAGGTCGGCCGCCGCGCTATCCAGCAGGTCCTTTGCCGACGTGCCATCGTCCGGGAAGCAGACGATCGCGACCTGCGCCTTCAGCGGCTCCGATGCGCCGTCGTCGGTGAAGATCGACACCTGCGACAGGCTGGCCAGCAGGCGCGTCGTCACCGAGACCGCCGCCGCCCGGTTCGTCTCCGGCAGCAGCACCGCGAACTCATCGTTGTTCAGCCGCGCCACGATCTCCGGCGGCGAGATCGCCTCGGCGATGCTCACCGCGGCGCTGCGCAGCAGGCGGTCGCCCATCGACTGGCCGAACTGCGCGTTGAACTTGCCGAAGTCATCGAGGTCGATGACGACGAGCGACAGCGCCTTGGCATAGCGCCCGCAACGGACCAGCTCCGCTTCGATCGCCTCGCCGATGTAGCGCTTGTTGTACACCCACGTCACCGGGTCCACGTCGTTGAACCGCGCCTCATCCTCGAGCGTCGCGATGTCGCGCATGGCGAGCGTGAAGTGCCCGACCATCAACTCGACCACCTCCGCGTCGATGTCGTCGTGGTCGAACGCCAGCGCCACCACCCCGTACGGCTCGCCCTCGACGAGCATCGGGACCAGCGCCACCTTCTTGATGCCGAGCTGTTCATCGGCGGCGAGCACCTGCTCCTCCGGCAACGCGCCATCCCAGAGCTCGGCCATCGAATCGCGAATGACCACCTCGCCGCCATCGAGCACGCGCCGGCAAAACGCATTCGATGACAGGCTAAGCTCGATCGCCGTCAGGTCCTCCTGGTAGGCGTCCATCGCCCGTTCCAGGTGCTCCTCCACGAGCCCTTCCAGCAGCGACGCATGGAGCACGTCCCGCTTCTTGTCCAGCACCAGCGGGAACACGAATACCGCCTCGGTAACCGCCGGCGCCCGCTCGACAAACGCACCCATCATCTCCCGCGCGCTGCCGGCGCTGTGCAGGTACAGCGACAGGATCACCAGGTCGAACAGCCGCCCTTCGCGTCCCTCGGGCCGCTCGTAGTCCGGCGACTCGATCGCCGAGTACGGTTCGGGTTCGCTGAGCTTGTCTTTCTTCCGCGGAAAGAGCGGCATCCTAGTCCTCCGCCAGCTTCACGACCATCGCCTGCTCGTTGTTCGTCTCGATGCGCGCCTCGCGCGCCATCGCCCGGGAGACCGACTGCCGTACGACCTCCGGTTCGATGTCCGTCGTCGCCTCCAGCGAGACCATTGCGATGCCGTTGTTGTAGCTCAGCAGCGACATGTCGCGGACGCCGTCGATGCTCAGCAGCGCCCGGTGCAGCGGCACCAGGTCGACACCCCGCCGCTTGTCCTCGACCGTGATGCGATACGTCCGCGGCAGCAGATCCAGGCTGCGCTTCGGCTCGATCGGCGGCAGCGGCTTGGGGATGGGCCGCGTATCGATCACATCCGGCTCCAGGTGCTCGGCCGTCGCGGTGCGCGGCGACGGATCCCGCAGCACGCTTCGCAGCGCCGCAGTCGCGCCAATGCGCGGAAACGCCGGGCCGGCCGGCCAGTCGGCCTCCGCCGCCCCGGCAAGCTGTTCAATCACCGGGACGATCGCGTCCACACGCTCGATCAGCGCCGCAAGCGTCTGCTCGATGCGCTCGATCGCGTCCTCCACATCGGGCTGCCGCGCCTGGCGCGACCGCGCGGCCATCGCCGATGCCGCGCCCGCCTGCCAGTCATCGCGCGACAGCGCGACTTCATCGAGCTCGGACGCCGCCTCCGGCTCGTCCACAACGTCGTCGCTGTGCGCCGTGAGTGCGCGGTGCTCCCACTCTGCCCCGGCGAACGCGCGCACCGATGGCGCCGGCGCCTTGACGAGCGGCTCGTCTTCAACCTGCTCCTCGGGCTCGGGCTCCACCGGAGGCTCCAGCGGCGGCGCCTGCGCGTGTTCCCAGTCCGGGTCGCCGGCGAGTTTCGCGGCCTTCTGCGCCGCCACGCGCCGGATCGTCGCCTCGATCAGGTCTTCGTCGACCGGCTGCCGCGCGGGCGGCGCCTCATCCTCCGCCGAAGCGTCCGGCGCCCCGGCGCTCTGTCCCGACACGCGCCGGATCGTCGCCTCGATCAGGTCTTCGTCGACCGGCTGCCGCGCGGGCGGCGCCTCATCCTCCGCCGAAGGGTCCGGCG
>JAJTXQ010000036.1 GCA_021462855.1 Dehalococcoidia bacterium | reverse complement strand
CCTCCCTCTTGACGCCCTACCAGCGCCTCGAATGACCAGCGTTGTTGCTCAACCGAACCCTCCGCTCTCCCCTTTCCCAGCTCCACCCCCTACCCTAACCCGATGACCCTCTCCCTCAGCACCATGTGGGCGCAACAGGACCGGTTCGTCGCGGACATGCACGAGTTCGCGCGGGAGGCGGCGCGGCTCGGGTACGACGCGATCGAGGTGAGCCACGCCACCGGCGCGGAGCCGTTCGCGCGGCTGATGTCGTTCCCCGGCGTGCCGATCTCGTCGATCCACGCGCCGGCGCCGCTCGTGCGCGATGGCGAGAACCGCGCGAACAGCGCGCTGAACCTCGCGGCAGTCGATGAAGACGAGCGGCGGGCGGCGGCCGCCTTCGCGCAGCGAAGCATCGAGCTGACGAAGGAGCACGGCGGGGCGTACGTCGTCGTGCACCTGGGTGGCGTGGGCGGCGCGATGTTCGGCGCGGAGCGCGAGCTGCGCCGGCTGTACGACAGCGGCACGCGAGACGGTGAGCGCGTCGAGGCGCTGCGGGCGCAGATCATCGGCGAGCGCGCGCGGCAGGCGGCGCCGTGGCTGGCGCAGGCGGGGCGGAGCCTGCGCGAGCTCGCCGGGCACGGCGAGCGGCTGGGCATCGCCATCGGGCTGGAGAACCGCCTGCACTACCACGAGATCCCGCAGCCGGAGGAGTGCCGCGCGCTGCTCGCGGACTACGCGCCGCAGGTCGCCGGCTACTGGCACGATGTCGGGCACGCGGAGGTGCAGTGGCGGCTGGGGCTCGTGGACAAGCGGCTGTGGCTCGTTACGAACGGCGAGCGATGCATCGGCGCGCACCTGCACGATGTCGATGGCATCGGCGACCATCGTGCGCCGGGCAACGGCGACGTCGCGTGGGACTACATCCGCGACGGGCTGCCGGCGGGCGCGCTGCGCGTGTTCGAGATCAACCAGACGCAGCCGGCGGAGGACGTGGCGCGGGCGATCCCGTTCCTGCGCGAGCGCGGCGTCATCGCGTAGGCGCGGGTACACTCGGGCGGTGCACCTCCGCCATCTTTCGCTGACGAACTTCCGCAACTACGCGCGGCTCGAGCTGGACCTGGCGCCCGGGGCGGCGCTGTTCCTCGGCGAAAACGCGCAGGGGAAGACGAATCTGCTGGAAGCGGTATTCCTGCTCGCGACGGGCCGCGCCGAGCGCGCCGTGACCGACGCCGACTGCATCGCCTGGGACGTGCGCGGGGAGTTGCAGCCGTTCGCGCGCGTCGGCGGCACAGCGGTCCGGGCGAGCGGCGATGTGTCGGTCGAGGTGACGGTCGCGGGGCGCGCCGGCGCGGGGGGCCTCGTCGCGTCGAAGCGGTTCAAGCTCAACGGCGTGGCGAGGCGCGCGTCGGACGTCGTCGGCGCGGTGCTCGCGGTGCTGTTCACGACGGATGACATGGAGCTGGTGCGAGGCGCGCCGTCGGGACGGCGACGGTATCTCGACGTGATGCTGTCGCAGGCGGACACGCGATACCTGCGCGCGCTGCAGCGCTACACGAAGGTCGTGACGCAGCGGAACGCGCTGCTAAAGCGCGTCAAGGAAGGGATGGCAGGGCGCGACGAGCTCGCGTTCTGGGACGACGAACTGGCGCGCGACGGCGCGACGGTCGCCGCGGGCCGCGCGGCCGCGCTCGAGGAACTGCGCGCGTGGGCGGCCGGGGCGCACGCGCGGCTGAGCGGCGAACGGGAGCGCCTCGACGTCGCGTATGCGCCGCGCTTCGCCGAAGGCTGGACGCAGGAGCGGATGGCTTCCGCCGGAGCCGATGACCTGGAGCGGGCGCTGCGCGAGCGGCTGCACGCGACGCACGGGCGGGACATCGCGGCGGGCGTGACCCTGACGGGGCCGCACCGCGACGACGTGACGATGACGCTCGGCGGCGAGCCGGCGGCGTCGTTCGCGTCGCGCGGCCAGCAGCGCACGGCGGCGCTCGCGCTGCGCCTCGCCGAGGCGCGGCTGTTGCGCGAGCGTTCCGGCGAGCGCCCGATCCTGCTGCTCGATGATGTGCTGTCGGAGCTCGACGAAGGCCGGCGCGGCAGCGTGCTCGGCTCACTCGACGCCGAGCAGATCCTCATCACGAGCGCGGACGCGGACCGGTTCCCGCCGTCGTTCACCCGATCGGCGCAAATCTTCCATATATCGGCGGGCGCCGCGACGGCGGGTTGAGCGAATTCGCTACCATGCCCGCATGCCGGCCCTCCGAAATCTCGACGCCGTCTTCGCGCGCGTGCAGAAAGCGGCACGCTACACCGGCGGCGAGTGGAACTCCGTTACGAAGGACTGGGATGCGTGCGACGTCCGCGTCGCATTCGCGTACCCGGACCTGTACGACATCGGCATGTCGAACATGGGCCTCGGCATCCTGTACGACATCGTCAACCGGCGCGAGGGGATGCTCGCCGAGCGCGTCTACGCGCCGTGGTCCGACATGGAAGCGATCATGCGCGCCGAGGGCATCCCGCTGTGGAGCCTGGAGTCGCGGCGCCCGCTGAGCGAGTTCGACCTGGTCGGCTTTTCGCTGAGCTACGAGGGGACGTACACCAACATCCTCAATATGCTCGACCTCGCGGGCCTGCCGGTGCGCGCGGAAGAGCGCGACGACCGGCATCCGCTCGTGGTGTGCGGGGGATCGGGCGCGCTGAATCCCGACGCGATCGCCGACTTCGTGGACGTGTTCGCGCTCGGCGACGGTGAAGAGCTAATCGCGGAGATCATCGAATTCATCCGCGAGTGGAAGCGGCAGGGGCGCGGATCGCGCGAGGCGATGCTGATGCGGCTCGCGAAGATGTGGGGCGCGTACGTGCCGCGGTTCTACGAGCCGCGCTATCACGATGACGGCACGGTCGCATCGATCGGCGCGACGCGCGAAGGCGTGCCGGCGCGGGCGGTGAAGCGCTTCGTGCAGCAGCTGCCGCCGCCGTTGACGAAGCCGGTGGTGCCGTACCTGCAGACGGTGCACGACCGGATGGCGATCGAGATCCAGCGCGGCTGCACCCAGGGCTGCCGCTTCTGCCAGGCGGGGATGATCTACCGGCCGCGCCTCGAACGCTCGCCGGATGAGGTGCTGGCGGCGGCGCGGGAGCTGCAGCGCCAGACCGGGTACGACGAGCTGTCGCTCGTCTCGCTGAGCACGACGGACCATTCGCGGATCGTCGAGATCGTCGACAAGCTGCGCGGGTCGTTCGGCGACGCGCTGACGATCTCGCTGCCGTCGATGCGCGTCGACAGCTTCTCGGTGCGGATCTCCGAGGCGGTGGCGACGCGCGGCAAGCACAGCATCACCTTCGCGCCGGAGGCGGGCACCGAGCGGCTGCGCATGACGATCAACAAGAACGTCCTCGACGGCGACCTGTTCGCGGCGGTCGAGAACGCGTTCTCTAACGGCTGGACGAACGTGAAGATGTACTTCATGGTCGGGCTGCCGACGGAGACGCACGAGGATATCGAGGGCATCGTCGAACTGGCGAAGCGCGTGCGCGAGATCGGCAGGAAGCACCACGGCGGGCGGGCGCGCGTGCGCGTCAGCACGTCGAACTTCATCCCGAAAGCGCATACGCCGTTCCAGTGGGCGCCGCAGGCGGCGGCGGACGTGCTGCGGCCGCGCCACGCCTATCTGCGCGATGCGCTGAAGAAGGCCGGCGTGACGTTCACGTGGGAGGACCCGGAGCACAGCCTGCTCGAAGCGGTTCTCTCGCGGGGCGACCGCCGGCTCGGCGCGGCGATCGAGCGCGCGTGGCGCGACGGCGCGCGCTTCGACGCATGGCACGAGCACTACGACTGGCCGCGCTGGCAACGCGCGCTCGATGCGAGCGGCCTCGACCCGGCGTTCTACGCCTACCGCGAGCGCGCGGAGGACGAAGTCTTCCCCTGGTCGCACATCAGCATCGGAGTGTCGGACTCGTACCTGCTTGGTGAGTGGCGGAAGACGCGGCGCGGCGAGACGACGCCGGACTGCCACAAGCAGCCCTGCAACGTGTGCGGCGTGCAGAACTCGAACGCCGAAGATTGCCTCAACCGGTTCGACGTGCGCCTGGCGGCGCTGGGCAAGCCGCCGAAGGACCGCACCGGCCTCATCCAGCCGATCGACCTGTTCACACTGCGGTAGCGCGCGAGGTCAGCGGCGCCTCGGGAGGCGGCGGCCCGTGTTGATGCCGCGTCTGCGCGCCTCGAAGCGGTCGAGGATGACGACGTCGCGGTCGCCGTAGTGCACGGCGAAGGTGAAGAACCAGCCGGCGAACCCGAGCATGAGCGCGGCGGCGAAGAACATCCAGCGCCACCACTGAATGGGCGGGCCCTCGTTTCCGGCGGCGGGCAGGCCATCGGCGCGCGCGGCCTGCGACGGGTCGGTGCCGAGGATCGCGCCGCGCGGCGTCGGGCTGGCGTTGGAGTTCTGCAGGACGGTGATGCGCGGCGTGTTCGTCGGCGCGGCCGTCCTGGTCGCGGCCACGGTCGCCGTCCCGGAGGGGGTCGCCGTCGGCGTGCGCGTGGGCGTGCGGGTGGCCGTGGCCGTGCCCGTCGGCGTGCGCGTCGGCGTTGCGGTCGCCGTGCCGGTGCTGGTCGCCGTGGCGGTGGCCGTGGGCGTGTTCGTCGCGGTGGCGGTGGCCGATGCGCCGACGACGATGATCGCGGCGGCCGCGCTGGCGTTCGACGTCACGTCGTTGCCGTCGCGGAGGATGCGCGTCGTCCATGCGAGGTTGGCGTTGCCGTTGGCCACGGCGAGGAACTGCACGGTGGCCATCGTGCCGCTGCCGCTGACCTCGTTCGACGCGTTGAGCTCGTACTGGTAGTTGATGATGCCGCCGCTGACGCTGTTCTGCAGCACGGCGCCGTCGGTGTCGCTGCCGGGGAACGGGCCCGGGAGGATCTGCGTGCCAGCGGCGGCAAGGTCGGCATCGACAACCTGGACGACGCTGGGGTTGTAGGTGATGCCGAGCTGCACGGCGTGGATGTCGACGCCCGATGCGAGGTCGAGCGTCACCGCGACGGTCTCGCCGATATCGAGCGCGTTGTTCGTGGGGTTCATCGCGAGCGTGCCAGACGGGGCCGCCGTGGCCGTGCGCGGGAGCAGCGCGGCGGCGAGCAGGCAGCCGGCCGCGGCGGCCAGCGAGAATCGCGCGGCCGTGCGCGCGCGAGGATGGTGCCGTCCCTGCATTCGCTGCTCCTTCATATTGGTATCGGTGCGGTGCGAGAGCGCGGGGCGGGTGCGCGCACCCACGCGGGCCTGGGTGCGCACGACGCCCGCAGGGGAACCCCCGCATGCCCGGCCGCAATGCGCGCGTACGATCGGGGTTCCGTGGGCCCCGGCGCGGGGATGCGTCGCGCCGGAGACCGGCGCCGGTTGCGGGCGCCCGAACACCGCGGACCGCCTTCCGGGGCGCGCTGGACGCGGCGGAAGTGGCTCGCTTATCATCGGACATACGTTCGGTGAGGTGGTGAGCGATGGGCGTCCTGAAGCTCGACCCGCGCCCGCCGTCCTACGACTCCGTCGCCGAGGCTTCGTTTGATGCGCGGGACGCGCGCACCGACATCGTCGACGACGTGGAGACGGGCGACTGGCGGCCAATCACGCCGCCCGAGCCGCGCGCCGCGCCGCAGATCGCGTTCGTCGATGGCGTGCAGCGGCTCGAGCGCCGCGTGTCAGCGGAGCAGGAAGGTGCGTGGCCGCTGCCCGGCATCCTCGCGTCATACGCGGCGGGGGCGATGTGCCCGGGGCGGGAGCCGCCGCTGCGGTACGTGCGCGTCGAGCGGCGCGTGATCCTGGCGAAGGGCGCGCGGCCGCCGGTGATCCGCCTGGCGCCCGCGAACGGCGAGATCGCGTACCTGCCGGCGCACACGCCCGGTGAGGACTACGAGGCGCTGCACGCCGAGCTCGGCAACCTGCGGGCGGTGCTCGAGTCCGAGGTTGTGCGCGCGCTGATGGTCGAGCGCGCGGAGCTGATCGTCGCCGACGGGCGTCTGGGCGGTATCCCGCAGGGCCCCGTCGTCGGGCTGATCAAGACGATGCACGACCTGTACGTGAAGGAGCCGGAGCACATCGACTGCCTGATGGCGCTGGGCGCGGGGCAGCGGTCGCCGGTGTTCGTGATTGAGCGGCAGCGCGGCAAGTACTACTCGTGGTTCATCGGGCTGGCGGCGCCACGGCCGAACGACCTGGCGCTGTCGGGCATCGCGCGGGTCGAGATGGACCACAACCACGCGCTGGCCGACGTGTACCGCACCGCGGACCTGACGGCGGCGGTACTCCCGGGGTTCGCGTCGTCGCCGGTGCGCGATGACCGGGCGCCGCAGAACCTGCTGCCGGTCGGCCAGCTCGAGCGCGAGTTGCGTCACCGGCTGGGCGACGCGGAACTGCTGCACCGGCTGATGATGGAGGCGTTCGCGAGGGAGACGCAGGAATGGACGGCGTAACGAAGGATCCCGTCGGGCTGGTGATCGGCACGGACGACGCGTTCGCGCTCGAGTTCTGGGTGTGGGTGTACCCGCACGCGTACCTCCAGCTCGACGACGTGGTGACGGTGCCGATCCGGTTGCCCGATGACCGCGAGGTGCGGCTGCACGGCATCGTCGACCGCGTGCGCTCGCGGTACGAGGGCGCGCGGTTCGACTCCGACGCGGAGGCGGCGCGCGAGCAGCGGCTGCCGGTCGGCATCGCCAACGCGGCGCACGTGACGGTGACGCGCGTCGAGCCGGAGATCTTCGTGGCGCCGTTTCCGGGGGCGGCGGTGTACGCGAGCGAAGGCGCTACGCGCGACGAGGCGCTGTACTTCGACAAGATGCGCGCCGATCGCACGGCGTTCTGCGCGGGCTTCGCGCGCGACGGGCGGCCGATCTACGGCAACATCGAGTTCCTCGATGGCACGCGCGGCGCGCACATGAACATCAGCGGCATCAGCGGCGTGGCGACGAAGACGAGCTACGCGCTGTTCCTGCTGTACTCGCTGCTGAACAGCGATGTGCTCGGCGCGCATGCGGGCAACACGCGGGCGGTGATCTTCAACGTCAAGGGCGAGGACCTGCTGTGGCTCGACAAGCCGAACGGCAAGCTCGACGCCGACGCCCGCGCACGCTACGAGTCGATGGGCCTGCCCGTCGGGCCGTTCACGGACGTGGGGATCCGGGCGCCGGTGCAGAAGGAGAGCGGCCACATGACCCCGGCGTCGGACACGCGCAAGGAAGGCGTGACGGCGTACGCGTGGCCGCTCGCGCAGTTCTGCCGCGAACGGCTGCTGAAGTTTCTCTTCGCCGACGCGGACAACGAGACGAGCCAGCTGTCGTTTGTTGTGCGGCTGGTCGAGGAGTGGCTCGCCGACGTGCGCAACATCGCCGACCCCGATGAGCACGGCTTCGTCAGCGTGATCGGCGGCAGCGAGATCGTGACGGTGCGCGGCTTCTGGGACCTGGTGCGCGCGATCGAAGCGGACATCACGTCGATCGCCCCGCACGCCGCCGACGGGACGCGCAACGCCTTCATCCGCCGGCTGTACGACGCGGCGCAGACGACGGGGCACCTGATCCGGGCGATCCCGCCGCGGGAGGCCGAGGCGCACAGCATCCGCGTGCTCGAGGGGCGCGCGGACGGCGGCAACAGTCGGGTCACGGTGGTCGACATCCACGCGCTGCCGGACAAGGCGAAGCGGTTCGTCGTCGGCGTGGTGGTGAAGGGGATCGTCGAAGCGAAGGAGCGGATCGGGAGCGGGCGCCCGCTGGTGTTCCTGGTGCTCGATGAACTGAACAAGTACGCACCGCGCGAAGGCTGGAGCCCGATCAAGGAAGTGATCCTCGACATCGCCGAGCGCGGGCGCAGCCTGGGCGTGATCCTGGTCGGCGCGCAGCAGACGGCGAGCGAGATCGAGCGGCGCGTGACGTCGAACGCGGCGTTCCGCGTCGCCGGCCGGCTCGACACGGCGGAGGCGTCGCGCGGCGAGTACGGCTTCCTGACGGACGCGGCGAAGGCGCGCGCGTCGATCCTGAAGCCCGGCACGATGTTCCTGCACCAGCCGGAGATCCCGGTGCCGCTGCTCGTGCAGTTCCCGTTCCCGGCGTGGGCGACGCGCAAGGACGAGGTGGACCGCGCTGCGGAGGCGAGCGGACCGCCGCTGCGGCCGAGGAAGGCCTGATGCGCTTCCTGCACACGAGCGACTGGCACCTGGGCCGGACGATCCGCCAGATCTCACGGCAGCCCGAGTTCGAGGCGGTGCTCGCCGAAGTCGTCGAGATCGCGCGCGCGGAAGACGTCGATGCGGTGCTGATCGCGGGCGACACGTACGACACGTTCGCGCCGCCGCCGGACGCCGAGAAGCTGCTGTACGCGACGCTTCGCGACCTGCTGGACCACGGCATCAAGGTCGTGATGATCGCGGGGAACCACGACCATGCGCGCCGCATGGATGCGATGGCCGGCGTGCTGCGCGTCGCCGGCATCCACGCGTCCGGCGCGCCTTCGCGCGAGGCGCCGTATGTGCCGCTGCGCCTGCCATCGCGCGACGGCAGCGAGGCGGCGACGATCGTCGCGCTGCCGTGGGTGCCCGAGCGCGACGCGGTCGAGTACGAGCACATGCTTGGCACGGTCGAGGGCGCGACGGCGCGGTACGCCGGCCAGATGGAGCGGGTGATCCAGCACTTCTGCAACGCGTTCGCGGGCGACACGGCGAACATCCTGCTCGGACACATGATGATCGGCGGCGTGACGATTGGCGAGGGCAGCGGCGAGCGGCAGCTGCACACCGGGCAGGCATTCGCGGTGCCCGCGTCGTGCCTGCCGTCGACGGCGACGTACATCGCGCTCGGGCATGTGCACCGGCCGCAGGAGATCGCCTGCCCGTCGCCGGCGTACTACAGCGGGTCGCTGCTGCAGCTGGACTTCGGCGAAGCGGAGCAGCAGAAAGGCGTCAACATCATCGACGCGCACGCGCGGCGCCCGGCGGTGATCCGGCGCGTGCCGCTGACGAAGGGGCGCGGCCTGCGCAACGTGCGGATCAGGCTCGATGAGCTGCCGGCGATGGGCGGGCGCTACACCGACGAGTACCTGCGCGTGTTCGTCGACCTCGACCGGCCGGAGCCGGGCCTGTTCGACAAAGTGCGCGACGTGCTGCCGAACGCGCTCGACGTGAAGCACCTGTTGCCCGATGCCACTGCGGACGGGGACGCGCACGCCGGCGCGTCGGACCATCGCGCGGCGTCGCCGGAGGAGCTGCTCACGCGCTTCTACCGGCAGAAGCACGGCGCCGATATCGCGCCGGAGTTGCTGAGCCTGTTCAGCGAGCTGTACAGGGCCGAGGCCGAGCGTGCGCCCGCGTAGGCTCCACGTCGCGGGGTTCACCTGCTTTGCCGACCCGATCGACATCGACTTCACGAAGCTCGACGTGTTCGCCATCACGGGCCCGACGGGCGCCGGCAAGAGCACGATCATCGACGCGATGTGCTATGCCCTGTACGGGCGCATCCCGCGTGCGTCGGACGTGCGCGAGCTGCTGTCGCACAACCGGAGCGCGCTGCGCGTCGACCTGGAGTTCGAAGCGGCGGGCGGCGTGTACCGCGTCGGCCGCGCGTACAACGTCGTGCGGAAGACGAAGCGCGACAACACCGAGGCGGTGACGCGGTCGATCTCGCCGGTGGTGCTCGAGCAGCGCGTCGAAGGCGAGTGGGTGCCGCTCGAGGGGCGCGTCCGCGAGATCGATGATGAGGTCGAGCGCATCGTCGGGCTCGACTTCGACGCGTTTCAGAAGTGCGTGGTGTTGCCGCAGGGCCGGTTCCAGGAATTCCTCGCCGGCGACAAGAAGACGCGCCGGGCGATCCTGAAGGACCTGCTCGACATCGGCGTGTACGAAACGGTGAAGAAGGCGGCGAACGCGCGCCATGCCGAGCTGGCGCGCGATGCCGAGCAGACAGAGCGCCGCTTGCGCGAGGACTACGCCGAAGCGACCGAAGAGGCGCTGGAGGCCACGGTCGCCGAGCTCGCGGAGGCGACGCCCGCGCGTGACGCGGCGGTCGTGCTCCGCGACGCGCTGACGAGCGCGCTGTCGAGCGTGCACGCGGTTCTCGCCGCCCGCAAGCGGCGCGCGGAGCGCGAAGAGGCGCGCAAGGCGACGCTCAAGGAGATCGAGGAGACGAAGCAGCTGGCGGCGGACGGCGTGAAACGCGTCGCGGCGCTGAAGAAGGACATCGCGGCGAGCGAGAAGCAGCACCAGGCGTCGCCGTACGACGCGGACCGGCACAACGCGCTCAGCGTCGGGCGGTCGCGCGCGCTTGCGATGGAGCGGCTGGCGGGTGAGCTCGCGCAGTCCCGGCGCGCCGCGGACGACGCATCGGGCGTGGACGCGGCGCGCGCGGAGGCGGCGCGCGTGGCGGAGCGTCTCGCCGCGGCGGAAGCATCGTTGACCGAAGCGACATCGGCGCGCGAAGCGGCGGAACGCGCCGACGCCGCGGCGCATGTGCGCGAGGGCCTGCGGCCCGGCGACCCGTGCCCGGTGTGCGGTGGCGTCGTCGGCAAGCTGCCGAAGGCTGCGGCTTCGGCGCTGGCGAACGCGAAGAGGACCGAGTCGTCCGCCGCTGCCGCGCAGAAGAAGGCGGCCGACGACGCGCGCGCGGCGCAGTCGGCGCTGGAACGCGCGCAAGGCGCGCTGGCGACCGCGAAGGAGCATCTGGCGCGGGTGGAGCGGGACGCCGCGGAGGCCGGCCGCGAACTCGCGGCGGTGCTCCCGGAGGGCGTCGCCCCCGACGCCGGCGCGATCGGGAAGGCGCTCGCCGTGCAGGAGGAGGCGCGCACGGCGCGCGCCGCGATCGAGAGCAAGATCGATGGATTGCGTTCGCAGCTTGCCGGCCTCGAGCCGCAGGTGAACGCGAGCGGCGCCGCCCTGGCGGGGCTGGCGGCGAAGGCCGACGAGCTCGCGCGCGAGGCTGCGGCGGCCGGCGCGGAAGGCGATGCCGGGATGGCGAAGCTCCGGGCGCTCGCCGAGGCGCAGGCATGGGGGGAAGAGCTTGCGCTCATCGAGCGGAAGGAGACCCCGCAACAGTCGTTCGAGCGCAAGCACGCCGCCGCGACGCAAGACGCCGAATCGCTGGCCGTGCGCGTCACGCAGCTGACGGACCGCGCCGGCCGCATACGGCAGGCGATCGCGCGCGCGGCGGAGCTGCGCGCGGAGGCGCGCGCGCACCGGGAGCGGGCAGCCCTGTACCACGAGCTCGGCCTGCTGCTGCGCGACGACGCGTTCCAGCAATTCGTCATCTCCACGGCGATGGTGGCGCTGGCCGAGACGGCGACGGTGCACCTGCGCGATCTGTATGACCGCTTCGAGATGACCGTCGACGAGGGCGAGTTCAAGGTGATCGACCACTGGCAAGCGGACACGGTGCGCCCGGCAAAGACGCTGAGCGGCGGCGAGACGTTCGTCGCATCGCTGGCGCTCGCGCTTGCGCTCTCGGAGCGGCTGCCCGAGCTGCGCAGCGCGTCGGCGTCGCGGCTCGAAAGCCTGTTCCTCGACGAGGGGTTCGGCACGCTCGACCCGGAGACGCTGCAGACCGTCATCAACGTGATCGACCGGCTGCGGCAGGACTCGCGGATGGTGGGCATCATCACGCACGTGCCGGACCTGGCGCAGCGCATCGACCAGCAGATCGTCGTGCAGAAGTCGCCGGCGGGGAGCACCATCGAGGTGCGGGGCGTGCTGGCGGCGGCGGAAGCGCCGGCGGGCATGCCGGCGTAACGCCGCCGGAATCGAAGCAGACGCGGCCCGCCCCGCGTGACGCATATCGCACCAGGCAGCGCGCCGGCGTGCTGTGAGAAGACGGCGCCGCCGTCGTCCCGGCGTCGCCTCCGGGCTATACGCGGTGCGGGTGCGGCCCGAACTCCGCCTCGTAGAACGGCGCGACGGAGTCGCCGCGCCGGACGATGCGGTCGATCTGCTTCAGTTCATCGGGCGTGAACGTCACGTCGACCGCGCCCATGTTGTCCACGAACTGGTCCATCGTGCGCGGTCCGATGATCGGGCTGGTGACGCCGGGCTGCCGCATGCACCAGGCGAGCGCGAACTGCGACAGCGTGATGCCCTTCGCCTCGGCGAGCGGCTTGAGCGCGTCGACGACGTCGTACATGCGGTCGTTCATGCGGCCGTAGTACACGCTGTTGCGGTCGCCGAAGCGTGTGTCGGCGGGCGGGTCCTGCCCGCGTTCGTACTTGCCGGTGAGCAGGCCGCCCGCGAGCGGGCTCCACGGGATGATGGCGAAGCCGTATGTTTTCGCCATCGGCAGCAGCTCGCGCTCGATGCGCCGGTCAAGCAGGTTGTACGGTGGCTGCTCGCAGATGTAGCGGTTGAGCCCGAGCTCCTTCGCCACCCACAGCGACTCGACGAGCTGCCACGCGGCGTACGTGCTGCTGCCGATGTAGCGCACCTTTCCCGAGCGCACGAGGTCGTCGAGCGCGCGCAGCGTCTCGTCGATCGGGATGTCGGGCTGCGGGCGGTGGATCTGGTAGAGGTCGATGTAGTCGGTCTGCAGGCGGCGCAGCGACTGCTCGCACTGCTCGATGATGTGGCGGCGGCTGTTGCCCTGCTCGTTCGGGCCGTCGCCCATCACCCCGCGCACCTTCGTCGCGAGGACGACCTGCGAGCGCTTGCCGTTGCGCTTCAGCGCCTCGCCCGTGACTTCCTCGCTCTTGCCGCGGCTGTAGACATTCGCGGTGTCGATGAAGTTGATGCCGGCGTCGAGCGCGCGGTCGATGATGGCGAACGAGTCGTCGGCGTTGGTCTTGCCGCCGAACATCATGCAGCCGAGGCAGAGGTTGCTCACCTTGACGCCGGTGCGGCCCAGCGCGCGGTACTCGATCATCGTGGTCTCCTTGCGTGCGGCGCGTGGGGGGCAGGCATCCGGCGCGCGCCCGCCATGCGCGGCAGGCCTACATTGTGGCTCACGGTGCGGTAGCGGCAACGGGAGCCGGGATCGGGTGCTAGGATCGGTGCCATGGACATGCGCACGCGGCTGCTGATGGTCGCCCTGTTCGCCGTGGCGATGGCATACGTGGAGTCGGCGGCGGTCGTGTACCTGCGCGAGGCGTACGGGATCACCGACATCTTGCACGACCTGCCGCGCGAGCCCGACCGGCTGACGGCGATCGAGATCGGCCGCGAGGCGATGACGATGGTGATGCTGCTCGCGGCCGGCGTGATCGCGGGGCGGCGGATGCAGGACCGCATCGGCTACTTTGTGCTGGCGTTCGGCGCGTGGGACATCGCGTACTACGGGTGGCTGGCGCTGTTCCTGGGCTGGCCGCGGTCGCCGCTCGACTGGGACGTGCTGTTCCTCATCCCGCTGCCGTGGTGGGGGCCGGTGATCGCGCCGGTGTCGATCGCGGCGATGATGGTGGTCGGCGGCGCGGCGGCAGTGCTGCAGGCGGAGCGCGGCATCGCGTGGCGGATGACGCGCGCGAACGTCGCGATTGCGGCGGCGGGCATCGCCGTCGTGCTGTACGCGTTCATGGCCGACGCGATCGCTGCGGCGCCGGAAGGCAGCGACGCGGTGTCGAAGGTGCGCCCGGGCAGCTTTGCCTGGCCGTTGTTCCTCGCGGGCTTCGGCGTGATGTCGTGGGCCGGGTTGCGCGTCACGTGGCCATGGCGCTCGCGCCTGCTGCGGACGTGATGCGGACGATCTGGTATACACCAGCGACATGAGCGACGCCGTCCACACGATCTCGAAGAATCTGGAAGAGGTGCTCACCCGCGAGGACTTGCAGCGTCTCGCCGCGTCGGGGACGCCGCTGCGGCACTACATCGGGTTCGAGATCTCGGGGCGGATCCACCTCGGCACGGGGCTCGTCTGCATGTCGAAGGTCAAGGACTTCGTCGACGCCGGCGTGCAATGCACGATCTTCCTCGCCGACTGGCACTCGTGGATCAATGACAAGCTGGGCGGCGACCGCGAGACGATCCGCCGCATGTCCACCGGCTACTTCGCCGAGGGGCTGAAGGCGTCGTTCCGCGCGGTCGGCGGAGATCCGTCGAAGCTGAACTTCGTCCTCGGCACGGACCTGTACCACCACAACGACCGCTACTGGGAGACGCTAATCGACGTCAGCAAGAACACGACGCTGGCGCGCATGCAGCGCAGCATCACGATCCTGGGGCGCAAGGAAGGCGAGTCGGTCGACTTCGCGAAGCTGATCTACCCGTCGATGCAGGTGGCGGACATCTTCGCGATGGGCGTGAACATCGCGCACGCGGGCATGGACCAGCGGAAGGCGCACGTCGTCGCGCGCGACGTCGCCTCGAAGATGCGCGTGTCGCCGCTGCTCGACGCAGCGGGCGAGAAGATCAAGCCCGTGTGCGTGCACCACCCGCTGCTGCTCGGGTTGCAGAAGCCGTCGATCTGGCCGCCTCCGGAGGCCGACCTCAGCGACTTCTGGGCGTCGATGAAGATGAGCAAGTCGGTGAACGTGTCGGCGATTTTCGTGCACGACACGCCCGAGGAGATACGCCAGAAGGTGCGCAAGGCGTTTTGCCCGCCCGACTCGGCGCAGTTCAACCCGATCCTCGACTGGGTGCGCAAGCTCGTGTTCCCGCGCGACGGCGAATTCGTCGTCGAGCGCAAGCCGGAGCATGGCGGCGCGCTGCGGTTCAGCGACCCCGCCGAGGTCGACGAGGCGTTCCTCTCGGGCAAGCTGCACTCGGCGGACCTGAAGAACGGCGTCGCCGAGTGGCTCGTGGAGGCGCTGGCGCCGGCGCGCGAGGCGTTCGCGGCGCCCGAGCGGCAGGCGATGATCGCCGAGCTCGACGCGCTGATCTCGCGCTAGTCGCCGTTACGCCGGCGCCACGGGAATGCGCACGGTGATGCGCGCGCCCGCGCCGGGCGTGCTGTCGATGTCGATCGCGCCGCCGAGCTTCGCCGCGCGCTCCCGCATCGACCGCAGGCCGAGGTGGCCGGCGAACGTGCCCGTCGGGTCGAAGCCGGCGCCGTTGTCCTCGATCCGCAGCGTCAGTGCGGCGTCGTCGCAGGTGAGCGCGACGCGCACGTGGGTCGCGCGGGCGTGCTTCACGGTGTTGTGCATCGCTTCCTGGGCGATGCGCGCGGCGGCTTCCTTGACCGGCAGCGGGACATCGGGCTCGGGGCACAGGTCCTCGTCGACGTCGATGCTGTGGCGCGCGCGCAGGGCCGCCGCCTGCTTCTGGATCGCCGCGCGCAGCCCTTCCAGCTCGATCGACTCGGGCCGCAGCTCGAAGATCAGCGCGCGCATCTCGGCGAGCCCGGCTTCCGCGAGCGAGAGGACGTAGTCGACCGGCTCCTTCGCGCGCCCGGCGTCGCGGTCGAGCAGCGTGCGGGCGGTGCGCGCGCCGAGCGCGATGCCGTACAGCGCCTGCGATACGGAGTCGTGCAACTCGCGTGCCAGCCGCTGGCGCTCTTCGTGCGCGGCGGCCTCCTGTGCGACGCCGTACAGCCGCGCGTTCTCCATCGCCACGCCGGCCTGGCTGGCGACGCTCTGGGCCACCTGTACGACCTCTGGCGTGAAGAACGCGCGCTCGCGGTGCGTGAGGATGATCGTGCCAAAGGTGCGCTCCTGCGCCACGAGCGGCAACGCGAGCCACGACGTGATGTGCGCGAGGTTCGTGCGCAGTTGCTCGTCGCCGACGAGCCGGCGATACGAATGCGCCGCCGGCGTGTCGGCCCGCACATCGTCGATGACGACGGGCCGGCGTTCGGCGAGCATGCCCCAGAGCAGCCCGGTGGCGGAGGTGCGGATGGCGCGCAGCTCATCGGGCTGCGGCGGCAGTGTCAGCGGCGCGCTGGGGCGCGCGCCGTGTTCCGGGCGCTCGGGCCACTCGAGCGCGTCGAGCATGACCAGGCGCGTGTCTTCCACGGTCAGGAGCGCGGCCGACGCATAGGGCACGACGGTGTGGATCTGCTCGAGCACGAAGCGCACGAGCTTGCGCAGGTCGAGCGTCGACGAGACGCGGCCGGAGATCTCGAGCAGCGCCGCGAGCTCGCGCGTGCGCTCCTCCAGGCGCTCGAACAGCCGCGCGTGCTCGATGGCGAGCGCGGCGCCGTTGGCGACGGCGCTGAGCACGCCGAGGAGATCGGGCGTGAAGTAGCCCGGCCTGGCGTGCGAGACGATGAGCGCGCCGAAGACGCGATCCTGCACCATCAGCGGCACCGCCACCCACGCGCGGACGTGCTTCAGCGTCGTGTTGAGGCGCTCCTCGCCGACGAGCGCGCGATAGGCGGCGGCGTCCGGCGTGTCCGCGCGCACGTCCGGCACGATGGCGGCGCGTCCGCGCGTCAGCTGGCGCCACAGCGGCTGCGCCTGGTCGATCGGGATGTTGATGCGATCCCCGGGCGCGCCGTCCGGGGAGCCCTCGCGGATCACATCGATCGTCTTCAGCGCGCCGTCCTCGAGCTGCACGATCGACGCGGCGTTGTAGTCGACGATCGTGCGCAGTTCTTCGAGGATGGTGCGGACGACGGGGCGCACCTCGTGGGCCGCTGCGACGTTGCGGGAGATCTCGAGCAGCGCGGTGAGCTCGCGCGTGCGATTTTCGAGCCGCTCGAACAGGCGCGCATTCTCGACGGCAGCGGCGGCCTGGTCGGCGACGGACTGGATCACGGCCATCCGCGGCGCCGTGAAGTAGGCGCGCTCGCCATGGGAGATCGCCAGCATGCCGATCACGCGGTCGCCGGTGAGGAGCGGCACGCCGGCCCACGAGTGGGTGTTGGCGAAGACGGTGTCAAGCATCGGGCCGACGGCGCGGCGGAACTGTCGCGCGACCGGCGAGTCGTCGCGGATGTCGTCGATGGTCGCGGATTCGCGGCGGAGCATCGACTCCCATACCACGCCCATCTGGTCGCGGGTGAACGCCGTGCCGCGCTGGACGAATTGCGCCTCCCCGGTGTCGGCGCGGTCGAATTCGAGCATGCGCAGCGCGTCGCCTTCGAGCAGCATGATCGACGCGCCGCGATAGGACGTGACGGTCCGGAGCTGCTCGAGGATCAGGCGCACGAGCTGGCGCAGCTCCAGCGTCGAAGCGACGGACTTCGACACCTCGAGCAGCGCGCTGAGCTCGCTGGTGCGCGAGCCGAGCCGCTCGAACAGGCGAGCGTTCTCGATCGCGGCGGCGGCCTGGTCGGCGACGGCGCGCAGCAGGCGCGTCTTGTCAGGTCTGAAGAACCCCGGTTGCGCGTGCGAGAACGCGAGCATGCCGATGACGCGGTCGGGCAGCGCGAGCGGCACGGCGGCCCAGGCGCGGACGTGGGCGAACGCCGATTCGAATGCGGGGCCGACGGCGGCGCGGAACCGCCGCGCGGAGTCCTCGTCGCCGCGGACGTCCCAGATCGTCGCGGGATCGCGACGGAGCACGGCGTCCCACACCGGGCCGAGCGCCTCGCGGCTGAGCGACAGGCCACGCCGCGGCTGGCTCTCGCCGTGCGAGATGTCCATCACGTGCATCTGTTCGCCTGCCTCGTCAAAGAACAGCACGTCGGCGCCGTTGTAGTCGATGAGCGAGCGCGCCTGGTCAAGCACGAGGCGCAGCAACGGCCCGAGCTCGATCGTCGTCGAGACGGCGTGCGAGATCTCGAGCAGCGCCGCAAGCTCGCGCGTGCGTTCCTCCACGCGCTCAAAGAGGCGCGCGTTCTCGATCGCGACGGCCGCCTGGCCGCTGATCGCCATCGCGAGGTCCGCGTGATGCGCATCGAAGAACCCCGCGTCCTCCTTCGTGAGGGCGAGCATGCCGACGACCTGGTCCTGGAGCATCACCGGTACGCCCATCCACGCGCGCACGCCGGCGAACGCCGTGTCGAGCGGCGGCGCGAGGACCTGGCGATACGCCGCGGCGACCGCGCTTTCGCCGTGGATGTCATCGATGATGATCGGGCGGCCTTCGGCGATCTCCCGCCACAGTTCGAACCTCCCGGCCTGCGACCGCATGCCGACTTGCCAGGCGAGCTCCTCCCCGGGCGCGCCATCGCTCGCCGCGACGGCGCCGACGACGACCTCGTCACCCTCGACGAGCATGAACCCCGCGCGGTCGTACGGCACGACCTCGCCGACCTGTTCGAGGACGAGCGTGAGCAACGGCTGCAGCGTGAGCGTGGAGGAGACGTTGCGCGCCACCCCGAGCAGTGTGCGCAACTCGCGCGTCCGCTCCTCGACGCGCTGTTCGAGCACCGTCTCGGCGTGGAGCTGCTCGGTGATGTCTCGCACGAACGCGAGGATCGCGGGCTTGCCCGCGTAGACGATCGGCGTCGCGTATACGTCGATCGGCACCGGCGTGCCGTCCTTGCGGATGTTGATGGAGCGGCCGCGGTACGACGTGCCGGAGCGCAGCGCGGCGAGGTACGCGGCCGTGCCGCCATCGCGATAGCGCGGGTCGATCATCGCGAACGGCGGCATGGCGCGCAGCTCTTCGAGCGTGTAGCCGTGCATGGCGCAGGCGGACGGGTTGGCGTCGAGCACGTGGTCGCTCATGTCGGTGATGAAGATGCCGTCGCTCGCCGCGTCGAAGATCGCGCGGTACTGCTCCTCTCGTTCGCGCAGTTCGGATTCGATGCGCTTGCGGGCGGTGATGTCGCGCGCGACCCACAGCACGCGGTCCTCGGACAACGGCGAGACGACCGCGGAGAACCAGACGACGGGTCCGCCGGCGCGGATCGGGTGGCCGTACTCCAGCTCGACCGTCTCCTGCTGGCCGAGCGCGCGGTCGATCGTCGCGCGGAGGGCGTCGGCCTGCGGCCCGGGGAGCATGTCGTGCATGCGGAGCCCGACGATATCCGGCACCCCGGGACCGGCGGTGATGCCGGAGGGCGCGGCGCGGAGCACGAGCCCGCTGCGGTCGACGACGAGCACCGAGTCGCGCATGGCGGCAAAGAGCGCGCGCAGTTCCGCCTCCGATGCCTGCAGCTGCGCTTGCTGCTCATCGAGCCGCTCCCGCGATGACGCGAGCTCCTGCGTCATGGCGTTGAAGGATTCGGCGAGCACGCCGAGCTCGTCGGAAGACGTGACGGGAATCTTTGCCGCCAGGTTGCCTGCGGCGACGGCGCGCGTGCCGGCGACGAGCGACTGGATCGGCTGCAGCAGGAAGCGCCGCGTGATGTACGCGGAGCCCGCGAGCGCGATGCCGAACAGCGCGAGCAGCGCGAGCAGGATGAACGCGATCGTGCGATTGCCGTCGCGATCGATCGCGGCCTCGACGTCGCGCGCGCTGCTGGTGATCTCCTCGACAGGCGCGACGAGCGCGATGCTGCCGCCGACTTCGCCGAGCGGCGCGTAGGCGACTACGACGTCGCGTCCGCCGAGCGTCAGGCGGCTCGTGCCGGTGTCGCCGCGGTACATCGCCGCGACGGTGTCGCGGATGCGCTCGTCGCCGGTGTCGAGCGCCGCTTGCACGGTGTCGTGCGCGTCGCTGCGCAGGATCATGCCGTCGCGACCGATGACGAACGCGTAGCCGCTGGGCGTGGGCCGGATCTGGTCGCTGACGATCGCGTTCAGGCGGTCGAGCGACAGGTCGACGCCGATGACGCCGCGGAACTCGTCGCCGTCGTACACCGGCGTGCTCGCGGTGATGATCTGGCCTTCGCCGCGGGGATCGGCGTACGGAGCCGACCAGATCGTCTTGCGCTCGGGGTTGCGGCTCGGCGTCGCGTTGATGAACACGCGGTCGTTGGTCGGGCGGTAGCTCGCGTCGCGGCCGGCGAGGCCGTTTGCCGGGTAGTAGCGCATCGCGTCGTACGGACTGAGAAAGTAGATGGCGACGGCGTCCCGATAGCCGGCGAGCAGCGACGGGAACAGCGCGTCGAGCGCCGCGGTGTCGCGCAGGTCGCGCTGCACGGCAGCATCGACCGGTTGTCCCGGCGCCACCCAGACGTCGGTGATGCGCGCCGCGTCAGGGTCATGGGTGACGCCGGCGCCGTCCTGCGCGAGGCGCGCTGCGTCGAACGCCGGTGGGCCGGCGTGGGACACGGCGACCATGTTGCCGGCGGCGTAGGCGCCCATGGACGAGGCCTCGGCCAGCATGAGCTGCGCCTGGTCGGAGACGACCGTCGCGAACTGGAGGAGCGTCTCCGTGCCCTGCTCTTCGAGGCCGCTCTTGCTGCTGTCCGTCGCGTTGCGCTGCGTCTGGTCGAACCGCACGAAGACGACGGCCGACGTCGCCGCGCCAAGCAGTACAAGGAACGCGATGATCGAGAGGTTGAGCTTCGGGCCGAGGCGCGTCGGGAGGAGTCGCACGGCCGCCCGCTACGCGGGTTCGATTGTCGCGAGACCGATCTGCGCGGCGTAGAGCGCGGCCTGCGTGCGGCTGCGGACGTTGAGCTTGAGCAGCACGCTGCTCACGTGGGTCTTCACCGTCTTCTCGCCGATGCCGAGCTTGCGCGCGATCTCCTTGTTGGCGAGGCCCTGCGCGAGCAGGCGCAGCACATCGGTCTCGCGCTCGGTGAGCGTCTCCGGGCTGTCGGGCGCGCGCACCTCGCGCATGAGGCGCGCGGCGGCTTGCGGCGAGAGCTGCACCTGGCCCGCGGCAGCCGCCTTGATGGCGCGGCAGAGCTCTTCGGATTGCGTGTCCTTCAGCAGGTAGCCGATCGCGCCGGCCTTCACGGCGCCGACGACGGACGCGTCCTCGAGCACGCTGGTGAGCGCGATGACCTCGACGTCGGGCATCGTGGTGCGGATCTCGCCGATCGCGGCGATGCCGTCCATGACGGGCATCAGCAGGTCCATCAGGACGACGTCGGGCTTGAGTTCGCCGGCGAGCTTCACCGCCTCGGCGCCGTTCTGCGCTTCCCCGATCACCTCGAGCTCGGGGTCGAGCGAGAGGAACATGCGCAGGCCCTGACGCACGACGCTGTGGTCATCGGCGAGCAGGATGCGGATCGTCATCGTGCCTCCCGGGCGCGCTGGCGGCGCCGGCTCGCATGCGTCCGGGGTGCACTCTAGCAGATTCGGGTTGGCGCGCATGATGCGATGGTAGCGGCGCCGGGGTGCGGCGTCGCCGGGCGAAGGCCGCGGTGGCGGCTCCGCCGAAGGTCGGAGGCGATGGTGAAACCCGGGCGGCGCTCGCGGCGTCGATCAGCTGTCGGGCGTGGTGGCTCCGCCGCAAGGCCCAGCGGTGGGCGCCACCCGCCCGATTCGCGCTACGGCGTGGCGAGGAGGCGCCGGACGAGCGGGGGCATGAGCGCGGCGATCGGCGACGGCGGCTGCGAGACGTCGTTGACCTCGAACCCGCGCGGGGTGGTGCGCCAGGTGCGGAAGCCGGCGGGGCGGATGCCCAGCTGGCGGCAGATGCGCTTCGCTTCGGCGCCGAAACCGACGGGCACGAAGAGATAGAACGCCTGGTCCGGGATGGACGCGCAGCGCGCCCAGATGCGCCGCGCCTCGCCCTCGTGCACCTGCTCGCGGCCGCAGACCTGCGCCGTCATGACGAGACGCGTCTCGCCGACCTTTTGTTTCTCGGTGACGACGATGCTCGGGACGATCTCATCGTCGCCGGCCTGGACGCCCATCGTGACCTCGGGGACGTTCACGTATGTGCGATAGGAGGGGTTGTCGGTCGAAGGGAAGGCGAATCGCTCGGCGGCGATCTGCGCGATGGCGCTGTCGAGCTTCTCTTCCTTGGTCCGCTCGGTGCGGTTCAGCAGCGTATTGATGTCTTCCCAGCGCGTGTCGCGGCTCACGGTGTCCCTCCGGGCAGGTGATTTCAGCTTCGGCCAAAGGGTATGGCACGGGTTCCGGTCGGACAAGCGGCCGCGGTGGCGG
Source organism: Dehalococcoidia bacterium (assembly GCA_021462855.1). GTDB lineage: Bacteria > Chloroflexota > Dehalococcoidia > DSTF01 > JACRBR01 > DTUCFX13. Next base: position 114,193 of record JAJTXQ010000036.1, on the reverse strand, counting down.
AGGGGGTGGGATTCGAACCCACGGTGGGTCTCCCCACAACCGTTTTCAAGACGGTCTCCTTAAGCCGCTCGGACACCCCTCCGGCGCGTGCATTCTAGCAACGCGCCGCACGGGGCGCGGTGCGCGGCGCCATCGCCTCGGTTAGCATGGGCGCGATGAAGATCTGTTTCCTGATGTACCAGGGGAACATGTATTCGGGCGGGCAGGGCGTGTACCTGCACTACCTGACGCGCGAGCTGGCGCGCATGGGACACGACGTGCATGTCATTGCCGGGCCGCCGTATCCGGCGCTGGACCCGGCGGTCACGGCGCACAACATCCGCGACTACAGTTACTGGTCGTACCATCATTACAAGAAGGACTTCGTCTTCAACCGCCCGCCGGCGTCGTACTTCCACCCGTGGAACTTCTACGAATTCGTGTCGACGCGCATCACGCTGTCATCGCTGCTGGCGAATTTCAGCACGCGGGCGTACTTCAGGCTGCGCGAGCTGTCGCGCGAGCACCGGTTCGATGTCGTGCACGACAACCAGACGCTCAGCTACGGCGTCTGGGCGATGCATGCGTCGGGCTTCCCGCTCGTCGCCACGATCCATCACCCGCTGTCGTACGACCTGCGGAACGCGTTGCGGCAGGCGCGCAGCACGTACGAGAAGGCGCGGCGCATCCTCTGGTCGCCGTGGATGATGCAGGAGGTGGTGGCGAAGCGGCTCGACCGGATCATCGTCGTGTCGGAGACATCGCGTGCGGACGTGGAGGCGGCGTTCGAGCTGCCGCCGGAGCGCGTGCGCACGGTGTACAACGGCATCGATACGGACATCTTCCGACCGCTGGAGGGCGCCGGTCGGCTCCCCGACAAGCTGCTCTATGTCGGCAACTCGGAGGACCGCAACAAGGGCGCGCGCTTCTTCCTCGAGGCGCTGAACATCCTGAAAGACGAGCTCGACTTCAACGTCACGTTCGTCGACAACGAGAAATGGCGGCTGAAGCTCGCGCCGGGACTCGTCAACGAGTTCGGCCTGAACTCGCGCGTCGAGTTCACCGGCCGGATCCCCACGCCGGAGCTCGTGCGGCACTACAACGAGGCGAAGCTGTTCGTCACGTCGTCGGTGCACGAGGGCTTCGGCCTGCCGCTGGCCGAGGCGATGGCCTGCGGCGCGCCGGTCATCGGCACGCGCATCGGCGCGTACGAGGAGATCGTCGAGGACGGCGTGAGTGGCGTGCTGGTGCCGCCGCGCAGCCCGCAAGCGCTCGCCGATGCGATCCGCGCGCTCTGGGACGACCCGGCGCGACGGCAGGCGCTCGCCGACGGCGCGCGGCAGCGGGTGATGGAGAAGTTCAACTGGCGCAAGGCGGCCGAGGAGACGCTCGCGGTGTACGAGGAGATCGTGCCTGCGCGGCGGCGGCACTTCGCGGCGAGCGGCGCGGGGAAATGAATTACACTGGGCGCCGGACGCGGGAATGATCGATCGGCGGCGCATGCCGGAGCGCGGAGCGACTCATGCCTGACAACATCGTCAACATCGATTTCCGCCGCCATTTCCACATCGGCAGCGGAGAGCGGGTGCTCGACCTGGGGTGCGGCAACGGGCGGCACACGCTGGAGGCGGCGCGCTATGACGTGCGCGTCGTCGGGCTCGACATGTCGCCCGATGACCTGCGCGCGGCGAAGTTCATGTACGCGGACCTCAAGCGCAAGGGGGAAGCGAAGGGCCGCGCCGACTTCATCCTCGGCGACGCGCAGAACCTGCCGTTCAAAGACGGAGCGTTCGACAAGTCGGTGTGCACCGAGGTGTTCGAGCACATCCCGGATGACCGGCGCGGCATCCGCGAGTTCCTGCGCGTGACGAAGCCGGGCGCGCCGGTCGCCGTGAGCGTGCCGAACTACTGGCCCGAGACGGTGTTCTGGACGCTGAGCTGGGAGTACTGGCACACGCCCGGCGGCCACGTGCGCCGCTACAGGCCCGGCGAGATGTGGAGCATCCTTGAAGCGAACGAGATGGATGTCGCGTTTCAGCGGAACCGGCACTCCTTCCAGGCGGTGTACTGGTTCTTGCGCTGCCTGTTCGGGAAGGACAACGAGAACTTCCTGCCGGTGCGCACGTTCTTCAAGTTCATCAACTGGCACCACAACCGGCGCATCAGGCTGCTGGAGACGATCGAGGCGACGGCCAACCTGGTGATCGGGAAAGACATGATCCTCTACGGCCGCAAGCGCGCGCGGCCCGATGCGCCGTCGAACGGCCACGCGCCCGCGGCCGCAGCGGCGATGCACAGCGAGGGGTAGGATGCCGCTCGACCGTTTCCAGTCGATCGACCCGGCGCTGCTCGACATCCGGCCGACGGACCGCGTCATCGACCTGGGGTGCGGCACCGGGCGCCACGTGCTCGAGCTCTGCAGGCGCGACTGCGACATCATCGGCGCCGACATCTCGCGGCACGACCTGCGCGTCGCGCGCTACCTGTGCGAGATCATGCGGCGCGAGGGCACCGTGCGCGCGCGTGTGCACTGGATGCAGACCGCCGGCGAGCGCCTGCCGTTCGCCGACGGCGCGTTTGACCGGGTGATCTGCACCGAGACGCTCGAGCACGTCGACGACGACAGCGTGCTGGCGCGCGAGCTGAACCGCGTGCTCGCACCGGGCGGCATCCTGGCCGTGAGCGTGCCGGACGAGTTTTCCGAGAAGATCTTCTGGAAGTTGTCGAAGAACTACCGCACCCATGCCGGCGGCCACGTGCGGATCTACAACCGCCGCCAGATCGTCGGCTTGCTGCGCGACGCGGGGTTCGAGCCGTACGCGGTCCGCTACCGGCACGCGCTCGAGACGCTGTACTGGCTGAGCCACATCGCGTTCTGGAGCGATTGGGGGAAGCAGGGGCCGATCACGCGCGTGTTCCGTCGCGCGCTCGACTCACAGCGCGCGCGAGAGTCGGCGATCGTCACGGCGCTCGACGATATCGGCAACCGCGTGTTGCCGAAGAGCATCGTCGTCTACAGCCGCAAGCCGCTGGAGCCGCACGCGCCGCCGCGCGGCGGGCTGCCGCGGCCGGCGTCGCTCACCGAGGATGACACGCCGCACGAATTTGGCGCGCCCGAGCACGCGCCGGCGGAAATCGCGCCGAACGGCGTGGAGGCGCGCGAGCGAGAGCTGGCCGGCGCGGGGCTCGCCGGCGCGGAGACGGCAGCTGGCGATGAGAGCGCGGGCGACATCGGCTCGCCCGACGAGCGCAGCGCGGTCGAGGTGCGCGCGGTGCCGGCGCCGTTCGCGGTCGCGCCGAAGCCGGCGGAGCCGGCGCGCGAACGCGACCCGCTGTCGCCGCCGCCGACGCTCAACGACGAGCTGCGCACGGCGCTCGCGCTCGAGGGAGAGGCGCGCAAGGCGCGCCTCATCGAGATCCTGCGTTCGTGCCGCTTCGCGCTGATGCGCGAGGTGCAGGAGATGACCGGCGAGCAGGCATCGACGCCGTGGACGGCGGACGGCCGCTCATTGAAGGAGATCCTGGGGCACATCACGGCGTGGGAGTGGTGGACCGCGTCGGCGCTCGACGAGGTGCGCAACGGAGCGCTCGAGCCTTCGATCATGTCGCTGAGCGGCTACCCGATTGGCATCGCGCGCTACGCGTCGATCGATACGTTCAACGCGGTGCGCATGGCAGAGGCACGCGAGCGGCCGTGGGCGCAGATCCTCGAGGACTCGGCGGCGGCGTTCGAGCGGCTCATCGCGGCCGCCGACGCGACGCCGGCGGCAGCGCTCGGCGCGACCGCGCCGTTCTACTGGCCGGACATCGGCGGCACGGTGCCGTGCGGCATCTACCTGTTGATGGTGTCGGCGCACCATTACCAGGAAGAGCACCTGCCCGAGGTCGTCCGCGGGCGCTCGCCGGCGAAGTAGCGCCCTTACGCGCCGCGCAACTTCGCGCGAATCTCACGGTACCCGGTGAGCTTGATGTCCTGCCGCTCGCAGTATTCGCGCAGCGCCGGTCGCGTGAAGATCTCACCCTCGCGCGCGCGGTGGCGGTGGTCGACCGGGGTCATCGCTTCGAGCTCGTGGCTGCCGATCGCCGGGTGGCAGAGGAAGTGCGTCAGTCCCGGGCGGAGCTCGTCGAAGAACGCGCGGAACGCGCGCTCCTTGTCGTCGGGGTCGATCTCGGACAGCGTGCGCACGATGACGTTGTCGAGCAGCGGCCAGCCGGCGTCCTCGAGCCGGCGCGTCTGTTCGGCGTACACATCGGCGGCGTCGCCGAGCGCGGCGAGCCGGCGTTCGCTCGGCCGGATGAAGAAGATCGGCAGCCGGTGCTCGATCGCGATGTCGACGTACGCGGGCAGATAGTTCGGGTGCATGACGGCGCCCATGTGCGTGTCGACGTGCGTGACATCGACACCCATCGCCAGCGCGTGCTCGACCTGCGCGCGCAACTCGGCGGCGGCGTCATCCGCCGGCACGTGCTCGAGGACGCTCGGAACGTCGCGCCAGACGCCGCCATCGGGCGCGTGCAGCGACGGGCGCCCGGAGACGGAGCGCCAGCGATAGCCGGCGTACTCGCAGTTCAGCGCCAGGTGCACGCCGACGTCGGCCGCGGGAGTCTCGCGCGCCATCGCGGCCGTCTCCGCGAACCACGGCGCGGCGACGAGCGCGGAGCCGCAGGTGAGGCTGCCGCGCGCCATCCCCTCGAACGCGGCGACGTTCGAACCGTGCGAGAAGCCGACGTCGTCGGCGTGGATGATGAGGACGCGGTCGTCCGGCGCGTATCCAAGCAGTTCGAGGGTCGTCGTCATCGCACGCTCCTGTGGTTCGGGCATGGTGGGGGAACGGCGGCGCGAGGTCAACGCGCTGTCACGCTTCGCGCGCGGCCGATACCATGCGGGCCACACGGAGGAAGCCCCATGCGCATGTCCCGCCTCTTCGGCAAGACGCTCCGCAACGCGCCATCGGACGCGGATACGGCCAACCACCAGCTGATGCTTCGGGCGGCGCTCGTGCAGCAACTGGCGGCCGGCGTCTACAGCTACCTGCCGATGGGCTGGAGCGTCATCCGCAAGATCGAGCAGATCATCCGCGAGGAGATGGACCGCGCTGGCGGACAGGAGGTGTCGATGCCGGCGATCCAGCCGGCGGAGCTGTGGGACGCGTCCGGGCGGATGGAGACGATGGGCGACGTGCTGTTCAAGCTGCAGGACCGCCGCGAGCGGGAGATGATCCTCGGCCCGACGCACGAGGAGGTGGTGGTCGACCTGTTCAAGAAGCAGGTGCAGAGCTACCGCGACATGCCGCTGATGGTCTACCAGATCCAGACGAAGTTCCGTGACGAGGCGCGCCCGCGCGGCGGCCTGATGCGCGTGCGCGAGTTCACGATGAAGGACGCGTACTCGTTCGACGCCGACTGGGACGGCCTCGACGCGAGCTACATCGCCGCACGCGATGCGTACGTGCGCATCTTCGAGCGGTGCGGCATCCCGGCGATCGCCGTGCAGGCGGACTCCGGCGCGATCGGCGGCAAGGACAGCGAGGAGTTCATCTACCTCACCGAGGTCGGCGAGGACACGGTCCTGCTCTGCGAGACGTGCGGCTATGCGGCGAACGAAGAGAAAGCCGACCACAAGAAGCGAGAGCTTCCCGATGCGGAGCCGCTGCCGCTCGAGGAGGTGGCGACGCCGGGGCAGAAGACGATCGACGACCTCGTGAAGTTCCTCGGCGTGCCGCACCACGGGACGCTGAAGGCGGTGTTCTACGAGGCCGACGGCGCGCCGGTGTTCGTCGCCATCCGCGGCGACCTCGACGTGAACGAGGCGAAGCTGCGCAACACGCTGAAGGCGGTCGCGCTCGCGCCGCTCGACGACGACGGCGTGCGCAAGCATGGGCTCGTCGCGGGGTCGGCATCGCCCGTCGGGCTGAGCGGCATGCGGGTCATCGCCGATGACAGCGTGCCGGGATCGCGCAACCTCGTCGCCGGCGCGAACAAGCCCGACGTGCACTACCGCAACGTCAACTACGGCCGCGACTGGCAGGCCGACGTCGTCACCGACATCTCGCGGGCGCGCGCGGGCGACGCGTGCGCCCGCTGCGGCGGCACGCTGCAGACGAAACGCGGCATGGAGATGGGCCACGTGTTCAAGCTGGGCACGGTGTACACCGACCGCCTCGACGGCCGCTTTGCCGACGAGGCCGGCGAGCTGAAGCCGGCGATCATGGGCTGCTATGGCATCGGCGTCGGGCGCGTGTTCGCCGGCGTGATCGAGGCGAACCACGACGAGCGGGGCATCATCTGGCCGCCGAACCTGGCGCCGTACGACGTGCACCTCGTCGGGCTCGGGTTCGACAAGCCGGGCGTGCGCGAGAGCGCCGAGCAGGTGTACCAGCAGTTGCAGGACGCCGGCTACAAGGCGCTCTACGACGACCGCGAGGAGGGCTCCGCCGGCGTGAAGTTCAACGACGCCGACCTCCTCGGCATGCCGGTGCGCGTCACGGTCAGCCCGCGCAGCATCGAAAACGGCGGGGCGGAGGTGAAACGCCGTACGGAGAAGGACGCGAAGGTCGTGCCGCTCGGCGAGGCGGCGGCGGCCGTGCGTGACGCGCTCGCTCCCTGACGTACGCGTGTCCCTTCGCGGGATGGCCATTGCGGCACCATTGGCCGCCGTGACAGCGCGCCCCCGTTCGGCCGATACTGAAGCGCGATGATCGTCGGTACCGTCCGCGAGCTGAAGAACGAGGAATACCGCGTCGGGCTGACGCCCGAGGGTGTGCACATCCTCGTCGATGCCGGGCACAAGGTGCTCGTCGAGACGGGCGCCGGCGCCGGCATCGGCTGCGGCGATGCGGCGTACGCCGCCTCGGGCGCGACGGTCGTTGACCGCGCGTGGGAGGTGTGGGCGCGCTCGGACCTGCTGGTGAAGGTGAAGGAGCCGCTCCCGCAGGAGTACGGGCAGATCCGCGACGAACAGACGCTGTTCACCTACCTGCACCTCGCCGCGCTCCCCGAGTTGACGCGCGTGCTGATCGCATCGAAGGTGACGGCGATCGCGTACGAGACGGTGCAACTGCCCGACGGCTCGCTGCCGTTGCTGATCCCGATGAGCCAGATCGCCGGGCGCATGGCGACGGAGATCGCGGCGCAGTACCTGCGGCGGCCGGGCCCGGGCCGCGGAAAGCTGATCTCCGGGCTGCCCGGCGCCCCGCCCGCGCGCGTCGTCGTGCTGGGCGCGGGGATCGTCGGCGAGAACGCGGCGGAGACGGCGGTGGCGCTGGGCGCGCTGGTGACGGTGTTCGATACGCGGCTCGACAAGCTGCGGCTGGTGCAGCAGCTGTGGCCGGGCCGGACGACGACGCTGCTGACCAGCCGGTTGACGATCGCGGAAGCGCTGCGCGGCGCCGACATCCTGATCTGCGCGGTGCTCGTGCCGGGCGCGGCGGCGCCGAAGCTCGTGACGCGCGAGATGGTGCGCAGCATGGGGCCGGGCGCCGTCATCATCGACGTGTCGATCGACCAGGGCGGGACATGCGAGACGTCGCGCCCGACCACGCACGACGCCCCGGTGTACGTCGATGAGGGCGTTGTGCACTACTGCGTCTCGAACATGCCGGGCGCGGTGCCGATCACGTCGACGGCCGCGCTCACCTCGGCGACGCTCCCGTACGTGCTGAAGATCGCCGACATGGGCACGCGCGCCGCCGTCCAGTCGGACGCGGCGCTCGCGCGCGGCGTGCTCGTGAGCGAAGGCGCCGTGACGCACGAGGCGCTGGCCGCGTCGCTGGAGTTGCCGTTCGTGCCGCTGGAGCGCGCGCTCCCGGACTAGCCGGTCGCGGCGATGATCTTGTCGGCGTGCTGGATGTGGTCGCGGTCGTGCACGCACTGGAACGCCGCCCACTGGAGCGACGTGAGCGGACCGAACCACGGGTGCGGCGCCTTCTTCGCCTCGTCGGGCGGGTCGGGCAGGCCCGCGAGCGCGCCGAGCAGCAGCTCGTTCGTCTGGCGCAGCAGCGCCACGTACGCGGCGAACGGCCGGCCGTCGTCGTCGATCGTCATGCCGATGCCGCCCGGTCGCGGTGGCGCGTCCTCGCCCCGGCCGAGGTGATGGATCAGCTCGGCGACGCGCCCCTCGCTGGCGATCACGTGCCGCGTGAGCTCGCGCACCGACCACTCCTCCGGCGCCGGTTTGGCCGCTGCGCGCGTGTCGTCGAGCGGCTCGATGCGCTCCAGGAAGCGCGCGTGGGCATCGCGCACGAGCGCCGCGATCTCGTCGCGCGGCTTCGCCGCCTCGCGCTCGATGAACGCGATCACGCGTGCGCGGATGTCTTCGGTGACCATGCCGGGAAGCGTAGGGGGCGCACGTCGCGGGGGCCAGAGGGATCGTGGCGACGCGCGCGCATGAGCGGTGGCGGGTATGCGCGCGCGTGCGTCCACCACCGAAGGCGGATCGGCGCAGCTGAAGCTGCGCCGCCACGTCCGGGCGAAGGCAGTTTGACGGCTGGCATACGACCCGCGTCCGAAAGCGGGGTGGTTTGACGCCCCGGGCGGCGCCGCCACCACCGCTCCTTGATCCGCCTGGGCGCCCCTCGCTAGAATTGTTGATGTAATCGCTAAACATTAGGGTCTTTCCCGCAGGCAGATTCAAGATGCGCATCTCCACCAAGGGCGACTACGGCGTACGCGCCCTCATTGAGCTATCGCACCACTACGGCGAAGGGCCGCTGCAGAGCGCCGAGATCGCGGCGCGGCAGCGGATCCCGGAGCCGTACCTGGACCAGCTCCTGACCACCCTCCGCAAGGCGGGGTTCATCCGCAGCGTGCGTGGGCCGCAGGGCGGCCACGCCCTGCTGCGCCGGCCGGAGGAGATCCGCCTGAGCGATGTCATCGGCACGCTCGAGGGGTCGCTCTCGCCGGTCTCGCACCTGCACGACGAGGGGTTCCAGTGCCGGGCGGCGCACGAAGTGTGGCACCGGGTCGAGGACGCCACGCGGAAGATCCTCGACGGCGTGACGATCGGGGACCTCGCGAAGCGCGAACTGGAATACGACAGGCAGGGTGGACGCTATGTCATCTAGCGCCGCGGGGCCGCGTGCCATGCAGTCGGAGGGCATCGCCGCGAGCGTGCTCGACGTGATCGGCAATACGCCGCTCGTCCGCCTCGGGCGGATCGCGCCCGAAGGGGCCGCCGAGATCTGCGGCAAGATGGAATCGCTGAACCCGGCGGGCAGCGTCAAGGACCGGATCGCGCTGGCGATGATCGAAGCGGCCGAGGAACAGGGGCTGCTCAAGCCGGGCGACACGATCGTGGAGCCGACGTCGGGCAACACCGGCATCGGGCTGGCGATGGTCGCGGCGGTGAAGGGCTACAAGCTGATCCTGACGATGCCCGAGGATATGAGCATCGAGCGGCGGCGGCTGCTGACGCGCTTCGGCGCGCAACTGGTGTTGACGCCGGCGATCGAGGGCATGAGCGGCGCGGTGTACGCGGCGCAGGAACTGAACGAAAAGAACAAGGGCTACTTCATGCCGCAGCAGTTCAACAACCTCGCCAACCCGGAGGTGCACCGCCGCACGACGGCGCACGAGATCCTGCGCCAGACCGACCGAAAGGTCGACGCATTCGTCGCGGGCGTTGGCACGGGCGGCACGATCACGGGCGTCGGCGAGATGCTGAAGGCGGAGCTGCCGGGCGTGCTCGTCGTCGCCGTTGAGCCGGCTCGGTCGCCGGTGCTCGCGGGCGGCAAGGCCGGCGTGCACGGCATCCAGGGCATCGGCGCGAGTTTTGTGCCGGGCGTGCTGAACCGCGAGGTGTACGACGATCTGATCGCGGTGAAGGACGACGACGCGTTCGCGATGACGGGGCGCCTGACGCGTGAAGAAGGATTGCTCGTCGGCGTGTCGGCGGGCGCGAACGTCGTCGCGGCGGTGCAGGTGGCGAAGCGGCTCGGCGCGGGCAAGCGCGTCGTCACCGTGTTGTGTGATACCGGCGAGCGCTACCTGAGTGTTAACTTGTAAAGGCGAAACGGGGAACCACATGGACCACGGACATCTGCACATCGACCGCGCGACGGGCGGCGTTGCCGCGGCATCGCACGCGCCGGTGAGCGCGCGCAAAGGAGGCCACATGGCCGTCTCCGTCTACATCCCGACGCCGTTCCGGAAGCTGACGGGCAACCGCCAGAACGTCCAGGCCGACGGCGCGAGCGTGGCGGAGGTGCTCGCGGACGTCGACCGGCAGTTCCCGGGGTTCCGCGCGCTGGTGTTCGGCCAGGGCGACACCGTGCCGGCGCACATCAACATCTACGTGAACAAGCAGGAGATCACGTCGCTCGACGGTATCGACACGCAGGTGCGCGACGGCGACGAGGTCGCCGTGATCCCGGCGATGGCCGGCGGCTCGGGCGAGGACGCGGCGCCGCCGCGGAAGCGCATCGGCGCGCTGACGCCGCAGCAGGTCGACCGGTACTCGCGGCACATCATCATGCCGCAGGTGGGGCCTTCGGGTCAGCGGAAGATCATGGAATCGAGCGTGCTGATCATCGGCGCGGGCGGGCTCGGGTCGCCGATCGCGGTGTACCTGGCGCTGGCGGGCATCGGCAAGATCGGCATCGTCGACTTCGACACGGTCGATATCAGCAACCTGCAGCGGCAGATCCTGCACCAGAACGACGACATCGGCAAAATGAAGGCGCTCTCCGCGAAGGAGACGATCATCGCCTACAACCCGGATGTCGAAGTGGTGACGCACGAGGCGCCGATCACGTCGGACAACGCGATGGAGATCATCGGGCGGTACGACTACGTCATCAACGGCGCGGACAACTTCGCGGCGCGCTACCTGGTGAACGACACGTGCCACTTCCTGCAAAAGCCGCTGATCGATGGCTCGATCCTGCTGTTCGACGGTCAGGTGACCGTATACCTGCCGGGGCAGGGCTGCTACCGCTGCCTGTACCCGTCGCCGCCGCCGCCGGGCATGGTGCCCTCGTGCGCCGAGGCGGGCGTGCTCGGCGCGCTCTGCGGCACCGTCGGCACGATCCAGGCGACCGAAGTGTTGAAGCTGATCCTCGGCGTCGGCGACTCGCTGCACGGGCGGCTGTTGCTGTACGACGCGCTGGCGATGGAGTTCCGGCAGGTGCGCATCCGCAAGGACCCGAACTGCGTGCTGTGCGGCGAGCACCCGACCGTCACCGGGCTCATCGACTACGACGCGTGGTGCGGCGGCGCGTTCGGGCACACGAACGAAGAAGAGCAGAAGGCCGCCGAGGCGGCCGCGAAGGCGCGCGACCGCGCCGCATCGGCGATGAACGCGTGAGGGAGACGGCGCGCGGGCGCATGCGCGCGCGGGCGAGACGGAAGGACCGCAGATGGCCGTAGAAGTGAAAGTCACATCGGTGCTGCAGAAGATCACCGGATCGAAGGTGGTCGCGGGCGAAGGCGGCACCGTCGGCGAGTTGCTCGCGAACCTCGATGGCAGGTACCCGGGGTTCAACGACCAGATCATGCAGAACGGCGCACTGCACCGCTTCGTGAACATCTATCTCAACGACGAGGACATCCGGTACCTCGATCAGCTCAACACGCGGCTGAAGGACGGCGACACGATCTCGATCCTGCCCGCGCTGGCGGGAGGATAGGCCGGGGTGCTGTACAGCAACCTGATCGAGGCCATCGGTAACACGCCGCTCGTCGAGATGGCGCGGATGAGCCCGAAGCCGAGCGTACGCCTCTTCGCCAAGCTCGAGGGGCAGAATCCGAGCGGCAGCGTCAAGGACCGCATCGCGAAGTACATGATCGAGGAGGCGGAGCGCACGGGCGTCCTCACGAAGGACCGCATCGTGCTCGAGCCGACGTCCGGCAACACGGGCATCTCGCTTGCGATGATCTGCCGGATCAAGGGCTACCGGCTGAAGGTCGTGATCCCGGAGAGCGTCAGCGCCGAGCGGACGGAGCTGCTGCGGGCGTTCGGCGCCGAGGTCGTCTACTCCGACGGCGTGCGCGGCACGAACGGGTCGATCGAGATGGCGAACCAGATCGCCGCCGAAGACCCGGCGTACTTCATGCCGTACCAGTACGGAAACGAGATGAATCCGCGCGCGCACTACGAGACGACGGGCCCCGAGATCCTGCGCGATCTTCCCGACGTCGACGTGTTCATCGCGGGCATGGGCACGGGCGGGACGCTGACGGGCACCGGGCGCTACCTGAAGGAACACAAGCAGGGCGTGAAGGTCGTCGCGGCGGTGCCGCACCCGGGCGACCTGGTGCAGGGGTTGCGCAGCCTCGAAGAGGGCTTCATCCCGCCGGTGCTCGATGAATCGCTGCTCGATGGCAAGATCGTCATCGACTCGCGGACGTCGTTCGCGTCGTCGAAGGAGCTGACGCAGAAGGAAGGCATTTTCGCGGGCATCTCCGCCGGGGCGGTGGTGAAGACGGCGCAGCGCGTCGCCGAGCGCCTGGACTCGGGGAACATCGTCTGCCTGTTCGCCGACGGCGGCTGGAAGTACCTGAGCACGAACCTCTGGACGACGAACTACGAGGACCTGCCGCAAGACATCGAAGACAAGATCTGGTGGTAGGGCGACTCGTGTCGCCGTGAGCAGATCTCGGCCGCGGCGACCGCGGACGGGGCTCCCGGCCCGGTCGGAACGAGACGTTGTACCGGGCGCTGCACCACGGCGGCGCGCAACCAGTGGCGCTCCGCCATGCGATGAACCCGCATCCCGCCATTCGCGCGTCACCGGCGCTTGACGTAGCATGAACTGAACATGGTTCAGCAACAGCAACAGCAGATGCCGCCGGTGTACGGCGAACGGCAGCGCGGGCACGCGCCGCGCAGCAGGGCGGTGCGTTTCAAGAACGTGGGGAGCGTGCTCGCGCGCGTCTACCTCGGCTACAAGCTCATCAGCCTCCGCGAGAAGCGGAAGGGCAAGGAGTGGGGCGAGCCGCGCCGCGAGAAGCACCACTGGTGGAGCGCACGCAAGTTCTACGAGGCGGCGGTCCACAACCAGGGCCTGCTGATCAAGACCGGCCAGTTCCTCGGCACGCGGCCCGACGTGCTGCCGGAAGCGTTTGTCACGATCCTCTCCAAGCTCCAGGACGAGGTGCCGCCGGAGCCGTTCGACACGATCAGGCACCACATCGAGCGCGAGCTCGGGCGGCCGCTCGACGAGATGTTCAGCGAGTTCGGCGAGACGCCGGTGGCGTCGGCATCGCTCGCGCAGGTGCACCGCGCGGTGCTCAAGGACGGCCGCGTGTGCGCCGTGAAGGTGCAGTACCCGGGCATCAAGCACATCGTCGATATCGACCTCACGAACCTCACGTTCTTCATCCGCGTGCTCAACAGGCTCGACCGGTCGATGGACTACCGGTTCGTGGCCGAGGAGATGAAGGCGAACATCCCGCTCGAGCTTGACTTCATCAACGAGGGCCGCAACGCGGAGCGCGTCGCCGCCGGGTTCGCCGATACCGTGGACATCGTCGTGCCGGAGATCTACTGGGAGTACTCGAGCCGGCGCGTGCTGACGATGGAGTACATCGACGGCGTGAAGATCACCGACTACGAGGGCATGCAGCGCATCGGCGTCGATACGACGGACGTCGCCAAGATCCTCGTGTACGCGTTCGCCGAGATGATCGTGAACCACGGCTTCTTCCACGCCGACCCGCACCCGGGCAACCTGATGGTGCTGCCGGGGCCGAAGCTCGTATTGCTCGACTTCGGCCAGGCCAAGGATCTGCCGCCGTCGTTCCAGGATGTGCTGATCCGCTTCACGCGGTCGCTGATCTCGAACGACAACAAGCAGATGGGCGCGGCGTTCCGCGACCTGGGCTTCCGCACGAAGAAGGACGACGCCGAGGGCTACGAGCAGCTCGGCGACGCCTACGTCGGCCGCATCGCGCGGCAGATGTACGAGGACAAGGCCGGCTGGGCGGTGGTCGACGACTTCGAGCAATCGTACGAGGATGTCGTGAGCATCCTGCGGAAGAACCCGCTGACGGCGATCCCGCCGGAGCTGCTGCTCGTCGGGCGTGTGTTCGGGCTGTTGAACGGCCTGAGCATGACGCTGCGGTCGAAGACGAACATGCTCATCGCGTTCGCGGAGCTTGCCGACCGGCTCGAATCGGAGCACGAGGCGCCCGCCAACGGCAACGGCGCGCGCTCGACGCCAACGCGCCTGCTCGAAGCATAGGCGGCGCGGTCGCGCAGCGGCCGCCTGCGACGTACAATCGCCCCCATGAGCCGGCCACGCATGGCACGTCCGACCACGCCGGGGTACGGCTTCGGCGCGGACGGCGACGCGCGCCTGCCCTGGGTGTGGGCTCGCGAGCGGCTCGAGCAGTCGCACAACTACTGGCTGTCCACCGCGGGCGAGGGCGGCCCGCACCTCGCGCCGCTGTGGGGCATCTGGAGCGGTGACGCGTTCCTGTTCAGCACGGGGCCTCGCTCGAAGAAGGCGCGCAACTTCGCCGCGGACGCGCGCGTCGTCGTCGCCACCGAGCGCGCGGACGAGGCGGTGATCGTCGAGGGATCGCTGGCGGTGATGCCCGATGGCGGCTTCGCGGCGTTCCTGGCAGCGTACAACGCGAAGTACGCGTGGGATATGACCGAGGCGATGGCGCCGTTCTACATCGTTACACCGCATACCGTGTTCGGGTTCATCGAGTCGCCGCCCGAGGGGTTCCAGAGAGTGGCGACGAAGTGGGTCTTTGACGAGGACGCCGCCGGATGAGCGCGCGCCGCTCGACGCGGCTGGTCAGCATCGACGATGTGCGCGACCTGCTCGCGTCGCCGCCGCGCTGCAACGTGGCGTGGGCGAACGGCGGCGCGATCGAAGCGGCGCCCGCCGCGCTGCGGTACATCGATGGCCGCTGGCTCATCGGCATGCCCGCGGAACGTGCGATGCCGCGCGCGGGCGACACGGTGAAGGTGATGGTCGACGACGGCGCGTGGTTCTTTGATCTGCGCGGCGCGTGGGTGCGCGGAACGGCGTCGGCAGCCGGGGCGCCGGCGGATGCGCCGCCCGGCCTCGCGTGGGTCGAGGTGACGCCCGGGAAGACGGTTGCGTGGCACTACGCCACGTTGCGCGCATCGGACGGCGATGGAAGCTGACGCACGGGAGGTGCGCGACTTCGTGCGCCGGTCGATGAACTTCCGCGTCGCGACGCTTTCGGCGAAGGGCACGCCGCACATCACCGCGCTGCGGTTCGTCGCCGACGGCGGGCGGCTGTACGCGATGACGGGCGCCACGGCGCCGGCGGTGCGGCACATCGCCGCGCGGCCGGAGGTCGTGCTGCTGTTCGATGCGGAGCATCGCGGCGGCGGCGGGCGGGTGCTGCGCATGCGGGCACGGGCGTCGGCGCTCGGCGGCGATGACGCGCGACGGGGCGTGTACACGCGGCTGGCGGCGCGCAAGTACTTCGTTCGGCCCGGCGCGCTCTGGAACATGCTCAAGCACCGGCGCGCGCTGCCGATGTGGCGCCTCGGCGCGCGCAATCGCGAGGGCGGTCTCGCCGCGCTGCTGGAGTTCACGCCGCTGAGCGTGGAGTTCATCGACAAACCGGCGTAGCTGCCGGGAGGCGCAAATTGATCGGCCGGCGGGCCCGCCGTATCCTCTGATCGCCTCAAACGCCGGATCCACGGGAGTGCACCATGCCTGAGCGCGCGTTGACCGACGTGCGGGTCGTCGATATCTCGGAGGGGATCGCCGGTCCGTACGCCACGAAGCTGCTGGCCGACGCCGGCGCCAGCGTCACGAAGGTCGAACCGCCGGGCGGCGACTTCGCCCGGCGCCTCGGTCCGTTCCCCGGGCACACGCCGGACCCGGAGCGCTCGGGCCTGTTCCTGCTCCTCAACACGAGCAAGCGCAGCGTCACGCTCGACGTTTCCGTCGCGTCCGGCCAGGTGGTGCTGAAGAAGATGCTGGCGAACGCCGACGTGTTCGTGACGTCCGAGCGGCCATCGACCCTGCGCGCGTGGGGACTGTCGTACGACGGCCTGCGCATGGAGTTCCCGGAGCTGGTGTTCGCGCAGGTGACGCCGTTCGGGGCGACGGGCCCGTACGCGGAGTACGCCGGCAACAGCCTGACGGCGATGGCGATGAGCTCGATCATGTACAACACCGGCGAGCCTGAGCGCGAACCGCTGTCGACGGGTGGCGAACCGGGTGCGTATCTCGGCGGCGTCCAGCTTTGGGCCGGGATCCTCGCGGCGCTGGCGAACCGCGCGCGCAACGGCGGCGGCGACCACGTCGATGTGGCGATGTGCGATGCCGCGGCGGCCGCCGACGAATACAACGCGGCGATGTACGCGTTCCAGGGCGCGGTCCGCCGGCGCTACTACTCGCGGCACATCTTCGGCTACCCGCAAGACATCGTGGAGTGCGCCGACGGGCACGTGGTGATGATCCCGGGCGCCGGCGGCTTTCCCACGCCGCTCAACAAAGACACGATCTCGCCGATGGCGCTGCTCCTCGAGGATGTTGACCTCAACGCGCACCCGCTGTTCATGTCTCCGGGCGAGCGGATGATCCGCTGGCGCGAGTTCGACGAGCTGGCGCGGCCGTACCTCTCGACGCACGGCGCAGACGAGATCGTGCAGACGGCGCAGGCGTTGCGCATGCCGTTCGCGTATGTGCCGTACGCCAGCGACCTGCTCGATGATGCGCATCTCGCCGAGCGCGAGTTCTTTGCCGGGGTGGAGCACCCGCATGCCGGCACGCTGAAGCTGCCCGTCGCGCCGTTCAAGATGAGCGAGACGCCGCTGGCGCCGTTGTCGGCGGCCCCGGCGCTCGGCGAAGCGAACGCGGAGGTGCTGTCGCAGCTCGGCTACTCGCAGGATGAACTCGGCGTGCTGAGCGACAGGGGTGTGATATGAGCGACCAGCGACCGCTCGACGGCGTGCGCGTGATCGACCTGACGCACGTGTTCGCGGGGCCGACGTGCACGCGCATCCTCGCCGACCTCGGCGCTGACGTGATTCGCTTCGAGGCGCCGATGCGCATCGACGTGACGCGCAACCTGATCATCACCGACAACGACGGCGACGGCGAGCCGTGGCACTATGCCTCGTACTTCATCATCCGCAACGCCAACAAGCGCGAGATGATGCTCGACATGTCGAAGCCGGAGGGCATCGACGTGTTCAAGAAGCTCGTCGCCGGCTCGGACGTCGTCGCCGAGAGCTTCACGCCGCGCGTGATGGAGCACTGGGGTCTCGGGTACAGGGACCTGGCGCAGGTCAAGCCCGACCTGATCATGATCTCGCTCTCCGGCTACGGCCAGTACGGCCCCAACCGCGACATGGGCGCCTATGGCATGGGGCTCGAGCCGGCATCCGGGCTGTCATCGATCACCGGGTACGCCGGCGGCCCGCCGGTGCGGTCCGGGCTATCGTTCACCGACCCGTACTCGGGCTTCATCGGCGCGGGCGCGGTGCTGACGGCGTTGCATTACCGCCGGCGCACCGGCAAGGGCCAGTACATCGACCTGAGCGAGCAGGAGGCGGCGATCCCGATCGTGGGCGCGGCGCTGATCGAGCAGCAGATGAACGGCGAGAACACACCGCGCCGCGGCAACCGCAGCGACTGGTCGGCGCCGCAGGGCTGTTACCCGTGCGCGGGCGCCGATCGCTGGGCCGTGATCTCGTGCGGGAACGACGCCGAGTTCGCGGCGATGGCGCGGACGATGGGCCACGGCGAGTGGGCGTCGGACGAGCGATACGCGACGGTGCTCGCGCGCTTCGAGCACCACGACGAGCTGGACGCGGCGATCTCGCAGTGGACGTCGCAGCGGGATATGTACGACGTGATGCACGCGTTGCAGGCGGCCGGCGTCAAGGCGGCGGCGGTCCTCGACGGCAGCGACGTGCTGCGTGACCCGCACTTCGCGGCGCGGAAGCGGTTCGACGTCATCGACCAGGAGCCGGTCGGCCGGCGGCCGGTCCAGCGCCACCTCGCGGCGCGGTTTACGCGCTTCGAAACGGCGCCGCGCCGCCCGTCGCCGCTCCTCGGCGAGCACAACGAAGAAGTGCTGCGCGAGATCGGCTACAACGACGAGCAGATCGCGCAGCTCGCCGCCGACGGCATCATCGACACGAAGCCGCGGCTGCCGGTGCCCGGCCAGCTGATCGCGATGGCGCTCAAACTGCCGTACGAGCGCTATGTCGAGGCAGGCATCCTGCAGCGGATCGATGCCGACTACCGCGAGCAGCTTGGGATTGCCGGCGCCGATGCCACCCCCGCACCCTGACCCGCTCGATGTCCGCCCGGTGACGCTCGAGGGCGAGCACGCGCGGCTCGAGCCGCTTGCGCTGACGCACGTCGATGGCCTGGCAGCGGCAGGCCGCGATCCGGAGATCTTCCGCTGGATGCCGTGGACGCCCTACACGCGCGCTGACTTCGAGCGGCTCGTGCGTGACGCGCTCGACGCCCAGGCCGCGGGCAGCGCCCTTCCGTGGGCGATCATCGAACGCGCCAGTGGCGCGATCGTCGGGTCGACGCGGCTGCTCGCCATCTCGCCGGCGGACCTGCGCGTGGAGGTCGGGTGGACGTGGCTGGCGCGGCGCGTCCAGCGCACGCCGATCAACACGGAGTGCAAGTTCCTCATCCTGCGGCACTGTTTCGAGACCCTCGGGTGCGTGCGGGTCGAATTGAAGACCGACTTCCGGAATGAGCAGTCGCGCCGCGCCATCGCCCGTATCGGCGCGAAGGAGGAGGGCATCTTCCGCCGCCACATGCGCGTGCAACACGGGGTGATGCGCGACACCGTCTGGTTCAGCATCCTCGACGACGAATGGCCTGGTGTGCGCGCGCGGCTCGCGGCGATGCTGCGGCGGTGACGGCGTGAGGCCTTCACCCGGCTTCGCTACACTCGCCGTATGCTGAGACGGATGGCCTGTGCCGCGGCGGCGCTCTCGGCGCCGGGGATCGCGCTTACGGTTGCGTCCGAGCGGATGATCCGGCCGCGCATCTTCTACGCCGGGCCGTGGCACCCGGAGCCGCCCGGCGCGCTCGGCCTGCCGTACGAGGAAGCGCGCATCTTCACCGCGGACGGGATCGAGCTGCAGGGCTGGTGGTTCCCCGCGGAGGAGCCCGGCGCGCCGACGATCCTCTTCATGCATGGCACCAGCTACAACGCCAGCGACATGTGGCTCGGCGATGACCGTGTCGAGGCGTTCCGCGCGTTCCTGCGCGGGATCAAGGCCAACTTCCTGCTGTTCGACTATCGCGGATACGGGCGGAACGGCGGCGTCACGACCGAGCCGGGCACGTACCTGGATGCGGCGGCGGCGCTGGCGTGGCTGTACCAGCGCGGCGAGGTCGACCCGGCGACGATCTTCTTCTACGGGTTCTCGCTCGGCACGGGCGTGGCTACCGGGCTGGCGATGCGCGAGCCGTCGGCAGGGCTGATCCTGCGGGCGCCCTTCACCTCGGTGCGCGGGCTGGCGACCGACCGGTCGCCGCTGCTGCGCGGCGTGTTCGCGCTGGCGCCATGGCTGCCGCTCACGAACTACGACACGCTGTCGAAGATCCGGCGCCTCGACCGGCCGCTGCTCGTGATGCACGGCGACAGCGACCTGACGGTGCCGGAGCGAATGGGCCAGCGCGTCTTCGAGGCGGCGCCCGAGCCGAAGACGTACGTCGCATTCCCGGCAGGCGGCCACTCCGACATCGCACCGGACCTGGTCGTACCGGCGATCACGCAGTTCATCGACCGCACGCTGGGTCGCGAGGCAGCGTGGGTGGAGCCGGTGGCGCGGGCGTAGCCTGTTTCGCGCCGGGCGGGCGCGCTAGGCTGGGTGCGTGAGCAGCAAGGTCCAGCAGGAGCTCGCCGGCCGCGTCGAGGAGGCGATCGGTTCGCGGCGCAGAGGCGTGTCGCGCGACCCGGAGTACCGGGCGCTGCGCGAGCTGGCGTCGCGGAACCGCAAGTCGCCGCCGGCAACCCCGCACGATGCGCTGCAGCACATTGTCGATGTCGCGCACGCGCTGACGCACGCGACCTACGGCGCGCTCGCCGTCACCGGCGCGGACGATTACGTCGAGGGGTTCATCGTCAGCGGCATGCCGGCCGACGCGCTTTCGAAGCTGAAGGGGCCGCCGCAGGGCCACGGTCCGCTGGGCACGATGCGGCAGGACGGGCTGCCGGTGCACCTGAAGGATGTTTCGACGGATGGCAAGGCGTTCGGGTTCCCGCCGAAGCACCCGCCCATGCGCGAGTTGCTCGGCGTGGCGATCTTCGCCGGCGGCGAGGTGCGCGGCGCGCTGTACGTGACCGACCGCACGGGCGGCAAGCAATTCGGCGACGCCGACAGGCAGATGCTCGATGTGCTCGCGCACCACGCGGGGCTCGTGATCGCGCGGTCGTGGTACTAGCGTGAGACTCGTCACCTACCGAGAACGCGATGGCGGAGCGGACCACCTGGGGCTGGTCCTCGGCGAGCGTGTCGTGAACCTCGCGGCGGCGGCGAAGGCGCTCGCGCTGCCCGATTGCCACGACGACATGGCGGCGTTCATCCGCGCCGGCGAGCCGGCGCTCGCCTGCGCGCGCGCGATCGCCGCGCGGCTCGCCGGCGACTCGGCGGCGGGCGTCGCGCTCGGCGACGTGCAGTTGCTCGCGCCGATCCCGCGGCCGGCGCGCAACGTCGTGTGCGTGGGGCTGAACTATCGCGAGCACGTCGCCGAATCGAAGTCGGTGCAGGGGGACGCGCCGCCGCCGGCGTACCCGGTGTTCTTCACCAAGCCGCCGTCGTGCGTCATCGGCCCGGGCGCCGCGATCCCGTGGCACGGCCACGTGAGCGAGGCGATCGACTGGGAGGTCGAACTCGCGGTGGTCATCGGCCGCGAGGGGCGCGACATCGCCGAACCTGACGCGCTGTCGCACGTCTTCGGCTACACGGTCGGCAACGACATCACGGCGCGCGACCTGCAGCAGCGGCACGGGCAGTGGTACAAGGGCAAGAGCCTCGATGGCTTTCTGCCGCTCGGGCCGGCGATCGTGACAGCCGACGAGATCAGCGACCCGCAGGCGCTCGACCTGTGCCTGCGCGTCAACGGCGCGGAGAAGCAGCGGTCGAACACGTCGCTGATGATCTTCGGCGTCGCGCGGCTGATCGCCGAGTGGTCGGCCGGCATGACGTTGTTCCCCGGCGATGTGCTGATGACCGGCACGCCATCGGGTGTCGGCATGGGGCGCACGCCGCCGGAGTGGCTCCGCCCGGGCGACGTCGTCGAGGCTGAGATCCCGGCGATCGGCGTGCTGCGTAACGCCGTAGAGGCGCCGTAGCCGGCGCGCCACGCGCGTGACCCGCGGTGTTCCATCGCAACGCGCGCGCCGCCCGAGTCATCATGCGGCAGCGGACGGGAGGTGTGAAGATGAGGCGGCTGCTGATCCTCGCGCTGGCGGTCGCCGGCGTGTCCGCGATGTCCGGCGATGCGCCGCGCGTGACGGCGGCTGCGGAGTGCGCGCGCAGCGCGTCGCCGGGGGACATCCAGGCGGCGATCGACACCGCTTCGCGCGGCGACGTGATCTGCATGGCGGAGGGCGTGTACCGCGGGCCGCTGCGGTTCGAGAGCAAGGGCGGCGTGACGTTGCGCGGCGCCGGCGCTGGCAGGACGATCGTCGCGGGCGGCGCTGCCGACGGGCTGCTCGTCTTCAACAGCAGCGACCTGCTGTTCGAGGATTTCACGCTGTTCTTCGGCTACCCGTCGAACGCCTACATCTGGCGCAGCACGAACGTGCGCTTCGCGCGCATGGACATTGGCGGCGGCGCGATCGGCATCCACTACGACGTCAACTCCACAGGCACGGTGTCGGACTCGTTCGTGTACGCCATGTCCGCCGACGGCATCCTGACGCGGCGCGGCGCGAACGTGACGGTCGAGCGCAACTGGGTGTTCCTGAACGGCGGTGTCGGCGTGTCGACGGTCGGCGAGACGGCGACGACGACCGTCGTGCGGAACATCATCTCGGACAACGCGGGCCCGGGCGTGTTCGCCGGGCAGACGCCGTGCGCGCTGTTGCCGCCGGGATTCGTCGAGGTGCCGGAGTGCTACCTGCGCGACTTGCGCGCGTTCGTCGGGGCGGCGAACGTGATCCTCGACACGAACGTGATCCAGGCGAGCGGCAGCACGGGCATCGTGCTGTTCCCGGGGACGCGGGGCACGTTCCGCAACAACCGCGTGTGGAGCAACGAGCTCAGCGGCCTGTTCGCCTGGGGCTCCACGTTCTCGTCCGACGGCGACGAGTACGCCTTGAACGAGGAGCACGCGATCGAGGCGCGCGCGTACCCCGACCCGCTCAAGTACCCGCAGATCCGCCCCGATGACCGCATCCGCGCGGCGGGGCTGATCAACCGCGCGGTCATCCGCGACAGCGTGGTGCTCGCCGAGACAGGCACGCTCGGCGGCGGCGTGCTCGCGCAGGGGGCGAACCTCGACGTGATGAATTCTCGCGTCCACGGCAACCGCGGCATCGGTGTGTCGTATGTGAACACGTCACTGGGGCGGATCGTCGACAATGACATCTTCGACAACCGGGGGTCGGCGATCTGCGTATGGCGCGTCGGCGCGGTGACGATCGAGGGCAACCGCCTGAGCGGCAACGCCGACAACGCGCCCGGCGCCTGTCGCGAGACGACGCCGTGACGCCGGCCTCGCGCGCCGATACCATGCCCGCACGATGCGCATCCTCGGCATCCACCACCTGACGCTGGCCGTGCGCGACGCCGCGCGCGCCGAGGCGACGTTCGCCGCGCTGCTCGGCGCCGATCCGTCGCCCGAGCGCGACGTGGCCGCCTTCGGCGTGCGGACCCGCGACCTCGCGATCGGCGATGCGACGCTGCAGCTCGCCGCGCCGCTGGCTGCGGACAGCACGCTCATGCGATTCCTGGAGCGTAAGGGCGAGGGCTTCTACAACCTCGCGCTGGAGGTCGATGACCTCGATGCCGCGGTCGCCGAGCTGACCGGACGCGGCGTGCCCGTGAGCCAGCCGGTCGAGGCGACGCCCGGCGTGCGCTCGGCGTTCGTGTCCCAGGCGGCGACGCACGGGCTGAGCATCCAGCTCGTGCAGGTGACTTCGGCGGAGGCAGGGGAGCTGGCGCCGGAGGAGCCGCCTTCGCCGCCGGCGCGCGCGCTCGACCTGACGCCCGATGAGTGGACCGATGAGGCGGAGTGGTCGGACACCGAGTGAGCCACCGCCGCCGCGGCGTGATGCAGGGAGCGAACGTTGCTACCGTTACGTGACATGCGCGCCGCGCAAGGTGGAGACGGCCGGCGGATGAAGATCTGCTTCATCATGTACCAGGGCAACATGTATTCGGGCGGACAGGGCGTCTACCTGCACTACATGACCCGCGAGCTGGCGCGGCTCGGGCACGAGGTGCACGTCATCTCCGGGCGCCCGTATCCGCGGCTCGACGACGCAGTCGTGCACCACCGGCTGCACACGTACAGCTTCTGGGCGTTCCTCAACGGGCGCGACGAGCACGCGTACGACCACGCGCACAACCCCGCGGAGTTCTTCCACCCGTGGAACTTCTACGAGTTCGCGTCGACGCGGGCATCGCTGGCGTCGCTCTTCTTCACGTTCAGCGTGCGGGCCTACCGCAGGCTGGCGGAGATCGAGGCGGAGTCGGGCCCGTTCGACCTGGTGCACGATAACCAGACACTCGGCTACGGCATCCTGGCGATGAAGCAGCTGATGGGGAAGCGCGTCGTCGCGAGCCTGCACCACCCGCTGGCGATCGACAAGGCGAACAACCTGCGCGAGGCGCGGAACATCGTCTCGCGCGTGCAGAAGGAGATCTGGTTCCCGTGGCGGATGCAGTCGTACGTAGCGAACCGCATCGACATGGTGTTGACGGGTTCGCGCAACTCCGCCGAGTCGGTGAGCCGGTCGATGGACATCCCGCTCGGGCACATCCGCCAGACGCCGTACGGCGTGGACCATGAAGTGATGCGCCCGCTGCCAGATGTGGCGCGCGAGCCCGGCACGATCCTGTTCGTCGGCGACTCGGAGGACCGCAACAAGGGGGCGCGCTTCCTCATCGAGGCCTGCGCGAAGCTGCAGCACGAGATCGACTTCCGGCTGCTCTTCAAGGACAAGAAGGAGAAGGACATGAAGGTCGTGCCGCCGCTGGTGTGGAAGCACGGCCTGAAGCGGTTCGTCGAGTACATCCCGCGGCTGCCGGCGGCGGCGGACCTCGTGCGGCTGTACAACAGCGCGCAGGTGCTGGTGTCGCCATCGCTGTACGAGGGCTTTGGCCTGCCGGCGGCCGAGGCGATGGCGTGCGGCACCGCGGTCGTCGCCACGACGGCCGGCGCGTTCCCGGAGTTCATCGACGACGGGCGGACGGGGATCCTCGTGCCGCCGGGCGATCCCGATGCGCTGGCCGAGGCGATCAAGTCGCTGCTGCTCGATCCCGAGCGCTGCCGCCAGATGGGATCGGCGGCGAGCGAGCACATCCGCGCGAACTTCACGTGGGAGCGCACGGCGCGGGAGACGCTGGCGCTGTACGACGAAGTGCTTCGGCGCGAGGTTGCCGCATCGCCTGCCTGAGCAACGTCTTGCGCGGCGTGCCCCGGATTTCTCATCGATCTGCCAGGCAATCCGCGTCACCGGTGTACGCTGTGGTTCCGCCGGGCGAGGTGCGACCTGCACACTCGCGTCTCGCATGCTGAAGGATGGGGATATGCGCTCGCTGATACCTGCCGCTGCGCTCGCCGTGGCTCTGCTCGCGTTCCTGGTGGCGGACCGGCAATGGCTGCATGTCTACACGCCGGATGTCTCGGCGCTGGAGGCGCGGCTCGACGCGCAGGCGATGTCGATCAGCGCGCGCGAGGCTGAGTCGCGGTCGGCGATCGCAGCGCTCACGCGCCGCGTCGACGAGATGGACCAGAACGTGCAGAACCTGCTCGATACGACCACGAACGAGGAGCGGTTTGAAGGCATCGAGCGCGATCAGCGCCTCTCGACCGCGGTCACGCTGCTCGCGTTGCTGAGTTCCTTCGGCGGATTCCAGTCGACGGCGTCGCCTGAGGGGCGGGCGTGCCAGGACTACCTGATGTTCGGCGAAGGCGACGTGACGGCGTGCGGATTCGAGTCGATCGAATGACGCGGCTCTTGTTCGCTGGTGTGCTGCTTGCGTGCGCTTCGCTCGTCGCGGCGGCGTCGTGCGCGCGCGGGGGCGACGGGACGGCGGCGACGCCGGCGCCGACGAGCACACCGGCGCCGCGCCTGCCCGACAACCCGGACCACCTCGAACGGTGGGGCCGGGACAGCCTGCCCGTGGCGTTCTGCATCGACACGGCGATCGGCGGCTGGGCGCCGGACCGCGAATTCGAGGAGCTGGCCGAACGCGCGCTCGATGCGTGGGGCGTGCCATACGAGCTCGGCTCATGCCCGGGCGCGATGGGCGAGGACAACCGGCAGAGCGAGATCGGCTGGGGGACGGCGCCGGCGCTCGACCGGTACGGCGACGGGCAGTTCCAGGCAGGCATCACCAACACGCGGATCATCGGTTGCGGCGAGGAGGAGTGCGGTCCCGACGATGTCCCCGAGATCGTTGAAGCCGACATCCGCATCCTGCCGGACCCGCCGCGCGAGTTCCAGACGCGCGCCTGCCTGCTGAGCGTGCTGCTGCACGAGATCGGCCACGCCTACGGCCTCGGCCACCTCGACGCGCCGTCGGTGATGCAGACGCGGACGAGCGAGTGCCCGGTGACGCTGACGCGCGACGACCGCGCCGGGATGGACGCGCGTTACGGCGACATGCTGTTCCGCTAGCATCGCTACCGCGCCGCGCCGCACGGCGCTACGCTGTGCACGATGAAGTCCGCCGACCTGGTGATCCCGGTGTACAACGAGGAGCGCACGCTCGCGCAGAGCGTCGCGACGCTGAAGGCGTGGGCGGATGAGCACCTCCCGTACAAGTGGCGGGGGCTGGTCGCTGATAACGCGTCGAAGGACGGCACGCTCGCCGTGGCCGAGCGCCTCGCCGCGGAGGACCCGGAGCGCGTCGGCGTGCTGCATCTCGACCAGAAGGGGCGCGGCCGCGCGCTCAAGCGCGCGTGGCTCGAAAGCGCCGCCGACGCGATGTGCTACATGGACGTCGACCTGTCGACGGACCTGCAGCACCTGATCCCGCTGCTCGGCGGCGTGCTCGACGAGGGGTACGACATCGCCTACGGCTCGCGCGTGTCGCGCGGGTCGGATATCGAGCGGTCGCTGAAGCGCGAGATCAACTCGCGCGGCTACATCCTGTTCATCAAGTCGCTGTTCTGGACGCGGTTCGCCGACGCGCAGTGCGGATTCAAGGCGATCACGCGCGAGGCGGCGCAGCAGCTGCTGCCGCACGTGCGGGACGGCGAGTGGTTCTTCGACACTGAGCTGCTCATCATCGCCGAGAAGGGTGGCTACCGGCTGAAGGAAGTTCCGGTGAAGTGGGTCGAGGACCCGGACTCACGCGTGAAGTTCCCGCAAGACATCATGAAGATGGGGAGCCAACTGGTGAAACTGCGCTTCCGCAAGCTCCCGCGCAAGCCCGCGCGGGCGTAGCGCACGGCGTTACCGAAGGTACTGCTCGATCACGTCGGCGGCGCGGGCATCGCCGGGTTCAGCGCGCTCGCGCAGACGCCGCGCCACCTCGCGCCGGGCGTCGATGCTGGCCGCAGGCCCGGTCTTGAACTTCTGCTGTCGCCCGACGATCCGAAGCGTGACGGCGGCGAGCCGAGACAGCCGCCCCGCGTAAAACGCGTCGTCGGCGACGATGGGCCGGTAATCTGCATCCGGCTCGTACGACGCGAGCAGGCGCGCCAGCGCCGCCGCCACGTCGCGGGGCTCGGTCGACCACGTCGCCTCGCACTCGAATATGACCGCGCGGAAGTGCAGCGTGGCTCTTCCCGCATCGTCGGCGCTGAGCCAGTCGTGCGGCGACCAGGCGAGGAAGTCCGAGACGAGAAAGGTCACGCGCGGGTTGGCCTGCAGCGCGGCGAACGTCGGGTCTTCTCGCACGCAGTGGAGCTCGATGCGTTCGCCTTCGCGGACGAACGGCAGGATGCTTGCCTGCGGATGGCCGTCGGGGTGTGTGGCGATGAGCGTGCCGTGTCGCTGCCCGGCGACGAACGCATCGGCGTCCGCGTCGGATGTCGGGTAGAGCGCTGATTCGTACATGACGGGCGGGCCTCCCGGGAACGGGTCCGTCGTCAGCGCAAGGTGCGCCGGAGCCTAGACCTCGACGTAGATATCGTCGCCTTCGACGCGGGTGGGGTAGGACGGCACGTTGCGCTTCAGGAAGCCGGGGAACGTGGCGTCCATGAGCGCCTTGTACCAGGCGGGATGCGTGACCCAGTTGCAGACGCCGCCGTCGGTGACGTCGAACTTCGCGCCGTGCCCCTTGCACTCGACGAGCGTGCCGTCGAGCGTGCCGTTGTGCAGGCGGTAGCGCAGGTGCGTGCAGCGGTCGCCGATGGCGTACGCCTCGCCATCGATGTTTGCGACGAGGATCTCCTTGCCGCGCGCCTTCACGCCCTTCATCGTCCCCGGCGGGATCTCGGACAGCCGTGCGACGCGGACGTATTCGGGCATGGGGCGCTACTCCTCCCTGTATCGGGCGCGATTGTAACGAAGGGGGCGGATTGGCGCTACAGGCAGCAACCGATCGATCGTAGGGGTGCGCCATGCTTGACACCCTCGATCCACGGTGGCTAGACTCGCCAACGGTGGTACGCGCCTGCGGCGCGTGGCGCCCGGCGGGTGTGGGTTAGGGGCGGTGCATCTCTGTTACACGACATCGAGCACGCGCTGCTCGACTTCATCACCAGCACCTACGACGCGATAGGGTGGCCCGGCGTCATCGTCATGATGGCCATCGAGTCCGCGGCGATCCCGCTGCCGAGCGAGTTCATCATGCCCGTCGCCGGGTGGAAGCTCATCGAGGCGAAGGGCCTCGGGTGGGAATGGATCCTGCTCGCCGGCCTGTTCGGCGCGATTGGCAATACGATCGGGTCATGGGTCGCGTACTACGTCGGCATGTACGGCGGCCGGCCGATGGCCGAGAAGTACGGCAAGTACATCCTGGTCTCGCGGCACGACCTGGACCTGGCAGACCGGTTCTTCGCGCGGTGGGGCAACTGGGCGGTGTTCGCGTCGCGCCTGCTGCCGGTCGTGCGGACGTTCATCAGCGTGCCGGCAGGCATCTCGCGGATGCCGATCTGGCAGTTCACGGTGTACACGTTCATCGGCGCGTTCATCTGGTCCGTGGGGCTCGCGTACGGTGGCTACAAGCTCGGCGAGAATTACGATGACCTGCGTGCGTGGATGCGCCCGGCGGATTACCCGATCGCGGCGATCATCCTGGCGCTGGTCGCGTGGTACGTGTACCGGCACATCAAGCGTGCATGGTGGGAGCCCGAGCCGGAGCGGGTATCCGGCGCCGTCCCGCCGGAGGGCACGTAACCGGGCGCGATAGGGCCGGCCCTGGCGGGGTGCCGGCGCGAACGAATACGTAGGCTGGCTCAATTGAGCCTCGCAGGGAGAGTGAACGGCCTATGCTACTTGTCCGCGTCCTCGCCGCGGCCGTGAAACCGGCGCTCGCCGGCGGCGTGGTCGCCGCCGCGGTCGCCGGTGGCGCGCTCGCGTGGGACCGCTGGAACGGCGGCGATGTCACCGCGTTCCAGCGCATCCAGGGGCAGGGCCAGCACCTGCTCATCAGCGAGTTCGGCACGAGTTCCGACACGATCGTCGCCGTCGATGCGGCGGATACGTCTTCGCGGAAGACGATCGCGCGGATCGATCACGCCGATGGCTGGGGCATCTTCGCGACGGCTTCGCCGGACGGGCGGGCGATCGCCTACACCGCGCTGCCGCCCGACGAGCGGCGGCCATCTCCCGCCGCGCCCGCTCGCGCGGCGATCGTCGATGTCGAGGGCGACACGACGCTGCTCGCGGACGACATCGACCTGCTCATCCCGCCGGTGTGGGCGCCCGACAGCGGCGCGATCGTTGTGCGGCGGAACACGCCGCAGGAGGGCAGCGCCGGGTCATTCGAGCTGCTGCTGCTCGGCCGCGATGGCACGCGCAGCGTGATCACGACGTGGCACAGCGCCGCGCTCTTCCCGATCGCGTTCTCGCCCGATGGCGGCGCGCTGTACTTCGCGACGCTCAGCGCGACAGGCGCCGACCTGTACGCGATCGCGCCGGACGGCAGCGGCGAGACGCTGGTGGCGCACCTGAGCGACGACATCGCGCGTGACTGGCGCCTGTCGCCGGACGGCGCGACGCTCGCGTACACCGTGGCGGAACGCGGCGCCGACCCGCGCATCGTCGCGATGACGCTCGACCTCGCGACAGGGACAACCGCCGCCGCGTCAGGCGATGCCGGGCGCGCCGAACTGAACCCGGCGTGGAACGGCGACGGCAGCCTGGCGATCGCCTCGGTCGATGCCGGGAGCGGCGAAGGGCGCGCGGTGCGCATCGACAGCGAGGGCGATGCGTCGACGCTGTCCGAACGCGATGGCAGCGTCGACCTGCCGCTCACGTGGTCGCCCGACGGCGGCGCGCTCGTCGTGCGCGCGGTCGAGGCCGCCGCGGACGGCGCCGCGGCTGGCGCGGCGATCGACATCGTGCGGGAGGACGGCGCGCGTGAACGGGTGTCGGAGAGCGCGGACGCGCTGATCGTGGGGTGGGTGGAATGAAGCGCCTGGTGGCGGCCGCCATGCTGCTGTTCCTGCTGGCATCGGGCGCGCCGCGCGGCGGCGACGTGCCGCCGGTGCGCGCGTGCGCGTTCGAGAATGCGCCGACGACGTACGAGACGACGGAAGACCGCGAGCTCTACATGGACGCGATGGACCTCGCCGGGCACGATATGCTGTTCCCGCGCGACAAGTTCTTCTCGCAGTCCACGATCGATGTCGGGACGCGGCAGAACCGCACGAAGTCGGACAACGTCTACGTGCCGCCGACGCTGCTCAAGGCGATCAGCTGGATCGAGAGCGTGACGACGCAGGGCGCGCCCAGCCTGCCGTTCGGCGCGATCGGGCCGGCGCTCGTGTCGTTCGACTGCGGCTACGGCATCGGCCAGGTGACGTCCGGGATGACGGCGCCGCTGGGCGAGAGCGGCCAGCCGACGGACGAGCAGGCGCTCGTCGCCACGCACTTCGCGTACAACATCGGGCGCGGCGCGGCGATCCTGATCGACAAGTGGAACTCGGCGCCGGAGTCCCGGCCGATCGCCGGCATCGACACGAACGGCGACCCGAAGATCGTCGAGAACTGGTACTTCGCGGTGTGGAGCTATAACGGGTTCACCGGACCCGGCGCCAACCGCAGCAATCACCCGATGGACCCCGTGTACGGCGCGTGGCCGCGCACGCCCTACAGCTGCGGCCCGGCGAGCGACGGCCTGAGCCACAACCGCAGCCTGCATCCGTACCAGGAACTGGTGTACGGCTGCATGGCGCACCCGCCTACCGTGAAGGGCGACAAGCTGTGGGAACCACTCGAGGCGACGCTGCCGGACCTGAACAACCCGTACTGGCGGGCGCCCCTCGAACTCGCGAACTTCCAGTACCCGTATGACCGGATGGACATGCCGACGCCGAAGCCCCAGCACGAGGACCCGACCAACAAGCCGGGCGCGCCGGACCGGGCGGCGGTGCTGGGAAACCCGCTGCTGACCGTCGACCGGCCGATCATCGTCGTGAACGTGCGGCCGGGCAAATCGGCAACGCCGGCCGAGGTGCGGATCTCGAACGCGGGGAGCGGCATCGTGCCGTGGCGGGTGAGCTCGAACAAGTCGTGGGTGACCGTGTCGCAGCAGGCCGGCGTGGCGGTGGGCAGCGACCTGAAGTGCGAGCACACATCGCCGTGCGAGCGCACGGCCGTGCTGAAGCTGAGCGTCGACCCAAAGCGGATCGTCGGCAGCGATGCGGCGGTGGTGCGCATCAAGGGGCTCGGCGAGGGCGGCGCCACGCAGGAGATCGCGATGTTCATCCGGGTGAACGTGGCGCTCGGCATTCCGGGGACGACGCGGAACTAGGCCCGGCGGCCGGTTGTCGTCGCGCCCTTGATCGGCGCGGCGGCAGGGTTTAGACTGGCCGTTAGCACTCGCAGCCTGAGAGTGCCAACCTGAATCCACCTACCCGGCAAGCGGCACAGCACATAAGGATGAGGAAGATATGGCAAAGCAGTTGCTGTTCGACGAGGATGCCCGTCACGCGCTGATGCGCGGCATCGATGCGCTGGCGGACGCCGTCAAGATCACGCTCGGGCCGAAGGGCCGGAACGTGGTGCTCGACAAGAAGTTCGGCGCGCCGACGATCACCAACGACGGCGTGACGATCGCCAAGGACGTCGAGCTCGACGCGCCGTTCGAGAACATCGGCGCGCAGCTGGCGAAGGAGATCGCGTCGAAGACGAACGACATCGCCGGCGACGGCACGACGACGGCCACGGTGCTCGGCCAGGCGATCGTGCACGAGGGGCTGAAGAACGTCGCCGCCGGCGCCAACCCCATGGCGCTGAAGCGCGGCATCGAGGCGGCCGGCCAGTCGGTCGTCGCGCAGCTCAAGAAGAACGCCAGGCCGGTGACCACGCGCGAGCAGACCGCGCAGGTGGCGTCCATCTCCGCGGCCGACCCGACGATCGGCGACCTCATCGGCGAGGTGATGGAGAAGGTCGGCAAGGACGGCGTCGTCACGGTCGAGGAGTCGAAGGGCATCACGACCGAGGTCGAGTACGTCGAGGGTATGGCGTTCGACCGCGGGTACATCAGCCCGTACTTCGTCACCAACAGCGAGAAGATGGAGTCGGAGCTCGACGACCCGTATGTGCTGATCACCGACAAGAAGATCTCCGCCGTCACCGACATTCTGCCGGTGCTCGAAAAGCTGCTGCAGGTGAGCAAGAACCTGCTGATCATCGCCGACGATGTCGAGGGCGAAGCGCTGGCGACGCTGGCGGTGAACAAGCTCCGCGGCACGATCAACGTCGTCGCCGTGAAGGCGCCGGGCTTCGGCGACCGGCGGAAGGAGAACCTCGGCGACATCGCCGCGCTCACCGGCGCGACGCTGATCAGCGAGGAGCTCGGCCGCAAGCTCGACTCGGCCGCGGTCGAGGACCTGGGCCGCGCGCGCCGCGTGATCGTCGCGAAAGAGCAGACGACGATCATCGAGGGACGCGGCAAGCAGAAGGATGTCGACGGCCGCGTGAAGCAGATCAAGACGGCCCTGGAGACGACGACGTCGGACTGGGACCGCGAGAAGCTGCAGGAGCGCCTCGGCAAGCTCGCCGGCTCCGTCGCCGTCATCAAGGTCGGCGCCGCGACCGAGGTCGAGCTGAAGGAGAAGAAGCACCGCGTCGAGGACGCGCTCTCGGCGACCCGCGCGGCCGTCGAGGAGGGCATCGTCTCGGGCGGCGGCGTGGCGCTGATCAACGCGATCGGCGCGCTCGACAAGGTCGCGCTCGAAGGCGACGAGAAGACGGGCGTGGCGATCCTCCGCCGCGCGCTCGAGGAGCCGCTGCGGCGCATCGCGATCAACGCCGGCAAGGACGGCTCGGTGATCGTGCAGCAGGTCAAGGGCCTGAAGGCCGGCGAGGGCTACGACGCGGCGAAGGACGAGTTCGGCAACATGATGACCAAGGGCATCATCGACCCGCTCAAGGTCACGCGCGCGGCGCTGGAGAACGCGATCTCGATCGCCGGCATGGTGCTGACGACGAACTGCCTCGTCACGGACTTGCCGGAGAAGAACGCGGGCCCTGCCATGCCGGCAGGCGCCCCGCCGATGTACTAAGAACCGCAGATGCGGGCGGAGCGCTCGGGCGCTCCGCCCGTTTCCCTTTCCGGCCGGATGTGCACACAGAACACGGACACATGATCGACTTGTCCGAGCTCCGCAGCATCATCGCCGCGAGCGATGTCTTTGCCGTCGCGTTCCGGCTGTTCCCCGAGCGCCTGCTCATCGACACGCGCTACGACGCGAGTGACCCCGATGGGCCGTCGGGCATGCCGATGGTCGCGATCGTCGACCCGGTGGAGACGATGGAGGAACGGTTCTTCTGGCTCGGCCAAAACCGGCCGTCTCTCGGTGTGCCCCAGCGGTTCAACTTCTTCATGTGGCCGCACAGCATCCGCTATCTCGAGGAGAGCGGGATCTGGGCGGCCGTGCGCGAGCGCGTCGTTTCGACGGGGTTCGCCGGCGCCGGCGGCACCTGCGGTGCGGCGTTGGCCGACCTCGCCGGGCGCGAGCGCGAGGCGACGATCGACGCGATCCGCGGCGACCGCTACCACACCGTCTGGAGCGCCAGCGGCGCGCGCGACGCCTGACGCCTCGCCGGCCGCCCCGATTCGCCCCCCGCAGGTTCCGCGCGCGTGTAGACGGAACTGATACTTGCGGCTAGCATCCCGTTTGCCCACGATGGTCTCGTGGACCGTTCCACCCCGGAGTAGTTGGAGGAGAGACGTATGAGACGGAAACTGTTGGTCTTGCCGTTGGTGGCATTCGCGGCCATCGCCGGCGCCGTTGCGTTCGCGGGCAACGGGACCAGCTCGGCACAGGAAGGACCCCTGCCGGCGCCGAGCGCAGGCAAGGTAATCACGACGGAGCCACTGCTCCAGCCCAAGGGCCTGGCGATGGGCCCTGACGGCATGCTGTACGTCGCCGAGTCGGGCAGCGGCGGCACGACGCCGATCACCGTCGATGGCGGTGAAGGCACGATCGGCAACACCGGCCGGATCTCGAAGATCGACCCGAACACCGGCGCGCGCACGACGGTTGCCGATGGCCTGCCGTCGCACGCGTCGTCGGAAGGCGAGGCGGTCGGGCCGGCGGACGTCGCGTTCATCGGCAGCACGCTGTACTACCTGCAGACGCACGCGGGCGAGGCGTACGGCTTCCCGGGCACCCCGACGGGGATCTACCGCGTGACGGCGACGGGCGACACCGTCCTCGTCGCCGACTTGGGACAGTTCAACATCGACAACCCGGTCGACGCGATCACCGACGGCACGCAGCCGGACGTCGAGGTCGGCGGCAACCCGTACTCCATGCAGACGCGCCTGAGCCAGTTCTACGTGGTCGATGGCAACCACAACCGGTTGCTTCGCTCCACCACCGGCGGCGCGGTGTCGCAGGTCGTCGAGTTCCCCGACCACCCGGTGAGCACCGGCATCGACATCACCAGCGACGGCACGATCTACGTGTCGTACCTCGGCGTCGGCCCGTTCTTCCCGGAGGACGGCAAGGTTGTGCGCGTGAACCCGACGACCGGCGTGATCACGCAGGTCGCGGCGGGCGTGGCGATGCTGACCGACGTTGAGTTCGGACCGGGCAACCAGCTCTACGCGCTGCAGATCAACGACCCGCAGGAGGCCGGCGAGGCGTTCTTCGCGCCGGGCACCGGCAAGATCGTCAAGGTCAACGGCGATGGCACGATGTCGCCGATCGTCACCGGCCTGTCGTTCCCGACGTTCATGCTGTTCGATGGGGACACGGCGTACGTGTCGAACATGGGCATTGCGCCGATCGGGTCGATCGTGAAGATCGAGAACTTCTCGGCGGTCACGCCGCCCGCGCCGCAGCCGACGGCGGCGCCGACGCAGGCGCCCGTCGCAACGCCGACGCGCCCGGGCGGCATCACCGGTCCGGACACGGGCAGCGGCGGCTTCGCCGACAGCGATGGCGGCAGCGTGCTACCATTCGCGCTGGCGCTCGCCGCCGGCGTCGCGATCCTCGGATCCGGCGCCCTGCTCCGCATGAAGCGGCGCTAGGCGGACATCGCTCTCAAGGACGTGGAGCGGAGGGGCCCGAACGACGGGCCCCTCCGCCTTTTGTCCGAGCCGGCTGACCCCGGAATTCCCGATGCGACGCCGGTCGCGCGCGGGTGAAGATGGGGCCAGAAGAGAGCGATATGAAACACGGGCCACGGGGAGGAGCACATGGAGAGGAAGCGAATCCGCGCGATCGCCGGGTTCACCGCCGCGCTTGCGGCGGGAGCAGCGGCGCTCGCCGGCTGCGCTGGCGCTGACGACGCGCCGCGCGCGGCCGAGCCCACCACGACGCCGCGCGTGTCGCGCAGCGCGACCGCGATCGCGGCGAGCCCATCGCCCGCCGCAACGGCGACCGCGGTCACGGACGCGCCGGGCGGCCCGCCGGCGTCCGCGCCGACGCAGCTCGCGGCGGAGCGCACAGAGCCAGCGAGCATCCCGACCGCCGCGCCGACGCAACCCGCCCCGCCACCGCCGGCGCCTACCAGCACGCCGGCGTCACAGCCGCACGCGGTCACCGTCATCGCACGCGGTGTGCAGTTCGTCTCGTCATCGATCAGTACGGCTGCCGGGCAGCTGACGGTAACGCTCGACAACCAGGACGTCCGCGTCCCGCACGATGTCGCGTTCTCGGCGCCAGGCGGCGGCGAGGTGGCGGCGACATCGGTGATCGCCGGGCCGGGCTCCGGCAGCACGACGTTCACCGCGTGGCCGGGCACCTACTCGTTCGTCTGCACGCTGCACCCGAACATGACCGGCACGCTCACGGTGCAATAGCACGGCGGGCCGGCCGTCCATCGGCGCCCGGCTGCCGCGCGCCGCGGAACTGGTCGCGCGCATGCCGGACCGGCGATCGCCGCCAGCCGGCCACAGTCGCCACGCCAGGTTACTGACTGATCTGCGGTTCCCCGCCCGTCACCGCAGCCAGGCGGGCTCGTCATCGCGGGAGATGCTGACGCGGCGCTGCGGCTCGCGGCCCTGGCTGCGCGACGCCAGGTTGTAGCGCTGCGCGAGCTGGTGCTGCAGCCGGCGGATGTATGCGTTCTGCGGCGCCAGGTCCACGCGGGCATCATCGCCGTTGAGGACGTTGGCGATCGCGTCTTCCGCCTCCTGCATCGCGGTCGTCACGTGCGAGCCGCCTTCGTCCTCGATGACGCCGCCATCCATGGAGTGCTGCGCCATCGACAGCAGGCTCTGTTCCATCTGCACGACGGTGTTCGTCTTGAGCACGTAGATCGGGATGCCGCGCGCCTCGGCATCGCGCAGTGCCTGCGGCTTGCGGCGGAAGTACGAGCGCAGCGTGATCACCGTGTCGGCGTCCTGCAACTCGTCGGCGATGGCTACGCGCGCCTGCGTCTCGCGTATCGCTTGTTCGAGCCGCTTGCGCGAGATCCCGAACGGGTAGACGCGACGAAAGGGCGCATCGGCGTCCACCTCGCGCACGTCGGGCTCGGGGCGCGGCTCGCGCTCCCGCGCCGCGCGCCCGTAGCCGCTTCGCGAACCCGCGCGCGCGGCGCCGGCGGCGGCACGCGGCTGCGCGATGACGCGGATCTCGCCCAACTCGTCGAGCTCGCGCACCTCCGCGGGGATCCTGTAGCCGCGCAGCAGGGAGTCGACGGTCTCGGCGACGTCGCCGTGGACGGCGACGCGGTCCCAGCTCTGGATTTCGACCACCACATCGAACGTCGGCGGCGCCTTGCGCTCGAGGATGGACTTCTGCGTGCCGCGCCGGCGCGCCTCCTCGTCCCCCAGGGTCACGGACTGGATGCCGCCGACGAGGTCGGCGAGCGTGGGGTTCATGATCAGGTTCTCGAGCTCGTTGCCGTGGGCCGTGGCGACGAGCTGCACGCCGCGCTCGGCGATCGTGCGGGCGGCTGCGGCTTCGAGCTCGGTGCCGATCTCGTCGATGACGATGACCTCGGGCATGTGGTTCTCGACCGCCTCGATCATCACGGAGTGCTGGAGCGCAGGCGTCGGCACCTGCATGCGTCGCGCCTGGCCGATCGCCGGGTGCGGGATGTCGCCGTCGCCGGCGATCTCGTTCGACGTGTCGACGATGACGACGCGCTTGTTCTGCTCGTCGGCGAGGACGCGCGCGACCTCGCGCAGCATCGTCGTCTTGCCGACGCCGGGTCGGCCCAGCATGAGCGTGCTCTTGCCGGTCTTGATCAGGTCGTCGATCACCTGGATCGTGCCGTAGACGGCGCGCCCGACGCGGCACGTCAGCCCGACGATGCGGCCGCGCCGGTTGCGTATCGCCGAGATGCGGTGCAGCGTGCGCTCGATGCCGGCGCGGTTGTCATCGCCGAACGCGCCGATGCGCGACGTGACGTAGTCGATGTCTTCCGCCGTGACTTCCGTCTCGGCGAGGAGCACCTCGCGGCCGGGGTAGCGCGCTTCCGGGCGGCGGCCGAGGTCCATCACGATCTCGAGCAACTCGAAGTTGTCCTCGCGCAGCTTGAGCGGGCCGCAGATGTGCGGCGGCAGCGCGTCGAGGAGGAGGTCGAGGTCATCGGTGATCACGCGTTGCACCATGGCGTCACCTCTAGCTAAACGTTGTCTGGGCGATCGCCGGGGCGGCCTTGGGCTGCCTGACGGGCCGCACGGTGAGTCGCGCCAGCACGGTGTACTCGTC
Source organism: Dehalococcoidia bacterium (assembly GCA_021462855.1). GTDB lineage: Bacteria > Chloroflexota > Dehalococcoidia > DSTF01 > JACRBR01 > DTUCFX13. The sequence continues at coordinate 76,829 of JAJTXQ010000036.1, read as the reverse complement.
GTGCGGCTCAAATCCCGCCGCCTGCAACCGGCGTACAAGCGGGCCCTGCTCCGAGGGTACGAGCGCGCAGACCGACCGGCGGTTCGCGAGCCGCGCGAGCGCGGCGTCAACCAGCGCATCGATCGCCCGCTCCTCGCCGTACACCTCGAATCGCCCGACGTCGCCATCGCCGGCGAGCCGGAGCCAGCCGTCGACGCCGCCGCCGCCTTCGTGCACGTATTGCTGCGCGCGGCCGATGTTCTCCTGCACCGCGGTCCACTCGCCCAGCGTCGATGCCTCGAACCGGCGGACGTTCTCGGGCACGACGGCGTTGTACACCTGGAACAGCGGGTAGAGGTCGGCCTTCGTGCGGCGTCGCACGCCGGCGGCCGGCGCCTGGGGCGCGGCCGGCTGCTGCGCGCGGCAGTACATCCGCTCGCCGCGGTACGGCGCGAAGCCGCAGCGCGCCGCCTCGCGTTCGGTGTGCGAGCCGGCGGGCACGCGCAGGAAGATGCGATGCGCGCCGGACTTCCCCGCGGCGCCGGCGACCTGGTCGAGCAGGCTCACGAGCACCCCTCCGTCGTTGTTATCGGCATCGATCAGGCAATCGATCTCCCATGCCAGCTTCGATCCGCGCTTTCGGGCGGAGATCAGGCCGCGGAGGGTGGGGCCCTTGACGCTGATCCACGTGTGCTTGCCCGTGGCGAAGCTGAACCACTGCTCGAACGCCGTCTCGAGCGGGTGCGGCGAACCGCCGGTGCCGATGCGGTCGAGCGTCATCGCCTCGTTGGCGTAGACGCGGCCGTCGTAGGAGACCAGGGCCACGAGGTCGGTCGGGAGGACGGTGCGGGCGGTTGGCGTCATCCTGGGCGTGCGCGCTCCTGTCGGTGGCATTGTATCGCCTGCAACCGACCGCGAGCGCCGTCCGGATGGCTCGAATCGATCAAGTTCGTGGACCGAGAGCGCGGCTACTTCGATGCGGCGCGTGCGGCGCTCCGGTACGCCCGCGCCATCGACATAAAGAGCTCGTGGAAACGCGTATCAGACGTGAGCTCGGGGTGGAACGTCGTGGCGAGCAGGCGCCCCTCGCGGGCGGCGGCGACCGAGCCGTCGGGCAGCGACGCGAGCACGTCGACCGTGGCGCCGGCGCGCTCGATGCGTGGCGCGCGGATGAAGATGGCGTGGAACGGCGGGCCGGCGAGCGCGGTGACATCGAGGTCGAGCTCGAAGCTGTCGACCTGGCGGCCGAAGGCGTTGCGCCGCGCGGCGATGTCCATCAGCGCGAGGTGCGGGCGGTCGAGGTCGGTCGCCTCGCGCGCGAGGATGATCGCGCCGGCGCACGTCCCCCAGATCGGCATGCCTTCGGCGCCGAGGCGGCGGATCGGCTCGCGCAGGTCGTAGAGGTCGAGCAGCCGCGTGATGGTCGTGCTCTCGCCGCCGGGGATGATCAGCGCGTCGATCGCCGCGAGGTCAGACGGCAGGCGCCCCTCGGCGGCGCGCGCGCCGGCTGCGCGCAGCATGGCCGCGTGCTCGGCGAAATCGCCCTGGAGCGCGAGCACGCCGATCGCTGGCGGATCGTTACGTAGGGTCATGCGCACAGCCTAGCACGCGCTTCGGCGGGCGTACGTACGTGCGCGTTCACATAACACGCCCGCCGTTTCTGGCGCGCGCAACACGCGCAAATGGTACAAACGTACCGCCCCGCCGCGGCGGGTTTCGCCGACCATGAAGGGCAGGGATGCGTTATTCTGGGGCATCCCGGAGGACGCGTTTGCCGCAGGGCGGGTTTTCAGCCGAACACGGGCTCGACGCAACGGGGTTGCGCTTCGCCATCGCGGTCGCGCGGTTCAACGCGCAGGTCACCGGTCCGCTGCTCGAGGGCTGCCTGGGCGAGCTTCGGGCACGGGGCGCGGACGAAGGCATCGACGCGTTCGAGGTGCCGGGCTGTTTCGAGTTGCCGCTGACGGCGAAAGTGCTTGCCGAGAGCGGGCGGTACGATGCGGTGATCTGCATCGGTGCGGTGATCCGCGGTGATACGCCGCACTTCGAGTACGTGTCGTCGGCGACGGCGGCGGGGGTGCAGCAGGCAGCGCTGGAAACCGGCGTGCCGGTGATCTTCGGCGTGCTGACGACGGACAACGAAGCGCAGGCGCTCGCGCGCGTCGGAGGCGCGGCGGGCCACAAGGGCCGCGAGGCGGCGCTGACCGCGATCGAAATCGCGCGCACGATCCGTGCGTTGCGAGGACGCACCAGCGCCGGGGCGCGCACGTAAGGACGGGGAGTTCAGCCTCGATTCCGTCGCGAGACGGGCCCGCAAAGGAGGCGGACACATGGCAGTGAAGGCCGACGAAGTACGGCACCCAGACGAAATCGCGGACACGTTCGACTGGGACGAGATCGCCGCGGAAGGCGAGCGCCCGGACCCATCGACGCACCGGACGCTCCGCATCGCGCACTCGGCGCTGGCGAAGTTCCCGGAGCTGAGCCGCAACCAGAAGATGTACGCCGGCGCGGCGGCGGTCGCCGTGTCGAGCATGGCGACGCTGATGGGCGCCGTCGCGATCTCGCGGAAGATGAAGCAGGGGATGAGCGCGGACCGCGCGCTCGCCGCGCTGACGGCGCAGGACCTCGAAAACGCGCTGCACGTGGCGGCGCGCGACCAGCGCTACAAGCGGCTGCTGCGCAAGATCGTGCGGCGGCGCGGATCCTCGAAGTCCGAGGCAGCGGGCGGATAGACGCGCGTGCGCCGGGAACGGTACGTCGCGTTCTCGTGGCGGCGCCCCGATCGAGAGGACTACGGGCTCACGGGGCTCGTGGTCCGCTTCCTCGTCAATGTCGCGGCGCTGTGGTTCTCACAATGGATCATCCCCGGGTTCGACATCGAGGGCGCCGCGGCGCTCATCTTCGGCGCGCTCATCTTCGGGACGGTCAACGCGCTCATCAAGCCAATCGTGGCGATGGTGTCGTGCCTGCTCACGGTGCTGACGCTCGGGCTGTTCACCCTCATCATCAACACGTTGATGCTGGCGCTGACGGCGTGGGTCGCTGGCCTGTTCGACCTGGCGTTCGAGGTGGAAGGCTTCCTGGCGGCGTTCTTCGGCGCGCTCGTCATCTCGATCGTGAGCGTGCTGCTGAGCACGTGGGCTGACCGGAACATCCTGCGGTGTGACGACCGCTGGTGAGCGGGGATGCGGGGATCCCTCCGGTAGCAGCTACATAACGATTGCCAGCCGCCCGAATCTGTGCTAGGCTGGCAATCCCGAACAGTTCCTCTTCGGAGCCTCCCGCGGGCCCCACATTCGGAACGTCTCGGACATGCGTGCAGTCACCCGCCGCAGCGGGTTGTTGGCCGCGCGACGCGCGCGGCAATCGTCCGGAGGATCGCCCGGGTGCATGTAACCGAGTCTGCCTGCGAGGCGCTGAGCGAGTTGCTTGAGCGCCGCGGTGATATCGAGCGATGCCTCCGCCTCAGCACCGTCCAGGGTAATTACCGGTTCATCATCGACGAGCCGATCGAGCAGGACATCATCTTCCGCTTCCAGGAACGTGTGGTGCTCGTGGTGTCCGAGACGGTGTCGCGCGACCTGTGGGGCATCACGGTCGACTGCGAGCAGGGCGAGGGGAAGCGAAAGCTGATCTTCCGCAAGGCGCGCCACGGCGAACCCATGGACACCGTGCGCGACGACGCCGAGATCGTGCCCCCGGAGTGGCGCGCCTCGGAGCACGAGCGGTTGCTCGGCGAGATCGCGGAGATCGGCCGGCAGATCGCATCGCTGCGCGGAGCGACGAAGAGCGCGATCCGCGACCAGCTGTCCAACCTCGAGTCGAAGAAGCAAGAGAAATGGGACGAGATCCGCACCCTCTGGGCGGGTGACGGCGGCTGGCACAAGCGCCAGCAGAACGGCGTGCCGGTACCGGCGAAGACCGCCGACTAGGCGAACGAGCGATGCGGCTCTCGCGGGCCGCGGAATGGAGCGCGTGTGACGGCAGTAGCCCTCCGAGACGGCGAATCACCCGAGCACTTGCTGACGCGGTTCCGCCAGGCAGTGCAGCGCGACGGCATCCTGCGCGAGATCAAGCAACGGCGCCACTTCATCCCGAAGAGCGAGCGCCGGCGGATCGCGCGGGCCAAGGCGGCGCGCCGCCGCCGGCGGGCGAAGCGCACGAGCGCGGCATAGGCCGACGCGCGGAGCAGGAGACAACGCGACTGAGCGCGCCCGTTTCGGCGCGCTTTCGCACGCCCGGGTTCAGGCGAGGCCGAGGAGCTTCGCGGCGTTGTCGTGCAGGATGCGCTGGCGCACGTCGTCGTTGAACCCCGCCTGCTCGAAGTCACGCAGCCACCGCTCCGGCGTGATCCCGGGGTAATCGGAGCCGAACATCACCTTGTGCGGCACCATGTGGTTCGCGTACGTGACGAGCGACGGCGAGAAGTACTTCGGCGACCAGCCGCTCAGGTCCATGTACACGTTGGGCTTGTGCACGAGCATCGCCAGCTGCTCTTCCTGCCACGGCCACGAGGGGTGCGCCAGCACGATGTTCAGCCGCGGGAAGTCCGCGGCGACGTCGTCCATGTACGGGATCGGGCGCGCGTACCCCAGCTTGATACCGCCGCCGCCCGGCCGCCCCGCGCCGACGCCCGTCGTGCCGGAATGGAACAGCACGATCAGCCCCAGGTCCTGCGCCTTCTCCCACAGCGGATAGAACCGCGTGTCATTCGGGTAGAACGCCTGCATCGACGGGTGGAACTTCAGCCCCTTGAGCCCGAGGTCCGGCAGCCGCTGCGTCTCGATGATCGCCGCGCGGCCCTTCCACGGGTCGACGGTCCCGAAGCCTGTGAACGTGTCGGGCCAGCGCCGCACGAGCGCAGCGATGTAGTCGTTTGCGAGCGGCGGACGGCCCGTCACGGTCTCGGCATCGATGGAGAACAGTACGCCGAACGTGTCGAGCGACTGGTAGTAATCAGCCATCTCCTCGACGCTCGCGGGTGGCTTGCCGCCGCGGAAGTACGCGGCCATCGCCTCCTGCTCCTGCGTCGAGACGCCTTCGGGCCCCGGCGGGTGGATGTGGAAGTCGATCATCCGCGGCATGCGCTACTCCCTCGTGCGTTGCTGTTACTCGACGACCTGGATCTTGAGCTGCACCTCGACGGCGTCACCGGCGATGACCGCGCCACACCGGGCGTTGTACTCGCCGGTGAACGTCGGGCGGATGTCGAGCGTGCGCTTCTCGCCCGCGGGCGCGTTCAGCGCGAACGTGCTCAGCGGGTCGTTGATCGTGGAGTTCGCGGGCAACTTGCCGACGACGATCGCGGGGAACCGCTCGAGGCGGACGGTGAGGCCGCCCTGGCGGTCGCTGTGGTTCGTATTGTCGATGACGATGCGGTTGGTCTGGTTCACTTTCATGCGCAGGAACCGGACGCTGTTGCACACGCCCTCGCTGAAGACGACCTTGCGCGGGCCGCCGGTGACGCCGTCGCACGCGGTGCCGAGGAGCACCGAGACGGCGGCGAACGCCGCGAGGGCACTCGTCCGCGTGATCATTTCATCAACCCCACTTGCACGTTGCGGAAGCGCGCCGCCGCGGCGCCATGGCCGGTGTGCGCGACCTGTTCCGGTTGTCCCTTGCCGCAGTTAGGCGTCCCCCACACGACCCAGTGGTCGCGGTTGGCGATCGCGTCGCAGCTGCCCCAGAAGCGCGGCGTGATGCCGGTGTACGTCGGGTTCTTGATCAGGTCGCCGAGCTTTCCGTTCTTGATCTCGCGCCCGACCTCGGTGCCGAACTGGAAGTTCAGGCGGCGGTCGTCGATGCTCCAGCTGCGGTTCGTCTCCATGTAGATGCCGTCGTCGGTGTCGGCGATCATGTCTTCGAGCGTCCACTGACCGGGCTCGAGGCTGACGTTCGTCATGCGGATCAGCGGGATGCGGTTCCAGCCGGATGCGCGCATGGCGCCGTTGCTGCGCTGTCCGAGCGCGGCGGCCGTCTCGCGCGAGGTGAGGTAGCCGAGGAACGCGCCGTCGCGGACGATCGGCGTGGACTGCGCCGGCACGCCCTCGTCGTCGAAGCCGAACGTGCCGAGGCCGCCGGGGATGGTCGCATCGGCGGTCATGTTGACGATCGGCGAGCCGTACATAAAGCCGCCGAGCTTGTCGGTGGTGAGGAAGCTCGTGCCGGCGAACGCGGCTTCGGTGCCGAGCACGCGGTCGAGCTCGATGGGGTGGCCGCAGGACTCGTGGATCTGCAGCGCGACCTGGCTGCCATCGAGGATCACGGTGGTGGTGCCGGGCTCCATCGAGCGCGCGCGGAGCAGCGCCGACGCCTCCTCGGCGACGCGCGCGGCGTTGCCGGGCAGGTCGTACCGGTCGACGAACTCCCAGCCCTCGGTGCCCTGGTGGCGGCCGACGCTGTTGGGATACGAGCGGTTCTGCACCTCGCCCTCGTCCACCGCCGTCGCCTCGATGCCGCAGCCCGTCTCGTACAGCTCCTGCTCGACGTACGCGTCCTCGGTGCTGGCGAAGATCTTGTCCTCGCGCTGGCAGTACACGCTGCTCTCGGCGGAGATGATGTTCGGGACGGCGGACATCGTCTCGTTCACGCGCAGCAGCAGAGCGATCTTGTCATCGAGCGAGACGGCGAACGGGTCGCGTTGCATCGGCGTGCGATACGAGCCGCTCGCCGACTGCGGCGGCCCGATGTCGGCGCGCGGGCCGCGGACGCGTGCCGAAGCGCGGGCGATGCGCACGGCCATGCCGGCGACGGCGTCGGCTTCATCGAGCGTCATCTTATGGCTCGACGAGAAGCCCCAATAGCCATCGACGATGACGCGCACGCCGAAGCCGAGGTTCTAGTCGGCGGTCAGCGCCTCGACGTTGCGGTTGCGGACGACGACCGCTTCGGACTTGAACCTTACGATGCGCACGTCGGCGTACGACGCGCCCTGTTGCTTCGCGGTGTCCAGCGCTCGCATTGCGAGGTCGCGCATCGGCGTCCGCCTACGCTGCCGCCGCGCGCTGCCGCGCGAGGAACTCGAGGATGGCGGCGTTGACCTCGTCCGGGCGCTCGGCGGTGAAGCCGTGGCGTAGGCCGGGGAACTCGCGCAGCTGCGCGCCCGGGATCCGCTGGGCGATGAGCGGCGCGTTGCGCGCGTCGACCATCACGTCGTCGCTGCCGGTGAGGACGAGCGTCGGGACGCGGATCTCCGGCAGGCGGTCGTACACGTCGTGCCCAGCGATCGCCGCCATCTGGCCGCGCATGCCGTCGAGCGTCGACGGGAATTGCATCATCGAGCCGAGCATCTGGGCGAAGCCGGCGCCCTGCGTCTGCAGGAACTCCGGCGTAAAGACCTGAAGCGCGAATTCGGCCATGCGCTCGGGCGTCATCGCCTCCTCGATCGATGTGACCCCGTCGGTCAATCGGGCGTTCTCGCGCATTTCCTCGTAGCCGTACGAGTGCGGGCCGCCGGGCGTCGTCGCCATCAGGATCAGCGAGCGGACTCGCTCCGGGTGCGCGAGGACGAACTGCTGGGCGATCATCCCGCCCATCGACACCCCGATCACGTGCGCCGACTCGACGCCGGCGGCGTTGAGCACGGCGGCGGTGTCGGCGACCATCTCGCGCATGGAGTATGGTCCAGGGGGCTGCGCGGAGCGTCCGCAGCCGCGGTTGTCGAGCGTGATCACGCGGTACTGCGGCGCCAGCGCCTCGACCTGTGGCGCCCACGCCATGGCGTTCATGATGAAGCCCATGATGAGCAGGACGGGCTCCGCCGCGCGGTCGCCGTGCTCCTCGTAGTAGATCTCGGTGCCGTCGCTCCTGGTCGTGGGCATGGGCCTCCGCGCCGCGCGGGCACAAGGGCGCGCAGGCGCACCAAAGGGTAGCAGCTTCGCGCGATACGGTCGCCCGCTCAGCCGGCATCCTCCGAGAGGAACGCGATGATCTCGTCGTTCAGTTCGTCCGCCCGCTCGACGAAGAACACGTGGCGCGCGCCGTGGAACACGCGCAACCGCGCGTTCGGGATGCGCCCGGCGAGGATCTCGGCGTTGCGCACCGGGACCAGCGCATCGTCCTCGCCGTGCACGACGAGCGCGGTGGCCGCGATCCGGGGCAGGCGGTCGTAGGTGTCGTGGCCGTGGACGGCGGTGAACTGCCCGGCCGAGCCCTCGGGCGTGGAGCGCAGCCCTTCGTCGGCGATCGCCCAGGCGATGAGTTCGTCGGCGTTCTCCGCGACGTAGGCGTCGCTGTAGTTGAGCGGGAAGCGCATGCGCAGCGCGGCGACGGGGTCGGGCAGCGTCGCCGCGGTGACGAACGCCTCGACGTTCTCGGGCGGCGGGTGCACGTGCGCGTCGCCGCCGGCTGTCGTGCAGCCGAGCACGATGCGCCGCACGCGCTGCGGGTGCAGGAGCGCCAGGTGCTGCGCGATCATCCCGCCGAACGACGTGCCGAAGACGTGCGCGGAGCGCTCGCCCGCGGCGTCGAGCACGGCTGCGCAGTCGTCGGCGTAGACGGCCATGCTGTAGCCATCGGCGGGCGAATCGGAGCGGCCTGCGCCGCGCGGGTCGAGGCAGATCGCGCGAAAGCGCCGTGCCAGCGCCGGCGTGTTCGCGCGGTAGATGCTCGTGTTGCAGCCGAAGCCGGGGATGAGCAGCAGCGGCGCGCCGGCGCCCTCGACCTCGTAGTAGATGCGGGCGCCGGCGGCGTCAGCGTAGGGCACGCGATGGCTCCGCCGCGGCGCTCGCGTGCCGGCGCACGAAGTCGATGACGAGCGCGTCGGCCGCGTCCTGCGCCTCGAGGTTGTAGCCGTGGCCCATGCCTTCGAGGATGCGCAGTTCGGCATGCGGGATGCGTTCCGCGAGCATGTGCGCGTTGCCGGCGGGGATCATCAGGTCGTCGGAGCCGTGCAGGATCAGCGTCGGGCAGGCGACCGCGTGCAGGCGGTCCCAGGCGTCGTGCTGCGCCGCCGCGAGCACCTGCCGCATGTACGAGTCCTCGGGCGCGCCGTACCGGCCGGCGCGGCGCGAGATCGCGGTCAGACTGTCGTGGTTCGCCTCGATGAACGCGGCGCTGTAGCCGAGCGACCAGCCGGCGGCCAGCGCCGCATCGCCCGTCAGCGCCCGATTCGCGACCATGCGCTGTACGGTTTCGGGCGCGGGCCGCTCGCCGCGGACGGCGCCGCCCGTCGTGCAGCCGAGGATCAGCGCGGCGACGCGCTGCGGGTGCCGCAGCGCCAGCTCTTGCGCCACCATGCCGCCCATCGACGAGCCGTACACGGCGGTGGATTCGATGCCGAGCGCATCGAGGAGCGCGGCCGCGTCGTCGGCCCATGCGGCCATGCTGTACACGCCGGCTGGCTTGTCGCTGCGCCCGCACCCGCGCTGGTCGTAGATGATGTAGTCGAAATGGCGGGCGTACGACTCGGTGAGATACGGCGTCTCGCAGACGTTCGCGCCGAGGCCGGCGATGAACAGCAGCGGCGCGCCTGCGCCGTGGCGCTCGTAGTAGATGGCAACGTCGTTGACACGGACGGTCGGCATCGGGGTGACAGGGTAGCGAGGATGGCGCCGGGATGGTACTCGCGCGCCGCGGGCGGTCAGTCCCCGTATGCCGCCGGCTCCACGCGGACGGCGCTCCACGCGAACGCCAGGTCGCATGAGGCGCCGGGCGCGAGGTCGAGCAGGCGGGGGAGCGAGATCGACGTGCCCTGCGCGACCAGCTCGAGACCACCCTCGGACGATGACACCGTGTTCACCGGGAAGTGCCACACGTCGCACGGCGTCTCGGGTTCGCAGGCGATGCCCCACGCGGCGCTGCCGCGCACGACGAAGCGCGCCGCGCCGGAGATCGCGCCCGCTGTCGCCGCGAGGTCGATGGCCGTCGCATCGGTTTCGAGGCGGATGATGCGGTCATCGCCATCGGGCGCCTGCGGGGCCGAGATGTCCCATTCCGAGACGAACCGACCGGTGAGCGGCGCGTCGCCGGTGTTGTCGATCGTGTAGCGCACCGTCACGCGCTCGCCGGCCACCGGCAGCTCGATGCGCTTTTCGATGCGCGGCGCGCTGGCGTCGACGGCCATGCGCAACACGACGCCGCCCTCGACGACGCCGGCGTCGCTCGACCACGCGCGGTCCGGGGCGAACCACGGTTTCGCGTCGCCGCGTGCGAAGGATTCGGGCGTGGCAGCGGCGGGCAGCAGCCACTCCTGGAGTCCCGCACGGCGGTGCGCGTCGAAGACCAGCGCGTCGTGGAGACCCTCCTGCTTGAACCGCACGGCGCCGTGGATGTTGGTCACGTCGTCGTTCGCCTTGCCGGCGGTGCCATCGGTGAGCGCGGCGTGGTAGGCCTCGCGGCGGCGGGCGAGCACGTCGAGCGCGGCGTGGTCGCGCGCGCGGAAGTCGAACTCGCTGAGCATGCCGCCTTCGTGCGGGTGCGCGAGCAGCGAGATGTGCGGCGTCTGGAGGAGCACCTCCGCGCGGCCGTCGAAGTCGTAATCGCGCTCGCCGACGTACACGCCACCCGTGCTCATGGCAGCGTCAGCGAGGCGCTCGGCGCGCACGAGGTTTGCGTTCGTCACGGCCCGGATGTTGCGCAGGTACAGCCCGCCGAAGACGCCGTGCCAGTACGGGCAGTTGCACTGCCCCTGCCACAGCGCGTCGCGCGCGGCGTCGCTCCCGGCGCGCGCGAGTTTGGCGTCGATACGCAGGCCGCGCTTGTGCATCGCGTTCGCTTCGGGATAGCGGGCGAGGAAGTACCGCCAGAAGCCGCCGCGTACGTAGGCGAGCACGTCGTCGCGGCCATCGTGCGTGAGCGCTTCGTACACGCGGTGGTATTCCGCTGCGGCGGCGGCGGGCATCGCCCACTCCATCATCTCGGCGTACGACGCCGTGGGAAGATACGTGAGCCCGAGCGGCGGGAATCGCCGCGCGTATGCGCCGGGCGTGATGAGCTCGAGCCAGTCGCCCTGCTCCTCGATCGCCGAGAAGAAGCGCTCGATCCAGCCGTCCTCCCACACGTGCTCGTACGTCGTGGGCCAGCCGCCGAATTTCTCGCCGTCGTCGCCGAGCACAAGGTACGGCGCGCGCGCGATGTCGTCCGTCGCTTGCGCGCGCAACTCCTCTATCAAGTCTTCGACGTTGAGCCACGGGATCGTGTAGCGCAGCCGCTGGCTCCCGGCGAACAGGCCGATGCGCTGCCCCTGGTCCTCGGTGAGGTAGTAGCCGCGCAGCGCTTCCGGAGGCATGCCGGCCATCCGGAAGTGCGCGTCATCGACCAGCGTCCATTCGACGCCGGCGCCGGCGAGCGGGGCGGGGAGGCCGGGCTCCCACACGCGTTCGGTGAGCCACAGGCCCGTGGGCGTCTGGCCGAACGCGCTCTCGATGAACGCGCTCATCTTGCGGATCTGGCCGGTTTTATCGGCGTCGGGGATCATCGGCAGGATGGGCTCGTAGTAGCCGCCGGTCAGCAGCTCGACCTGGCCGCGGTCACAGAGCGCGCGCAGGCGGCGCATGTACTCGGGGCGGTGCGCGGCCAGCCAGTCGAAGAGCGGCCCCGAGTTGTGCATGCCGATGCGGACCGAGGGATGCCGTTCGAGCGCGCCGAGCATCGGTTCGTAGGCGTCGTGGTAGAGGCGCTCGAAGACGAACCCGTAGTTTCCGACAGGTTGATGGTTGTGCAGGACGATACCGAGGTAGAGGCGAGGCATCGGTATCCGGTTCAGGCTGTGACCTTGACTGGGCACAGTCTACGCTCGGCGGGGCGGCAGTTACAGTGGGGAATGCGCGCATTCGCGAGCGGTTGGGAAACAGATACGGGGCGGCGCCACGGGGAACCTTTGACGGCTTTGCAACGTCTCTGCCTTTGGAACGATGACGGCGGTGCATCTTGACAGCCTGATCGGGGCGCCCCTACCATTTGGTCACAATCGCATATTGCAGCCGAGTCCTCGCCGGAAGGCGGGGAGCGGGGGAACCGAATTCGGGCTGAACTCGCCGGAGCGCGGGAGGGGAACCTTCTCCCCTAAGCCGACAGCTAACCTCGTAGGCTTTGAAGGTCGGACCACGGAATGGACGACCTTTTCTTCTACCCGGAACCGACCGTGCCCGCCGCGCCCGCGTCCCCGCACCGCGCGAGGCGCAGCCGCGCCCGCGCGGCAAGCAGCTACCGTGCGCCGTGGGAGCCCGTCGCGACGGCGACGCTGACCGACGCGATGGACGGCGGCCACCATTACGGCGGCGGCCTGCTCGCGCCGCTCACCGATGAGCTCGCGTGGGGTGGCGGCGACGCCGGAGTCGCTGTGCTGCCCCGGCCGCGCGCCGTCCCGGCGATTGATATCGGCGAGATCGCGCAGCCTGTCGCCGACGTGGCGGCGGCGGTGCGCGAGCGCGTCCACGTCACGACGTGGGACCGCCTGCTCACCCGCGGGCTCGAGATCCTGCCGTTCGTGCTGGCGCTGGGGCTCATCACGTCGCTCGTCTGGGGAGCGATGTGGCTGCCGATCCCGCTCGTGATCATGCTGCTTGGCTTCGACATCTACTGGGCGTGGCGGTCGCTGAACAACGGCATCCACGCCTTCCGCGGCTACCGCGCGATGAAGGCGTCGGCGCGCATCGACTGGCGGCAAAAGTACCGCGCGGAGACGTTCGGCCCGAGCGCGACGCCGCGCGACGTGATCGAGTGGGAGGACATCCACCACCTGATCATCATCCCGACGTATAAGGAGAGCATCGACAAGCTGCGCGCGACCGTAGGCAAACTCGCCGAGAGCGAGGTCGCGCGGGACAAGCTGCTCGTCGTCATCGCCACGGAAGAACTCGACGACGGCGCGGCAGAGCGGTACGAGGCGCTCGAACGCGAGTTCTCCGCCAGGTTCCAGGGGATGATGCGGACGGTGCACCCGGGCGACATCCCGGGCGAGGGGCGCGGCAAGTCCTCGAACGAGGCGTGGGCGGCGAAGGATGCGAAGCGCAAGTTCTGCGGCGAGATGTCGTACGACCTCGACGCAATGACCGTGACGAGTTGCGACGCCGATACGCTGTTCCACCCCCGCTACTTCAGCGCGCTCACCTACTACTTCGCGATGAACCCGCGGCGCTACCGGACGTTCTGGCAGGGCCCGATCTTCTACTACAACAACGTCTGGGACGTGCCGGCGCCGCTGCGCATCCAGAACAGCCTGGGCGGGATCAACCACCTCGCGAAGCTCATGCGGAAGTACACCGTGCTGTTCCCGCAGTCGACATACAGCCTGAGCATGCGCATGGCCGACGACGTCGGATACTGGGACGTGGATGTCGTGCCGGAGGACTGGCACATGTTCCTCAAGTGCTTCTTCGAGCTCGAGGGGGAACCGGACGTGCAGCCGATCCTGCTCCCCGTCGGCAACGACGGCGTGCGCGCGCACAGCTACACACGCACGTTCTGGGAGCACTACCAGCAGGCGCGGCGCCACGCGTGGGGTTGCTCCGACATCCCGTACGCGATCAAGCAGTTCGTTCGCCACCCGGAGATCCCGTTCCTGCGGCGCCTGCGCCGTACGTGGAGCCTCACGGAGAATCACGTGTTGTGGTCGTCGCAGTGGTTCCTGATCACGGGCGTGGCGGCGAACATGTCGGCGGCGAGCTGGGGCGGGTTCCTGGGGCTGCACCCGTTCGAGCAGCACGCGATCCCGGACTGGTTCATCACCGCATCGCACTGGATCCTCATGCCGTGCATGATCCCGCTGGTCGGCATGATCATCCTCGACACGGTAATGCGGCCGCCGCGGCCTTCGCGCTGGAAGATCTGGCTCTATCCTGTCCAGTTCGCGCAATGGTCGCTGATGGCGCCGATCACGCTCTTCTTCACCGCCATGCCGGCGCTGGACGCGCAGATCCGGCTCGCGCTGGGCCGGCGGCTCGAATACAAGGTGACGGAGAAGGCGTAGCACGCGGAACATGGACGCGGACTCGGCCCCGCGTCCCGGGCACAGAAGGGCGCCCCGGCACGGAAGCCGTGGCGCCCTTCTGTTACATGCGCATCACAAGGACGTCTGCGGGCCCGCGCGGCGTTGACTTACTGGTTCGCCACTGAGCATGATTCCGGGTGCGGTGCCGATCCTGTAACGAAGATAACCGCGACGACGCGGCGTTCTGCCTGGCGTGCGGCCAGCCGCTGGCGTTGCGCTGCACCGCCTGCGGGCGCGACCTGACGCGGACCGGCGCTAGATCGCGCCGAGTTCCCGCGCCAGTTCCAGGATGTCCTCGGACGTGAAGAACGCGCGCCGGGCGTTGACCCAGTGGTCGTGCTGCGCGTCGTACTGGCCGTCGTATTCGTCCTGGATGCGGTCGTAGATCTGCTTGACTACCCGGCTCGAACCCCCGAAGCGGTCGCTGCGGCCGAGTCGCTCCATCTCGCGATTCAGCACCGAGATGATGCCCTCGGCGCCGGACAGCGAGCCGACGCGGCTGAGCTCGACTTCCTTGCGGCCGAATAACGACGCGGCGAACGGCAGGTAGATGAGCCCGCCGGGCGCGTCATCCTGCCGGCCGACGCCCGCCTGGTGGATCCCCGCGGTCGTCGTGAACACCTCGCCGATGATCGGCGCGCGGTCGGGGAGTGGCGTGACCTCAGTATCGATCAGCTGCTTCATCTCCTCGAGCGCGGTGAGGTCGAAGCCGGGGTCGCCGTAGTGGCGGATGAGCGCGGCGACGAGTTGCTCCAGCGACGTGTTGCCGGTGCGCTCGCCGAGCCCGGCGAAGGCGACGTTCACCTTCTTGCCGCCGTATCGCCACGAGGCGATCGAGTTCGCCGTCGCCAGGCCGAAGTCGTTGTGGCCGTGGAACTCCAGTTCGGCGCCGGTCTCCGCCCGCAGCACGGTGAACAGGCGGGGCACGCCCCACGGCAGCGACGCGTACGGGTCCGGGCTGCCCCAGCCGATCGTGTCGCAGATGCGGAATTTCGCGATGCCCTTGCTCTCCTCGAGCACGCGCTGCATGAACGGGATCACCCAGCCGTAGATGTCGGCGCGCGTGCAGTCTTCGAGGTGGACGCGCGGGATGATGTTGTGCTCAAGCGCGGTGCGGATCGGCTGCAGGTATTTCTCGATCGCCTCCTCTTTCGAGGCGTAGCCCAGCTTGTCGAAGATGTGGTGGTCCGACGCGGAGGCGAGCATCCCCGTCTCCTTGACGCGGCCCTGCGACACCTCGACGAGCAGCTTGATGTCCTTCGGCGTCGCGCGCGTCCACGTGGTGACGCGCGGCCACTCGTAGTTGCGCTCGAGCAGCTTCTCGAGCGTCCAGACGTCGCGCTTCTGGTAGATGAACGCCTCGACCGCGTAGACCGCGCCGGTGTTGTTGTCGAGGCGGTGGAGCAGGTCGTAGTACCGGAGCCTGACCTCGGGCGGGAAGATGGCGAAGCGGCTGTCCTGCGCGCCGTCGCGGAGCGTGGTGTCGGTGATGAGCTTCGGCAGGTCGTCGCTCGCGGCCGCGGGCGGCGCGACGGGATCCGGCTCGAGCGTGACCGGCGGGAGGGTGCCGCCGTAGTTGTAGTACACGCGCTCGGTGTTCACTCTCGTTCCGACGACCACGATGCGCTCCCTAGCTTCCTGAACTGGGCGTGACTTCTATTGATGGCATAGTTGTAGCCTATGAGGCGCGGGGGCGCAAACGCGGCGCGGGAGACGCGGCGGGCACGCCGGGGCCGCCTCTGCGGCTATGGTAACGTTGACGCGAGGTTGCTGTACAGGATGACCCGCCTCATCGACCTGCGCTTGCTCCTGCGCGTCGCCGTCGCCCTGGCGCTGGTGGCGCTGCTGCTGTGGCGCATCGACCCCGGCGAGGCGGCGCGGACGCTGCGCGACGGCAACTACGTGTACGTCATCCCCGGGCTGGCGCTCTTCGGCGTGGCGAAACTGCTCGTCGCGCTCCGCTGGCGGTTAATGCTGCGCGAATTCGAGCGCCTGCCGCTGATGCCGATGTTCGGCGTGCTGCTCGTCTCCAACCTGGCGAACAACGTGCTGCCGGCGCGCATCGGCGACCTGATCCGCGTGCAGGTGCCGGCGCAGCGCTTTGGGCTGAGCCGCGCGCGGCTCGCGGCCACCGTCTTCGCCACGGAGTCGCTGCTCGATGGGGTGGCGTTCGCCGCGCTCGGCCTGGTGGGGCTCGCGCTGATCGACCTCCACGGGTTTCCCGGCGAGGTGTTCTGGGGGTTGCTGGGGGCGGTTGCGGGCGGCCTGCTCGCGGTGATCCCGCTCTCGCACCTCAAGCTGCAGGAGGGGTGGACGCGGCGCGGCGTCATCCCGCGTTTGCCGGACCGCGCGCGCCTCGCCGTCGAGGAGGCGGTGCCGCATTTCATCGACGGCCTCGCCGTGTTCCGCGACCCGCGGATGGGCACGCGCGCCATCGCGCTCTCGCTCGCGATCTGGATGACGGAAGTGGCGATGTTCGCGTTGTTCGGGAAGGCGTTTGGTGTGACGCTGTCGATCCCGGCGTGGATGCTGGTCACGGTCGGGGCGAACATGATCTCTTCGGTGCCGATCACGCCTTCAAACGTCGGCGCGTACGAGGTAGGCGTGTCGGAGCTGGTGAAGGCGCTCGGGATCGCCGCCGGTCCGGCGGGCGCGTTCGCGATCGCGTCGCACGTGCTGAACATCGCCTGGATCACCGTCGCCGGCGGCGTCGCGATGCTGGCGCTGCGCCTGACGCCGGCGGACGTCTTCTCGTTCGGGGCGAAGGCTGCCCCGCCGGAGCCGGAGCCGCACCCGCGGGCGGCGCACGGCTGATCCGGCCAGCGAGTTACTCCGTCGCCGGGTCGGGGGAGACGATCACGGCATCCGCCGCAGCATGTACAGCACGTCCCACCACTGGCCGAACTTCCGGCCGGCCTCCGGCAGCAGCATGCCGCGCTCGAAGCCGAACGCCTCGTGCAGCGCGACCGATGCGTCGTTCGGCATCGTGATCAGCGCGACGGCGAGACGGATGTCCTCCGGGGCGAGCATCTCGAACAGGCGCTCATAGAGCGCGCGGCCGAGGCCGCGGCCGACGGCTTCCGGCGCGCACAGCACCGTCATCTCGATCGTCGTGTCGTACGCCGCGCGCTGGTGAAAGCGGCTGCTGCTCGCGTACGCGACGGCCTTGCCGCCGTCGTCGGCGACGAGCAGGCGGTGGCGCCCGGCCGCGGCGTAGCGGTCGAACCACGCGCGGCGCTCATCCACGCTGAACGGCTCGAGGTCAAACGTCGTGGGTGTCTGGACGACGTAGTGGTTGTAGATCTCGGTCAACCGCGGCAGGTCGGCCTCGATTGCGTGGCGGATGCGTGGCGCGGGCTGCGTCATGATGGGCGCATTCTACGCGGCGTGTGGCACGCGCCGGCTTCGGCGGCCCGTGCTACAGCAGGCCGCGCTCGCGAAGGACGCGTTCGGTCGTGGCGCCGATCTCGGCCGGCGATTCGCTGATGATGGCGCCGGCCCCGGCGAGCGCGTGCTTCTTCGCGTCGGCGGTGCCGCTGTTGCCCGAGATGATCGCGCCCGCGTGGCCCATGCGGCGGCCGGGCGGCGCCGTCGCGCCGGCGATGAACGCGATCACCGGCTTCTTCATGTGCTTGCGGATGTACTCCGCTGCCTCCTGCTCGGCGCTGCCGCCGATCTCGCCGATCAGCACGACGGCGGCGGTGTCCGGGTCGTTGTTGAGCAGCTCGAGCGCCTGCTTTTGGTTCGTGCCGATGATCGGGTCACCGCCGACGCCGATGCACGTCGTCTGGCCGATGCCGCGGCGCGTCAGCTGGTCGACCGCCTCGTACACCAGCGTGCCAGAGCGGGAGACGACGCCCACGCTGCCGGGCGAGAAGACGTGCCCGGGCATGATGCCGACGCGGCACTCGCCGGCCGTGATGATGCCCGGGCAGTTCGGGCCGATGAGCCGGGTGCCGTGGCTGCCGAGCGCGCGCTTCACCTTCACCATGTCCATCGTCGGGATGCCTTCGGTGATGCAGACGGCGAGCGGGAGTTCCGCGGCGGCCGATTCGAGGATCGCGTCCGCGGCGAACGCCGGCGGGACGAAGATGAGCGCGCAGTCCGCGCCGGTCTCGCGCACAGCCTCGGACACGCGGTTGAACACGGGCACGCCGTGCTCGGTCTTCTCGCCGCCGCGGCCGGGCGTGACGCCGGCGACGATCTTCGTGCCGTACTCGATGCAGCGCTGCGTCTGGAAGCTGCCTTCCTTGCCGGTGATGCCCTGCACCAGCACGCGCGTGTCCTTGTTGACGAGTACGCTCATGAGTCCGCTCCTGTCGCCGTGGCTCGCTCCCCGCACGGGGCGGGCACGGACGGGATCCTATCGGACGGCGCGCGGTGGTGCGAGGGCGCTCCGGCGGTCAGCCGCCGGGGCGGTGCGCGATATCCCACTCGTTGGCGGTGACGCGTCAGCCGGCCATGGCGCGGATGATCGCGCCGGTGTCCCAGTACGCCGACATGCAAGCGATGCGGCCCTCTCCATCGAAGACGAATGTGCTGATGCCCTCGAACGACACGTCGCGCGCGCCGTTCCTGGTGACGCCGCGCGCGGTCCACTTCACGGCGATCTCGTCGCCACCCGGGATCGCGACGTCGGGCGCGATGTTGAACGTGGCGAACGCGGCGTCGATGCCGGCGTAGCGCTGGCGGCGCCCGGCGTCGTCGGTGGCGCCGGGCATCCCGACGGGGTCGCGCATTTCGGCGTCGGCCGCGAACATCGCCGCGCAGGCGTCGATGTCGCGGCGCGAGATCGCCGCGTAGTAGGCGGCGACGCGCTCGCGGAGGGCGTCGGGCGTGTGTGTCTGGGTCATCGGTCGTCCTTCCCTGCCCCCACCTGATAGAGGCGCACGGGCTCCGGGAAGCCCTTGAGTGTCACGGCGCCGTGCTCACGGAACTCGAACCCCTTGCCGGCGCAGAGCTCCCGCACGACGTTGGAGACGAGGATAGCCCCGCCGGCGCCGGCATCGCAGATGCGGCGCGCCAGCTGGACCGACGTGCCGAACAGGTCGCCTTCCTCGGACACGGGCTCGCCGGCGTTGATGCCGATGCGGACGCGCGGCGCCACGCCCGCCTCACCGTGCCCGGCGAGCGCGCGCTGGATGCTCAGCGCGCAGGCGACGGCGCGCGACGGAGTGATGAACGACGCCATCAGGCCATCGCCGGTGTGCTTGATCTCGTTGCCGCCGTGCTCGCGGAGCGCCTGCCGGACGACGGCGTTATGCGTGCGCACGAGCGCCTGTCCGGCGGCATCACCGAGCCGCGTCGTGGTCTCCGTCGATGCCTCGATGTCGGTGAAGAGGATCGCCGCGAGCGCGGCGCCGTCGTCGCGACGGGGGCCGGGGCCGAGCGGGACGCCCAGGAACTCGCCGATCGCTGCGAGCGCGTCGTCCGGGCGCTCGTCCCACGGGTTGTGCGCCTTGCCCTCCAGCGGCACGAAGCGCGCGTCCGGGATCGCGCCGGCGAGCGCGCGGCCGAGACGGAACGGGATGGCGAGCGTGTTGCGCCGGTGCAGCACGAGCGCCGGGACGGCGATGTCGGGCAGCAACCGCGAGACATCGGTGCGGAACGCGAGCGCGTACAACTCGGCCGCGACCTCCGGGTGGATCGCCGCGGGCTTCGCGGTGACCTGGCTGAAACGCTCGCCACGCGGGTTTGGCTGCGTGTAGTGCGACATCAGCAGCAGGCCGGCCTCGGGCAGGTCACGCAGGGTCTGGACGATGCGCTCGCGCCGGGCGACGGACGTGATCGCATCGCCGTCGGCGTACGTGCCGTCGAGGATCAGCGCGCGGACGTTGTTCGGGCGGCGCGCCGCGTAGGTGATCGCCGTCGGGCCGCCGAAGCATTGCCCGTACAGCACGATGTCGCGCAGGCCGAGCGTGCCGATCACCGCCTCGAGGTCGAGCATCAGTGCGTCGTTGTCGATGTCGTGCACGTCGCGCCCGGACATGCCGTTGCCGCGCGTGTCGTAGCGAATGACCGTGAAGTGCGCGGCGAGCGCGGACCAGTAGGAACGGAACGCGGGGTCCTCCCACATCTGCTCGATGTGGCTGATCCAGCCGCGGACGAAGACGAGCGGCGGGCCGTTGCCGTGCGTGGCTACGGCGATGCTGGCGCCGTCGGCAGCATTGACGAAGCGGATCGCGGGTTGCATGGCGGTCATGTCCAGTCGCGGCCGTTGACTTCGTACCCCAACGCGAGCATTATCCGTGATCTCGGGCGAGATTGCTCAAGGAGGTATATCGCATGCCGAATTTCAACGGGATGGTTGAGCGGGCAAACGTGGCCTTGAACCGGCAGAACATCGGAAGCCTGCCGAAGGATCTGCTGGCGCCGGGCGCTGACTTCGTCGAGGCGGCGCAGACGGCGGGCATTGCGCTGGACCCGGCCGACGCGGCGGTGCTGTCGGCGATCCCCGATGGCGTGACCGAGGCGTTTCGGGGCGCGCTGCAGAGCGCAATCCTGCGCGGAGTGCCGGTCCAGATCGGCTGGGCGCCGGGCTATGACTACGAGCTCAGCGTGTGGGAGTCGAAGGGGACCTCGACGACGATCGGCGCGATGACGGTGTTCCTGCGCACGCGCTACCCGGGCGATGCGGCGATCCCGGGGACGGGGAGCTGAGCGCTATGCCGCGCGGGCGGCTTCGACCGCCTTCTTCGCCGCGTCGCCGAGGTCGTCGGCGCGGATGACGGGGAGGCCGCTCTCGCGGATCAGCCGCTCGCCTTCCTCGACATTCGTTCCGGCGAGCCGCGCGACGACGGGGATCGCTTTCTCCATCTTGCGCTGCGCCTGGATGATGCCCTCGGCGATCACGTCGACGCGGGCCATGCCACCGAAGATGTTGACGAGGATCGCCTTCACGTTCGGGTCGCGCGAGATGATGAGCAACGCGTCGACGACTTTCGTCACGTCGTTGGCGGTGGCGATGTCGAGGAAGTTGGCGGGCTCGCCGCCGGCGAACTTGATGCTGTCCATCGTCGCCATCGCCAGCCCGGCGCCGTTCACGAGGCAGCCGATGTTGCCATCGAGCTTGATGAAGTTGCTGATGCCCTTCTCCGCGGCCTCGACCTCCGACGGATCTTCCTCGTCCTTGTCGCGCAGTTCCTCGATGTCCTTGTGGCGGAACAGCGCGTTGTCGTCGATGTTCATCTTCGCGTCGAGCGCGAGCACGCGGCCGTCCTTCGTCACGACGAGCGGATTGATCTCGGCGAGCGATGCGTCGCTGGCGGCGAACGCGGCGTAGAGCGCCGCCATCAACTGCGACGCCGGCTTCATCAGCTCGCCGGTGAGCCCGAGCGAGAAGCAGAGCTCGCGCGCGAGGTGCGGCTGGAACCCGGTGACCGGGTCGATGCTGACGCGGAAGATCGCTCCCGGGTCCTTCGCCGCGACATCTTCGATGTCCATGCCGCCGGCGGCGCTCGCCATCATCACCGGGCGGCCGGCCGCGCCGTCGATCAGCACGGCGAGGTAGAGCTCGCGGTCGATCGGCATCTGCTCCTCGATCAGCACCGTCTTGACCTTCTGGCCCTGCGGCCCGGTCTGGTGCGTGATGAGCTGCATGCCGTGGACCTGGCCGAAGGCGCGCGCCGCCTCATCGGGCGAGTTCGCGAGCTTGACGCCGCCGCCCTTGCCGCGCCCGCCGGCGTGGATCTGCGCCTTCACGACGACCTTGCCGCCGAGCTCCTGCGCGATCGCGCGCGCTTCATCGGCCGAAGCGGCGACGCGGCCCTTCGGCACGGGCACGCCGTAATTCGCGAGGATCTGCTTCGCCTGGAACTCGTGGATCTTCATGCGCGTGCTCCGTTCCCGTCGCCGGCGGTGTCGACGGGGATTGTTGCGATGTACCGCGCGTGGGGCAAGCGCGTCAGCGGCGGGCGGCGCGCTTCATCGTCCAGTACTGCGGGCCGTCGCCGGGCATCACGCCCTCCTCGCAGACGGCGAAGCCGTGGCGCTGGTAGAACAGCACGTTGCGCGCCTTGTTCGTTTCGAGATAGCACGGCACGCCCGAGGCGTCGGCGCGCTCGAGCATCGGCGCGATCAGCGCGCCGCCGACGCCCTGTCCCTGTCGCGGCGGGTCGACGCCGAGGACCATCAGGTACCAGTGCGGCTCGGGGGCGTACTGCTTGTGCAACTTCTCGTAGAAGCCGGTCGCCCCCAGGAAGCGGCCGAGCGCGCCCATGCCGAAGTGCAGCGGCGCCATCAGCAAGCCGGTGGTCAGCATGCGGGCCGCCGTCACCGCCGGCTCGCCGGGCGGGAGCCACACCGCGGTGCCGGCGACTGCGCCGGGCGTGGTGTGCACCTCGCCGTACTTGTGACCGTAGTGCGCGCCACGCGTCATGAACCAGGTGAGCGGCCGCGCCCGCCGCGCATCGTCCGGGAGGATGTAGCTGAGGAGCGGGTCATCGAAGAACGCGCGGCCGAGGACGGCGCCTGACTCGGCGATCTGGTGCTTCGCCATGATCGTTGCGGGCGCGCTGGTCGTCGTCACAGGGGCCTCCTGTCTGAAACCGGTTCGATTGTATGTTCGGACGCCGGCGTGTCAAGCCCGCAGAGGCGCGGGCGCCTGCCCGCCGCGCCCGCCGTGCGCCGTCGCGGTCCCGGGGAGAAGCCATGATCTTGACGTAACGGGCCGGGAAAACCCGCAAATCTCGGCGGCGCATTGCGGCGGGTGGTACTAAGGTGCTATATATAAGTGTCGATATATGAAAGGACAGCTACGGCCGTCCGATGTTGTATTCGACGGGGAGGCACACCGCCATGATGGACCTGACATCGAGCCTGGCGCCAATCATGTACGAGGCGCTGAAGATCGAGCGCGACCGCGAGTTCGAGTCGCGCAGGTGGCGACGCCGGCTGCGCGAGCTCGCCTTGCGCGACCGCCGCGAGCCGGAACGGCTGGTCACCGTGAACAAGCCCGACCACCTCGCAGGGGTACACAAGCTCTAGACGCCGATTCCGGCCGCGCTGTAGGGTGCGGCCGGAGGGGTTTTTCCGGCATGTCGCTTCGCCACGCGCTCCTGGGCTTGCTGACGTACGAGCCGATGACCGGCTACGAGCTGAAGCAGTTCTTCGACTCCTCGGTCCAGCACTTCTGGAACGCCGAGCTCAGCCAGATCTACCCGACGCTTAAGGCGCTCGAAGAGCAGGGCTGGGTGGACAAGGACGTCCAGGTGCAGGACGGGCGGCCCAACCGCAAGATCTACGAGATCACGCCCTCGGGCCGCGACGAGTTCCTGCGCTGGGTGCGCGAGCCGCAGCCACCCGCCGAGATGCGCGATCCGTTCATGATCAAGGTCTTCTTCGGCGCCGACGTGCCCGTCGAAGACATGCTGGTGCTGATGCGGCGGCAGATGGACGAGCACGGCAAGGGGCTCGCGTTCTGCGAGACGGTGCTGCGCGAGAAGGTGAAGGCGGTGACGCACCACATGTTCACCCCGCGCCACGCGTTGTTCTGGTCGCTGACGCTGGAGATGGCGATGGCCTACCGCCGGGCCTACATCGAATGGTGCGAGATGTCGATGCGGCTGCTCGAGGAGAGCGTGCTCGAGGAAGGCCCGTCCGAGCACATCCACCGGCTTGACCACCCGAAACGGGACGCCGGATAGCCCTTCGCCGATCCGCTATCATGCCGCAGGCCGAGGGCCGGGCGCCCGTGACCGCGCCCGCCGCTGGACTGCATGTCTGATATCCCCCCGTACGCTTCGCTCCCGCTTCTCGCCGACGCCTCGCTCCCGATGCCGATCCCGCTCGCCGTCGCGCTGTTCATCGCCGGGCTCGTGGGATATGCGATTGTCAACGCGGTCGAGATCGCCGTCGTCGCATCGAACCGCCTGCGCGTGAAGACCGCCGCCGAAGCGGGGAGCCGATCGGCGCGCGCGCTCGACCGGCTCAAGGGGCAGCAGGAGACGTTTTTCGGCGCCATCGTCATCGCCCAGAACCTGGCGGTATTCCTGGTATCGACGGCGGGCACCGTGGTGTTCGTCGATTCGTTCGGGCGCTGGGGGTTCTTGTTCGGCCTGGTTGCCATCCCTCTGATCTCGACGGAGTTCGGTGAGTACACGCCGAAGGTGCTGGCGTCGCGCTCTGCCGAGCGCATCGCCTACGCGGCGGCGCTGCCGATGCGGGCTGTGGTGGTGGCGCTGCGGCCGGTGATCGCGGCGCTGGCGGTGGTGCCGAACCTGTTCACGCGCGGAGATGTCACACAGACCGTCACCGAGGCCGAGCTGCGCATGCTGATCGACATCGGCGCGGAGGAAGGCGTCGTCGGCGAGGACGAGGCGGAGCTGCTGGACCGCGTGTTCCACTTCCACGACCGGCGGGTAAACGAGATCATGATCCCGCGCACCGAGGTCACATGGATCGACAAGACCGAGACCCTGCGCGAGTTCCATGACACGTTCCGGGCGTCGCCGCGTTCTCGCTTCCCGGTGTGCGACGACACCGTCGACAACGTCATCGGCATCGTCAGCATCAAGGACGTGTTGCGCGCAATCGGCGACGGCGAGCTCGGCGACGAAGCAACGCTCGAAGCGGTGACGCGCCCGGCGACGTTCATCCCCGAAACCAAGCTGGTCAGCTCGCTGTTCTGGCAGATGCAGGAGGAGCAGCAGCAGATGGCGATCGTCGTCGACGAGTACGGCGGCGTTGCCGGGATCGTGACGCTCGAACTCCTGCTCGAGGAGATGGTGGGGCGCGTGGCCGACGAGTTGGGCCAGCCATCGACCGAGTTCATGGCCATCGATGAGCGGACGACGCGCGTCGATGGCGGGATGAGCATCTTCGACCTGAAGGATGAGCTCGACATCGCCCTGCCGGAAGGCGACTACGAGACCGTCGCCGGCCTGGTGCTCGACCGGCTGGGGCACATCCCGAGGCCGGGCGAGACGCTTACGGTCGACGGCTACCGCATCGCCGTGACCGGGATGGAGGGCGTCAAGATCGAATCGCTCGTGATCACGCGGCTGTGATGCGGCGGCGATGAAGGTCCAGCGCCTTCGGGTGACGTTCGCGCGCGGCGACGCGTTGAGGTACATCACGCACCTCGACCAGATGCGGGCATGGGAGCGCGCGCTGCGCCGTGCAGGCATCCCGATCGCGTACTCCGAGGGGTTCACGCCGCACGCGCAGATCGCGCTCGCGTCGCCGCTGCCCGTCGGCACGACAAGCGATGCCGAGCTGATGGACGTGTTCCTGGCCGAGCGGATGCACCCGCGCGAGTTCAGCGAACGCGTGGGCGCCCAGCTACCGCCGGCGATGCGGCTCGTGCGTGTCGAGGAGGCCGGCGTCGCGCTGCCGTCGCTGCAGGCGCAGGTGCGTGCGGCGGAGTGGGAGGCCGACGTGGCGCCGCCGCCCGGGTTCGACGTGGAACGCGCGGTCGCGGACTTCCTGGCGGCGGACAGCGTGCCGTGGGAGCACAGGCGGGAGGACGAGGTGAAGTCGTACGACATCCGCGCGCTGGTGAAGACGATCGAGGTCGAGCCGCGCCCCGGCGCCGTGCGGCTCCGCATGCTGCTGCGGAGCGACAGCGGCGGCTCCGGCCGCCCGGAACAGGTCGCGGCGGCCCTCGGCCTGCCAGCGCCGCTGCGGCTGCATCGCACGCGGGTCGTGCTGGCGAGCGCTTCGCCCGCGCGCCAGGCGTGGCGGACGCGCGGGCGGGTCACCTTCTAGCGATGCGGCTCATTCTCGTGCGGCATGGCGAAACGGAGCACAACCGCGCACGGCTGACGCTTGGCCGCGCGGACGTGCCGCTGAACGCGCGCGGTGCCGCGCAGGCGGAGGCGGTAGCCGCCACGTTCACGCACGCGACAGCCGCGGTCTACAGCAGCCCGCTGGCGCGCGCGCTCGACACCGCGCGGGCGATCGCGTCGCGCGCCGGCGTCGAGCCGCAGGTCGATGCGGCGTTCATCGAGATGGACGTGGGCGCGCTGGAGCACCTGACCGCCGCGGAGCTGCGAGAGCGGCACCCGGAGTTCCTGCGCGCGTGGTTCTCCGAGGACGCGGCGACGGCGCGCATGGAGCGCGGCGAGACGCTGGCCGAGGTGCAGGAGCGCGCCTGGGAGGGCATCGGCAGGCTGCGTGAGGCGCACGGCACGGGCGAGGTGGTGGTGGTCACGCACAACTTCGTGATCCTGGCAACGGTGTGCCGCGCGATCGGGCTGCCGCTATGGCAGTTCCGGCGGCTGAAGCACGCACTCGGCGGGCGCACAGTGATTGACATAACTGCTGCCTCCACGGTGCTGCGGGCGTTCGGCGACACATCGCACATGATCGCCGCCGGACTTGCCGATGATCACGATGTACAGGAGGGGCGATGACAGACGCACGGCCCGGCGGCGGCGAGTACATCCAGCGGGAAGCGAGCAGGGTGCGCGTGTTCACCCCGTCGGGGATCATCGACGGCCTCTACCACCACGTGCCGGGTGTGCGGCTGAGCGACGCGCTGCGCAACGCGACGAACGAGCGCCACATGCTGCTCACCGACGTCAGCATCCGCAACCTGGACGGCGGCGCGATCGAGAGCGAGGTCGCGACCGCGTCGTTCATCCTGATCAACACGCAGCACGCCAGCGTCATCGTGCCGCTCGACGACCAGCAGACCGAATCGCACGCCGCCTGAGCCGGGCGGGCAGGGTGGTATGATTCCGTCCGCCATGAGTGGACACGAGCGCACCGAGCCCGTTGACCCACCCGTCGACCCGATGCTGTTCCGGTCGATCATCGGCCACTTCGCCACGGGTGTGACGGTGATCACCACGCGCGCCGGCGACGAGTTCCAGGGCATGACGGCGAATGCCGTCGCGTCGCTTTCGCTCGACCCCGTGATGATGCTTGCCTGCGTTGACAAGGGGACGCACTCGCACCGCGTGCTCGAGCAGGGAGGCGTGTTCGCGGTGAACATCCTGGGCGCGCACCAGGAGGACGTGTCGAGGCTGTTCGCGCGGCGCGCGGAGCCCGAGCTCCGGACCCTGCGCGGGCAGCCGTTCCGTATCGGCGTCACCGGCGTGCCGGTGCTGGAGGACTGCCTGGCGTACATCGAGTGCCGCGTGGCCGACGTGCTGACCGGCGGCGACCACTCGATCTTCCTCGGCCAGGTGGTCGGCGTCCGCGTCGTCAACGAGGCGCTGAGCCCGCTGCTGTTCTATCGCGGCCAGTACCGCGCACTCGCCCCGGACGCCTGAGCGGCGCGCGCTGTCAATTCATGCGTCCGGGGCGTGATATACTCGCCCCCGCCTCGCCAGCGATCTCTGTGTGACCCCGGCGCCGTGCCGGAAGGGGAGTTTGACGTGAGCGTCGCAGCGCGCGCCACGGGTTCGCCCGGCGCACCCACGGCGGGGACGTACGCCGGCCTGTTCATGGTCACCCTGAGCACGCTGATGTACGAGATCATCCTCACGCGCATCTTCAGCGTGACGATGTATTACCACTTCGCGTTCGTCGCCATCTCCATCGCGCTGTTCGGCATGACGCTTGGCGCGCTCATCGTGTACCTGCGGCCTGAGCGGTTCCCGCACGAGGACGTGCGGCGGCAGCTGTGGCTGTACGCGCTGCTCTTCAGCGTTTCGATCGCGCTGAGCTTCCTGACGCAGATGGCGGTGCCGTTCGTGCCGCGGTGGAACCTGGTGGGCGTGTGGTCCGTGGTGCTGACCTGCGTGGTCATCGCGGTGCCGTTCACGTTCAGCGGGATCGTCGTGTGCCTGGCGCTCACGCGGTTCCCGGCGCGTGTGAGCCGGCTCTACGCCGCCGACCTCGCGGGCGCGGCGCTGGGGGGCATCCTCCTCGTGCTGCTCATGTCGCGGCTCGACGGGCCGAGCGCCGTGATCGCGATCGGCGCGCTCGCGGGGGTCGGCGCGCTCGCGTTCGCGTGGGACGGCGGTCTGACGCGCGGCATGTGGGTGGCGCTTGCCGCGGTGTTCGTCCTCGGCGGCATCGCGCTGATGAACGCGCGCCTCGCCGAGCGGCGTGACCCGTTCCTGTACATCCTCTGGGCCAAGGAAGGAAAAGAGCAGAAGTACCCCTACGAGAAGTGGAACGCGTTCTCGCGCGTGACGGTGACCGGCGACCCGGATGCGGGCGCGCGCCCGTACGGCTGGGGCATGAGCAACACGCTCCCCGACGACATCTTCGTGAACCAGCTGACGATGACGATCGATGGCGGCGCCGCGACGGTGCTGACGCGCTACACCGGCAAGGAGAAGGAGACGGACTTCCTGCGCTACGACGTCACGAACCTCGTGCACTACATCCGCCAGCCGGGCGACGTGCTGGTGATCGGCGTCGGCGGCGGGCGCGACCTTCTGTCGGCGATCGAGTTCGATCAGAACTCGGTGACGGGTGTCGAGATCAACAAGCAGATCCTCGATACGACGAACGTCGCGTTCGGCGACTTCACGGGTCACCTGGACCGGCACCCGAAGGTGAAGCTCGTGAATGACGAGGCGCGCAGCTACTTGACGCGCACCGACAACGAGTACGACGTGATCCAGATCTCGCTCATCGACACGTGGGCGGCGACGGCGGCCGGCGCCTACTCGCTGACCGAGAACTCGCTGTACACCACGGAGGCATGGGACACGTTCATGGACCGCCTGAAGCCGGGCGGTGTGCTGTCGGTCTCGCGCTGGTACAACATCGGCGATGACGAGCCGCTGGAGATGTACCGGACGGCGGCGCTGGCGGCGCACGCGCTGAAGGAGCGCGGCGTCGAGAATCCGCGTGACCACATGCTGATCTACGCCGGCGACTACGCGACGACGACGCCGTCGTACTCCGTGTCGGCGGCGACCTTGCTCGTGAGCCCGGAGCCGTTCCCCGCCGATGACATCGCGAGGATGGACGAGGCGACGAGCCAGCTCGAGTTCGGCGCGGTCCTCACGCGCACCGAGGCCGCGGACCCGCGGTTCGCCGGCCTGGCATCGCCCGAGGGGCCGGACGCGACGATCGACTCGTTCGAGCAGGACATCTCGCCGCCGACGGACGACCGCCCGTTCTTCTTCCAGATGACCGGCGTGAAGAGCTTCTTCAACGGCAGTGCGTTCGAGAACACGCACGTGACGCGGCCGGCGCTCGTGCTGGCGATCCTCGGGCTGGTGGTGCTCGGCATGACGACGGCGTGCATCATCGTGCCGATGCTGGCGATGACCGAGCGCTCGGCGCACGCGGGGATGGCGCCGTTCTACACGTACTTCAGCGGCATCGGCATCGGCTTCATGATGGTCGAGGTGTCGCAGCTGCAGCGGCTGAGCATCTTCCTCGGACATCCCACGTACGCGCTGACGGTCGTGCTGTTCTCGGTCCTGCTCGCGAGCGGCATCGGCAGCATGGTGACCGAGCGCATCGTGCGGCCGGAGAAAGCGGCGACACTGCTGGCGCCGCTCGCGGCGCTGCTGCTCGTGGTGGTGCTGTTCGGCGCGATCACGCCCGGCGTCATCGACCGGTTCGATGCCGACACGACGCCGGCGCGGATCATGGCGGCGGTCGGGCTGCTGTTCCCGCTCGGCCTCGTGATGGGCATGCCGTTCGCGATCGGGATGAGCATGGCCGGGACGCGAGCGGGTGCGCCGACGCCGTTCCTCTGGGGCATCAACGGCGCGACGTCGGTCTGCGCGTCGGTGCTGGCGATGGTCGTGGCGATGCTCTGGGGGATCTCCGTGTCGTACTGGCTGGGGGCGCTGGCGTATGGCGCTGCGTTCGCGGCCATGGCGCTGCTGGCGACCCGCGCGGGCAAGGCCGAGCAGTCCGCGGCGCCCGTCGCAGGCGCCGACCCGGCGCCGGAACGGGCCGCGCTCTCTTAACATCGCCGGGCGGCGATATTGCCGCGCGTTATGGTCGATGCTAGGATCGAGTCGTCCTGACAGTAGACGATTGCGCGGGCAATTTCGGGGTACAAGTCCAAGATGGCTGTCATCGCCGCACACCCAGCGACGTATGAGCGGACAGGCGCCCGCGCGTTCGTAGATCACCTCCGCGAGTCCGCCCGGCACATCCCGATCCTGGTGGTCCTGGGCCTGGTGCTCGGCCTGCACGTGCCGACGCTCGAGTACCACTTCTTCGGCGACGATTTCCTCGTGCTCGGCGACGTGAACACGCGCTCATTCCCGGCGTACATGCGCGATGTCGTGATGCTGCGCGACCTGACGCCGAACTGGCGGCCGCTGACGATGGCGGTGTACTACGCCGAGTTCCACCTGTTCGGCATGGACGCGCTGCCGTGGCGCATCACGAACCTGGTGTTCCACATGGCGACGGTGCTGGTGCTGTACGCGCTCGTGCTGTCGATCACGCGGCGGGTGTTCGTCGCGTCGGCGGCGGCGTTGATCTTTGGCGTCTCCGCGGCGGCGGTGCACACGGTGACGTACATCACCGCGTTCCCGCACGTGCTGAGCGAGTTCCTGCTCATCACTTCGCTCTACACGCTGCACCGCTACGTGCAGGGCGGCGAGCGGCGAGCGGCGTTGTACTGGGGCGCGCTCGCGCTGTACGTCCTCGGCTTCCTCGCCAACGAGGGCGGGGTGGTGATCGGCGGGGGGATCTTCGTGTACTACGCGTGCTTCTCGCTGGCGCGGCGCCGCGACGTGCTCGATTTCACGCTGAAGATGGCGCCCTTCGCGCTGGCAGCGACGTTGCTCGTCGGCGGGCTCAGCGGCTGCGAGTGCCAGGGTGTCGAGGGCGGGTTCTACGGGCCCGGCGAGCACATGCCGCTGAGCACGTGGGTCTACATGTCGCGCCTCGCGTATCCGGTCGGCCAGATCCCGCTCGAGCCTTCGGCGATGGAGTGGGCGTGGGGGTCGGTCGTCGCCGGGTTCGCGCTGTTCTTCTTCATCCGCGGGCCGCACATCGCGCGGTTTGCGGCTGTCGGCGCGGGGCTTGCGCTGATGCCGTACGTGCCGAGCAAGATGTGGACGGCGACGCGCTACACCTACATGGCGACGCCGTTCTTCGCGATCCTCGTGGCGGTGGCGGCGGGGTTCGTCTACCACCACGCGCGGCGGGTCAACCGGTACGCCGCCAACGCGCTCGCGGCAGCCGCGCTCGCGGCTGTCGGCGGGCTGTATGCGTGGCAGACGATCGAGCAGACCGACCCGTTCGTGAAGGACACCGCGCGCTGGCGCCTGCTCACCGATGAGCTGCGCCTCGCATACCCCGAGGTGCCGGCCGGCGCGACAATCTACATCGCCGACGACGAGGGGCTGTGGTCGAACCCGTACTGGCAGCCCACGTGGATGACATCGGTCGGCCGCGCGCTGTACGGCGACGATGTGTCGGTGCGCGCGTATTCATCGGCGGACCTGGCGCGGCTCACGGAGACGCTCGACGCGCGGTCGGACGTGTACTTCGCGCGGCTCGAGGACGGGCACCTGGCGCCGGTAGGGGCGGAATCGGTACAACAGGACGGCGCGGGGCACTGACAGGAGCTGCTTGGGCACGACAGGCATCCGGACGCACCTCCCCGGCCTGAGCCTCGCCCTCATCATCGCGCTCGCGACGCGCATCGCCTGGGTGGCGTTCGTCCATCCTGACCCCACCGACGGCCGGTTCGACGACACGGCGTGGTACCGCGGCGCGGCGCATTTCCTCTCGATCGGCGACGGCTACGTGAACCCGTTCGTGGGCACGCCCACGGCGGGGTGGCCGCCGGGGTATCCGTTCTTCCTCGGCACGGTATTCCGCCTGTTCGGCGAGGGCACGATGCAGACGTGCGCGGCGAACATCGCGCTGGCGGTGGCGACGGTGGCGCTGGTGTACGCGATCGGTGCGGTCGCGTTCGGTCGCGGCGTCGCGCTCGGCGGCGCGGTTGCGCTGGCGGCGTGGCCCGGGCAGGTGTACTTCGCCTCGCTGACGCTGTCGGAGCCCCTGTTCACGTTCCTGTTCGCGCTCGCGGCGCTGCTGATGCTCGTCGCGCCGCAGTCGGGGCGGGCACGTGGCGCGGCTGTGCTCGCGTTCGGCGTGGCGCTCGGCGCGGCGACGCTCACGCGCGGGCAGGCGCTTGTGCTGCTGCCGGTCGCGGTCGCCTTCTGGGCGCAGCCGCTGCGATGGCGACCCGCGGCGGGCTGGGGTATGCTGGCCGCGCTTGTCGTGGCGCTGATGCTCGCGCCGTGGGCGGCGCGGAACGAGCAGCGACTGGGCAGCCCGGTGATCCTCGCGACCAACTTCGGGCCGAACATCTGGATCGGGAACCACGAGGGCGCGACGGGCCGCATGAATATCCCCGAACCCGAGCCGCCGCAGCCCGAGCGGGGGGACATGACGCAACCCGAGTTTGAAGTCGCCGCCGAGCGGCTCGCGCTGCGCAAGGGTCTTGCCTACATCTTGCTGCATCCGGAGGAGCAGTTCCGGCTCGTGCCGCTGAAGCTGCGGGCGATGTACGAGTCCGACGCGACCGCGCTGGACTGGAACTCCCGCTACGACGACGGCTACTACCGCCCGGACGGCATCGCCGGACTGCTGCGGGGCATGGCGAACGGCGTCTGGTTCGGCGCGCTTGCGTTTGCCGCCATCGGCGCGGCCGCGAGCCGCGGCGCGGCGCGCGGCGCGGCCGGCGCGCTCCTGGCGCTGGCGCTGCTCTGGACGGCGACGCACCTCCTCTTCTTCGGGGACGCGCGGTTCCATTACCCGATCGTCTTCGTCGTGGCGCTCTTCGCGACGCGCGGCATGGCCGCCTGCGCGGCGGTGGCGCGGCGGGCACAGCCCGCGCTATTGCGCCGATACGCTGCCGCATGAGCGTGGAGTCCACGGTAACCGGCCATGTCGAGCGCGTCGAGCAGCGACGTGCCGCGGAGCGGACGCTGGTGGCGTCGATCGCGCGCGTGCGGCTGGACATCGCGCTCGCTTTGCTGATGTTCGCGATCGCGATGGTGCCGCGCACGGCGTGGATTGCGTACAACGACCGCGCGCCGGCCGGGGTCAACGCCCCCGCGCTGTACATGATCTACGCCGACCTGATCGCCGACGGCAAGGGCTACGCGAACCTCGACGGGCATCGCGTCGGCTACTACCCCGTGGGCTTCCCGGCGACGCTCGGCGCGCTGCGCAAGGCGGGGGACATCCTGTGGTTCGGGCGCAGCGTGTTCGCGGCGAAGATGATGAACGGTGTCTTCGGCGCGCTCACCGTCTCGCTCGTGTACCTGATGGCGACGCGCCTCGTGAACCGGCGTACAGGCATCGCGTCGGCGCTGCTGATGTCGATCTTCCCGAGCCAGGTGTTCTATACCGGCGTGGTGCTGTCGGAGGCGTTATTCACGTTCCTGCTCGCGCTTTCGCTGGCGGTGCTGCTGTGGAACCCCTGGAGCCGTGACGGCATGCCGTACCGCCAGGTGCTCGCCGTCGGCGTGCTGCTGAGCCTGGCGACGATGACGCGCGGCATCACGCTGCTCCTGCCGGCGGTGCTGTTCCCGGTCTGGTTCTTCTATCTCCATTCGAAGAAGCGCGCGCTGCTGCAGACGCTGGTGATGTTCGCCGGCATCGCTGTGTTGACCGTGCCGTGGTCGGTGCGCAACTCGCTCGTGTTCAACACCATCAGCGGACCATCGACGAACCTCGGCGACGACCTCTGCATCGGCAACTACTACGGCGCCGACGGGCGTTTCACGCTGACCGGCCCATGCTTCGAGGGGCTGCACGGTGTCTCGGGCGAGGACCTCGAAGTCAAGCGCAACCGTCACGGCATCCGCGTCGCGCTCGAGGATGTGCGGGACCACCCGTTGCGCATGCCGAAGCTCATCAGCCAGAAGGCGTACTGGCTGCTGTACAACGACGATGACGGGCTGTGGGCCGCCGAATCGTACGGCAACGACTGGTTCATCGACCACCCGCTGCGCGAGATCCTGCAGTTCGCGGCGAACGCGATCTACTACGCGGCCGGCGCGTTGTTCATCCTCGGCGCGCTGGCGTTCGCGTTCGCGCGCGACATCAGGCGGGCGGTGCTGCTGATCGTCGCGCTGTACATCCTGGCGGTCCCGCTCGTGTTCTTCGGCGACCCGCGGTTCAAGTTCCCGGCGATGCCGCTCGTGATCCTGATCGCCGCGTGGACGCTGCTCTCGCTGTGGGATCGGCGTGACACCCCCGTGGCGGCGGAGGCGTCCGAATGAGCGCGGTGTCGCGGTGGCTGCGGTCCGCCGACGGGCGATGGCTCATCGCGCTGTTCCTGCTGGCATTCGTCATCCGGCTGCTCGTCGCGCTCGACGTGCGGCCGGACCCGCGCGACGGCCGCTTCGACGACACGGTGTGGTACGACACCGCGGCGCGGCACATCGCCGCCGGAGACGGCTACGTCTTCGACCCGACGGTCTGGTTCGATGGCGACGGCAACCGCGTCTTCCCGGATGAGAACGACCTGACGCCGACGGCGCTCTGGCCGCCGGGCTACCCGATCACGCTGGCGGCGATCTACAAGCTGACCGGCGATTCGGTCGCGGCGGCGCGCTTCGCCAACGTCGTGTTCGGGTCGCTGACGGTCGCGCTCGTGTTCCTCATCGGGCGCAAGCTGTTCGACCGGCGCACCGCCGTGCTCGGCGCGGCCGCGCTGGCGC
Organism: Dehalococcoidia bacterium; assembly: GCA_021462855.1. Lineage (GTDB taxonomy): Bacteria > Chloroflexota > Dehalococcoidia > DSTF01 > JACRBR01 > DTUCFX13. The sequence goes on along the minus strand of JAJTXQ010000036.1, from coordinate 42,353 downwards.
TGATGCCGAGCCACGTGTTGTTCACGACGATGCTGCTCTGCGAGACCTACTTCGGGTTCCTGCTCGCGCTGACGCTCGCCGTCGCGGTGTACTTCGTGCTCGACCGCAAGCAACTCGACGCCACGGCGCTCGCCGCGACGGGGGCGCTGGGCGTGCTGATCGCGGCGACCGGCTACGTGCGCGGCGAGTTCATGGCGTTTGGCGGAGTGATGGCGCTGATCATCGCGCTGCGCTACAAGCGCGAGGCGCCGATCGCGCTCGCCGTGCTGGCGCTCGGCGCGACGCTGATCGTCGTGCCGTGGACGCTGCGCAACCGCAGCAGCATGGGTGAACCGATCATCGGCACGACGGGCTCGGGCCGCGTGGCCTACCAGGGCCACAACCCGCTCGCCAACGGCGGGCCAAGCCTCGAAGCGGTCGGCATCCTCGAGGCGCCGTTCCAGGGCTACCGCCGCGATGTGATCGAGCGGAAGTCGAGCGAGCGAGGCCAGAAGGAAGCGCGCGAGTGGGCGATGGACCACAAGGTGCGCGAGCTGCAACTCGTCGGGCTGAGGATGTGGCAGCTGTTCCGGAACGACGAGGCCGGCGTCACGTGGCTGCAGAGCAACAAGCCGTGGTTCGGCGAGCAAAACGCGCACAAGCTCATCGTCTACTCGACGTTCTGGTTCTGGATGCTCGCGGCGTTGATGCTCGGCTCGCTGCCGCGCTGGTGGCGCTGGCGCGACCCAAAGCGCTGGGCGGTGTTCTCGATCGTCCCGTTCTATATGCTGACGTTCGGCGTGCTGTTCATCGGCGATCCGAGGTACCACTACGCGCTGTACATCCCGATGAGTGTGTTCGCGGGCGCCGGGCTGTCCGCGGTGTTCGGGCTTACGGCGGCGCACTGGCGGGAGGTCGCCGGCGGGCGATCGTTCGGCTCGGTGCTGCGGACGTTCGGCACGCCGGAGCCGTGAACCCGCTCGCGAGCCACTGGCTGCGGCTGACGCTGTGGCTGCTGGTGGCGAGCCCGGCCGTCGCGCTGGTCGTGGTGACGACGACCGATGCCCCGTTCGAATTCGCCCTCGTCATCACGCTGTACATGTGGGCGTTCGTTTGCGGCATACTTGCGCTGATCGCGCTCATCGGCGTCGTGGCGCGGCTGTTCGGAAGGGGCGTGCGTGCGATTCGCAAGTAAGACCGTCGTCGTCACGGGCGCCGGCGGGTTCATCGGCAGCCATCTCGTCGAGCGCCTCGTGCGGGACGGCGCGCGCGTGCGGGCGATGCTGCGGTACACGTCGCGCGGCCAGCGCGGCTGCCTCGACCTGGTGCCGCCCGACGTGCTTGACGGCGTCGACGTCACGCTCGGCGACGTGCGCGACTTCGACGCCGTGCGCGAGATCGCGCGCGGCGCGGACGCGGTCTTCCACCTGGCCGCGCTGATCGGCATCCCGTACTCGTACGCGCACCCGCAGGAAGTGATCGATACGAACATCATCGGCACCTCGAACGTGCTGCTCGCGGCGAAGGAGCTCGGCACGCTCGAGCGCATCGTGCTCACGAGCACGAGCGAGGTGTACGGCTCCGCGATCCGCGTGCCGATGGATGAGCAGCACCCGCTGCAGGCGCAGTCGCCGTACTCGGCGACGAAGATCGCCGCCGATGCGCTCGGGCTGAGCTTCCACCGCTCGTTCGGGCTGCCGATCGTCATCGTGCGGCCGTTCAACGCCTACGGGCCGCGACAGTCGGCGCGCGCCGTGATCCCCACGATCATCAGCCAGGCGGTGGCGGGGATGAACCTGCGGCTTGGCACGCTCGACACGACGCGCGACTTTACGTACGTCGCCGACACGGCGCGCGGGTTTGCGATGGTCGGCGGAGCGGACGAGGCGCTCGGCGAGGTCGTGAACGTCGGCTCCGGCGAAGAGGTGAGCATTCGGGAGATCGTGCGGCTCGTCGGCGAGATCGTCGGGCGGGAGCTGCTGGTCGAGGGCGACGAGCAACGCATGCGGCCCGCGAAGAGCGAGGTTTCGCGCCTGCACTCGGACAGCACGCGCGCGAAGACGCTCGCCGGCTGGGAACCGGAGGTCGCGCTGCGCGACGGGCTGCGCATGACCACCGGCTGGATCCGCGAGCATATCGACGCGTACCGGCCGCAGGAGTACGCCGTATGAAGGCGGTCGTGCTCGCCGGCGGCAAGGGCGTGCGGCTGCGGCCGCTGACGTACACGATCCCCAAGCCGCTGCTGCCCGTCGGCGAGAAGCCGATCCTCGAAGAGATCATCGAGCGGCTGCGCGGCCAGGGCTTCGGCGACATCATCATCGCCGTCGGGTACCGCGCGGAGCTGATCGAGACATACTTCCGCGACGGCGCGCAGCTCGGCGTGCGCATCACCTACGTGCGCGAGAGCCAGCCGCTCGGCACCGCCGGCCCGCTCTCGCTCGTCCGCGACGAGTGCGCGCTCGATGCGGCCGAGCCGCTGCTCGCGATGAACGGCGACATCCTGACGGACCTGGACATGCGGCGTCTGATCGGACATCACCAGCGCGCGCGCAACGACATCACCGTCGCCACGCGCGAGCACGTGCTGCAGCACCCGTTCGGCGTCATCGAGCTCGAAGGCGACCGGATCACCGGCGTCGTCGAGAAGCCGGAGGTGACCGACGTCGTGAGCGCCGGCATCTACGCCATCTCGCCGGCCGCGCTCGATGTGGTGCCGTCCGGGCGGGCGTTCGACATGCCGGACCTCGTGAACGCGCTGGTCGCCGCGGGCCGGCGCGCCGGCGCGTTCCCCTTCACCGACGAATGGCGCGCGATCGACGGCCTCGACCAGCTCGAAGATGCGGCGCGCTGGCTCGCCGCGCGGCACGGGTGATGCTGTCGATCGTCATCCCCGTGCGGAACGAGCGGGAGACGGTGCTCGCGCTGATCGCCCGCGTGCGGGCGGTCGACTGCGGCATGCCGAAGGAGCTGATCATCGTCGACGGCGCCTCGACCGACGGCACGCGCGAGGCGCTGCAGGCGCTCGGCGACGCCGATGACCTGCAGCTCGTGCTCGAGGATCGCGCGCGCGGCAAAGGGCGCGCCGTGCGCACCGGGTTTGACCGCGCGCGCGGCGATATCGTCATGGTGCAGGACGCGGACCTGGAGCTCGACCCGTCGGAGATCCCGCTGCTGCTCGCGCCGATCGTGCGCGGCGAGACGAGCGTCGTGTTTGGCTCGCGGTTCAAGGGGCGCGGCCGCGGCGGCACGCCGCTCGTCGGCTACGCGGGCAACCTGGGCCTGACGTGGGCCGTCAACGCGCTCTACCTCGCGCGGCTTACGGACATCCTCACCTGCTACAAGGTGATGCGCACGGAGGTCGCACGCGCGCTCGAACTGCGTTGCAACGGCTTCGATCTCGATGCGGAGATCACCTGCCGGCTGCTGCGCGCCGGCGAGCGTATCGTCGAGGTGCCGGTGACGTACGAGGCGCGGAGCGTCGACGAGGGGAAGAAGCTGAGTCCGGGCGTCGGCTGGAGCGTGCTCCGCGCGATCGTGCGTGTGCGTTTCGCTCGCTCGCGCGCGGGTGTGGCATCATCATCGCAGCGCGCCGGCGACGACGATGCGCTCGTTGACACCCCGCGAGGGCGATCCCTAGACTGAGGCACCGGCGCAGGCTGCGCGGACGTAACGGCGTCCGGGAGCGCAAGACCCGCGAGGAGCGCCTGCCGTGTCACTCGATACCCTCTTCACCAGCCTGGAAGGATCGCCCTCGGCGCCGGCCGCGGCGGAGCTCGCGAAGCTCAGCGGGATTGGCGGCGACGAGCGCGAGCGGTTCATCGACGTCTGGCGGCGGCTCGGCATCCAGCAGCGCCGCAACATCATCGACCGGCTCGCCGAGATGTCGGAAGACAGCGCGGAGTACGACTTCAGCGCGGTGTACCTGCTCGGCGCGCTCGACGACGACGTGCAGGTGCGCGCCGACGCGATCAAGGCGCTGTGGGAGTACGAGGGCGACGACCTCGTCGGCGTGCTGCTGCGGCTGCTCCGCGACCCCGAGGCGATCGTGCGCGCGGAGTCGGCGCTTGGCCTCGGCCGCTTCCTGTTCCGCGCCGAACTGACCGAAGACGCGCGCCCGCGCGTCGGCCAGATCGAGAACGCGCTGCGGCTCGTCGCGACGGATGATACGGAGCTGGTGGACGTGCGCGGCCGCGCGATCGAGGCGCTCGGCGTGCGCGGCCACGAGTGGGTGCGCGACCTCATCGACGACGCGTACACGAGCGGCGACCGCCGGCTGCGCATTTCGGCGATCCACGCGATGGGCCGGAACGCCGACCTCGACTGGCTCCCGAATGTGCTCGAAGAGATGGGCTCGGACGACGCCGAGGTGCGCTTCGAGGCGGCCGCGGCCGCCGGCGAGATCGCGGCCGAAGAGGCGATCCCCGAGCTTGCGCGGCTCATCGGAGACGACGATGCCGAGGTGCAGGAGGCGGCGATCGCCGCGCTCGGCCAGATTGGCGGCCCGGAGGCGCGCAACATCCTCGTCGACCTCGCGGCGGAATCCACCGACGAGCGTGTGCTCGAGGCAGTGAGCGCGGCGCTTGCCGAGGCCGATTTCTTCGAGGATCCGCTCGGGATCCGCGTCGAGCTCGAACGCAGCGTGGCCGAAGATATGGAAGAGGCGGACGACGAATGACGATCGACCCGAACCTCCGCGTGGAGCAGGCGCGCTCGGCCGGCGGCGTGATCTATCGCCACGGCCGCGATGGCGTGGAGATCGTGCTCGCCGGCCGCACGCACGAGGGGCTCTGGGCGCTGCCGAAGGGCACGCCCGAGTACGGTGAGACGATCGAAGAGGCCGCGCTGCGCGAAGTGCGCGAGGAGACGGGACTGGGCGTCGAGATCGTCGGTGACCTTGGCGAGATCGCGTACACGTTCGCGCGGCCCGGCGTGCGCTACGAGAAGACCGTACGCCACTTCCTCATGCGGCCCGATGGCACCGGCAGCGTGGAGCTGCACGACCGCGAGTATGACCGCATCGCGTGGTTCCCGGCGGCCGAGGCGCTGCGGATCATGACGCATCGCAGCGAGGCCGGGGTCGTGCGACGTGCGATGGAGCGCATCGCGGGAGAGACGGCGTGACGACGACGGTTGAAGGCGAAGTCGCGCGCGGCGAGCACACGGTGCTCCGCGAGAAGCGGCTCGGTGACGCGCGGGAGGACTACCGCTGGCGCACCGACGCCGAGCTCGCGCGGTACGACGCCGCGCGCCCGTTCGCGGCGAGCTTCGACGATTACCTGGCGCTCTACCGCGACGAGTTGCGGTATCCGAGCCCGTACCGCCGCACGCTCGCCGTCGAGGACGCCGCCGGCTGCCACATCGGCAACGTGATGTACTACAACATCGACACGATCCGCCGCGAGGCGGAGATCGGCATCACGATCGGCGAACGCTCGTACTGGAGCAGGGGCTACGGCACCGATGCCGTGCGCACGCTGGTGCGGCACATCCTCGGCACGACCGGGTTCCGGCGCGTCTACCTGAAGACGCTCGACTGGAACGTGCGCGCCCAGCGCGCCTTCGAGAAGGCAGGGTTCCGCGTGTGCGGCCGCTCGCGGCGGGGCGGCAACACGTTCGTCGTCATGGAATACCTGTCCGCCTGGCAGGCGCTGCAGGACTGACGCACCCGCTCGGCCAGCCGCGTGGTACCGTTCGTGCATGCCGGAGATACCTGATCTCGAAGCGATCCGGGGGTTCCTGAACGCGCGCATCATCGGCGCCGAAGTGACGGCGGCCGAGGTGCGCATCCCGTACATCGTCCGTACTGGTGCGACGGACTTTGTCGCCGGCATCACGGGCCGCCGCTTCGGCGAGGTGCTGCGGCACGGCAAATTCCTGCTGTTCGGGCTCGATGACGGCTACGTGATGGTGATCAATCCGATGTTGACCGGCCGCTTCCAGTACGTCGAGGCGCCCGAGAAGAAGCGGCCGAAGGTGGCGATGACGCTGACGCTCGACGGGCGCGCCGAGCTCCGGTACGCCGACCAGCGCGTGATGGGCAAAATCTACCTCGTCCATGGCGATGAGGTGGCGAACGTGCCGCAGTTCGCCGACCTGGGGCCGGACGCCCTCGTGGTGGGCGAGGACGAGTTCCGGCAGCGTATCCGGAAGTACTCGGGCGCGATCAAAGGCGTCCTCACCAACCAGAACTTCGTCGCCGGCATCGGGAACGCGTACTCGGACGAGATCCTGTTCGCCGCGCGCATCGACCCGTTTCGGAAGCGCACCACGCTCTCCGACGACGAGATCGGCGCGCTGTATCGCGGCATGCGCGAGGTGTACGACTGGGCGCTCCCGATCCTCGCGGAGCGCTTCCGCGACGCGCTCGACTACGAGGAATGGCGCGAACATCTGAAAGTGCACCGCAAGGGCGTGGAGGGGCGCGACCGCGACGAAGGACGCTGCCCGCGCTGCGGCACGCACATCAGCCAGATTTCGCCCAACGACCGCGTGACCTCGTGGTGCCGGACGTGCCAGCGATGAGGCCGTTCGCGCTCACGAACGCGCGGCTCGTGCTGCCCCAGGGCGTGCGCGAAGGCTGCCTGGTCGTGCGCGATGGCACGATCGCCGCGGTGCACGCGGGCTGCTGCCCGGTGCCGCACGGCATCGACGCCGTCGATGCCGGCGGCCGGTACGTCGCCGCGGGACTGATCGATGTGCACGTGCACGGCGGCGGCGGATTTGACCTGATGGCCGGCGACGCGGAACAGGTGCGCGGCTACGCGCGATGGGTGGTGTCGCGCGGCGTCACCGGGTTTCTTGTCAGCACGTCGGGCGCGGACCATGCGGCGATCGAGCGCCGGCTGCGCGCGCTCGCCGGCGCGGTCGGCGCGGTGGAGGGCGGCGCGCGCGCGCTGGGCTTCCACCTCGAGGGGCCGTACATCAACCCCGCGCGGAAGGGCGCGTTCCCGGCGGCGTGGCTGCGCGCGCCTTCGGCTGCCGAGTACCGCGCGTTGCACGCGGCGGCGGGCGGCGCGGTGCGGCAGGTGACGCTCGCGCCCGAGCTGCCGGGCGCCGGTGCGCTGATCGACGCCGTGCTCGCGGCGGGCGCCGTGGCGGCCGTCGGGCACACCGACGCGACGTACGCGGAGGCGATGCGCGCGTTCGACCGCGGCGCGAGCCACGTCACGCACTGCTTCAACGCGATGCGGCCGTTCGGGCATCGCGATCCCGGCGTGATCGCCGCCGCGCTTGAACGCGATGATGTGACCGCGGAGCTGATCGGTGATGGCGCGCACGTCGATTACGCGGCGGCGCGGCTGCTGCTGCGCGCGAAGGGCGCGGCGAACGTCGCGCTGATTACCGATGGCATGCCGCTCGCCGGCACCGACGAGGGCGAGGCGGAGTGGGAGGGCCAGCGCATCCGCGTGGAAGGCGGGAAGGCCGTGCGTGTCGCCGACGGCACGATCATCGGCGGCGTGATCACCATGGACCAGGCGCTGCGCAACGCCGTGGCGCACCTCGGCACGCCGCTGCACGAGGCGGCGGCGATGTGCGCCGCCGTGCCCGCGCGCGCGCTGCGTATCGGCGGCGGCGTCATCGCGGCCGGCTGCCCCGCCGACTTCATCGTGCTCGACAATGCGCTGCGCGTGCGCGAGACGTGGGTCGCCGGCGCGCGCGCCTGGGCAGCGTAGCGTCAGCCCTGCGGCGGCCCGCCGAGGGTGCCCGGCGCGTCGAGCTGCTCGAACAACTGGAAGAGCACGCCTCCCGATGACCGCGGGTGGATGAACATCTCTTTCCAGTCCCACGAGACGCGAGGTCCGCCGAACGGCTCGATCGCGCACGAGCGCAGTTCCTTCGCGGCCTCGTCGGCGTCGGCGACCTCGAGAGTGACGTGGTGCAGGCCGGGGCCGCGCTCGCGCAGGAACTTTTCGATGAAGCTGTTCTCGCCGAGCGGCTCCAGGATCTCCCACTGCATCTGCCGCTGGCCGTCGGCGCCGGGGACGTCGAGGACGACGCCGGCGAAGCCCGCCTCCGCGTTGCTGAAGCGGCCCGCCTCCTTCCAGCCGAAGACGTCGGTGAAGAAACCGATCGTATCGTCGATCTTCCAGACGGCCATGCTGACGTGGTCGACGCGCTTCAGTCCGATTGCCAAGTGGTACCTCCCCTGCCTGCCCGGGTGAGGGCCGTGCGATGCGTGACGGCACATTGAATCAGCTTTGCCCCGCGAGCGCACGAAGGGCGGGGGCGTTGCCCCCGCCCTTCGGCATCGTCCCATCGTTCGATGCTAGCTGGCGACGCCCGCCGGCTCCGGCTCCGGGGCCGGTTCGGTGTGGCCCGCCTTTTCGAAGGTGAACTCGCCCTCGCGGAAGTCGACGCGGGCGACGTCGCCCTCGCCAAACTCACCGGCGAGCACGCGCTTCGCAAGCGGGTTCTCGATGCGCCGCTGCACCGTGCGGCGCAACGGCCGGGCGCCGTACACGCGGTCGAAGCCCTCGCGCACGAGCTCCTCCTTCGCGGCCGGCGTCACGTCGAACGCCACCTTGCGGTCGGAGAGCCGCTCGCGCACCTCGTTCAGCATCAGGTCGACGATGACCTTGAGCTCGTTCTCGGTCAGCGGCTCGAAGACGATGATCTCATCGATGCGGTTGATGAACTCCGGCCGGAACGCTTCGCGCAGCGCGCGCTCGACCTGCTCCTGCCGCGCGGCGCGCGCGCCGTCGTCCGCGGCGCGGCCGGTGACGAAGCCGAAGCGGCCCTTCGCGTCGGAGCTGGTGCCGAGGTTCGACGTCATGATCAGGATCGTGTTCCGGAAGTCGACCGTTCGGCCCTGGCCGTCGGTCAGCCGCCCGTCTTCGAGGATCTGGAGCAGCAGGTTGAACAGGTCCGGGTGCGCCTTCTCGATCTCGTCGAACAGGATCACGCGGTATGGCCGGCGCCGCACGGCCTCGGTGAGCGAGCCGCCCTCGTCGTACCCGACGTAGCCCGGCGGCGCGCCGATGATGCGCGACACGGTGTGCCGCTCCTGGTACTCGGACATGTCGAGCCGCAGCAGCGCCTCTTCATCGTCGAACAGGTACCCGGCGAGCGCGCGCGCGAGCTCCGTCTTTCCGACGCCGGTGGGTCCGAGGAAGATGAAGCTGCCGATCGGGCGCTTCGGGTCCTTCAGGCCGGCACGGGCGCGGCGCAGCGCCTCCGACACGGCTTCGACGGCGCGGTCCTGCCCGATGACGCGCTCGTGCAGCGCCTCCTCCATGTGGAGCAGCTTCTCGGCCTCGCCTTCCATCATCCGGCTCACGGGGATGCCGGTGATCGACGCGATGAGTTCGGCGATGTCCTGCTCGGTGACGGTCATGTCCGTCGTGTGCGTCTGCTCCCAGGACGCCTTCGCGGCGTCGTAGTCCTGCTGCAGCTGCATCACCTGCTGGCGCGTGTTCGCGCCGGCCTCGTAGTCCTCGCGCTGGGCGGCGGCCTCGGCCTCGAGCTGCAGCTCATCGAGCCGCTTGCGCAGGTCGCGCAGTTCCGGCGTCATCGACTGCTGGTCGATGACGTGCTTGCTCGCCGCTTCGTCGATGAGGTCGATCGCCTTGTCGGGCAGGAAGCGCTCGGTCAGGTAGCGGTCGCTCAGGCGCGCGGCGGCGACGAGCGCCTCGTCGGCGATCTTCACCTTGTGGTGCGCCTCGTACTTGGCGCGGATGCCGCGCAGGATCTCGATCGTCTCGTCGACCGATGGCTCGTCGAGGAAGACGGGCGAGAAGCGCCGCTCGAGCGCCGGGTCGCGTTCGATGTGCTTGCGGTACTCGTCGAGCGTGGTGGCGCCGATGACGCGCAGCTCGCCGCGTGCGAGCGCCGGCTTCATCATCGTGCTGGCGTCGATCGCGCCTTCCGCGGCGCCGGCCCCGACGACCTGGTGCAGTTCGTCGATGAAGACGATGACCTCGCCCTCGGCGCGGCGGATCTCGTCCATGACGGACTTCAGCCGCTCCTCGAACTCGCCGCGGAACTTGGAGCCGGCGACCATCGCGCCCATGTCGAGCGCGAGGAGCCGCTTGTCCTTCACGTTCTCCGGCACGTCGCCGGCGACGATCTTGCCCGCGAGCCCTTCGACGACCGCCGTCTTGCCGACGCCTGCTTCGCCGATGATCACCGGGTTATTCTTCGTGCGCCGGTTCAGGATCTGCATCACGCGGCGGATCTCCACGTCGCGGCCGATCACCGGGTCGAGCTTGCCCTGGCGCGCGAGTTCCGTCAGGTCGGTGCTGTACTTCTCGAGCGCGCCGTAGCGCTCCTCGGCCGTCGGTGAGTCGACGCGCGCGGAGCCGCGGATCTCCTGCAGCGCGCGGTAGATGCGCTCCTTGTCGATGCTGAGCTCGCGGAGGATGCGCGCGGCGTCGCCCTCGCGCTCGTCGGCGATGGCGATGAGCAGGTGCTCGACGCCGACGTACTCGTCCTTCAGCCGGTCGGCCTCGGCGTTCGCCGTCTCGAGCATCTTGACGATGCGCGGCGTGGTGTACACCTGGACGACGTCGTACGCGAGCTTCGGTGCGCGCGCCAGCGTCTCGGCGACGCGCTGCGTGAGCCGCGCGGCGTCGACGCCCATGCGTTCGAGCAACTGCGCCGCCAGGCCGTCCTTGCGCTGCAGCAGCGCGAGCAGCACGTGCTCGACGTCCCACTGCGAATGCCGCTGCGTACGCACCATCTCCTGCGAGGCGGCGAGCACTTCCTGTGCCTGCTGTGTGAAGCGGTCCTGTCTCATCATGTCGATATCTCCTCCGGCGCGCCGGGCGTCCGGCCCGGCCGCGCGTAATGCCCGTCTATCCGTCGAGCGGCGCCGGCAGCCGGCGGTCGCGATGGCGCTGCACCTCGCGGCGCAGCGCCTCCATCTCCTGCTCCATGCGCTGGATGCGCTCGCTCATGCGCAGGATCACCTCGACACCGGCGAGGTTGACGCCCAGGTCGCTGACGAGCCGCTGCACCTGCCGCAGCCGCGCGACGTCGGCGCGCGAGTACAGGCGGATGTTCCCGCGCGTGCGCTTCGGCTCGATGAGGCCGATGCGCTCGTACTGGCGCAGCGTCTGTGCGTGCATGCCGACCATGCGCGCGGCGATCGAGATCACGTAGCAGGGCTCGTGCTCGTCGTGTTCGAAGATGTGCTCGGCCATGCGCTGCTGCCTTTCCGTTACACGCCGGCCTCGCGCAGCTGCTCGAACAGCGCGCGCTGGCGGTCATCGATATCGTGCGGGAGCCGGATGCGGACGCGGGCGTGCAGGTCTCCCTTGCCCTGCTTCGACAGGCGCGGCATGCCGAGCCCGGCGAGCTTGAAGATGCGGCCGCCCTGCGTCATGGGCGGGACCTTGAGCATCACCCGGCTGGTGACGGTCGGCACTTCGACCTCGCCGCCGAGGACGGCGGTGGTCACGGGCACGTCGACGTCCTCGATGAGGTCGTCGCCCTTGCGTTCGAAGCGCGGGTGCGGGCGCACCGTGACCACGAGGATCATGGCGCCGTTGCCGCCGCCGCCGTACCCCGGCTGGCCCTCGCCGGCGACGCGGACCTTCGACCCGCTCGCGACGCCGGCGGGGATCTTCACCTCGAGCCGGCGCGGGTTGACGACGACGCCGGCGCCGTTGCAGGCGTGGCATGTCGCGCCCGCGATCTCGCCGGAGCCGCCGCACGTGGAACAAGGCTCCTGCGCGGCCAACTGCAGGACGCGCGTGGTGCCGTGGTACGCCTCTTCGAGCGTGATCTCTACGGGCTGCTGGATGTCGGCGCCCCGGCGGGCCATCGTCCGCGGGCCGCCCCCGCGCCGGAAGAACTGGCTGAACACGCCGCCCAGGTCGCCGGCGTCGCCGAGGTCGTTGATGTCGAAGGTGTACGAGCCGCCGTTGCCGCCGAACGGGCGGGAGGCGCGGGCGCGCTGCATCTCCTCGATCTGGTCTGCGTGCTCCCACTGGTCGCCGTACTTGTCGTACTTGCGGCGCTTCTCGGAATCGGACAGCACCTCGTAGGCCGTGTTGACCTCCTTAAAGCGCGCCTCGGCCGCCTTGTCTCCCGGATTCACGTCCGGGTGGTGTTTGCGGGCGGCCTTGCGATAGGCGGAGCGGATCTCTTTGTCCGTCGCCGTGCGGGAGACACCCAGTGTGCTGTAGAAGTCCTTCGCCACCCTGCAAGTGTAGCACGGGCGGCAATAATCTACCGGTATGTACCTGCAGGTAGATTGATATGTAATGACTCAGGATACTTGACTCGTCGGCCTTGCCGGCGGTACAAAGGGATCGGGTAGAGATAGCTCAGATCACAGGTTCAGATTAGGAGGCACCACCATGGCTGACATCACCCGTTGGGACCCGTTCGCGGAGATGGCATCGCTTCGAAACGCCCTTGACCGCATGTTCGAGGACCGCCCGTTCCGCACGCTGCTGCCGGGCGGCGGCGAGCATGGCTTCTTCCCCGTCGACCTGCTCGACACGAAGGACGAGGTCGTCGTCAAGGCGTCCCTGCCCGGCGTGAAGGCGGAGGACATCGAGATCCAGGTGACGGGCGACGTCCTGAGCCTGAAGGGCGAGTCCAGGGAGGAGTCGGAAGAGAAGGCGGAGAACTATTACCGCAAGGAGCGCAAGCATGGCGTGTTCATGCGCCAGTTGACGCTCCCGGGCGAGGTCAACGCCGACCAGGCCAACGCCAGCTTCGAGGACGGCGTGCTCACGCTGCGGCTGCCCAAGGCCGAGAGCGTGAAGGCGAAGACGATCAAGGTCAACGGCGCGAAGGCCGTTGGGGCCGGCGCGTCGCAGTAAGCCGCCGCATCGGACGCACTGTGGACGCCCCGGCTACCCCGGGGCGTCCTTCGTTGTGCGCGGCGTCAGCGCGATGGCGACGGGGAGCGCGGTGCGCCCCCAGTCGTCGAGGTCGTCGTTTGTTGGGCTGTACTTGGCGAGCAGCAGGCGCCGGGCGCGCGCGTCGTCCCGGGCGGCGCGCACCACGCGCGTGTCGCCGGCAAACACGCGCCGGCCGATGCGCACGCGCACGCGCGGCCGTTTCATGGCATTGCGCACCCAGTCGGACCGCTCACGGTTGCCGGCGAGGATGTAGATCGTGTCGCCGTGGGCGGCGAACCAGATCTCGATCGTGTGCGGCTTGCCCGTCACGCGGCCGGTGGTGGTGACGTAGCAGTAATCCTGCGCGGCGAGCTTCGGGTCGAGCATCGTGCATGGTACCGCCGACACAGGTGGAATGGGGGCGCCGGCGGCTACTCCGCGCCGAGCGCGTCCTTCAGGCGCCGGGCGAGGGCGAAGGGGTCGCTCGAGACGACGCTCGCCGCGTAGAGCTCCATGGCGCCGAAGTCGGCGGTGCGGTTGGTCGGATCGCCGCGGTCGACGATGCGCACGACGACCGGGAAGCCTTCCCAGTTCTCTGGAGTCGATGACCACGGCGGCGTGTAGATCACGAGGTTGAACGAGCTGACGCCGAGCTCATCGCGGAAGCACTCGAGCGCTTCGTAGATGCGGTCCTTCAGCGAGTCGTTGACGAACGGGGCCAGCATGATGACCTCGTTTTCCTTCTTCGGCGTGAGGTTCGCGATGACCCGCGTGCCCTCTTTCTCGAAGGCGCAGCCCACGGCCTCGTGCGCGAGGAAGAGGTCGTGGAAGTAGTTGGCCCGCGTGTGCGCCTGGTACACGGCCGCGCAACGGCGCAGGTATTCGACCGCCGCGTAGTGCATGCCGCGTCCCATGATCATCTGCGCGTGGCCGTGCAGCAGCGACGCGCCGGCCTTCCACAGGCAGTTCCACATGAACATGTAGTACTTCGCGTCGGGGTCGGAGGCGTGGGCAAGGTCCCCCCAGCGGCCGGCCGTGTCGACGTAGTCGTGCAGCATGTCGCGCGTGAACCGCAGCGGGTGCTTCTCGTTGAACACGACGAGCCCGTGGTAGCCGTCGAACTTGGCGATGTTGCTCGCGGTCATGCAGTACTTGCCGCGGACGCGCCCGAACAGGTCCTCGGGCGTGCCGTTCATGGGGTCGGCGAGCGGGTCGAACGCCGCGCGCTCAAGCTCCGCGTCGAGGTCGATCTCCTGGTGCCACATCGGCCGGCTGGAGCGCAGCCAGTTGAAGAGCACGCCTTCAAGCGTGACGACGTTCGTGATCTTGATGATCTTCTGCTCGAGCGTCGGCTCGACGCTGCCGAACTGCTTCTCGATCCAGGGCAGCATCGCATCCGGCGGGACGATGCGGCCGGAGGTGCTGGAGACGTGGAAGATGCGCTCGAAGCACGCGCGCTGCTCGTGGTCGAGCGCGGCGACCGCGTCTTCGATCTGCATGATGTTGTAGTCCTGCTGGATGGCCATTTGCCCCTCGCCGCGCCTGTCCGGCGCCGCCTTCTCCTCTAGTGCCTGAAGTGCCGGATGCCCGTCGCTACCATCGCCATGCCATTAGCATCGCACACGGCGACGGATTCCTCATCGCGGATCGAGCCGCCGGTCTGGATGATCGCCGAAACGCCGGCTTCGGCGCATACCTCGACGGTGTCCGGGAAGGGGATCAGCGCGTCGGAGGCCGAAACGGCGCCGCGGGCGCGGTCGCCGGCGTGGCCGACAGCGATGCGCGCGCTCATCACGCGGTTCGGCTGCCCGGCGCCCATCCCGACCATTGCGCGATCTTTCACAATCACTACCGCGTTCGACTTCACGTGCTTGACGCAGCGCCACGCATAGGACAGATCCCGCCACTCCGCCTCGGTGGGCTGGCGGCGCGTCAGCACTCGCGTCTCCGGTGGATCGTCGGCCGGGCGGTCGAACTCCTGCATCAGGATTCCACCCGCGATCCCGTGGAATTCGAAGCTGCGCCGCCGCATGTCGACCGGTGGCGCCTCGAGGATGCGCAGGTCCTTCGACTTGGCCAGCAATTCGACCGCGCCCGGCCCGTAGCCCGGCGCCACGACGATCTCGACGAACAGGCGCTGGCCGCTGGGGGGGTGTTTCGTGCCGCGGATCGCCGTGGCCAGCGCCTCGTCGATGGGCCGGTTGATGGCGATGATGCCGCCGAACGCCGAGATCGGGTCGCCCTCGAACGCCAGCCGGAACGCCTCCGCCAGGTCGCCGCGACTGGCGATGCCGCAGGGCGTCGCGTGCTTGACGATCACCACCGTTGGCTCGTCGAAGTCGCAGGCGGCCGTCCACGCGGCGTCGGCGTCGAGCACGTTGACGTATGACATCGCCTTGCCGTGCAGCTGCCGCGCGTTGACCACGCCTTCGGCGGCATGCGACAGCGGGTTGCCGGTGCGGTAGAGCGCGGCGAGCTGGTGCGGGTTCTCGCCGTAGCGCAGGTCGGTGCGCTTCTCGAGGGCGAGCGACAGGCGGTCGGGGAACGGGTCCTCGTGGCCGCGCAGCCACGTCGCGATCATCGTGTCGTACGACGCGACGTGCTGGAACGCTTTCAGCGCGAGCTTACGGCGCCACTCGAACGGCGCCGAGTCCGAGCGCAGCGCATCGAGCAGGTCGTTGTAGTCGGCGGGGTCGACGACGGGCAGCACGCTCGCGAAGTTCTTCGCGGAGGCCCGCAGCATCGCCGGGCCGCCGATGTCGATGTTCTCGATCGCGTCTTCGAACGTCACATCCGGGCGGGCGACCGTCTCCTCGAACGGGTACAGGCCGCCGACGAAGATGTCGATCGGCCGCAGCCCCTGGCGCTCGAGCTCGGCCATGTGCTCCGGCTTGTCGCGCCGCGCGAGCAGGCCGGCGTGCACGCCGGGATGCAGCGTCTTCACGCGCCCGTCGAGGATCTCCGGGAAGCCGGTGAGGTCGGTGACCGGCCGGACGGCGACGTCCTGCTCGCGCAGGATGCGGTACGTGTTGCCGGTGGCGTACATCTCGACGCCGAGCCCGGCGAGGCCGCGGGCGAGGTCAACGAGTCCGGTCTTGTCGTACGGTGCGAGGATGGCGCGAAGGGGCATCGTTATTCGACGATCACCCTTCGCTCATCGCCCTGGCGGATGATGCGGCCGACGGGACGGGCATCGCGCACCTGGGAGGCGATCGCCTCCGCCCCGGCCGGGTCGACGGCGAGCACGATGCCGATGCCCATGTTGAACGTGTGGTACATCTCCGCGTCGCTGATGCCGCCACGCTCCTGGATCAGCGAGAAGAGCGGCGG
Organism: Dehalococcoidia bacterium; assembly: GCA_021462855.1. Taxonomy (GTDB): domain Bacteria; phylum Chloroflexota; class Dehalococcoidia; order DSTF01; family JACRBR01; genus DTUCFX13. The sequence continues at coordinate 26,250 of JAJTXQ010000036.1, read as the reverse complement.
CACGCGCCACGAGCCGGCGTCGAACCGCGCGGCGAGGCCTTCGGGGAGGATGCGCGGGACGTTGTCGATGAGGCCGCCGCCGGTGATGTGGGCGATGCCGTGCAGGCGCGGCAGCACCGGCTTCAGCGCGTCGTAGTACGACGTGTGGACGGCGAGCAACGCCTCGCCGAGCGTGCCCTCGAGGCCGTCGTACGTGGCTTCGAGCGCCGCGCGGTCGGCTGCCGCATCGCCGCCAACGCCGATGCCGAAGGCGCGCCGGACGAGTGAGTAGCCGTTCGTGTGCAGCCCGCTGGAAGGCAGCGCGAGCAGCACGTCGCCTTCGCGGATCTTCGAGCCGTCGATCACGTCGGCCCGCTCGACGACGCCGACGATGAACCCAACGAGGTCGAAGTCGCCGGGTGCGTAGACATCGGGCATGTCGGCCGTCTCGCCGCCGATGAACGCGCAGCCGTGCGCCTGGCAAGCGCGCGACATGCCATCGATCACCTCGATCTTGCGGTCATCGGAGAGGCTCGAGGAGCCGATGTAGTCGAGGAAGAACAGCGGGTGCGCGCCCGTCGTCAGGATGTCGTTGACGCAGTGGTTGACGAGGTCCTGGCCGACGGTGCCGTAGCGGCCCATCGCGATGGCGATGCGCAGCTTGGTGCCGACGCCGTCGGTGCTCGATGCGAGCACCGGCTCGCGGTATTCGCCGAGGCGGAAGAGCGCGCCGAACAGGCCGACGCCGCTCATCACTTCCGGGCGGGAGGCGCGGCGGGCGACGTCCTTGATGCGTTCGACGAGGTCGTTGCGCGCGGCGAGGTTGACGCCTGCGCGCGCGTACGCGTCTCCCGACGGGACGGGGCTGTTGCCGGGACGGGTTGTTGTCATGCTCACCTACGGGCGTCGCAGCGGGAGTGTGTACTCGGATTCGTGGCGGTCGAGCGCGCCGTCGGCGGGTTCCATGGCGAGCTTGTCCATCTGCAGCGGGACGGGACGCGGGTACTCGCCGGAGAAGCAGGCCATGCACAGCCGGTCCTTCGCCGTCTGCACGGAGCGCTCGAGCCCTTCGGCGCTCAGGTAGCCGAGCGAGTCGGCGCCGATGTGCTCGCGGATCTCCGGGACGGACTTCTGCGCGGCGATCAGTTCCCAGCGCGTGCCCATATCGATGCCGTAGAAGCAGGGATGCGTGATCGGCGGCGCGGTGATGCGCATGTGCACTTCGCGCGCGCCGGCCTTGCGCAGCATCTGGATCACGCGCGGCGTCGTTGTGCCGCGGACGATGCTGTCATCGACGAGCACCACGCGGCGGTCCTGCAGCACGTCGCGCAGCGGGTTGAACTTCAGGTGCACGCCGACCTCGCGCAGGCGCTGGTCGGGCTGGATGAAGGTACGCCCGACATACCGGTTTTTCACCAGCCCCTCGACGAACGGGATGCCAGACGCCTGCGAGTAGCCGATGGCGGCCGCCGTCGCGGAGTCAGGCACACCGATCACGACGTCGCCGGTGGGGGCGGGCGCCTCTTTCGCCAGCTCGCGGCCGAGCGCCATGCGGATCGGGTACACCAGCTTGCCGCCGAGCAGGCTGTCCGGCCGCGCGAAGTAGATGTACTCGAACACGCAGAACGCGCTGCGCTGCTCGAGGTCCTCGGCCGGCTTGAAGCTCTGGAGCCCCTCGGCGTCGATGTAGATGACCTCGCCCGGCTCGATCTCGCGGATGAACGTGGCGCCAAGGTGGTCGAACGCGCAGCTTTCCGAGGCGGCGACCCAGCCGCCATCGAGCCGGCCGAGGCACAGCGGCCGGTTGCCCATGGGGTCGCGTGCCATCATCATCGCGTCCGGCGTGATGACGGCGAGCGAGTAGGCGCCGTTCAGGCGGCGCATCACGTGGCCCCAGCGATCCTTCCACGAGTCGCCGGGCGCGTGCGCCAGCATGCGGGCGATGACCTCGGAATCGCTGCTGGTGGTGAACGTGATGCCGTCGCGCTGCAACTCCTCGCGCAGGACGGCGGCGTTGACGATGTTGCCGTTGTGTCCGAGCGCCAGTTCGCCGTTCGGTCCGCTGACGCGGAACGGCTGCGCGTTATCGAGCCGGCTGGACCCGGTCGTCGAGTAGCGCGTGTGGCCGATCGCGAAGGCGCCGGGGAGGTAGCTGAGGTCGTCCTCGTCGAAGACCTGGGAGACGAGGCCCATGCCCGTCTTCAGGTAGATGGTGCGTGAGTTGGATGTAGCGATCCCTGCGCTCTCCTGCCCCCGATGCTGCAGGGCATAGAGGCCGAAGAAGGTGATCCTTGCGACATCCTCGCCCGGGGCGTAGACCCCGAAGACGCCGCAGGCCTCGCGCAAGGTTGGGAGCACACATACCTCCTGCCCGTAGGACAGTGCTCCAGGGAAGGATCAGCGCCCCACAGGCGGCCCCGCGTGCGGTGGTCCCTCTGGAGCGTCATTTTATCAGCGGCTCAGGCGGGGGTGCAACGGAACTACCCCCACTGGATACTCGCCGTTGAATCCGGGATGCTGGGCCCGGCACGCGCCCGGACCAGCGCGAAGCGAGCGCGCGCACGTTATGGATCGCGGATGAGGTGGCTGTGAGAGTCCTGTTCCTGCTGCACCAGGGCAACATGTTCTCGGGCGGGCAGGGCGTGTACACGGCGCAGGTGACGCGCGAACTGGCGCGCCTCGGGCACGATGTGCACCTCGTCGTCGGGCCGCCGTGGCCCGAGACCGACAGCTCGGTGACGGTGCATCGCGTGCCCTCGTACAGCGTGTATCGCCTGCTCGAGACGAACCGGATGTTCTTCTACGGCCGCCCGGCGCGCAGCTTCTTTCACCCCCTGAACGCGTACGAACTGGCATCGAGCCGGCTCGGGCAGTTCTCGGTGATGTCGGCCTTCTCGTGGCGCGCCTACATGCGCTGGCGCGCGCTCCAGGCGCGGCATCGCTTCGACATCGTCCACGACGTGCAGGTGCTGGGCTATGGCTCGTGGATGATCCACGCCTCCGGCATGCCGATGGTGGCAAACATCCACCATCCGCTGTCGATCGACCGGATGAACCAGGTGCAGCAGGCGCGCGGCACGCGGATGAAGATCCGCAAGGTGATGTTCTATCCGTTCTTCATGCAGGAGGTGGTCGCGCGACGGATGGACCGGATCATCACGGGCTCCGAGAACTCGCGCCAGTCCGTGCAGCGCGCGTTCGCGCTGCGCGATGAGCAGATCACGGCGATCCACGACGGCGTCGACACGCGCGTGTTCCGCCCGCTGGAGGCGGGCCGCCGGCCCGACGGGCTGCTGTACGTCGGCAACAGCGACGACCGGAACAAGGGCGCGCGCTACCTCATCGAAGCGGCGGCGATCCTGCGCGACCGCGGCGTGGCGTTCCACCTGTCGTTCGTCGACCGCCCCGGCGCCGAGACGGCGCCCCGCATGGTCGCGGAGCTCGGGCTGGGCGACCGTGTGACGTTCGTGAACCAGGAGCGGGCGGCGCGCGGCCTGCCGCGGCTCAGCGACGAGGAGCTCGCGCGCGCCTACAACGAGGCGCAGGTCGTCGTGTCGCCGTCACTGTACGAGGGCTTCGGCCTGCCGGCCGCCGAGGCGCAGGCCTGCGGCACGCCCGTCGTCGCGACGACTGCGGGCGCGTTTCCGGAGGTCATCGCCGATGGCGAGACGGGCGTGCTCGTGCCGCCGGGCGACGCGGGAGCACTGGCCGGCGCGATCGAACGGCTGCTGGGCGATGCGGGCCTGAGGACATCGATGGGTGCGGCGGGCGCGCGCCGGGTCGAGGAGCAGTTCTCGTGGCGGGCGTGCGCGCAGCATACGTCGTCGTTGTATGCGGAGGTGCTGTCGGCGCGGCGGCGTTAGCGGCGGTCAGTCGTCGGCGGGCGGCTCGATCGGGGTCGTGACGAGGGCGCGCCCGATCCAGAAGGCGATGTACAGCGCGCCGAGGAAGCCGGCGGTGACCGGCAGCGCCAGCGCCATGTAAGACCGGCGCATGACGCCGATCAGGAAGAAGAATCCCGTCACCACGCTGATGGCGCAGATGATCATGCCGTAGGTGTGCGAGCGTTCGGCGCCCATGGGATCACTCCTTCGCTGGCTTCGAGGCCGTTATAACAGCGAGCCCCCAGGCGGGCAAGCACTGGAACGCGCGCGAACGCTGTCGTAGGCTGGGCGCGTCAACCTGAGCAGCAGGAGTGCGCGCCATGCCCGGTCCGCTTGCCAACGTCCGCGTCCTCGACTTCACGGTGTTCCAGCAAGGGCCGCAGGCCACGCTCGTCATGGCCGATATGGGCGCCGACGTCATCAAGGTCGAGGCGCCGATGTTCGGCGACCTGGGGCGCGTGCTCGGCCTTACCGGCGAGGGCGACAAACGCGTGAGCGCGTACCACCTGGCGCACAGCCGCGGGAAGCGCAGCATCACGCTCAACCTCAAGACCGATGAGGGTGTCGAGATCGCGCGCAAGCTCGTGCCGGGCGTCGACGTCATGACGCACAACTTCCGCCCGGGCATCATGGAGAAGCTCGGGCTTGGGTACGACGACGTGCGCCCGCTGAACGAACGCCTCATCTATGCGCATGCGTCCGGCTGGGGGCCAAAGGGGCCGAAGGCCGAGCACCCGGCGTTCGACATCGCCGCGCAGGCGCGCAGCGGCCTGATGTCGATGACCGGCGAGACCGACGGCGGGCCGCTGCCGGTCGGCGTCGCGATCGCCGACTACATCGGCGCGATGACCCTGGCGATCGCCGTGATCTCGGCGCTGTACGCGCGCGCGACGACGGGCGTCGGGCAGCGCATCGACACGTCGTTGTTCGGGTCGGCGATCGCATCGCAGGCGTGGGAGTTGCAGACGTACATCATGGGCCGCGTGCGGCGGCGCTCCGGCCGCGGCCACGCGTACCTGCCGACGATCTGGCGCACATTCCGTACGGCGGACGGCTGGGCGGTAATCGGCGGTGTCGGCGATGACCGCTGGCACGACCTGTGCGTCGCCGTCGGCATGCCGGAGCTCGAGTACGACGAGCGGTTCGCCGGCGCGCTGCTGCGGATCAAGAACATCGACGCGTTGTACGAACTGCTCGACGACAAGTTCACCGCGAAGACGACGGCCGAATGGATCGCGGTGCTCGAAGCGCATGACATGATCTGTGCGCCGGCGCAGGATTATGAGCAGCTGCTCGCGGACCCGCAGGCGCTGGAAAACGAGTACCTGCTCACGGTCGACCACCCGCTGCGCGGCCCGACGCAGGTCGTCGGATTCCCGTGGAAGTTCTCCGGGACGCCGGCGCGCGCCGCCGCCGCCGCGCCCGAGCTCGGCCAGCACACCGAGGAGATCCTCCTCGACCTCGGCTACACGTGGGAGGACATCAACGCCCTGCGCGAGCGCGGGGCGATCTAGCTACGCCAGCCCCAGGCGCTCGAACTGGTCGCCGGGCGCATCGACCTCCTGCATCGCCGTACGCATCTTGTCGGCGACGTCGCGTTCGGCGCGCGATGATGCGAGGTTCTCGTCCTCGCCGGGGTCGTTGCGCAGGTTGAACAGGTAGTTGCCGGTGAAGCGGCCGGCCGCCCAGTACGGCAGCAGGTCCCCCTCCCGGAAGGGCTGGCGGATGACGGGGATGCGTGATCCGGGCATGCGGTCGAGCGTCGCGCGGTCGTCGGGCACGGGGAAACGGTAGCCCGGCACGGCGTGGTGTAGCGCCAGCGACGACCAGCGGTTCGACCACATCGAGAGCGGCGCGTTCGGCCCTTCGGGGGCGCGCACATACTTGTGCGTGTCATCGATCAGGTGCACCTCGCGGCCCCAGATGCCGGACAACGCGTAGTCGCGGACGCCGGGCTGCGCGCCCGTGACGACCGGCACGAGCGAGCGGCCGTGCGTGCGATGCTCCGGCGTGATGCTGAAGATATCGGCGAGCGTCGCGAAGATGTCGACGTTGGTCGTCAGCGCGGCCGACGTCCCCGGCGCGACGCCCGGCCACGCGATCATCAGCGGGATGTGGCCGAGCGGCTCGTAGACGGGCGACGGTGGTTTGCCCCACGTGTCCTTCTCGCCGAGATAGTGGCCGTGATCCGTGCACACGATGACCGCCGTGTCGTCCCACAGCGCCTGCCGGTCGATGGCTGCGATCACGTTGCCGAACCAGCGGTCGATCATCGTCAGTTTGCCGCCGTAGGACGCGCGCACCTGGCGCCCCTGCCGCTCGGTGAGCACGCCGCGCTTCAGCGCGGCGACGGCGTATGGCGGCCAGATGAGGTGCGCCCCCTCCCACGTCTCGTCGTACATCGATGCGTAGGGCTCGGGCGTGTCGAACGGCTCGTGCGGGTCGAACTCGTCGACGAACAGCAGGAAGCGGTCGTGGTGCGCGGCGTGGTCGTCGATCCAGCGCGCGGCGGCGGCCATCGTGCGCGGGCCGGGGAAGTCCTCCTCGCCGCGGAAGTAGCCGCGCGAGCGGTCGTAGCCCCAGTCGGCGTACGCGCGGAACGACGTCGGGGCGCCGATCCAGCTCGGGTCGGGGCGCGTCTTCCACGGGTCGTTCTCGTGCCCGCGTTCGTACTCCCACGCGTAGAAGTCCGTGTGGTAGTTCTCGCCGCCCGACGCGAACAGGTGCGGGTGATCCGAAATGAGCATCGTCACGATGGACTGGCGGCGCAGGTATGTCGTCAGCGCGTGCTCCCAGAGCTCGATCGACCCCCAGGGCTTCCACAGGAAGTCGAGGGCGCCGCACAGCAGGTCGTGCCGCGCGGGGATGCACGGCAGCGAACCGGCATAGTGCTTCTCGAACTTCACCGCGCGGCGCGCGAACGCGTCGAGGTGCGGCGTGGCGAACTCGCGGCCGCCGTAGGCGCCGAGCATGTGGCGGTTCAGGCTGTCGAGCAGGACGACGATGACGCGGCGCGGCATCGCTGGCGCTGGGGCGCTGGCCGTCGGCGCCGGTGCGGTCGCGGTCTGCATTGGGGCATCGTGCTACAGGCGTGGTGCGGATGCAAGGGTCGCCGGGTGACGTGCGCGCCCGGCGGATGTATGCTCACCCCCTCGGGGGAGGAGCGCAACAGATGTACGGTGCGGCGGGCGCCCCGGGCGCCTGCGCCATGCCGGAAGCTGGCCTGGCGCCATGAGCGACGAGCGCGACGGCGGCGCATCGGGCGATGACCTGCGCGTCGTCGCGGCGCTGCGTGATGGCGACGAGGCCGCGTTCACGGCGCTCGTCGACATGCACGGCGCGTCGATGCTGCGCGTCGCGGCGACGTGGGTGCGCGACCGCGCGGTCGCCGAGGAAGTCGTGCAGGAGGCGTGGGTCGGCCTGCTCGGCAGTCTCGCGCGGTTCGAGGGACGCGCATCACTCAAGACCTGGCTGTTCCGCATCCTGCTCAACTGCGCGCGAGCGCGTGCGCGGAAGGAGCGACGCAGCATCGCGTTCTCCTCGCTCGACGGCGCGGACGAGCACGGGCCCACGGTTGACCCGGCGCGGTTCCGGCCGGCCGGCGAGCCGTCGGCGTTCCATTGGAGCAGCGCGCCCGCGCTGTGGCCGCAGACGCCCGAGGAGCGGGCGCTCGCGAAGGAGACGCGCGCGTGCATCCGGCAGGCGGTAGCGGAGCTGCCGGCGGCGCAACGCCAGGTCATCACCCTGCGCGATATCGTCGGCATGCGTGCGGACGAGGTCTGTAACGCGCTCGAGATCACCGACACGAATCAACGGGTGCTGCTGCATCGCGCGCGCGCGAAGGTGCGGCGGGCGCTCGAGGTGTACTTCGGGGGGAGCGGGTGATGGCGGACGGGCAGAACTGCATCGACATCGTCGAGCTGATCACCGAGTACATCGAAGGCACGATGCCGGCGGAGGACCGCGAGCGCTTCGAGGCGCACCTGCGCGGCTGCCGCGGCTGCATCATCTACCTGGCGCAGATGCGCGAGACGATCGCGCTCACCGGCAGGCTGACCGAGGAGTCGATCGCGCCCGAGGCGCGCGCCGCGCTGCTGATGGCGTTCCGCGACTGGAAACGGGCGGGGTAGCCGGGCTACGGCCGCGTCAGCACGGCGCGCGCGGGCGCGCCATCGGCGCCGGGAATGAGCAGCGGCAGACAGATGAGCGTGTACGCGCCCGGCTCGACGCGCCGCAAGTCCAGCCCCTCGAGGATCACGATGCCGGCGCGCAGCAGCGCCTCGTGCGCCGGCGCGGGGTCGGCTTGGGGCGCCACCGAGAGGTAGTCGATGCCGGCGAGCCGCACGCCGCGTCCGGCGAGCGCGCGCGCCGCATCGGGCAGCAGGCCGACGAAGTGCGGCGAGAACGCCGGCTCGTCCCAGAGCGCCGAGTTCGGCGTCTTGAACAGCACGCGCGTTGCGCCGGACGGGATGTCGAGCGCCGCGAGCGCGGCCGCGTCGATGTCGGCGGTGATCCGCGTCGCGTCGACGACGGCCGCGGGGCCGATCAGCGCGTCGAGCGGCAGCGTCTCGACGCCCGGCGCGCCCTCGATGAAGTGCACGGGCGCATCGACGTGCGTGCCGGTGTGCGCCCCGAACGCGAGCCGCGTGACGTTCGCCAGGTCGCCGGCGGCGATCGACGCCGCACGCTCGATCGAGACCGGTGGATCGCCCTCGTACACGTGCATGCCCGCGCGCACCGGCGCCGAGATGTCGATGATCTGCATGATCGATGTATAGCCGATCGCCGGTCGGTGCGCGTTGCGCGTGCCGACATTGAACTCGTACTTCTCCCACGCCTGGTAGAGGCTCGTCTTCCTCGCTTCCGGTATCGACAACCCCGTGTCGGGGTGTCGGGCCGAGGGCGCGTGCCCCGATATGCGGCAGGTCACGCTCGAAAGCGTTGCCCGCGCATCGATTCGGCGAGAAGGCTCAGGGTGGGTGCGCGGCGTCAACATCGACGCGTACGCCTGCGCGGTGCGGGACGCGCTCTCGTTCGCCCGGATTGCGGCTGTCGCGCGCCGCTGACTGTAACACGCCGGCGATCCAGCCAAGGTTCCAGAGGCTTGCCATGTGGGGGGGGGGGTATACTCACGTGAGCGGGAGTACCGCCAGAAAAGATGTGACATGACGGGCAACATGCGATCTCTCGTGCGGCGCATGCTGTTCTTCCTCGCTTCCGTTGTCGCCCTCTACCTGGTGGTCGGGGCGGCGGCGAGCGCCTGCTATCGCGAGGGGAGCGTTATCGACAACCCCGTGCCGGTGCGCAGGGCCGAGGGCGCGTGCCCCGATACGCAGCAGGTCACGCTCGACGTGTCGAGCGGGCAGACCTCGCAAACGGGCGTGACGCTGTACGATGGCGACTGTAACGCCATCGAGGCGTTCCTGTCTGGCACCTCAACCTTGATCGCGCCCGACGGCTCGTCGCCAACGCTGCCCTCGTCAGGGGCAGTGCAGTCAGCTGGGCTATGGACATGTGAGTGGTCATGGACGGGCGAGATAGGCGGCGTGAACGTGTTCACCTTTGACGTGAGTGAAGGCTTCATCATTCAGCCGTTCAGCAACCTCACGGACTGGCAGAACCCGCCGTCCATGGACGCCAGCCTTACGCCAGCAGGCAGCATTCTGTATCACCAAACGAGCACGAACGGATACGCGCTACCGGCAAGCCAGTACTCCCCCGGCGTGTACTCGTCGCTGTTCGTGCACGCGATAGGCGGGTTCAAGTACCCGCGCGTCGGCATCACTCTGTGGGAAGCCAAGCATCGACTCGATGCGTGGGTGAACAGTCCCGGCTACGCCACGCCTATGTGTCCCGGCACGTGGACCTTGGACATCGACAGCATCACTGATCCGCTACCGGGTCTCGGCTCGGGGGGGGGGGGGTTAGGGTGGGAGTTCGGCTGCCGCTGGATGGGACTCTCATGCTAGCCCAGCGGGTGGTCGATGGCGAGCGCCGTCGCCACGTCTGGCCCGAAGGCGGCTGGCTCGCCTTTGAGCGTCGCTTCCTGGCCCACCAACACGGTCTCGCCGCGTGCCTCGAACAGTTGTTGGCCGACGCAACCTCGGTGTAGCCCCGGCGACAGCCAACGTGCGCCACTCGCGGGTCTGCACGAAAGTGCCGGTCGTCCCGATGCGGAAGCGTTGCGCGCGCATCGATTCGGCGAGAAGGATCAGGGTGGGTGCGCGGCGGCGTCAACATCGACGCGCACGCCTGCGCGGTGCGGGACGCGCTCTCGTTCGCCCGGATTGCGGCTCGCCGACCGGCAGGCGATCTCCCACTGTCGGCATTGGAGAACTCGTACTGCGCGCATCCGCGGCGGTTGATTGCACCACGCTACGTGGCTAGGATCGTTGCCTGAACGTCCCCGGTCCGTTGGTGAGGAGAAGCGCACGATGCCGCAGGAATTCAAGGGAGTGATCGGCCGCGTGGCCACGGAGTCGACGCCCTGGTGGCCGGAGCAGGTGCGCGCGCGCGAGGGCTCGCCGAACGTCGTCTACATCGTGCTCGATGACGTGGGCTACGGGCAGATCTCGTGCTTTGGCGGGCTGTGCGAGACGCCGAACCTCGACCGGCTGGCGTCCCGCGGGCTGCGCTACCGCAACTTCCACACGACGGCCCTCTGTTCGCCGACGCGCACATGCCTGCTCACCGGCCGGAACCACCACGCGAACGCCATGGCGAGCATCGTCGAGGTGCCGAGCGGGTTCCCCGGCTATAACACCGAGATCCCGTTCGAGAACGGCTTCCTGCCGGAGATGCTGACGCCGCACGGCTACGCCGCGTACGCCGTCGGCAAGTGGCACCTGACGCCGCAGGCCGAGATGAACATGGGGGCGCGCAAGGACCGCTGGCCGCTCGGGCGGGGCTTCGAGCGGTTCTACGGGTTCATGGGCGGCGACACGAACCAGTGGCACCCCGAGCTCGTGTACGACAACCACCCGATCGAGCAGCCGCGTTCGCCCGAGGAGGGCTACCACCTCACGGAGGACCTGGCGGACCACGCGATCGAGTTCCTGACGGACCTGCGCAACGCGGCGCCGGAGAAGCCGTTCTTCCTGTACTTCTGCACCGGCGCATGCCACGCGCCGCACCACGCGCCGAAGGAGTGGATCGAGAAGTACCGCGGCCGCTTCGACATGGGTTGGGACAAGGCGCGCGATGTGGTCTTCGAACGGCAGAAGGCGCTCGGCATCCTGCCGGCGGACACGGAGCTGACGCCGCGGCCGCACTGGATCGCGGCGTGGGACAGCCTCAGCGACGACGAGCGCCGGCTGTACGCGCGGATGATGGAGGTGTACGCGGGCTTCATGTCGCACACCGACCATCACATCGGCCGCGTGCTCGATTTCATCGAGCGGCTCGGCGAGCTCGACAACACGATCGTCGTGGCGATCTCCGACAACGGCGCGAGCGCCGAGGGCGGGCCGCACGGCTCGGTGAACGAGGCGGCGTTCTTCAACCGCGTGTTCGAGAGCATCGGCGAGAACCTGGCGCGGATCGACGAGTTGGGCGGGCCGAACACGTTCAACCATTATCCGTACGGCTGGGCGTGGGCCGGCAACACCCCGTTCCAGCGCTGGAAGCGCGAGGTGCACGAGGGCGGCGTCGCCGACCCGTGCATCGTGCACTGGCCGGCGGGGATCGCGGCGCGTGGCGACGTGCGCGGCCAGTACATCCACGCCGTCGACATCTCGCCGACGGTGCTCGATGCGATCGGCGTCGATCCGCCGGCCGTGATCAAGGGACACGCGCAGTCGCCGATCCACGGGTCGAGCTTCGCGCACACCTTCGGCGAACCCGAAGCCGCGAGCCGGCATGAGACGCAGTACTACGAGATGCTCGGGAACCGCGCGATCTACCACCGCGGCTGGAAGGCGGTGACGTATCACGGCACCGAGGGGATGATCTACGACGGCGTCACGGACCCGTCGAAGCACTTCGACGAAGACAAGTGGGAGCTGTACCACGTCGACAACGACTTCTCGGAAAGCAAGGACCTCGCCGGCGAGTACCCCGAGAAGCTGCGCGAACTGCAGGCGCTGTGGTGGGCCGAAGCCGGCCGCTACCAGGTGCTGCCGATCGACGCGCGGACGGTCGCGCGCGCGATCGGGCGGCCGCGGATCTCCGGGCGGCGGCGGCACTTCACGTACTTTCCCGGCGGCGCGCCGATCGAGACGGCGGCGGCGGCGAACGTCAAGAACCGCAGCCACGCGATCGTCGCCGAGGCGGTGATGCCCGAATCCGGCGCCGAAGGCGTGCTGATCTCGGAGGGAGGGCGGTTCGGCGGCTACTCGCTGTATGTGCAGGGCGGGCGGCTCGTCTACACCTACAACTTCCTCGGCCGTGAGCGCTGGACGGTGAGGTCCGACCGGCCGATCCCGGCGGGCCGCGTCGAGCTGGGGTTCGCGTTCGAGAAGTACGGCGACCGGCCGTTCGGGCCGGGCGGCACGGCGCGGCTGTACATCAACGGCGAGCCCGCGGGCGAGGGCGAGATCAAGCGCACCGTGCCATTCCTCTTCTCGCTCGGCGAGGCGCTGCAGTGCGGCCGCGATGACGGCAACCCGGTGAGCGAGGACTACCAGTCGCCGTTCGAGTTCACGGGCGAACTGCGCCGCGTGATCATCGAGCTCGATGCGACGGAGCCGCCGCGCGACCTGGAGCAGGAGGCGCAGATCGAGATGGCGCGCCAGTGATGCGCGATCGCGGCCGTGTGTGACGAACAGCACGCCGCACCGTGCTGCGCTCCATCCGCGGGCGAGCGGCACGGCGCCACCGGTGTGGCGAGCATCGCCGCGTCACCGCGAGGCACGACGGACGGCATGGTGTTGGTCGCCGGCGGTGACTTCATCATGGGCACGGACGATGGCATCGGCTACCGCGCCGACGGCGAGGGCCCGGCGCGGCGCGTGACGCTCGACCCGTTCTGGATCGATGCCTGCGCCGTCAGCAACGAGCAGTTCGCCGCATTCGTGGACGCGACGGGCTACGCGACGGACGCGGAGCGCTACGGCTGGTCTTTTGTCTTCGCGGGGCTGCTCCCGGACGAGTTCCCGGAGACGCGCGGCGTCGCGGCCGCGCCGTGGTGGCGCGAGGTGGCCGGCGCGCACTGGCGCCGTCCCGAGGGCCCGCACTCAACGCTCGATGGCCGCATGCGGCATCCGGTCGTGCACGTCTCATGGAACGATGCGATGGCGTACTGCGCGTGGGCCGGGCTGCGCCTGCCGACCGAGGCGGAATGGGAATGCGCGGCGCGCGGCGGTCTGGATCAGCGGCGCTACCCGTGGGGCGACGATCTGACGCCCGGCGGCGAGCATCGCTGCAACATCTGGCAGGGCACGTTCCCGAACGACAACACGGGCGACGACGGCTACTACGGCGCCGCGCCAGTCGACGCATATGCGCCGAACGGCTTCGGGCTGTATAACACGTCGGGCAACGTGTGGGAGTGGTGCGCCGACTGGTTCAGCGTCGACTGGCACGCGATGGCGAGCGCGGACCGGCCGCAAGGGCCCCCGGACGGCGTGCAGAAGGTGATCCGCGGCGGCTCGTACCTGTGCCACGCCTCGTACTGCCACCGCTATCGCGTGTCGGCGCGCAGCGCGAACACGCCGGACAGCGCCACCGGTCACACGGGCTTCCGCTGCGCGCGCGATGTCTGAGCCGCGCCGAGCGCGTACCATGTGGTGATGCCCGAACCCACCAAGCCGGTGCCTGTCGTCAGCTCAGCTTCTCCCGTCGGCGCCGCTGCGCGCGAAGCCGCCAGCAAGATGGCCGCGCGCGCCGACGCCGCGTTCGACGAGCGCCATTACTCGCATCTCGGCGCGTCGTACTTCCAGGCGATGTTCACCGAGTGCCGGAACGCCGGGCGCTGGCCGGTGCGCTACATCTGGCTCGGCGTGAAGGGTGCGCCGTACAGCGAGCGCGCGAAGGGCCGCAACGTCAATCCGAACTGGATGGTCGAGACGGCTGACGGCCGTCGCTGGACCAACCGCGGCCCAAAGGCGTACGACCCCCGTAACATGCGCCGCTGGAACTTCGCGGAACTCGAGTCGTACGTGTCGGCGTAGCGCGCTACCCGCCGGCGGGTGAGCACTCGGCGAGGAAATCTACGATCGCCTGCCGGAACGCCGCCTGGCCGACGGCGCTGAGGTGATCGCCCGGCACGACGACGTGCTTCGCGCCGCGGACGGCTGCGGCGAGGCCATCGCTCGGTCCAATGAGCGCGTCGGCATCGCCGACGAGTACGAGCACGGGCAGCGTGTTGCCGGCGAGCGCGGCCGGGTCGAACATCGCGCGGTCGGGCGCGGAGACCACCGCGGCGAGCGCCTGCAGGTCATTCCCCAACGCCTCGGCGAAGACGCGGAAGCCGCGCGCCGTCTCGTCGTCGTGCCGCGCTCCGGCCGATGCGCGCATCGCCTCGGCGATGTGCCGCGAGCGGCCGCGCATCGACGCCTGGCCCGGCTCGATGACCGAGTCGCCGACGCCGGCGAGGACCACGCTGTTGAACCGCTCCGGGTGTTTCGCGAGCAGCGACGCCGACGTGAACCCGCCCATCGAGTAACCCGCAAGGTCGGCGCGTTCGATGCCCAGGTGGTCCATGAGGCGCACCACGTCGCCGGCCATGGCGTCGCGGTCATACGCCTCCGGGTCATGCGGCTTGCCGCTGGCGCCGTGGCCACGCGCATCGAACGCGATGACGCGCCTGCCCGCGGCGAGCAGCGCTGCGATGACGCCGGGCGCGCGCCAGTTGCGGTCAGCGTCCGCGGCGAACCCGTGCGCGAGCACGACCGGCGGGCCGCTTCCCTCGTCGGTGTAGTGGATCGGCACGCCCGCGGAGTTGAACGTCGGCATTGGTCCCCTCGCTCCTGCCTGATTGCGATGCGCTGAACGCTACGGCAGGCGCGGCGGTGCATCAAGTGCCTTCGGGAGGTGGCGGGGGTAACGCGATGGCGCATGCATGCCGCGGGCGCCGTTTGCCACGGATCTGATATCGTTTCACGATATACTTTGGGAGGGTCAGCAGAACGGATCTGACGATGCTTACGACAGCGCGAGACATGGAAGGCTTCACGATCAACGCGCGCGACGGCGAGTTGGGCTCGGCGCGAGACCTGTACTTCGACGATGAAACGTGGAACACGCGTTACGTCGTCGTCGAAACAGGTTCGTGGCTCCAGAGCCGGCGGGTGCTGATCTCGCCGCTGGCGGTGCAGCGCATCGACCGGCGCAAACGGCGCGTGGACGTGGACCTGACGTGCGAGCAGGTCGCCGGGAGCCCGCCCGTCGAGACGGAGATCCCGGTATCGCGCCAGAAGGAATTGCAGTACCGCGACTATTTCTCCTGGCCGGCGTACTGGATTGGCGCCTACTACGCACCGATCGGCCTGACGCCGCTGCCGCTCACGAGCATGCACGCGGCGACCAGCCGTGGCGAATCGATGACATTCTGCGAACAGCCGGGAGATCCGCACCTGCGGAGCCTGCGCGCGATCGCCGGCTACCACGTTGTCACGCATAGCGGGCCGGTGGGCCGGGTGTCCGATTTCGTGCTGGCGGACTGGCGGATCCGCGACTTCATCGTCGAGACCGGCGGCTGGCTGCACCACCGCGACCTGCTCGTGTCGCCGCACCGGGTTGATCATGTCAGCTGGGAGATGTCGAGCGTGGTGCTGAACATCGACTCGAAGCGGGTATTCGCGGGGATGGAGTACCACGGCCTCGAGGATCTCGTGCGGGATGGCGCCGACGGCGCGGGGATGCCGTCCAGCGTCGGAGACCCGGTCACGCTGCACCTCTCACCCGAGGAGGCGGAACTGCTGCGGCGCCTGCTCGCCTACGACCTGGGCGAGTTGAAGATGGAGATCGGCCGCACGGAAGATTTCGGCCTGCGGCAATCGCTCAAACGCGATGAAGCGATGATCAAGGACCTGAGCGCGCGCATCGAGCCGAGGGCGATGGTGATGCGCGGGTGACGCGCGCGGGGACTACAGCGGCGAGCGCGCGCACGAGGCCGCGCGCGTCCGCGAGCATCTTCACATGGTGCACGGAGAGCGCCCGCAACACGACCTCTCCTTCGTCGGTCAGCTCCACGCAGACGGTGCGGCGGTCGGCGGCGCCCGGGCGGCGCCGCACGAGGTCGCGCTCGGCGAGCCGGTCGATCAATTCCACCACGCTGTGATGGCGCAGCTGCATCCGCTCGCTCAGGTGACGGATCGTGACGTCGGGCGTCGGCGCGCCCTTCACCGCCAGGAGCAGCTGATGCTGTTGCGGCTGAAGGCCGACGCCGCGTGCGGCGTCCTCGCTGGACCGAAGGAACTGCCGCAGCTGGTAGCGGAACTCAGCGAGGGCGGCGTAATCGACGCCGCGGTCATCCCGGGACCGTGAGCTCATGCGACCTCCTGCGCCGGCGCACCGCAACACTGCCACGTCAACGCGTGGCTGGAATTGTATCGCGTGGCGATGTGCCGCATCGCCTGGACCCGGCGCCGCCGCCACGGTGTGCGCTACACGATGTTGTCGGGGACGAGCTGGTTGAACGGGTCGTCGATGACGTAGCGCCACGTGCCATCGGCCTGTTTTCGCGCGACCTCGATGGCGTAGCCCGAGGCGCCGGACATCGACCAGCGGTTGTGCACGAGCGCGATGTCGCCGGCGATGATCACCTTCGTGACGTCGCAGCGGATGTCGGGCCGCGCCTGCGCGAATGGCGCCATGTTCGCGCGGATCGTCGCCGCGCCGCTCTGATTGACGCCGAAGTTGTCAGGCATGACGGCCCCGTCCTCGTACAGGCTCATTACGGCGTCGATGTCGCCGGCGTGCATGTACTCCGCGAAGCGCTGCGATAGGTCGGCCGGATCTGTGATGCGCATGGCGGTCGCTCCTCCCCGGGATCTGCGCGATGCTGTGTCGCGGACGCGTGCGTCAGCTGGACCGCCGCAACGCCGCGGCGATCTCGCGCGCCCATGCCTCGATCGCCGCCCAGTCTCGGAAGTCGCCGTCCGGCGCGCGAAGCGCCGTGGCGATGGCGCGGTCGGCGAACCCCATGTCCTTCCGCGCCAGGCGGCCGGTGAACACGCGGTGTCCGCGGGGGTGCACCAGCGCCTCGATATCCGAGACGTCGACGTCCTCCTCGGCCGGTTTCGGTGGGTCGCCGACCGGCCCGCTGGAGAACAACCACGCGGGGCGTTGCGCAAGCGCCTCCGCGTGCCGCTCGACGAACTCGCGCATCGGCTTCATCCAGTGGCCCATGTACACGGCGCTGCCGAGGATGGCCGCGTCAAACGCGCCGATCCCGGGCGCGGGGCCCGGCTCGATGACCGATGTAGCGAGCCCCTCCGCGGCGATGGTGTCCGCGATGCGCTCGGCGATCTCGCGCGTCGCGCCGTACTTCGATGAGGCCGCGATCAGCACGCGCATGTCGCCCCTCCTTCGCCTCATGCTAGCGGAGGAGCGACGCGGACGCAGCGTCCGTGCTAGGATCGCTGCCATGCCACGACGCGCCGACCCGTTGCCGCGCCTGCGCGCGCTCTGCATGGCCATGCCGGAGGCGACCGAGCGACCGAGCCACGGCGAGCCGGCGTGGTTCTTGCGCGACAAGAAGCTCTTTGCCGTGTACAGCAATCACCACCACGACGACCGCGTGGCGTTCTGGTGCGCCGCGCCAGACGGCGCGCAGCGTGCGCTGGTCGATATGGCGCCGGAGCGGTTCTTCTCGCCGCCGTACGTCGGGCACCGCGGGTGGCTCGGCGTGTACGTCGACGTGCGGCAGGACTGGAAGATGCTCGCAGGCCTCATCGAAGACGCGTGGCGCTGCGTCGCGCCGGCTGCGCTGGTGGCGCAGTTCGACGCCTCCCGCCGTTGACGCTTGCGGATCGCCGTTGTGCTGCGCAGCGGCGGCGGGCGCTGGCCCGCGGCGTTACACTGGCGGCGCGATGACGTGGGAGCCAGAGCTCGAGGAGATCGCGCGTCGGCGCGCGCTCGCGCGGCAGATGGGCGGCGAGGAGCGCGTCGCGCGCCACGTCGCGGCCGGGCGCATGCCCGTCCGCGAGCGCATCGACGCGCTGCTCGATGACGGCTCATTCCGCGAGGCGGGCACGATCGCCGGCCGCGTCGAGTACGACGACGACGGCAAGCTGCGCGGCCTCACGCCATCGAACTTCGTGACGGGGCGCGGCACGATCGACGGCCGCCCGATCGTCATCGGCGCCGACGACTTCACCGTGCGCGGCGGCGCGGCCGACGGCGCGGTCGGCAACAAGATGGGGTGGAGCGAACGCACCGCGCGCGAGCTGCGCATCCCCGTCGTGCGGCTGGTCGATGGCACGGGCGGCGGCGGCAGCGTGAAGACGAATGCGGCGCTCCGCCGCTCCTACGTGCCGTTCAACCCGGACTGGGACGTCTCGGTGGCGCTGCTCTCGCAGGTGCCGGTCGTTGCGGCGGCGCTCGGTCCGGTCGCTGGGCTCGGCGCCGCGCGCGTCGCCGCGTCGCACTTCTCGGTGATGGTGCGCGGGGCGAGCCAGCTGTTCGTCGCCGGGCCGCCTGTCGTCTACCGCGCGTTCGGGCGCGAGGTCGACAAGGAGGAACTCGGCGGCTCGCACATCCAGGCGCACGCGAGCGGCGCGGTCGACAACGAGGTGGAGTCGGAGGCCGAGGCGTTCGAGCATGTCCGGCGCTTCCTGTCGTACCTGCCGTCGTCGGTCTGGGAGGCGCCGCCGCTCGTCGACCCCGATGACGACCCGGGGAGGCGGGAGGAGGCGCTGCTGTCGATCGTCCCGCGCGACCGCCGCCGCCCGTACGACATGCGCGAGATCATCGAGCTCGTGTTCGACATCGATTCGTTCTTCGAGATGGGACGGCACTATGGACCGGCGCTGATCACCGGGCTCGCGCGCGTCGATGGCATCCCGCTCGGCGTGATGGCGAATGACCCGCTGTTCGCCGCCGGCGCCATCGATGCCGCGGCCGCCGAGAAGATGACACGCTTCGTCGACCTGTGCGACACGTTCCACCTGCCGGTCGTGAACCTCGTCGACAACCCGGGGTTCCTGGTCGGCATCGTGGCGGAGGAGCAGGGGACGATCCGCAAGGGCGTGCGCGCGCTCGCCGCGGTGTACCAGGCGACGACGCCGTGGTGCGCGATCATCATCCGCAAGACGTTCGGCGTCGCGGGCGCCGGGCACACGAACCACACGCGCGCGAACACGCGCTACGCGTGGCCTTCGGCCGAGTGGGGCTCGCTGCCGATCGAGGGCGGCGTTGAGGCGGCGTACAAGCGGCAGCTCCAGGCCGCCGATGACCCCGACAAGCTGCGCGCCGAGCTCGAGGCGAACCTCGCGTCGCTGCGCGACCCGATCCTGACCGCGGAGGTGTTCGGGATCGAGGAGATCATCGACCCGCGCGACACGCGGCCGCTGCTGGTGGAGTTCGCGCGCCGCGCGTACGAGATCATCGAGTCGTCGCCGCGCGGCCCGATCGCCCGCGGCATGCGACCCTAGCGGGCAGCTAGCCCGCGCGCGCTTCCGTGGCCCGCGGATACTCCTCCGCCCAGGCGGTGACGGCGTTGACGACGGCGCCGAGGGCGCGGCCCTTTTCTGTCAGCCGGTAGTCGATGCGCACGGGCGTCGTCGGCGCGACACAACGCTCGACGATGCTCTCGGCCTCGAGCGCCTTCAGGCGCTCGGAGAGCATGCGGTCGCTGAGGCCGGGGATCGCGTGGGTGATGTCGCTGAAGCGCGTCAGGCCGGAGAGCATCGCGCGGACGATGGCGCCGGTCCAGCGCCCACCGATGACCTCGACGGCGTGGTGGTACTCGGCACAGAAGGGCGCGAGCGGCTCGTCATCCATGCCCTGATTATTACCCATCGTAAGGCCCTTGACAACCATAAGCTAATACCCGTATAGTCACTTACGAATGGTAACTGCCTCACGGGAAGGCAGGGAGCAGCAGCAAGGGAGTACCGGGCCATGACCACCGCAACCAGCAGCGGCACGCAGAACGCCACGAGCGCGTGGAACATCGATGCGGCGCACTCGAGCGTCGAGTTCGCGGTCAAGCACATGATGGTGTCGACCGTGAAGGGCCGCTTCGGCGCGGTCGAGGGGAGCTTCGAGATCGATGAAGCGGCGCCGGAGCGCTCGCGCATCGAAGCGTCGATCGACGTCGCGAGCGTCGACACCGGCGCCGAACAGCGGGACGCGCACCTGCGGTCGGACGACTTCTTCAACGTCGAGCGCTACCCGCGGATGACGTTCCGCAGCACGAAGATCCGGCGCGACGGCGATGACTGGAAGCTGGCCGGCGACCTGACGATCCGCGACGTCACGCGCCCGGTGACGCTCGATGTCGAGTTCGATGGCCGCGGGATCGACGCCTACGGCAACGACCGCGCCGGTTTCACCGCGACCGCGAAGATCAACCGGCGCGACTTCGGCGTGAACTGGAACGGCGTGATCGAAGCCGGCGGTGTCGTCGTGAGCGACGCGGTGAAGATCACGCTGAACATCGCCGCGGTGCGCCAGGCGGCGTAGGGGCCCGGCCAGCCCATGTCGAAAGCCACGCAGCGGCGTGGCTTTCTTGTCGCCCGCGCGGCCGTCAGGTGCGGCGGCTGGGGCGTGTCTCCGGCCTGACGCGAAGGCGGCGCCATGGCAACGGCTTCGGCGGCCGTATCGGGGCGCCCGAGGGCGTCCATCGCAGTCGGCGAGCCTGTCACCGAGTTGGAGAGGACGGACGACACCGTCACGACACCGGCCGCGCCGAACATGAGAGCGGCTCGTGAGGCGCGCGCGGGCCCCTCTGCCACCGACCCAGGATCTACGACGAGCGTTGCCAGGGAGACGGCCGGCGACACCAACCATCACCGAGCCCGGGTGGCGAACCAGCGCACTCCGGGTTCCCCCCTGATGGCTCGGCATGTGCCTCCGCCACGCCCCAGTAGACTCCTGCTGGCGGGAGTGCGAGGGAGTCGAACCCTCCCGACGACGCGAAGGCGCCATCGCAACGGTTTTGAAGACCGTGGAACCCACCGGGACCCATCCACTCCCGCGGGCACGGTAGGCCGGCGGCCCGGCGCGCGCAAGCCGCGCGCGTGGGCTCAGCAGACAGCGATCTTGGTCGCGGAGATGTACAGGTCCGTCGTGTTCACCGCGTTGTCGCGGTTGATGTCGGCGGGCGCCTCGCTGTGGTCGAGGTTGCGCATGGCGATCTGTTGCAGGTCGATGACGTTGACGGAGGTATCGACGTTCACGGATGCGACCTCGCACTGGTCGCGCACGCCGTCGCCGTCGCTGTCGTTGCTCAGCGGGTCGCTGCCCCAGCGCGCCTCGATGAGGTCGCTGAGCGTGTCGTTGTCGCTGTCGGGCTGTGTCGGCCGCGAGCCGATCGCCGTTTCGCAGGCGTCGGAGATGAGGTCGCCGTCGCCATCAGCGCCTGACGGGCGGTTCGCGGACGAGAGCGGGTCGGCGCCGCACAGGGTCTCGATCCGGTCGCTCCACGTGTCGCCGTCCGTGTCGCGCTTGCGCTCGTCGGTGCCGCGCGCGGCTTCGTCGTCGTTCGACAGGCCGTCGTTATCGAGGTCGTCGTCGCACGCGTCGCCCAGGTTGTCGGCGGCAGGGTGGGTCCAGTCCTGCATGCCGGTGTCGCCGCCACGGATCGGTTCGGCATCGTTGTTCGCCTGGTCGGGGTTCGGCACGGTCGGACAGTTGTCTGTCGCCGGCATAAAGTTCGGGTTGCTGGTGGACGCCGGCCGGTCGAGGAATCCGTCGCCGTCGGTGTCGGGCAACAGCGGGTCGGTGCCGGTCCACGCCTCGGCGCAGTCGCTCGCGGCGTCGAGGTCGGTGTCGCCGCACATGCCGTACCACGCGGCGGGTCCGCGCGTGTAGCCGAGCGCGTCGAGACCGGGCATCGGCGAGTACACGCGTTCGGCCCCGCGTTCCCAGCGGTACACCGGGTCGAAATCGAGGTTGGCGCCAGGCGGCGACTTCTTGCCGGGCGTCCAGAACGCGACGCCGCCATCGGTCCAGCCGAATCCGGGCGAGTATACGGCGTAGAGATACTCCCCCGAGGCGTTGGTCCAGCGCCGCACGGCCGCGTACCCCGCAATGGGCGTATCGGACGCGTAGAACGCGATGCCCTCGCGCGTCCAGCCGGCGCCGGGGTCCGCCGATTCGTATCTCGCGGCCCCGCTGGACCCGCGCCACTGGTACACGGCCACGCCGAGCCGCACCTCGTGCACGGCGACCTCGTACGGCTCGGTGCTGGATAGCGTGACGGTCATCGTGCGGCCGCCGTCGCGGTCGTACTGCGGGTGGAAGATCGGTGAGTAGCACATCGGGAACGACCACGGCGCGATGTAGCGCGCGCAGTCGAGCCACTGGTACTCGCGGCTCCACGGTCCGGTGAAGGCGTCCGCGGTGCGGACGCGGACCTTGCGCGTGAGGTCGCCATTGTAGATGGCCAGCCACTTCCCGAGCGGCTCGCTCCAGCGGACGGAGACGCCGTTGAATCCGCCGGCGTCCGTCCAGAGCGCCTGCGCGTCGCGCGGGTCGGCCGACCACGACACGCCATCCCAGAATTCGTAGGCCGCCTTGTCCTCGATCGCGGTGAGCGCGACGCGGGCGAGGAGCACGCGGCCCGGCGCGGTGTGGATGTACAGGTAGGCGGTCTCGCCCTGGACGACGATGCCCGGCGCGCCGATCGGTTCATCGCCGAAGTCGGCGGCGTCGAACATGATGTCGTGCACCCGCGTCGCCTCGAGCGACGCCATGTCGACGCGGCCGAGGCCGATGCCGCGGATGTACCATGCCGGGCCCTCGCGGTGCGAACTGATGTAGAAGTGCACCGTCCCGGCCGAGGATGCGACGACGCCGTTCGGCCACGCGCCAAGCTCTTCGGGCAGCGCTTCGAGCAGCGGGACGGCTTCGGCGGCGGTGGACTTGTGCGTCATCGACACGCAGTCCGACGCGTCGGCGTCCGTCGAGACGGCGACGTCGTTCGAGATCATGTATGTGCCGCCCGGCAGGTCGTACAGCGTGTCCGCGAAGAACCAGTAGCTCGTGCCATCGACCTCGACCGAAATGCCGCCGTCCTGGCCGGTGATGCGTGACGTGGCGGCGTCGGCGTTGGCGAGCGAGCAGATGATGCGGTCAGCGACGATCACCGGGCCGGCGTCGGCAAGGAAGGGCTGGCTATCGGCGCGCGCGCCCTCGGGACGCGGGGGCGCGAGCATGGTGAAGCCGGCGGTCAGGACCGCGAGGAGGAAGAGCGCGACGCGCACGTAACCTCGATCTCAAACGACGGGGACGGAACGAGGATAGCACGGCCAGTGGCGCGCGGCGGCCGGTTGCACGTGAGCGAACTACTTCGAAGCGCCGATGGCGTCCTCGATGACGTGCTCGAGGATGGTCAGGCCGTGCTCGAGATCGTCATCGCTGATCGTCAGCGGCGGCGCGAGGCGCACGGCGTTCGGCCGCACGTTGTTGACGATGAGGCCGGCCGCGAGCGCGTCGTTCGTCACGCGCTCGCCGATGTCGCCGCTGAACTGCACGGCCCACATCAGCCCCTTGCCGCGCACTTCGGTGACATGCGGGCAGCGATCCATGAGCGAGTGGAGGCGGCGCTCGACGGCCTTCGCCTTCTGCGCGACCTGTCCCGGGATATCGTTGTCAATGATGTACTTCATCACCTCGTACCCGACGCGGGTGGTGAGCGGCTCGCCGCCGTAGGTGCTGCCGTGATCGCCCGGCGTGAACACCGCGGCGTGCTCCTTCACCAGGAACGCAGACAGCGGCACGCCGCTGCCGATCCCCTTGCCGAGCGTAACGATGTCCGGCTCGACGCCGAAGAGCTCATACGCAAAGAGCGCCCCCGTGCGCCCGCAGCCCGTCTGCACCTCATCGAGGATCAGCAGGATGTTCTGCTCGTCGCACCAGGCGCGCACGCGCTTCAGGTAGTCGTCGTCGGGGACGTTGATGCCGCCCTCGCCCTGGATCGGCTCCAGGAAGACGGCGACCGTGCGCGGCGTCGTCGCCTGCCTGATCGCGTCGGCGTCGTTGAACGGCACGTGGATGAAGCCCTCGGGCAGCGGCGAGAACGGGGCCTTGTACCGCTCGGTGCCGCCGGCCGTGATCATCTGCAGCGTGCGGCCGTGGAACGCGTTGACCGCGGAGATGATCTCGAACGCGCCGTTCTTCTTCTCCTTGCCCCACTTCCGCGCGATCTTGAGCGCCCCCTCGTTCGCTTCGGCGCCGCTGTTCATGAAGTACACGCGGTCGAAGCACGAGTGTTCGATCAGCAGCTCGGCGAGCTGCAGCTGCGGGATGGAGTAAAAGCTGTTCGAGACGTGGATCAGCTGCTTCGCCTGGTCGACGAGGGCGTCGACGACGACCGGATGCGAGTGGCCGAGGCTGATCGTCGCCGGGCCGCCGAAGAAGTCGAGGTACTCGCGGCCGTGCTCGTCCCAGATGCGCGTGCCTTCGCCGCGGACGGCGAGCAGGTCCATGCGCTTGCCCGCGCGGAGGAAGTACTTCGCTTCTTTTTCGCGCCAGTTCGTCATCGGTGGGCCGCCTTCAAAGCCGCAGGATAGCAGACGTCCGGAGGAGTATCGGACGGACGGCGGCGGCGCGCGGCCGGGTGCCTACACCTGCAGTTCGTCGATGTTCTCGCGCAGCTTGATGATCGCGTCGCAGAGGTCGTCGATGTCGCGCTCCCCGGCGAGGAAGACCTCGTGCGGGAGCCAGATCATCTCCCGGCTCGCGGCGCGCTCCGCGACGGGGCAGCGCACGCCGGAGTAGTCAACCTCGATCGGCGCGTCCTTCCAGGCGAAGAGCGCGTTGCTGTAGACGGGCGTGTAGAACGCCCCGTGCAGGCGCATGCCCTCCTTGTGCAGCGCCCAGGCGAAGCGGTCGCGCGAGACGTCGCGCCAGGCGCGCTCGTCGTAGCGGAGGATGACGCCGTAGCCGGAGCGCGTCGTCATGCGCTCATCGTGCGGCAACGTGCTGACGCCATCGATCTCGGCGATGCGGCGTTCGAAGTGCGCGATCGTGCGGTTGCGGTGCGCCACCTGCCCGGGCAGCCGCTCGAGCTGCGCGAGCAGCACGGCCGCCTGGAACTCCGTCATGCGGTAGTTCCAGCCGAGCATCGTGCCTTCGGCGGCGGTGCGGTCGCTCGTCTTGACGCGGCCGGAGTTCACGTAGGCGTGGCAGCGCTCCTCCAGCGTGTCGTCGCTGGTGAGCATGATGCCGCCCTCGCCGCAGGTCATCAGCTTCGATGACTGGAAGCTGAAGCAGCCGATGTCGCCGAGGCTTCCGGCGCCGCGACCTCGCCAGGCGCCGCCGTGCATGTGCGCGCAGTCCTCGATCACGCGCAGGCCGTGGCGGCGCGCGATCTCGGTGATGCGGTCCATGTCCGCCATGCGCGAGCCGAGGTGCACGGGGAGGATCGCGCGCGTGTCGGGCGTGATGTGCCGCTCGATCTGCGCCGGGTCCATGCACCACGAGCCGTCATCGATGTCGACGAAGACGGGCTTGAAGCCCTGGACCAGCGCCGCGAACGCCGTCGCGTAGAACGTGAGCGCGGGCACGAGCACCTCGTCGCCACGCTCGAGGCCGGCGGCGCGGAGGGCGACCTCGAGCGCCGTGGTGCCGCCCGTGGTGCAGATGCCGTACTTCGCGCCGTGGTGCGCGGCGAAGCGCTCGGCGAACTCGGCAGCCATGACGTTGGGCGAGGGGAAGCCGCCCCAGTTGCCGCTTTCGAGCACGCGCGCCAGGTTGCGGCGCTCCCGGTCGTCGTGCTGAGGCCATTCGGGCCAGGGCTTCGTGCGGAGCGGCGCGCCGCCGCGCACCGCGAGGTTCGGCATGGCACGCAGGGTAGCACCCGCCGGGCGGCGGCGCCGGTCAGGGGCAGGGCCCGCTGCGCGCCGCGACGAACTGAAGGTCGATGACCTTGATCGCGCCGTCGCGGTTCATGTCGAGGTTGACGATGTACCCGGCGATCCCGGATGGTGGCACGCTCTGCGCCACCTGCTGCAGGTCGAGCACGTTCACCAACTGGTCCGCGTTCACCGATGCCACCTCGCAGCCGTCGTCGAGCGCGTCGTCATCGCCGTTGGGGTCGGCGGGATCGGTGCTGAAGTAGCAGGACTCGCGGTACGCGAGGATGCCGTCGTTGTCGTCGTCGGTGGACAGGCCGCATTCCGTCGTGGTGGGTTTGGCCGAGATGTTGTTCGGGTCATACGCCAGCATGCACTCAGCGCCGTCGGTCACACGGTCGCCGTCGCTGTCGGCGAGCGCGGGGTTGGTGGCGCTCACGGTGAACGGGCATGGCGCGCCGGCCGTTTCGTTGCTGTCGGGG
>JAJTXQ010000035.1 GCA_021462855.1 Dehalococcoidia bacterium | reverse complement strand
TCCCGAACCGCATTTTCACAGTGCTTAAAAATGATCGAGTAAATATTTTCGGTAACTGACTGAACTGCCCACTGATAATTGTAACTATTGAAGCGATACCGGAAATGTTTCCTCGCGACTAAATCCGCGATCCTTTCAGACTCTTTGTCCAATGTTGTGTGATTTGCTATGTACTCAAGTTTCAGTTTCTCGATTGTCGCGAGATACAGTTTGATTACCTCAAAACAACAGTACTCGATGTCGACAAAATTACTTCGAGGATAAGGAAGCCTATTTAGCAGCTCAACCTGCTCAAAGTCCAACCCGAGCCTTCTCTTATATTTGCTCCCGAATCGCCAGTACTCTTCCTCGTGTTGCCGTTCACTCAAACGCCTAAGACCTTCTGAATCACCGGCGGAGGTCATTGTTTCGCGCAACATTTCTAGACTATATGTCCTTGTTTTGGGACAAATTGTCGCAAGTTTTGAAAAGGCATCTTCCAGTCTCAAAATGTTCCGATGCGTCTTGTACTGATTTCGAAGATCGAAGAGCAGAATGAAGGCGTAATTGGAATTCCCCTCAATATCAATCAAAACGTTGTTCAAAAATGTATTCTTAAAGTATTGGTAAAATGCCTTTTGATTCTTGGAGGCGTAGTCGAGTTCGGAGACACCATAGACATATTCGTGTTCCCAATACGGAACCCCTGAAGGGCATTTATTTAAGACAACTTTCTCTTCCGATTGAGGAATCGAGTAGGAGAGGTTGGCAACATCAATGACCGGGTCAATCGTGGGATTCACTCGTCCTCTTTCAGGGAGTTCGGGAAGGTCGTTTTCAGGTATGGAAGGAAATGCGGATTTATTTAGCGAGGTGCCACATTGTCCACAAAAATTAGCGTTCGATTTATTAGCAAAGTTACACCTGGCGCAGACGAGACTGCTAATCAAACTTTTCCCGCAGTAAGGACAAAAGGCTGTCTCATTTGAGTAGTGCCTATTACATTTATTACAACTCTTCGCGTTCTTCATAGTGAGATTACTTGCCGGTAAAACAGCTTGACACCCGCTCATTGAGAATCAAAAGTATCTTCCAACTTTGTTCGGTTCCCTTATTCTAAACGCCTCAAGCGATAGGAATGGCCAAACGAAATAGGGGGTAGCCTTTTCCGAGGTTCACCTAGTGGCAGCGTAGCGAGAATGATAATATTATAAGCTAAGGTTCTTATCCTCTGCATTCTGACAACCAATTCGAGTGGATATAAATCTTTATCGAACGCAGGCGAAAAAAAGCGGAATATGCGTCTCAGATGCTCCAGGACCAAAACCAAGGGATAGCAACAGTATTATTACATCGTTAGGGGCACATCTTGTTGGGAATAGTTGCCGGCTTTTTAATTGCTTCGCGTAAAACCAACGAGGGAGAAAGTCGGGCAACCCGATCTGAAAGGATTACTAATACTCTACAAGACAAAGTTACTGCAAAGGACGCAGAGATCAGCAGGCTCAATGTAGTAGATGCCCGCAAGCAGAACCAGCTTCTTGCAGGCGAGTCAACGAAGACGAAGGCTGAAGAGGAATCGGCCGATGCTAAGGAATCGATTTAAACTAGTTGACTGAGATCCAGTGACTACTATTAACGACAAAAAGGCCGGCTGCTGCGAATTGGCTTCCGGTAGACAAGACCGATGGCTAACGAAAATCTCCAAGTAGGGTGAAACCTCCCCAGAAATATGGCTCGTGAAAACCAGAAGACTTGTCGTGGATCATCTGGATTGCGGCCGTTTGAAGTGCCGAGGTCGTTGATGACCCTTTGAGAAGTTCTCGGTAGAAGAGTTCGCTGAATTTTTGCGTGGACTTATCGTTTGCCTC
>JAJTXQ010000034.1:5000-122985 GCA_021462855.1 Dehalococcoidia bacterium | reverse complement strand
CTTCGCCTTCGGCGCGGCCTTCTTCGCGGCGGGCTTCGCCTTCGGCGCGGCCTTCTTCGCGGCGGGCTTCGCCTTTGGCGCGGCCTTCTTCGCGGCGGGCTTCGCCTTCGGCGCCGCCTTGGCCTTTGCCGGCGCAGCCTTCTTCGCCGCCGCCTTTGCCGGCGCGGCCTTGCCCTTCGCCGCCGCCTTCTTCTTCGCGAGCGCCGCCAGGCGCGCCTTCTCCATCAGCTCTGGAGGCAGGACCATCTGCTCTGCGTACATCGGGGAATCCTCCTTGTGTCCATTCTTCTTGGCGACATCCACGCGGACGGCGCGGTCGACGGGGGTTGGTTGCCACTGGATCGGCCAGTAGCGCAGGTGGCCGTAGCCGCCGGCGAGATGCAGCGGCTTGACCATGCCGGGCTCGAGGTCCATGGGGCCGCGCCAGCCGTTGAACTGGTACGGGTCCCAGCCGTTGTAGACGACGACCTGTCCCGGCATTACGCCGGGCGACGTCTTCACGCGCACGTTGAACGAGCCCATATCGTTGAACACGCGCACTTCTTCGTCATCCTCGATGCCCTTCGCCGTGGCATCGGTGGTGTTCATCACCATGTGCGGCTGGCCGCGGTGCGTCTCGAGCATCAGCTTGTTGGCGATCTGGATGGAGTGGATCGACCAGCGGTTGTGGCCGGAGGTCATGAAGAACGGGTAGTCGCCGCCCATCTTCGGGTTGGGCTTGGCGACGGGCCATGACTCGCCGGCTTCCATGAACCACGGGTGGTCGAAGTAGTACTGCGCGCGGCGCGTGAGCGTGGGGTACGGGACCTTGTCGCGCGTGTGCCACGTCAGCGTCGCGAACGTCGAATCCTCCTCGATGTCGCCGGCCTGGTTGAGCGCGAGGACCGACATGCCCCAGTCCTTGAACCTGACGTAGCCCTTCTCCTCGAGGTCCTTGACCGTCAGGTCCTCGGGCAGGCCGCCGGTCATCCGGCCGTCGAGCACCATCTCCTTCACCGCGTCGCGCTCGTCGGCGATGGCGCCACCGAGCGTCAGCCGGTCGTACAGGTTGTCGAGCCGGCGCGGATTCCCCCGCGGGTCGATGTATTCGATGCACTCGCGCTGGCGCGCGCGCTCGCCGATCTTCCTGGCGACGAGCTGCGCGATCTCGTACTCGGTCTTGGACTCGCCGGGCGCCTTCGCCGCCTCCTCGCTGTAGATGAGCAGGAGCATGTGCGGCGTCGGCAGGTGGAACGCCGGGCGCTCGTACTGCGACTTGACCGGCAGGACGATGTCGGACCAGCACGCGGTGGTGCTCATGCGGTAGTCCATGGTGATGATCTTCTTGAGCTTCGGCCAGAGGTGCGTGAGCAGCATGTTGGAGCCGCCGCGCTGCCGCCGCAGCGTGTTGCCGCCCGACTGGAACAGCACGCGCGGCTCGGTCTCGGGCCCCGGGCGCACGACGCCGGTCCACCACCCCTTGTCCATCGCCTCGCCCAGGTAGTCGTCGAACGTGCGGGTGAGCGATTCGTCGTGCCACGCGGCGTTATTCCAGTTCTCGCGGTAGCCGGCGTGGTAGTACCAGAGGAACGCCGGCGGGACCATGCCCACCTGCGCGGACTTCGCCGCGAGCGCGGCCATCTCGATGCCCGCCATCTCATCGGAGCGTGTCTCGTCCATGAGCTGCATTGCTTCCATGACCTGGCGGTGCTGCTCGATGATCTTGCGCGCGGCGCGGCGGCCGGTGCGCTCCTTGGCCCCGGTGATCGTCGGGCCGTCGAACAGGCCGACGGACCAGCAGCCGACGCCGGTGCCCTTCTTGCCGAAGTTCGCAGTGAGGCCGAGCAGCAGGTTGACGGCGCGCAGCGTCAGGTCGCCGTGGTAGTACTTCAGCGACGTGCCCCCGGCGAACGCCTGCGTGCGCTTCTTCGCCACCTTCCGCGCGAGGTCGCGGATGTTGTCGGGGTGGATGCCGCAGATCTCCGCGGCCTTCTCGGGCGTGTAGTCGCGGTCGAGGTGCTCGCGCAGCAGCACGAACGCCGGCGCGACGCGCACGTTGCCGTCGCGCGTGCGCACGCGGTACGAGCCCTCGAGCGCGGGTGTGACGCCTTCGAGGTCGAGCGACGCGCGTGGCGCGGGCGCCACCTCGCCGGCGGCGCTGTCCCACACGTAGAACTGCTCGTCGTTGCCGTCCTCCTCGAAGTCCGTCTCCCGGAGATATTGCTTCGTGTCGAGACGGATGAGCAGCGGCAGGTCGGTCTGCTCCCGCACGAAGTCCGCGTCGTACAGCCCCTCCTCGATCACCACCTGCGAGGCGCCGAGCGCCCACGCGGCGTCGGTGCCGGCGCGCGTCGGCAGGTAGTAGTCGGCGTGCATGTGCGAGGGGCTGACATCGGGCGCGAACAGGTACACCTCCGAGCCCTTGTAGCGGGCCTCGGCGATGTAGTGGTAGGCGGCGGTGATGGTGTAGACGGGGTTCGTCTGGAACAGCAGGAAGACTTCGCCGTGGAACAGGTCATCGAGCGAGCTGCAGAGGTTGAACTTTCCGAACGTGAGGTAGATGCCGGGCGAGAAGTCGTTGATCTCGGCGTTCACGTCGGTGACGAGGCCGCCGAGCATATTCATCAGCCGGTTGTGCCCGAAGCCCGTCCAGGTGCCGCCCTCGGCGCCCATGAGCGTGACGATCGACTCGGGACCCTGGTCGTCGATCGCGTCGAGGATGGCGTCGGCGATCTCGCGCGTCGCTTCGTCCCAGGAGATACGCTCCCACTTGCCCTCGCCGCGCTCGCCGGCGCGCCGCAGCGGGTACTGCACGCGCTCCGGCGCATCGAGCGTGCGGCTCCAGGCGACGCCCTTCTGGCAACCCATGGGGTTGAAGTCGGGCACGCCCTTCTCGATCACATCGAACGTGCCGGCCTGCTCCTCGCGTACGATCCGGCCATCGCGCACGAAGACGCGCATGGGGCAGTTGCCGGGATAGCAGTCGACGCAGTGGGTGCCCCAGAACACGTCGTCCCACGCGATCTGGCGGCGGTACGAATCCTCGGTCCGGGCGTGGCGCAGGGCACGGGGGGGTGAGGCTACCATGCTGGCTCCATCCGGCCGGGGGGAGCGCGAAGCTGCCGTCCGCCAGATTGCTTCCAAATGGTCCGGGCGTTCCAGTGCCGAATGGCACGTCGCCGCATGACACAGGGCACGTCGAAGCGAGCGCGCTGCGGCACTTCGCCATCGCGCGGCGTGCGCGTACCTTCGACGGCGGACTCCGGAGCGAGGTGTGCATGCCGCTCGCGCCGAACTTCACGCCGCCCCGGCACGCCGGCGATGCCGCCCGGCGCCGTCCCCACGCGCAGCACGAAGGAGCAACGCCATGACGCCACGCAAGGCCGCGGCCGGAAAGACGCCGCGCGCCACGAACACGACGAAGAAGGCGGCGCCCGCAAGCCGTCCCGCCACGAAGGAGGATGCTCCGGGCGATGCGCAGGAGTGGTTCGTCGGGCCGTACGGCGAAATGATCTCGCGCGCCGAGTACGTGGCGCTGATGAAGCGCGCCGGCGGGGCGTCCGAAGAAGGAGAGGAGTAACTATGCACGTCAAAGAGTCCATCGGCCGCAGGCGGACCATCCGGTTCTTCCTGCCGTTTCGGCCCGTGGAGCGCGAGAAGATCCAGAAGATGCTCGAGGCGGCGCGCCGCGCATCGTGCGTCGGCAACGTGATGAATGTTCGCGGCATCGTCATCTGGAAAGAGCAAGCGTCGGAGGAGCTGATCCGGGCGATCACGCCGCCGCTCGGCTACCAGCAGATGCAGACCGCGCCGGTGTTCATCTTCTGGTACAACGAAACCGCCGCCTACCACATCGACAAATGGATCGATGACCTCAACCGCCTCGCCGATACGCGGCGGATCGGCACCGATGCCGAGGTCACGAAGGCGCAGATCAACAAGGGCCTGCGGCCGGCGTTCGCCGCCAGCTGGCAGGCGATGGCGGTGTCGCCGCTCGCATTCATGGACGTCGGCCAGGCGATCGCGCAGGCGACGCTCGTGGCCTACGACGAGGGGCTCGGCACGTGCTGCATGAGCAGCCCGCGGCTCGAGACGATCGGCAAGCTGCTCAAGCTGCCCGACACCGCGGTGCCCGTCTGCGTGCAGGCCGTCGGCTACTCCGCGGAGCAGTGGGAGGCCGGCGGCCAGACGGTGAAGCCGCCGATGGAGTCGATGTTCTTCGACATGGAGTACGGCAAGCCGTTCACGCCCGATCCGGCCGTCAACCAGGAATTGAAGGCGGAGAAGATGATCTGGGAGGACGCGCCGCTGTCCTGGCGCGGGGAAGAGCTGAAGTACCTCATGCGCGGACTCGGGCTCGAGGAGCGCATCACCTCGTTCCCGATCCCCGTGCCGCCCGCCGGCAACGGCCAGCAGGGATGACGTGATGGTGACGGCGAACGGCAAGTCCGTGCGGATCCTGGCCGAGGGTACGGGCGCGTTCCTGCCGCCCGACCCCGACGCGATGCGCCGCTTCGTGCGCGATCACAAGGACCGCCGGCTCATCGACAAGCGGATGAGCGAACACGACGCGATCGCGCGCTTCGTGAGCGACGGCGACTACGTGAGCTACGACACCAACGTCTGGCGACGCGGCCCGTCATCGCTGATGCGCGAGGTGATCCGCCAGAAGAAGCGCGACCTGTGGCTCGCCGCAAAGTTCAGCGCCCACGACGCGACGCTGCTCACCGCCGGCGGCTGCGTCAGCAAGATCGACGTCGGCTGGATGGAGGTCGGCAGCGTCATCACCGAGGCGATGCGCGCCGGCCGGCTGAAGATGTACGAGTGGACGAACGGCGCGCTTGCGTACCGGCACCTCGCCGGCGCGCTCGGCGTGCCGTTCCTGCCGCTGCGCTACGTTGGCGGCACCGACGTGTTCAACACGTCGGGTGCGAAGCTGATCGAGGACCCGTACACCGGCCAGGCGGTGTGCCTGGTGCCGGCGGTGAACCCGGATGTCGCGCTCATCCACGTGAACCAGTGCGACATCTACGGTAACGCGCGCGTGTTCGGGCCCGGGCTCGCGCCCGTCGAGACGGCGATGGCTTCGAAGCGCGTCGTGCTCTCCACCGAGGAGATCATCGATACGGAGGAGATCCGCAAACATCCGGGCGCGACGACGATCCCCTACTATCTCGTCGATGCCGTCGTGCACGCGCCCTTCGGGTGCTACCCGGGCACCGTGCCGGGGCTGTATCGCGCCGACCTGCAGCACCTGATGGAATTCGGCGTCGCGCAGATGCAGGGGAAGATGGACGACTACCTCGAGAAGTGGGTGCACAGCGTCGCCTCGCACAACGAGATGCTCGAGAAGCGCGTCGGCGTGGAGAAGATGCACGCCATGCGCGCCGAGGAGACGCACACGGAGGGGTATTACACATGACCGCCGCGCTCGCCTTCACCACAAACGAGGCTTCGATCGTCTATGCGTCGCGGATGATGGAGGAGGACCGGCTGTACTTCGTCGCGATCGGCGGGCCGCCGCTGCTCGCCATCCTGCTGTCGAAGCGGCTGCGCACGCCCGAGATCGCCTATGTCGTCGAAGACGGCACCATCGCCCCGCAGATGCCGATGCCGACGCCGCCATTCATGATCGGCGCGGGGCTGTCGTCGAGCCGCGCGGCTGCGTGGACGGACATGAACACCGTCGATTTCCACGCGGGGCTCGGGTACATCGACTACGGCGTCCTGGCCGCGGTGCAGGTCGACGAGTACGGCAACTTCAACTCGACGTTCCTCGGCGAGGACTACGACCGGCCAGCGCGGCGCTTCGGCGGGCCGGGCGGCGCGAACGAGATCGCGTCGCTGTGCTGGCGGACGATCGTCATGACGCGGCTCGAGAAGCGGAAATTCGTGCGGACGTGCGACTTCGTCTCGTCGCCGGGGTTTCTCGATGGCACGCCGGGCGCGCGCGAGCGCGCGGGACTGCCGGCCGAAACGGGGCCGTACCGCGTGATCACGGAGCGCGCGGTGTTCGGGTTCGACGAGGAGACGCGGCGGATGAAGCTGATCGCCGTCGCCCCGTGGAGCAGCGTCGATGAGGTGCTGGCGGACATGGACTTCGCGCCGGTGATCGCCGACGAGATCGCATCGCTCGACCCGCCGACGGAGGAGGAACTCACCGTGCTGCGCACGGACGTCGATCCGACGGGCCGCACCATCAGCGGCGCGTGGATCACGATCGAGGAGGTCGCGGGCGGCGGCTTCCGGCGCGCCGGCGCCGAGGTCGCTGCGACGAGCTAACGCGAGCGGGCGGGAGCAGGCGCCACGCGCGGGAGCTGCGCGAGCAGGTCCGGGCGGTTGCTGGTGATCCCGTCCACGCCCAGCGCCACGAGCCGCCGCATGTCATCGAGGTCGTCGACGGTCCACGTGTAGAGCGACACGCCGAGCCCGTGCGCCATGCCGACGAGCCGCGGCGTCACGAGCTTGTGGAAGATCGTGGCGCTGGCTCCGGGGAGCGGCCCGATCATCCCGCGCAGCCGGCGGGGCAGTGTCATGCGCATGAGCGCGACGGCGGCGTTGACCGCGGGCGTCATGTACGCCTTCCGCGACGCGTTACCGTAATCCTTCGGGTATGAGAGAAATCGCGGGAGTGATGGCGCGATCTCGGCGAAGCGGGCCAGCGCCTGCGTCTCGAGGCTGCTGACGATGCACGCTTCCTCGGCGCCGTGCGCGCACACGCGCGCCATCACGTCGTCGGCGATGTCCGGCTCCTTGATGTCGAGGTTGAGGCGCGCGCGGCCGCGGGCGGCCTCCAACGCCTCATCGAGCGTAGCGATCGGCTCGCGCGCGGCGCGCAGCTCGGCGAGCGTCGAGGCGCGCACGGCGACCGCGCTGCCGCGCGGCGCCGGATCGTGTGACAGCACGAGCGCCCCGTCGAGCGTGCGCCGGACGTCCACCTCGATCATCTCCAGGGCGAGGGCAAGCGACTGCTCGATGCCGGCGATCGAGTTCTCGGGAGCGAGCACACCGCCGCCGCGGTGCGCGATGCGGACCAGGGGCCGTTCCGTCACGCGGCGATTCTCGCATGCGCGGGCGCAGGCTGTCGAGCACGCGGGTCATCCGCGGCCGATGAGGACGCCCCCGTCGCGCGACGGGGGCGTGAGATGCGGCTGGTGGAGATAGGGGGGCTCGAACCCCCAACCTCCGCATTGCGAACGCGGCGCTCTCCCAATTGAGCTATATCCCCAGACTCCGCGCAGTATACCGGCCGCGCGCGGGCAGCCTCAACGCTGGCTAGCGCCAGGGCGGCGGGTCGACGACCATCCGGCGCATGGCGAGATCGACGTTGACGATCGCATCGTCGAGCGCGGGCAGAAGGATGTCCGGCCCGCCATCCGGGTGGATGCGGTAGACGTCGTTCGCGCCGGTCTCGATGATCTCGGCAAGCACGCCGAGGCGAACGCCGGCGCGGTCATACACGTCGAGGCCGAGCAGCTGGAAGCGGTAGTACTCGCCTTCGGGCAATGCGGGCAGGTCGTCCTCGCGCACTTGGAGCATGGCGTGGCGGAACCGCTCGGCGGCCGTGCGGCCGGCGTAGCCTTTGAGTGTCACGTACAAGTGGCCGCCCGCCTCGCGCGACGAGGCGATGGTGACGGGTTGCTGGCCTGCGTACAGCTTCGATTTCGGCGCGAAACGGCGCGGGTTGTCGGTGAGGCTCTGCACCTTGAGTTCGCCCTTGAGGCCGAACGGCGCGAGCACGCGGCCGACGGCGACGAACCCGTCGTCGGGCACGGCCTGTGGCTTCGCGCGGGGCGCGGGCTGGCGCTTCGCGCGACCCGGCGGCGGCGGCGGCGCGGCCGCCTCCGCGCTCGCCTGCCGGGATGCGGAAGGCGCCCGACGAATCGTCGAGCGCCGTGGTGGTGTTCCTCCCGCGCGCTGTTGCGGCACGCGTCAGTCGCCGATCTCGAGCGAGGCGTAGCACTCGTTGCGCACCGCCGACACTTTGAGCAGCGCGCGCATGGCCTGTGCGATGCGGCCGTTCTTGCCGATCACCTTGCCGTAATCGTCCTCTGCCACCTCGAGGTGGATGACGACGCGGCCGCGTTCCTCGGTCTCGGTCACGGTGACGCTGTCGGGGTTGTCGACAAGCGACTTCGCGATGTATTCGACGAGTTCTTTCATCGTTGGTGGCTCAGGCGTCGGCCTTCGCCTCTTCCTTCTTTGGCTTCGGCGCGAACACTGGCGCCGGGACGAGCCCCTTGCCGGCGAGCAGCTTGACCGCGCGGTCCGACGGGACGGCGCCCTTCTCGAGCCAACTGCGGGCGCGGTCCTCGTTGATCTCGACCGTCGCCGGGTTGGTCAGCGGGTTGTACGTCCCGATGGTCTCGATGAACGCGCCGTCGCGGGGCGCCCGCGAGTCGGCCACCACGAGCCGGTACTGGGGCTGCTTCTTCTTGCCTACGCGGCGCAGTCGAATTCGTAACACGCTGGTCCTACCTTCCTCCGAACAAGTTCAGGAATCCCGAGCGGTTGTTGGCGAAGGTCTGCATGATCTTCTTCGCCTCCTTCCACTGGTTGAGCAACTGGTTCACTTCCTGCGGCGTCGTGCCGCTGCCACGGGCAATCCGCTTGCGGCGGCTGCCGTTGATGATCTCCGGGTGCTTGCGCTCTTCCGGCGTCATAGAATACACAACTGCCTCGGCCTTGTTCCAGAAGCTGTCGTCGAAGCTGTCCACCTTCATCTGCCGCTTGATCTGGCCCATGCCGGGCAGCATGTCCACCAGCTGGTTCAGCGGCCCCATCTTCTTGATGCGCTGGAACTGCGTCATGAAGTCATTAAGGTCGAGGGTCCGGGCCTTCATCTTCTTCTCGATGGCCTGGACGTCCTGCTCGCTGATGGCGTCCTTCGCCTTCTCGATGAGTCCGACGACGTCGCCCATGCCGAGGATGCGCGAGGCGAAGCGGTCGGGGTGGAACGGCTCGAGCGCGTCGGCCTTCTCGCCGACGCCGATGAACTTCACCGGCAGGCCGGTGACGGCGCGGATCGACAGGACGGCGCCGCCTCGCGCATCGCCGTCCATCTTCGAGACGATGATCCCGGTGACGTTGAGACGATCGTGAAACTCCTGGGCGACGTTCACGGCCTCCTGGCCGGTCATGGCGTCGAGGACAAGGATCGTCTCGTGCGGGTTGAGCGCGGCGCTCATCGCGGTCACCTCGCCCATCAGCTCGCCGTCGACCGTTGAGCGGCCGGCGGTGTCGACGATGACGACGGTCGCGCCCTGTCGCGCCGCCTCCTTGAGGGAGGACGCGCAGACGTCCGTGAGCTCCATGCCCTGTTCGCCGCTGTACACCGGCATGCCAAGTTGCTTGGCGAGCGCCTTCAGCTGCTCGCCGGCGGCCATGCGGTACGGGTCGGCGGCGACGAGCAGCGGCCTGGCGCCGGATTTGCGCAGGTGCAGCGCGAGCTTCGCGGCGGTTGTCGTCTTGCCGGAGCCCTTGAGCCCGACGAGCATCAGCACCGTCGGTGGCTTCGAAGCGAGCTGCAGCGCCGACTGGCTTCCGCCGAGGATGTTGACCAGCTCCTCGTTGACGATGCCGACGACCTGCTGCGGGCCGGTGAGGCTCTTCAGCACCTCCTGGCCGAGCGCGCGCTCGCGGACGGCGGCGATGAACTGCCGCACGACCTTGAAGTTGACGTCGGCCTCGAGCAGCGCGATGCGGACCTCGCGCATCGCTTCGTCGAGGTCCTTTTCGGTGATGGTGCCGTGGGAGCCGAGCTTGGCGAATACGCCCGAGAGCTTGTCGCTTAGGCCTTCCAGCATAGACCGGCATTGTATCAGGCAACGGCGGCGGGCAGCGGCCCGGTGCCGCCCGGTGCGTCAGCGGGCGGCGGACGCCGATTCGAGCTCTTCCCGCGGGATGACGTGCCAGATCTGCGTCGTCGGGTTCGCGTAGGCCAGCTCGAGGCGGCCGCCGAGGCCGCCGTTGAACTTTTCGATGCCTTCCTTCGGGGAGTAGTTGCGCTCGACATCGCCGACGATCACGTACTCAATGTTGTAGCGGCGGATGAGCTGCAGGGCGACCTCCGGATCCTCGGTCGCGTAGAACACCTTGATGTCGGAGACGCGCTGCTGGACGGCGGTGTTGAACCGCACGCGCTGCTGCGACTGGTGCCAGTCCCAGCCCTGCACCGATGGCAGGCCGGTGTGGATCGCGATGCGGCTCGTCATGTGGTAGAGCGGGCCCCAGCCCTCGATGATCACCGGGGAGCCCTGCACGTGCTCGCGCATCCAGTAGATCGCGTCGCGGTCGTCGCGAAGGATGTGCTCGCCGCCGACGCCGGTGCGGTCGTCGAAGTCGTTGTACTCGGCGCCGGTCATG
Organism: Dehalococcoidia bacterium; assembly: GCA_021462855.1. Taxonomy (GTDB): domain Bacteria; phylum Chloroflexota; class Dehalococcoidia; order DSTF01; family JACRBR01; genus DTUCFX13. The sequence goes on along the minus strand of JAJTXQ010000034.1, from coordinate 112,641 downwards.
AACGCGAGGCCGTCGCTGGTCGCCGGAGCGGCCGGGTCAAAGCGGTCGTGCAGGCGCGCGCGTGTGCCGAAGTACGGGAAGACGAGCGCGAGCAGCACGAGCGCCGCGCCGACGACGGCGAACGTGGCGCGTGGCGCCACGGCGAGCGTCCAGCGGAGCGCCGTCGCACGCCGCAGGAACGCTTCGTGCGGGCGGACGACGGCGAGCAGGTACCACGTGCCGTATGCGGCGACGATCCCCCACAGGAGCCAGATGTGCAGGTAGAACTTGAAGACGGTGTTCATCCGGCCGATGTCGCCGTCGAGCGTGTAGATCTCGACGCCGCCGGCGAGGCCGAAGCCGAGCGCCGCCATGCCGTAGACGAAGAGCAGCACCGGCGCCAGCGGCGTGGGGCTGCGGAACTCGCGGACGGCGAGCAGCACGATCGCGGCGAGCCCCGCGACGGACAGGGCGATGACGCCGCCGCGGTCCGTCGTCGCGAACCAGATCAGCACGACTGCGAACAGCGTCATCGCCGCGAGGACGAGCGCGGCCATCTCCGGGTCGCGGCGGCGGTCGCCGCTGAAGAAGAGGCCGCGGACGGCGCGGTCGCGCGTCAACGCCCGGTACGCGCCGAACAGCAGCAGGCCGGCGACGAGGAACAGCAGGATGCCGAAGTGGCTGAGGAAGTCCGCGAGCTCGGTCGTCTGGTCGGAGCGGTGGAAGCCGTTGTACGACTGGCTGTAGTTCTTGGCGAACTGGGCGAACAGCGCGTACGACAGCGCGCCCATGATGGCGCCCTTGAGCGCGCCGTACGACAGCGCGCGCACCGTCAGCCGGCCTTCCTTCGCGCGCTCGCCGATGATTAGCGCCGACGCGCCGAGCAGCAGGAACGGCGGGTAGTCCCACGAGTTGATCCAGCGCAGCGACCCGATGATCAGCGCCAGCAGCACGACCATCGCCCAGCTTGCGAGCTCGCGCGTGCGCGGCGGCGTCTGCTCGCCGTCGGCGGCATTGAGCCGCGTGAAGTTCAGCACGGCAGCGAGCGACACGCCGATAGCGCTGAGCGCGAACGGGATCGCCATCAGGTGCGCGTGCAGGTCGGCGAAGAGGAACGTCCAGAACGGATACTCGGTGATCGGCGTCACCTCGTCGCGCGGATTGATGACGTCGATCGCGCGGCTCGTGTCCCACCAGTCGTAGCTGAACGCAACCTGCCGGAACGACGCGTCGCCGAAGATCATCTCCTTGAACCCGCCGGCGATCACCGCGAGCGTGCCGAGCACCGGCACTCCGGAGTGCCACGGGCTGATCGTGTCGAGGTTGCGCTCCAGCACCTCGACCGCCTTGAGGTTGCCCGCGATCATCACCAGGAACACGGCGAGCAGCGCGGCGGCGACCGGCCCCGCCGCGCCGATGGGCAGGCGTCCGGGGCGGCGGCGCATCAGCGCGCGCGTCGCTTCGGCCAGGTTGTATGTCACGGAGAACACGGCCGCGGCCGCAAACGCAAAGAACATCGGCACGATGAGGTTGTACGCCACCTCGGGCACAACGCCGGTGAGCTTCGTGATCGTCGCCGAGATGAACTGGCCGTAGTAGTAGTAGTTGAGGTAGCCGCCGGAGTGCCACGGGTCGATCGGCCCCTGCGTCATGTCCGTCGTGCGGATGACGCCGTTGAGGTAGGCGACGTCCATCGGCTTCTCGCCGCCGCGGCCGGGGTGCCACAGGTCGGGGTTCTGGATCCGCAGCCAGTACGCGCCGGCGAACACCAGCAGGAACAGCGCCTGCGCGAACAGCAGGAAGCGCCAGCGCGCGCGCAGCCATGCGAGCAGGTCGCGCCGCCACAGCGCCGCCGTCGCGATGCCGGCGGCGGCCATGAGCGCGAGCATGATGATGATCCATCCGCGCGTGAACTCCGTGACGCCGTAGCTCGCGGGCGCGTACACCAGGTACGCCAGCGTCAGCAGCCCGAGCGGCTTCGTAAGCAGGAATCCGCGGTCGGGCAGCGCCCGGAACACCGTGAACGCGAGCGGCACCAGCGCGAAGGCAGCGGCCTCCATCGTCAACAGCCAGATCAGCACCGGGCGGTCGTTGGCGAAGCCGTCCGGATCGAAGATCTTCGACCATGTGCCGCCGGCGCGCTGGCGTTCAAATACGCCGGAGCGGAACTCGACCAGGTTGTTGCCGGCGTATCCGGGCGGCACAGCGTAGCCGGGGAAGAACGCGTCGGCGTTCAGCACGTCACGCGCGCGGTCGGGCGTGTACGCTTCGGTCTTGCGATAGACGACGACCTTCGGGTGGTCGTAGACGGTGAACGACTCCTCGGAGCCCGTGTCGTCGAACTCCATGCCCAGCACGGTCGGGTAGGAGTTGAACTCGGCGGCCTTCTCGAACCCGAGCTCACCGGATTCGAGCGTTTCGTAGTAGCGCGTGGTCACGGGCCACTCCGCGGGGACGCGCGTGATCGTGCCGGAGAGCCGCCGGCTGCTGAGGACGATGTAGTCCACCTCGTCGATCGTCGCGAGGAGCTCCTCGACCTTGTCCGGCGTGTCGGGCTCGAAATTGTTGAACATGCGGAAGTCGTACGTCGGCCTCGGCACACCGGGCACGCCGTACGGCAGGCCGTCGTCCCAGTGCTCCTGGCCGATGATCGATCCCTCCGGGACGTTCTCGTAGATCCAGCGCGAGGCTTCGGTGCGGGTCACCTCGGCGCGGTAGATGTTGTAGTACGCGATGCCGGCGAGCAGCGTCATGACGGGCACGACGACGACCGCCGCCTTTACGAGCACGCCCGCGGCGGGACGCGAAGCGTCGAGCCGCCGGCCGAGACGGCCGAGCGCGCTGAACATCCGCTCGGACGATGCCCACTGCCAGGTCTGGTACAGGAGCAGGGCGGCGAACAGCGTGAGTACCGGGTACAGCGGCAGGAAGTACCGCATGTACAGCGAGAAGCGCGTCCCCATGAACCCGAAGTAGCCCGCGACCCACGCGATCGGCACGAGCCACACGATCTCGCGCCGGCGGACCGCGTACGCCGCGACAAACGCGAGTCCAAGCCACGCGGTGATGCCGAGCGCCGGCCCCATGCCCCAGGCGACCATCTGCTGCATCGGCCAGAGCCACTTGGACCGGCCGATCCACTGCACGTTGGGCGGGAACGACGAGTCGCCGCTCAGCAGCCGTTCCTGGTCCGCCTGATCCTTGATCCAGTGCTGGTTCATGATGTCGGGGTAGGGGAACGGGATCGGGCCGAGGCTCCCGCGGCGGAACGCGAACCAGTCGTCGAGCGCCGGCGAGTTGAACGCGTACGGCATCGCCACCCGGAACGCGAGGAATGCCGCGAGCAGCGCGACGGCGGCGAGGCCGACGGCGCCGAACACCGCGGCATCGAGGCGGTGGCCATCGCGCCGGGCGCGCCAGGGGGCGCTGTTGCCGGCCCACCACGGCGCGACGTACGGCTGGACGGCGGGCCACGCGTGCACGCCGACGGCCAGCAGCACGACGGGCAACAGTGACACCGCCGTGATCTTCGTCGCCGCGGCGAACCCCGCGCCGATGCCGGCGAGGGCAGCGTTCGTCCAGCGACCCTCCTGCGCCGTGCGGATCGCGAAGTACACGGCGAACGCGGCGAAGAACGTCACGTAGGGGTCGACGATGTAGAAGTGCGAGTTCTGGATCGGGAATGGCGCGCCAGCGTAGAGCAGCGCGCCGAGCAGGCCGACGCGCGCGTTTGCCAGCCGCAGCGCCATCAGGAAGATGAGCAGCAGCGTGCCGATGTCGAAGATGCCGGCGAGCGCGCGGCCGGTGATCTGGTACTGGTCGTAGTTGTCATAGTTGTCCAGCGTGCCGAGCGAGATCCAGCCCAGGTTCGCCGCGACGAATTTGTTCACGAACAGCGGCAGCGTCCCGTAGACGAAGGTCGACTGCTTCTGTCCGTTGCCGCGATCGATGTTGTACGGGTTGAGCCGCGATGTGGCGGTGTCGAAGAAGTTGAGCGGACTGCTCGGCGCGCGCGTGTCGACGGAGATCTGTGTCAGAAAGCGCTCGTCCGGGTGCAGGTGGGCGCTGTGGCCGCCCGGGCCGGTCTTGTCCCAGTTAACGTGCGTCAGCCGCAGGTAGCCGGCGAACAGCACGATGCCGACGAGTGCGGCGATCGTGAGCGTGCGCGCCCAATCGGCGGTGGTGGCGGCCGGCAGGCTGAGCGTCCGCGCGGGTGGCGGCGCCGATTCGGCGGGCGCCGACGGCGCGGCGGAGGACGTTTCGTGGCGCAGGGGCGAGGTCTGTTCGCTCATGGCATCAGCGTCCGTCCGGTGGCGGGCCCGGCTCGCGGAACGCGCGAATCATAACAGACGAGTATTGTGGCCGCCGCCGTCCCGATCGCCCATCAGGTAGTAGAAACGCGTATGGGCGCGTTCCGCTACACGTACGCGCATCGGTGTGCGGCGGATTCGCGGCGCGCCCTCGCGCTCCCGGCGGGCCGGTGGCGGGGTCGCCGCGCGCCACCGGCCAATATCAGGGTCAGCCCTGATCGCATCCGGGGCCGCGCGCTGCCATCCTCAAACGCGACGCCGCATCCGCGACGGGCGATGCGCCGTGGTTCCGGATGCGCGGGCGGCGTCCGCGCGGGGTCGCTTTGCTATGATCTCTCGACCGCAGCGTCGAGCGCAGTGGGAAGTGAGGCACGCGGGATGAGCAACAAGCTGCTGCTGGGGGTTGGCGGCGTCGCGGCCGTGCTGGCGCTCGCGCTTGCCGGGATCCTGCTCGTGGTCGCGAGCGGCGGCGATGACGGCGATAAGAGCGCCGACGGCGGCGGCAAGACGCCGTCCGCATCGCAGACCGAGGACGGCGGCGATGACACGCCCGCAGGCGAGAGCGAGCTGCGCATCCGCGGCGCCGACCCGCTGTTCCTCGACCCGGCCGTGGCGCAGGATGCTGATTCGGCGTTCTACATCGTCGAGATCTTCTCCGGCCTCGTGCGGCTCGATACCGACCTGAAGGTGCAGCCCGACCTCGCCGAGCGCTGGGATGTGAGCACCGATGGCACGGTGTACACCTTCTACCTCGACCACGACGCGACGTTCCAGGACGGCCGCCCGGTGCTCGCGAGCGACATCAAGTACTCGATGGAGCGCGCGCTCAACCCGGAGACCGGCTCGATCGTCGCCGAGAACTTCCTCGGCGACATCGTCGGCGCGCGCGATGTGGCGCGCGGCCGCGCCGACGAGGTGAGCGGCATCAAGGTCATCGCCGACGACAAGGTCGAGATCACGATCGACGCGCCGAAGCAGTACTTCCTGTTCAAGCTCACGTATCCCACGGGGTTCGTCGTCGACGAGAAGCAGATCACGGCGAACCCGCGCCGCTGGACGCTCAAGCCGAACGGCACCGGCCCCTACAAGCTGAAGGAGTGGAAGCTCAACGAGCGCATCGTGCTCGAGGCGTTCGAGCGGCACCACCTCGGCGCGCCGAAGCTGCAGACCGTGCGCGTGGAGCTCGCCGGCGGTTCCGCGCTCGTCGCCTACGAGGACGGCGACATCGATGCGACGGGCGTCGGGCTCGATGACCTGGCGCGCGTGCAGAGCCCGGATGACCCGCTGAACAAGGAGTACCGCAAGGTCGAGAAGCTGTCGCTCAGCTATGTCGGCTTCAACACGAATGCGCCGCCGTTCGATGACCCGAAGGTGCGGCAGGCGTTCGCGCTGTCCGTCGACCGGAAGAAGATCGCCGAAGTGATCCTGAAGGATGCCGTGCCGGTCGCCACGGGCATCCTCGTGCCGGGCGTGCCCGGCTATAACGCCGATGACAAGACGTACGCCTACGACCCCGACCGCGCGAAGCAGCTCCTCGCGGAGTCGAAGTACGCCGACAACCTGCCCGAGATCACGCTCGCCGAGAGCGGCGCCGGCGCATCCGTCGGGCCGACGACCGAGGCGATCGTGCAGTACTGGAAGGACAACCTCGGCGTCGAGGTGAAGATCCAGCAGGCGGAGACCGGCACGTTCTACAGCGACATCGATGAGGGCCGGTACCAGATGTTCGAGCTCGGCTGGATCATGGACTATCCGGACCCGGAGAACATCCTCGACGTGCTGTTCCACAGCAAGAGCCGCCAGAACAACGCGCGCTACAACAACCCGGAGGTCGACGCGAAGCTGGAGCAGGCGCGCACCGAGACGGACACCGAGAAGCGCCTGGCGCTGTATCGCGAGGTCGAGAAGACGCTGATTGACGACGTCGCGTGGATGCCGCTGTATTTCGACACGACGCACGCGCTCGTGAAGCCGTACGTGAAGGACTATCCGATCCCCGCGGCCGTCGTCGAGCGGTTCCGCGACGTGGCGATCGACCGTTGACCCGTCCGGCGACGGTGTAACGCGCGGCGGCGCGAGCGGAGCGCACTGAGCTATGGAAGGGCTGGCCGGCTACGTCATCCGCCGCCTGCTGTTTCTTCCGCTCACGTTGCTGATCGTGTCGTTCGCGACGTTCTACATCACGCGCTGGGGGCCGGGCGACCCGGTCAGCGTGTACTCCGGCCAGTACCGCGACGAGGAAGCGTTCGACCGCGTCCGCCACAAGTACGGCCTCGACAAGCCCATCATCCAGCAGTACGGCATCTACATGGAGCGGCTGCTGCTGCATGGCGACCTGGGCGTGAGCTTCCGCTACCGCGACCGTGAGATCCCGGAGGTGATCGGCCCGAAAATCTGGGTCTCGGTGCGGCTCGGGCTGTATGCGTTCATCATCACGTTCGCGGTGGGCATCCCGGTGGGCGTGTTCGCGGCGATCAAGCAGGGGACGTGGCTCGACCCGCTGTTGATCAGCGTGTTCCTGTTCTTCCAGTCGGTGCCCTCGCTGGTGACTGTGCCGATGCTCGTGCTGCTGTTCGCCGTGAAGCTCGACTGGCTGCCCGCCGGCGGGGTCGACGGCATCTTCTCGAAGTCGATGGTGATACCGACGCTCGCGCTGTCGCTGCCGGGGATCGCCGGGGTAGCGCGGCTGGCGCGGGCGACGACGCTCGGCACGCTGCACGAGGACTTCGTGCGGACGGCGCGCGCGAAGGGCCTCGCCGAGCGCGACGTCATCGGCCGGCACGTGGCGCGGAACTCGCTGGTGCCGGTGATGACGACGGTGATCGGGCTGTCGCTCGTCGGGCTGATCGAGGGCGCGTTCTTCACCGAGACGCTGCTCGGCATCCCGGGCATCGGACGGTTCGTGTTCGAGTCGGTGAACGGGCGCGACTACAACGTGATCCTGGCGATCGTGCTGCTGATCACGACGGCGTTCGTGCTCGCGAATCTCGTCGTCGACCTGGCGCTGATCGTGATCGACCCGCGCGTGCGGGCGCAGCGGATGTTGTCGCGATGAGCATGGCAGCGACGACGGCCGGCTTCGAGGCGCCGTCCGCGGGCGCCGCGCGTGGCGAAAGCCTGACGCGCCGCGCCATGCGCCGCCTGCTGCGCAAGAAGGTCGCTGTCCTGTGCCTCGTGGTGATCGCGGTGTTCTACGCGGCCGGCGCCCTCGCGCCGTGGGTGGCGCCGTACGGCTACGCGGAGCAGAACCTCGATGTGTCGTTCCAGGGGCCGTCGTGGGATCACCCGTTCGGCACAGACCGCAACGGGCGCGACATGCTGAGCCGCAGCATGTTCGCCGCCCGCACGACCGTCGTCGTCACGCTGGCGACGGTGGCGACGGGCGGCATCCTGCTGCCGCTGACGCTCGGCATGCTCGCCGGGTACAAGGGCGGCTGGGCCGACAGCATCATCATGCGCGCGGGCGAGGTGCTGGCGTCGATGCCCGGGCTGCCGATGTTGATCCTGATCAGCGCGACGATGCGCCCGAAGTTCGTCGGCTGGGTCGAGGACGCCGAGGGATGGATAGGCTGGGGCGGACTCACCGGCTCGGGCTTCGCGGACTACTTCCTGATCTTCTTCGTGCTGTCGCTGTTTGGCTGGGTGGGCGGCGCGCGCCTGATCCGCACGCAAGTGCTGACGCTGCGCGGCTCGGAGTACGTGCTCGCAGCCGAGGCGGCCGGCGCGTCGACGGCCGGCATCCTGTTCCGGCATCTGCTGCCGAACATCATGCCGCTCGTGATCGTCGGGGCGTCGGCGTCGCTGGGCGCGATCGCCGGCACGGAGATCGCGCTGACGTTCCTCGGCGTCGGCATCCAGCCGCCGCAGCCGTCGTTCGGCGCGCTGATCACCGATGGCGCGAGCCGCACCGTGCTGGAGAACCACCCGCAGCTGCTGCTCGTGCCGGCGTCGATCGTCGCGTCGCTGATCTTCGCGTTCAACCTGCTCGGCGACGCGCTCAACGACGTGTTCACACCTCGCGCGCAATGACGAACCCGCCCAACGCGCCGCCACCGCCTCCAGGCCGCGACCTCGGTGATTTCACGTTCACCGTCAAGGAGGCGGCGGAGCTGACCGCCGCCGATCGCGCGACGGTCCACGCGCTGTTCGACGTCGCCTACAGGCAGGCGAACCACGCGTACCTCGACAAGTCGCTCGGGCGGCTGCGCTACATCGCCACGGCGATGCGCGGCGATACGCCCGCCGGCTTCGCGCTCGGCGAGACGCGGATCATGGACTTGCCCCGGCTCCCGGATTCGCTCGTGACGCTCGCGGGCATCTGCTGCATCGCGCCGGAGTTCCGCCGTCGCGGGCTGTTCGGCTACCTCGAGCGGCTGGCGCTGGGCGCGGGATTCCGGCCCGAGTACGCGGACCGCCGCCGCCTGGCGTGCGGGCGGATGGCGCACCCGGCGTCGATGCGGACGATGGGGTCGATGAAGTCGATCGTGCCGAGGTACGGCGTGGAGCCGACGCCATGGCAACAGGAAGTCGGCGCTGCCGTCGCCGATGCGTACGGCGTGCACGCGTTCGACCCGAGGACGTTCGTCTGCATCGGCGCGGGCACGCCGATCGGATACCCGGTGATGGAAATGGACGTAACGGACGACGAGTGGCGCGTGTTCGCGCCCGTGGACCGCGACCGCGGCGACGCGTTGCTCGGCATCGCGTGGATGCCGGACGCGCCGCCAGGGTGGGACACGTAACGGGCAGGTCGCGCGGATCGCCCTTGCTATACTTCGAGCGCGACGGGAATCCTGCACATCAGGCGGCGCTGCAGAGGCGCCGCCGCTTGTCACGGCAGGGAACGCTGACCCGTCCGCGGGGGTAGCCGAGCTTGAAGGTAACGACCGAGAAGATCCCTGAGTCACAGGTCGTCATGACGATCGAAGTCGAGGCGGAGCGCCTCGACGAAGCGCGCGAGAAGGCGCTCCGGAAGCTGTCGCCGCGGGCGAAGGTGCCCGGGTTCCGGCCCGGCAAGGCGCCGCCGAACCTCGTGCGGCAGTATTTTGGCGAGGAGCGCATCCTCGACGAGGCGCTCGATGCGCTCGTGCCCGTGGTCTACCGCGAGGCGCTGCAGGCCGAGGAGGATGTCGACCCGATCGCGCACCCGCGGTTCGTCATCCAGACGACGGAGCCGCTCGTGCTGAAGGCGACGATCCCCGTGCGGCCCACGGTCGATCTCGGCGACTACGCCGCGATCCGCGTGCAGCAGGAGGAGATCGATGTCCCGGAGGAGCGCGTCGACCAGACGCTCGACACGATCCGCCGCCGCTCGGCGACGCTCGAGCCGGTCGAGCGCGAGGTCGGCTGGCGCGACGTCGTTCGGCTGAACGTCACCGGCACCGTCGACGACGAGACGATGATCGAGTCGCAGGAGGCGGAGGTGCAGCTCGCCGAGGACCGCGACGTGCTGTTCCCGGGGTTCGAGGAGCAGATCACCGGGCACAAGAAGGGCGACGAGTTCGAGTTCGACCTCGACGTGCCGGACGAGGCGCGGGCCGCGCAGTTCGCCGGCCGGACGTGCCACTTCACCGTCAGGATCATCGAGACGAAGGAAGAAGTGCTGCCGCCGCTGGATGACGAGTTCGCGAAGCAGGTCGGCGAGGGCTTCGAGACGGTGGACGCGCTCAAGGAGCGCATCCGCGCCGACATCCGCGCGACACTGCAGCAGCAGCTGGACCAGAAGTACCAGGACGAGATCCTCGGCGAACTCGTCGAGCGGTCGACGATCGAGTTCCCGCCGGTGCTGCTGGATGCGGAGATCGACCGCATCATGCACGACCAGGCGGGGCACATTGAGCAGGGCCGGGGGCTGGAGAACTACCTGGCGGCGCTCGGCAAGACCGAGGAGGAAGTGCGGGAGGAGCTGCGGCCGATCGCGGACACGCGGCTGCGGCGCTCGCTGGTGTTGTCGCGGGTGACGGAAGCCGAAGATATACAGGCGACGGACGAGGATGTCGAGACCGAGGTCGACATGCTCACGGCGTCGGCGGGGGCGCAGGCGCAGCAGCTTCGGGCGCTGTTCAACAACGCCGAGGGCCGCGCGACGATCCGCCGCAACCTCCTGACGCGGCGCACGCTCGCCCGCCTCGTCGAGCTGGCGACGCAGGACGGCGCGCCGACGGCGGAGGTCGAGAAGCCGGCGCCAAAGCGCAAGGCGAAGGCAGCGGCCGCGGCAGCCGATCCCGCTCCGGCCGGCGAGCTCACGGCGGCGGAACCAACGGGCGAGGAGCGCCCGGCAGAGTAGCAGAGAGGAACACCAACATGATTATCCCGAGCGTCATCGAGACCAGCGCGCGCGGCGAACGCGCATTCGACATCTACTCGCTGCTCCTCAAGGAGCGCATCGTCTTCCTCGGCACGGGGATCGATGACCAGATCGCGAACCTGATCATCGCGCAGCTGCTGTACCTCGACCGCGAAGACCCGGACAAGGACATCAACCTGTACATCCACTCGCCGGGCGGCTCGATCACGGCCGGCCTCGCGGTCTACGACACGATGCAGCTCGTGCGGCCGGATGTCGCGACGTACGCCGTGGGCATGACGGCGAGCATGGGCACGGTGCTGCTGTGCTCCGGCGCTCCCGGCAAGCGGTACGCGATGCCGAACTCGACGGTGCACATGCACCAGGCGCTCGGCGGCGCGCGCGGTCAGGCCTCGGACATCGAGATCGCGGCGCGGGAGATCCTGCGCGAGAACGACATCATCCGCGGGATCCTGGTGAAGCACACCGGGCAGGACGACGAGCGGATCCGCAAGGACTTCGACCGCGACTTCTACATGGACCCGCAGCAGGCGAAGGCGTACGGGATCGTCGACTCGATCCTCGAGCGCGGCGGGGCGTAGGCACCCTTAAGGCGGATATATCAGGTTCAGCGCGCCGTTCTAGCCTTTAGCGGGCGCCCGAAACTCCCGAAAACCGTACAAGCGGGGGTAGACAAGACCGCTTCGGAAGCTGACAAAGCGGGTGCGACTGGCGTATGATCGAGCGCACCGCACGGCGGGACGCCGCCCCGGCGGCTGGACGTTAGGAACGGAAGTAACGGATGGCGAACAGTCGGACCCCGCGCGTTCAGTACCACTGCTCCTTCTGCGGGAAGAACCAGGACCAGGTGAACCGCCTGATCGCGGGCCCTGGCGCCGTGTACATCTGTAACGAGTGCGTCGAGCTGTGCCGCGAGATCATCGACGAGGAGTCGGCGGGGCCGGCGAAGGCGAAGGTCGGCGGACAGCGCGTCCCGCCGCCGAAGCAGATCTTCGACCACCTGAGCGAGTACGTCGTCGGGCAGGAGCAGGCGAAGAAGGTGCTCTCCGTCGCCGTCTATAACCACTACAAGCGCATCGGCGCGGCTTCGGCCACGCAGGGGAACGAGGTCGAGCTCGAGAAGAGCAACATCCTGCTGCTCGGCCCGACCGGCTCCGGCAAGACGCTGCTCGCCCGGACGCTGGCGAAGATCCTCGACGTACCGTTCACGATCGCCGATGCGACGGCGCTCACCGAGGCCGGCTACGTCGGCGAGGATGTCGAGAACATCCTGCTCCACCTGATCCAGGCGGCGGACTTCGATGTTCAGCGCGCCGAGCGCGGCATCGTCTACATCGACGAGATCGACAAGATCGCGCGCAAGTCGGACAACCCCTCGATCACGCGCGACGTGTCGGGCGAAGGCGTGCAGCAAGCGCTGCTCAAGATCATCGAAGGCACGACGGCGAATGTCCCGCCGCAGGGCGGGCGCAAGCACCCGCACCAGGACTTCATTCAGATCAACACGGCGAACATCCTGTTCATCTGCGGCGGCGCGTTCGAGGGGCTGGAGAAGGTCACCGAGAAGCGGCTCGGCCGCGACAAGCGCTCGCTCGGCTTCGGCGCGAAGTACGAGGGCAAGATGGACGCGCAGAAGCGCGCCGACGAGATCCTCAAGCACGTCACGCACGACGACCTGCTGCAGTACGGCCTCATCCCGGAGTTCGTCGGCCGCCTGCCGATGGTCGTCAGCCTCGAGTCACTCGATGTCGAAGCGCTGGTGCGGATCCTCACCGAGCCGAAGAACGCGCTGTCGCGGCAATTCCAGCGGTTCTTCGGCCTCGACAACGTCGAGCTGACGTTCACCGACGACGGGCTGCACGCATGCGCCGAGGAAGCGATCCGGCACCGCACGGGCGCTCGCGGCCTGCGGACGGTGCTCGAGGACACGCTCATGGAAGTGATGTACGAGGTGCCGTCGCGCCCGGATATCAAAAAGTGCATCGTCAGCGGCGACACGATCCGCAGCCGCAAGCGCCCGCTGCTGCTCACCCGCTCCGGCCAGAACGTCGAGCTCGGCGACGAGGTCACGGAGGTCACGGAGGAAGAGGTCAAGGACGTCAGCGCCTGACCTTGCGTACGCAAGCAACACGAGAAGGCCCGCCGAATGGCGGGCCTTTCGCGTTGACGGCGCCCGTACAGGCGTATAATCGCAGCGATGGAGAGCGGGCGCGCGCGTCACGGTGGGGGCTCTGAGGTCGCGGCCTCGAAGTTCGCCGTCCCGAGGCGCCGGCCCGACATTATCCGGCGGCCGCGGCTGAACGGGTTCATCGATGCGGCCGTGGGCGGCAAGGGCACGCTGATCGCGGCGCCCGCCGGGTACGGCAAGACGACGCTCATCGTCGACTGGCTGCAGACCACGGACTACGCCGCCATCTGGCTGTCGCTCGACGCGTGGGACGCCGAACTCGCGGGTTTCGCGCGCGCGCTGGCGGAGGCGGTCGGGCGCCGCTTCGACACCGTGCTGCAGCTGGGCGACGAGCGATTCTGGCAGCCGAGGACGATCGGCACGGTCGTCGTCAACGCGATCGGCGAGCACGACGACTACGCTGTGCTCGTGCTCGATGACGTGCACAACGTCGAGACGAACGACGATGTGATGGCGACGATCAGCTTCCTGCTCGAGCGCGCGCCGGAGAACCTGCACATCGTCATGACGTCGCGGACGCGGCCGGCGCTCCCCGCGTTGTCACGCCTGCTCGCCCGGCGGGAGGTTGCGGCGATTGGCGCGGCCGACCTGGCGTTTACGCCGCGGGAGATCCGCGAACTGCTCGCCGCGCTCGGCCGTGCGGTGTCCGAAGATGAGGCGGAATCGCTGTTCGAGCGCACGGAAGGCTGGGCGGCCGCCCTGATCCTGGGCGCGGCGGCCGGCGACGGCGCCGCGGCCGTGCTCGGCAACCCGGCGCGCGGCCCGCTCGCGCTCGCGGACTACGCGCAGGGCGAGGCGCTCGAAACGGTGCCGCCGGAATTGCGCGGCTTCCTGCGTGACATCTCGCTCCTGCCGGTGTGGACGCCGGCGCTCTGCAACGACGTCACGGGCCGGCGCGACAGCGAGCGGCTGCTGCGCGATGCCGCGCTGCGCGTGCTGTTCGTCACGCAGCATTCCGACGACCCGCCCATGTACCGCTGCCACCAGCTCATGCGCGCCCTGCTGATGCAGCAGTTTCGCACCGAGGCGCCGGAGGCGTTCGCCGAGGCGGGCCGCGGCGCCGCGGAGACGCTGTCGCGCTTCGGCCTGCTGAACGAGGCCGCCGAGCTGCTGTTCGAGCTCGAGGCGTGGGACGAGGCGGGCGCGATGCTCGAGGAGATCGCGCCGCGGCTCATCCAGCAGGGGCAGGCGCGCGGGCTCGCGGACTGGATCGACCGGCTGCCGTCGCGCGCCCAGGCGGCGCGGCCACACCTGCAGGTCTGGCGCGCGCGCGCGTCGCTCAAGCTCAAGGAGTACGACGAGGCGCTGCGGCTGATCGAGGACGCCGTCCGCCATCTGCGGGACGAGGACGACCTGCGTGGCGTCGTCCTCGCGCTCTCCGTGCGCGGCGAGGCGGAGCGGCTCAAGGGCCTGAGCGCCGAGGCGCTCGCGACGTTCGAGGAAGCGCGCGCCACGCTGCACGCCGCGGGCATCGATGACGCGCAGCTCGCCGGTGACGCGCACCGCAACATCGGCGTGACGCACACGCTCGACGGCCGGATCGATGAAGCGATCGCCGAGCTCGAGGAGGCGCGGCGGCTGCTCGAACAAGTTGGCGACCTGCAGGGCCTCGGCAACACCTGCGGGTCACTCGCGCAGTGCTACAGCATGCGCGGCGAGCCGCTCGAGGCGCTCGGCGCGCTGCAGCGCGCGCAGTCCGCGTTCGAACGCGCGGGCAACACGTTCGACCTGGGACTGACGCTGAACAACACCGGGATGGTGTACTACGAGCTCGGCGAGTACGAGCAGGCGCTGCAGGTGTACGCCCGGGGACTGCGCCTCGTGCGCGGGACCGGCAACGTCTTCGACGAAGCCTGCATGATGCTCGGCACGGCGGAGACGTACCGTTCGATGGGACGGTTCGAGGAGAGCCTCGCGACGTACGAGGAAGCCCGCCCGCTCGTGGAGGGCGCGCAGATCCCGTACCTGCTCACGGAACTCACCGAGGGGCTCGCGCTGACGCGGCTCGGACTGGGGCAGGGACAGCAGGCGATGGCGCTGCTGCGTTCCGTGGCGCCGGCGGCGGGCGCCCCGCCGTCACGCGTCGCGCGCCACGCGCTCGCCGAGGCGCAGGTCCTGCTCGACCGCGGCGACGCCGGCGCGGCGCTCAAGGCCATCGACACCGCGTGGCGCATCTCCGAGAGCGCGGACAGCCGGCACGACCTGGCGGTCGCCGCGTTCCTGAAGGCGCGTGCGCTGTTCGAGAGCCACCAGCCGCGCCGGGCGATGACCGAGCTCGAGAACGTCGCGGCGATCTGCGAGCGGTTGGGGCACCGCCGGTTCCTGCGGCCGTACGCCGCGCGCGCGACCGAGCTGCTTGAGTACGCGCGCGGGCGGCACGTGGCCGACGCGCTGCTCGCCGACCTGGCGCCGGATGAGCAGAAGGAGAAGGCGCGCGGCGCTTCGCGCAAGGCGCCCGACGCCGGCATGTTGCCGGCGGTGCGCGCGTTCGCCTTCGGGCGAGGCAGCGTGCTCGTCGGCGAGCGGCAGGTCTCCGACCTGGAGTGGCGCAGCGAGAAGAGCAAGGAGATGTTCTTCTTCCTGCTGGCGAAGAAGGGGACCGTGACGAAGGAGGAGATATTCGCGGCGCTGTGGCCGGACCTGCCTGAGTCGAAGTGCAACAGCAACTTCCATTCGAGCCTGTACCGGCTGCGGCGCGCGCTCTTCCACGAATGCGTCGTGCGGGAGAGCGACGGCGGCTACGCGCTCAACACCAGGGGCAACTTCGACTCCGACGTCGATGCGTTCAACCGGCTGATGCTCGAGGCGGATGTCGCGCGGGAGGAAGCCGGGCGCGCCGAGCGGCTGGACGAGGCCGTGGCGCTGTACCGCGGGCCGTTCCTTTCGGCGACGTACAGCGAGTGGGTGGAGCCGCCGCGCCGCGAGCTCGAGGACCGCTACATCGAGGCGCTGAACGAGCTCGGCGCGTGGAAGCAGCGCGAGGGCAGGTTCGAGGAGGCGCTGGCGCTGTTCAAATCGCTGGAGGGTGTTGACCAGTTCAGCGAGGCGGCGGCGCACGGGATCATGCGGGCGTACCTGTCGCTGAACGACGGGCCTTCCGCGGCGCGGTACTACCGGCGGTTCCGGCAGCTACTGAAGGACGAGCTCGATGAGGAGCCCTCGGAGCGGCTTACCGAGCTGTACAAGCGGGCGACGTCCGGCGGCAGCGGCTAGGAGGCGCGGGCGCTTGGCGCGACCACGCGCGGCGCCGTGACGGGCTTGGCGCCGCCGATGCCCTTCGCCCGGCGCTGCTTCTCCAGGTCCACGTCCGGGAACTCGGAGTGCAGGCCGGCGCAGTACACGCGCGCGGCCGTGATCTTCTCGTTCTTCAGCGTAAGCAGATAGATTTGCCGCAGCACGCGGGTCGCTTCCTCGCCCTCCAGCTTCCACGAGACCTCGCATTCGAGTGTCGCGGCCGTCTTCGTGGCCGTCTCGTGGCTAAAGATGATCTGGGCGGGCCCGATGCCCGGCGAGTACCAGACCTCGATGATGCGGGCGGCGGTGGGACCGTCGGTGGCCACCCAGTGTCCGACCGGCGTCCAGGCCTGGAAGTCCACGCTTTTTTCGAAGAGTTTGCCGATCTGCGTGAATTTCCGCGTCCGGATGGCGGTGAGCAGGTCGCCAGGGATAGTCCTCGTCGGCATGGCTGTGCTGTCCCCTGGATGGTCCCAGAACGCTGGGGGTGGCTTCAAATGCGAGTGTAACGCAGTGCGGCGTAACACGCGATCGCGCGCTCGGCTTAACGTAATGTTACTGAATTCCGGCTATGAGAGGTACTGGAGCCGCTTGAACAGGCGCGTCTTCGCGTCGTGCTGGGCTTCGTAGACCGCGCCGGTGTGGAGTGCCGGCGGCTCGCTAAGGCTGGCGAAGCCGCGGTTCAGGGCATCGAGCTGGCCCTGTGTCAGCTTCACCTCGCGGCCGTCGAAGGCGCTGTCCTTCAGGACCGGCAGGCCGTCGATCAGTGTGCCGTACCGCTGATACAGCCGCCGATAGGGCAGCCGGTGCCGCTCTTCGAGCCGGACGGCGACGCGGCCGGGGGGAAAGCGGAGGGGACGCCCGGCGACGGGCTCGATCGGTTCCATGCGATCCAAGTCTAGGTGATTGTGCAATCTGGCGCAATCTGCCCGAGCGGGGGCCTCCGCCGGGGTCTGCGTTCGCCGCGGCCATTGGCCGACAATCTCCATGATGGACGACCGCTGGGTTCTGTTCGACGAGGAGACGGGGCTGCACGTCGGCTGGTATTTCTGGCTGCGGCTGCTCGATGAGGTGAACCGCTCGGCGCGCTACGGCGCACCGTTCGGCCTGCTGCTGCTCGACGCCGAGGACTGCGACGCGTCGAAGCGCGCGGTCACGGCTGCGGCGGCGTGCGTGCCTGCCGCGATCCGGGCGACGGACCTCGGCGGGATCATCGCGCCGGGGCGCGTCGGCGTGATCCTGGTTGAGCAAGACGAAGCGTCGGCCGAAACGGCGCGGGCGCGCGTGCTCGAGCGCGTCGCCGAGACGTTGCCCAGGGGCGTGCGGTTCGACGCGCACCTCCTGTGCTACCCGCGTGACGCCGTCGACATTTCGGCGCTGCTCACCGGCGGATGGCCGCAGAGCGAACGCGTGCGGAGGGAGCTGCGCCGGCCGGCGTGAAGCTGGCAGCGTGCCGCTGCGACGGGAGACGTACTGCGTGGCGAAGGATGACTGGAAGGACCGGATCCTCCACGCCCGGCAACCCAACGCGAAGCGCTTCGGGGAGATGTCGGTCCGCACGGAGATGGCGCTGGCATTTCGGCGCCTGATCCAGAAGGTAGTGGAACCGGCATTCCGCGAAGTGGTCGCGGCGGCGGGCGAACGGGGACTGCAATGCACCGTCGAGTGCGAGCTCGGCGGTCTGCAGCCGCGCGCGATGTTCTGCCTGCGCCCCTCGGGCCGGTCGGTGCGGTTTCAGCTTGACCCCGACGGCCGCGCCGTGCGCGAGATCGAGGGCGTGTACCACCGCCCGGTGGCGCAGCGTATCGTGTGGGACACGGTCGACGGGCTGGAGCGGCAGCTGACGTTCGCGTATGCGCGGTCGGCCGCGGCGGCGATCGTGCAGGACCACATCTGGTGGGGCCACAGCCGCTGACCTCGGCGACGTTCAGGCCCGCTCCCCGCGCGGTGAGGGTTCCGCCCGATGAGGCGCGCGCCGGCATCCGCCCGATACTGCACCGTGGAACTCACCGACCGGGACGCTGCACTGTTCGGCCGGCCGCGCGTGGCGCTGATCGGCACGTACCGGAATGCGCTGGGCCAGAGCGATGACGGGGGCTTTGCGGGCGCGCTCGCCGGCGTCGTCGCCGCGCGTCGCGTGATGTCCGCGACCACGCCGGGCGCGGTGCGCGCGCTCTCCGCGCTGCTGCATGCCCGCGAGTGCGAGGCGGTGCACCTGCTCGACCCGCGGTTCGCCGCTGCCGGCCGCATCGTCCGGCGGCTGCACGGCGTGCCGGTTTCGGTCACGCTCAGCGCGGCCGATGCAGCGGGCGCGGGGATCGCCGGCCGGCTGCGGCGGATGTTCGCCGCCGGTCTCGACCAGGCATTCGTGACCGATGCGAGTTCGCCAGATCGCCGCCGGAAGGGCCGGCTCGCCATCGCCGAAGTCGCGCCGTTCGCCGTCGCCACGGCGGAGCCGCCGCAGCGTCTGCTCGACCGGGCAGCGTCGCTGCTCGACGGGATCGCGCCCGGGCGTCTCGTGATCGGCATGCCGTGGCCTCGTGATGACGAGCATGTTCGCTGGTATCGCGACGCGGTGGCGCCGCTGCTGCACGGCAATCCGGTGTGCCTGTTGCTCGGTGCGCCGGGGCGGCGCGAAGTGCGGCTGCTCGTCGGGGCGGTGGGCATGCGGGCGACGTTCCGCGCCTGGACGGGCGCGCTCGATGCCGGCATGGTCAGCGCGGCCGCGCGCTGCGTCGACGCGTTTGTCGTGACGGGCGAGGCGAAGCGGGGCGCCGGCACGAGCGACCTGTTGCTCGCGCTGACGGCGAGCGGCGCGCCCGTCGTCGCCGGGGGCGGTGTCCGCAGTCCGGCGCTGGCGCACGAGCGAAACGCGCTCGTCGTGGCGCCGGCCGACGCCTTCGGGCTCGTCTCGTCGCTGAACCAGCTGCTGGCGCTGCCGGCCGTGCAGAGGCATTACCTGGGGCAAGGGTTCGCCTCGTGGACGCTGTCGCGGTTCACGCCGGCCGAGGCCGCGGCAGCGCACGCCGAGCGCATCGCGGCGCTCGTCGGGCGGCCGCCGATACCGGCGCAGTGGCGCGCCGCCTGAACGCGGCGGGTGCTGTTCGTTCGACCTGTGGCGATGATGGGGGCGGTGGTAGCAGCGGTTGGATTCGAACCAACGACCTACCGATTATGAGCCGGTTGCTCTAACCCCTGAGCTACGCTGCCAGATGAGGGGGAAAGTGGCGCGCTTGGCGGGACTCGAACCCACGACCTCTACCTCCGCAGGGTAGCGCTCTATCCACTGAGCTACAAGCGCGTGCGATATGCGATTGTCTGGTGCCGAGGGGGGGATTTGAACCCCCACGCCCTTGCGGACACTACGCCCTGAACGTAGCGCGTCTGCCGTTCCGCCACCTCGGCGCGGCGTGCTGCGATGCGCCACGAAGGCGCTGCGAATTGTAACAAGCGCCCCGATTCGCGGGCAACGCGCGGCCGCGGTCGCGGCGATCATCTCCGGTTTGCGTGTGGTTGCGAGGCGCTACTGCTTCACGAGACCGATGAGGTTGCCCTCCGGATCGCTGAACTGCGCCAGCGTCGGTCCGCCCGGGACGTCCGACGGCGGCATGACGGTCTTGCCGCCCATGCTCTCGGCCTTCCTCAGCGTTTCGTTGAGGTCGACCACCTGCACGTAGATCGTGACGCGTGGCGATTCGCCGCCGGCGATGCCGCCGCCGATGCCCGGCTCCGGCCCGCCGATGCCGGGCTGGACGAGCCCGTAGTTCATCGGGTTATTCGCATCGATGCTCCAGCCGAAGAGCGCGCGATAGAAGTCCTGCAGCTTCGTGCCATCCCTGCCTATGATCTCGAAGTGGACGACCGGGCGTGTCATGTGAACCTCCTGTTCCGGCGTACAAGTGGTGCTGTCCAGCGCGGCCGCGCGCGTGCGGCCGGGCGATGGGGTGCGCGCTGACGCGAAGGGCGCTAGTCGATCTCCATCATGCGGATGTCCGCCTCGCGCAGGCGTTTGCTGAGCACGGGCAGCATGGCGACGGCGATGTGCGGGTTGGTGCGCAGCTCGGCGACGAAGTCCCAGCGCGACAGCACAAGGCACGACACGGCGTCGAGCGCCTTCACCGTCGCGTTGCGCGGCGCGCCGTCGAGCAGCGCCATCTCGCCGAAGAACTGGCCGGGGCCGAGCTCGTTGAGCTGCTTTGTCTTCTTCCCGGCCGCGGTGCCGACGACCTCGACCTTGCCGCCGGTGATGATGAAGAAGGCCACCGCCTGTTCGCCTTCCTTCACGATTGTCTCGCCCTTGCGGTAGTTGCGCTCGACGACGGCGCGGCCGAGCCGCGTGAGGTCTTTGCGCGAGAGTTGCGAGAACAGCGGCACCGCCGCGAGTGCATCTTCGTGAGGCATAGCCCGTCCTCCTGGCTCCGGCGAAGTGGACCTCATTCTGAAGGTTGGGCGTATTCTAGTGTCGAGCCGTGCCCCGTGCAACAACGTGGCCCAACCCGGACTCCCCACTGGCTATACTGCCGCCCGGAGATGGAGCACACCGTCATGCGCCGCCTCGCCGCGCTGCTGCGGGTTCGCCGCCAGCAGCGGACCCTGCGGATGGCGGGCGCCGTGCTGGCGCTTGCCGCGGTGCTGCCATCGGCGTTCCCGTATGACCATGTGCTGCCCGGCACCGGCGACGCGCACGCGGCGGGCCACGCGCACGAGGCCCAGCGCAGCAGGGACGCGCACGCGCAGCACTGCCACGGGGACGCGGCCTCGTGCACCGACGCGCCGGCGACGGGCCCGGTACAGATGATCGGCGCGGACCTGCTCGCCGCAGCGCCCGCTTCGCTGCCGGTGCCGCTGCTGGCGCCGGCGCGCGCGCTCTCGGGCATCGCGCCGCTACCCGAGGTACGCCCGCCGATGCGCGCGCTTTCGCTTCCCGCCTGACCATCGCTACGGTTCCGGAGGAGGGAACATGCACCCACGACTGAAGCGCGCGCTGCTCGCGGCCGCGCTGTTCTCCGCCATCGCCTGGGCCGGCGCGGCGTGCGATGACGACGCCGAAGATGATGACGATGACGATGTGTCGCAGGCGGCGGTCGCGACGCTGACCGCCCGCGTGCAGCGGGATTCGATGCTGCACGGCGTGCTCGCCATCGACGGCCTCGACCTGCACGGTATGGCCGAAGCGATCGCTGACGGCCAGCTCGAGACCACGCACGCGCCGATGACACGCGAGCTTGTGCGCGTCCTGGCTCTCACCGACTGGGGCGACCTGCAGGGAGATGCCGACACGTTGCGCGGTCACGCGAGCGACCTGCTCGCCGCGATCGAGGACAACGACCTCGCGACGGCGCAGGAGCACGCACCGGAGCTGCACGAAGTCGCGCACCAGTTCACGACCGACGCCTGGGCGAAGCTCACCGAGGCGATGCCTGAGCTGCCAGCCGGCGACGACCACGGTGCGACGCCGGGGGCGGGGGACGACCACGGCGCGGCGACGCCCGCCGGCGGGCATGACGACATGATGCCGACCGCCGCGGCGACGCCATGAGCGAGCGACCCGTCTGGGCGGTGGCGGTGGCGCTCTTCGCCGCAGCCGGCATCGCGCTTGGCGTGGTGGCGGTGGCGTCGGCGCACGCGCGGCTGAAGGAGTCGTCGCCGGCAACGGGCGAGGGGGTCGCGGCGTCGCCGGCGCAGGTGTCGATCACCTATACCCAGGAGATCCAGAAGATCAACGGCACCTACAGCATCATCGTGCGCGATGAGGGTGGGGCGGACGTGACCGCGGCGCCGGCCGTCGTGAACGAGGCGGACCGCGCGAACGTGACCGTCGCGCTGCGCCCGTCGCTCCCTTCGGGGCGGTACGTCGTCCACTACACGAACGTGTCGGACGCCGACGCAGATCCGTTCGAGGGGGCGTTCGCGTTCTACGTGGGGAGAGAGCCGACGGCCGAAGAGCTCGCGGAGGACGCGGCGCTGCCCGGCAACGAGGAGGAGACGCCCGCGGCGACGGCGTCGCCCGCGGCCACGCGCACCGTTGCGCCGGCATCGTCGCGGACGGCAGCGCCGCCCGGCGGGACCGACGGCGATGACGGCGGCGGTGTGGCCGTGGGGGTGATCGTGGCGGCGGCCGTCGCCGTGGGGGTCGCGGGCGGCGGCGCGTACTACATGCTGCGGCGCGGACGATCGTGAGGGACGGATGACATCGATCCTGCGCGCGTTGCGCGAAGCCGCACGCAGGCGCGGGCTGGCGCTCGCCGCGCTCGTCGCGCTGGCGGCGCTCGTCGCGTCGGCGGTGGCGCCGCACGTCGTGCCGCGCGCCGAGGCGCACGCGGCGCTGATCCGATCGAACCCGGCGAATAACGAGACGCTGCGGCGTCCGCCGGCGCGCGTCATCCTCAACTTCAGTGAGCCGCTCGAACGCGAGCTCACGAAGATCGAGGTGACGGACCGCAATGACAGCCGCGTCGACGAAGGCGAGGTGTCATTCGATGACGCCGACGCCGCGTTCGCGTCGATCGGGCTGCAGGACATCGAGCCCGGCCTGTACTACGTGCACTGGACCAACGTGTCGCAGGTCGATGGCCACAACCTGCGGGGGAGCTATCCGTTCATCCTGCTGAACCCGGACGGCACGTTTCCCGAGGGCGTGTCGCTCGACGACGCCACGGGCGCCGAGACGTCGGGCGGCAACCTGCTCCCGAAGAACATCGACGCCGCGCTGAAGTGGCTGGCGATGATCGCGCTGGCGACGGTCGCCGGCGCGGCGCTGTACGCGTGGTTCGTGATGCGCCCGGCGGCGGCGTTTCTCGACGACGAGCTGCGCGCGGAGGCCGGTGCGGCTGGCGAGCGCTGGGTGGTGAACCTGGCGCACGTGCTGCTGCCCGTGTCGTTCATTGCGACGGCGTTCCTGGTGCTGCTCACCGTGAGCCGCTTCGAGACTTCGACGGGGCTCATGGACTACCTGACGACGGTCCGCACGGGCCAGTATCGCCTCGCGCTGCTCGCATTGCTGCTCGTCGCGCTGGCGGGCACCGACGTGCTGTTCTTGTCGCGCGCGCGCCTGCTGCGCGACGTCGGGCTGCTGCTGGTGGTGCTCGCGGGGTTCGCAGCGATGTTCATGTACGCGATGGTGAGCCACGGCGCGACGGGCGACGGCAAGTTCTGGTCGGTGGCGTCGGACTTCGTGCACTTCGCCGCATCGGCGGTGTGGCTCGGCGCGCTCGTGATGCTGCCGCCGCTGCTGCGGTGGCGGCGCGGGAGCGAGGGCCCTGAGCGCTTCCTGTTCCTCGCAAACGCGTTCGACCGGTTCTCGGCCGTCGCCGGCGTCAGCGTGATCGTCATCTTCGCGACGGGCCTGTTCAACGCGCTCGCCGAGGTGCCGTCGTGGGACGCGCTGGGCAGCACGACGTACGGCCGCGTGCTGCTCGCGAAGCTGGCGCTGATCGCGCCGCTGCTCGCCGTCGCCGGCCTGAACGCGCTCGTGCTCTCGCCGCGGCTGATCGCTGCGATCGACGCGCTGTATCAGCAGGGCGGCGATGACGATACGGAGAGCGCGGCTTCGTCGCGGCTGGCGTGGCTGCAGCGGTGGCTGCCGCGCACGGTGATCGCCGAGATCGTGCTCGTCGTCGCCGTGTTCGCGGCCGTGGCGGTGCTGACCCAGACGGCGACCGCCGAAGGCGAGATCGCGCAGGAGAAGGCGCAACTGACGGCATCGACGAAGTTCAGCAAGACGGCGGTTGACGGCGGACTCTCGCTGACGCTGGAGGTGACGCCGAACCGTGTTGGCATCAACGAGTACACGCTGATCGTGCGGCGCGAGGATGGCACGCTCGTCGAAAACCTGACGCAGGCGCGCCTGCGCTTCACGTACGACGAGGCGGCAGATGCCGTCGCGCCGTCGGAGGTACTCCTCAACCGCTTCGGGCCGGGCGACTATCGGGCGGCCGGGGCGTACTTCACGCAGCCGGGAAACTGGCGCACGCAGGTCGGCATCCGCCGGCCGGACGGCGACGACGTCGCGCAGACGTTCGTGCTGCCCGTCGCGCGCGGGGAAGAACGCGCGCGGCGCGGCGGCCCCGACGCATTCGCGCTGCCGTTCACGACGTACCAGTGGAACGAAGTCCTCGGGGCCGCGCTTGCGCTGGGCGGAGTGGCGCTCGTGCTGTACCGCCGTCACCTGGCCTGGGCGTCCGATGCGGCGCGGCGCGGCGGCATGGTCGTGGCGGCGGCGCTGCTCATCGCCGGCGGGGTGCTGGCGTTCGGCGTGGATACGCACTCGGAGGCGATCGACGCGCGGCGCGGGAACCCCGTCAAACCCACGACCGAGTCCGTGGCCGCCGGAAGGGACCTGTTCCAGAACAACTGCATCCGCTGCCACGGGATCGACGGGCGCGGCGAGGGGCCGGATGCGGCCTCGCTCGACCCCGCGCCGACCGACTTCCGGCTCCATATGCCGCAGCACACCGACGTGCAGTTCTACAGGTTCATCGCCGACGGCAAGGTGGGGAGCGCGATGCCGGCGTTCAAGGACCAGTTCACCGAGACGGACATCTGGAACATCGTCAACTTCCTGCGCGCCGAGTTCAGCGAGGCGCCGATCGAGTAGCGCACGCCGGCATCGGCCATTTACATCGCGGCGCCTGTCTTAATAGACTTATGACCACCGCGCGCGAGTGATGAAGGGCGGCCAGATGGCGAAGGACCTCGAAGTTCAGCAACGCCTGGCGATCTCGCGCGTGCCGATCCGCAAGCAGGACCCCACCGAGCGCCGCCTGAACTGGGACGAGGTGTTCCTGGGGTTCGACGCCGAAACGGCGCGGGTCGAGGCGATGCGCTGCCTGCACTGCCCGACGGCGCCGTGCCAGGAAGCATGCCCCGTCGGCAACGACATCCCCGGCGCGCTGAGCCTGCTCGAGGCGGGCGACATCCACGGCGCGGCGGACAGGTTCCGCGAGACGAGCAACCTGCCGGAGCTGTGCGGCCGCCTGTGTCCGCAGGAGCGGCTGTGCGAGGGCGAGTGCGTCGTCGCGTTCGCCATCCGGCCGGACAGTCACCAGGAGCCGCCGGTGTCGATCGGCAAGCTCGAGGCGTTTGTCACCGATTACCAGCGCGCGAACGGCGGCATCCCGCTGCCGGTAGTGCCGGAGCCGACGGGCAACCGCGTCGCGGTCGTGGGCGCCGGGCCGGCGGGCCTCGCCGTCGCCGAGGAACTGGCAAAGCTCGGGCACTCCTGCGCGATCTATGACGCGTGGCCGGAGCCGGGCGGCGTCCTGCTGTACGGCATCCCGAACTTCAAGCTGTCGAAGACGGTGCTGCAGGACAAGATCCGCTACATGGAGCAGCTGGGCGTGACGTTCATCGGCAACACCTGGGTCGGGAAGGACGTGACGGTCGACCAGCTATTCGAGCAGGGGTTCGATGCGGTGTTCGTGGGCACGGGCGCGAGCCTGGGCGGCAAGCTGGCGGTCGAAGGCGAGCAGCTTCGCGGCATCTACTCCGCGACGGAGTTCCTGGTGCGCGGTAATCTGCGCCCCGACCAGCTGCCGGACCACATGCGCGAGCCGCTGACTGTTGGCGAGAACGTCGTCGTCATCGGCGGCGGCGACACTTCGATGGACTGTGTGCGGACGGCGGTGCGGCTCGGCGCGAAGCAGGTCTCGTGCGTCTACCGGCGCACCGAGGCCGAGATGCAGGGCCGGACCGAGGAGCGCCAGCACGCGCGGGAGGAGGGCGTGGTCTTCCGGTTCCTGACCATCCCGCTGCGGTTCGTCGGCGATGACGATGGCAACGTCAGCGGAGTCGAGTGCCAGCAGATGGAGCTCGGGGAGCCCGACGAGTCGGGCCGCCGCCGGCCGGTGCCGGTGCCGCACTCCGACTTCGTCATCCCGGCCGAGACGGTGGCGATCGCGATCGGCTACAACGCAGACCCGATCATCAAGGATGCCGCGCCGGGCGTGGCGACGAACCGCTGGAACCTCGTCGAAGTCGACCGCGAGACACACATGACGACGCGGCCGGGCGTGTTCGCGGGCGGCGACAACGTCAACGGTGCGGACCTCGTCGTGACGGCCCTTGCCGACGGGCGCCGCGCCGCGATGGCGATCCACGAGTACCTCGAATCGCTCCTGCCGAAGCACCTGCGCTGAGCGCGTTTCCCGGAGACAAAAAGAGAGGGCCGGTCACGTGACCGGCCCCTCTCGTATTCGTTGCCAGGCCTGCCGCCCAGCTCTCTACCGCCCCGGGGGGAACTAGCGAGCAGCCCCCGAGGTGGTGCGGACGCTCGGCGCACAGGCCTCGCAACTACGATCTGCCATCCGCATCACCTCCTTTCCTGCGGGCAGCATAGCAGCGGGCGCCGCAGGGCGTCAACGCGGACATAGCGCATGCGAATCAAGCAGCGAGAGCGTACCGGCGGATCAGGTGAGGAACGAGAACGCGCCGTCGCGGGAGACCATGCGGCGCAGCAGGTACGCGACGCCCAGTCCCACGCAGGCGACGAGGGCGCCGGCCACCGCATCGAGGAAGTAGTGGTTGCCGGTGAGGACGATGCCGCCGAGCATGACGACCGGCATCACGATGGCGATGATGCGCAGCGCGACCGAGCGTGTGTTGTAGACGAGCGCGATGGCGACGAGCATGTCCCAGCCGAAGTGCAGGCTGGGCATCGCGGCGTACTGGTTGACGATCTTCGGGTTCTGGAAGACGTAGTACGACTGGGCGCTGATGATCGTGTCGCTGAATCCGAACTCCGGCATGTAGCGAGGCGGCGCGAGCGGCACCGTTGTGAAACCGACGAGCGCGATCAGGCCCGAGATCATGAACGCGTTACGGAAGAGCGCGTAGTTCTCGCGGTGCCGTCCGTACAGCCAGAACGCGACGATGATGATCAGCGGCAGGTGGGCGTAGATGTACAGGTAGTTGAAGATGTCGACCATCCACACCTGCGGCAGGATGAGCTGCTGCAGGTTCGCTTCGTGGAAGATGCCGAGACGCTGCTCGATGTCGATGACGCGGATGGCGTTGTCGAACGCGGCGCCGGCGCTGCCGCCGACCATGCCGCGCACGAGCTGGTACGCCGTGTAGGCCGGCACGATGAGCAGCAGTTCGAAGAGCAGGCGCCACGGGCTGTCAGCGAGCGAACTGGCGCGGTGGCGGACAGCGATGGCGGATGAGGACATCGTCACTCCTGTACCCCCAGTATAGCCCGGCGCGGGCCGGCGCAACCTACGCCTGGCCTTTCGTTACGGCGTCGATCGCGTCGCCGGTCACGTCGACCATGCGGTCGGCCTGCTCCTCCGTTACGACGAGTGGGGGAGCGAAGAGGATGCTCTCACCCTTCACGCGGGTAACGACGCCGCGGTCCCGCATCGCCCGGGCGAGCTTCGGCCCGATGCCGGCGGACGGCGGGAACGGGGCGCGAGTGGCGACATCCTGCACCACCTCGACGGCGGCCATCAGGCCGAGGCCGCGCACGTCGCCCACGTGCGGCGACTCGCGCAGGCGGGCGAGCCCGGCGTTCAGGCGGTCGCCCATCACGCGCGCGCGCTCGACGAGCCCCTCGTCTTCGAGTATCTGCAGGTTTCGCAGCGCGACGGCGCAGGCCGTCGGATGGGCGGAGTTCGTGCAGCCGATCATGAACTTCGCGTCCGCGGGCGCTTCGAGGATGGCGCGGTGCACGCGTTCCGAGGCGATGAACGCCGAGAGCGGCACGTAGGCGCTCGTCACCGCCTTGGCGATGGTCAGGATGTCGGGCTGGACGTCCCAGTGCTCGAGCGCGAACCACCTGCCGGTGCGGCCAAACCCGGTGATCACCTCGTCGGCGATGAGCAGGACGTCGTGGCGGTCGCAGATCTGGCGCAGACGCGGCCAGTAGCCCGGATCGGGCGGGATGACGCCGCCTGCGCCATGCACCGGCTCGGCGATCACCGCCGCGACGGTGTCCGCCCCGGCTTCGACGATCGCGCGCTCGATGGCGTCGGCGCACTCGAGCGTGCAGCCGGGCTTCGCCGCGCACCACTGGCAGCGGTACGGGTAGCACGTCGGGACCTGGATGAAGTCCGGCGGTTCGGGGCCGAAGCCCTTGTGGAACGGCGCCATGCCTGTGATCGCCGTCGCGGCCATCGTGCTGCCGTGGTAGGCCTCGCCGCGGGAGATAATCTTCGTCTTCGCCGGCTGGCCCGAGGTGTACCAGAAGTAGCGGGCCGCCTTGATGGCGAAGTCGTTGGCCTCGGATCCGCTGTTGGCGTAGAAGACGCCCGACATGTTGGGGTAGACGATGCCGAGCAGCCGTTCCGTCAGCCGGATGGACGGCAGGTTCGCGTAGCCGGTGTAGCCGTTCGAGAAGGCGAGCTGCGCCATCTGCTCGGCGGCGGCGTCGGCGAGCTCGCGGCGGCCGTGGCCGACGGCGACGTTCCACAACGAGGACAGTCCGTCGATGTACTCGTTGCCGCGCACGTCGCGAAGGACCGCGCCACTGCCGCTCTCGTAGATCACCGCGCCGTCGTGGTCCGCGCGGTGGAACTGCGGGTGCACGACGTGGGCGATGTCGTATGCGGCGAGCCGCTGGATCTCCGATTCGTCTAATTGCTTACTCACGTGAACACTCCGCCGGGTCGATTATACCGCAGCCATCGCAACTCGTGCCGCCGCGCGGGTCAGCCCCCGAGCAGTTCCCGCGCCACGACCCGCTCGTCCCACGGATGGTGCGTGGCGCCGATGACGATCGATTGCTCGGTGCCCTTTCCGGCCAGCAGCACCGTGTCTCCGGCGCGCGCAACAGCGAACGCCCGGGCGAGGGCCGAGCGCCGGTCGGCGATCCGCTCGTGGGCGGTGAAGGACGCGGCATCGAGCGCGCCGGCGATCTCGGCGAGGATCGCCTCCGGGTCCTCGCTGCGCGGGTCTTCGTTCGTGATGATCGCCGTGTCGGCGAGCGCTGCGACGGAACGGGCGATGCCGCTGCGGCGTGCGCGGTCGCGCTCGCCAGCGGCCCCAAAGACGACGATGAGGCGCCCCGGCGTCGCCGGTTTCAGCACCGACAGCACGTTGCGCATCGCCTGCCCCGTCGAGGCGATGTCGACGATGACGGTGAACGGCTGCCCCGCGTCGATGCGTTCCATGCGGCCCGGCACGCCGCCAAACGCCGACAGGGCAACCGCGGCATCGGTGAGCGGAGCGCCCTGCGACATGGCGACGGCGATGGCGGCGAGGCCGTTGGCGACGTTGAACTCGCCTGGCAGCGGTGACCGCGCCGGTATCCGCGCGCCGGCGGCGGCGACGGTGAATCGCATGCCGAGTCCGTCTGGTTGCAGGTCGCGGGCGGCGACGTCGGCGTCGGCGAAGCCGTAGGTGATCGCGCGGGCGTGCGTCGCCGCACGCATGCGCTCCGACACCGGGTCGTCCGCGTTGAGCACGGCCGCCTTCGCGTAGCCCTTGTCGGCCGAGGCGTCGAGCATGCGGAAGAGGACGGCCTTCGCGCTGGCGTAGCGTTCCATCGTGCCGTGGTAGTCGAGGTGGTCCTGCGTGAGGTTCGTGAATACGCCGACATCGAACTCGCACTGGTCGGCGCGGTGCATGTCGAGCCCAATCGAAGACGCCTCGACCACGGCGAAGGCGTCGCCCGCGTCCCGGACGCGGGCGAGGTGCGCCTGCACTGCGTCGGCCTCGAGCGTGGTCATGTGGGAGGCGTTGAGGCGCGTGGCGCCGCCCGCGCCGAACTCGACGCTGCTCAGGAAGCCGGCGCGCAGGCCGCACGCCGACAGCACGTGAGCGACGAGGTGCGTGGTCGTCGTCTTGCCGTCGGTGCCCGTGACGCCGACGACGCCGAGCGCGCGCGCCGGGTGGCCGTGGAACGCCGCGGCGGCCTCGGCGAGCGCGACGCGGGCGTCCGGCACGGCGACGATTGCGGCGTCGCCCGGCGCAATGCCCGCCCAGCGGTCGCGGCGGTCCTCCTGCGCGACGATGGCCCGCGCGCCGGCGGCGATCGCGCCGGCAATGTACTCGGTGCCGTCGGCCCGGGCGCCGGGGATGGCGACGAAGAGCGCGCCCGGGGTGGCGGCGCGGCTGTCGTGGCAGACGGCGGTGACCTCGCCCGGGACGCCGGCGATGTCGCGGGCTCCGGAGAGCGCGGCGCGCCATCGGGGCATCTCGTAGGGGAGCGAGGGGGCCACGGCGGGATTGTACCGGCTTCAGCGGGCTTTGCCGGAGGCCGATGATCCCGGCAGGACGGCCTGGAAGGAGGCACGCGTGCTCGCGTCCGCGTCAGGCGGGGACGCCCCTGCCGGAACCGCTTTGTCGGACGGCGACCGGGGATGGCTGAAGCTGCAGCAGGCGGCGTGCGAGCTCGGCGTGTCGGAGAGCACCGTCCGGCGGGCGATCCACGCGGGACGGCTGCGCAACCGCATCATCCCGCGGCGCGGCGGGTTCGCCTACCTCGTGTACCTCCCCGGTTCGCGGCACGCGGAGTCCCCGCATGACTGCGGCGACCCCGCCGCCGACCCCGGCGCGATCGCGGAGCACGCGGAACAGCTGCGGCTTGTCGAAGAGCACGTCGACGTGCTCGCGAAGGCGCTGCGCAGCGCGTTGCGCGTCCGGCAGGGTTCGGCGCCCGGGCGCGGACGGGAGCGCGGCCCAGCCGCCGATGACCCGTACGCGCGCTACCGCTGGCTCGTGCGCCGCCGCCGCTGGTGGCCGCTGTAGGCCAGCCCGGCCGTCATCCTCCTCAACCGGAAAAAACGTGCTGAACGGCCCCTCTGAGACGCGCCCTTCGCGTTCGCTCTAAGCGCGCTGCCGCCGTACCATGAAGTCCCGGGCACGCTCATCGTCGCGACTCTGCGCGCAGCCGCGCCGGAGCCGCGTGCGCGCCCGCGGCGTCAGGATACGCCGGCGCGCCGAAGCGCCGTTTCCGCCAACTGGGAGGTTGCATGGGTACACGCAAGAAGGTCACGGTCATCGGTGGCGGCGCGACGGGCGGCGCCATCGCCCAGCGGATGGTCGAGAAGGGCATCGCCGACGTCGTCATCCAGGACGACCCGCAGTTCGCGCAGACGCTGCACCACGGCAAGGCGCTCGACATGATGCAGTCGGCGTCGTGGCTGGGGTTCGAGACGAAGGTCACCGGCACGGACGGCTGGGACGAGACGGCGAATTCCGACGTCATCGTCTGCACGGCGGGCGCGCCGCGCAAGCCGGGCATGAGCCGCGAGGAACTGCTCAACACGAACGCCGACATCGTGCGGGCGAAGGTGAAGGATGCCGCGAAGGCGTCACCAAACGCCGTCATCATCATCTTCGCGAACCCCATGGACGCGATGTGCCACGTCGCGCTGGAGGCGTCGGGGTTCCCGCGTGAGCGGATCATCGGCCAGGGCGGCGCGCTGGACACCGCGCGCTACCGCGCGTTCCTGTCGATGGAGACGGGCGTGTCGGTGCGCGACGTGCACGCGTACGTGCTGGGCGGGCACACCGACACGACGATGGTGCCGGTGACATCGCAGGCGCGCATTGGCGGGCTGCCGCTCACGTCATTCCTGTCGCAGGAGAAGATCGACGCGGTGGTCGCGCGGACGATGCGCGGCGGCGCCGAGATCACGGAGCTGATGAAGATCTCGAGCGCGTACTACGCGCCGTCCGCGGCGACGGTGGAGATGGTTGAGGCGATCCTGCTCGACCAGGACCGGCTGATCCCGTCGGCGGTACTATGCAAGGGCGAGCACGGCATCAGAGACGTCGTCTGCGGTGTCATGTGCCAGCTCGGCGCGGGCGGCATCAAGCGCACGCTCGAGACGCCCGTCAGCGACGACGAAGCGGGGCGCATCCGCGCCGCCGCCGAGGCGACGAAGAACCTGGTGGCGCTGCTGAAGTAGCGCGGGAGAGGCTCACATGACCACGGAAACAAAGCCGGGCGTCCGCGAGGTGCAGGCGGACGACATCGCCGCGAAGGTGGCGGAGCTGTGCCAGACGGCGACGCACGTGTTGCCGGAGGACGTCGTCGCCGGCCTGAAGCGCGCCGAACAGACCGAGAAATCACCGCTCGGCAAGCAGGTGCTCATCGAGATCCTGGAGAACGTCGACATCGCAAAGCGCGAGATGATCCCGCTGTGCCAGGACACCGGCACGACCGTCGTGATGGTGGACATCGGGCAGGACGTGCACATCGTCGGCGGCGACCTGCACGAGGCGATCAACCGCGGCGTGTCCAAGGGGTACACGGAAGGCTACCTGCGGGCTTCGATGGTCGCGCACCCGTTCAGCTCGCGCGTGAATACGAAGGACAACACGCCGGCAGTCGTGCACACGGAGATCGTGCCCGGCGACGAGTTCCGCATTACCGTCGTGCCGAAGGGCGGCGGGTGCGAGAACATGAGCAGGCTGCAGATCATGCTGCCGTCGCGCGGCAAGGAAGGCATCACGGAGGTCGTGCTGCGGACGATCGAGGAATCGGGCGGCAACCCGTGCCCGCCGCTGGTCGTCGGCGTGGGCGTTGGCGGGTCGTCGGAGTACTGCATGCTGCTCGCCAAGAAGGCGATCACGCGGCCAGTCGGCCAGCAGAGCGACGACCCGGAGACGGCGGAGTTCGAGCGTGAACTGCTGACGAAGGTGAACGCGCTCGGCGTCGGGCCGCAGGCGGTCGGGGGCAGCAACACCGCCATCGCCGTGAACATCGAGACGTACCCTACGCACATTACGTCGCTGCCGGTGGCGGTGAACCTGCAGTGCCACAGCGCGCGCTCCAAGAGCGCGACGCTCTAGGGCGATGAGCGAGCACGCCACGGCCATCCCGCGCCCGAAGGCGCCGGACCCGGCGCTGCGGGCTACGGTGCGATTCCGGCTGGCGACGCTCGACGACATCGACGCGCTTGTCCCGATGATCAACGAGGCGTACCTGCGCGAGGCGTGGCTGCTGCCGCCACCGCGCATCGGCGCGGAGGAGCTGCGTGATGACCTGCGCGGCGGGCACGCGGCCGTGCTCATCGCCGAGGCCGGCGGCACGCTCGCCGGATCGGTGCGGGTGACGCTGCGCGAGCGCGACGCGCATTTCGGATTGCTGGCGACGGCGCCGTCATGGCAGGGGCGCGGCCTCGCGTCGTTGCTGATCGAGGCGGCCGAGGCGCACGCGCGCGATGCGGGGCGCCGGGAGATGCGGCTGGAGTGCGCGCGTGAGCTGGGGATGGTGCCGTACTACGAGGCGCTGGGATACCGCGTCGTCGCCGAGGAGCGCACGCGCTTCGCGCCGCACAAGCCGGAGATCCTGCGCGCCGAGATGGCGAAGGAGCTGCGATGAGCGCCGCGCAGGCGCTCGTCGGTCCGAGTGAGGCGGCGCGCCGCGAGCGAGCCGGGCGAGGAGGAATGCCATGCCGATCGTGAAGAAAGACGGCGAGACCCGGGCGACGCCGCCGTTCACCGACGAGGACATCGCGCAGCTGCGCGCGGGGGACCACGTGCGCTTCTACGGCACGATCTACACCGCGCGCGACGCGGCGCATCGCCGCATGGTGCAGGCGCTGCAGGAGCGCAAGCCGCTGCCGATGGACATCAGGGGGCAGATCATCTACTACGTCGGCCCGACGCCGGCGCGGCCTGGCCGCGTCATCGGCTCCGCCGGCCCGACGACCTCGATGCGGCTCGACCCGTTCACGCCGGCGCTGCTCGAACAGGGGCTGAAGGTGATCATCGGCAAGGGCGGGCGCGGGAGCGTGGTGAAGAAGGCGCTGCAGGACAACAAGGCGGTGTACCTGCTGGCGATCGGCGGCGCCGGCGCATTGCTTTCCGGCACGATCAAGTCGATGGACGTGATCGCGTACGAGGACCTGGGCACCGAGTCGATCAAGAAGCTCGAGGTCGAAGGCTTCCCGGCGATCGTTGCGTGCGACATGTACGGCGGCGACCTGCTGCTCGCGGGCAAGGAGGCGTACCGCGACCAGCCGGCGCTCGGCGACTACGTCTCCGTGCCGCCGGCCGAGAAGGCGGGCTAGCGGTTTGGCCGCCGACGTGCTGGCGTACATCGCGGGCGAAATCCGCGCGATGCATGGCCTCTACGAGCGCGTGCTGCGCGATGTCACCGAGGAGCAGGCGAACCGCGTGCCGCCCGGCGGCCACCAGAGCCTGTCGTTCTGCCTCTGGCACTACGTGCGGACGGAGGACAACGTCATCCAGTTCGTGCTGCAGCGCAGGCCTACGGCCTGGATGGAGCAGGGTTGGGACGTGAAGTTCGGCCTCGATTCCAAGTCGCAGGGCACGGGCTTCACCGATGAGGAGGCGGCGGGGCTGCGCATCGACGATATGGCGGGGTTCCGGGCGTACATGAGCGAGGTGTTCCGCCGCACCGAGGCCTACGTGCCGTCGCTGACGCCGGACGACTGCGCGCGCATGGTCACCGTGAAGCCGTTGCCCGAGATGACGTTGCTGCAGGCGGTCTCCGGGTTCGTGATGACGCACGGGTACCGCCACCTGGGCGAGATCGAGTTCGCGAAGGGGCTCGTAGCACCCCGCGGCGGCGCGACGATCTGACCCCTGGTCAACCGTTCGCCGGTGGCGGCGTTTCGGCGATGACGCGGGCGGCGCGGAGCGCGTCCATCTGCGCGTCGTCGTAGCCGAGCAGGCCGCGCAACACGTCGTCGTTGTGCTCGCCGAAGCGGGGCGCGCGCCGGGCGATGCGGAATGCCGTCGCTGACAGCGTGAACGCAGCGCTCGTGTGCGGCGCCGGCCCGATGTCCTCGTGCCGCACCCACTGGATCCACGCACGGTGCCGCAGCTGCGGATCCTCGAACAGCGACGCGACATCAAGCACGGGAGCGGCGCCCACGCCCGCTGCCTGCAGCTGCTCCGCGGCCGCGCTCGCGTCGCGATCGCGCGTCCACGCGGCGACGACGGCGTCGACTTCCTCCCGGTTGCGCACGCGCGAGACGACGTCGGCGTACCGCGCGTCCGTGGTCAGCGCGGGCGCCGCGATCGCGGCACAGAGCGCGCGCCACTGCGCATCGTCCTCGCACGCGATGGCGATCCAGCGGTCCTCGCCAGCGCACGGGTAGACGCCGTGCGGTGACATCGACGGGTGCGCGCTGCCCGCGCGCTGCGGGACATGGCTGTTCATCGCCGCGTCGATCAGCGCGTCGCCGATGAGCTGCATCTCGCCTTCGAGCATCGACAGCTCGACGTGCTGGCCGGCGCCGGTGCGGTCGCGCTGCCGCAGCGCTGTGACGGTGGCGAGGGCGGCGAGCGCGCCGGCGTTGTAATCGCAGAAGTAGTTGGCGGCGTTCATCGGGCCGCGGTCGGGGTAGCCGGTGAGGCTCGCGAGGCCGCTCATGGCGTCGATGCCGGGGCCGAACGACACGCGGTCGCGCCACGGTCCGCTCAGCCCGAACGCCGGCATCGACACGACGATGACGGCCGGGTTGGCCGCGCGCAACACTTCGTACCCGAGCCCGAGCGACGGCAGCACGCGCGGCGACATGTTTTCGAGCACCACATCGCAGGCCGCGGCGAGACGCAGCGCCGCGTCGCGCCCGCCGGGCTGCGAGAGGTCGAGCGTGATGCCGCGCTTGCCGCGGTGCAGGTCGTTGTAGCTGACGATGCGGTCGTACGGGCGCTCCGCGGCGCCCGGCGGCGCGTCGCCGGCGACGGGCGCGATGTCGAGGTGCGCGGCCGGGCGCGCGAACGGCGGATCGATGCGGATCACGTCGGCGCCGAGGTCGGAGAGCAGGTGTGCGGCGACGGGGCCTGCGACCGCGACGGTGAGGTCGAGCGCGCGGACACCGTCGAGCGGCCTCATATCACGCCCGCCGCGGCGAGGCGCGCGAGCGCGCGCGGCGCGATGCCGAGGTCGCCGCTGAACACCGGCGCGTTGTGTTCGCCGAGGAGCGGCGCGCGCGCGACCCGCCACGGCGATGCAGCCGGGCGCAGCGGCGCGCCCGGCTGCAGCACATCGCCGGCGACAGGGTGCGCGATGCGGACGAACGCACCGCGCGCGGCGTGGTGGCCGGCGGCGTCGGCGACGACCTCGCGCGGGTCGAGCACCTCGGTCATCGGGATGCGCAGCTCCTGCGCCTCGGCGACGGCCTCGCCGCGTGTGCGCGTGGCGAGCCAGCCGTCGATCAGCGCGTCGATCTCATCGGCGTGTCCGAGTGGCGCGTCCATGACGCCGGGCGCGGCGAGGCGCGGCGCGTCCATCAGCACGGACAGCAGGTCGGGGAAGCGGTTGTGACAATGGACGTGCACGTGCCCGTCGGCGCATGGGCGCACGGTCGAGGGATACAGCCGCTCCGGGCCGAAGCCGGCGGGACGTGGCCCGTTGCGCACCTGCGGCCGGCGCATCAACGCGTGGCGCGCCAGCGCGCCGGAGAGCAGCGACCCGGCCGCCTCGGCGCAGGAGACGTCGGCGTGCTGCGCGGGCGCGCCTCGCTCGCGCGCGATGATCGCGACCGCGACGGCGAGCGCAGCGTGCAGGCCGCCCTGCAGTTCCGCCTGCGACCCGTACAACTTGACCGGCTCGCGGTCGGGGTCGCCGTTGAGCGACAGGTAGCCGCTGAGGGCGAATGCGATGAGCTCCGGCGCCCGCCAGGCGGCGCGCGGGCCCGTCGCGCCGAGCGGCGTGACGCTGACGTGGATGAGCTCCGGCCAGCGCGCCGCGAGCGATGCGGGATCGCCGGCCGGCGCGGGCGCCTTGACGCCGGTGATGAGCACGCCGGCGCGGGCGAGGAGGCGGGCGAGCAGCGACGCGCCGGTCGGCGTCGCGGCGTCGAGCGTGATGCTGCGCTTGCCGGCGTTGAGGTGCAGGTGGATCGCCGCGGTCTCGCGCGACGGCGCGCCGGCGAACGGCGGCGTGCGGCGCAGGACGTCGCCGGTGCGCGGCCGTTCGACCTTCAGCACGTCGGCGCCGAGGCCGGCGAGCAGGCGGGGGCAGTAGCCGCCGGCCACCCCGCCTGCGAGGTCGATGACGCGGACGCCTTCGAGCGCGAGCATGCTGGATGTTCTACCACAGGCGCGGCGCGGAGGATGTGGCAGGCGACGGCGTCAGCCGTCGATCGAGCGCTCGCGCTCCTCGCGCTGGGCGAGCTTCTCCGCGAGCTGCATGCCGAAGTAGCAGGGGATCGCCATGAGGATCAGCGGCACGCCGATGATGATGCCCTTGACGCCAACGAGCATGATGAAGAGGCCGAACGACACGCACAGCCCCATCGCCAGCACGGAGACGATACGGATGATGGCGATGTACGACGAGACCTGCGGCTCCGGCTCGGCAGACGCGGCCGGAAGGTAGTCGAAGTCGCGCTCATCTCCGTCGGGAGCCTTAGGGGAATGCTCGGGTGCGGTGGATTCCACGCATCCATTTTAGCAGCCAGTCCGCGCCCGGCGGCGTCCGCGCCGAACCTCGCGGAAGCCGCGTGCCGATACTCACGGGATTGGGCCGCGCCGGTTGCGCGGCCACTGAAGGCGTGCCCGTGAGCGAGACTGCCAGCCGCGACCAGGTGGAACTCGATACGCAGCGCCGCGTTGACCGGATGATGCTCATCGTCATTACCGGCATGAGCGCATCGTTCTTCGCGGCCTCGCTCGTGTTGGACTTCATCGTGGGCGCGCCGATTCCGCGGGTGCTGCACGGCGTGCTGTTCGCGCACCTGTGTCTCATCGTGACGCAGGCGGCGATCGCGGGTCGCACGCGCTCCGAGCGTGGCCTGCAGCGCCTGCGCGACGTGAACCTGGCGCTGGCCGTGTGCCTGTCGCTCGCGGTGACGTTCGTGCTGGGCGGCGTGGCGTGGGTGGGGCCATCATCGTTGTTCGTCGTGCTGTTCCGAGCGGCTTCGTCCGACGGCCGAAGCCGCTCGCTGCTGGCCGCGGGCGGCATGCTGGGCGGCTTCGTGGGCGTCTCGGCGTTGCAGGCGGCGGGCGTCATCCCTGCGCACCGGCCATTCGCCGGCGGCGGTGACCCGACCGAGGGCGCGGCGCTCGTCGCCGGGCTCGTGCTGGTGGCGCTGTCGATGCTGACGTTCTACGCCGTGGCACACATGGCCGCGCACCTCGCGCGGCGGCAGCGCGAATTGCTCGCGACGACGTCGGCCGAACTCGCCGCATCGAAGCGCGACCTCGAGGCGCTGAACCGGGATCTCGAGGCGCGCGTGGCCGCGAAGATGGCGGAGCTCGAGTCGCAGCACCGCGAGCTGACGGTGATCGCCGAGATCGGCAAGATCGTGAACGGGAGCCTGGATATCGAACGGGCGTACGCGGGGTTCATGCGTGAGTCGCACAAGCTCCTGCCGTTCGACCAGGCGTCGGTCGCCGTGCTGACGCCGGAGGGCGACCGGTTGCGGCTGCTGCGCGTGCGCGCCATCGATGGCGGTTTCGTCGAGGACGCGCATGTCATCTCCACGGCGGCGTCGATCCAGGCAACGGGCGAGGCGCGCGTCGTCGCTGACCTGCGCACGGCGATGCCGTTCATGGAGCGCGACTCGCTTCTGCGCGACGGCGTCGAGAGCATGATCACGATGCCCATCACCTCCAAGGGCGCCGTGCTCGGCTCCTTCAACATCGCGTCGGACACGCCGCGGGCATACGGCGCGGAGCACCTGCGCCTCATGCAGCGCATCTCCGAGCCGTTCGCGCTGGCGATCGCGAACATCCGCCTGTACGCGGAGATGCGGGCGCTGGCGGAGAGCGATGTGCTGACCGGGCTGCCGAACCGGCGCACGATCCTGCAGCGCATCCACGCCGAGATCGCGCGCAGCCGGCGCAGCGGGCAGATGACGTCGGTGCTGATGATGGACCTCGACAACTTCAAGCTGTTCAACGACATGCTCGGCCACCAGGCCGGCGATGAGCTGCTGGTCACGTTTAGCGAGCTGCTGAGCCGCGCCTGCCGCGAGACCGACGTCGTGGCGCGGCAGTCCGGCGACGAGTTCATCGTGCTGTTGCCGGAGACGAATCCGGCCGATGCGATGGTCGTGGCGCAGCGCATCCATGAGGCGCTCGCTTCGTCCGCGTGGTGCTATCCGGGGCAGGCCGGCGTGCACGTGACGACGAGCATCGGCATCGCCACGTTCC
This sequence comes from Dehalococcoidia bacterium, assembly GCA_021462855.1. Taxonomy (GTDB): domain Bacteria; phylum Chloroflexota; class Dehalococcoidia; order DSTF01; family JACRBR01; genus DTUCFX13. The sequence goes on along the minus strand of JAJTXQ010000034.1, from coordinate 73,601 downwards.
CGCTCGATGCCGGCGACGACGAGACGCTGCTCCGCTGCGCCGACAGCGCCATGTATCGCGCGAAGGCGAACGGCGGAGGGCAGACGGAGCTGGCGTCGGAGAACAATGCGCGACGCAGCGCGTCCGATGGGCCGCGGCAGATGCGGTTCGGCGTCATTGAGACGATCGCCAACCTGGTCGCGATGCGGACCGGCGAGGAGGGCGCGGAAGAGCGGGCGCTGGCGGCGCGGATCGCGCGGTTCGCGATGCTGGTGGCCGGACAGATGGACTTGGCGGAAGGCGACCGCCGCGTGTTGCGGCTGGCGGCGCTGACACACGCGCTCGGCATCGCGCCGGACAGCGCGGCGCCGGGGGTCCTGGGCGCGGACCCGGCGCTCGATGAGACGCACCTGCGCCTGGGCCGGCTGTTCGTCGCGGCGTCGCCGGGGCTCGGGGAGGCGATGCGCGCGTCGCAGTTCCACCGCGTGCCGGCGCCAGACATCGCGGGCGGCGAGATGCTGCCGGCGCGGATCATCGGCGTGGCAGAGGGGTACGCGCGCGCGCTCGCCTCCGGCGCGACCGAGGACGGCGCGCTCGCATCGCTGCGCGATGCGTCGGCGTACGACCAGCGCGTGGTCGAGGAGCTCGCCCGCGCGCTGGCGCACGAGCGAGCGCACGCGGCGTAGCGCACCAGCAGACCCCGCGGGCCGGAGCGCGCTCAGGAAACCCTCAGCGTCTTGTCGCTAACCTTCGGGCGCCGCTGCGGCCGCCTTCGCGGGCCGCTTCAGCATGAAGTAGCTGCTCTCCGGTCGCATGAGGGGGAGCATCCCGGTCAGTTCCCAGCCCTCCTCGCCGAGCTTGTCGAGGTAGCCGCGGACGAACCCGGTGCGGTGTTCACCGCTCTGGCGGATGTACTCCACCCCTTCGCTTGAAATCCTGCCCCTGAAATCGACGTAAACGACTTTGTACTCGTACCTGTCCATGTGCGTCTCCTTGACGGTGACGCTGAACGGGCGCCGTCACGCGACTCCGGCCGCAGGGCCATGTTCAGTCTGGCACACGGCGGCGGGGCGCATCGCAACGGCGCCATTGCGGAATGCGCAGGCTCAGGCGATGCCGACGCCGCCGTCGATCGTGACGGTCTGGCCGGTGACCATGTCGGCGCCCTCGATCAGGCTGAGGATGAGTTGCGAGACCGTCTCCGGCGTGCAGACGCCCTTGAGCGGCGCGCGCGACGTCTCGAACTGCTTGGCGCGCTCGAACATCTCGTCGCCGAGGCCGCCGCGCAGCCAGCGGGTGTCGATGAAGCCCGGCGCGACGCAGTTGACGCGCACCTCCGGCCCGAGCACGCGTGCGAGCGCGATCGTCATGTTGATGACGGCCGCCTTCGACGCCGCGTAGGCGATCGAGCTGCCGATCGCGCGGGTGCCCGCGACCGAGGCGACGTTGACGATGGCGCCGCGGCCGCTGGCCTTCATCGCCGGCGCCGCGGCGCGGGCGCAGAAGAACGCCCCCTTGACGTTGACGTTGAAGATGTCGTCCCAGTACTCCGCCTTCATCCCCTCGAGGTCGGCGAAGTTGACGAAGTGCGTCGTCGCGGCGTTGTTGACGAGCACTTGCAGCCCGCCGAAACGGTCGACGGCCTGGCGCACCATGTCGCGCGCCGCGCCGTCGTCCGAGACATCGGCGCGGACGAGGAGCGCGGGGGCGCCGGCGGCCTCGACGAGGCGCACCGTCTCGTGCGCGTCGGACTCGGAGCGGGAGTAGTTGACGACGACGTTGGCGCCGCGCTTCGCCAGGTCGATGGCGCAGGCGCGCCCCACGCCGACCGCCGATCCGGTGACGATCGCCGTCGTGCCCTTCAAGTCCATCGCGTGCTCCTCTCGCTGGTGCTGACCGCGCGCATGATGCCACCGCCGCCGCGCTCGGGCCAGCACGCGGCGATGTTGACGGAGCGCGGTGGCGCCACCGCAGGGTGTTACACTTCCCGCCGACGGGGCGGCCAACGGGAGGACCGATGCGCGGACTGGTGCTGAGCGGCGGGAAGGGGAGCCGGCTGCGCCCGCTCACGTACACGGGCGCGAAGCAGCTCGTACCCATCGCCAACCGCCCGATCCTGTTCTACGCGATCGAGAACCTGGTCGAAGCGGGCGTGCGGGAGATCGCCATCGTTGTGTCGCCGGAGACGGGCGACCAGGTGCGCGCGGCCGCCGGCGACGGCTCGGGGTTCGGCGCGAGCATCACGTACGTCGACCAGCCGGAGCCCCGCGGCATCGCCGACGGCATCCGCCTGGCGCGCGGGGCGATGGGCGATGGCCCGTTCGTGACGTTCCTCGGCGACAACTTCCTGACGGATGGCATCGTCTCGTACGTGCGGGCGTTCGGCGCCTCGGGCGCGGACGCGGGCGTGCTGCTGAAGCAGGTCGAGGACGCGCGCGAGTTCGGCGTGGCGGCGTTCGAGGGCGAGCGCCTGGCGCGGGTGGTCGAGAAGCCGCAGGACCCGCCGACGGACCTCGCCGTGATCGGCATCTACCTGTTCACGCCGCGGGTGTTCGACGCGATCGCCGCGATCAAGCCATCGGCGCGCGGCGAGCTGGAGATCACGGACACGATCCAGTGGCTGATCGACGCCGGCGCGGACGTGCGGGCGGACATCGTCGCCGGCGAGTGGATCGACACCGGGAAGCACGATGATCTGCTCGCGGCGAACCGCCTGATCCTCGAGCGCCTGCCGCACGACGTATCGGCCGGCACGATCGACGACGCTTCGAAGACACACGGGCGCATCGTGTTGCAGCGCGGCGCGGAGATCATCAACAGCGTGATCAGTGGCCCGTCGATCATCGGCGAGGGGACGCGGGGGGTGAACTCGTACGTGGGCCCATTCACATCGATCGGGCCCGGCTGCCGGATCGCCGACAGCGAGATCGCCGGCAGCGTGGTGATGGAGCAGACGGTGATCGAGGGGCTCGGCCACCGCATCGACCACAGCCTGATCGGGCGCAACGTGGATCTGCGGGCGAGCGACCGCAAGCCGAGCGGGTACCAGGTGGTGCTCGGCGACTACAGCAAGCTGCGGGTGCCGTGATGCGGCGGCTGTTCGTCGCGGGCGGCGCCGGGTTCATCGGCAGCAACTTCATCCGCCAGGTGCTCGCCGGACGCTCCGGTGTCGAGGTCGTGAACTTCGACGCGCTGACGTACGCCGGCAATCCGGACAACCTGCGCGAGATCGCCGGCGACGGGCGCTACGCGTTCGTGCACGGCAACGTCGCCGATGCGGCGGCGGTGGCGGAGGCGATGCGCGGCTGCGACGCGGTGGTGAACTTCGCCGCGGAGTCACACGTCGACCGCTCGATCCACGACGCGAGCGACTTCATCGAGACGAACGTGCGGGGCGCGTACAACGTGCTGGCCGCCGCGCGTGACCTCGGGATCGGCCGCGTGCTGCACATCTCGACCGATGAGGTGTACGGGCCGGCGGACCGCGAGCACCCGCGGCGGGAGGGCGACGCGTTCGCGCCGCGCAGCCCGTACGCCGCGAGCAAGGCGGCGGGAGACATGATGTGCCACGCGTTCGCGGAGACGCACGGGCTGGCGGTGATCGTCGCCCGGCCGGCGAACAACGTCGGGCCGTATCAATACCCGGAGAAGGCGGTGCCGCTGTTCGTGACCAACGCGCTCGACGGCCAGCCGCTGCCCGTCTACGGCGAAGGGCTGCAGGAGCGCGACCGGCTCTACGTCGACGACTGCGTGCGCGCGCTGCTGTTGCTGCTCGAACGCGGCGAGCCGGGCGAGGCGTACAACATCCAGGCCGACAACCACCGGCCGAACATCGACGTCGCGCGGGCGATCCTTGACCTCCTCGACAAGCCGTACGCGCTGATCCAGTTCGTCGATGACCGGGAGGGGCACGACCCGTGCTACTGGATGGACTCGTCGAAGGTGCGCGCGCTGGGCTGGCAGCCGGATCTCGGGTTCGAGGCGGCGATCGAGCGCACGGTCCGCTGGTACCGCGACAACCGCTGGTGGTGGGAGAAGATCAAGTCCGGCGAGTTCCGCGCGTACTACGAGCGGCAGTACGGCCGCCGGCTGGCAACGGCGCGCCCGTACGCCGGCTAGCGTCATGACGCATCCGCCGGCCCGCGTGCTGATCACCGGCGGCCAGGGGCAGGTCGGCCGTGCGCTCGCGCGGCTGTTGGGACGTACCCCGCACGAAGCCCCCGGCCCCCGCGAGCTCGACGTAACGGAAAGTGGCACCGTCGATGCGGCGATCGGGCGGTTCGCGCCCGATGTCGTCGTGCATGCGGCGGCGCTGACGGACACGGCGCGCTGCGAGCGCGAGCCGGAACTGGCGCATCGCGTGAACGCCGCGGGCGCGGAGAACGTGGCGCGGGCGTGCGCGGCCGCCGGCGCGCGGCTCGTCGCGATCAGCACGAACGAGGTGTTTGACGGCGAGCGGCGCGCGCCCTACGGCGAGGACGACGCGACGCATCCGCTCAACGCGTATGGCGAGAGCAAGGCCGCAGGCGAACGCCTCGTCGCGGCGGCGCATCCGGGTGCGATGATCGTGCGCACGTCCTGGGTGTATGGCGCCGGCGGCGCGAACTTCGTCGCGAAGGCGCTGGCGGCGGCGCGCAGTGGTGGGCCGTTGCGCATGGTGACCGACGAAGTAGCCTCGCCGACGTGCGCGGACGACCTGGCGGCGGCGATCCTCGCGCTGGTCAATGCCCGCGCCGCGGGCGGCGTGTACCACCTGGCGAACGACGGCGAGGCGTCGCGGCACGAGTGGGCGTGCGAGATCCTGCGGCTTGCGGGCATCGGCGCGCGCGTCGATGCGACGACGACGGCGGAGCTGCGCGCCGCGGGCTACGCCGGCCCGCGCAAGCCGCCGTACTCGGCGCTCGCCAATGAGCGGGCGCGCGCGCTCGGCGTGACGCTTCGCCCGTGGCGCGAGGCCCTGGCCGCGTATCTGCAGCGCACGCGGGTCGCCGCCGATGGCTGAGCGCAGCACGATCGGCATCATCGTCGTCAACTACAACAGCGCGGCGTTCATCGAGGAGTTCGCGGCGTCGATGCGGCAGGTCGCCGCGCCGCCGTGGCAGCTCGTCGTCGTCGACTCCGGCTCGACCGATGGCTCGGCGGACATCATCGAGCGCGCGCTTCCGGAGGCGACGGTCATCCGCTGGGACGAGAACGTCGGTTTTGCGGCCGGGTGCAACATCGGTGTCGCCGAGTGCGAGCGGCGGGGATACGAACGCGCGCTGTTCCTGAACAACGACATCACGGTGACGCCGTCGTTCCTGCTGCGGCTGGCCGATGCCGCCGACGAACGGATGATCGTCGTGCCGAAGATCCTGTACTACCACGACCATCGCATCATCAGCACGCACGCGGGCGGCTTCGACTGGACGCTCGGCGTGTTCCGCGACACGTACGGCGGGCAGCCCGACGGACCGGCGACGAACCGCCGGCGTGACGGGCTCGCCACGGCGAGCTTCTGCTGCGCGCTGGTGCCACTCGCCGCCTTCCGCGAGGCGGGCCCGCTCGACGAGCGCTTCTTCATGTACTACGAGGAGACCGACTTCATCCGGCGGGCGCAGGCGCGAGGCTACAGCGTGCGGTACGAGCCGTCGGCGGTCATCTATCATCGCGAGAGCGGGGCGAGCGGCGGCGGGTGGATGACGCCGTTCAAGCAGTACTACGCGACGCGGAACCGGCCGTACCTGGTGCGCAAGCACACGACGTCGCGGCTGCGTTATGCGTGGTTCACGGCGTACTTCCTCGCGACGCGCGTGGGAGCGGCGGCGCGGATGGCGCTGCGCGGCGAATGGCGGCTGTTGCGCGCGATGGCGCTCGGGGCGCTCGACTACTACCGTGGGCGCATGGGCAGGACGAAGCAGGTGCAGGACCTGTGAGGGTCGCGATCGACGCTACGTCGGTGCCGGCGAACCCGGCGGGCGCGGGCGTGTACGCCATCGAGCTGGTGCAAGCGATGATGGAGCACGACGCCCACGACGGCTTCGCCGTGTTCACGCGCGGCGCGTGGTTCGACGACGCGGCCGCCGGCCGGCGCAACTGGCGCGTCGTGCGGGTCGATGCGGCGTCGCGCCGGCGGCGCATGCTCTGGGAGCAGGCGACGCTGCCGGGAGAGCTCGAGCGGCTCGGCATCGACGTGCTGCACTCGACGCACCACTCGCTGCCACTGCGCGGCACCCGCGCGCGGCGGGTCGTGACGGTGCACGATGTGACGTTCCTGCGCATCCCCGCGCGTTATCCGCCGGCGCGCCGCTGGTACATGCAGACGATCACGCGGCTGGCGGCGCGCCGCGCCGACGCGCTCATCGTGCCGTCGCGGACGGTGCGCGCGGACGTGGTGCGCGCGCTGGGCGTGCCCGAGGTGAAGCTCGCGGTGGTGTACGAGGCGCCGGCCGCGCGCTACCGGCCCGTGGCGCCGGACGAGGCGGCGGCGGGCGCGCGGCGCTACGGCATGGACGGGCGGTTCGTGCTCAGCGTGGGAAGCCTGGAGCCGGGCAAGAACCGCGGGCGTCTGGTGCGCGCTCTGCGCGACCTGCGCGATGAGGGGCTCGACGTGCCACTGCTCGTGGCCGGCCAGGCGGCGTGGCGGTACGAGGACGACGCAGCGCTCGTGCGCGACCTGCGGATGGACGACCGCGTGCGCTTCGCCGGGTATGTGCCCGACCACGACTTGCCGGCGCTGTACAGCGCGGCGACCGCCTTTGCGTTCCCGTCGCTGTACGAGGGGTTCGGGCTGCCGGTGATCGAGGCGATGGCCTGCGGCGCGGCGGTGCTGACATCGAACGTGTCGGCGACGGCGGAGGTCGCCGGCGACGCCGCGCTGCTCGTCGACCCGCTGTCGATCACGGCGATCCGCGACGGTCTGCGCGCGCTGCTCCGCGACGAAGAGCGGCGGAGCGCGCTCTCGGAAGCCGGGCGCGATCGCGCGGCGCAGTTCTCGTGGCGGCGCGCGGCCGACGAGACGTACGAGGTGTACGCGCGCGTCGCGCGGAACGAGGGCGGCGGATGAGCGTCGATGTCTCGGTGGTGATCGTCGGCTACAACTCGCGCGACGACCTGCCGGTGGCGCTGGACTCGCTGCGCGAGCACACGGCCGGCGTCTCGTATGACGTAACGGTCGTCGACAACGCTTCGCGCGACGGCACGGCACAGCTCATCGAGCGTGAGTACCCGTGGGTGCGCCTGATCGCGCGGGGCGCGAATATCGGCCTGTCGGGCGCGGGGAATGAGGGCGCGGCGGCGTCGGGCGGCGAGTTCATCGTCGCGCTGAACCCGGACGTCCGCTTCGACCACGACGTGCTGGGGCCGCTGGCCGCGTATCTGCGCGCGCACCCGGACGCGGGCGTCGTCGCGCCGAAGCTGCTGAACCCGGACGGCACGCTGCAACTCAGCTGCCGCGCGTTCCCCGGCTACAGCACCGCGCTGTTCAACCGCTACTCGCTGCTGACGAGGCTGCTGCCGGGCAACCGCTTCTCGCGCCGCTACCTGATGGCCGGCTTCGACCACGCGTCGCGGCGCGACGTCGACTGGGTGAGCGGCGCGGCGATGATGTTCCCGCGCGCACTGTTCGAGCGGCTCGGCGGCTGGGACGCCGGGGTCTTCATGTTCAACGAGGACGTCGACTTCTGCCGGCGCGTGCACGATGCGGGCTTTCGCGTCGTGTACATGCCGGAGGTATGGCTGTACCACGAGATCGGCGTGAGCAAGCGCGCTCCGGCGCGGATGATCATCGCGCGGCACCGCAGCATGTGGCGGTACTATCGCAAGCACCTGAGCCGTAACCTCGCGCTCGACGGGGTGACGGCGACGGGGATCGCGGCGCGTTGCGCGCTGCTGCTCGCATCGAGCGCGATGCGCGGGTTGGGGGAGCGGCTGCGGCGCGGCGGGCGGGCGCGGATGGCGCCGGCGCGTTAGTCCCGGGGCGAGGGCGCGGGAGCGAAGACGCGCTGGCGCAGCCACACCACGCTGTGGCTGTTCCAGAGCGTCACAACATAGCCGAGCCGCTGCAGGATGGTGAAGAGCAGCGCCAGCAGGCCGGCGAACACCGCCCCTTCCACGAGCGTGCTGTCGACGTAGTGCAGGATGATGGCGGCAAGTGACAGGAGCGCGGCGATCGACCACGTGATCACGACGATACCGCGCGGCCCCGCGCCCACCTGCTCGAGCCGGTGGTGGATGTGGTCCTGGTCGCCGATCAGCGGGTGCCGCCGGTCGAGCAAGCGGCGGACGTAGGCGAGGCCGATATCGAGAATCGGGAAGCCGAGCGCGATGATCGGGACGGCGATGAACACCTCGTCGGTCGGGCCGGTGGCGCCGCGGATCGATAGGGCGCCGATGACGAAGCCCATGACGTAGGCGCCGGAATCGCCGACGTAACCCGACGCCGGCGGCATATTCCACGGCAGGAAGCCAAGCCCGGCGCCGGCGAGCGCGAGGAGCAGCAACGCGATCGTCGGGTGGTGCGAGTGGCCGGCGACGGCGGCCATCGTCACGGCAGCGAAGATCGATACGCCGAGCGCCACGCCGTCGCGGCCGTCGACGATATTGATGGCGTTGGTCGTAAGCCAGATCCAGGCGAGCGTCACGAAGACCCCGCCGTACCCGAGGTGCAGGTCCGGGCCAACCGGCAGGCCGATGTCGTCGATCCGGTAGCCGGCGGCGTAGACGGCGCTGGCGGCGGCCAGGAAGACGCCGCTGCGCAGGTAGGGGCTCGTGAGGCGGATGTCGTCGAGGAACCCGACGGCGAACACCAACGCGGTCGCCGCCACGAATCCGAGGAATTCGTCCGAACGCGGGGTGAAAAATTCGCTGGCGTTGTCCGAGAGCGCGGAGGCGACGAACGGCGTGACGGCGAATGTCACCAGGAACACGGCGCCGCCCCACCGGGGCTTCTCCAGCGGGCCACGGATGTTGAACAGGCCGACGAAGCGCTCCGTGCGGGAGACGGCGAGCAGCGCGAGCGTCACGGCCATGCCAATGCCGACCGACAGCGCGAGCGTGAGTACGTAGATATCCAGCATCATCCCGGCCCTGGCCGAATCAGCCCGATTCTACACCCTGCAACGCCCTCCTGCCCAGATTTGTGACGGCGGAGGCGCCGCAGCCGGGTATGTCCGCCGCCGCCCGCGACAAGCAAGAGCCCCGGCGCCGGCCGGGACGCCCGAACCTGCTGGCGAGGGAACATGCATCCCGGCGGCCGATCGGGCGCCCGCCGCCGGTGGCGGAGCTACGGTTCGTCGTCGTCGCCGGCGTCCTCTTTCGGGATCGGCTGCTTTGAGTGTCCGTTCGAGCGCACGCAGGCGTGGCCTTCCAGCCCGACCGGTTGTCCGCACAGCGGGCACCCCGGGCGGCCGCCGGCAATGATCTCGTCGAGCTGCTCGATGAGGGATGCGCACTGCTCCTGCGAGAGGCGCGCGCGCACGGTCGGGTCCTCCTCGTCCTCGGCGGTGACTTCGTACAGGAAGAGCACGACGGTGCGGTCCTCGGCGTGGAACCCCATGCCCATGCGGCCGACGCGGAAGTCGTGGTCGGCGACGACCGGGAACTCGCCGGCGTCGGCGGGCGGCGGTGGCTGGTCGTATTCGAGCTGGCCCAGCATCTGCTTGAGCGCGAGGCTCAGCGCCTGCATCTGCTCCTTCTCGAGCCAGAGCGATGCCGTCTGGGCGCTGTCACCGACGAGGCGCAGGCGAAAGGTGCGCTGGCCAGGCTGGCCGAACGATTGCGCGTCGATGCCGCGGAGGATGCCGAATTCGCTCGTCATGGCGCGTGACTGGCTGTGGATGCTGGCAGCGAACGGTCTCCCCGCAAGGTGATACGCAGGACAGGATCGATGGTGCCTACCTCACGGTCAAGCGCGTGCGCCGGTGAGGGCCCACCGGTGAGACAGCGGCCCGTGCGCGGGGGCGCCGCGTGGCTCCTGCTATGCTGGCGGCAACGGGAGGCACCCGCACCTGTGCGGGAAGCGCGAACGATGGCGCTGGAACGCAAGCTCGTCCTCGACGACAACGACGTGTACTGCCCGATCCGCGCGACGCTGGCGCTGCTCGGACAGAAGTGGGTGCCGCACATCATCCACGAGCTGATGGGCGGCAAGCGGCGGTTCAACGAGCTGGCGCACAACATCGGTGGCTGCAACTCGCGGACGCTGCGCGACCGCTTGAAGAACCTCGAATCGCTCGACATCGTCAGCCGCAACATCGTCGCGACGATGCCGCCGTGGGTGGAGTACGACCTGACGGCGAAGGGGCGCGACCTCGGCGTGGCGCTGGCGAGCCTCGAACGCTGGGGCCAGGCGTACATGGACGAGCCGTGCGTCTGACGCTGTTTGACACGCCGCATCGCCGCCCGTAGCCTCACCGTATGACCCCACCGACGCGCACGAGCATCGCCGCGCTGCCGCGCGGGCATGAGTTCGAGCCGGCGACGTTCACGCTCCCGGGAGCGCAGGTGCGCGCGTATCTCGATGCCGCTGGCGACGCCGGCGACTACGGCGCGCACGTACCGCCGCTCGCCGTCGCCGCGCTGGGGCTCGCCGCGCTGCAGGAACGCATCGCGCTGCCGGAGGGGTCGCTGCACACGGGGCAGGAGGTCGATCACACATCGGCCGCGCGGACCGGCGAGGCGCTGACCCTCACCGGGAGGATCGCGCAGCGTTCGGAGCGGCAGGGGTTCGTGATCAGCGTGATCGAGTTCGAGGTGAGCGCGGGCGGCCGGCGCGTCCTCGGCGCGCGCACGACGATCATGGCGCCGGGAGAGGGCGCGTGAGCGCCGTAGCGCCGGTGACGCGCGCGTTGCCGCAATCGCGCATCGACGCCTATGCAGACGCGGCGGGTGACCACAACCCGGTGCACATCGACGCGGCGTTCGCGGCGACGACGCCGTTCGGCGGGACGATCGCGCATGGCATGCTCGTGCTGGCGCTCATCGCCGAGATGATGCACGCGGCGCACGGCGAGGCGTGGGTCGCGCGCGGGCGCCTGAAGGTGCGCTTCAAGGCGCCGACGCGCGCCGGCGACACGATCACAGCGTCGGCGACGGTCGCGCGCGAGGGCGATGAGGGCGTCGAGTACGCCGTGCAGTGCGCAAACGAGCGCGGCGAGACGGTCATCGAAGGCCGGGCGACGGTGCCGGCGTGAGCGAGGAGCAGCGCGCGCCCTCGGGCCGCGGAAACATGTGCTACGCATGCGGCGAAGCGAACGAACGCGGCCTCCACATGGAGTTCCGTCGCGAGGGCGGCCGGGCGATCTGCGACTTCACGCCGTGCGCGCACCAGGAGGGATACCCGGGCCGCATGCACGGCGGCATCGTCGCGACGATGATCGACGAGGCGATGGGGTGGGCGGTGTACGGCGAAGCGCAGTGGGGCGCGACGGCGCGGCTCAATGTGCGCTACCGCCTGCCGGTGCGGCTCGACGAACTGCTGCACATCGAGGCGTGGGTGACGAAGAACCGCGGCCGGCTCATCGAGCTGCGGGCGGAGGTGCGCGACCCGGCCGGCGCGCTGCTCGCGGAGGGTGAGGGCGTGTTCATGAAGCTCGACCACGCGCTCGCGGCGGAGATGACGGGGCTGGCGGAGGGCGCCGGCCGCACGGACGTGCCGATCGTATGAGCGCGTACGTGAGCGGCGCGTGGCTCGAAGAGCGGCTCGGCGATTCGCGGCTGCGCGTGCTGGAGTCGGCGGTCGAGAAGGCGACGTACGACGGCGGACACATCCCGGGCGCGCTATGGGTCGACCCGCACATCGACGTCCTGCGCAACCACGACGAGTCGGCGGGGCTGGTGCTGACGCCGGAGCAATACGCGGCGCTGATGCGGCGGCTGGGCGTCTCGCCGGACGATACGGTCGTCTGGTACGGCGACCGGCACAGCGCGCACGCCATGCGCGGGTTCTGGATGATGTCATACTACCGGCACCCGGGCGGCGTGCACGTGCTCGAAGGCGGACGCGAGCGCTGGGCGAAGGACGGCCGCCCGCTGACCGCCGCCGCGGCCGAGCCGGCGCCCGCGGCATACGCGCCGCCGCGCGAGACCGATACGTCGATCCGCGCGTCCTGGGAGGACGTGCGCGATGCCGTTGGCGCTGCGGACGCGATGATCCTCGACTGCCGCGCCGCCGACGAATATGCCGGCACGAACGAGCGCGCGCGGCGCAGCGGACACATCCCCGGCGCCGCGCACCTCGAATGGACCGAAGCGACGGCCGGCGACAACGGCACGAAGTCCGAGCTCGAGCTGCGCGCGATGTACGAGGCGGCGGGCGTCGCGCCCGAGCGCCGCGTGATCACGCATTGCCAGCTCGGCCTGCGGGCGGCGCACTCGTGGTTCGTCCTCAAACACGTGCTGGGGTACGACGCGCAGCTCTACGATGGCTCGTGGGCGGAGTGGGGCAACCGCGACGACTCGCCGATCGAGCGCTGACGCCGGTCAGTACGCGTCGAACTCGCTGGCTCGCGCCACCTTGACGAACTCGTCAAGGCACGCCGCTCGGGCCGATCGGCACGTTACCCCCTGCCATCTGGCCGTAGCCAACGAGGGCCGATCGGGCGCACACCTGCTTGGTAGCGAGGCAGGCTCGGGCATGATGGAGCTTCTCCACCGGCTGGGGTGGGCCATCGCGGGGGCCAGTACGCTCGCGCTCGCGGCGGTGCTCGCGGGGCTCGTGGACGCCGGCTCGCTGGACCCGCCCGGTGGCGCTCCTGGCGGCACGGACGGCGTCCGGCTGCCGGGCACGCCGATCTCGTCGCTCCCGGTGACGCTGAGCCAGCCGGGCAACTACTACCTGACGCGGAACCTGTCGTTCTCCACGACCGGTACAGCGATCGACGTGACCAGTGAGAATGTGACGGTCGACCTCAACGGATTCGTGCTGGAGGGCGCTGGCTTCGGCACGGGGATCGACTCGCAGGCTGACGGGACCACGGTAAGGAACGGCACGGTGCGCGACTGGGGGGTGGGCGTGTCCCTGGCAGGCAACTGGGCGACGCTCGTCGAGTCCGTGCATGCCATTTCGAACTTTGAGGGCGTATCTGTCGGCGGTGGTGTCGTTCGCGACTGCGTGCTCGTGGGGAACGACACCGGTCTGAACGCTACGGGCGCTTCGGTGACCGGCTGCGTGGCGGCCGCGAACGGCACAGGGATGACGCTCTTTGACTCGGTGATCACGGACAGCGTCGCGAGATCCAATTCCGGCGATGGGATCTGGGCGCAGCGCTCGATGATCCAGCGTTGTGCCGCGGTGTTGAACGGAGACGACGGGTTTGACGTACAGTCGTCGCTGGTCACCGACAGCTCCGCGGCGACCAACGCGAACGACGGGATCGCGGTGTCCGACACGGGCTCGCTCATCGCGCGGAATGCGTTGCACCGGAACGGCGCGGCCTCTGGAGGCAGCGGCATCTATGTGAGCGGGTCGAACAACCGCATCGAGGAAAACCACGCGACTGACAACGGGGGCGTCAATATCTTCCAGGACGTGGGGATCAGTGTCGGGGGTTCTGGCAACACCGTGGTGCGAAACAGCGCGCGCGGGAACACCCTGAACTACTCCCTGGGCGGGAACGACGCAGGCCCGATCGATGACGCGGCGACGGCGTCGAGTCCGTGGGCGAACATCGCCTCGCCGTAGCGCGCCAGGCGGGCAGCGTACGCCGGTCAGTACGCGTCGATCTCGCGTAGCCGCTCATCGCTGATGCCGAAGTAGTGCGCGACCTCGTGCCGGACGACGCCGCGGACGCGCTCGTACAGGTCGTCCTCGTCGGTCGCGAGACGCTCGAGCGGGCGCTGGAACACGACGATGAGGTCGGGAAGCGTCATGTTGTAGCCGGCGCCGCGCCGGGTCAGCGGCACGCCCCGGTACACGCCGAGGAGCGTGCTGCCGCGCGGCGCGCCCGTGCGCGCGCTGTCGTCGGGCGTCGCCCAGTCCTCGACGGCGAACTCCAGGTTCGCGATGCGGCCGGCGAACTCCGCAGGCAGGTCATCGATGGCGCGCAGGACGAGCGCCTCGAACCGGTCGCGCGGCAGCGGGTCGATCATCGTTGCCTCGGCTTCGGCCGAGCGCCGAGCGGGCGAGGGGGCGCACCCGACGATTGGCTCCGCGAGCGACGCTTCTGGCTCCGTGGCGCCGAAGGGGGCGGCGTTGGCCCGCTGCGCACAGCGTGACCGCTCACGATCGAGCCCGGCGAGGAGGTGTCGGCGTTTTGCTTGCGCCGCCGTCTCCGGCTGCGCCTTGGCGGCTCTTCTTCGAGCAGCCGCCAACGTACGCCGTCCCCGTGCGTCCATACGCCCGGCACGCGACTCTTTCGTTTGGATGCGCTCACTCGCGCGGTGCGATCGAGTTCCCGCTCGGTGGCCTTTTCCGCCTCCTGCAGCGGGACCAGCTTGCCGCGATGGAGTGTCAGCCTCGGCGCGTTGCGCTTGCCGCCGCCTGCCATCACGGGCTCCCGGTTGTCTCGGGGACGTCTCATCTGGACCTCGTCGCTCCTGGCACGGGCGCCGATGCGCGCAGGACGAGCGCCTCGAACCGGTCGCGCGCCAGCGGGCCGATCACAGCGTCAGCACGTCGCCGCGGCGCCAGAGGTACCACGCGCCGGCGCTGCGATACGGGCGCCACGGCTCGGCGATACGAAGCATCTCGTCGGGCTTTGGCGGGGCGTCGAGGCCGTAGGCGAGCTTCATCGCGTTCTGGATGCCGAGGTCACCGACGGGCAGCACATCGGGCCGGCCGATGCAGAACATGAGCAGCATATCGGCGGTCCAGCGTCCGACGCCCTTGATCCGCGTGACCGCGTCGATCACCTCGTCGTCGGGCGCGCGCAGCAGCTTGCGGTCGGAGAGCTCGCCGGAGGCGAAGCGCTCACCGATGCTCCGCATGTAGCCGGCCTTCTGGCGCGAGACGCCGGCGCCGCGGAACTGTTCGTCGCTCAACTGCGCAAGCTCGTGCGGCTTCGGGATACGCCCGCCGAACAGCGCCAGGAAGCGGCGCTCGATCGCGGCGGCCGCTGCGCCCGCCAGCTGCTGGTAGAGGATCGCGCGCAGCAGCGACTGGTACGGCTGCCCGCGCACCTGCATCTCGTACGGGCCGACGCGGCGGACGATGTCGCGCATCACGGTGTCGGAGCTGGCGATGTGGCGGCGCGCCGTCTCCGCGTCGTACGGGAGCTGGCGCGCGCGCATCAGCGTGCGCATGGTGGTGCTATCCGCGGCTCCACATGCCCGCCGCCGCCATGTTGATCGACGCGAGCGCTTCGGCGAGCGCCTCGTTGACTTCGGCGTCGCCGCCATCGGATTCGAAGCGGTCCATGAGACTGCTGAGGTACGCGCGCACGGCGTCGAGGCGGTCCTCGTCTCCGGCGCGGCGCGTGAGGCGCGGCGCGACGCGCGACTCCTCGCGCGGCGTCGTGACCACGGGCTTGGGCTGGAGATTCAGCGTGAGCTGCAGCACGTCGGGGCGCGCGTAGTGGCCGGCGACATCGCGCGAGTGCTTCTCCCTGATCGCCAGCTCCAGGTCGATCTCCGCGTAGAGGATCTCTTCCTTGTCGTACAGCGGGCCGGCGAGGTACTTGCCGTTCGGCGCGATGATCGCGCTGCCGCCGTTCGCGGGCAAGTCGTTGGCGCCGAGCGCCTTCGGGTACGTGCCCTTTGGCACGATGCCGCACGAGGAGACGACGAAGCAGGCGCCTTCGAACGCATACTGCCGTGTGCCGAAGTCGATGTGGTCGTTCTGGAAGCTGTACGCCGGCCACTGGCTGCAGTGCATCTGCTCGCCCTGGGCGTACAGCGCGTACTTCACGAGCGTCATCTCGTGCTCCCAGCAGATGAGGCCGCCGAGCCGCCCGAGCGGCGTGTCGAGGACGTCGAGGTCGCTGCCGTCGCCAAAGCCCCAGAGCGTGCGCTCGGTGAAGGTCGGCATGAGCTTGCGGTGGCGGTGGAGCACCTGGCCCGCGGGCGAGAGGTAGAGCATCGTGTTGTACAGCGTGCCGCGCGTCGCGGTGTCGCGCTCGTTGATGCCGATGACGACGTACGCGTTCGCGCTCTTCGCCGCCCGCGCAAGCTGCTCCGTCGCGGCCGACGGGATCTCGACGGCGTTCTTCCAGAGGCGCGCGAAGAGGTCGCCGGAGAACACGCTGGGTGTGCTGTGCCAGAACGGGTACATGGGCACCCACGTCTCGGGGAAGACGATGAGCCGGGCGCCGGCCTTGCCTGCTTCGTCGATCAGCGCGCACGCCTTGTCGACGGTGGCCTCGCGGTCGAGGAACTCGGGCGCTGCCTGCACCGATGCGGCAACGTACTTCGCCAGAGTGTCGCCCATGAGTTCCTGCCCTTCATCGAACCGCGCGTGCGCGCGAGGGTGCTGGAAGTGTATCAGCTTCGGTGGGGCGCGCCTGAACCTTACGCCGGCGCCGAACCTCCCGCATTTCTCATGCGGATCAGTGACCAGTGCAGCGAGGTCGGCATCACCGCGCGGGCGAGCGGGCCAAGATCGGGCGTGATGCGCAGCTCGACGCCGGCCTCGGCGATCGCGCGCGGCAGGTTGGCGAACGAGTCGACGCCGAGCGGCTCGACGGCGTCATGGCTCACATACATCCACGGGTCGGCCGGGAGCGGCGTGAACGCGGCGTCGGGCATGGCGTAGCGGTACAGCGTCGTCGTTGCGAGGCGATCGAGCCACGCCGATTCGACGGCGACGATCATGCGCGCGGCGGTGTGGCCGAACCAGCGCTCCCGGTCGGCGCCGGTCGTCGTATCGAGCGGCCAGATGCAGACGCGCGGGCAGTCGCGCGGCACGAAGTACGCCGGCTGGTGCCACTCGTCGATCGCCCATACGAGCGGCTCGACCCCGGGCCGCTCGACCGGCGGGCGCGGGACGAACATGCGGATGCCGGGATTTTCGCTGAAATGGTACAGGGGCACGCGTGATGCTACACGGGCGCGGCAGGCGCTGTCAGGGGCCACGGTCGCGCGCGCTCGCAGGCCAGGGCCAGGTCGAGGAGCAGCGCGTCCTCGTGGCGCCGCGCGTACGCCTGCAGCCCGACTGGCAGCCCGTTGCGGGAAATGCCGGCGGGCACGCTAATCGCCGGGTAGCCTGTCACGTTTCCGGGGATCGTGAGCGAGCCGTTGTGCCACGGGCCAATGTGCTCGCCGTTGATCGTGCTGGGCATCGGCCCCTCGGCGGCGAACGGCTCGTGCGGGTTCGTGGCACAGAGCAGGATGTCGCACTCTTCGAACAGGTCGGCCATCGCCTCGTTGATCTCCATTCGGTAGCGGTCGACGGCGGCGGGGTGCCAGACGCGGTAGTGCTCGGACACCCAGGCGATCGCGAAGCCGATCTCGAACGTGAGGTCCTCCTTGCACGCCGGCCAGTGCTCGTGGAGGTCGTTGAAGAGGCCGGGCGCGCCGGCGTTGGCCCATCGCCCCGGGTCGTCGGGCGCGGCGATGCGTGCATCGACCCGGCGCATGCCGGTGGCATCGATGAGCGTGTCTGCCGTCTCGGCCACCAGGCGCTCGACCTCTGGCTCGAGCGGCACGATGCCGAGGCCCGGCGAGATGGCGACGCGCAGTCCGCGCAGCGAGCGCGAGCCGAGGTCGCGCTCCCAGCCGTCGACGCGGGGGAGGCTGAACGGGTCGCGCGCGTCGTAGCCCGATGCGACGTCGTACCAGCGTGCGACGTCGCGCACGGAGCGGGCGAGCGGACCGAGGTGCTGCGTCAGCGGCCCGTTCTTCGCGCGCGGTCCGCGGGGGATGCGGCCGTACGTCCCCTTCATGCCGACGAGGCTCGTGTAGGCGGCGGGGATGCGGATGCTGCCGCCGCCGTCGCCGCCGGAGGCGATCGGCACGAGGCCGCCGGCAACGGCCGCCGACGATCCGCCGGACGAGCCGGCGGGCGTGCGTTCGAGGTTCCACGGGTTGCGCGTGACGCCGTAGAGCCTGGTCGATGTGTAGGCGACGAAGCCGAACTCCGACATCGTCGTCTTGCCGAGGATGACGGCGCCCGCGCGCCGGAGGCGAGCGGTGGACGTGGAGTCGGCGGCGGCGATGTTGTCGCGGTAAGTGATCGAGCCGTGGGTAGTGGGCATGCCGGCGACGTCCTCGACGTCCTTGATGAGCATGGGCACACCGGCGAAGGGCCCCGGGTCGTCGCCGGCGCGGATGCGGCGGTCGATCGCCGCCGCCGCGTCGCGGGCGCTCTCGGCGCCGATGTGGGTGATGGCATTGAGCTTCGAGGCGCCGATCGCGGCAAGCGAGGCCTCGACGGCGTCGGCCGCGCGGACGTCGCCGCGGCGAATCGCGTCGGCGAGAGACGATGCGTCTTCGAGCCAGGGCTGCATGTGGCGCTCCTTCCGTGTGCGGGGCAACCGCGATCGTACGCGAGCGCGGCGTTCTGTGCCACAGCCCGCCGGTCTGCGCTAGCATCGGCAGGAGGTGGCGCGATGGCCGCATACGTGATCGTGGAGGTCGCCACGACGGACCCGGACCTGATGGCACGCTACCGCGAACTCGCGCGCCCGATCGTCGAGGCGCACGGCGGGCGGTATCTCGCGCGTGGTGGCCCGACCTTCACGCTCGAAGGCGCCTGGGCGCCGGAGCGCATCGTGATCCTCGAATTCCCCGACATGGAACGCGCCCACGCGTGGTGGGCGTGCGAGGAGTACGCCGAGGCAAAGGCGATGCGCCAGCGGGCTGGCGAGAGCCGCATGATCGTCGTGGCGGGGTTGCCGCCCGGCGCCTAACCGGCGACCGCGCGGAGGTTGAGGCGCACGTAGTCCGCGACGTAGGGCGAGCCATGCCGGCGCTTCGTCTCGGCGACGACGGCCTGCGCGTAGGGCTCACGCAACTCCTCCGGCAGGCGCGCGACGTGGTCGCGGAGCAGGATGGTCGCGACGTACAGCGCGGCGGCGGCGTCGTCCTCGAACGGGATCGGCGCGGAGAACAGGCTCGCGCGCACGTTGCGCCAGCCGGCATGCTCGAGCGCGGCCCGCGCGTCCTCGGGCCGGCGGTAGGTCTTGCTGTCGCGGAAATCGCCGAGATGGCGCGCGAAGCGCTCGCGCGCGCGCACGGCGGCGACGGCCCCGAGCACGTTGCGATTGTTGCCGTACCCGCCGCACTGCGCGCGCAGGCGGCCGCCCGCCTTCGTCGCGCGACGCAGGCAGCCAAACAGCGCCGCGTCGTCAGGGATCCAGTGGAACACGGCGTTCGAGAAGACGCAGTCGACCGCCTCCGGCAGGGCGAAGTCGGTGAGGCTCGCTTCGACCGGGATGACGTTGGTGACGCCGCGTTCGCCGAGCTGGCGGCGCAGGGACGCGATCATCTCGGACGACGCGTCGACGGCGTAGATCTTGCCGCGCGGCAGGCGCGCCTGGAGGTCGAGCGTGACGCCGCCGGAGCCGCAGCCGGCATCGAGCACGACCTCGTCGCCCGCGAGCGCCAGGTCGTCGATCAGTTGCTGCGCCCAGCGTCGCATGGGCGTGCCGATGCGGTCGTAGACCTCGGCGTCCCAGTGTGTGTTCGTCATCACAACCCGCTGTTGCCGCGCCGGATGCGGCATTCTACGCTGGTACGATCGCACGAAGGGAGGATTCGGTGGGACTGCGCTGCCCGCGCGACGCGTCGGCGCTGGTGGTCGGCCAAGAACACGGCATCGAGGTCGACCGCTGCGGCCAATGTGGCGGTGCGTGGTACGAGGACGACGAGCTCGCGGCGCTCGAGTCGACCGTGGTCGACGACGAGCACCGGCTGGGGACGATCGACTTCGCCAGGCGCGAGAGCGAGCTGCAGTGCCCCGTGTGCGCCGCGCCGATGCGGGCGTTCAACTACCGTGCGTACAACCTGGAGCTCGACGCGTGTCCCGAGATGCACGGGTTCTGGCTCGACGCGGGCGAGTCCGCGCGCGTGCGCGATGTCATGAAGGAGCGCGTGCGCGGGCTGCGGCGATCGCACAGCGCGCAGCGCGCCTGGCACCGTGCCAAGGGCGGCGACGCGGGTGGTGTCATCGACACGCTGAAGGACCTCTTCCGCCGCCGGTAGCCGGTCGACGGCGCCGTTGTCCCATGACGGCCACGCGCGTACACTCCGCACGCTACGCCGGAAAGCCCCACGGAGGTTGTCCCCATGAAGTTCGGCCTGTTCATGATGCCCTCGCACCCGCCGGGGGAGAACCCCACGCTCGCTTACGAACGCGACCTGCAGCTCATCGACCACGCCGAGCGGCTCGGGTTCGATGAGGTGCTGATCGGCGAGCACCACAGCGGCGGTTGGGAGACGGTGCCGGCGCCGGACCTGATGATCGCCGCCGCGGCGCAGCGGACGAGCCGCATCCGGCTCGGGACGGCGGTGGTGAACCTGCCGTATCACCACCCGTTCGAGGTGGCGGAACGGATGGCGTTCCTCGACCATCTGACGCGCGGGCGGCTGATCTTCGGCGTGGGGCCGGGTGCGCTGCCGACGGACTTCATGCTGTTCGGCCTCGCGCCGGATAAGCTGCGGCCGATGATGAACGAGTCGCTCGAGATCATCCCCCGGCTGCTCGAGTCCGACGAGCCGGTGACGTACGAGGGCGAGTTCTGGCAGATCCGCAACATGTTCATCCAGGTGAAGCCGCTTCAGCGGCCGCTGCCGCTGGCGATGGCCTGCGGCATCAGCGGCAACTCTGTCGAGCAGACGGGAAAGTACGGCATGATCCCGATGTCCGCGGGCATCTTCTCGCCGGTGGGCGCCGAGATGCTGCGGCGGCAGTGGGCGGCGATCCAGGATTCGGCTCAGCGTCATGGCCGCGTCGTGCCGCGCGAGATGTGGCGCATCGCGCAGCCGGTGTACGTCGCCGAGACGACGGAGCAGGCGCTGGCCGACATCGAGCAGGGCGCGCTGAAGGAGTACCAGGAGTACTTCTTCACGCTCGGCATCAAGGCGCTGTTCGAGGAGTATCCGGGGCAGCCGATCGAGGAAGTCACGGTCGAGCAGCTGCGGCGCAAGATCGGCTGGCTCGTCGGCGACCCGCCGACCGTGACGCGGATGATCCAGGAGCTGTACGACGGCGCGGAGGGCTTCGGGGGCATCCTGTTCATCACCAACGACTGGACCGACCAGGGCAAGTGGATGAAGTCGATGGAGCTGTTCGCGCGGTACGTGATGCCTCAGTTCCAGGGCACGGCGTCCGGGCTGGACGCCGCCTGGCACGACCTGGAGGGGAAGGCCAGGCTCTGGCGTGCGGCGATCGAGGCGGCGGGCGGGATCGACAAGGTGGTGCAGAACAACCTGCCGCAGCTGGGGCAGGACTCGATCGGCCGGGTGGCGCCGGAGACGGCGGACCGCTAACCGGCCGGAATCCGTGGCGTACACACAAGTGCTGAATTTCGTAAGTTTGGCGGCCTTCCGTCGCGAGTTGCGCTCTGTATAATTTAGCGTCCGCTAATTTAGACACAGCCAGCCGGGGAGGAACGCGATGGCGCCGCAGCCAACGGACTGGACCACCGACTACGACATCTTCGACAAAGGTTACATAAAGAATCCGTTCCCTGTCTGGGACGAGCTCCGGGAGCAGTGCCCCGTCGCCCATACCGGGCGTTGGGGCGGCTCGTGGATGCCGACGCGCTACGAAGACGTGTTCGCCATCGCGCGCGACGTCGAGCACTTCTCGTCCCGGAACATCCTCGTCGCCAACGTCGCGCCGCCGCCGGATGCGGACGACGGGATGGGTGGGGAGCTCATCCAGCAGTACAACGTGGGCGCGCCGCCAATCACGTCGGACCCGCCGGAGCACACGTGGGCGCGCAAGCTGCTCCTGCCGCCGTTTTCGGCCAACGCCGTCGCGAAATGGGAGCCGGAGACGCGCGAGCTCTGCCGCGAGCTGATCGACGGGTTCATCGCCAACGGGCGCGCGGACGGCGCGTCGGACTACGCGCAGCAGATCCCGTCGCGCGTCATCGCCAGCATGCTCGGCATCCCGAAGGACATGGCGGGGACGTTCACCGAGTGGGTGCGCGGGTTCCTCGAGCTCGGCTTGACGGATCCGGAGCTGCGCCGCGCGTCGGGCCGTGCCATCTTCGAGTTCCTGTATGCGTGCATCCAGGAGCGCAAGGCGAACCCGGGCGACGACCTGATCAGCTACCTGCTCACGTCGGAGGTCGACGGGGAGCCGGTGCCGGAGCCGCACGTCCTCGGAACGTGCTTCCTGCTGCTGGTGGCGGGCATCGACACGACGTGGAGCTCGATCGGCTCAGCGCTGTGGCACCTGGCACAGCACCCGGAGGACCGCGCGCGGCTGATCAACGAGCCCGAGCTCATGCCGCAGGCGATCGAGGAGTTGCTCCGCGCGTATTCGCCGGTGACGATGGCGCGGATCGTGGCGGAGGACGTGAGCTACAACGGCTGCCCGATGTCGGAGGGTGACCGCGTGCTGATGAACTTCCCCGCGGCGAACCGCGACCCCCGCGTGTTCGACAACCCGGACGACGTGATCCTCGACCGCGCCAAGAATCCGCACGTCGCGTTCGGCGTGGGCATCCACCGCTGCGCGGGCTCGAACCTCGCGCGGATGGAGATGAGGGTGGCGCTCGAGGAGTGGCTGCGGCGCATCCCGGACTTCCGGCTCGAAGACCCCGAGGCGGTGACCTGGGCCGGCGGCCAGGTGCGCGGACCGCGCACGATGGGTATCGTGTGGCCGTGATGAAGGTGCGCGTCGACCCCGACAAGTGCCAGGGCCACAACCGGTGCTACGTGCTTGCGCCCGGGCTCTTCGAGGTCGACGACCTCGGCTACGCGAAGGCGCGCGGGGACGGCGCCGTGCCCCCCGAGATGCACGAGAAGGCGCGGCTGGCCGTCGAGAACTGCCCGGAGCGCGCGATCGAGATCATCGAGGACGACGCGCAGTAGCCGCGCTCAGCAGGTCGAGCGCGTCGAGCGCGGCGACGGCGGGTGCGCTGCGTCCGCCGCGCTTGCGCCCGGCGTTACAATTCGATTGCCACGACTCGTCTGACGCCGGAGCAGCGCCGGTTTATCCGGCGCACGATTATCGACATCTCGCGCCGGCGGCAGCGGCCGGGGACGGGGAGCGTCGTCGAGCGCGAACGGAGTGAGCGTGTGCAGTGGCCGATGTATCGAGCGTGCTTGATGATGTGCCGCACGCGATCGTCGGCGCGGTAGCCACGCGCGCGTATATGCCCGAGCGTGGGACGTCCGATCTCGACGTCGCGGTACTTCCCGCCGGTATCTCCCGGGCGGAGTGGTTGCTCCGGGCGGCTCGCTACGAAGGGCGCGGGCCACTGGCGATTGGCGGATCGGCATCGGTTTCGCCCGAAGGCATTCCTGTCCTCCTGATCGAAGGGCGGGAGGCATGGTGGCCGCAGGCGCTTGCGAAAGCCGCCAACAACGCGCCCCCGGGCAGGCCGCCGGTGCTGCCATTGCACTGGCTTGTATTGATGAAGATGGAGTCGGGGCGTTCCCGCGATTTCGGCGACATCTCGCAGATGCTCGGTTTGGCGCCGGCCGACGCACTCGGCCGCGCGCGCGCGACATTCGACATCCACGCGCCCGACATGCGCGAGGACCTCGAGAGCATGATCACCGCGGGGAAGCTGGAGTACGACGCGCCGGGCCGCACGGCGCTCTAACCGCTACTCATCCCGGTTGTACTTGTTCATCGCGGCGTCGACGCCTTCGGCGATCGCGCACTCGATCGCGGCGATCGCGCGCTCCACGGCAGCGTCGAGCACCTCGCGTTCGGCGGGCGTGGGGTCGGAAAGGACCCAGTCGGCGACATCCTCCGGGTCCCACGACGGTTCACCGCCCACCACCGGCCGGCCGATGCCGATGCGGACGCGCGGGAACTCGTCGGTCTTCGTCTTGTTGATGATGTCGGCGATGCCCTTCTGGCCGCCGCCGCCGCCCCGGCGCTTGATGCGCACCTTGCCCGCCGGCAGGTCGATGTGGTCGGAGACGACGAGCAGTTCCTGAGCTTCGTCGAGCTTCAGGCGGCGGATCAGGTGCACCACCGCGGCGCCGCTCGCGTTGACGAATGTCCGCGGCTTGGCGACGGCGAGCGGGTGGCCGGCGACCTCGCCCTCGCCCAGGAGGTAGCTCCCGGTCTTTGTGCTGAACTCGATGCCGTGGCGGCGCGCGAGGCGATTGGCCACCCAGAATCCGACATTGCGGCGGGGGTTCGCGTACGTCCCGCCCGGGTTGCCGATGCCGACGACGAGCCGGATGCGCATCGCCTCGGGCGGGGTTGCCGGCTCATCGTCCGCGCCGACGAGGCGGCGCAGCAGGCTCACGCGTCGTCCCGCGGGCGCATGGGCACGATGCGGCTTCCGCGATCCGGGGTGCGCCGCTTTCGGTGCGGCCGCGCCGCGCGCACGTCGGCGAGGAGCCGTTCGAGCGCGGCGTGCGGCATCGGCTCTGCGTCGGCGTCGAACAGCCGGAGGAACCGCAGGTCCTGCATCACGGCCTCGAGCGGGGCGTCACCCGGTGCGCCGTCACGCAGCGAACGCAGCAGCCGTCGCAACCGGACGATCGCCGGCGCGCGTTGCGGTGGGCGGCGTGCGGGGTCGACGGGCGTGACGCGCGCTTCCAACGCGATCAGCGCATCGGTACCGCGCGGCAGCGCCAATTCGTGGCGGATGAGCGCGGTGTACGGCGCGATCGCTTCCGCTTCCGCCGCCTCGAGGAGCGCCAGCGCGAGCCGGTCAAGGCGCGGGTGGTCGCTATGCGGCGGAAACACGTCGGCGGGGTCGATGACGCCGGCGTGCTGCATCACGATCCGGCCGGATGCGTACTCCTGCATGGTATGGAGCGGCAGGCGCAGCTCCTCGATGCGCGAGGGCAGCGGCGGTGGCGCGGGCGCGGCGTCGACCGCCCGCAGCCAGGGTTCGGCGGGGATGCAGACCGCCGAACCCGCGGGCGCCGCGGAGACGTCGCAGGGGTGGGTGAGCAGCGTGATGGCGAAGCGGAGCGGCAGCACAGGCTCCGCGACGCGGTCGGGCGTGCCGGACAACGAGACGCTGCCACGGCGGCGCCGGCCGCGAGCATCGTGGACGGTGAGTGTCCAGCGGCGGTAGATCATGGCCTGATGATATGACGCTCGCGGCGGGAAATGAACCCTCGTGGCTTGCGGGGCTACGCCGGCGCGAGATGCGCCGCGCGCGAGCGTGCCACCACGCCGGGGAGCGTCTCGAGGACGTAGTCGATCTCCGCCTCAGTAGTCGTCGGGCCGAGGGTAAAGCGCACGGTGGATGCCGCGGCTTCCAGCGGCAGTCCCATCGCCAGCAGCACGTGCGACGGCTCAACCGTCGTGGCGCCGCAGGCGGCGCCGGAACTGCAGGCGACGCCGGCGGCGTCGAGGTCGCGCAGGAGTTCCTGGGCGTCCGCGCCTTCGAACGTGATGCTGACGTTGTTCACGAGGCGCTCCGCGGCGTGCCCGTTCGGCGTTGTGCGCGCGATGCGCGCGAGCACGCCATCGCGCAGCCGCGCGGCGAGCGCGCCGATGCGGTCGCGGTCTTCGCCGAGCGACGCCTGGGTCAGCCGCAGCGCCTCGGCCGTGGCGACGATGCCGGCGACGTTCTCGGTGCCGGCGCGGCGCTGGCGCTCCTGCCCGCCGCCGTTTTGCTGCGCGAGGAACGGCACGCCGCGCCTCAGGTACAGCACGCCGACGCCCTTCGGCCCGCGGAACTTGTGCGCGGCGAGGCTCAACGCGTCGATGCCGCGATCAGCGAAGTTCATCGGCAGTGAGTTGGGCGCCTGCACCGCGTCGGTGTGGAACGGGATGCGCTTGCCGAGCGCGCGGGCGCGTGCCCGCACGGCATCTGCGATCTCGAACACCGGCTGGATGGTGCCGACCTCGTTGTTCGCCGTCATGACGCTGACGAGCGCGGTGTGCCTCGTGACCGCGCGGGCGACATCGCCGGCATCGACGCGCCCGGACGCATCGACCGGCACGAGCGTCACCTCGAACCCGAACCGCTCGAGGTACTGGCAGGCGTGCAGGACGGCGTGATGCTCGACCGTGGTCGTGACGATGTGGTTGCCGGAGTTCGCGAGTTGCTGCTGGAGCGCGATGCCCTTGATCGCGGTGTTGATAGACTCCGTGCCGCCGCCCGTGAAGACGAGCTCGGTCGGCCGGCAGCCGAGGATGGCGGCGATGGTGCGGCGCGCCTTCGTCACGGCGTCAGACGACCGGCGGGCGAGCGTGTACGTCGCCGAGGGGTTGCCGTATGCCTCGCCGAGGAACGGCAGCATGGCCTGCAGCGCCTGCGGGTGAAGCGGCGTCGTCGCCGCGTGGTCAAGGTAGACGAAGCGGGCCATGGGGCAGGTGCGCTCTGCGTTGCGTTCGCGTGGGTGATGTGAGCGTAGATCGGGCGGTGGAAGAAGTAAAGCGCGCTTCAGCCGCCCGCTTCGGGCCGGGCGAGGAGCGATTCGAACCCACCGAACCCGAGCGCGGGCGGCGCTGGCGAGCGCTTCCCCTCGCGCACGTAGCGGATGGCGCGCGGCAGCGCCGGGAGCAGGTCGCCCGCGAGCAGGCCGCGGTCGCCGAGGTCGTCGCGGGCCTCTTCGGCCGCGAGACCGTGGAGGAAGACGCCGGCGGCGGCCGCCTCGGGCGGCTCCATGCCCTGCGCTATCAACCCGGCGATGGCGCCGGCCAGCACGTCGCCGGTGCCGGCGGTGGCGAGCAGCGGGTTGGCATGCGGGCTGAGCGCGGCGCGGCCGTCTGCCGCGGCGACGACGGTGTGCGCGCCCTTCAGCACGACGACGTGGCTCCACTCCGCGGCGGCGGCCGTCGCGATGCCGAGGCGGTCGCGTTGCACCGCGGCGACGTCGCACGCGCGAAGGCGCGCCATCTCGCCGGGATGCGGTGTCAGCACGCAGGGCCGGGAGATGCGTTCGTGCCAGCGCTCGCGGTGGGCGAGCGCGTTCAGCGCGTCGGCGTCGACCACGCAAGCGCGCACGTTCTCGGGCACGCGCTCGAGGACCGCCACGATGGCGTCGCGCACTCCAGGATCCTGGCCGAGACCCGGGCCGATGAGCAACACATCGTACCCGGCGAGCGCGTCGACGATGGCGCCGGTCGCCGGTGGCCGCAGCGCGGGCGCATCATCGAGCGGGAGCCAGGTTGCCTCGGGCAGCGCGGGCGCGATCATCGCCTGCAGACGCTGCGGACAGGCGATCGTGACGAGCCCGGCGCCGGCGCGGTAACACGCTTCGGCGGCGAGGCGCGCGGCGCCCACGTACCACTGCGACCCGGCGACCACGAGCACGCGGCCGAACGTGCCTTTGTTGCCGCCCGCCGGGCGCGCGGGCAGCCGCGGGCGCACCCACGCGGACGACAGCAGCTCGAGCGCGACGCCATCCGCCGCGCCGGGCGGGATGCCGATGTCGACGACCTCGATGCGGCCCGCGAGTTCGCTCCCGGGCAGCATGTGCAGGCCGGCCTTCGCGAAACCGAAGGTGACCGTCAGGTCGGCGGCGACGGCGAGCGGGTCGGCGCGGCCGCTGTCGGCATCGACGCCGCTTGGCAGGGCGACGGCGACAAGGCGCGGCCCGCCGGGACGCGCGCGGCAAGCGGCGAGCAGGCGGAGCGCGCCGGCCATCGCGCCGTCGATCGGGCGGGAGGAGCCGGCGCCGAGCAACGCATCGACGACGACCTCGGCGTCGCCGAGCGCGGCGTGCAGGGCATCTTCTGCGCCGGCATCGTCCGCGGCGCGCACTTCGACGCCGCGTTCGCGCAGCGCGTCGAGGTGCGCGTCGGGTGCGCGGCGGGGCGCCGCGACGTATACGGTGACGCGCGCGGACCAGTCGGCAAGATGTCGTGCGGCGACGAGGCCATCGCCGCCATTGTTGCCCGGGCCCACGAGCACGACGATGCGCCGTTCCTCGACGGAACCGAGCATGAGCCACGTCTCCTGCGCGACGGCGAGTCCCGCGGATTCCATCAGCGCGTCCAGCGAGCCGCCGGCGTCGACCGCGCGTCGCTCGATCGCGCGCATCTGCGCCGACGTCACGAGTTTCACAGGCGCCCCTGTTCACGCAGCCACTCGACGAGGCGCGCGCGGTGCTGCTCGCGGTTGATCGGCGCATCGTCCACGGCGCCGACGACGACCGCGATCGCGAGCTCGCGCGAGTGGGTGAGGCTGACGTCGACGCCGCGCAGGCCGATCGCGTCACCGCGGCGGCGCGCTTCGCCGTGGAGGTAGATCAGCGGCTTGCCGCGCTGGTTCGGCAGCACCTCGATCTCGCGCCAGGCGAGACCGCGCGCGCCGGTGCCGAGGGCCTTCATGGTCGCCTCCTTCGCGGCGAAGCGCGCGGCGAGTTCGGGGACGCGGCCGCGGCAGAACGCGACCTCCTCGGGCGTGTACACGCGGCGGAGGAACCGCTCCGGGTGGCGTTGCAGCACGGTCCGCACGCGGGCGATCTCGATCGCATCGACGCCGACGGCGTATTCCATGCGGCGATTGTACCGCGATGCTGCGCTACACTTCGGCACGCAACGACTTGAGGGAGCAGCCATGACCGCCACGATCATCGACGGGCAGGCGATCGCCGGCGCCGTGCGCGACGAGGTGCGCGCCGATGTCGCGGCGCTGCGCGGGCGCGGCGTGGAGCCGGGGCTGATCGTGGTGCTCGTCGGCGACAACCCGGCATCGGTGTCGTACGTGCGGGGGAAGACGAAGGCGGCCGCCGAGGTCGGCATGCGGTCGGAGACGCTGCGCCTGCCGGAGAGCATGACGCAGACGGAGCTGCTCGACGTGATCGCGCGGCTCAACGACGACCCGGCGTGGCACGGCATCCTGGTGCAGATGCCGCTGCCGCGCCACATCGACGAATCGGCGATCGCGTCCGCGGTGGCCGTGAGCAAGGATGTCGACGGGCTGCACCCGACGAACGTGGGGCGGCTGTTTCGCGGGGAGCCGGCGTACCTGTCGTGCACGCCGCACGGCGTGATCCAGATGCTGATGCGCACGGGCAACGACCCGAGCGGCAAGCACGTCGTGGTGTGCGGTCGTTCGAACCTCGTCGGCAAGCCGCTCGCCGGGCTGCTGATGCGGAAGGCGCCGGGCGGCAACGCGACCGTGACGGTGTGTCACACCGGCACGCCCGACATTGGCGCGCATACGCGGACGGCGGACATCGTCATCGCGGCGATCGGGGTGCCGCGGGCTGTGACCGCGGACATGGTGCGCGATGGCGCCGTGGTGATCGACGTCGGGATCAATCGCGTGCCGGACGCGACGAAGAAGACCGGCAGCCGGCTCATCGGCGACGTCGACTTCGACGCGGTGGCGCGGAAGGCATCGGCGATCACGCCGGTGCCGGGCGGCGTCGGGCCGATGACCGTGGCGATGCTGCTGTGGAACACCGTGCGGGCGGCGAGCGGCGGGCCGGAAACGGCGGGCAGCAAATAAGCCGGCCCTCCTGACGCCGGCTTATCCGCCTGTTCTTCCCGTGGACCAACCTCCTGGTGTCTCCTGCAGGGAAGGGCGGTCGGCCAAACCGCCCCCGTGAGCCTTCGGTCCGTCCGCGCCAGTTCCCCCGCCTGAGAGACTGCCACCAAAGCATCTGGCGCTCGCCGACATCAGCTCACTTCCCGGGACCCTCCTTTTCCACGGTCGCCGCAGCCCCACCGGCCTCCCCCGCACCTCGTACGGCGGACAATTTCGAAATTCGCAGCGTTATGGCGATTGAACCCCTTGCAAATGCATGAAGGCTGTTGCATGATGGCGAAGAACTGATTGCCATAACACGTTACTTCGTTCGTGAAATCAGGAACATGAACTATGAACCGTGAGTTCCATACCGTGATTGACGATACATGCATTGTAGTTCGTGAAATTGACCTGTCAAGTAGTTTCGCCGTCTTTTTTCCAACGAAGTGGGCATGTCGATCGCAGCGGGAGGCTCGGACATGACGGCCACGTGGGGATTCCTGACGAACCAGGCGCTGGTATTGGTGTACGTCGTAAAGCACAACGATTCGACCGTCCGCGAGATCTCACAGGGCGTCGGCGTGACCGAGCGGGCGACGCTCGCGATCCTCCGCCAGCTGCGCGAGGAACAGATCATCGAGCGGCACCGCGACGGGCGCTGCAACACGTATTCCGTGGACTTCGAGCGGCTCGCGTCATACCGGCGCGAGGGGACGGTCTCGCTGACGCCACGGATGTTCATCGACGGGCTGATCAACGTCATGCTGCAGATTTCGGAGCCGCCGCATCACACGAACGGCGCGAAGGCGAAGCCGGCGGCGGTCGACTCGGGCGCGCGCGAGCCGCGCGAAGGCAACTGGGGCTTCCTCACCAACCACGCGCTCCTGCTGCTCGCGATTGCGATGGACCCGAACAGCACAGTGCGCGAGATGTCCGCATCGGTCGGCGTGACGGAGCGAGCGCTCGTGGCGCTGTTGAACCAGCTCGAGGCCGAGCGGGTGATCGTGCGGCACCGGATGGGCCGGCGAAACACGTACAGCCTCGACCTGGATGCGCTGCGCGGGTTCCCGCGCTGGTCGCCCGGCGACTGGCCGCTGCCGACACCGCTTGTCGACATGGCGGTGAACGGGTTGCGTGCGCTGTCGGCGCAGGCGCCGCGCTCGCTCGCCGCGGTGCACTGAGCGCGGCCCTCCACCGCGTGCGAATACCGCGGCCACTGGTGTCGTTGCGAGAAGGGGGTCCTCGCGGACGCCGGTGGGGCGTGCGGCGGTCGCCCTAGCCGACGCCGGCCTGCTGGCGGACCTCATCGGCCGCGGCGATGGCGTCCTGCTCAGGCTCGGCGGGAGGCTGGTTGCGCTCGTAGTACAGGCGGATGAGCGCGTCGGCGAGCTTCTTGGAGTCGTGGCGGTAGCGGTTCTCCTGCGACACGACGTCCGAGCGGATGACGCGCGAGCCTTCAAGCGTCGTGCGGTCGACCTGCACGGGCTCCGAGTGCCACTCCTCCGGAAGCACGGCGTTGGTGTTGCTGTTCGCGAGCACGAAGTCGAAGGCGTTCGTGCCCTTGAGGTGCTCGCGCAACGTGTTGAAGTGGTCGCTGACCTTGAACGCGTCGGTCTCACCGTGCTGCGTGGCGACGTTGCAGACGTAGACCTTGAGCGCCGGTGACACCTCCATCGCGCGGCGGATGCCCTCGACGAGCAGATTCGGCAGCAGGCTCGTCATGAGGCTGCCGGGGCCGCAGACGATGAGGTCGGCCTGCAGGATCGCGCGGATCGCATCGGGGTTGGCCTGGATCGTGGGCGGGTCGAGGAAGATCTCCTTGACGTGCCCGTGCTCGGTGATTGCCGACTCGCCGCGTACCACCTGGCCGTCCTCGGTGCGCGCGCAGATCGTGAGGGCGGAGAGCGTCGCCGGCAGGATCTGGCCGCGGACGGCGAGCACGCGCGATGTTTCGCGCACGGCCTCTTCGAAGTTGCCGGCGACCTCGGTCATCGCGACGATGAAGAGGTTTCCGAAGCTGTGTCCGCCGAGACCGTCGCCTTCTGCGAAGCGGTACTCGAAGAGACGCGACATGAGCGGCTCGGCGTCGGCGAGCGCGGCGATGTTCTTGCGGATGTCGCCCGGCGGCAACACGCCGAGTTCGCGCTGCAGGCGGCCGGAGCTGCCGCCATCATCTGCGATGGACACGATCGCCGTGATGTTGCCGGTGTATTCCTTGAGGCCGCGCAGGAGTGTGGAGAGGCCGGTGCCGCCGCCGATGGCGACGATCTTCGGGCCGCGGCGCAGGTAGCGGTGGTTGTAGATGATGTCGACGATGCTCTCGTTCCGCTCGGGCTTGATGAACGCCGAGAGCAGCGACTGGTTCAGCTTCCACACGGCGAAGACGATGATGCCGAGGCTGGCGCTGACGAACAGCGCTCCCCTCAGCCAGCGTGGCAGGAACTGCAGCGTCAGGTAGTAGACCCAGTCAGGGAAGGTGTAGGAGACGTAGACCTCGCGCAGGAAGTACCCGAAGCCGAGGCCCATGATGACGACGCCGAGCATCATCAGCAGGAGCCATCGCTTGATGTGCATCCCGAAATAGAACCACTTGATGAAGCTCTGGTCTTTGATCAGCGAGCGCATTCCGCTCGCCAGTGTACCACCGGACCAGATGATCCGTGAACGATCGTTATCAATTTGTCAGGCCTTCGCGTCCAGCTTCGCCTTCAGGATTTCGGTGAGCGTCGCGGGGTTGGCGCGTCCGCGCGTCTCGCGCATCGCCTGGCCGACGAGGAACTTGAGCGCCTCCTGCTTGCCGGCGCGGTAGTCGGCGACGGGCTTCTCGTTGCGCGCGATGACGGCGTCGACGATGCCGCTGATCTCGTCGGCCGCGCTGATCTGCGACAGGCCGAGCTCGTCGATGACGGTCGCCGGCGGCTTTCCGGAGTCGAACATCGCCTCGAACACCGACTTGGCGATCTTGCCGGAGATCGTGCCGTCCTCGATCAGCGCGATGAGCGCGTGCAGGTCCGCCGGCGCGACGCGCGCGTCGGCGATGTCGCTGCCGGCGGCGTTGAGCAGGCGGGCGAAGTCGCCGAGCATCCAGTTGGCGACCTGCTTGGCGTAGCGGCGGCTCGCGTCATCGGCGCCAGCGCCTGCGGGCGCAACGGCGGCCTCGTAGTAGTCGGCGCGCGCGCGGGATTCGCAGAGGAGGTTCGCCTCGTAGCGGGTCAGGCCGTATTCGCCCTCGAATCGGCGCATCTTTGCGTCGGGCAGCTCCGGCAGCCGGGCGCGGATGGCGTCGACATCGGCCGGCGCGAGGGTGACGGGCGGCAGGTCAGGCTCGGGGAAGTAGCGGTAGTCGTGGGCCTGCTCCTTCGAGCGCTGGCTGACGGTGCGGCCGTCGGCTTCGACCCAGCCGCGCGTCTCCTGCGGGATGCGGTGTCCGGCGTCGAGCTCGGCCGTCTGCCGCACGACTTCGTGCTGGAGCGCGTGGTAGACGGCGCGGAACGAGTTCATGTTCTTGACCTCGACCTTGGCGCCGTACTCGCTCGCGCCGGCGGGGCGCAACGAGATGTTTGCGTCGCAGCGGAAGTTGCCTTCCTCCATGTTTGCCTTGCTGACGCCGATGTAGCGGAGGATCTGGCGCAGCTTCACCAGGTATTCGCGCGCCTCCTCGGGCGAGCGCATGTCCGGCGCGCTGACGATCTCCATCAGCGGCACGCCCGAGCGGTTCATGTCGATCAGCGAATGCGATTCGCCGGCGGCGTCGGTGCGGTGCGTGAGCCGCGCCGTGTCCTCCTCCAGATGGCAGCGCTCGATGCCGACGCGGCGCGGTTCGTGGCCCTCGACCTCGATCTCGAGCCAGCCGCCCTGCGAGAGCGGCAGGTCGTACTGCGAGATCTGGTAGCCCTTGAGGAGGTCGGGGTACGGGTAGTTCTTGCGGTCGAACTTCGAGAACTGCGGGATCTCGCAGTTGAGCGCGAGGGCCGCCATGACCGTGTACTCGACGGCCTTGCGGTTGATCACCGGCAGCACGCCGGGCAGCGCCATGCAGACGGGGCAGACGTGCGTGTTCGGCACGGCATCGGCGTAGGCGGCGTTGCAGCCGCAGAACATCTTCCGTTCGGTCAGGAGTTGCACGTGCACCTCCAGGCCGATCACGGTCTCGTACTTGGCTGCGATTGGGGTCGTGGTCATAGGCAGGACGCGGCTGGCCGCTGCACGCATGATACCGTCCGCGGCGGTGGAGCCGGTAGGGTGGCGCGCGTCAGGCGCGCGGCGCGAGCAGCGCGTTGAGCAGATCGCGCATTTCGTCGACGAGCTGCGAGCGCGGCACGACGGCATCGGCGCCGGCTTCGCGGGCGGCGCGCAGAGCGGCGGCGTCGGTGTGCCGCCCGAAGGCGAGCACGCGGACGCCGGAGAGGTGCGCGTCGGCGATCAGCTCGACGACGTCGACGCCTGGCTCCTGCAAGTCGACGACGACGGCGTGCGGGCGCGGCTTGCGCGTGGCGCCGCCGGCGTCGAGCCGCACGTCGGCGCCGAGCGCGCGCAGGGCATCGACGATGCGCACCTGGAACATGATGTCGGATACGACGAGGGCCACGGCCGGCATGGCACCATGCTACGCAACGCGTGCGTGCGCGTAAACGGGCACGGGCCTCCGGCCAAGCCGATGCCGCGTTGCGCTCAGGGAATCACGCTTGTGCCGTTTCCCGCGCCGCGCACGCACAGGACGCGAAGGGTCGCCGCATTCGAGAAGCGTGTTACGTCAAACGAACCGTTGGCCCCTCCGGCCGCCTGCCTTTCCATCCGCGGGACATCCCGCTCGGAGCCATCCTCGGTCCATCGCAAGTGACTTACGGAGCCGTCTGGGCAACGAACACATCCGCCGCATCCCGTGCCATGTCAACCGGGCTTGACACGGTGCGGCGCCCCTCCGTCAAGCAGTCGGCTGTGAGCCGTGGCCGCCTCCCAGGGGTCGCGCGCGCTCTGCCGGTTGGCGGCGCGCCTTCGGTGCGACTACGCTTGGGATGCGTGCCGGGGTGGCGAAACTGGCATACGCAGCGGACTTAAAATCCGCCGCCCGCAAGGGTTTGTGGGTTCGAGCCCCACCCCCGGCACCAACCGCGCCCGCTCCGCTTCAGCACATGTGTTCGCATGCAAAGTCGGGATAGTACGTTGCCGAACATGTCTACAGCGCATGCTGCAGTGTGCCGCACGCCGGTTCGGGAAGTGGTCGCACGCATGGTGATCTCCGCTCACGATGGGCCGCTGGGGCGTCCGCACGGCCAGAACGGCCTCCACGTCGCCGATGAGGGGCCGTGGAAGTACATCGACCCGGCGCCGCGCACGGTCGCCGAATCGGGGCTGCCGCTCGGCGTCCTCGAGGAGCTGGTCCTCAAGATCCTGCGCTCGCGCGATCGCCCACAGCTGGCGGACCTGGTGCGGGTGCTCGCGGTGCATCAGCAGCTCGCCGAAGAAGTGGTCGACGGGCTGGTGCGGCGCAAGCTGGTGACGGTGCAGTCCGCCGACTCCCCCTTGCGTGCGCACTTCCGCTTTGGCCTCTCCGACGCCGGGAAGACCGAGGGCGATGACGCGATCCGGCGCTGCGCGTACCTGGGCGCGGCCCCCGTGCCGATCGACCAGTACGCGCGCGTCGTCAAGGAGCAGGCGGCGGCGCGCGTGCGCCCTTCGCCGGAGCAGGTGCGCGCGGCGTTGTCACATCTCGTGCTGCCGGAGACGACGGTCGATGCCGTCGGACAGGCGTACGCGTCCGGGCGGCCGCTGATGGTGTACGGACCATCGGGCACGGGGAAGACGGATATCGTCGTGTCGGTGGCGAACGCGATCCGCGGGACGGTCGTCGTGCCGACGGCGCTCTACGGGCAAGGGCAGATCATCGAGCTGTTCGACGCGCACCACCACGTGCCGGTGGAGAACGAGGCGATCGCGCACGCGGATGTCGACCGGCGCTGGCGCGAGGTGCAACGTCCGGTCGCGGTCGCGGGCGGCGAGCTGAGCGCCGACGCGCTGGAGCTCTCGTACGACACGGTGCGCAACGTGCACGTCGCGCCGATGTCGGTGCGGTGCCAGGGCGGCATCCTCGTCATCGATGACCTGGGAAGGCAGCGCTCGTCGCTTCAGCTGATCCTGAACCGCTGGATCCAGCTGATGGAGAACGGCTGCGACACGTTCGCGCTGCGCTCGAGCGAAGCGATCACGCTGCCGCTCGACGTGACGCTGATGTTCTCGACGAACCTGGTGCTCAACGACCTGATGGACGAAGCGTACCTCCGCCGCATCCCGTACAAGATCCCGGTTACGAGCCCGACCGCGGCGGAGTTCCGCGAGATCACGGTGCGTGCGTGCCGCGCGGTCGGCCTCGGGGCCGATCGTGACGCGCTGGAGTACTTGATCCAGCGGTTGTACTCACTGCCGGACGTCGAGCCGCGATCCTGTTATGCGCGCGACCTGGTGCAGACGGTGGTCGACGCAGCGGCGTACTACCGCGAGACGCCAAGGCTGACGCGCGCTGCGGTCGACTGGGCGCTCCTGCTGTACCTGGGAGAGCGCGCGCCGAAGCCGGAAAGCATCGAGCTGCGCCGCGCCGCCTGAGGCGCTACGCCCAAACACTCCAGGAAATCGGGGGGCCGCCGCTCAGGCGGTGAGTCCGAGGTCGACGAGCACCGACTCGCGGTCGGGGAACTCGAGCACCTTGACGGACCAGCGGCCGGCGGCGTCGCCCATCCGCTCGATGAGGCGGACGGCGGCCGTCCGCGAGCCCTGGCCGTTGGCATCGATCAGCAGGACGGCGATCGTGTCGTTGCCGATGCGGCACACGGAGTCGGTGTCGCGCACGCCGGTGAGGATCGAAGGCAACCCGCGGACGCAGGCCACTTCGGGCAGCTCGTCTTCGCCCGGCTGGCTCTTGAAGATGACGATGCTGAACTCGGTGCCGCTGCGCTTTGCGCGCGCGATTTCATCGAGCACGCGCTGCGAGAAGTAGTCCGAGGTCTTCAGTAGCTGCCCCATGTCTGGAGTATCGGCAGGCGCGCGGGCGGGTTCACCCGCGGGGCGGGGGCCTGCACCTACTCCAGCCCGTCGAGCAGGCCGGCGATCGTCGTGATGATACGGCCCGGCGTCACGCGCGCGCTGGCGGGCAGGCCGTGGCCGGCGGCGTCGACCCAGACGGTGTGCACGCCGAGCGCGTCCGCGCCCTCGATGTCGGCTTCGAGGCTGTCGCCGACCATCCACGCGCGCGCCGGGTCGCACGTGAGCGTGGCGAGCGCGTGGCGGAAGACGCGCTCGTCGGGCTTGCCGGCGCCGAACTCGCCCTCGATGACGATGCAGTCGAAGTAGCCGTCGAGCGCGTGCCGTTCGATGCTGCGCCGCTGGCTGCGCGCCTCGCCGTTCGTGATGAGGGCCATGGGGATGCCCCGCGCGCGGACCGCCTCCAGCGTGTCGATGGCGCCCGGGTACGGCGCGATGGTGCGCGCCCGCGCGGCCCGGTAGTCGTCCGCGATGCGGTGGGCAATGTCGTGGTCGAGCAGGCCGAGGTCGGCGAACGCGTGGCGGACGATCTCCCGGCTCGCGCCGTCGAGGTCCATGCGGCCGCGGAGCGCGCGCGCCGCGTCCTCCCAGAACCATGTGCGGCGCGACTGGATCGCCGCGAGTACGCCGCCCGGCGCGATGCCCGCGGGCGCGTGCTTCTCGCACGATGCGAGCCACGACTCGTCCATGCCCGACTGCCAGTCGAGGATGGTGCCGTCCATGTCAAAGAGGATCGCGGCGGGGACGCCGTTCACGTGGGTGCCTGGCGTTGCGCGAGCCACGCGGTGATTTGCTCCGTGTGCTCGTCGTAGTGCTCGTCCATGTTGGCGCGGACCATCACCGACAGCGGGAAGCCGCGGTCGGCGATCCAGGCGAAGGCGCGCGGGTCGCTCACCTGCTCCTCGGTCAGCGACTCGATGACGCGCATGGTGGCGGCGAAGGAGTCCGCGGCATCGCGGCGGATGTCTTCGAGCGGGAGGCCGCGGCTGGCGAGGAACTCGCGCTCGTTGATCTTGTCGAGGTCGGCGATCGTCGAGCCGGGCTCGGGCCAATCCGGCGTCTCGCCGCGCAGCGATGTCTCGATCGCCACGCGGAGGAACCGCTCCCACAGCGTGACGTGCGCGATCACGTCTTTCGCGCTGCGACCGCCGTCGAGCGACCCGTCGCTGAGCCGGGCGGGCGTCATGCGGTCGAGGAGCGCGTCGAACGCGGCGCGGGACGCGTGCGTCGTCTCGATCAGTTCGCGGCGGGCGAGCGCGCGTGGCGCGGTCATCGGCGTCCTCCGGCCTTCGCGCGCGCCGCTGCCGACGCGCCGTTGCGCGGGGCGCCGCCCGCGGCCTTCGCGCCATTCGCCGGCCTGCCGCCGGCGCTGCGTCGGTTGCGCGCCCCGCCGTAGAAGCGCGGCTCGGGCGTTGGCGCACGCACCTGCCCGGGCCGCAGCACGTTGCGCAGGAACTGGCCCGTGTAGCTTTCTTCGACCAGCGCCACCTCCTCCGGCGTGCCTTCGGCGACCACGGCGCCGCCGCGGTCGCCGCCAAGCGGCCCGAGGTCGATGATGTGGTCGGCGTTCTTCACTACGTCGAGGTGGTGTTCGATGACGACGACGGTGTTGCCGCTATCGACGAGCCGCTGCAGCACCTCGAGCAGCGCGCGCGTGTCCTCGAACGACAGGCCGGTCGTCGGCTCGTCGAGGATGTAGAGCGTGCGGCCGGTGGAGCGCTTCGAGAGTTCGGTCGACAGCTTCACGCGTTGCGCCTCGCCGCCTGACAGCGTCGTCGCCGGCTGGCCGAGGCGGATGTAGCCGAGGCCGACATCGCGCACCGTCTCGAGCTTGGCGCGGATGCGGGGGATCTTGTCGAAGAACTCGCAGGCCTCGTTCACGGTCATGTCGAGCACGTCGGCGATGGTCTTGCCTTTGTACGTGATCTCGAGCGCTTCGCGGTTATAGCGCTTGCCCTTGCACACCTCGCACGGGACGGTGACGTCGGGCAGGAAGTGCATCTCGATCTCGATGTAGCCGTCGCCGGTGCAGGCTTCGCAGCGGCCGCCCTTGACGTTGAACGAGAAGCGGCCCGGCGTGTAGCCGCGCAGCCGCGCCTCGGGCGCCTGCGCGAACAGCTCGCGGATCGGCGTGAACGTGCCGGTGTAGGTGGCGG
Source organism: Dehalococcoidia bacterium (assembly GCA_021462855.1). Classification (GTDB taxonomy): domain Bacteria; phylum Chloroflexota; class Dehalococcoidia; order DSTF01; family JACRBR01; genus DTUCFX13. The sequence continues at coordinate 34,993 of JAJTXQ010000034.1, read as the reverse complement.
GATTCGAGCGCGGCGTGCGGCCGATCGGCGACTGGTCGATGTTCACGACCTTGTCGATGTTGGAGATCCCGGCGATGGCGTCGACCTTGCCGGGGCGGTCGCGCGCGCCGTAGAGCTCCTGCGCCGCCTTCTTGTACAGCAGGTCGTTGATCAGCGTGCTCTTCCCGGAGCCGGAGACGCCGGTGACGCAGACGAACTTGCCGAGCGGGATCTTGACATCGATGTTCTTGAGGTTGTTCTCGCGGGCGCCGGTGATCTTCAGCGACGCTCCGCTGCCGGGACGGCGCGCCTCGGGCAGCGGCACGACGCGACGGCCGCTGAGGTAGGCGCCGGTCATCGACGCCTCGCACGCCATGATGTCATCGATCGTGCCCTGCGCGACGACGCGGCCGCCGTTCTCGCCGGCGCCGGGCCCCATATCGATGATGTGGTCGGCGGCGCGCATCATCGCCTCGTCGTGCTCGACGATCAGCACCGTGTTGCCGATATCGCGCAATCGCTCGAGCGTGCGGATCAGCCGCTGGTCATCGACCGGGTGCAGGCCGATGCTCGGCTCGTCGCAGACGTAGAGCACGCCCATCAGGCTGGAGCCGATCTGTGTCGCCAGGCGGATGCGCTGCGCCTCGCCGCCCGACAGCGACCCGGCCGCGCGGTTGAGCGTGAGGTAGTCGAGCCCGACATCGAACATGAACGTGAGGCGGGCGATGATCTCCTTCAGGATCTGGCGCGCGATGACGCGTTCGCGCTCGTTGAGCGGCGTCTGCTCACCGGCGAGGCGCTCGTGCCAGTCGCGGGCCTCGCGCACGTCCATCGATGTCACGCCATCGATGTTGAGGCCGGCGACGGTGACGGCGAGGCTCTCAGGCTTGAGGCGAGCGCCGTTGCAGGCGTCGCAGGGCGTTGCGGCCATGTACTTCTCGATCTCGCCGCGGATGTAGTCGGAGTCGGTCTCCTTGTACCGTCGCGCGAGGTTCGGGATCACGCCCTCGAACGTCGTGTCCCACTTGTTCGAATGACCGCCCGCCGACGTGTAACGCAGCGTGATCGGATCCTCGTCGCCGTACAGCACGAGGCGCAGGTGCTTCTCCTTCATCTGGCGCACCGGCACGTCGAGGCGGAAGCGGTGCTTTTTCGCGAGCGCGTGCAGCATGCGCATGTACCACGTGCCCGTCGCGGCGGAGCGCGCCCACGGCTGGATCGCGCCGTCGTCGATCGACAGCGCCCGGTTCGGGACGACGAGCGACGGGTCGATTTCCATCTTCACGCCGAGGCCGGTGCACGCGGGGCAGGCGCCGTGCGGGCTGTTGAAGCTGAAGTTGCGCGGCGCGAGGTCGCCGACGTTCGTGCCGTCGAACGCGCAGGCGTAGTACTCCGAGTACAGCCGCTCGCCTTCGCCCTCGACATCGACGAGCACCGTGCCGCCGCCGAGCTTCAGCGCCTGCTCGACGCTGTCCGCGAGGCGGCTCGCGCTGCCGGCGGTGCCGGCGCCCTCGGCGCCTTCCGTGATCAGCCGGTCGACCACGACCTCGATGGTGTGCTTCTTCTTCTTGTCGAGGTCGATGTCCTCGGCCAGGTCGCGGATGCGGCCGTCGACGCGCACGCGGACGAAGCCTGCGCGTCGCGCGTCTTCGAAGATGTGCTGATGCTCGCCCTTCCGGTCGCGGATGATCGGCGCGAGGATCATCAGCTTCTTGCCCGGCGGGATGGCGAGGATCGCGTCGACGATCTGCTGCACGGTCTGGCGCTCGATCGGGCGGCCGCAGTTCGGGCAGTGCGGCGTGCCGGCGCGGGCGTACAACAGGCGGAGGTAATCGTAGATCTCGGTGACGGTGCCGACGGTCGAGCGCGGGTTGTGGCTTGCGCCCTTCTGGTCGATCGATATCGCCGGCGACAGCCCTTCGATGTAGTCGACGTCCGGCTTCTCCATCTGCCCGAGGAACTGGCGGGCGTACGCCGACAGCGACTCGACGTAGCGGCGCTGGCCCTCGGCGTAGATCGTGTCGAAGGCGAGCGACGACTTGCCGGAGCCGGACAGCCCGGTGATGACGACGAGGCGGTCGCGCGGGATCTCGACGTCGATGTCCTTGAGGTTATGCTCGCGGGCGCCCTTCACGATGATGGCGTCGAGTGGCATGTGCGTTCGGGCTCCTGGACCGGCGAAAGTGAGGCGGGAGGCGCGCTCCCGTGCGCTCATTCTAGCACGCCTGTTCGCGGTGTCTCCTGACGGATCGTGTCAGGGGGTGGCCGTGCGCCGCGCTTCGATCAGCACCGAGCGTGGCGGTCTGCGATGCGACAGGCGCTTCGCCCACGTCGTGCCGATGGCGGCGACCTCGCCGGCGTCGAGGAAGCGGGTGGCGGTGATATCGAGGCCGGCGGCGGCGAAGCGGGTGACGAGGGTTTCCTCGACGTAGCCGGGCGTGACTTCGGGCAGGTCGCGCGCGTCGATCGGCACCGGGTCATCGAAGATGCGCGTGTTCAGCACGATGCGGCACGTCGCGCCCGGGCGGAGGAGCCCGGCGATGCCCGCGAGCGCTGCCGCGTCGCCGAGGATGATGCCGCGCATCAGGCTCCCCCACGGCAGCGTCACGCGGAGTTCGTCGGCGACCGCGGCAAGGTCGCCGGGCAGCGACTCCACCGCCGCGACGACGAACATCGCGTTCGGCGCGCCGCCGCGTTCCGGCTTCTTCGCCGCCTTCGCCGACGCCTCGGCCAGGTTCTCGGCCACCGGGTCGATGGCGATCACGAACGCTTGCGCGTCGGCGCGGGCGCTGCGGTACGCCCACAACCCGTCGCCCGCGCCGAGGTCGACGACGACGCGCTCCGCGCCGCACGCAGCGATACGCGCGTCGATCGCCGCGCGGTCGGTGGCGCGCACCGCCTTGCCGGTGACTTCGGTCACGGTCATGACGCGCAGGGTACGGGAAAGGGCGCCTTCGGCGCCCCCGGATGCGGTGACCGCGCGTGGCCGGGTCAGGCGCGGGCGGCGTCCGCCTGCTTCGCGATGGCGGTGAACGCCGCGGGCTCGCGCACGGCGAGGTCGGCGAGCACCTTGCGGTCGATGGCGATGCCGGCCTTGTTCAGGCCGTCGATGAGCTGGCTGTAGGTCGTGCCATTGAGGCGCGCGGCGGCGTTGATGCGCGCGATCCACAGCTTGCGGAAGTCGCCCTTGCGCTCGCGGCGGTGCCGGTAGGCGTAGTCGAGCGCGTGCAGCACCGATTCGTTGGCGCGGCGGAAGACGCTGTGGCGCTGGCCCTTGTGGCCCTTCGCCATGTCGAGGATCTTCTTGTGTCGTGCGCGGGCGGTGACGCCGCGCTTCACGCGAGCCATGGTTCCTCCGTCGGCCTAGCGGTGGTAGGGCAGCAGCTTCTTCAGCATGCGCTGGTTGGGGCGCGCCACGACGAACATCTCATCGCCCGCGTGCACGGCCTGCGGCGACTTCCGCGTCTTGCGGTGGCTGATGCTGCCCTTCCGCGACGTGAACTTGCCGGTGCCGGTGACCTTGATCCGGCGGGCGGCGCCCTTGTGCGTCTTCATCTTCGGCATGACGTTTGTCCCCTGTCACGAGGATGCCCGGCGCGGCCAGCTTCGGCGCGTGGGGCATCGTCCGTGCTGCTTCGATCGGCCCTGCATGATAGGAGACGCCGCTCCCCGCCGCAAACGTCGCTAGCGGCGGGCGCGCAGCCACTCCAGCGTGGTGTGCAGGTGCCCCAGGTGCAGCGAGGCGTGCTCGATCACCTGCACGATGGCCCGTCGCACGGTGATCGCGTGGGGCTCGCCCTCGCCCCAGAGCACCTTGTCGGGGATCAGGCGCGCGTCGAGGCGGCCGGGGTCGATCGCCGCCAGCGCGCGGTCGACCTCCTCGGCGATGTGCTCGAGCACGGCGACGAGCGTGGCGGCGTCACCCGATGCCGCGAACTCGCCCGGCCGGTCCCGCACGATGCCGTAACCGCAGGCGATGCCGAGGATCCACGCGCGCGCGTTGCCGGCGGCGTGCTCGGCGAGCGCGAACGGGCTGTTCGCGCCTTCGTAGGGCCGGGCGTTGAGCGTCTCGCGGTCGACATTGCGCACGGCTTCGACGAGCAGGCGCATGCGCCCGGCGACGGAGGCGCGATACTCGGCGATCTCGGCGGATGCCGCTCCGGAAGGCATGCGGGGATTGTACGCGTTCGCGCGGCGCGCGCTACTCGAAATCCCAGAACGCGTCGATCAGCGCGTCGTCGATATCGAACACCTGCGGGCCGTCCGACGTGTGCAGCGGCTCGTCGCGGAGGAATCGCGGCAGTTCGGCGGCGTCGCGGCCGAAGCCGGCGCGGCGGTTGAAGTCGCGCTCGCACAGCAACACGCGCCGGCCGAGCGCGAGCACGTCGTCGCCGGTCCACGACACGCCGTGCAGCGCGCTCACCATGCGGGCGATGTCCGCCTCGATCGGGTTGGAGAACTGGCAGAGGCCGGCGGAGTCGACCGCGGCCATGACGATCTGCTCGTGCCGCGACGACTGCAGCAGCGTCTCCGGCGTGACGCCGCGCGCGGTGACGAGGCCGGCGGTGTGGTCGGCGCCCTGCGGGCTCGTCGCGTAGGTGATGCCCATGGCCTTGAGCGTGCGCGGCTCCCACGCCGGCAGCCCCTGCCCCTTGACCGCCGGGATGCGGTCGATGCCGTGCGCGCGCGCGACCGCCACGGTGCCGGCGCCGAGCGTCCGGCCGCGCGGCGTGCCATTGCGCACGTCCTCGTCGAGCAGGCGGATGACGCCGCGCCAGTCGCCCCACGGCAGCACGCCCGCTTCCATCGCCACGCCGAAGGCGTTGCCCATCTCGATCGTGTCGAGGCCGAGGTCGTCGCACAGGCGGTCCATCTGCGCGACGGCGTCCACGTCATCGATCTCGAGGTTCGACCCGAGGAGCGCGATCGTTTCGAACTCGAGCGCGGTCGTGACGTGCTCGCCGCGCGCGTCGTTGAACAAGATCGCGCACTTGATGATGCAGCCGGCCATGCACGGCAGCATCTTGCCGCCGCGCTCGTCGCCGAGCTCGGCGATGTGGTGCCCGCCGATGGCGTCGGCCGTGGGCATCGTGCCGAGGCGATGGTTGCGCGTGGGCAGCGAGTGCACATTGTCGCGGTTGACGAACTTGATGACGCCGGCGGTGCCCGTCTTCGAGAGGTTGGACGTGCGCGGGTCGTCGAGCACGACGCGCGAGAACGCGAGCATCGCCGCGCGGAGCGCCGCCGGGTCGGCGGCCTCGACGTTCTTCGCGCCGCCGTCGTCGACGACGATCGCCTTCAGCCCCTTCGCCGCCATGAGCGCGCCGAGTCCGCCGCGCGCGGCATGTCGCGTCGGCCGGCCCTCCGGGTCGTTGACGGCGATCGAAGCGGCGGCCATGCGATGCTCGCCCGCCGGCCCGATGCTCACGACGGCGCGCGTCTTGCTGCTCGCGCCTTCGAGCAGCCGCGCGGCGGTGTCGTAGTTGCCGAGGCCGAGCAGCGGGCGCGCGTCGTCGAAGCGCCACGCGCCGCCTGGCGCGAGATGCAGCACGCGCAGCGCGCTGTCCGCGGGCGCGCCCTCGACGATGACCGCGGCGATGCCGAGTTTGGAGAGTTTGTGCCCGAGCACGCCGCCGACGTTCGATTCCTTGAGCCCGTTCATCAGCGGGCTCTTGCCGCCGAACGACGTGCGCCCGGACGTCGTGACGGCGGTGCCGCCGAGCAGCCCCGGCGCGAACACGAGTTTCGCTTCGGCGCCGAGCGGGTCGGCGCCGGCGTCGACCTCGTCGGCGACGATGCGCGATGTGAGCGCGCGGCCGCCGAGCAGGCGATACGCCGCGGGCAGCGGTTCCTCCGATACACGGAGGGTGGCCATATCGACGCGGAGGATTCGCGACATAACGCTCGATTCGGGTGACGGGGGTCCGGCGCCGTCATTATGGTCGGCCGATGCGCGACGGGCCAACACACAACGGATTCATCGACGATCTTGCTAGCAGGAGTAAAGTGGACGCGGAATCGAACTTCTAATCGGAGGGCCTATGCCACTCTGGAAGCCCGTTGCCATTCTCGTATCGGTCGTGGCGCTTGGTGCATCAGCTTGGTTTGCCCTCGGTGCCGAGGGGGGCGAACCCATTTCCAACCTCATTCATCGGAAGATGGGCGAGGAGGCGGCAAAGACTCGCTTTACGGGCCGGATGGGGGAGTTCTTGGTGCTTCCCCTTGGCGAGGATGCTGGTGCGAACGTGTTCGGCTGTGCGGGGAATCAGCCAATGACTCAGGTTCTACCAGGTGACGAACTCGCGGGCGCCGAGCTATGGTCCCCGGCCTTCACCGATGGGGGTGTTGGTTGGGCCTGCCCCGAGGAAGGAATCGTCATCGTGAACAACGAGGGCGGCGACGGGCACGTCGCGTATGGTGACGGTTCCGCACTGAGCCGCGCCTACATCAACGCCCTGCCGATTCCTTTGGTCCGGGATGCGCCCAAGGAGCGGCTCGAGTTGATCACCGTCGAGGGTCACGCCGCACTTCTAGAGCGCCCGGTCGACGGTTACCCCTACGCGAAAGCCAATCTCGCAGTACTCGAACGTGCTCCAAGCGGCGAAGCGCAGGGAATTGTTGTCTTCGTTGAGTTTGCACGATCCGCAGAGGCCGCAGTGAAGCACGCCGAGGAGATCATGCCATGACGATTCTGCCGGCACGGGCGCTGGGGTTTCTAGCAGGGTGCTGGGCGCTAACCATTACGCTGTTCTTGTACGGTCAGGCGCATGATTCGCAACGAGCGTATGCCGCGGGCCCGCACATCGACCTTTACATGATGTCTTCGCTTGGCGTGGGAGCCCGCTGAACTGGTGCACTGGGGTTTACAACCCGCCAGTTCACTCCCCGAATCGGTCGATCGACGTGTTTGGAGACCATACCGCCTCGATCTGCTTCGGCGATCGTTCGGCCGCGACTCGCCTGAGGAGTTGGGGATTTAGCAGCTCTCCGAACCACGTTACGATGCGCGCATACGCGTCGGGTGGTACCTCCGCAACGGCGTGTGACATCGTGAATATCGGGATGGTCGACGTGGCTGGGGGGTTACACGGTGAGTTACGTTGGCTTCATACGAGCCGAACGATCGGCACTGGCGTTGCGATGAGCCTGTACGCTGCTCCGTACCCGGGGAACAAGACTAGTCACACGGTGGGTGCCACCACCTTGGACAACGTAGGGTGCTCTTGGGATGGTTATCATGTTCATCAGGGAACGCTCGTTGACTGCATGGCTGTCAATACGGCGTTGAGCCCCACCACGGTGTACTCCGTGTTCGACATCGACCGCTATCTCCACGAGATCGACTACGCGGAAGGGCTCTCCCTCTGTAACGGGTAGCCACGCTCGCGGCAGGTCGAACTGCGGGCGCCCCGCCTGCGTATACTGCGATCGCCATGCGTCTCCTGCTGCACCGGTTGCTGGAACGACCGCGCCTGCGTCTCATTGCGCGCGACGGTGACGTGACGCGCCTGCGCATCGAAGGTCTCGTGTGCGACGCCGTCGGCGCGCGGCGGACGGCGTCTGCGCTGCGGCGGGTCGACGGCGTGCGCTCTGTCCGCGTCGATTTCGCGAGCGGCACGGCGGAGGTCACCGGCCCGCCGACGGCAGAGGCGGCGTACGACCGCGCGGTGCAGCGCGTCGTCGCGTTCGCATTCGTGCGGCGGTGGCTCGCGGCGCTCGCGCGTCCGGCCCGGCGGCGGGTCGCGGCATGAAGATCGGCGCGCACGTCTCGACGTCCGGCGGGCTGCATACGGCGTTCGATCGCGCGAAGGCGATCGGCGCGGAGTGCGTGCAGTTCTTCGAGTCGGCGCCGCAGCAGTGGGGCACGGCGCGCATCGACGATGCCGGCGTCGCGCAGTTCCGCGAGACGATGGCGGCATCCGGCCTTGCGCCGGCGTTCATCCACGGCAAGTACCTGATGAACCTCGCCAGCGCCGACGCGAAGATCTTCAAGACGTCGGCGAGCACGCTGCGCAGCAGCCTGAACCTTGCCGGACGCCTCGGCGTGCGGGGCGTCATCTTCCACACCGGCAGCCACAAAGGGCTCGGACTCGAAGCGGTGTTCGACCAGATCTGCGAGGCGGCGACGCAGGTGCTCGCCGAGACGCCCGACGACACCTGGATGATCTTCGAGAACTCGGCGGGGCAGGGCGGGACGATCGGCTCGAAGTTCGCCGACCTGGGCCAGATCCTCAAGCGCATCGACAACTCTCGCGCGAAGGTGTGCATCGACACGTGCCACGCGTTCGCCGCAGGGTATGACCTGAGCAGCAGCGAGGGTGTAGCAGCGGCGATGCGCGAGCTCGACGGCGAGATCGGCGCGGCGAACGTCGCGGCGGTGCACTGCAACGACTCGAAGGCGCCGCTCGGCGCGGGCCGCGACCTGCACGAGAACATCGGCGAAGGGCACATCGGCCGTGCGGGGTTCGAGGCGATCGCCGCGCACCCGGTGTTCGCCGATGTGCCGTTCCTGCTCGAGGTGCCGGGCTACAAGATCGACGGCGCGGGCAAGGGGCCGGACAAACCGAACATCGACCTCATGAAGGAGATCCGCGACGGCGTCGCGGCGCCGGCCGCGAAGCCTACGCGACGCCGGTAAGCGCTGCCTCCGGCAGCGTGACCTCGTACATGTCGCCGAGGAGTGTGAAGAACGCCTGCACGGCGCGCGGGTGCTTGCGGTTCTTGCGGAAGATCAGCGAGATCTGCCGCCGGGGCAGCGTCGCGTTGGTGATGGCGATGGGCACCAGCCGCCCCATGTCGACTTCGCGTTCCGCCGACACCTTCGGCAGCAGGGCGATGCCGAGCCCTTCCTCGACCATCTTCTTCGTCGCCTCGATCGTGTCCATGTCCATCGTCGTCTTCGGGACGATGCCGTGCTGGCGGAACACGCCCTGGATCAGCGCGTTGTAGCTGGACCCCTTGTCGAAGAGCACGAGCGACTCACGGCCTACCTCCTCGATCGACGCGCGGCGCTCAGAGGAGAACCGGTGGTCCGGCGCGGCGACGAGCACGAGGTCGTCTTCGTAGAGCGGGATGGTGATGATGTCGGCGTGGTGCACCGTGCGTTCGAGCGCGCAATGCACCTCGTCGGACAGCACCATCTGCAGCACCTGCTCGGAGCGCCCGGTGTGCACGCTGACCTCGACGCCCGGATGCGCGGCGCAGTAGCGCTTGAGGATCGGCGGCAGGACGTAGGTGCTTACGGTGAGCGCGGAGCCCAGCTTGAGCGTGCCGATGTCCAGGTTGCGCATGCCCTCGATCGCGTCGCGGCCCTCCTGCAGCGCCTTGAGCGCGCGCCGGGCGTACGGGAGGAACGCGCTGCCCATCTCGGTGAGGCGCACGCCGCGGCCGTTGCGCTCGAACAGCGCCTCGCCGAGGTCGCGTTCGAGCGACTGGATCCGCGCCGTGACCGATGGTTGTGTAAGGAACAGCGTCTCGGCGGCCTTGCTGAAGCTCCGCTGCTGAGCGACCTGCACGAACGCCTCGACTTGCCCGAGGTCCACGCGATTCCCCCTGGGTTGCCCGCCGCCGGCGGGGGAGTGGTGTGCGCGCCAGCGCTCCGGATATCGGATCGCTCTATAGGAATCGCAGTGTGCCATCGCGCTGCGTCGATTGCAAGAGGCTACCCGGCGCGCTTTCCCGGGCTACTCGTCCTCCGTCCAGTCCGGACGGAATGTGCCGAGCGTGTCCTTCCGTTGGAGGAAGTTGAGCCAGCGAGCGCCGAGGCGGAGCGCGCTCATCTGGTACAGCTCCCACGTGCGCGGGTCAGTAACCAGCGTGGAGTACGCCGGGATGCCGATCGTCGCGCCGGCGGCGGTGATCGTTGAGCGAAGCTCGGGCTGGAAGCCGACGCCGCCGATGATGATGATCTCCGGACGCGCTTCGGTGAGGACGTATTCGGTGTTGGCCTTCTCGTGCGCCGGGATGGTGCTCGCGGTCGCGAGCGACGGCGAGTGCGCGATCGTCTCGTCGGTGAGGCCGAGAAGGTCGAGCGACGGGAGCTGCGAGTAGTACGGGATCGCGCCGGCGGCGAAGACGCCGACGGTGTACCCCTCGGGCACGCGCGCGGCGAGCAACTCGCCGGAATCGCGCCAGTCGGCGATGGCGCGCCGCCCGAACTCGCGGTCGCCGGCCGTCGACGCCTGCGCCAGCGAGAGCGCGGCGGCCGTGGCCGCGGCGAGCGCGACCGCGCCAAGCGCGCGCCGGCCGGCGACCGCCGCATCGAGCGCGGTGGCGATGCCGGCGACGCCGGCGAGCGTGACGAGCGGGATCACCGGCATGAGAAAGCGGCCATGCGAGAACGCGTCGCCGCCCTCGACCACCACGACGACGAGCCACAACGTGGCAATGAGCAGGATGTAGCGCGCATGGTCCCGCGCCACGCGCGGAAGCGCCGCCGCCGCCACCGCGACGCCGAGCATCAGCGGTAGCAGCAGCGCCATGCTGCCGTGGGTGTAGAGGTACGAAAGCCCGCGCTCGAGGGTCAGCTGGTCGTTGCCGACCTTCACGTAGTAGGTGTTCGGGAAGATGTAGCCGTAGTACGCGTACCGCCACGCGAAGTACGGCACGTACGCCGCGGCGAACACGCCGGACCAGAGCAGCGCTCGCCGCAACGCCGCGCGAGGGTCAGCCCGCCAGCCGGCGAGCGCGAGCCACGCGGCCGTGGCCGCAGCGACCGGCAGGAACTCCGGCCTCGTCATCGCGCCGGCGGCGAAGACGAGCGCGGAGTAGGGCACGCCGCCATCGCGCTGCTCACGCAACAGCAGAAAGGCGCCGGCGGTGAGCAAGCACGCGGCGAGCGGCGTCTCCATCCCGGAGAACCCCCAGACGACGACGGGCGCCGACACGCCGGTGAGGAGCAGCGCCGTCGCGAGCGTCGCCGGCCGGTCGATGATCTGCGCCGGGCGCTCGCTGTCGCGCCAGAGCGACCAGACGCCGGCGACGGCGGCGAGCGTCCCGGCCATGGCGGTGTAGGACAGGACGAGCGACGCGTCTTCGAGATCGAAGCCGACCCGGTACATGCCGGCGAGGAGCGCCATCCATGCGAAGCTGGTGTAGCCCTCGACGCGCTCGCCGGGGTTCCACACCGGGCCGTTCCCGTCGGCGAGGTTGCGCGCGTACCGCAGTGTGATGAACGAGTCGTCGGCGTAGAACCGCACGTGGAAGACGCCGTCGATGATCATCACCGCCGCGGCGCCGGCGACGCAGATGGCGACGGCGGTCGTGCGGTCGCGCGCGCGCCCGGCGCCGAAGACGGTCGCCGCGGCGATCGGCGCGGCCACGACCAGGAAGATGAAGAACGACACGCCATCTCCGATTCCAGCGGCTGAGTGTGGTGCGGTCGCGGCGCCGCGGTCAAGCGGCCGCCGCTGGCCGGCGCCGCGGGGGTGCGGCAAGATGGCGGCGGGAGGACACGATGATGGAGTACCGGAACCTCGGTGCATCGGGGCTGCAAGTGTCGGTCGTGGGCCTCGGCTGCAACAACTTCGGCATGCGCTCCGGCGAGGAGCAGTCGACGGCCGTGGTGCGCAAGGCGCTCGACCTGGGCATCAACTTCTTCGACACCGCGGACGTCTACGGCGGGCGCGGGACGTCGGAGGAGATCCTCGGCCGGGCGCTTGGCGCGGACCGGCGGCAAGCGGTGGTCGCGACGAAGTTCGGCATGCCGATGGGCGAAGGGCCGTACACCTCCGGCGCATCGCGGCGGTACATCATGTCGGCCGTCGAGGCGAGCCTGCGGCGGCTGGGCACGGACTACATCGACCTGTACCAGGTGCACTTTCCCGATCCGCTCACGCCCGTCGAAGAGACGATGCGCGCGCTCGATGATCTCGTGCGCGCGGGGAAGGTGCGGTACACCGGCTGCTCCAACTACGCCGCGTGGCAGGTGGCCGACGCGCAGTGGATCGCGCGCGATGCGCACCTGGCGCCGTTCGTCTCGGCCCAGAACCAGTACAACCTGCTCGAGCGGCGGGTCGAGCAGGAGCTCGTGCCCGCGTGCAACCGCTTCGGGCTTGGCGTGCTGCCGTACTTCCCGCTCGCCGCGGGGTTCCTCACCGGCAAGTACGAGCGCGGCGCGGAACTGCCGGAGGGCACCCGTCTTGCGGCGTGGGGAGAGCGTTCGAAGACGGTGCTGACTGACGCCAACTTCGACACGCTCGACGCGTTGCGGGCGTTCGCGTCGTCGAGCGGGCGGGAGCTGACCGACGTCGCCGTGGGGTGGCTCGCCGCGCAGCCGCACGTGTCGAGCGTGATCGCCGGCGCGACACGGCCCGAGCAGGTGGAAGCGAACGTGCGCGGCGGCGGCGCGAAACTGAGCGCCGGCGAGCTCGCCGAGCTCGACCGCATTACGCAGCGCAGGGCACGGGGATGATTGCGCCCGAAGGCATCGACGCTCCGCGCGTCGACGCGTGGCTCGCCGCGCACATCGCCGGGGGGGCGCCGCCGCTGCGGTACGACCTGATCACGGGTGGCCGCTCGAACCTCACGTACAGGGCGACGGACGCGCGCGGGCGGGCGCTCGTGCTGCGGCGGCCGCCGCTCGGCAAGCTGCTGGCGACGGCGCACGACGTGGCGCGCGAGTGGCGGATCGTCGCGGCGCTGCAGGCGACGGGCGTGCCCGTGCCCGGGACGCTGGCGCTGTGCGAGGACGATGCCGTCAACGGCGCGCCGTTCGCCGTCACGGCGTTCGTGGAGGGCGTCGTGGTTGACACGCCGGAGCGCGCCGCCGTGCTCGACCGCGACGGGCGGCGCGAGGCGTCGTTCCACCTCGTCGACGTGCTGGCAGACCTCCACGCGGTTGACCTCGATGCCGTGGGCCTCAGCGCGTTGTCGCGTCACGAGGGATACGTCGAGCGGCAGATCAGGCGCTGGTCGGCGCAGTGGGATGGCTCGAAGACACGCGAGCTGGCGGCGATCGACGAGGTCGCCACACGGCTGGCGGCGGGCATCCCGGAGCAGCGGCGGGCGACGATCGTGCACGGGGACTACCGGTTCGGCAACTGCATCGTCGACCCGGCGACGCGGCGCGTTGCGGCGGTGCTCGACTGGGAGCTCTGCACGCTCGGCGACCCGATGGCCGACCTGGGGCACATGGCGATCTACTGGCACGCCCCGTCGCGGCCGCTGCCGATGACGAACGACCCTACGCCGGCCGGCGGGTTCCCGGCGCTCGACGATCTGCTCGCGCGGTACGCAGCGCGCACGGGCGCCGACGTGTCGCGCATCGCGTACTATCGCGCGTTCGCGGCGTGGCGCCTGGCGGTGATCGCCGAGGGCGTGGCGGCGCGGCACCTCGCGCGGCACCCGGAGGACACGGCGGCGCTCGCCGCGTCGCAGGCGGCGGTCGCGGGACTCGCGGACTACGCGCTCGCGCTGCTGGCGCCGTAGCCCCAGGGGGCGTGGCGCGATAGATTGCGCCGTCCATGGCGCGCGCCGACTCGACCGACCCCGATGCTATCGCCGTTGACGACGCCGGCCCGCGCCCGAGCGGCGGTGCGTTTGACTCGCTGCGCATCGGCAATTTTCGCCTGCTGATCACGGGCACGCTGGCGAGCGGCTTCGCGCAATGGATGGAGTCGATCGGGCAGGGGTGGCTCGTCCATACGCTCACCGGTTCGCCGTTCCAGCTCGGGCTGGTGCAGTTCCTGCGCGGATTCAGCATCCTGTTCATCTCGCCGCTGGTGGGCGCGATCGCCGAGCGGGTCGACCGCAAGTGGCTGGCCGGGACGGCGACCGGCATCAACGCGCTCAACGCGCTTGCCGTCGGGATGCTCGTGGCCACGGGCGAGGGGCAACTGTGGCACCTGTACGTCACGGCGTTCGTGGGCGGCGCGGCGAGCAGCATCTACAACCCCGTGCGCCAGTACCTGGTGTACAGCTCCGTCGGTCCGGAGGCGCTGCCGAACGCGATCGCGCTTAACGCGGGGGCGATGAACATGTCACGCGTCGTCGCGCCGAACGTCTCCGGCGCGATGATCGGCTTTTTCGGCGTGCAGTCGTCGTTCTTCGCCGAATCGATGTTCTTCGCGGCGGCGTGCGTGACGCTGCTGCAGTTGCGCCTGCGCGACGTCGCGACGCGGACCACGGAGCCGGTGCTGCGGAGCATGCGGCTCGGCATCGCGTTCCTGGCGCGCCACGCGGTGCTGCGGCGGCTCGTGCTGTTGCAGGCGGTGCCGACGCTGCTCGTGTACCCCTACCTGCAACTCATGCCGTCGATGGCGGCGGACTACCTGCACGTAGGCGCGCAGGGGTACGGGCTGCTGCAGACGGGCGTCGGCGTCGGTTCCATCATCATGACGCTGATCGTGGCGCAGTTCGCGCAGGTGCGGAACAAGGGGCGGATCATGAGCGTGGCGCTCGTGTTGTACATCAGCATGATCTTCGCGTTCTCGTTCTCGCGCGTGTACGTGCTGTCGTTCGCGCTGCTCGTGCTGGGCGGCATGAACCTCGTCATCTTCAACACGTTCAATCAGACGCTGCTGCAGCTGAACCTGGAGGACGAGTACCGGGGGCGCGTGCTCTCGCTGTTCACGATGGTGCAGGGGCTGAACCCGTTCGGGGCGCTGTTCATGGGGTCGCTCGCCGAGCGCACCGGCACGCCCGCCGCCATCGCGATGTTCTGCGTCGTGGCGGCGCTCGCGGCGCTCTCCGCGGGCGTCGGCAGCGCGCAGGTGCGGCGGCTGTGACGCCCGACCGGGCGGTGTTGTTCAATAAGTGAAAACTGTTACAATCGCTCGGAGCCGCGCCTCCGCGGCGGGAAGCCAGCGATTCGGCCCAGGCGCTCTATGTACGGCATCGGCATCCTGAAGGGCATGATGGTCACCGTCCAGCGGATGGTGAAGCCGGTCGCGACCATTCAATTCCCCGAGGTGACCCGGCCGATGTCGCCGCGCTCCCGCACGAACCTGTTGTGGTTCGACGAGCGCTGCACCGGCTGCAGCACGTGCGCGCAGGCGTGTCCCGACGGCTGCATCCTGGTCGAGACATCGCCGAACGAGGATGGCACGCTGCACAAGGTGCGGTACGAGATCGACTTCCGCATCTGCATGTACTGCGCGCTGTGCGTCGAGGCGTGCCCGTACCAGGCGATCCAGGCGGGCGGCGTGTTCGAGGACGCGGTGTACGACTTCGACAGCATGTACAAGGACAAGCACGCGCTGACGCGCCTCGCGCACGAGCACCTGCGGCGGAACGACTACACCTACCCGCACGGCCAGCGCGCGCCGCAGGACATCATCGAACTGATCGAGCGGGAGGCGCCGCCGGAGCCGCAGTCGAAAGGCGAGCGCGTCGTGAAGGCCAACCTGCGTGGCTAGGGTCAAGCTGAACGGCCACGAGATCGACGTTGCGGACGGCGCGCCGCTGGTCGAGGTGATCAAGCGCGCCGGCGTCTGGATCTCTCACCTCTGCTACATCGATGGGCTGCCGCCGTACGCGGGTTGCCGCTCGTGTCTCGTCGCGATCGAGGGGGCGCGCGGGCTGCAGCTGGCGTGCACGACGAAGGTCGCCGACGGCATGGTCGTCGAAACGGAGACGCCCGAGGTCAAGGAGATGCGGCAATCGGTCGTCGCGATCATCAACGCGAACCACTCCGACCGCTGCCTGACGTGCCACCGCCGCGTGAAGTGCATGCCCGGCGACATCTGCCTGCGCGATGACGTGGTGACGCACCGTTGCGTGACCTGCTCAAAGAACTACCGCTGCGAATTGCAGACGACGAACGAGCTGCTCGACATGGGGTTCGAGAACGTCGAGCCGTGGGTGGGTGAGCCGCGCACCTACTACCAGCATGCGGTGCCGGAGCCGGACCGCGCGAACCCGTGGCTCGAGTTCGACCCGCAGATGTGCATCATCTGCACGCGCTGCGTGCGGGCATGCGACGAGATCCGCCACACCGGCGCGATCACGCTCGCCGGCCGCGGCTTCCCGACGCGCATCGCGTTTGGCGCCGGCGGACGGGTCGACGAGTCGAACTGCGACTTCTGCGGCGCCTGCATCGATGTCTGTCCGACGGCGACGCTGATGGAGAAGCCGAACAAGTGGATCGCGCGCACGGAGGACTGGATCAGCACGACGTGCAACTCCTGCTCCGTCGGCTGCACGATCAGCATCGGCACGCGCGACGGGCGGGCGGTGATCGTCAAGCCGGACCGCGTGAACCCGGTGAGCGCGGACCAGGTCTGCGTGCGCGGCCGCTTCCACTACGACGCGATCCCGGAGAAGAAGCGGCTGCAGCGGCACTACGTGCGGCGCGGCCCGGCGGGCTCCGCGCAGTTCCCGGCGCACTGGGGTGAGCTCGTCGAGTTCGCCGCGTCGCGGATCAAGGATGTGGTGAGCGCGCACGGCGCGGCCGCGGTCGGCGTGCTCGGTTCGCCGTTCAACACGAACGAGGAGAACTACCTGGCGCAGAAGCTGGCGCGTGACGTCATCGGCACGCCGCATGTCGACTCCAGCGGCGCGGCGCCGGACCGGGCGGCCGCGCGCGCGATCGAGGCGGCGTTCGGCACGCAGGCGCTGCCATCGGACATGATCACCCTCGGCCGCAGCGATGTGGTCGTCGTCATCGCGGATGATCTCGAGTCGAGCCACAACGTCGCGGCGCTGCGGATCAAGGACGCCATCGTCGGCAACCCGCTGGCGCCACGAAACGGCAAGCTCGTGCTCGTCTCGGCGCTGCGGGGCGAGATGGCCGACTTCGCGGAGCCGTACGGCGGGGCATGGTTGCGCCCGCGGCCCGGCGGCGAGGCGGCGGTGGCCGATTGGCTGGCGAAGCGGGCGCGCGGCGAGCAGGCGCCGTCACCCGCGCTCGCAAGCGGAGAGATCGCCGGCGCGACGGCCGCGCTCGATGCGGCGAAGGATCCCGCGAAGACCGTCTCGGTCGTGTTCGCCACGCCGCGCTTCGATGCGCGGGCGGCGGCCGAAGGCGCGAAGGCGGCGGCGAACCTGGCGATTGCGCTTCGTGGCGAGCGCGCGGCGGAGTCGCTGTACATCCTGCCGGCCGAGGCGAACATGAACGGCATGCGCGACATGGGCGTCGAGCCGCGCGACGGCGGCATGGACGCCGGCGCGATGCTCGATGCCGCCGCGTCGGGCGCGCTCAAGGCGCTGGTGGTCGTGGGCGACAACCCGCTGATGTTTGCCCCCTACCGCGCGCGGACGGAGCGCGCGCTCGCCAGCCTCGACGCCCTCATCGTCATCGACAGCGAACTGACCGACACGGCGAAGCTGGCGCACGCGCTGTTCGCCGATGTGGGCACGTACGCGAAGGCGGGCACGTACAGCAACGCCGAACGCCGCGTCAACCGGTTGCACGCGGCGCAGCAGGCGCCCGGCGACGCGCGCCCGGCGCTGCTCGCGCTCACAGACCTCGCGAACGCCGTGGGCGGCGCCGACACGTGGGCCTACGCGCACCCGGACGATGTCACCGATGAGATCGCCGGGCGCGTGCCCGGGTACGACCGGTTTCGCGCCTCGTTCGGCATGTGGGGCAAGGCGCGCATTTCATCGCCGGCGACGCGGAGCGAAGTGCAATCGGTCGCCGAAGGCGCCATGCCTGAGCGGGATGGCTCGATGCTGCTCACCGCCGGCCGCACGCTGTACACGAGCATCGAGGGCGCGGCGGTCCACTCGCCGGACGCGGACAAGCTGCACCGCGAGGAGTTCGTCGAGGTGCACCCGGCCGACGCCGCCGCGCTGCGCGTCTCCGGCGGGGATGAGGTGACGCTCGTCAGCCCGCACGGCGAGCTTACGCTGCGCTGCATGATCTCCGGCCGCGTGCTGGAGGGCGTGGTGTTCGTGCCGGCGTATCACGACGGCGGCGCCGTCACGTCGCTGCTCCATGGCGACGGCGCGGCGGTCGCCGTGCAGGTCAAGGTGCGCACGCCGGCCTGAGCGGGCCGGGAACCACGAACGGCGCAGGGGACGCAGGTGGTTGGCCCGCGGGCGAGTTAGTTCAGCACGCCGAAGCCGGTCGTCTTCTGGCGCAGCTTCATCTGGAGGCGGGCGCGCATGTCAGGGAGCGCTTCGCCGATCAGCTCGAGTTGCAGCGTGAGGCGCGCCTCCGGGTCGAGCTCCTCGAGCCAGACCTGCTTCATCTCGACCGGCGCTTCGGTGCGCGCGGCGATGTAGTCCGAGGCGTCGCCCGGGTCTGACGGCAGCTCAACGCCGCGCGTCCACTGGTCGCCCAGCGCGAGGTACAGCTTCAGGTACTCGTTGAACACATCGCGCGCGCGCTCGAGCAGCCCGCGCGCCCCCTCATGCCCGCGCTCCTGCTCGATGATGTCGACGTCGCCGACGAGGTACGGCCGATCATGGCTGAGGCGCGTGATGCGGAAGCGCTGTTCGCCGATCGTCAGCAGGTTCATGCGGCCGTCGTCGATGTATTCGACCTGGGTGATCCGCGCCGTCGTGCCGATGCCGTGGGGCACCGCCCCGCCGCCCACCTCGTCGCCCGAGCGGATGAGCACCACGCCAAACGGCGCGTCGGATTCGATGCACTCGCGGATCATCAGCTTGTAGCGCTCCTCGAAGATGTGGAGGGGCAGTCGCATGCCCGGGAAGAGCACCGTCTGCAGCGGGAAGATGCGCAGGTCCATCGGTGGGGATGATAGCACCGGTGCGGCGGCGCCGGACGTGGCGATGATGCCGCCGAATGGCGCTTGACTCGACAGAAGCGGAATCAGATAATGCCGCTTGCCTCTTCGGACGGCGCTGGCGTCGGCGGCGTCCCGGACAGGCCGTGCAGCACGTGGATGCGAACATCTGTGGGCGCCCGAACGGCGTCCGGCACGGCTTCCGCTTCCCCTCTCACTGCACGCGGCACGCTTCGTTGTAAGGAGGCCGCATTGGCAGAAGCACCAACCGCCCAGAAGACGCAAAAGCCCATCGTCCCGTTCCTGAGGTTGCCCGAGAACCCGTCGGAGCAGCCGTACCTGGCGGGCACACGCTGCAAGACGTGCGGCGCCGTGTACCTCGGCGCGCGCATGGCGTGCAGCAAGTGCTTCGCGACCGAGGGGCTCGACGAGATCAAGCTCAGCGACAAGGGCGAGCTGCACGTGTTCTCGATCGTGCACCAGTCGGCGCCCGGCGTGCCGACGCCGTACGTCGCGGCGATCGTCGACCTGCCGGAAGGCGTCAGCGTCCGCTGCAACATCGCCGGCGTGGAGCCGGACCCGAAGAACCTGAAGTTCGGCATGCCCGTGCAGATGGTGACGGAGGCGATCCGCACCGACCGCGAGGGCAACGATGTGATCGCGTTCAGCTTCCGCCCGGCGTAACCGCGGAGGACAGCAGTTTCGCCCCGGCGGATCGCCGCGGCTGAGAAGGAGCACAGGAATATGCGTGACGTAGCCATTGTCGGCGTCGGCATGATCAAGTTCGGCCGGTACCCGGAGAAGACGGTGCCGGAGTTGGCGGCGCAGGCCGCGCTGCTGGCGCTCAAGGACGCCGGCATGGACATGAAGAGCGTTGAGCTCATGGCGAGCGGCAACCTCTACCAGTCGAACGCGATGGTCGGGCAGCGGATCCTGCAGATCATCGGCCAGACGGGCATCCCGATCATCAACGTGAGCAACGCGTGCGCGACGGGCTCGACGGCGTTCCGCGAGGCGTACTTCGCCGTCGCGTCGGGCGCCTACGATGTCGCGATGGCGATCGGCTCGGAGCAGATGGGCAAGATGGGCCTGCTCGGCGGCGGCGGCATGGGCGGCGACCCGGCGTACAGCACCGAGGGAGTCCTCGGCTCGGGCCTGATGCCGGCCGTGTTCGGCATGGCGGGCGTCGAGCACATGCGCAAGTACGGCACGACGCAGGAGCAGTTCGCCAAGGTCTCGGTGAAGAACGACAAGCACTCGATGCACAACCCGTACTCGCAGTACCAGACGGAGGTCGGCCTCGAGGACGTGCTCAACGCGCGCGTCGTCTCGTGGCCGAACACGCTGTACATGTGCTGCCCGACGGGCGACGGCGCGGCGGCGGCGATCGTCTGCTCGATGGAGAAGGCGCGGCAGTTCACGACCAAGCCGATCAAGGTCGCGGCATCGATCCTGACGAGCGACCCGTGGACGCAGCGCGACCTCACCATGCCCGACATCAACACGCTGACGCGGAACGCGGCGAAGCTGGCGTACGAGAAGGCGGGCCTCGGGCCGCAGGACCTCGACCTCGTCGAGTTGCACGACTGCTTCGCCACGGCCGAAATTCTGCACTACGAGAACCTCGGCATCTGCGGCGAAGGCGAGGCCGGCCGCATGGTCGACGAGGGCGCGACCTCGATCGGCGGCAAGATCCCGGTCAACGCCAGCGGCGGCCTGCTGTCGAAGGGGCATCCCCTCGGCGCGACCGGCGTCGCGAACGTCTGCGAGGTGGTGTGGCACCTGCGCGGCGAGGCCGGCGGGCGGCAGGTCGAGGGCGCGAAGGTCGGGCTCGCCCACGTCATCGGGCTCGGCTCGGCGTGCACGATCCAGGTGCTCGAGAAGGTGTAACGGCGCCGCGCACGACAAGCGCGCACGGGCGGGCGGCCTCCACAGGGCCGCCCGTCCTTTTCGCTTGGGCGCGCCGGTAGCCTGTATGCGCGGGCGCTGCTAGCCTCGTGGCCTATGGAGACGAACGGCGACCGCGCGCCGCGTGTGATGATCCGCGACCTGCCGGCGACTGACCGGCCGCGCGAACGCCTGCGCGATGCCGGCGCGGAGGCGCTGTCGTCGGCGGAGCTGATCGCGATCCTGCTGCGCACCGGGAGCGCGCGCCAGAGCGCGCTCGACCAGGCGACATCGCTGTTGGCGGCGTTCGACGGGCTTGGCGGGCTCGCGCGCGCGTCCTTCCCGGAGCTGTGCAACGTCCACGGCTTCGGCGAAGCGAAAGCGTCGCAGCTGAAGGCGGCGATCGAGCTCGGCATCCGCGTCGGGCGCCTCTCGCCGGACGGCCGCCCGGTCGTGCGCAGCCCGGACGATATCGCCGCGCTCGTGATCGGGGAGATGTCGCTGCTGGAGCAGGAGTCGGTGCGGGTGATGCTGCTCGACGCGCGCAACCACGTGCTCGGCATCCGCGAGGTGTACCACGGCAGCGTGCACACCACGCAGGTGCGGATCGGCGAGATGTTCCGCGAGGCGGTGCGCGCGACGGCTTCGGCGGTCGTGGTGGTCCACAACCACCCGTCGGGCGACCCGGCGCCGTCGGCCGCCGACGTGAGCATGACGAAGTCGCTCGTGCAGGCGGGCGACCTGCTCGGCATCGACGTGTACGACCACCTGGTGATCGGCGGCGGCCGCTACGTGAGCATGCGGGCGGCGCGCCTGGGCTTCGATTCAACGCGCGTGGGGCGCCTGTAGCGATGGCGAAGAAGGACATCCGGCTGATCGCGGTCGACCTCGACGGGACGCTGATGATCGGCTGGAACCGCATCAGCGACGGCGTCGCCGAAGCGCTGCGCGCGGCGGTCGACGCGGGCGTGCACATCGTGCTGGCGACGTCGCGGTGGTACCTGACGGCGAAGCCGATCGCCGACCGCTTCGGCATCACCGCGCCGATCATCTGCCACAACGGCGCGATGATCCGCACGCCGGCGGACGATGCGCGGTTGCTCGAGCTCGACATCCCGGTCGATGCGGCGCGCGAGATCGCGGCGATCGCCGACGAGCGCGGGTACGAGACGTTCGCCACGGTCGACGACGTGACGTTCATGCGCTCGTCGCGCCCCAACGTCGACCCGGCGCGCCTGCCGAAGGGCATGGTGCTCAGCGACGACGTGTCGAGCCGCGTGCGCGACGGCTGCGAATCCTTCATCTTCTTCGGCGACGATGCCGTGTCCGGGCTGCCCGTTGCGCTCGGCGGCCGGTATGACGAGGTGCTGAACCTGGCCGCCGGCTACAGCGAGACGTTCCCTCCGTACCTGAACATCGTCAACGCGGGCGCCGACAAAGGGCGTGCGCTGCGCATCGTCTGCGAGCACGTCGGCGTGCCGATCGAGCAGTCGATGGCGATCGGCGACGCGGCGCCGGACCTGCCGATGATGCTTGCCGCCGGGCTGAGCATGGCGATGGGCAACGCGCCCGACGAGGTGAAGGCGCAGGCGGCGGTCGTCGGTCCGAGCAACCTCGACGACGGCGTGGCCTGGGCGATCCACGAGTTCGCGCTGGGGTAGGCGCTTCCCTAGTGTGAGTGGTAGCCGGAGTTGGGCGAGCCCGAGTTCCCCGAACCCGTCCACGGCAGCCGGACCCATGCGTAGCTCGGCGAGGTCATGTCGCGATACTCAGAGCAGCCCCAGGCGCCGTCGCACCCCTTCACCGACCAGTGGTACTTGTACGACGTGGAAGACACGCTGCCGATCCATGCGACCTTGCCGTTGCCATAGCAATCGGTGTCGGTCGGTTCGAGGTACAACTTGTTGGTGTACGTACCGTTGCCGTTGTTACGGCGCCTGAGCACGTAATAGCCGGTGACGCCCGAGCCCGATGGGGCAGGATTCCAACAAAGCCCGACGCTGGTCGACCCCGAAGGGAATGAGCCGGTGATGCCACTCCCGACGGCGTGAGGGGGAGTGGTGCAATCCGAACTTGAGTACGCGCCGGAACCGCTCCAGTCGTTGAGCCCCTTGATCCGGTAGCAATACGATTGTCCCGGCGCCGTCACGTCCTGCCCGTAGATGAACGGCGACGGATCGCGCCCGAGGATCTGCTGAACGTCGTACGAGCCCCCACCGACGCTGCGCTCGATGTAGAACGCCGTCTCGTTGTGCGCCCGATCAACGGCGCCCATGTTGATGCGATGGAAGTTCTCGTAGCTGACATCCAGCCCACCAGGGCTGAACGGAGCGCGCCGGTAGAGCGTGTTGAGGTCGCCCGAGTCGTGCGGCTGGATGCTCGTGACGTGTGGGTAGTCCATGGTTGTCGGAATATTCGCCGCCGGAGTGCCGTTGACCGGCGGGTTCGGGTAAGAGAACACGGTGTGGCTTGGACCGCAGCCCAGGCACGCATTCAGGTAATGATCCGCCAACCCCAGCGCGTGGCCAAGTTCGTGCGTGAGCACGTCGCATGGGGAATACCAGCCAGCGCAAGTGGAGTCGCCGTCAGGGCACGTTGTTCCGATGGTAACGTCGACCCTCAGCGCCCTATTCGTCGGTGGAGTCAGAGAGTCGGGATCAAGGTAATTGGTCTTCGCGTCCCACGCAGCGAGCGCGACACTCCCGTAGCACTGCGCGGTCCCCTGGCGCCAGCGAATCCCGTTCTGGTTCAGGTCGCAGATCGCGATCTGCGTGGTGATCAACACGTAGCCGCTGGCGTTCCACTCACTGGCCGCGCCTTGGAGCGCGTTGTTCTGGTCGATGCAGTCGTAGGCGTTCACTGAGGTGAGCGGCCAATACGCCCACTCCTGCCAGTAGTAGCTGTTGTAATGGACGTCATGATGCGCTTCGGTGGAGTGTGCGTATCCGATCGCAATCACGAAGAGCGCACTTGTGAGAGCGATCGCACGTACTGCCAAACGAACGCTCATGGCGCTCCCCCAGTCTCGCTCGAAGCGGCCGGCGGAGTGACGCTTGCGGTCGGCGATTCTGTCACCGTGGCTGGTGGCGGCGTAAAGGTGTCGATGATGAGCGTCGGAATGCTCTCGGGGTCTTCGCTAGCACAAGTTGTGCTCGTGGGGTTTGGCCCGAACGTCTGTAGTACGACAGGTGGAGTGTGTGTGCCTGTGGCGGATCGTAAGACCCGTTCCATGATGCCGTCCAGACGCTTCGTGTCCGCAGAAATAGCGCGCACCGCGGGCGGTGCCATGTCAACGCGGAGTCTGTCCGCTGTCTGTCGATTCTCGAGAAGCAGGTAGTAGCGCCCGTCTCCGAAACACGGATCCAGGACGCCCTGCAGATGCCACTCGTCGCCGGTTGGAACTTCTACCGAGGCCCCGCCGATTTCGACCGTGAGCCATTTACCGTATTCATCGCTGGCAGCGGGCCGATACTCGGGACTCGCCGGGCCAATGCCCCCCGGAAACCCACCAGTCGCACTCGGGTGAGCGCTTGGACTTGTTGGTGGCCGGGGTGCATCGCCATCGTTGCACCCGGCGGCGGCGAATGTGAGGAGTAACCCCAGCGTGCCCACGGACCATCGCATGGCGCCTCCATTCCGGCGGGTAGCTCGTAACACGGCTCGAACACTACGCCCCCCCCCTCGTTCTTGTCAAGCTGAATTTGCGGCCCTTCCGGCTTCGCGCGCCTGGGCGCCCAGTCACCGGCGGCTTCGATCGGGCGCGCCGAACCCCTAAGGGGGCGCCCTGCGCCGGCCGACGATGCCCTTAGGGGGTCGCGGTGCGCAACTTCATCATCGTCACGTTCCTGCTGGCCGCGCTCGTCGCCGGGCTTGGCGGCGGCTGGGTGGCGATGAACTACTACAACCCCGGCACCGTCGGCACGCCCGCGCATGCCGGCGTGGGGACGAACGGGCGGCCGGAGGACTGCACGAACGTCAACTTCGTCGTGCCCGCGCGCGACGTCGTCGAGCGGGCGGTGCTGTTCGACAAGGGCGTGATCGTGCGCGGCACGTTCGAGGCGAACGGCGGCTTCGGGCGCGTCAACCTGCTGCTGCGCGTGACGTCGCCGCAGAACGAGGAGATCCTCGCGTCGCCGAAAGCGGAGAACTACGACTTCACGTTCCCGGTCCGCGCCCACGGCGAGTACGTGTTCGTCTTCGACAACCGCTACTCGCTGTACACGGCGAAGTCCGTCGGGCTGTTCTACTGCGTCGACCGCGGGCGGTAGCGCGCTAGAAGTGCAGCGTCTGCAGGTCGTCGGCGATGAGGATGCCCGCGTCGTGGATCATCGGCGGGGCCTCGCCGCCGCCGATGTGCGTGAGCACGAATTTCGTCTGAGGCGAGATCTTCTCGCGCAGCTCCATGATGTTGCGGGGGTTGAGGTGCGGCCCGCACTGTTCGCCCCAGCACGAGCACTCGACGACGAACACGTCGGCGCCGTCGGCGAGGGGGACGAGCGGCGGGCACATGACGGTGTCACCGGAGTACGCCAGGCTGCGGCTGTCCACCTCCACGCGGTAGGCGTACGATTCGAGATTCGAGACGTGCTCGACCCTGCGCGCCGTCCACGTGATGCCCGCTGCCTCGCCGCCCTTGCCGTCCTTCGCCTCGATGAAGTCGAGGTGGTAGCCGCGGTCCTTGCGGAAGACGTTGGAGAACGCGAGGTCCGTCGTATTCTGCACGCGCTTGGCGATGCCGGGCGGCCCGACGATCGTCAGGTCCCTTGCGCGCGGCGCGAGCTCGGCGTACTCCAGCAGCAGGAACGGGAGGCCGAAGTAGTGGTCGCCGTGGAAATGGCTGATGAAGACGACATCGATGTCGCGGGGGTCTTTGCCGAGCTTTTTCAGGTGCGGCAGCAGGGTCGGCGGCGCGTCGAACAGGTAACGGCTGTTGAGGAGGAACGAGCTCCAGTAGCGCGTGGGTGCGAACGCGTTGCCGGTGCCGATGAATGTAAGCTCGATCTCGCTGGTCATGTCGTCAGGCGGTCACGTACTCCCGGTGCACTCCGTCGAGGAAGCCCCACAGCGCGCCGGCGCACTCGCGCGCGGTGCGCAGCACCGCTGCGCGGGACGCGTCGCCGGTCGTGTGCCGGCGCACCATGCCGGCGCCGACCTCCGCGTGGACCTCGTCCGCGCCGATATGGACGTCGAAGAACTTGAGCGTGCGCTCGTCGCCGATGCCGTGATGCTGGCGCAGCCCGGCGATCTTTGTCTTCGCGACTTCGGGCACCTGCGACTCGTACACGTAGAGCGCCGTGCACGCCTCGGCGAACGAGCGGCGGGCGGTGGCGTCGCGGAACGTGTCGACGAGGCGCTGCGTCTCGGGCAGCGGCGCCGACCGCACGACGTCGTCACGCGACGCGCCGACGCCTTCGGCGAAGCGGAGCCACAGCTCGGGGTGGTTCTCCTCGCCGCGCTCCTCCTCGATCAGGTTTTCGAGCAACTCCTGGCGGTCGGACATGTCCGGACAGATGGCGTGCGCCGCGCTCACGTACTGCGGGAACGCGAGCACATGGTGCTGGTACTGCGACGCGTAGGCGCGCAGGTGGTCGAGCGTCAGCGTGCCCTGCTGCCACGCCTGGTAGAACGGGTGCCTGAGCAGGGTGCGCTCTTCGATGATCTCGCGAACCTCGTCGATGATGTCGGCCGTGGTCACCATGTCGTCCGGCGCTCCGTGGTGATGCCCGCCCCGCGGTGTCCAATGATGGCATGGTTATAGAGGATACGCGCGCCTGTGACGAGCGAGCCGTAAAGCAGGAAGCGCGCAGCATGTACGGATGATGGCGGTTCTTCCTGACACGGAAGGGGCGGGCCGCATGGCCCGCCCCTGTGGATCCATGCCCTGTGCCGTTACGGCGTGGCCGTGGCCGTCGGCGTCGCGGTGTTGGTCGGGGTCGGCGTGAACGTGGCCTCGGTCACGTTGATGTCGTCCTCGCCCTCCGGGTCAGTGGGCTTGTCGTCCTCGTCGGCGTTGGTGGCGTCGACCCAGACGTCGACGTGGTCCACGTCGTTGTCGTCATCGGGCACGGTGACGTCGACGGAGAAGTTCTGCGTGTCGTTGTTCTCCATGTTGTACTCGTCGTCATCGCGCTGGACGACGACGACCTGGTTGTCGTCGTTGTACACGACGACGCAGACGCGCACGTCCTCGAGCTCGTCGGACTCGTTGCTCTCGATCTGGCCCGAGACGTTCAGCGCCTCGCCGTCGCGGACGGCGTCGATGCTCGACAGGGCCAGGTCGCCGTTCACGACGTCGCCGACGCGCAACGACGGGAAGTCCATGCGGCTCAGCGTCTTGGTGACGTCGTCGGGATCCTTCGTGCTCTTGGCCGAGAAGAAGTCCGACTGGTTGTTCTGCAGCGAGCGCAGGCAGCCCTCGACGGTCTTCGTTTCGAGCACGTTGTTGTTGTTGTCGAGGAATGCCACGACGATCTTGTGGGCGAGGAAGTTGGCGCCGGTCTCGTTCCGGATCTCGCCGCCGAAGTGGTCATCGCCATCGATCTCGGTGAGGGCGGTGTTCTTGATCACGCACGTGCCGGCGAACGCGGCCAACGCCGCGATGCCGAGCACGAGCACGGCCAGTCGTTTCTTCATGTGCTTCGATCCTCCTGAATCGTGTCTGCGGCCGCACCCGCGGCCGTTTCCATTGTCCCGGACGTTCTTCGCTGTAGAACGCCCGGAATGACGCAAAGGTTAACTGCCCTCGCCCGGGCCGCTCACGTGTTCGCCTTCACAAAGCGGTCGATGTTGATGACAGCGCGTTCGTGCTGGCCCTCGCCGATCTTCACGCCGTCCTCGCTCTCGACCTCGACATCGAACAGGTAGCGGCGGCCGTTGATCTCGCGCAGGCGGACGCGCGCCGTGACGCGCTTGCCGATCTGTGTCGGCGCCAGGTGCTTGACGTCGACGTGGTAGCCGACGGACTGCTCGCCCTCTTCGACGTAGCGCGACATGAGTTGCACGCACGTGCTTTCGATCAGTTGGACCATCGAGGGGGTGGAGTACATCGACGGGACGCCGGGGCCGAGATGCGTGATGCCCATCTCTGGCGTCGTCGTGATGCTCATCTCGCCGGACATGCCGGCGACGAACTCGGGCTTCAAACGCGACTCCTTGCGTATGCGCCGCCGGTGGCATGCTATCACACTCGAAGACGCACGGGACGTCCGCGAAGTTCCCCCAACGGTGCACGATCCCGCGTTATGTTGCGCCACCACAAACCGCGGCTGTTAGAATGGCCCCGAACGTGATGGCCACCGTGCGCATCCTGCCGCTCGACGCCGAGATATCCGCCGGAGCCGGCGAGACGGTGATGGGCGCGGCGCAGGCCGCCGGCTACTACTGGCCGACGACCTGCGGCGGCGAAGGGCGCTGCACGACCTGCGCCTGCGAGGTCATCGAAGGCGCGGACGTGCTTTCGGCGATCGGGCGCGGGGAGCGGGCGACGCTCGTCGCCGAGCGGGGCGAGGGCGTGCTGCGGACGCCGGTGCGGCTCGCCTGCCAGGCGCGCGTCGAGGGCGAGGGCCGCGTGGTGGTGAAGAAGGCCGGTGTGCGCGCGCCCGGCGCGGGCATGCCCCAGGACGAGGAGTGACCGATGGCGTACGTCATCACCGAGCCCTGCATCGGCACGAAGGACGCATCGTGCGTCGATGTGTGTCCGGTGGACTGCATCTACACGCGCGAGGAAGACCCGCAGTACTACATCGACCCCGACACCTGCATTGACTGCGCCGCATGCGAGACGGTGTGCCCGGTGAGCGCGATCTTCTTCGAGGACGACGTGCCGGCCGAGTGGAAGGAGTACGTGCAGGTCAACCGCGCGTACTTCAAGGACGTGTCGGCCGCGGAGCGGACGTTCCGGCCGCGCTCGGAGCGCACGTCGTAGCTGCGCGGACCGTGATTTCGTATCTGGACAGCGGATCAGCGCCCGTGTAGAGTAGCTTCGGCGGGTCGCAATGGAGGGGCCTTTCGAGGGTGTCCAGGCTGCCGCATCCGCCGCTTCCCACACTGCTGCTCGTCCCCGCGATCCTGATTGCCGGCTACCTGGCGTTCACCTCCGGGCGCTACGTGGTGCATAACTACCAGTTGAACGGCGACGAGCAGCGGCTCCGCGCGGAGATCCGCGAGCTGGACCGCGACCGTGAGCAGCTCGGGGCGATCCACGACTACCTGGAGTCCGACGAGTACGTCGAGGACGTGGCGCGCCGCGTGCTCGGGCTCGTGCGCCCGGGCGAGACGCTCGTCGTCGTGTCGGGCGCCGAGGCCACGCCGGGCGATACGCAGGCGGCGGTGACGCCGGGCGCGCGCTGGTGGGAGAACCTGTTTACACGCCCGGAAGCGATGGCGTCCGGCACGCCGGCGCCATAACGCGCGGTACGATGCGGTCATGGACGGCGGCGGCGCGGAGCAGCGTCTGAACGAGCACATCGCCCGGGAGATGCCGGCGCTCGCGGCGGCGCGCTGCGTGCTGGCCGTCTCGGGCGGCGCTGATTCGACGGCGATGGCGCACGTGCTCGCGTCGGACGCCGGCGCGCTGCACGACGCGGCGCGCGCAGGGCGCGTCGTCGTCGCGCACTTCGACCATCGGCTGCGGGGTGACGAAGCGAGCGTCCAAGACCGCGCAAACGTCGAGGCGTTGTGTGCGCGACTGCGATTGCGCGCGGAGCACGGCGCGTGGGACGCGCCGCGGACGGGCGAGGCGGCGGCGCGCGCGGCGCGGTACGCCTTCCTCGGCGCCGTCGCGCAGGAAGCGGGCGCCGCGTTCGTCGTCACAGGTCATACGGCAGACGACCAGGCGGAGACGGTGCTGATGCACGCGGCGCGCGGCGCCGGGCTGCACGGGCTCGCGGGCATGCGGCCGCTCGCGCCACTGGCCGGCGCGCCCGGCGTGCGCATCGCGCGGCCGCTGCTGTGCATCGACCGCGCGGAGACGCGCGCCTGGTGCGCCTCGCACGGGCTCGCCTTCAATGATGACGTGACCAATGACGACCGCGCGTCCCTGCGAAGCCGCGTCCGCAACGACTGGCTTCCGGCGGTCGAAGCCGCGTCGCCGGGCGCGCGCGACACGCTGCTGCGGCTCGCGGCGGCGGCGCGGGCGGCGCTGCATGCGCTGGAGCCGGCCGCCGCGGCAGCGGTCATCGATGCAGGTGCGGCGCACGTGACGCTGTCGCGCGCGGCGCTGCGCGAGTTCGGTGACGAGGTCGCGCACTGCGCGTGGAGGGACGCGCTCACCCGTCTGCTCGGCGACGCGCGGGAGTTCGACCGGCGGCACTATGCGTTGCTCGCCGCGGCGGCGCACGCGCACGCCGGCACGACGCTGACGCTGCCGCGCGGCATCGTTGCGACCGTCGATGCGCGCGTCGTCACGCTCTCGCGCGGCGCGCTGCATGAGCCGGCGATCGATGCGTCGTTCTCGGCGGCGCTGCCGTTCGCCGGCGAGCTCGGCGCGTGGCGGCT
>JAJTXQ010000034.1:0-2500 GCA_021462855.1 Dehalococcoidia bacterium | reverse complement strand
GGGAGAGCACCTCCTTTGCAAGGAGGGGGTCAGGAGTTCGAGCCTCCTCGGCTCCACCAGCCATGCAGTTGCAGCGCCGCGAGGGCGGCGATAGAATAGGGAACCGACAACCAAGGCAGCGAAGCGACTGTCCATGACGCACCGGGTCCGCGCAATCGAATAGCAGACGACACCGCTGGTGACAGACCTTCCTACGGCCTGAGACATCAGGCCGATTTTGTTGGGCGCGCGCGGAGGCCCAGCATGCCGGCACAGGGCGCCGGACGTCGGACCCCCCGGGCGATGCGGGATGCGCATCGGATGGGCGGTCGGCCGTCAGGGCCGTGCCCGCAGAGACCCGCCGCAGGCGGGGAGGCTCAGCGGGCAGCACGTTACAAACTGAATAGGGAAACACGTTGGTACTTCAATCGCGTTGAATCGCGTGTGGAAGTGTTTGTAGGTCAAGCTACTAAGGGCGCGCGGTGAATGCCTTGGTATCACGGGCCGAAGAAGGGCGTGGCAAGACTGCGATAAGCCTCGGTCAGCCGTCTAACAGGCGTAGCCGGGGATCCCCGAATGAGGCAACTCACCCGGAGTCATGTCCGGGTACCGCGGATCGAACACATAGATCCGATGGAGGGAACCCAGGGAACTGAACCATCTAAGTACCTGGAGGAAAAGAGAATATTCCGTCAGTAGCGGCGAGCGAAGGCGGAAGAGCCCAAACCACCAATGACCTAACGGCCGGCAGGCCTATGCATTGGTGGGGTTGTACGACAGCACAGCGAGCTCTGCCGGGTTCGCAGGGAGTTACCAAGCACCGTCGTAGCAGAAGGACCCTGGAACGGGCCACCAGAGCGGGTGACAGTCCCGTATGCGGAACGATGGGTGCCTCCCGTGCATGTTCGTGAGTACCACGGAACACGTGAAATTCCGTGGGAAGCCAGGCGGACCACCGTCTAAGGCTAAATACCCGTGATGACCGATAGTGAACCAGTACCGTGAGGGAAAGGTGAAAAGCACCCCGGGAGGGGAATGAAATAGTCCCTGAAACCGCGTGCCTACAAGCAGTCGGAGTCTGCCTTCGGGCGGATGACGGCGTGCCTATTGAAGAATGAGCCAACGAGTTACCCTCCGTGGCAAGGTTAAGTCAGGGGACTGACGGAGCCGGAGCGAAAGCGAGTCTGAACAGGGCGTCGAGTCGCGGGGGGTAGACCCGAAACCGGGTGATCTATCCATGGCCAGGGTGAAGCGAGAGTGATGTCTCGTGGAGGCCCGAACCTTCTAGCGTTGCAAAGCTATTGGATGAGTTGTGGATAGCGGTGAAATGCCAATCGAACCCGGAGATAGCTGGTTCTCCTCGAAATGCATTTAGGTGCAGCCTTGGGAGATATCCATCGGAGGTAGAGCTCTGAATGGGCTAGGGGGTTAATCGCCTACCAAACCCAATCAAACTGCGAATGCCGGTGGAGGAAGCCCAGGAGTGAGTCCGCGGGAGCTAAGTTTCGCGGTCGAGAGGGAAACAACCCAGACCACCAGCTAAGGCCCCTAAGTTCTGGCTAAGTGTCAAAGGATGTTGAGTTGCAGAAACAACCAGGATGTTGGCTTAGAAGCAGCCACCATTTAAAGAGTGCGTAATAGCTCACTGGTCGAGTGACTCTGCGCCGACAATGTACCGGGGCTCAAGCCAGGCGCCGAAGCTGTGGACCTGCCGCAAGGCGGGTGGTAGAGGAGCGTTCTGTCCAGCGGTGAAGGTGTTGGGGTGACCCATGCTGGAGCGGGCGGAAGTGAGAATGTTGGCATGAGTAGCGTAATGGCGGTGAGAATCCGCCACACCGTAAACCTAAGGTTTCCTACGGAAGGTTTATCCGCGTAGGGTTAGTCGGGCCTAAGCCGAGGGCGAAAGCCGTAGGCGATGGACAGCAGGTTAGTATTCCTGCACCACGTGCGGAGCGTTTTAAGGTACAGGGGTGACCCGGGAAGATAGACAGAGCGTGCCCATTGGACATGGTGCGTCCCTGGTGCGTAGGCGTCTGGCGATAGGCAAATCCGTCGCCAGGTCAAGCGGAGGCATCGGGGGAAGCGGCGACTTCGGTCAAAGCGATTCTGTTGAGTCTATGCCGGCGAGAAAAGCCTCGGTACTAGCGCCGCCCGTGCCCGTACCGCAAACCGACACTGGTAGGTGGGGGTAAGTACCCCGAGGTGATCGAGAGAACCCTCGTTAAGGAACTCGGCAATTTAGCTCCGTAACTTCGGGAGAAGGAGCACCCTTGAGCGTGACCGGACTTGCTCCGTGAGCGCCCGGGGGTCGCAGTGAGCTGGCCCAGGCGACTGTTTAACAAAAACACAGGTCTCTGCTAACCCGTAAGGGGATGTATAGGGGCTGACGCCTGCCCAGTGCTGGAAGGTTAAGGGGAGGGCTTCACGGCCCGAACCGAAGCCCCAGTGAACGGCGGCCGTAACTATAACGGTCCTAAGGTAGCGAAATTCCTTGTCGGGTAAGTTCCGACCCGCACGAATG
>JAJTXQ010000033.1 GCA_021462855.1 Dehalococcoidia bacterium | reverse complement strand
GTACGAGCCGACCTCATCGCTATATGCGGCAGCGAAGTATGTGAAGTATTTGGGACGCCTATTTGATTGGAGACTTGAGTCTGTTTTGGCCGCCTATAACGCCGGCGAAGGCACCGTCTCTGCGTATCTTTATGGACGAAATCTAAAGTCGAACGGACGAACAATCAATGCCTCGCAACGGAGGACGGTCAACGGTGTCCCGCCGTACAAGGAAACTCTGGGCTATGTTTCGCAAGGCGTGCAGGTGTATCGCTGGCTCAAGCAGCAAGGCAGATTCGGCACGCCTCCGATTCAATTCTCCGCCGAGAGATATCCTAGGAGGGAAAGGGAGATCAAGGCAACGGAGGTTCAGGAAAGCAAAGCAATTTTGGTTTTTTACGATCCGCGAACCGGTAGACGAAGCCTGATCTCTCGTGAAACTTCAGACGAGCCGCAACAACTCAGTTTCGGCCCTGTTATTGTCGGACAAAACATTCCAACAAATTCAACTCGGCGAGCTCGCTCAACTTTTGCCGGAGAAATTGTTTTATCAACCCACGATCGATAGTCGGCGAATTTTCGAGTCAGCTGCGGACGACTTTCGCACCGTTCGGCAAATTTTTCTGCCGATGTGGAGTTAGAAGCCGGCTATTGACCCGAGAGCTGCTATTTCGCGTCTGGCACTGCGTTTGCCATTAGCCCTTTCGAGACCGAAATCTTATGAAAGCAAATGAAACAAAAATCGAAATGCCTGATACAGAGAACATGGTTAACGGTTCACCAACTTACCTTACTCGCGACCCGGACGACATCGTTACGATCGCATCGCTGTTAAAGATCCTCGGCGTGTTGCTGTTTGCCCTCGTTCTGAGCGGCTGCGTAAACATGTTCCTGATCTTTAGAAAGGCAGACCGGATTGTAGTCGATAAATCGAGCGGACGAGTTGTCGAACTAAACAACCGTGATTATGGTTCAACCGAAACCGTCAGCATCACGCCGGACGTTCCTACATCAACTGACAAGAAGTATCTGGTCAAGGAATTTCTAACCGCTCTATACGAAGTCGAACAAACGACGCGTGAGACGCAAGTAAACAAACTGCTCCGAATGCTCGACCCTGATCTTTCGATGGCGATGGCCAATCGATTAAAGCAGAACGGCGTTCTCGCTGCCGAGAAGACAGAAAGCGTGAATTCGTCATGGGAACTACAGGACTTATCCGTAGATGAAAGCGACCCATACATTCTGCGAGCGATCGGCACACGCAAGATAAGGCGCAAAGCTTCAGGCCAGGATGTTGAAGAGTCCGTACAGCTCAAATGTAAATTTCTGTTGAAGGACAGCCCTTCGACCCCAATCCGAAATGACAACAACCTGAGAACCGGCTTCACCATTCTTCGGTTTCGCGTCGAACCCGTAAACGGCAAGACCATCTCTCCTTTATCGCTCATCGGCGATGCGGAGGAAACATCATCAGCAATTCAACCCGGCAGTGAAACATCTGGCGGTAAGTAGTAAGGAACATCATCTGAATCATGAAAACTTTAAGCATTTCAAATCTGGGAAAATACACCACGAGGATATTAGGAATCTCTCTCGTCGTCCTGTCGGCATTTGGTGTCAATGTTTATCCTCAGAGCCGGAAACCCGTTCACAAACCTAAGGTAAAGAATGTCGTTCGTCCGGTCTCGAACGAGACTAATCAGACCTCAAATGAAAAGGTCGTAAACATTTCAGCGGTCTCCAAAGAAATAGAGCCCGTTGCCGTGGTTAATGCTCCGCTCCCTGATTTCCTGTCGGGAGAAGCAAATGTAACCGTCAACCCGAAGCAGCCTACGGTTGTGCGTCTGGGACTGGCTCAAAACGCAGTTTCTATTGTCGAGTTTCCCGCATCGGACGGAATCTATTACATCCATGAGGGAAACCCCAAGCTT
>JAJTXQ010000032.1 GCA_021462855.1 Dehalococcoidia bacterium | reverse complement strand
GCCAGTGATGCCGCGCTCCTCGCGTACGCGGCGCATGGACTCCCAGATGCGCTTCACTTGGCTACCTCCTGATTGGCCCCGGCGGCCGCGGTGGCATCCTGCCGAAAGGGGGAGTTCCCGCTCCGACTAAGGGTCGTACGCGCATCCGTGATCCGGTCATGGTAGGCGCACCCTGATTCGGCGGGTGCCTGCCCCCGCACTGAGCGACCGCTGAGTCTGCGACATAACGAGGGGCCGGCTGCGATTCCGCAGCCAGCCCCTCCTGCCGGTGCCGCCGGGCGCCCGTCAGTTCAGGTTGATGATGGTCTCCGCGACCGACGCCGGCGTGGTCCGCTGGAGCACCAGGTACGAGCCCGTGGGAGGCTTGATTTCGAGCGTGAACGTCTTGTTCGGCTGCAGGTCGTACGGCGCCAGGCCGGTGACCGAGACCTCGATCAGCTCGCCGGGCTCGAGCAGGTTGTCCGCGTCGCCCGTGATGACGGTCACCGTGTACGCGAGGTCCGGCACATTGTTCGCCGTGTCGATGTAGCTGATGACCGTGCGGTTCGAGATGGCCGTCGGGTCGAGGTTCACGTTCTCGCCGCCCGCCGCCAGCACGACGTCGAACGCCAGATCGGTGATCTCCGAACCATCGGACGTGCCGATGACGCTGCTGGAGAGGGTCATCGTCCCCCGCGTCTTCGAGAGGCCGGCGTACACCGTCTCCTTGCCGCGCTCGGAGCTGAAGAGCCCCGTGCTCAGCACGACGAACGCGAACACCGCCGCCACGACGACGAATGCGATGAGGATGATCGCCGTCTCCAAACCCGTGATGCCCCGCTCCTCGCGGATACGGCGCACAAGCTGCAGAATGCGCTTCATCTTGGTTCCCCCTTTGCCGCCACCTGGCGGGTAGGGACGTTCCCTGCCCCGAATGCCCGGCGTCCTTCTGTCTTCGCATGTAGGGTCGTTCCCTTAGGGGAGGACTCGCATGGTACGCGCCCCCAATTTGCGGGGGTGCACGCACCCAGCGCGAAGCTGGCGCAGCGCAGCGCGTCGAGGTCTCGGCCGTAGGGGAATGACGCGGGGGCCTTAGGTCAGTTGAGGTCGACCACCGGCCGCGCGATCGAGGACGGAAGCGTGCGCTGGATGACGACGAGGGAGCCACCCGGCGGATTCACCTCGATCGCGAACGTGTCGTTGGCTGTGAGCACCAGCGACGGGTGCGCGGCGATGTCAAGCGACACGGCGAGCAGCTCGCCCGGTTCGAGGGCGGGATCACCATCGCCGACGACGTTGGCCGTCGTGTACGTGAGGTCGCTGATGCGGGTGGCGCTCGTTACGGCGGCGAATACCGTGCCGCTGGCAGGGTCGAAGTCCACCGGCTCGCTGCCAGCCGCCAGGGCCACCGTGAGTTCAACGGACGTCACCTGCGTGAGGTCCGTCGTGACCATGACGCTGCCCGAGACATAGAGCGAGCCTTGCGATTTCGCCAGGCCGGCGGAGACGGTCTCCCGGCCGCGATCCGAGGTGAACAGGCCCGTGCTGAGCGCGGTGAAGGCGAACAACGTCGCGACGACGACGAAGGCGACAAAGACGATCGCCGTCTCGATGCCGGTGATCCCGCGCTCGCCGTGTGAAACGTCCCGGATGGGCAACCGGCCTCCTCGCCGCTCACGCGCCCGGAGTCCGGGAGCGCGCACACCAGCATCGCGCGGCGGGCGGTCGCGTGGCATCGGGGAAATCCCTGAGCCGGGCGCGCGCGAGGGGCACCCGCGGAACGAGCGGCGCGAGTCTGGCGAGAATCAGCAAAACCCTCATGCGTTGCTTCGAGCGCTGGCCCGATAACCCCACCGTGGGTATGGAACGCACCGAATCCCGCACGCGCGTCATGATCGTGGAGAGCGATGGCCTCCTGCGAGACATGCTGCGCGCCGTGCTTTCCGCCGAGTCGCGGCTCGACCTCGCCGGCGCCACCGGCGACGCCTCCGAGGCCGTGCACCTCGCGACCAGTGAACGCCCCGACGTTGCGGTGATTGGCCTGGACGCTGACAGCGAGCACGATGCGCTGGCGCTGGCGCAGGCGATCTCCGGCACGCGGCCCGAAAGCACGCGCATCATCTTCCTCGGCGAGCGGCCCGACCGGCGCACGCTGGCGGCCCTGCCTGCGTTCCGCGCGGCGGGCTGGTCGTACCTGCTGCGTCAGTCGGTATCCGACGTCGCGACGCTCGTGCGGGCGATCGATGGCGCGGCGATGGGGCTGGTCGTGCTCGACCCGCTCGTCGTCGAGAGCCTCGGCCGCCGCGAGACGCGCCTCTCGGCGCTCACGCGCCGCCAGCTCGAAGTGCTGTCGCTCATGGCGAAGGGCTACAACAACGGCGCCATCGCCCGCGCGCTGGTGCTCGAGGAGAAGTCCGTCGAGAACCACATCAACGCCATCTTCGGGCAGCTGAACCTGAGCCGCGACAACGCCGCGCACCCGCGCGTCAAGGCGGTCCTGCTCTACCTGCAGGAGTCGGTCAGCGGCGGCACGCAGGACGACTCGCCCGACCCGCAGCCCCGTACGCGCAAGGCGGCGTAGGCAGCGCCGTCGCGGCCACCCCCGAACCTCAGCCGAACAGCAGCACCGTGCGAGCCACCTCGCCGGCCTTCATCGCGCGGAACGCCTCGTTCACGTCTTCGAGGCGGCCGGCGCGGGTGATCATCTCATCGAGCTTGAGCCGGCCCTGCAGGTAGAAGTCGATGTAGCGCGGCATGTCGACGCGGAACCTGTTCGAACCCATGGACGATCCGCGGATCGTGCGCGCGCCCTGCAGGAACGCCCACCCGTCGAGTTCGATCTTTGTGCCGAACGGGATCACGGTGGCGACGCCGCCCTTCCCCTGGACGTATGTGACGAACTCGCCGACCTCCTCGACAACCCCGGCGGCCTCGTGGCCGAGGATGGCAGGCGCGGCGATCGGGTAGAGCCCCTCGACGAAGTGGAGGTCGCTGTGGCAGACACCGCTGGCAGCCGTGCGTACGAGCGCCTCGCGCGCCATCGGCCGGTCGATGTCCACTGATTCGATGGTGAGCGGCTCGTGCGGGACGCGGCAGACTGCCGCCCTCATGCGGGCGCCTCCAGCGCTGGTTTCGCGCCTGTTGGGCGAGTGAACGACGGTGTTGCGCTGCCGTCACCTGCCGGCGCCGCGGTGAACGGCTACGCGGCGTCCGGGCGGGGGGCGAGGCGGACGACGGCGGGCGGCGACTCGAGGCCGGCCGGGACCTCGACCGTGACCGTGACCCCTGCATCGCGCTGGGCGATGGCGAAGAACGCGCCGGCGGCCTCGATGGATTCGCGGTGTGATGCGAGGGTCGCCGCGTCGAACGAGCGGGCTGACGGCGATGCGAGCGACAGGAACGTTGCCGGCGCGTTGTGCCGGAGGGTGACCGTCGCGGATTCGGCGCCGGCGGCCGCGAACGCTGCAGCGGCGTCGGTGACGAGACGCAGCAGCGCGCCGTCGAGGCCGAGCGGCATCGTCGGTGCGGACGCGAGGGAGGCGTCGTCGATCTCGAGCGTGACGGTGGCCGGCGCGTCCAGCGCGTCGACGGCCTGGCGCAGCGACGCGGCGAACGAGCGGGCGTCCGGCGGCGCGGGAATGACGACGACTGGCCGCTGAGTCGCGGCGGCGGCGCGATCGTCCGTCTCGGGCTCCGTGGCGCCGTTGATGGGCATCTCCGCGGTGACGGTGACCACGTCGCCGCGGCGGCTGATCGCGACGAAACCGTCGATCTCCTCGATCGCCTCCGAGACGGCGGCGATCGCCGACTCGTCGAACTCCAGCCGCACGTCACCGCGCATGGTGATGCCGATGTCGCTGTCGATCGGCTGGACGGCGAGACCCAGATCGCGCGCGCCCGCGGCGGCGAATGCGTGCCCGGCCTCGCGCACAAGGCTGGCGAGCAGCGCCGCGCGTCCGGGCGGCGGCGCCACGCGTTCGTCTGCCGGGTCGACGGCGATGCTCATGGCGACGGCGGGTACCTCGGCGCGGGCGCGCTCCAGGATCTCGGCGACCGTCGCGCCGCCCGGGGACGGCTCGGCGGGGGGAAGCACGTCATCTTCCGCGGTAGGCGGCGCGCCGCTACCGGGCAACCCGGAGACCGGGGCGGGCAGCGAGACGCTGATGCGAGCCGCGCCGTCGTCCGTATCGACGAGCAGCTCGCCGCCGTACGCCTGGACGGCGATCGCATGCGCCGCGAGCGTCGCGGCGTCGAACGTGGAGGCGCCGGATTCGACGCTCACCCGGAGTTCGTCGCGCGCCCGCGTGACCGTGACGCTCGCCGCCGTGGCGCCGGCGTCTGCCACCGCATCGACGGCGTCGCGCACGATGCGGTAGACGAGCATCCGCCGCGCGCTGTCGATGGCGCCCCCGCCGCCGACGCGGTCCGACGCGGGGTCGACGCTGAGGTCGAGGTCGATGCGCCCATCGAGGTCCTTGCGCAGGGCGCGCAGCGCCGCGGGCAGCCCGAGCCGGACGACGCCCGGATGCAGGTCATGGCCGATCGCCCGCAGGTCGCGCTCACGGAGCTGCTCCATCTCCTCCACCGCGCGGGCGTGGAGCGCCGCCGCTTCGGCGGCCGCTTCCTCGTCGCCGGTGACGGCGAGGCGGAACGCTTCGTCGGCGTGCGCCATGGCGAGCATGAGGCGCGCCTGCACCGTCTCGCGCAGGCGTTCGGCGAGCGCCGCGTTGCGCCGCTCGAACGCGTCGATCAGCTCGATCGCATCGACATCGGGCGCGATGACGATGGCTGGCGGCGGCGCAGGTTCGAGGCGTGCCGGTCCATCGTGCACGCGTTCGGGCGGACCATCGGCGACAGGTTTGGCGTCCAGCGCTTCGTCGCGGTCGTCGGTGGGCGGCTCGTCCAGGAGGGCGGTGTCGCCGGCCGGCGCAGTCGCCGGGGCGGCGGCGTCGCCGGACGGCTGAGGCGCGAGGAGCACGCGCAGCACGCCGCCGGCGAGC
Source organism: Dehalococcoidia bacterium (assembly GCA_021462855.1). Taxonomy (GTDB): domain Bacteria; phylum Chloroflexota; class Dehalococcoidia; order DSTF01; family JACRBR01; genus DTUCFX13. The sequence continues at coordinate 40,358 of JAJTXQ010000032.1, read as the reverse complement.
ACGACCGCCAGCACGGCGGCCGCCAGCGTCACGAGGCGCTGCTCGCCCATGGCGGCGTCCGCCTCGGCGTGGATGAGCGACGACGGCAGGCACGACGCGACGTTCCACCCGTGGTCGATCTGGGTGTCCCGGCCGATGGCGCCGAGCCCGCAGATCGTCGCTTCGCCGGCGATGTGCGCACGGACGGCGCCCCCATCGAGCGGCACGCCGCGCCACGGTTGCCCAACGAGTTCGGCGGGCACCCCGGCGGCGTAGCGGCCCTCGGCGTTGATGATGACGTTGCGGCTGCCGTCGACGCTTGCGGTGAGCGTCGCTGCCCACAGGCGCGCCGGATGCACGCGCGCGTACAGGAACGCCCAGATCGTGCCGTCCGGGTCGCGCAGCGGCGTGGTGTACTCGACGTACGGCTCCGCCCCGTCGGCCAGGACGATGTCCGAATTCGCCGGACCGAGGCGGGCCCGCGTCTTCAGGAACGCCTCGCTTTCGCGGACGTCGGCGATCGCCTCGTCGGTCGTGGCGAGGATCAGGCCGGTGCGGTCGACGACGGCGAGCGCGTCCATGCGGTTCGTGTTCAGATACAGCAGCTGCTGCATCGCCGCGATACGGGCCGGCGGGGCTGTCGCGCGCGTGTGGACGATCGGGTCATCGGCGTAGCGGAGGATCATCAGGTAGCCGCTGTAGGCCTCGCCGGTGGCGGTGGTGCTGCTGTGCCGGGCGAAGGAGCGCGCCTCGCCGGACGCGCGGTCGTCGGCAGCGCGCTCGGTGAAGGCCGAAGCGCCGAAGTAGGTGATCGCGGCGACGAACGCGACGGCGGCGGCGACGCCCAGGAGCGCCGCCACGTAGGGGGATGGCCGGACGAGCCGTGGCCAGCGGGCGCGCGAGGGCGCGCGCGGCGCTGCCGCGTCCGCTTCACCCGCGCGTGGGCGTCGGAATGGCATCCTTGCTCCCATGTCGCCGCATCTATCGTCGGTGCTAACACCCAGACGGGCGCAGGGGTGAAACCCCCGATTTTGGCGCGACCCGTAGGGAAACGCCCGCGCGTATTGACGAACGCCTGTTCGAGCTCTATACTCCCGTTCCGAACAGGCGTACTACGACAGGAGGCCGATGCCGCTCGCTTCGATCCTCGAATCGCTGCGCCGCGACCCTGACCTGGCCGAGGGGTTCGTCGAGTGGCGCGAGCTTCCGGAGCAGCCCGCGCGCTACGCGCCGTATCCCATCGGCGCGGACGGCCGGCTCGTCGATGCGCTCGCGCAGCGCGGCATCGACCGTATCTACACGCACCAGGCGGAGGCGTTCGGCGCGGCGTTGCAGCGGCAACACGTCGTCGTCGTCACGCCGACGGCGTCCGGCAAGACGCTCTGCTACAACCTGCCGGTCGTGCAGGCCGTGCTCGACGACCCCGAGGCGCGCGCGCTGTACCTCTTCCCCACGAAGGCGCTGGCGCAGGACCAGATGAATGAGCTCCACGGGCTCATCACCGACCTGGGCGCCGACATCAAGACGTTCACCTACGACGGTGACACGCCCGGCGACGCCCGCCGCAAGGTGCGCGAGGCGGGGAACGTGGTGATCACGAACCCGGACATGCTCCACACGGGCATCCTGCCCCATCACACGAAGTGGATGAAGCTGTTCGAGAACCTGCGCTACGTCGTCATCGACGAGCTGCACCAGTATCGCGGCGTCTTTGGCAGCCACGTGGCGAACGTGATCGCGCGGCTGCACCGCGTGTGCAAGTTCTACGGCGCAACCCCGCAGTTCATCTGCTGCTCGGCGACGATTGCGAACCCGCGCGAGCTCGCGGAGAAGCTGACCAGCCGGACGATGGTGCAGGTAGACAATAACGGCGCGCCCCGAGGGCCGCGCGTGGTCGCCGTGTACAACCCGCCCGTCGTGAACGCGGAGCTGGGGATCCGCGGCAGCTCCGTCGGCGCGGCGCGGGCGATCGGCACGCGGCTGCTGCAGGGCGGCGTGCAGACGATCGTGTTCGCGCCTTCGAGGGTGCGCGTGGAGTTGCTGCTCCGTTACCTGCGCGAGGCGCTGAAGCAACGGATCGGCGGGCCGCCGAAGGTCGAGGGCTATCGCAGCGGCTATCTGCCGAACGAGCGGCGGGCGATCGAACGCGGGCTCCGGGAGGGGCGCATTCGCGGCGTGGTGGCGACGAACGCGCTCGAACTCGGCGTCGATATCGGCGGGCTCGATGCGTCGGTGCTGACGGGGTATCCGGGCACGCTCGCGAGCGCATGGCAGCAGATGGGCCGGGCGGGGCGCCGGCATGACCTGGCGTTCTCGGTGGTCGTCGCGACCTCCTCGCCGCTGAACCAGTACGTGGCCGCACACCCGGAGTACCTGTTCGAGACATCGCCCGAGGCGGGGCTCATCGACCCGGACAACCTGCTGGTGCGCGTGAGCCACTTGAAGTGCGCGGCGTTCGAGGTGCCGTTCGAGGACGGCGAGCCGTTCGGCGAGCATACGCAGGAACTGCTCGAGCTGCTTGCAGACGAGGGCGTGCTCGTGAAGGCGGGCGGGCGCTTCCACTGGATGGAGGACTCGTTCCCGGCGGAGAGTGTGAGCCTGCGCACGGCGGCGATCGACAACTTCGTCGTGATTGAGCAGGGGCCGAAGCCGCGCGTCATCGGCGAGGTCGACCGGCCGTCGGCGCCGCTGCTCATCCACGATGAGGCGATCTACCTGCACGGCGGCCACCAGTACCACGTCGACCGGCTCGACTGGCACGAGAAGAAGGCGTACGTGCGCAAGGTCGACGTCGACTACTACACCGATGCGAACCTGGCGGTCGACCTCGAGGTGCTGGAGTCGTTCGAGCGGGCGCCGGCGCCGGCGTGCCACGTCGACCACGGCGAGGTGGCGATCCGCGACGTGGCGACGATCTTCAAGAAGATCAAGTTCGATACGAACGAGAACGTGGGCTGGGGCAAGATCGCGCTGCCGGAGGAGTCGCGGCACACGACGTCGTACTGGATGGCGCTCGGCGAGGAGGCGGTCGCCGGGCTCGCGCGCTCGGAGCTGCAGGACGGGCTGTTCGGGCTGACGCATCTGCTGCGCAACCTGGCGCCGATCTTCCTGATGTGCGACCCGCGCGACCTGCAGGGCGTGGCGCAGGTGCGTTCGCCATTCACCGGCGCGCCGACGCTGTTCCTGTACGAGAACCAGCCGGGAGGCGTCGGGATGGCGCGTCGGCTGTTCGAGATCCACGGCCAGCTCATGGACGCGGCGCGCGATGTGCTCGGGCGTTGCGCGTGCACGGCAGGCTGCCCGGCATGCGTCGGGCCATCGCTGGCGGGGCACGATGCGAACAAGCGGGCAGCGATGCTGCTGCTGTCCCGCCTGGCGGCCGAACGGGAAGTGGCGGCGATCGCGTGAGCGTGACGCTCGAGCGCATGCGCCGGGCGGTCGCGGAGCATCGGGAGGCGCATGCTCCGGCGCCGCGGCCGCGGCTGCTGCCGCCGATTGAGCAGATCCTCCGCGGCGAGTGGCGCGACACGCCGCACGGTCAGGCATTCATCCGCGATGAGTGGTACCCGCTCGACCACATGCACGGCAGCATGCCTCTCTCTGCGCCGCTGGAGGCGCGGGCGCACGGCCTGGCGTCGCTCCTTGGCGTCGACCGGCCGCCCGAAGCGGCTTCGCTGGCGTTCTTCGACATCGAGACGACGGGGCTGTCCGGCGGTACCGGCACGTACATCGTGCTGGCTGGGCTCGGCTCGTACCAGGACGGCGCGTTCCGGCTGCGGCAGTACTTTCTGGCCGATGTCGGGCAGGAGCGGGCGATGCTGGCGCTGCTGGCGGCTGACCTGGAGCGGTTCGACGGCATCGTCACGTACAACGGGCGGGCGTTCGACGTGCCGTGCGTCGAAACGCGGATGGCGCTGGCGCGGCTGCGCTCGCCGGCTCGCGACATGGCGCACTTCGACCTGCTGCATCCGGTGCGGCGGCTGTTCAAGCACCGGATGCGCGGCTGTCGCCTCGCGGAGGCCGAGCGGCGCCTGCTCCGCATCGACCGGCCCGAGGACACGCCGGGCTGGCTCGTCCCCCAGCTGTACTTCGACTACGTGCGGGCCGGGCGGGCGGCGCCGCTGCGCGGCGTCTTCCACCACAACGCCGAGGACGTGCTGTCGCTGACGGGCGTGCTGGCTACGCTCGCGCGGCTCGTCTCCACGGACGACCTCGACCCGGACGACGCGGCGGCCGCTGCTCGCTGGTGGGAGGCGGCCGGCGCGCCGGCGCGGGCGGCCGAGCTGTACCGGCGCGCGTTGCCGTGGCTGGAAGGCGGGCCGGATTGGGCATGGGCGGCGCTGCGACACGCCGCGCTGTGCAAACGCGCCGGCGCGCGGGACGAAGCGGCGCCGCTGTGGCGCGCGCTCTGGGCCGAGGGCGACCGCGCGGCCGGCCTGGAGCTCGCGAAGCACCACGAACACCATGACCGCGACCTCCTCGCCGCGCGGGAGGTGACGGCGCGGCTCCTCGCCGGCGCCGCGGACGGCCGCGAGGCGCTGGCGCTGCGGCTGGCGCGGATCGAGCGAAAGATCGCGTCGCGCGTTCAGCGGGCGGCGCGCCAGAACGTGCGTACGGCGTAGGTTCCGGGTTGCCCGCGGTTCTCCCAGTACGCCGTCATCGCGGTTTCGAGTGCGAGCTCGAACAGCAGGTCCGAATCGTGGATGGTGTGACCGGCGGCGGCGCCCGCTGCCGCGCGCGAGAGGGCATCGTTATGAAGGATGGCGCGGCCGGTGGCATAGAACTCGTCGTCGCGCTTGCCGGGGAGGGCGTGGAGCGCATAGCGCCCGTCGCCGCGCAGGTCGTGGCGCTTGGGGGAGGTCGCCGGCACGGCGACGTACATCCGCCCGTCGGCGGCGAGGATCGGGCACACCGGGTGCACGCGCGGGGCGCCATCGCGGCGGGTGGTCGCGAGGTAGGCGATCGGGATCCAGCCAAGTTGCGCGCGCAGGACGGCGGCCATTTCGGGCCGGTCGCGCTCGAACGATGCCCAGTCAGTCATGCGGTACTCCTTCGCACCAGCGGGCGCGTGGCGCCGCTTCGTTAAACTGAGACGTGGCTTCCAGGTTCGCAGACCGGCTTACGCGCGTCCCGGCGTCGCCCGGCGTCTACGTCTTCCGCAACGGAGAAGGCGCGGTGCTGTACGTCGGCAAGGCGGCCAACCTCCGCAACCGCATGCGGTCGTATTTCGGCGCGCCGTGGAGCATGGAGGGCAAGACGCGCGCGCTTTCGGAGTCGATCGATGACTTCGAGTATGTCGTGACGAACACCGAGCAGGAGGCGCTGCACCTGGAGGCGGCGCTCGTGAAGCGGCATCAACCTATCTTCAACGTTCGGCTGAAAGACGACAAGCACTACCCGTACCTGAAGGTCGACCTCGCCGACCCGTGGCCGCGTGTGTACATAACGAGGCGCGTGGTGAAGGATAGCGCGCGATACTTCGGGCCGTTCGCCAATGCTGGATCGGTGCGCCGGACGCTGGACGTCGTGAACAAGCTGTTCCCGTGGCGTTCCTGCACCAAGACGATCACGGGCAATGACCCGCGACCGTGCCTCGACTACTTCATCAACCGCTGTATCGCCCCCTGCACGTCGCACTGCACGAAGGAGGAGTACGACGAGGTGATCCGGCAGGTGGTCCTGTTCCTCGAGGGGCGGACGGACGAGGTCGTGCGCCGCCTGCGCCGAGAGATGGCCGAAGCCTCGAAGGCGATGGAGTACGAGCGGGCGGGGCGGCTCCGCGACCAGATCGAGTCGATCGAGCGGGTGACCGAGCGCCAGGCGGTCGCGAGCACGCGTCCGGCGGACGAGGATATCTTCGGCCTGGCGCGCGGCGACGACGAGGCGATGGTGCAGGTGCTGTTCATCCGCGGCGTGAAGATGATCGGCGTCGACAGCTTCACGCTCGACGGCACGCGCGAGGAGCCCGACGGGGACGTCGTCGCGAGCTTTCTGAAGCAGTTCTACGAATCCGCGACGTACGTGCCGCGACGTGTGCTGGTGCCGTTCGCGCTGCCGGAGCAGGCGCTGATCGAGGAGTTCCTGGCCGAGCGACGCGGCGGGCGCGTCGAGATCGTCGTGCCGCAGCGCGGCGAGAAACGGCAGCTCGTCGAGATGGCGGGGCGCAACGCGCAGGAGTCGCTCGATGCGGCTCGTGCGCGCTGGCTCTCCGACCACGGGAAGACGCAGACGGCGTTGCAGCAGCTCCAGGAGGAACTCGACCTGCCGGCGCTGCCGCGCCGCATCGAGTGCTACGACATCTCGAACATCCAGGGCACCTCGTCGGTCGGGTCGATGGTGGTGTTCGTCGACGGGCACCCGCGTCCGCAGCTGTATCGCCGGTTCCGCATCAAGTGGGTGCAGGGCGCCAACGACTTCGCGTCGATGGCGGAGGTGCTGCGGCGCCGCTTCCAGCGCGCGCGCGAGCGGACGATCGCCGAGAGCGGCGCCGAGGCGCCCGAGGTCGAGCGCCATGGCGCCGACGGCGGCCGCGCCGACGCGTCGTTCGCGGAGCTGCCGGACCTGGTGATCATCGATGGCGGCAACGGGCAGCTCGCCGCGGCGGTCGATGTGATGCGCGAGATGGGCGTGAAGCAGATCCCGGCGGTCGGGCTGGCGAAGCAGCACGAAGAGATCTTCGTGCAGGATGTGTCGGAGCCGGTCGTGCTGCCGCGAGCGTCCCAGGCGCTGTACCTCGTGCAGCGCATCCGCGATGAGGCGCACCGGTTTGCGATCACCTACCACCGCGGTGTGAGATCGAAGGCGGGGATGCGTTCGGCGCTGGACAGCGTGGACGGCATCGGCCCGAAGCGGAAGCAGGCGCTCCTGAAGAAATTCGGCTCGGTCCGGGCGATCCGCGAAGCCAGCATCGAGGAGATAGCCGCTACGGCCGGCTTCACATCGAAGCTGGCGGAACGGGTGAAGGCGCAGGTATGAGCGCGGCTGGAGCTTCCCATAACGGTGGCAGGGGGCTCGACGGCGAGGTCGCGTGGGCGCGCGAGCGCATGCTCGATTTGGTGCGGCGGCGCGTGGCGGACGAGCGCGTGGTCGACGCGATGGCCCGCGTGCCGCGAGAGCGCTTCGTGCCGGAGGAACTCCGGCGCAGCGCGTACAACGACAGCGCGCTGCCGATCGGCCAGGGTCAGACGATCTCGCAGCCGCTCATGGTCGCGATCATGCTCGATGCGCTGCAGGTACGCGCCGAAGACCGCGTGCTGGAGGTCGGCACGGGCTCCGGGTACGTGGCCGCGCTGCTCTCGTATCTCGCGCGGGAGGTGGTGACGGTGGAGCGGAACGCCCCGCTGCGCGCGCGCGCGCGCGACGTGCTCGCGGAGCTCGGGTACACGAACGTGCGCGCGCATCTCGCCGTCGACGCACTCGGCTGGCCCGAGGCGGCGCCGTACGACGCGATCCTCGTGTCAGCGGGCGCGCCGCATGTGCCGCGCACGTTGCTCGATCAACTCGGCGAAGGCGGCCGGCTCGTGCTTCCGATCGGCACGCTGCGCGACCAGGAACTGGTGCGCGCGCGCAAGACGCCGCACGGCATCGACCTCGCGCGGCTCGGTGAGTGCGCGTTCGTCCCGCTGATCGGCGAAGATGCGTGGGAGGACGATGCATCGCACGGTGTTTCGGGTAGGCTCAACGTGCGATAACCGCATCGAATGACGATGCGCGATCCGTATTCTCTAGTCGTATCGAAACTCGGCGAAATTCGGTGATGCGCTCGCTGTACATCAAGGGAACCCGTGCTACAATCGCCCTGCGTTTCCCCAGTACTGTTCTCCTGCAGTCAGTCGTCGAGGGCCTTCAATGGACGAGCACATTGGGCACTTTCTCAGCTTCCTGTCTGTGGAAAAAGGCGCGTCCGGCAACACGGTGTCGGCATACCGGAACGACCTTCAGCAGTTCGACAGCTTCCTCGTCGCGCAGCGCGGTAACGGCAAGCCGCGCGACTGGGAGGCGCTCGAACGCGACCTGATCGTCGAGTACCTGCTGACGCTGCGCCGCAAGAACTACGCCGAGGCGACGGTCGCGCGCAAGGTTGCGGCGATCAAGTCGTTCTTCCAGTTCCTGCAGGCGGAAGGGACGATTCGCCGCAACCCCGCGGAGAGCCTTGAGTCGCCGCGCGTCGGCCGCTCGTTGCCGAAGGCACTGTCCGTGACGGAAGTTGACGAGTTGCTGGAACAACCGATGAAGCGCAACTCGACCGAATCCAAGCGCGATCGGGCAATGCTCGAACTCCTGTACGCGACGGGCCTGCGCGTGAGCGAGCTCGTGTCGCTCGATGTCGAGGACGTGAACATGGCCGGGCCGTACGTCCGTTGCATGGGCAAGGGCTCGAAGGAGCGCACGATCCCGATCCACGAGCAGGCGGCGGGGGGGGTCGCCGACTACATGAACGATGGGCGGGCGGGGCTGGTCAAGAACCGCAAGGAATCGGCGCTATTCGTCAACCGGCGCGGCGAGCGGCTGACGCGTCAGGGGTTCTGGCTGATCCTGAAGCAATACGCGAAGGAAGCCAACATCTCCACGCCGGTGACGCCGCACACGTTGCGGCACTCGTTTGCCACTCATATGCTGAGGGGCGGCATGAACCTGCGCCACGTCCAGGAATTGCTCGGACATGCAAACATCTCGACGACGCAGGTGTACACGCAGGTCGCCAACGAGCACGTCCGGCAGGTGTACGAGAAGGCGCACCCGCGCGCTCGCTAGCGGACACGACGTAACGCACGCAGGCGGCCGCCCGATCACGCGGGCGGCCGCGCTGCTTTTCGCCTTAGCGCTGATCGCCGCGGCATGCGACAGCGGTGGCGGCTCGTCACCCACCGCAGCATCGCCGACGGTGACGCGGGCGGCGCCCACCGCCACGCCGGCGCCGCGCCCGCTGCCGCTCGCGGACCAGATCGGCGCTCGCGGCGCCGCACCCGACGCGGACCCCATCGCCCTCGCCGCACGGTTCGGCAAGACCGATGGGCCCGCGCCGGCGAGCAAGCCGTTCGCCGGCGAGCCGAATGCGGGCGACGGCCGCGCCTTCTTCGTCACACGGCTGACGCCGGCGGCGATCGCGCAGACGGCGCCGCCGGAGATCGTGCAGATCGAGGCGCGGCTCATGGCGAAGAGCGCACACGCGTACTTCTACGCGGACCGCACACTCGATGTCGCCATATCGGACGTCGAGAGGTCAGCCGCTGCGTTCGAGGCGAAGACGTGGCCGGCGGTGACATCGGTGTTCGGCGAGCCGGCGTCGCCCGGCGTCGACGGCGACGCGCGAATCATCGTGCTGTACGCGCCGCTCGGCGGCGTCGGCGGCTATCACTCGGGCGACGACCTGTTGCTGCGCGCGGTGCGACCGCGCAGCAACGAGGCGGAGATGGTGTACCTGGACGCCACGCTGGGCATCGGCTCCGGCGGATTCGACGCGGTGCTGGCGCACGAACTGCAGCACCTGGCGCACAGCCGGAACGACGGCGGCGAGGAGGCGTGGGTGAACGAGGGCCTGAGCGAGGCCGCCCGGGCGCTCGCCGGCGGCGCCATCGGCACCATTGCGGCGTTCGAGGCGGCGCCCGGGACGCAGCTCGACGCGTGGGACAGCACCGCCAGCCGGGCGCACTACGGCGCGTCGGCGGCGTTCTTCCAGTACGTCGCGGGGCGCTTCGGGGGCGACGCCGTGCTCGGCGCCATCGCGCGCGCGGAGGGGGACGGCGCGCCCGGCATCGAGGCGGCGCTGCGGTCGTTCGACGCCAGCATCAGCTTCCATTCCGTGTTCGCTGACTGGGCGGCGGCGAACTGGCTGAACCGCGCGGCAGGGCCGTTCGGGACGCCGCGGCGGACGATGACGATGGCGTCTGCGGGCGAGTTGGCGCCGGACCGGACCGTGAGCGGCGAGGCCGGGCAGTTCGGCACGGCGTACTACGACGTGCCACCGGGCGGCGGCGAACACCAACTGCTGTTCCAGGGCGCACGCGACGTGCCGGTGCTGCCCATCGAGCCGCCACAGGGCGCGATGCTGTGGAGCAACGCCGGCGATGCCATCGACAGCACCGCCACACGCGAAGTCGACCTGACGGGCACCGACGCGCCGGCGCTGACGTTCCGGACGTGGTACGACATCGAGCCGTGGTACGACTGGGCGTACGTGGCGGTGTCCGAGGACGGCGGGACGACGTGGAGAGCGTTGCCGGGCGAGCACACCAGCAGCGACGATCCGGTCGGTGTCGCGTACGGTGCGGGATACACCGGCAAGAGCGGCGGCGGCGACGCGCCGTCGTGGGTCGAGGAGCGCATCGACCTCTCGGCGCACGCCGGCAAGAAGGTGTTGCTGCGATTCGAGTACGTGACCGACGGCGCGACGCACGGGCGGGGCATGGCGGTCGACGACGTGCGCGTCGAGGGCGCCGACCTCGCGGGGGGGCCGCCGGACGGCGCGTGGACGCGGCAGGGCTGGGTGACCGTGGACCGCGACCTGTCGCAGGAGTGGGTCGTGCGGCTCCTCGCGACGCGCGCAGGCGGCGAAGCGGTGGCGCTCGACGTGCCCGTCGATGCGACCGGCTCGGGCGTCCTCCGCTTTAACGCCGACGGCCTCCAAGACGTTGCGGTGATGGTCGCCGGAGCGACGGAGGGGACGGTGCAACGCGCGCCGTACACGCTGCTGCTCACTCGCCCCTAGCCGGACACGCCGGTATCCTCGACCCATGCGAATCGACCACGAATTGCGGCGGCGCGATGGCTGACGCCGAGCTTCGCGCGCGGCTCGATCAGGCGATCGAATTCCTTGACGATGCGCAGCGGCAGCGATTGCTCGACTGGGCAGGCTCGATGAGCGCGGCGGTGCCGCGCGCGCGGGCGCCCGGCACGAGCATCGGGCCGATGGCGGAGCAGCTGCACATCCGCAACGATGGCATCAGGGACGGGCGCGGCGTGTATCGACTCGACGTGCAGGCCGATCTGTTGAACCCGCACGGGGTGCTGCACGGGGGCGCGGTCTACGTCATGGTTGACTCCTGCATGGGCGCCGTGACGATGTCCTCGTTGCCACCTGGCGACACCTGCGCGACGATCGAGATCAAGATCAGCTATCTGGCCGGCGTGCGGGGCGGCACGCTGACGGCGGACACCCACATCATCAAGCAGGGCCGGCGCGTCGTGTTCCTTGAGTCGAAGGTGACGGACGAGAGCGGACGGCTCGTCGCTGCGGCCACCGGGTCGTTCGCGGTTATCTCCGCAGCGGACCGCGGCTGACGCGAGCCAGCAGGAGGGAATGATGGCCGATATCGCAAGCGTGCACGCGCGGGAGATCCTCGACTCGCGCGGGAATCCGACGATCGAGGTCGAGGTGCGGCTCTCCGACGGCGCCTTCGGACGCGCGGCGGTGCCCTCGGGCGCGAGCACGGGCGAGCACGAGGCGATGGAGCTCCGCGACGGCGACCGCCACCGCTACGGCGGGAAAGGCGTCCTGACGCCGATCGTGAACGTCAACCGCGAGATCGAGCCGGAGATCGTCGGCATGCCTTCGAACGACCAGGCGGGGCTCGACCGCAAGCTGGTGGCGCTCGACGGCACGCCGAACAAGAGCCGCCTCGGCGCGAACGCGCTGCTCGGCGTGTCGCTGGCGAACGCGCACGCGTCGGCTGCGTCCGCGGGGGAGCCGCTGTGGCGCTACCTGGGCGGGCCGACCGCGCGGCTCCTGCCCGTGCCGATGTTCAACATCCTCAACGGCGGCAAACACGCCACCGATTCGACGGACTTCCAGGAGTTCATGATCATGCCGCTCGGCGCGCCGGCGTACCGCGAGGGTCTGCGCTGGGCGGTGGAGGTGTACCACGCGCTCTCGAAGGTGCTGAAGAAGATGGGCCACCAGACGAACGTCGGCGACGAGGGCGGGTTCGCGCCGTCGCTCGGCGGCAACGAGCCGGCGGTCGAGGTGATCCTCGAGGCGATCGAGCGGGCCGGCTACAAGCCGGGGAGCGACATCGCGATCGCCCTCGACCCGGCTTCGAGCGAGCTCTGGGACCGCAAGCAGGAGCGCTATGTGCTGCCGAAGGACGCGCGCGCCCTGACGAGCGAGGAGATGGCCGGGCACTGGGCGTCGTGGGCGGAAAAGTACCCGATTGTCAGCATCGAAGACGGGATGGCCGAGGACGACTGGCGCGGCTGGGCGCTCCTGTGCGAGCGCATCGGAGAGCGGGTACAGCTCGTGGGCGACGCCCTCTTCGTGACAAACACGCGCCGCATCGAGCGGGGTATCCGCGAGCGGAGCGCGAACAGCGTGCTGGTCAAGGTGAACCAGATCGGCACGCTGACTGAGACACTCGAGGCGATCACGATGGCCGCCGGCGCCGGCTGGACGTCGGTGATGAGCCACCGCAGCGGCGAGACGGAGGATACGACGATCGCCGACCTGGCCGTGGCGACCGGTGTGGGGCAGGCGAAACTCGGCGCGCCCGCGCGCTCGGACCGCACGGCGAAGTACAACCAGCTGTTGCGCATCGAGGAGCAGCTCGGCCGCACCGCGGAATACGCCGGCTGGAGCGCGCTGAAGGTGCGGCGAGCCGCCGCGACCGGTTGATACCATGGTCGCGGTGAGACGCGAACAGGACCACTACGCGGTGCTGGAACTGACTCCGGCGGCATCGGCGGCCGAGATCAAGCGGCGCTATCGCATCCTGATGCGCGAAGTGCCCCCGGACGCGAACGCCGGCGACCCGCAGGCGACGCGGAAGGCCGCGCGTATCAACCTGGCGTTCGAGACGCTCGGCAATGCCGAGCGCCGCCGCGCATACGATGCGACGCTGCCCGCGGCGAACGGGCGGCGCGCGCCCGCCCGCACGCGACGGTCCGACAAGATCTACGCGCACTGGGCCGAGCAGGAGAACTGGGAGGACCTCGTTGCGGCGTCGGTGCCGCCGCGGCGCGCGCCGCACCGGCATGCGCAGGCGCCGGCCATCGAGCCGGCCGAGGTCGAGGTCGACCTCGCAGAGCTGCGGCTGAATCCGCGCGTGCGGCGGCGCATCCGCGTCAGCAACCCGTGCGACTGCACGCTCAGAGGCGACGTCTCGACGTCGGAACCGTGGGTCTGGGGCCCGATCGGCACGTTCGAGTTGCCGCCCGGCGGTTCCGTCGAGTTCGACATCGAGGTCATCGGCCGGAAGGTGCGGTTCCCGGGGCTGTCCCGCGTGCAGTTCATCGCGAGTTCGTGGACGGGAAGCGTGCCGGTGAAGATCACGGGCTTCGAGGCGAAGCGGACGCGGCACATCCCGGCGACGGGGTCGCGGTACGCGCCCGGCACGTCGCGCCGGCGATGGAGCCGCTGACGATGGTGCCGCCGCCTCTCCCGACGCCCGGCCAGCGCGTAAGCGGCATCCCGTTTCCGGAACGGTACACCCCGCCCGGGCGGCCCGATGGCGAGGCTCCCGCGGCCGTGCAGGACGCGTTCCGGCAGACGGCGTTCGTGCTGGGCAACGACCTGCGCCTCTTCGCCGAGGGGATGGACCTGCAGCTCGGGATCCTCAACGCGTCTTCGCATTCGCGCTACAGGACGCACGCCTACGCGGCCGTCGTCGGCGCGTGGTCGCGTTTCTACAGCGCGCTCGCCGATGCGGCGCTGCTCGTGACGCGCGGGTCGTACGCCAGTGTGCCGAACCTTGTGCGGTCGGCATGTGAGCTGCTGGCTGCGGAGTACCAGGTGCACGCGGAGGAGATGGGTGACTTCATCGGCTGGATGATGGAGCACCTGCGTCCGGACGAGGAGCACAAGGCGTTTGACGTCGGCCTCGGGCATTACTTCGCCGGTTCGACGCTCGCCGCGGACGACCACCTTCGGCTGGTGTACCGCGGGTCGAGCGACCTGGGGCGGCCGAACTTCGGCGCCACGCTGCTGCAGGTGGGGCCGGAGTCGAACAACCTGCGGCTGGCGTACGCGTTCTCCGATGCGTCGTTCCACGTCGCCTGGGCGGAGATCGAACTCGGCTGGCTCATCCGCCTGTGCGAGCGCCAGCTCGCCGTCGCCGTGCACATGCCCGACGTGCTGAACATCGCCGACGGGGCGCACGCGTCGTACGCCGACTACGCGACGCGCGTGGACGCGCTCCTCGGCGCGCCGGCGCGGGCGTCGCTGGAGGAAGTGGAGGCCGGCGGGTCGAAGCGCTGGCTGGTGCGCAACTTCCGCCGCCAGCCATCGGGCGCGCCGAAGAAGTACCTGCTGTAGCTACGCGCCGAAGACCTCCGGGGCGGGGACGAGCGTCTCGCGCAGCTCGCGGCGATACGCGTCAACGGCGGCCGCGGCCTGTTCACCGGACCAGCCGAGACGCTTCGCCATGACTGCGGCGGCGCGCTCGGCGCCGTCGAGCGCGTGGCAGCGGCTCCACCCGCACGGCAGCCGCCGTAACAGCACGTCGGCGAGCGTGAGGGCGCCCTCGGCGTCCACGGCGTACGCGACCTGCGCGAGCAGGTCCGGGTTGTGCTCGCAGATGGGCGTGTCCAGCGCTGGCTCGGCGTCGAGGAGCGCCCGCACCTCGTTCCGGCGCGGGCCATAGACGGCGAGCGGACCGTCGCCGGGCGTCGCGGCAGCGCGCGCGGCCGCCGGAGGCGCGGGCGCCAGCGACGGCTGGGCGCGCCGGACGATCTCTCGGAGCGCCGCCCGCGCGAGGCTGCGATAGGTCGTCAGCTTGCCTCCGACAACGGAGAGTAGGCCGTGCGGACCGCCGCGCGTAGCGTGGTCGACGACGAAGTGGCTGCGCGTGATCGAAGCCTCGCCTTCGCCCGGGGCGAAGGGAAGCGGACGCACGCCGCAGTAGGTGTAGAGGATGTGTTCGCGTGTGATCGGCGCGGCGGGAAAGAGGCGGTTCGTCTCCTCGATGAGGTAGCGCACCTCGTCGGGTGTGGCGGAGGCCGCCGACGGGTCGCCCTCGTAGCGGAGGTCCGTGGTGCCAATGAGCGTGTAGCGATACCACGGCAGTACGAAGAAGGGGCGCCCGTCCTGCTTCGCCATGGCGAAGACCGCGTTGCGCGGGCCATCGGGCCAGTCGACGACGATGTGGCTGCCCTTCGTCCCGCCGATGAGCGGGTCGTGGCGCTCGCCGTCGCTGCCGCGGAGCACCTCGTCGACCCACGGGCCGGCGGCGTTGATCGCCACGGCGCAAGGCGCCTCGACTTCGCGCGCGGAGCAGGCGTCGCGCAGGGCGACGGCGCGCAGCGCGCCGCCGGGCGACACGAAGCGCACCGCTTCGACGTGGTTCAGCGCGATGCCGCCGGCCGCGGTGAACTCGCGCACCGACTCGATGACGAGGCGTTCGGGGAACTCCACCTGCGCGTCGTAGAACGTGAACGCGGCGCGCAGTCCCTCGCGGCTGAGGCCAGGCTCGTAGGCGGCAAGCGCGCGCGGCGGCATCGCGCGGTGGCGCGGCAGCGTCTTGCGGAGCGAGAGCGCGTCGTACAGCGCGAGGCCGGCGCGCACCTTCCAGGGCGGGCGCGCGTCGCCCTCGTACACGGGCACGAGGAGCCGCAGCGGCCGCACGAGGTGCGGCGTGTCGCGTACGAGCACCTCGCGCTCGTGCAGCGATTCGTAGACGAGCGCGAACTCGCCGTGCTCGAGGTAGCGCAGGCCGCCGTGGATCAGACGCGTTGCGCGGGAGGTCGTGCCGGCGCCGAAGTCGTTGCGCTCGACGAGCAGGGTGGCGTAGCCGGCGCGCTGCGCTTCGAGCGCGATGCGCGCGCCGTTGATACCGCCGCCGATGACGATGACGTCGAACCTGCGCGCGGCGAGGTCGCCGAGCCCCGGCCTCAACTCGCCCAGCCCTTCGCCCGTTCGACGGCGCGGCGCCAGCCCTCGACCAGCGCATCGCGCCGCGCTGCCGGCATCGAAGGTTCGAAGCGGCCGCCGGAGCGCCAGATGCGGGCGAGCTCGGCCTCGTCGCGCCAGAAGCCGGTGGCGAGCCCGGCGAGATACGCCGCACCGAGCGCGGTTGTTTCCGCCGTCGCCGAGCGCACCACGGGGCGCTGGAGCACGTCGGCCTGGATCTGCATCAGCAGGTCGTTCTCGACGGCGCCGCCGTCGACGCGCAGCTCCCCCATGCGGGATCCTGTCTCGCGCTCCATGAGCTCGACGACATCGAGCGACTGCAGCGCGATCGCTTCGAGCGTCGCCCGGGCGATGTGCGCCGCGGTGGCGCCGCGTGTGAGGCCAACGATGGCGCCGCGCGCGTACATGTCCCAGTGTGGCGCGCCGAGCCCGGAGAACGCGGGCACCACGTACACGCCGCCGCTGTCCGGCACCGAGGCGGCGAGTGCCTGGCTGTCGGCGGCGGTCTTGATGATGCCGAGGCCGTCGCGCAGCCACTGCACCGCGGCGCCGGCGATGAAGATGCTGCCCTCGACGGCGAAGCGGTCGGCGCCGCCGATGCGCGACGCGACGGTCGTCAGCAGCCCGTGTTCCGAGAACACCGGCTGGTCGCCCGTCTGCTGCAGGATGAAGCAGCCGGTGCCGTAGGTGTTCTTGACGTCGCCCGGGGCGTAGCAGCCCTGGCCGTACAGCGCTGCCTGCTGGTCGCCGGCGATGCCCGCGATCGGGATCGCGCGGCCGAAAATCGACGGGTCGGTCTCGGCGACGACGCCGCTGCTGTCCACGACGCGGGGCAGCATCGCCGCGGGGATGCGCAGCTCGCCGAGCAGCCGCGCGTCCCAGGCGCCGTCGCGCAGGTTGTAGAGCATCGTGCGGGACGCGTTCGTGGCATCGATGGCGTGGACGCGGCCGGCCGTGAGCTTGTGCACAAGCCACGAGTCGACCGTCCCGAACGCCAGCTCGCCGGCCTCGGCGCGCTCCTGCAGGCCTTCGCCGCTGTGATCGAGCAGCCAGCGGGCCTTCGTGCCGGAGAAATAGGCGTCGATCAGCAGTCCGGTGCGGGCGCGGACCTCCGCATCGAGGCCACGGGCGCGGAGGTCCTCGCAGATCGGGGCGGTGCGGCGGCACTGCCAGACGACCGCGTCGTTGACCGCGCGGCCCGTGGCGCGCTCCCAGACGATCGTCGTCTCGCGCTGGTTGGTGATGCCGATCGCCGCGACATCGGCCGCGGTGCGGCCCGCGGCGTCGAGGCAGCGGCGCGCAGCTTCGGCCTGGGATGACCAGATCGCTTCAGGATCATGGGAAACCCAACCGGGCTGCGGGTAGACCTGGGGGAACTCGAGCGCCGCCTGCGCCACAGGCGCGCCCGCGCGGTCGAAGAGGATGGCGCGCGAGCTCGACGTGCCCTGGTCGAGCGCGAGGATGTAGTCGGGCATGGCGGCAGTGTATCCGCGTCCGCGACTAGGCTCGATGCGCCCTCACGCCGGCTTTGTGGCGCGGATCGAGAACAGGAGCGGCACCGATCCGTCGTGCGTTGTCAGGCGCACGGTGCCGTCTTCGGTCTCGTGCGTGAACGGAAGGAACTGGTACGTGCTGAACGGAAACTCGTGCAGGTATTCGAGACGCAGGCCCGCCTCGATGAGGCTTGTGACCACATCGCCGAGCGTGAAGGGGAACGCGTACGTCACCCGGTGCTCGACCTGCGCGGACGGGTTGGCGTAGGTGCCGTTGGACTCGATGCGCAACGGTTCGGCGGGCGGGAAATAGGGGTAGTGCACCCGCAGGTCGTCGACCCCCGGCGAGTCGTCGAAGATCCACGCGACGGGGTGGAACTCGGCGATGTAGAACGTGCCGCCCGGCTTGAGGAAGTGCGCGGCGACCGCTGCCCAGCGCCGCATGTCGGGCAGCCAGCCGAGCACTCCGTACGACGTGAAGACGATGTCGAAGCGCTCGTCCAGGACGTCGGGAAGGTCGTACAGGTCGGACTGCACGAAGCGCGCGTCGATGCCCGTCTCGGCGGCGAGAGCGCGGGCGGCGGCGACCGCCTCGCCCGAGAAGTCGGCGCCGGTGACGGTAGCGCCTTCGCGCGCCCAGGACAGCGTGTCGAGCCCGAAGTGGCATTGCAGGTGCAGAAGCGTCTTGCCGCGGACGTCGCCGAGCTCGCCCAGCTCGACCGGTTTGAGCTTGCTGCGTCCCGCCTTGAACTCCTCCACCCGGTAGAAGTCTGACTCGACGTGCGTGGCGACGACGGAATCCCAGTGCCGCCGGTTCGCCTCGATGTACTCGCGTTCGTCCATGTCGTCCTCCCCCGAGCGCGAGTGTAACGCGTCAGTCGTCGCCACGCTCCCAGCGTTCGAGGATCGCCGCCTGTTCGGGCGTCGTGCGGATGCGCAGCGCCTCGAGGACGAGGCGCGGACGTCCCGCGTGCAGTTGCCTGTCGAGGATCGCAAGCAGGGGCGGCCGGTTTGTGCCGGCGAGCACGACGGCCAGGTAGCCGTACAGCGCGTCGCTGACCTTCGCCGACATCGTCGCCTCGAGCTCGGCGTACAGCGCGTCCATCTCATGCTCGACGATGGCTTCGGCGAGCAGCGTAAGCATCGACTCATCGCCGCGGCGCAGGGCGATGCCGGCGGCGCCGCGGGCGTAGCGTTCGACGATCGGTGCAGGCGCATCGGCGAACAGCTCGAACACCTGCACCGCGGCTGCGGGGTCACGGTCCGGCTGTCTGAGCCACTGGTAGAGCGGGACGAAGTTCCCGGTCGCCGCGAGCAAGCGGAACGCCGTGTTCGCCGGCTCGCCGCCGACGCCGCGGTTGTCGTCGAGGCGCTCGACGGCGTAGTAGGGGAAGACATCGGGCGAGAGTTCGGCGAGCAGGCGCAGGCCGAGCGCGCGCAGCGTCCAGGCGATGTCCTCACCGAACGCGATTTCGGAGGTCTCGGACGCGCGCCTGGCGATGTCCGCGTCGCGCGTGTCGCCGATCGCGGTCAACGCGCGGACGATGGTGGCGCGGATCGTCGTGCCCTGGTCGCGCTTCAACCCGTCGGCGTCGAGCTCGAAGTACAGCGTACGGAGGGCATCGCGGGCGGCCGGGAGCGGACGCGCGGCGAGCGCCGACGCGGCAGCTTCGCGATCGAGTCGCTGCTTCGACGCGAGGAGTGGCAGCGCGACGTCGAGGAATGCGGCGTCGTCAGCGGATGCGGCGAGCACGGCGAGGCGGGCGGCCAATGCGGATGCGGCGGGTTTCCTGGATGGCATCGTCGCGCGCCGCTCAGCGCGCGGGCACTTCCATGAGCGGGATGACGTTTTCTTCGCCGTGGCCGACGGGAGTGTACGTGCCCGCTTCGATCTCGGCGATGATCTTCTCGCCTTCCTCGATGAGCGCGCTCATGAAGTCGGGCTCGTCGACCGTCTTGACGATCTCGCCCTGGCGGAAGATGACCCCGCGGCCCTTCCCGCCGGCGATCCCGAGGTCGGCCATCTTCGCCTCGCCCGGGCCGTTGACGACGCACCCCATGACGGCGACGGTGATCGGGACGCCGCGTTTCGTAAAGTGCTCCTCGACCTTCGCAGCGAGCGGGATGAGTTCGATCTCGATGCGACCGCAGGTGGGGCAGGCGACGAGCGTCGCGCCGCGCTTGCGCAGGTTGAGCGAGTTCAGGATGTCCCAGCAGACCGGTACTTCCTCGACCGGGTCAGCGGCGAGTGATACGCGGATGGTGTCGCCGATGCCCTCGGAGAGCAGGATGCCGATGCCGATGGCGCTGCGGACGGAGCCGGCGCGCGGTGTGCCCGCCTCGGTGACGCCGAGGTGCAGCGGGTAGTCGACGAGCCTGGCGAGGCGGCGGTTGGCCTCCACCATCGTCGGCACGTCGAACGCCTTGAGCGAGATGACGATGTCGTCGAAGCCGGCGTCGTTCAGGACGCCGATCTCCCACAGCGCCGCCTCGACCATGCGGTCGGGGAGCGAGGGCGGCAGCTCGCCGTCGGCCAGCGCGCGGATCGGCGGCAGCGAGCCGGCGTTCACGCCGATGCGGATCGGCATGCCGCGCTCCTTCGCTTCACGGGCGATGAGTTGCACCTTCCCGGCGTCGCGGATGTTGCCGGGATTGAGCCGCAGCGCGTCGAAGCCGGCGCGGACGGCGGCGAGCGCCCAGCGGTAGTCGAAGTGGATGTCCGCGACGATGGGCAGCGGTTTGCGCCGCACGATCTCCGGCAGTGCATCGGCGGCTGCGCGGTCGGGCACGGCGATGCGCACGAGGTCGCAGCCGGCGTCCTTCAGTTGCTCGAGCTGTCGTACGGTGGCATCGACGTTCTCGGTGATCGTGGAGCACATGGACTGGACGGCGATCGGCGCGTCGCCGCCGATCTGCACGTCGCCGACGCGTACGGGCTTGGTCATCCGGCGGGGGCTCATCATCGCAGCAGGCTGTCTCCTCGAATAATGCGCGCGACGTCGAACCAGGTGATGACGAGGAACAGGCCGATCATCGCGACAAATCCGATGAAGTGTACCAGCGCTTCTTTCTGCGGGTCGACGCGTTTGCCGCCGCGCAGGAACTCGATGAAGATGAAGACGAGTCTGCCGCCATCCACCATCGGAATAGGCAGGAAATTGAAGATGGCGACGCCCATGCTGATCGACGCCGCGAGCGTGATCAGCGGGAGCCACCCTGCCTCATCCACCACCTCGCCCGTGGCCTGGGCGATGCCAACGGGGCCGGTGAGCGGCGATGAGCCGAAGCCGCGGGCGAGGCTCCAGAGCTGGTTGCGCGTCAGGATCAGCGACTCGAACGTCAGCCGCACGCCGTTGGGGACGGCCTCCCAGAGCGGCTGCGACTCGTCGATGGTGATGACCTCGTACGCGGGGCCGGGGCGGA
Source organism: Dehalococcoidia bacterium (assembly GCA_021462855.1). GTDB lineage: Bacteria > Chloroflexota > Dehalococcoidia > DSTF01 > JACRBR01 > DTUCFX13. Next base: position 19,625 of record JAJTXQ010000032.1, on the reverse strand, counting down.
ACTCGTAGCAGGGAAAGCGCGACTCGGCGAACAGTTCGTCGCGCAGGGCGCGGGCTTCCGCCTGGTCAGCGGGCGCCAGGTCGGCGCACTGCGCCTCGCTGAGCGCGCTGAAGCCGAACGCCGATCCGCCGTAACACCACGCGGGTGCGCCCGCTGCGATGAGCGTCTTGTACTCCTTGAAGTCCTCGCGCGAGAGCTGCTTGAGCCGGGCGATGTCCTCGGGCGTGCGCGAGATCGGCTGCGTCGAGACGGCCGCGATCTGGATGCCCGTCGGCCCCTGCGAGTGGGGGACGCCGCACTCGTCGTTGTACGCCGGCGGGTCCCAGCGCGCGTACACCTGTTTTTCGATCAGCTCGGAGCCGGCGGTCGGGCTCGTGCGCTTCACCGTAAGGTCGATGGTCGATCCCTGGTGGAGGCGGATGAGGTAGGCGGCCTCGGCGGTGCTCTTGGCGCGGCGGCCGTTGACCTCCCAGATCTGGTCGCCGGGCTGCAAGCCCGCCTGCTCGGCCGGGCTGCCGGGCGCGACGCCGGCGATCTGCGCGCCACCCGCGGAGACGGGGTGCGGGATCATCAGGCTGACCGTGAACAGCACGATGGCCAGGATGAGGTTCGCGAAGGCGCCCGACCCGATGATGATCGTGCGCTTCCACTTCTCCTTGGCGGCGAGGCTTTCGGGGTCGCTGGGGTCCTCCTCGCCCAGCATGCGGACGAAGGCGCCGAACGGCAGCGCGTTGATCGAATAGATGGTGCCGTGCCAGGTGAATCCCCAGACCCGCGGCGGGATGCCGACGCCGGCCTCGAGCACCTTGACGCCGAACAGCTTGGCGGTGGCGTAGTGCGCGGCCTCGTGGACGATGAGCAGGCCCATGAGGACGGCCACGAACGGCAGGATGGTGTGAGTCAGCAGGTCCACGGTGCCTCGCTGCGCCGCGCCGGCGCTTCACATAACCGTACAGGTCCGATCGGGCGCTGTCTCAACGGCTGCGCGCCAGCGGTTCGAGGCGGGCGGCCTCGGCGCTTGCGAGTTCGCGTGCCCAGCGGTCGACCTCCAGCACCTCGTCAAGCACAGGATCGGCGGTGCCGCCGTGCGCCGAGAGGGTGGCATCTACCACCTTAGCAATATCGGTGAACCGAATACTGCCGGCCATGAAGCGCTCGACGGCGACCTCGTCGGCGGCGGCGAGGACGGCGGGCCACGTCCCGCCGCGCGCGCCCGCTTCAAGGGCCAGGCGCAGGCACGGGTAGCGGCCGAGGTCGACGTCCTCGAAGTGCAGCGCCTTCGAGCGCGCGAGGTTCAGGCGCGGCGCGACGGCGCCAGTCATGCGTTCGGGGTAACTGAGCGCGCACTGGATGGGCAGGCGCATGTCGGGCTCGCCGAGCTGCGCCTTCACCGAGCCATCGGCGAACTCCACGAGGGAGTGGACGATGCTCTCTCGGTGGAGGAGCACTTCGATGCGGTCCATCGGCATGTTGAACAGCCAGCGCGCCTCGATCGCCTCGAAGCCCTTGTTCATGAGCGTGGCCGAGTCGATCGTCACCTTGCGGCCCATGTCCCACGTCGGGTGCCGCAGCGCCTCGCGCGGGGTGACGGCGGCGAGGTCAGCGACCGGGACGTCGCGGAAGGCGCCGCCGGACGCCGTGAGGATCAGCCGCTCGACCGTCGCCAGGTCCTCGCCCCAGAGACACTGCCAGATGGCGCTGTGCTCGCTGTCGACGGGGCGGAGCTCGGCGCGTCCCTGCTCGGCGGCCCTCGTGACAATGTGGCCGGCCATCACGAGCACTTCCTTGTTGGCGAGGGCGACCGCCTTGCCGCAGCGCAGCGCGGTGAGCACCGGCAGCAGGCCGGCGGCGCCGGACGTCGCCGCTACGACGATGTCGATGCGCTGGTCGGCGCAGATCTCCTCCATCGTCGCCCACGCCGTCCTGGGGCCGGCGGCGGCGCGCAGGTTCATGCCGCGGTCGCCATCCTGGCACCAGACGAGGTCGGGGTGGAATTCGCGCGCCTGGTCTTCGAGGAGGGTGTGGTTGTTGCCGCCAGCGAGCGCGATGACGCGGAAGCGGCCCGGAAGGCGCCGGATGACATCAAGGGCCTGCCGGCCGATCGAGCCAGTCGATCCGAGGATCGCGACGCCGCGTGGCTGTTCAGTCATCGGCGCCAGTATATCGGCGCGGCGCGGGGTGAGATGTTGCGGCGGTGCTGCTGCTCAGGCGATCACCCACTGCGTGAATAGCCACGTGAGCGTGAACGTGAAGAGCAGCGAGTCGAAGCGGTCCAGCACGCCGCCGTGGCCGGGGATGAGATCGCTCGCGTCCTTGATGTGCATCGACCGTTTGATCGCGGACTCGGCGAGGTCGCCGAGCGTGGCGGCCGCGGGCAGCAGTGCCGCCAGGACGGCGATGTGCCACGGCTCGATGCGCAGGCCGAGGGCCCAGTTGAGGAGCACGGCGGCGGCGATGCCGCCGGCGTAGCCGCCGGCGAACCCCTCGACCGTCTTCTTCGGGCTGATGCGCGGCGCGAGCTTGTGGCGGCCGACCGCGCGGCCGGTGAAGTAGGCCGACGTGTCGACGGCGAACGTCGAGAAGAGCGCGAGGTACACCCAGTCGCGGCCGTTCGGCACGTCGCGCAGGAGCACGAGCGTCGAGCCGAGCAGTCCCGTGTAGGCGATGCACCCGGCGGTCCAGAGCCAGTCGCGCAGGTACGTATTGGCGTCGAACCGGATCAGCAGTGCGGCGAGCGTCGTCGGCACCGCGACGAGCGCGAGCCACAGCACCCACTCGCCTCCCGCGTGCGCCGCGCCGGCCATGGCGCCCGAGAACCCGGCGGCGAGGAGACTCATGGGGTGCGTCCAGCCGAAGTGCGCGTGCTGGAACTCGAGCGCGGCGACGGCGATGACGGCCGCGGCGGCGGCGGCGTACCAGTTCCCGCCCGCGAGCACGAGGACGAAGATGACCGGCACGCCGATGACGGCGCTGGCCACCCGTTGCGCTAACAACGCTCGCTCATACCCGCTGATGCTGCCCGTTCGCGGGCTCGACGCCGCCGAAGCGCCGCTCGCGCCGGGCGTAGGCATCGAGCGCGCGGTCGATCTCCATCTCGTCGAAGTCGGGCCAGTACGCTGGCGTGGCGTAGAACTCGGCGTAGGCCGACTGCCACAGCAGGAAGTTGGACAGTCGCACCTCGCCGGCGGTGCGGATGACGAGGTCGGGGTCGGGGAGCCCGGCCGTGTACATGTACGACGAAACGAGCGCTTCGTCGACGCGCTCCGCAGCGACGCCGTCCTCGACCATGCGGCGGATGGCGTCGACGATCTCGTCGCGGCCGCCGTAGTTGAACGCGAGCGCGACGGTCATGCGGTCGTTGTCCTTCGTCAGATCAATGGCGTCGCGGACTTTCGCCTGGAGGCCTTCGTCGAGCGGGTCGAGCTTGCCGATGTGCACGAGGCGGACGCCGTTCTTGTGCAGTTCTTTGATCTCGCGCTGCAAGACGCGCGGGATCAGGCGCATCAGCGCGTTGACCTCGCGGCGGGGTCGGGTCCAGTTCTCGGTGGAGAAAGCGTAGAGCGTCAGCACCTCGACGCCGCGCTCGCCGAACGCTTCGATGATGCGGCGGATGTTCTCGGTGCCGGCGCGGTGGCCGGCGTTCCGCGAGAGGCCGCGTTGCTGCGCCCAGCGCCCGTTGCCGTCCATGATCACGGCGACGTGGCGCGGGACAAGCGCGTGCGGCTGAGGTGGTGCCGGGCGCTCGGCGAGGGCCGCCTTCGCCGCGTTCTTCTTGCCGTTCAGTCGCATCCGGTCTCGATTCCGCTACACCTCGAGCAGTTCCTGCTCCTTGGTGTGGCCGTGCTTGTCCACTTCGGCGACGTGCTTGTCGGTGATCTTCTGGAGGCGGTCCTGCGCGCGGCGCTCCTCGTCGTCGGAGATCTTCTTGTCGTGCTGGAGCTTGCGCAGTTCGTCGAGGCAGTCGCGGCGCACGTTGCGCACGGCCACCCGCCCGTCTTCGACCTTCTTGTGGACGACCTTCACGAGTTCTTTGCGGCGTTCCTCGGTGAGCGCCGGGATGACGAGGCGGATGAGGTTGCCGTCGTTGGTCGGTGTGAGGCCGAGGTCGGACTTCTGGATCGCCTTCTCGATCGTGCCGAGTTGCGTCTTGTCCCACGGCTGGATCGTGATGAGCCGGGGCTCGGGCGCGTTGATCGCCGCCATCTGGTTGAGCGGGGTCGGCGTGCCGTAGTAGTCGACCTTCAGCCCCTCGATGAGCGACGGGCGCGCGCGGCCGGTGCGCACGGTGTTCAGCTCGCGGTCGAGCGCGACGACCGCGCTCTGCATGCGATGTTCAGCGTCCTTGAGGGTGTCTTCGATCATCGGGTGCGACCTCTTTCGTCCGGCTCCGCATCCGGCGGAGTCCATGGTACATCACCGCCCGCTGCGAGCCGGTCAGGCGCGCGCGGTGTCGGCGTCCATCACCGTCTCGCCGTCGCCGACGGTTGTGCCGATGTCGTCGCCCCGCGCGGCGCGGGCGATGCCGTCGGGCGCGCCGACATCGAACACGACGATCGGCAGGTTGTTCTCCATGCAGAGGGACAGCGCAGTGCTGTCCATGACCTCGAGACGGCGGCTGAGCGCGTCCATGTAGCTCAGGCTGTGGAAGCGGCGAGCGCCGGCGTGCTTGCGCGGGGCCGCGTCGTACACGCCGTCGACGCGGTTCTTCGCGATGAGCAGCACCTCGGCGTCGATCTCGATGCCGCGGAGCGCGGCGGCGGTGTCTGTGGTCATGAACGGGTTGCCCGTACCGGCGGCGAAGATCACGACGCGCCGCTTCTGCAGGTGACGGATCGCGCGCCGGCGGATGTACGGCTCGGCGACCTGCTGGATCGGGATCGCGGTCTGCGTGCGGACGTCGCCGCCGACCTGCTCGATCGCGTCCTGGAGCGCGAGCGCGTTGATGACGGTGGCGAGCATGCCGGCGTAGTCCGCGGTCGCGCGGTCCATGCCCGTCTGGCTTGCCTGCGCGCCGCGCCAGATGTTGCCGCCGCCGACGACGACCGCCACTTGCACGCCCATGTCGTTGGCGGACTTGATCTGCAGCGCGATGCTGCGGACCGTCGCCGGGTCGATGCCGTACGACGCGCCCCCCATCAGGGCTTCGCCGCTGACTTTCAGCAGCACCCGCTTGTAGGCGGCGCCGGGCATCGGCGTCTCCTTACTGTCCGAGCTCGAACCGTGCGAACCGGCGCACGCGGATGTTCTCCCCGGTCTGTGAAATGGCGTCCTTGACCAGCGATTCGATCGTGCGGGAGCCGTCGCGGATGAACGGCTGCTTCATGAGCACCGTCTCCTCGATGCTGCCCTCGGCGCCGTCGGGCAGCTCGTCCTCGGTGACGGCGAGCGTGGTCGGGATGCCGGCGATCTGCATCGCGATGTCGTGCGCGAGCTTCTTAAACGCGTCGGTGCGCGCGACGAAGTCCGTTTCGCAGTTGATCTCGACGAGCACGCCGATGCGCCCGCCGGCGTGGATGTACGACTCGACGATGCCCTGGCTGGTTTCGCGCTCGCTGCGCTTCTCGGCGCGGGCGGCGCCGCGCTCGCGCAGGATCGCGACGGCGCGGTCGAAGTTGCCGCCGGCCTCGTCGAGCGCGTTCTTGCAGTCCATGACGCCGGCGTTCGTCTGTTCGCGCAGGCGCTTAACGTCCTCTGCGGTCGATGCCAAGTCGGTGTTCCTCTCTGTCTCTCTGCCTGCGGTCAGGCCTGCGCGGTTTCGTCAGCGGGGGCCGCTGGCTCGGGGTCATCGGGCGACGCGGAGAACGTGCCGCTGGCGACGAACGAGCCCGTGTCCAGTCCCTCGGTATCGTCTGCCTCGGCGGCGTACCCCTGGAGCGAGCGCCCCTCGATTGCGGCGTCGGCGATGCGGCCGGCGATCAGGCGCACGGCGCGGATCGCGTCATCGTTCGAGGGGATCGGGAAGTCGATCTCGTCCGGGTTGCAGTTGGTGTCGCACATGGCGATGATCGGGATGCGCATGCGGACCGCTTCAAGGACGGCGATGCGCTCCATGGGCGGGTCGACGATGAAGAGCGCGGCGGGCATGCGCTTCATGTTCTTGATGCCGCCGAAGTAGCGGTTCATCCGCTCGATCTCGTTCAGCAGCTTGCCGGCTTCCTTCTTGATCATCGTGCCGAACTCGCCGCGATCGTGCCGGTCCTCGAGCCGCACGAGGTGGTCGATGCGTCCCTCGATGGTCTGGAAGTTGGTGAGCGTACCTCCGAGCCAGCGGTTGGTGACGTAGGGCTGGCCGGAGCGCTTCGCCTCGGTCTCGATCGCATCCTGCGCCTGCTTCTTCGTGCCGACGAAGAGGATCGAGTCGCCGCGCGACGTCACCTGGCGGACGAACTTCATCGCCTCGCCGAGCATGGGCACGGTTTGCGCCAGGTCGAGGATGTGGATGCCGTTGCGCTCGGTGAAGATGTACGGCTTCATGCGCGGGTCCCACCGCCGGGTCTGGTGCCCGAAGTGGACGCCCGCCTCGAGAAGCGCCTTCAAGGAGACAGGGGGAGGTGCGGTCTGGGTGGTCATGATGCTCCATTTCTTCCGGACATAAATTTGAGGCCCGCTGGCCCCAGGTCCGGTCTCTCGGTCTCGGTACGCGTGGGAGTATAGCACGGCCGGGCGAGGGCGCGCGGGATGGCCCGGCAGGCGCGGGCTGCGGGCGGGAATTGCGCCTTCGGCCCAGATTCAGTGCCAGTATCATCTGGCGGGAGGGAAGGAGCGCGGCGCATGCCGTTCATCCGGTGGCGGAAGCAGGAGTTGCGGCAGCGGTTCTATCCGCCGTCGTTTCGCGGCATGTACGACCGCTTCTCGGACGTCATCCACGAGCACGTGCGCGCGGGCGATGTGATGCTCGATGCGGGATGCGGCAGCGGGCGCGTGTTCCAGTACGAATTCGGCGAAGCGCAGCGGCCGCGACTGATCGTAGGCGTCGATATGACGGACGAGCCGCGCGGCAACCGGAACGTCGACGCGGCGGCGCGCGGGGACCTCGCGCATCTGCCGTTCCGCGATGCCACGTTCGACATCGCGGTCAGCAGCCACGTGGCGGAGCACCTGACGCAGCCTGAGCGCGTGTTCGGCGAGCTGTCGCGCGTGCTGCGGCCGGGCGGGCGGCTGCTCGTGCTCACGCCGAACCGCTGGCACTACGTGACGGTGAGCTCGGCGCTGCTGCCGCACGCGTTCCACCTGAAGTTCAACCAATGGCGCGGCGTCGACGCGCACGACATCTTCCCCACGGTGTACCGTGCGAACACGGCGAAGCGTCTGCGCGCCCTGTACGAACGCGCGGGGCTCGACGTGGAGCAGATGCTGCAGTTCGAGACGGAGCCGGAGTACCTGGCATTCAGCACGCCCACCTACGCCGCAGGCGTGGGCTTCGAGCGGCTGGTGAACCGCTTCGGCGCGCTCAAGGGTCTGCGCGTCAACCTGCTGGCGGTCGGACGAAAGCGCGGCTGAGCTACATCAGCCACTTGCGCGCGAGCTGCTCGATCGCCTCGACATCGGCATAGACACGCTCCCTCATGCCTTCCCGCTGGTCTTCGGGCACCGGCGCGTCGGGCGAAGACACCATCGCCGCGAACAGAAAGCCGACGATCTGCCAGAGCGCGACCGACACGAGCTCGTAGCCCTTGTACCACTGCTCGCGGTCGACCGCGCGGCCGAGATGCCGCTCGAGCTCGTCCAGGTAGTACTCGAGCAACTCCGGCACGTTCGGCGGCTGCTGGTACTGGAGGAACCGCCCGACATCGGCCGACGACAGGCCGACGCCGACGATCTCCCAGTCGATGACGACCGTGCGCGCGCCGTCCGCGTCGTAGCGCAGTCCCAGGTTGCGGTTGTCGAAGTCGTAGTGGCAGAGCGTGAGCGGCATGCCTTCGACCTCGCGCAGGAGGCGCTCCGGGTCGCGGAACAGGCTCATCACGATCTCGCGTGTTTCGGGCGCGAGCGAGGCGAGCAGACGGGCGATACCGTCGGGGAGCCACGGCCACTGCGCGATGATGAACGATGTCGCCTCCGATCGCCGGGTTCCGTCGACGACCTCGACGATCAGCCGGTACCAGGAGTCAACGGGCGTGCGCAGGCTCATGAGCCACGGCTGCGAGAGCACGTCGTCGCGCTCCCAGAAGTGCGCGTGGAATGCGGCGAGGTGCGCGAGGATCACGCGCAGCTTCTCGTCGGGCAGCGCGTCGACGATGCCGACATTGGCGATGTCGGCGGATACGTCCTCGAGGAATGCCCAGAACTGGCCGCGCTCTTCGTCGTGGATGACATCGAGGTACGGATGGTGGAATGTGCGCGGCATCTCGTCGAGCAGGCCGGTCTCGAACGCGAGCAGTTCGCGATGGCGCAGGTCGCCGATCAGCGTCGACACGGCATCGCGCGGGGCGCGGCGGCGCAGGATCATGCTCGACGTGCCGCGGCCGGACGCGGATGCGTAGTCGAACTCGATGATGTCGAATCGCTTGTCGCCGAACTTCGGGTACTCGAACGGCTCAGATGCGCCGAGCCGCAGCGCGGTGACGCGTACGGAGTCGTCGCGGAGCAGGCGGCGCGCCGCGCGCCCCAGGAACTCCGGCGTGATCTCGTCGATGCTGCGCGGCGTGGCGGGCGTGCTCATCGGTAGGGGCCTCTCGTGCTGCCATGCGCGGGTCGTGCGGCAGTATATTCGTCACGGGCGGGCGCTACCGTAGCGTTTGCTACCATGAGCCACCATGCTGACCAGGCGCGTCATTCCGTGCTTCGACGTGGACAACGGCCGCGTCGTCAAGGGCATCTCGTTCGTCGAGTTGCGCGATGCGGGCGATCCGGTCGAGCTCGCAAAGCTGTACGACCGCGAGGGCGCCGACGAGCTCGTGTTCCTCGACATCACCGCATCGAGCGACGACCGGGCGACGGTGTACGACATGGTGGCGCGCACGGCGGACGAGGTGTTCATTCCGTTCACCGTTGGGGGCGGCGTGCGCTCGGCGCTGGACGTGCGGATGTTGCTCGAGATGGGCGCGGACAAGGTGTCGCTGAACAGCGCGGCCGTGGCGGACCCGCGTCTCGTCGCCGAGGCATCGGAGCGGTTCGGGGCGCAGTGCATTGTCGTCGCGATCGACGCGAAGAGCGTTGGCCGAGGGCGGTGGGAGGTGTACACGCACGGCGGCCGGCGGCCGGCCGGGCTGGAGGCGGTCGCGTGGGCACGACGGGCGGTCGAACTCGGCGCGGGCGAGATCCTGCTCACGAGCATGGACGCCGACGGCCACAAGGACGGCTACGATCTGCCGCTCACGCGCGCCGTCAGCGACGCAGTCGAGGTGCCGGTGATCGCGAGCGGCGGCTGCGGGCACCCGCAGCACATGGTGGACGCGGTGCTGCAGGGCCACGCCGATGCCGTGCTCGCGGCGAGCATCTTCCATTTCGGCGAGTTCTCGATCGGCGAGACGAAGCGGTATCTCGCGGCGCATGCCGTGCCGGCGCGGCTGTAACGGCGCCGGCGCACGCATCCATCATCATCAGCATCGTGGCAGGCGGGACGCCGGGAGGCGCCCGGGGGAGCGGACGTGGAGCTTCGATACAACGCGCAGGGGTTAATTCCGGCGGTCATCCAGGATGACGAGACGGACGCCGTCCTGATGCTCGGCTACATGAACGACGACACGCTGCGGCGCACGCGAGAGATCGGGCAGGTGGTGTTCTGGAGCCGCAGCCGCCAGGAGGTCTGGCACAAGGGCGCGACGAGCGGGGATTATCTCGCGGTGCGGTCGATCAGCGTCGATTGCGAGGGGAACTCGCTGCTGGTGCGCGTGCGCATGCTCGGGAAGGCTGTGTGCCACACGGGCGCTCGAACCTGCTATTTCACCGACATCGACCAGGTCGCCGGCTAGATCGCGGCGGCGGTGTTCGGCACGTCGGCGTAGGCGCCGCGGTACGCCGGCGGCAGCAGCGCGGCGATGTGCCGCATGATGTCGTCGGTGGCGGCGCGCGCCTGCTCGGTGGTGATGCGCTCCGCCTTCGGCGGGAAGAACGGCTCGCCGACGCGCACGGTCACCCGCGGGCCGATGAACGGGCGCACGAAGACCCACGGCCAGCTGATGCTCTCGGTGCCGGTGATCGCGACCGGGATGATCGGCGCGCCGGTGCGGTAGGCCACGAGCGCGGAACCGGGGAATCCCTCGTGCAGCTGGCAGTCGCGGGAGCGCGTGCCCTCGGGGAACATGAGCAGAAGCAGGCCGCTGTTGACGATGGCCTGCGCTTCGCGCAGCGCGTTGAGGTCGGCGCCCTGCCGGTCGACGGGGAACGCGCCGATGAACCGGAATAGCAGGTTCAGGCCCGGCCAGCGGAACATCTCCTTCTTCGCCATCATGACGATGCGGCGCTTGAGGATGCCGGGGATGACGCACGGGTCGGCGTTGTTGAGGTGGTTGGAGACGATGATCGCGCCGCCGGCCTTCGGGACGTGGTGGAGGCCCTCGACCTTCGGGCCGCGGACGTAGATGAACAGGCACAGGCGGATCAGCGCGACGACGAACCAGTACGAAACCGGCACGATGCGCCAGATCATCCGGCTGCCAGAACGAGCACTCGTTGCACCACCTCCTCCACGGTAAGGTCGTCGGTGTTGATGATCATAGCATCGGCGGCGGCAGTCAGGGGCGATGCGGCGCGGGTCGAGTCGAGGCCGTCGCGCCGCGCGAGGTCGGCGACGATCGCGTCTATCTCCGGCGCGTCGCCGTGCGGCCGGCGCATCTGCGCGGCGCGGCGCCGGGCGCGCACGTCGCGCGAAGCATCGAGGTAGACCTTTACGCCGGCATCGGGCAGCACGACCGTGCCGATGTCGCGGCCGGCCATGACGACGCCGCCTTCGCGCGCGAGTTCGCGCTGGATGCGGACGAGCGCGGCGCGCACGCGCGGCACGCGAGAGACGAGCGAGACGGCGGCCTCCACTTCGGGGTCGCGCAAGTGCGGCGTCGCGTCGGCGCCGTCGAGCACGACGATCGTGGGTTCGGTCGAGCCCTCGGGCGCCGCCTTCACGTTGACGGAGGCCGACTCCGCCATCGCGGCGAGCGCGTCGCCGTCCTCGATGTTGATGCGGCGATGCAAGGCGAGCCAGGCCATGGCGCGGTACATGGCGCCGGTGTCGAAGAAGCGAAAGCGAAGCCGCGCGGCGACGAGCGCTCCCACGACGCTCTTCCCCGACGCCGCCGGGCCGTCGATCGCGATGGTGCGTGCGGGCGTGGCTGCCTCCTCGCGGATCCAGCGCTGGATGGCGCGATCATACCGCCTCGCCACCGGTAAGGCCGACGGCGCGCCGGAGCGTGGCGATCTAGCGTGGCGAGAGCGGCCGTGTCGTGCCAGGCGCCAGCCGGCCGAGCAGCACGTCGCCGATGCGGACGCGCACGAGCGTGCGGACCTGGTGGCCGGTGGCGGCGCACATCAGCCGCACCTGCCGCTTGCGCCCTTCGTGGATGACCACGCGGAGCCACGTGTGGCCCTCGCGCGCATCGTAGCCGTGGGGAGGGTGCGTGACCGCGGCCTCCGCCGGGCGCGTCCGCTTCCCGTCGATCTCGACGCCGGAGCGCAGCGCGGCAAGCGCGCGCTCGGAAGGCGTCCCGGAGACGAGCGCCATGTACTCCTTCTCGATCTCGAACCGCGGGTGCGCCAGCCGATGCGCGAACTCGCCGTCGTTGGTGAACAGCAGCAGGCCCTCGGTGTCGCGGTCGAGGCGGCCGATCGGGAGCACGTGCGGTGGAAGTCCGGGTGGCAGCAGGCCGACGACCGTGCGGCGTCCCTGCGGGTCGCGGGCCGTTGTGACGACGCCGCGCGGCTTGTGCATGGCCAGGTAGGCGTGACGCGCAGCAACGGTGATCGGCGTGCCATCCAACGCGATGGTGTCGGTTTCCGGATCGGCCCGCGCGCCGAGTTCACGGACGACGGCGCCGTTGACGCTCACGCGGCCGGCGGTGATCAGCGTCTCGGCGCTGCGGCGCGATCCGTGGCCGGCGCGCGCGAGTATCTTCTGCAGCCGTTCCTTCATGGCTGCGGCGGGGGACCGCGCATGTCCTCGACCGTGCGCCAGGCGATCGTCGCGGCGAGCGCGGCGACCGACATCGCGACGGCGGCCCACGGCATCCACGCGAACGCGCTGCCCGCGCGGTTGACCTCGATGCGCCGGCCGGGCCGCGGTGCCGCGGCGAGGGTGCGCTCATGCGCGCGCCCCGGCGATGGTGCGGCGTTGTCGATCCAGTCGGTCGCCCGGTCGCCGTCCGTGCCCGGCGTGAGGCGTTCGATGGAGTGGCCTTCGGGCACATCGGCCACCGGCGGGTCGAGCGCGGCGCGTTCGTCGCCCCACGACACCGCGTCGATGACGGCGCCCGATTTGTCGCTGAGGTACAGCGCATCGCCGTCGTTGCCGAGGCCGTTGCCGATGCGTCCGTCGAGCGCGATCGACGGCACATCTGAATCCAGGATGGCGGCCGAAGCGCTAGCCGAAGCCGCAACAACGGCAAAGCTGCGGGCAGGGATGAAGACCGCGGGGAGGGCGTCGCTCGTCGCGGCGTCGGCGAGCGACCACCCTGCGATGTCGACCGGCGCGTTGCCCGGGTTGTAGATCTCGACCCATTCGCCGGCGGCGTCGGCGCCTTCGCCGCCGCTGTCGTAGAGCACCTCGTTGATGACGAGGAGCGCGGGGCCTGCGGCGATCGCGCGTGCTGCGGCGCCCGCATCGCGCGGCGCGCTCCGTAGCGTGCCGGTGGTCGTGCGTCCGCGTTCGGAGGCGGCCTCGGCAGTGGTGGCTGCGCCCGCGGCGAGTGGCGCAATGGCTGCGCCCGGCGGCGGTGGCGCTGGCGGCGCGGCGACGAATGCTGCGTCGTCGACGAGGATCGACGCCGGCGCGGCGCTCCGCGGGGCGAGCATGATACGCACGCGCGCCGACCGGGCGTCCGGCGGCGCGGCGATGCTGCCGGTGTCGAGCAGGCGCCAGCCGGGCGATGTCTCGTCGATGCGGAGCGTCGAATCGGCCGATGACAGTGCGCTGCCGCTTGCGTCGCCGCTCGCGTACCACGAAACGCGGAGGAAGGCCGCGGCGGCGGCGGGGCCGGCGTGCTTCACCCATGCGCTGAACGCGTACCACGCGCCGCCGTCGACGAGTACGGACTGATGCAGCCACTTCGTCGATGCGGTTGCGCTTTCCAGCCGCGCGCTGCGCTCGCCGCTTCGGGCGTCATCCGACGCCTCGAGTGCGCCGCCGTAGGTCTCCCACGCGAACGGCAGCGCGCCGGCCGCCCCATCTTCGAAACCCCCGTTGCGCAACGTGGACGCAACGACGTCGACGAGCGGCGTCGCGGTGGGCACGGCGGTCGACGTCGGAGCGAAGCCGAGCTGCGTGAGCGTCGCAGTGGCAGCCGGCGGCGGTGTCGTGGTGATCGCCGGCGCGGCCGTTGGCGTGGCGGTGAACGGGACGGGCGGCGGGCCTTCGAGCCGCGCGTCGTCGATGAACAACTCCACGCCGGCAGCCGATGCAGCCTCGACCACGACGCGAGCGTCCGCTGCGGCGGCGAGCGTAAAGGGGCCGCCCACGGCGCGCCACTCGGCGTCTATCGACTCGCTAAAGGCGATGTGCAGCGATGGGTCCGCGAGCGACTCAACGCGCAACGTCACATCGGCCGGCGTGTCAGCGCGGGCGACCAGCGAGAGCTCATAGGCGCCCGGAGCAAGCGCGGCATCGATGCGCTGGTGGACGCGAGCCGATGCGCCGCCGGCGGTGATCATCGCGCGCGTGCCGCCTTCGTGCGCGATGGGGCTGATCGACGTGGAAGGCGCGGGCGTCCAGCCGGCAACGCCGTCATCGAAGCCGCCATTGCGCACGTGGTCGTATGGTGCGGCGCGCGACAGCGGCGCGGGCGCGAGCGCCGTGAGGATCGCCAGCGAGAGGAAGATAAGCGACGCCCGCATGAGGCGTTGAGTCCCCGAGTGCTGCCCGCCCGGGCGTCTGCGAGGTGCCTGGTCCGCGTTACTCTGGCCGCCGGACGCGCACGCGCCGCATCATCACCATCTCGGTGATGATCTGCGCGTCATCCACCATGCCGTCACGCTCACGCGGACGCGTGATGCGCAGCGGGCTGCGCTTTCGCGGCCGCGCTGCATCGAGCACGTTGCCGACGACGCGACGCAGCAGGAACTGCGCGACGGTGCCGGCGGCCATCACGGCCGCGCCTTTCATGACGGGCGAGACGGCGGGTTGCCATGCGGTGGGGACGCTGTTCTGGCGCAGCGCTGGCAGCGCGGCGCGCACGGCGATACCGCATTTCCGGCAGAAGTTGTCGTCGTTGCCGACGCCGGCGCCGCACGACGGGCAGAACGAGTCTTGCATGGCCCGCCGATCCTAGCAGCGTTGGTGAACAAGCGTCAATTCACGCGCGCTGCGGTTTTCGCAGGCGTCAGGCGCCGACGGCGCTGGCGAGCGCCCGTTCGATCTCGGGCGTCAGGTCGTAGCCGCCGACAACCTTCGTGTCATCGGCGGTGAGGATGCGCTCGCCCTCGAGGCGAAGGCGCCCGCCGGCGAGGGCGCGCAGCGTCTCGACGACGAGCGGTAGCTCGCGCGCGGCGCCGCGCCGCCGGATCTCCTGGAACAGCGCGTTGGCTCCACCGTCCGTCGCGCGCACCTCATCGACTCCGCGCGCCTCGACGGCGCGCCAGAGCAGGTCGATGTTCGGGCCGCCAAGCGGGTACGTGCAGTACGTGACGATCGGGCCCTCGTCGAGCGTTTCGGTGACGAGGTGGACGCGCACGCCGCCGTGCGCGGTGTGCCGGCGGATGATCTCCCACGTCACCTGCTGCCATGTGCCGGAGGGTTGCCCCGGGGCCGCCGGGTGGAGGTTGAGCAGCGGCCGCAGCGAGAACAGCGGCTCGGTGCTGATCAGCATGTAGCCCGCGAGCATGCCGATGTCCCAACTGTACGGTCGCAGCATCCCGGCGACCGCCTCGTCGTATGCGCGACGCCACGGCGGAAGCGGCTGGCCGGAGCGGGCGACTTCGCCGCCGTGTTCACGCCGGAAGCGCTGGTCGGAGCACTCGATCAGCGGAATGCCGTAGTCGCGCACCTGGGCGAAGAACGTGTCCGTTGCGGGGAACTGGCCCGATTCGCGGTTCGAGAAGACGAACGAGATCTCGGCATCGAGCGAGCCATCGCGGATCGCCTCGACTGCGGCGCGCAGCAGTTTCTGCGAGCCCTCGCCGCGGCCTGTCGAAAACCACCCAATGCGCAGCATGCGACCGCCTCCGACGCTCTCCTTCACCCTAATGCGGATGGCGGCGCGGCGCAATCCTGCGAGCGATGGCGCTATTCGAACGGGTCGTCGTCGTACGCCGGTTCGGAGTCGTCGGCCACGTATGCAGTTGCGTCGCCGTCGTCTTGCAGGCGAGCGCCGTCCGCGCGCTCGGGGAGCGGCGCGAACGATTCCTTGAGCCTGGTGATCTTGAGTTCCGCCTCATCGAGCCGGTCCTGGCAGGCGCGGGCGAGCGTCATGCCCGCCTCGTACAGTGCGATCGCTTCTTCGAGGGGCATGCCGCCTTCCTCGAGTTTGGCGACGGTGCCCTCGAGTCGCGCGTAGAGGCGCTCGAACGGTTCCGGTGCCGGTTCCTTTGCCATGTCGGCTCCTACGCCCGCTCCTCGGGCATGCTGAAGAGCGGCGCCTGCGCCTCGGGGACGCGGCGCCGGAGCTTCTTTCGCTGCGGCGGTGCGCCATCGCCGACACGCACGCCAAACGCACCGTCGCGCACACGCACGTCGAGCGCGTCGCCCGCCCGCGCCTGTGCGATGCTCGACACGACGGCGCCGCCGCGCTGGACGATCGCATAGCCGCGTTCGAGCGTCGCGAACGGGTCGAGCGCGCGCAGCCGCCAGACGCAGCCGCCGACGCCGGTGACGGCGGCGCGGTGCAGCCGTTCGGCGGCGTGGACCGCGCTGCGTGCCGCATCATCGACGCGTTGCCGCTCGCGGTTGATGTCCGGCACGCGGCGCTCGGCGCGCGACACGGCGTTGCGTACGCGCTCGTGCTCGCCGGCGACCTGTTGGCGTAGCGCAACCGTCATGCCGCCGGCGGCAACCGCGAGGTGGGCGCTCACGTCGAGGCGGTCGGGCGCGGCGATCTCGGCGGCGGCGGAGGGAGTCGGCGCCCGCCGGTCGGCGACGAAGTCAGCGATCGTCGTATCGGTCTCGTGGCCGACGGCGGAGATCACCGGCGCCTGGCTGGCAAAGATCGCCCGGGCGACCGGTTCCTCGTTGAACGCCCACAGCTCCTCGATCGAGCCGCCGCCGCGGCCGGCGATGATGACGTCGATGTCGCCGCGCGCGTTGAGCATTGCCAGCGCGCCGACGATGCCGCTCGGCGCATCGGCGCCCTGCACGGGCGTTGGCGCGAGCACGACTTCGGCGAGGGGCCAGCGCCTGGTGAGGACGTGGCAGATGTCGTGGAACACCGCCCCGGAGGGCGATGTGATGACGCCGATCGTGCGCGGGAATCGCGGCAGCGGACGTTTGCGTGACTCATCGAACAGGCCCTGCTCCTGGAGCCGCGCCTTGAGCCGCTCGAACTCCATCTGCAGCGCGCCGACGCCCTGGGGCTGGACGAAGTCGACGTAGAACTGCAGATCGCCGCGCTGCTCGTACAGGCTGATGCGGCCGTGCGCCCTCACCGCATGCCCGTGTTCGATGAGCGCCTGCGTGCTGCTGGAGGACTGCCCGCGACGGGCGAAGAACGCGGCGCGCAGTTGCGCGGCGCCGTCCTTGAGCGTGAAGTAGACATGTCCGGACGCGGGCCTGCTGACGTTCGACACCTCACCCTCGACCCAGATATCGCCGATGTGCGGATCGGTCTCGAACAGCTCTCGGAGGTAGGTCGTGACCTCGTGGACGGCGTACACCTGCATGGGGCCATTGTCGAACAAATGGCCTAATCAGCGCAATTCGCCGGGTGAGCTACGCGCGTTCCTGGTATTCGCCGGTGCTTGTATTCACCTTGATCTTGTCGCCCTCGTTCACGAAGAGCGGGACGTTGACGACCAGTCCCGTCTCCATCGTGGCGGGGTTTGTCGCGCCGGTGGCCGTGTCGCCTTTCACACCCGGCTCGCATTGCGCGATCGTCAGCACCACGGACGACGGCAGCTCGATGCCGATCGGTTCGTCACCGAGGAACAGCACATCGCAGGTGCCGTTCTCGGCGAGGTAGAGCTTCGCATCCCCGACCTGGTCGGCGGTGAGGGGCACCTGGTCGTAGGTCTCGGTGTTCATGAAGTACGTGATTGAGTCCTCGGTGTAGGAGAGCTGCATCGGCACGCGCTCGACGCGCACGCGCGGCCACTTCTCGCCGGCCTGGAACGTGCGCTCGATGATGTCGCCGCGGCGGACATCGCGCAGCTTCATGCGCATCTGCGCGGAGCCGCGGCCCATCTTGATGTGGTTGAACTCCATCACCTGGTACACGCGCCCATCGAGCTCGATGGTCGCGCCACGCTTCATGTCGCTTGTGGAAATCACGCTGCCCGCTCCTCTTTCTTCTCGTTCCGCTGTCAGCCCGCGAACTGCAGTTTCGGCGCCTTGCTCATGACCCGCGCCTTGCCGTCCTCGAGCACGACCATGTCCTCGATGCGCACGCCGCCCCAGCCTGTGACGTAGATCCCCGGCTCGATCGTGAACACCATGCTGTCGAGCAGCTCATCGCTCGACGTGCGGCCGACGCGCGGCGCTTCGTGGACCTGCAGGCCGATGCCGTGGCCGAGGCCGTGGCCGAACGTCTCGCCGTAGCCGGCGGCCTCGATGACGTTGTGGGCGATCATGTGGCACTCGCCGCCGGTCATGCCGGGCGTCACCATCTCCTCGGCCGTGAGTTGCGCGGTGAGGACGATGTCATAGATCTGCTTGAACCTGTCGTCGGGCGTTCCGAGGAAGATCGTACGCGTCAGGTCGGACATGTAGCCGCCCACATCGCAACCCATGTCGATGACGACACCCTCGCCGGCCTCGAGCTTGCGGTCGCGCGGGTAGGCGTGCGGCATCGCGCCCCACGGCCCGCCCGCGACGATCGTGCTGAACGACAGCCCGTCGCCGCCGTGCTCGCGGATGTACTGCTCGATCTCCCAGGCGACCTGCTTCTCGGTCCAGCCGGGCTCGATGCGCCGGGCGACGTCGGTGAATGCCGCGTCGCCGAGGTCGACGGCGCGCTGCAGCGCTTCGATTTCGGCCGGCTCTTTCAGCACCCTCAGCTTCTCGATCAGGTCGGTCGTGGGGACGAGCTCAGGGCGAGCCTCGGCATCGAGCGCCTCGATCGCGGCGCGGAATTGCTTGTGCGCGAGCACCGTCATATCCGCGGACTCGAAGCCGATCTTGCGGCCGCCGAGTCTGGCGAACATCTCGGGCGTCCACGCCTCGACGCCGCCGACGACCTTCTGCAGGCGGTAGTCCGGCGACTGCGCCGCGCTCTGCTCGTAGTACCGAAAGTCGGTGGCGATGATCGCGTCGTCGTGGGTGATCAGCAAGTAGCCGGCGGAGCCGGTGAACCCGCTGAGGTAGCGGCGGTTCTGCGCGTTGGAAACGAGCGCGCCATCGAGTTCGCGCTCGCGCAGCGCGGTACGAAGGCGCTCGATGCGTTGCTTCATTGCGTCCTCTTGCTAGGTGTGGGTTCCGGCGTCACCGCCGACAGTGTACGCGGCGTCACGCCTTCGTGCGCTCACGCCTTCTCCCGGACGATGCGGACGAGCGCTTCGACGGCGAGTTCATACCCGTGCACCTTGAGCCCGATGATCGTGCCGGAGCACACCGGCGCAAGGAGCGACTCGTGGCGGAACGATTCGCGCCTGTAGACGTTCGAGATGTGGACCTCGATCGCCGGCAGGGCGGCGCCGGCGATCGCGTCGCGCAGGGCGATCCCGTAGTGGGTGAGCGCGCCCCCGTTGATGATGATGCCGTGCGCTTCGCCTTGCTCCTTCTGGAGCCAGTCGATGATCTCGCCTTCGCTGTTGGCCTGGAACGCCCGGACCTCGGCGCCGTGGGCGGCGGCGCGGTCGCGGACGAGCCGCTCGATGTCGGCGAGCGTTGTGGTGCCGTAGATCTCGGGTTCGCGGGAGCCGAGCGTGTTGAGGTTGGGTCCGTTGACGAGCAGGATGCGCATGTGGGCGACATTGTACGCGAGGCGGCGGAAAACGCATCACATGACATAACAGTGGGCTGGCTGGTGTAGGCGCGTCGGGATATTGCCGACAACTACAGATGTGAGGGCGTCCGTGTTGGGGTCGCCGTTTGAAGGGGGAACGCCTGCATGTCCAGGGAGATCGATGAAGACCTGATCGAGGCGACCATCCGGAAAGTGGCGGAGCAGGCGGCGCGCGAGGGAAACGAGCCAGAGCCCGGAGCGCCCCCCGCGCCGTCCAAGGATGAGGCGCCGCCCGCGCGGCAGCCGGTCGACGAAGACCTGATCGAGGCGACGGTCCGGCGCGTGTCGGGGCAGAACACCGGGGCGCCGGACCCTTCGGCGGAGGATGAGGCGCCGCCCGCGCGGCAGCCGGTCGACGAAGACCTGATCGAGGCGACGATCCGGCGCGTG
>JAJTXQ010000031.1 GCA_021462855.1 Dehalococcoidia bacterium | reverse complement strand
GTACAGGGCATGCCAGTGCTTCAAGGGGCGACCTCCAGCGTTTGGATCGGCGGCGACGGCGCACGGCGGCGACGGTGATCCTGCCCAGAGCTAGGGACGGTCGATAGCCCTCTAAGGATACGATGGTGGCGAATCCGGAACAAACCAGGGCGAAGGCATCCAGGTGGGAGCCTCGAAGTGCTTGGGCCTCGGCGTGCGCACCCCACCGTCGAAGAGGCGCGGTCCGGCAGTCGAACCGTGAAGCGGCTTCCGCAACCGGTCATCGCGCACCCGAGCCACCCAACGATCACCGCCGGCGGCACCCGAGAGGGTCTGGGGAATGGTCTGTGGCGGTGGACCGGCCGCGCGGGCAGGGCTCACACGGTCGAACCCGTCGGCGCCGCCCCGACGTTATGCCGTGGGGAGCGCACCCGCGATACAATGTGCCCGCCCCACCGCCGCCGACCCGTCGCCACACCCGCCCTGCCGCCGAGCCGAGGTCCCGCCCATGACGCCGCGCAACCCACCCGGCCCCCGCACCGTCCTCGCCGTCGCCGCCCTCCTGGCGGCGGCCGCCGTGCCCGCCGCCTGGCCCCCCGCGCCGCCGGCCGCGGCGCAGGTGCCGGTCACGCGCCGCGGGGTCATCGCGGTGTGGGAGCCGCGCTACACCGGGGCGCCCGCGCTCGCGGCCGACGACGACGTGCTGACGCTGGCGGCGGCCGAGGGCGGCGCGCGCCTGTGGCTGGCGGGGCGGTCGTGGGTGACGGCCCTCACTGACGGGGTGTGGGCGCCCTACGAGCACCCGCCCGGCGCACAGATGATCTTCGCCCTGGCGCCCGACGGCGCCGACCTGTGGGCGTTCGGGCTCGACGGCGGCGCGTGGCGCCGGCAGGCCGGGCAGTGGACCCGGCTCGACACGCCGGCCGTCGCGGACCTGTACGCGGCCGCCGCGCGCGGGCCCGGCGACGTGTGGGCGGGGGGGTTCGACTACGCCGCCAACCAGGGGGTGCTCTTCCACGCCCACGTGGTGGACGGCCGCCCGCGGGTCGACGCCGCGGCGGGCGACCTGCTGAAGTACCGCTCGCTGTACGCGCTCGCCGCGGACCCGTCGGGGACGCTGTGGGCGGGCGGCTGCGACTACGCCGCCCAACCCGGCCAGAAGACCCCGATCTTGCTGCGCCTGCCGCCCGGGGGGGCGTGGGCGGTCGAGTCCGTGCCCGTGGTCGACGGCTGCATCCACGGCCTGTCGTTCGACGCCGACGGGTTCGGGCTGGCCGCCGCCGGCAGCGACCTCCTGTGGCACCCGGCGCCGGTGCGGCCGGGGGCGGGGGGCGGGGACGGCGCCGCGGGGCTCGCCGCCGCCGGCGCCTGGCAAGCCTACGGGCAGCCGCCGCCCGAGGACCGCCGGTGGGTCCGCGTGGCGGCGGTGGCGCCGCGCGCCGGAGCGGCCACGGGCGATCCCGAGGCCCGCGGGTGGGCCGTCGCGGGCGTGCCGGAGTGGAACGGCTACCGCGACGGGCAAGCGCCGTGGCGGCTCGACGCGAACGGCTGGGCGCCGGCGGTGGTCGAGCCGGCCGCGGGCACGGTCGGCGAGGACGCGACACAGTCGGTGGCCGCCGTGGCCGGCGACGGGCGCTCCGCGTGGGCGCTCGGCGACCTGCGCAGCGCGGCCGTCGCCGAGGGCCAGGCACGCGTGCTCGGGCTGGGCGACGACGGGCGCGTGCGCCTCGACCACCCATGGCTGCCGGCGGGCGGGCGCATCCGCGACGGCGACATCGCGGTCGGGCCGTCGGGCACGGTGTGGGTGGGGGCGAGCCTCGGGGCCGACCCGTTCATGCGGCACGACGGCCGGGCATGGGCGCCGGCCGCCGGGCGCGTGGCCGGCGCCGATGCCCGCGTGGCCGTGAGCCGGGTCGACATGGCCCCCGACGGCACGGGCTGGGCCACCGGCAGCACGCGCCCGCGCGACGGCAG
>JAJTXQ010000030.1 GCA_021462855.1 Dehalococcoidia bacterium | reverse complement strand
GCCGGTGTTGCCGGAGTTGCCGCCCGCGCCCGTCGTCGCGTTGGACGTCGCGTTCGGGGTGACCGACGCGTCGCCGGTGTCGCCCGAATTCGCCGTGCCGGTGGCCGTGGAGTTGCCGGTGTTGCCGGAAGCTGCCACGCCCTGGGCCGTCGCGTTGGCATCGCCGGTGTTACCCGCCGTCGCCGTCGCGTTGGCGTCGCCGGTGTCGCCCGACGCGCCAATCGACCACACGTTGTCGAAACCTTCGCCGAAGCCGAAGCTGAACGCGGGACCGGAGTCGCCGCTGGAAGCCCAGGACTTGGCCTCGGAGTCGCCGGTCGAAGCCTTGGCGTAGGGGCTCGCTTCGGCGTTGCCGGAGTTGCCCGTGTCACCGGAGGTGATGACCGGAGAGGCGATCGAGTCGCCGCTGTCCGCGTGGCCCTTGGCCGTGGCACTGGAGTCCGCGTTACCCGAGTTGCCGCCGTTGCCGGAGTCGCCGGAGGTTACCGCCGTCTCCCCGCTGGCGTTGCCCGAGTCGCCGGAGTCGCCGGAGTCGCCCGAGTCGCCGGTGTCCGCTTCCGTGCCGCCGCAGCAGCCGTGACTGCCGCCGCCGCCCGGACCGCCGCTGAGCGTTTCGAGCCCGTTGCCACAATCGTTGCAAGGGTCGCAATCGCCGCACGACGAGCCCATCACCGTTGCATCGCCCGTGCCACCGGTGTCGCCCGTGTCCGTCCTGCCCGACTTCACGGTCGGGTCGGAGGAAGCGTCGCCGGTGTCGCCCGAGTCGCCGCCCGGACCGCTCGTCGCGGTCGAGTTAGCGTTCGGGGTCACGGACGCATTGCCGGTGTCGCCCGACGTCGCAGTACCCGTGGCCGAGGAGTTGCCGGTGTCGCCGGAGATCGCGGTGCCGTTTGCCCCGGCAGTCGCGTTACCGGTGTCGCCGGACGTCGACGTCGCGGTCGCATCGCCGGTGTCACCGGAGAATGCACCCGAGTTCGCGTCGCCCCACTCAGCGAACGAGAAGCTGTGCGCCGGACCGGAGTCGCCGGACACTGCGCCCGAGAACGCCTTGGAGTCGCCCGTGTAGGCCTTCGCCTCCGGGTTCGACGTGGCGTTTCCGGAGTTTCCGGTGTTACCGGAGCTCACCACCGGGCTGGCGATGGAGTCACCCGAGTCCGCCAGACCGCCGGCTTTCGCCTCCGACGTCGCGTTGCCCGAGTTGCCGCCGTCGCCGGAGTTACCCGACTGGACCGCCGAACCCGAGCTGGCATTGCCCGAGTCCCCCGAGTTTCCGCTGTCGCCGGAGTCGCCCGTCGACGCATCGCCGCTGCCGTCGCAGCCGCAACCGCCGCCAAGCACTGTTGCATCGCCCGTCCCGCCCGTGTCGCCGGTGTCGGTGCTACCGGACTTGACCGTGGGGTCGGAGTTGGCGGTGCCGCTGTTGCCGGAGTCGCCCGCGGGGCCAGACGTCGCTGAAGAATTCGACGTCGGGTTCACCGAGGCGTTGCCGGTGTTGCCAGAAGTAGCCGTGCCAGTTGCCGTGGAGTTGCCGGTGTTGCCGGAAACCGCCACGCCTTCCGCCGAAGCATTCGCGGCGCCCGTGTTACCGGATGTCGACGTTGACGTCGCATTGCCGGTGTCGCCGGACTTCGCGAAGGAGTTCGCGTTGCCGTAGTCCGAGTACGAGAAGCTGAACGCTGGTCCGGAGTTGCCGGACTTCGCGTACGACCCGGCCACAGAGTCGCCGGATGATGCCTTCGCAGTCGGGTTCGCCGTTGCGTTCCCCGTGCTGCCGGTGTTGCCCGACGTAATCACCGGGCTGGCGATCGAGTCGCCGGAGTCGGCATAGCCGCCCGCGTACGAACCCGAATTCGCATCACCCGAGTTACCGCCGTTGCCGGTGTCGCCACTGGCGACGCCGGTTGCGGCGGAGGCATCGCCGGAGTCGCCGGAGTTGCCACTGTCGCCGGAGTCGCCGGTGTCGGCGTCATCGCCGCAACCGCAACCGCCGTCAACCAGGGCATCGCCGGTACCGCCGGTCGTGCCGGTGTCGGTGCCGCCGGAGCGTGCTGTCGGGTCGGAGTCCGCCGGCCCGCTGTCCCCTGATCCACCGCCGCCGCCCGTGCCGGCAGTGGAGTTCGACGTCGGGACCACTTGCGCGTTCCCGCTGTCATTAGATGTTCCGTCGCCCGATGCGGCGGAGTTGCCGGAGTTACCCGACAATGCCGTACCGGTCGAGGTCCCGCCCGCGTCGCCCGACGTGCCGGAGCCCGACGTGCCCGTGGCGTTACCTGCATCACCCGACGCGGCGCCCGCCCGCGCTGCACCGTTCGGCGCAAACGCAAAGCTGAACGCCGGTCCGGTTTTGCCCGAACCGATGTCGTAGGTCCGTCCGGTTTCGCACGCCGCCAGCGCGTCTCCGATGCCGGAGTGCGCGACGGAGAGGGACGGGCCCGCGTTCTCGGACGAAGGACAGAACATCCAGTCCGTAGAACCCGTTGCAGAGACGACGTTAGGCACGCCGAGCGCTGCAGTCAGGCCCAGAATCCCTCCGACCAGGACGGCTCCCAGTCGGAGCGGAATCGGTATCTTCCTCAATCGTCCTCCTATCGGCGCCGAAGCGCCGAAGTAACTCTCAGTCCAAACGTTTCGTGGGTGCCATGTACGCGCTGACCGCGATCACTCTCTGCCGGGGCATGGGCGCGCTCCGGATGGGAGCTGCGCGGACGCCGCGTCATGGCCGGAGTGTGGGGGCAAGTAGCCCCTGCAGTCAGCCTGGAGGGACGAGCGGCTTATCGCTCCTGGAACGCACGTAGTCCGTCGACTGCGTGGTCCCGATGCCATAACCCAGGCCGAGGTCCATCGCCGACCAGGGGGCCACGTAGGCCTGCACCGACCCTGGTGCGGACGGGTCACCCGTCCTGGAATTACTCGACGAGCTCGTGGGCGGCACAACGTCGGCGGTCACGCTGCCGGCGTCACCCCCTGCCGCAGGAGAGCCGTCCGCGGCGTCGCCCGCCGGGGCGATCACCGGGGCGGCGGGAACTTCGCTGTCGCCGAGCACCTGCACGCCGCAGGCGCCCGGGCCGTCACCGCATGAGGAGGTCGCGTCCTTGACGGTCGCGAAAATATTGGTGGCCGCCGCCGCGCCGTTGTCCTGCGCCGCGTCGTCCGCGGGCGGCGGCGTGGGCTGCTCCGCGGGTGCCGGCTCCAGGCAGTGGAGCCACCACAAGAGGGCTCCAGAGCCGCCCTGAAGCTGTGCAACGGTTGAGCGGTGATCCGTCCAACCACGTGCAACGATGTAATTGGCCCAATTCTTGACGCGCGAGAGCTCCTCGCAGGTCCAACTCAGGCCCGAGATCTCGCTTCCGGGGCCGAGATCGTCGTTTTCGTCGGGCAAAGGAACGGCCGCCGAATCGTCGGCGGCCGGGTCGTCTGGTGTGGCCGGTGGCGTGTCATCCGATGGGCCTGGTGGCCCACCGTCTTCAGGGGGTGGGGCCGACTCCGCCTCACCTCCCGCAGTCGAGTCGCCGGAGTCACCCGACTGCGCGTTGCCTTCGACGCTCACCGTTGCATCGCCGGTGTCGCCGGACTCCGCTTCGCTCGTGACATCGCCCGTGTCTTCGGAAGTTGTCTCCGTCGTGTCGGTCGGCGGGGTCGTCCCATCGCCGCCGCCCGTCCCGGTTGATCCACCCTGGCTCGCTGCTTCTTCCTGCGCCTGCGCGTATCCCTCGAGCAGCACTGCGATCGCTTCGTCGATGAGCGCCTGGCCCTCGGGGTCCGTCATCTCCGACCGCACCTGGAGCAGCACCGCGATCATCGCATCGATGACCGCCGGGTCGGGGATGCCGGCGGCCGCTGCTGCTGCCGCTGCGGCGGCGGCTTCCGCCTGGGCCTGCGCTTCCGCTGCCGCCGCTTGCGCGGCCGCGGCTGCCGCGTCGGCCTGTGCTTGCGCTGCCGCTGCTGCTGCATCCGCCTGCGCTTGCGCTGCCGCTGCTGCTGCGTCCGCCTGCGCTTGCGCCTCTGCAGCGGCGGCTTGCGCCTGTGCCTGCGCCTCTGCGGCGGCGGCTTCGGCCTGTGCCTGCGCTTGTGCGGCGGCGGCTTGCGCCTGTGCCTGCGCCGCTGCGGCAGTGGCCTCAGCCTGGGCCGCGGCAGCTGCTGCTTCCGCCTGCGCCGAGGCCTCGGCCGCGGCGTTGTTCGCTGCTGTCCGCGCCGACTCGCTGCGGTCGGGGCCATCGGCCTGCGCGGATTCGTGCGACGTTTCGTCGCTGGACATCGCGTCGTCGTCGGAGGTGGCGTTGCTGACGGATTCAGCGGCGTCCTGCGTCGCCTTGCTGGCCGCGGCGAGCGCCTTCTCGCGGGCCTGCTTGGCCGCCGCGATGGCCGCGGCTGCGGCGTTCGCGGCGCCGGTCTGCTCGCCCGTCGACGTCACCGAGGGCTGCTCAGACTCGTCGACGACCGGCGCTGAATACGCCGACGCCGGCTCTTCGGCCGGCGCTAGATGCTCGGACGCCGGCTCAGTGGCCGGCGTGGTGTCTGCAGCGTGTGCGTCGGGTCCAGGCGGGCCGGCGTCGGCCAGCCCCTCTCCCGGCGATGCTTCGTTCGTCGTGCCTGCCTGCTCCGGCGCCGGGGACGCAACCGCCGTCACCTGCGCATCGGCATCGCCCATCGCGGCCGCGTCGACCGGCTCCTCCGCGTGCGCCGACCCGACCGTCGCGATGCCGGCGACGGCGAGGGTGAGGGCGGTGCAGATCAGGGCGATGAGCCGCGTCACGTGTTGGATTCCGTCCTGCTTGGTCTGGGCTTGGTCGCGATTGCTGCGGGATTCTGCCAGAGCACCCCCGGCCTGTCTAGCCCTCCGGAGGGCGTTTTTCAGGCTTTTTTCGGCGACTTTTTCGGCCTGTTTTTCGGCCCGTTGCGCCCCCTCGGGAGCGGTTTTCCGTTCCGTGCAACGGTCCGTTGAAGCTGCGTTGCGAGGCGCGCAACGATCGCGCCGCGCCGTTGCGCGCCGGACGCAACGTACCGACGAGCGCCGTCCGAATCTGCCGGTGGCTCGCGCGCGACCGCCGCCGTGCGCGCCGCGGGCATGCTCGATCGCCGCGTCGCCGGCCCGCGCGATGGACCGATCGCGGCCGCGCCGGCCGCCAGCGTGCGGCCCGAACCACGGCCAGGCGCCGTTGTGACGGCATGAGCGGCGACGGCGACGCGCGCTGCCAACCCCCGCACGCACGCCGTCCCCGGGGCCGGGCGGAGCGCGCTCCACGGGCCTGCGGCGGGCCGTCCTGATGACCCGGACCGCGGCAGAGCCCCCCGGGCGCAGGCGCTGCTCGCGCGCCGTCGGGCCGCGCCGGCGGAGGCCGCGCGCTGGCCACCAGCGGGTGGCCCGGAGCCACAGCGAGGGCCCCACAGCGCGGCGTGATCGGCCGTCAACGACGGGCCGAGCGACGCTCCGTACCCGCCGCTGACGGCCTGGCACAACGCGCCGCTCGGCCCCGCAGCGGGCCGGCTTGACGACCGGTCGGCGGGCCAACACCTGGGCGCCGCGGGCGTTGATCGTGCGCCGGCGGGCGTGGCCGGCGAAGGCCGCGCGCTGCCCTGCGCGCATGACCAGGAACGACGGGCCGTCGCCGATGTCACGGCAGGAGCGGCGACGGCGACGCGTGCCGAGGACCCCCCGCACAGGCCGTCCGCGGGGCCGCGCGTGGCGCGCCGCGCTGGCCCGCAGCGGGCCGGCTCGACGACCCGTCGGCGGGCCAACACCTGGGCGCCGCGGGCGTTGATCGTGCGCCGGCGGGCGTGGCCGGCGAAGGCCGCGCGCTGCCCTGCGCCTATGACCAGGAACGACGGACCGTCGCCGATGTCACGGCAGGAGCGGCGACGGCGGCGCGCCCCGCCAAGCCCCGCACAGGCCGCCCGCGGGGCCGCGCGTGGCGCGCCGCGCTGGGCAGCAGCGGGCGGCCCTGACGGCCGTCGGCGGGCCAACCTCCGGGCGTCGCAGGCGTTGAACTCATGCCACCTGGCGTGAAGTCATGCGTCGTGGCCGGCGTCCGGCGCCAACATCGGGGCCGCGCAACCATGCGGCGCGTCCCCCATGCGTGCACGCGTCACCGCTCCTTATATGTAGGGACTTCCCATGGGGACGGCGCCGGCGGTTCACGCGTGACGGCTGCCGCGTGGCGAACACCGCCACCGCCGGGCGGCGCTTCGCGGCCCAGACGCACGTGCGTCGCACATCCTTATATGTATGGAAGGGCACGCCGGCGTCCGCGCCGT
>JAJTXQ010000003.1 GCA_021462855.1 Dehalococcoidia bacterium | reverse complement strand
GGTGCGCCGCGCGACGCGCGCGCCCACGCCGAGGTGGTGGAATAGGCAGACACGCCGTCTTGAGGGGGCGGTGCTCGCAAGGGCGTAGGAGTTCAAATCTCCTCCTCGGCACCAACGGACCGACAACGCTTCCGCCCGCCGAATCCGGGCGGATTCGCTTGCGAGGCGGAAGCGCGGGGGACGGCGACGTAGCCAAGTGGTAAGGCAGGGGTCTGCAAAACCCCCATCACCGGTTCGAATCCGGTCGTCGCCTCCAACTTACCGATACACACGCCCCGTGACCGAGCCCTGTCCGGCCCGCACGGGGCGTTGGACTGCAACGCGGACAGCAAGCGGACCGAAACGCGTCCCGCTCGCCACGGCGGACGCGCGGCCGAGTCGTAATGCGTCGCGCGGCCGACGCGCCGGTCCCGGCTTGGAATTGGGCCGGGCGGCCCGCGCAGCGCGGTGTGGCGCGGTGTATAGTTACGCACGACGCGGGTCCGCGCATGTTCGGCGCGTCAGCGGACGGTCGATCACATGGCGAAGAAGGGGTCAGGCCCAGGCCGGATGCCCGACCGGCGACTGCTCGCGGCGGCCGTCGCACTCGCGCTCGTGCTGGCGGCTGCCCTCGCCTTCATCACTACCCTGCTCCTGGACGAGGACGACGGCGCCCGATCGCTCCCCGCCATTGACCCCGCCAGCGCACACAAGCTCCGGATCGAGATCAGTTCACCGGCAACCGGCGCGAGCGTGCCGCTCGGCGATCCGGTAATGGTCGTGCTGCAAGCGCTCGACGGCTATCCCGTAGCCACCTACGAGTTGTGGGTCGATGGACGGCTGGCGCGACGCCGGGCGCCCCGGGACGCCGCTTCGTCCGCGATCGCGCGCATGACCTGGGTCCCCGACGCTGCCGGACCGCACACCCTGGTCGCCCGCGCAACCTCCGGCGACGGCGCCGCGGCGCACTCCGCGCCGGTGGCCGTGCAGGTCGACGCGGGGACCCACCCCGGCATGGTCGGCATCCCGGTCGAGATGGCAGAAGGCGCGACGGCGGCTTCGGTGGCGCAGGCGTTTGGCGTGGGACCCGAGAACGTCGTGGCGCCCGCGGATGATGAGGGGCCGGCCAACCGCCTCATCGTCTACGTCCCGCCGGACGCCGTGCCGGAGGGGTACGCCGGCGAGGATGCGGCGCGGCCGGCGCCGGCCGACCCACCTCCGCAACCGCAGGACGACGCTGTGCCGGCCGCGGAAGGCGGCGGCGGGGACGAACTGCCGTGGGGGCTCGAACCACTCGGCGGCACAGCCGCCCCGGCCGCACCCACCGACCTCCTGGCGGCGCATCGCGACGGCTGCGACGTCGTGCTCCAGTGGAGCGACGCCTCCGATGACGAGACCGGCTTTAGCGTGTACCGCTTTTTCGGCGGCGGCGACTTCCGGCGTATCGCGACGCTGGCGCCCCACGACGGCGGCGCGCTCTCCTACACCGACCGGCTGATCCGCAGCGGTCACGTCGAGTACTACGTCTCCTCGACCAACGAAGGCGGAGAATCCGAAAGCGGCCTCGCCGCGGTCGATATCCCCGCTGGAGCCTGCACGATAACGGCGCCGCCCGCCGAGGCGCGCGCCATGACCATGCTGCAGCTGGAGATCACCGACCTCGACACGACGTCTTCGTTCGACACGGCCTGGTGCTATCTCTCCGTGGCGCGGCTCGAACCGTACGCGCGCATCCCCAACCATCCGCGCGTCTCCCTCTCGCCGACACGTGACGGATGGAACATCGCCGCGTTCGCCTCCGGCATGAGCCGGCGCATCTTCTCGCAAGACCCGGGGGCGCCGGTACCGGTGGCGCTCGAGTGCTGGGCAAGGCGCGGCGAGGAGGAGCCGATCGCTCTCGGGAGCTTCGCTGCCGAACACGCGTCCGATGAATGGGACGGACGCTCGCTCTTCGCCGCGACGGACGGCTTTCGCGTCACATATCACATCGCTCCATACTCGGGCGAGATCCACGCGGTCGCGATCGAGACCCCCGCCATACCCTCCCCGTTCAACGTGCACCAGCCCAGCGAGGAGGAGTGCACGGACTACGCGGACTTTGGCGGGGGCGACGGCGCCGAGGCGGGGGCCGCACTCTGGGCGTGCGCGGAGATCCGCGACCAGCTGCTGGTATGGGACTGGCGCCCCAACAACGCGTTCCCCCGCTCCGCCATCTCAGGCTTCCGCATCTACGTCCGCAGCACGGGACCACCGGCGGGACTCGAGACGATGCCCCTGAACTGGTACCGGCTCTGGGATAGCAGCCGCGGCACGCAACTCTCGCTGGCCGAGATGCCACCGTGCTGGGAACCGTATGAGTTCAAGGTGACGGCCGTCTACGAGAGATCCGAAGGGTTTGAGGAGATGGAGTCCCCGCCGAGCGCGCCCTTCTCGATAGAGCGACGCGGCTGCGGCCGCCCGCTTGTCGAAATCGAAGTGGATTTGGTGTCGATGGAAGTCGGGCTCATCGATGACGGCGTGGGGTCCGCTTGCTTCGTGATCGTTTGCATCCCGGTAGCGGACTTCGTGGCGGAAGCGTACGGCATCGGAGGGTTCGACGTGGTACGGGCGGACGGGGGCATGGTCGACTGGGGCTTGTCGTGGGTGTTCTGGACGCACGACTGCGGGGGCCTGGGGGAGATTTGGGGCGGTGCATGTCTCGCCTTCGACCCCAGAAGGCTGCCATCGGACAACACGCTGTTGTGGCGCGAAGAACGGCTGAGCATGTGCGCACCCAGGTGGCCGGAACCCTGCGGCGACTTCGCCACGAACCATCACACCGCGAGGGTGCAGGTCGGAGATGGCGACCGGCTCGAGTTCTGGTTCAACATCCGCGATGACGACATGGCCGCGGACGACACCATATGCGGCACCACCGAGGACTACACCCTCGAGTCCGAGATCGATGAATCGCGCCCGATCGTCCTCGGTCCGTACACGCTCAGCGAGTGGGCAACTCTCTTTGAGGTGGTGGACTGGGACAACGACGCGGCCGCGCTCGACGATCAGGACGCACCATGCGAGATGCAGGTGTGGTTCACCGGGTTGGACCTCGCGCGATGAATCGCCTGATCATCCCCGCGGCGATCGTTGTACTCGTGCCGGCCGCCGCCGTGCTGGGCACGGCGCTCGTGGTCACACGGGGCGGAGACGGGTCACCGGCAGCGGCCGCCGCTGAACCGCGCGTGTGGATCGACCATCCGCTCGACGGCGCCCGCTACGAGGTCGGCGAGACCGTGCCTCTGCGCTGGCACGCATCGCGCGCGGGCGGCGTCGCCCGCGTCGAGCTGCGCGCGAACGACGAGACGATCGCCGAGGAGCAGGATCTCGGCGAGGAAGCGATCGTCTCCCGGCGCACGACGTGGACGCCCGGCGCCGCAGGTGAGTACACCGTGGAAGTCATCGCCCACGCCGCGGACGGCGCGCGCGGGAGCGCGTCCGTCGTCCTGATCATCGGCGACGAAGCTGATGCGACGCCCGGGCCGGCGCCGGAGACGCCATCGGCGTCCGTCACGGCGCCAGCGCCTTCGCCCGAACCATCGCGGCCGCTGGCGACGGGCACGCCGCCGCGCGTTCCCACGCCGACGGCAACATCGCCGCTGCCGCCATCTCCGACACGCCCGGCGCCCTCGCCCACGGCCGTGCCGGCGACACCAGTGCCGCCGACGTCCACGCCCTCGGCAACGCCGGCGCCGCCTTCGCCGACCGCCACGCCCGACACGCAGGGGCCGCCGGCGCCGGTGCAGACCGAACCGTCGAACGGGGCAGAGCTCGCCTGTCCCCCGGACGACGTGATCCTTCGCTGGACCCCGCCGAGCGACCCGAGCGGCATCCAGAGCCACACCGTGCAGGTCGAGACAAAGGTCACCGCGACGACGTGGGCCGAGTTCAAAACCTACGTGGTGCTCGGCGCCTCGAAGAACATGACCGCGGACGCGGCGTGCGGCGTCATCTACCGCTGGCGTGTGCGCGCCTGGGATGGCGCGCTCAACGCCGGGAGTTGGTCGGGCTGGCGCGAGTTCGGCATCGAGTTGCCGTGACCGATGCGAAACCCGCTCTGCGCGAGCGGGTTTCGCGCCTCATCGGGTGACGGCGTGCTGGAGCGATCCGCAGCAGCCGCTACGGCGCCACTTGGGGCGCGTCGTCGCCGTCGGGGTCCTCGTCCGCGCCGCAATAGGGGCGGTCGGGCGAGGCCGGCGGGCCGGGCATCGCGTCGGGGTTCGCGGCGTAGACGGCCACCGGCGGCATGCTCACGCCGAGGTCCGCGGCATCGGCGGCGATCGCCAGGTGCGCGGCCCGCACGACCCCCGCATACGGGCCCTCGGACGAGACGCGCTCGATCTGCGCGGCAAACAGCGGCAGCCACGTGCCCGCGTGCGCGACGATGAACCGCGCGTGCGCCTCGCGGCTCACGGCCGCCCGCTCGGGCTGCGACTGCTCGTGCGCGTGCACTTCCTTCAACGCGACATATGACAGGAACTCCAGCTCCGCCGCGACGTGGTCGCACTTCTCGCCGCTTGCCTCCATGCCGAACGCGCGGTAGAACCCGGCGATGTCCGCGAGCTCGCGCACGCTGCCGCCCGATGTGTACGTCGTCTCATACGGCGGCGGCAGCGAGCGATGGAAGATGCGCGAGTACTGCGTGCGGGCGTCATCGGCCGCGGCGGCGAAGGCGTCGCGCGCGCGCGATATCTCCGCCGCTGCGGCGCGCCAGC
Source organism: Dehalococcoidia bacterium (assembly GCA_021462855.1). Lineage (GTDB taxonomy): Bacteria > Chloroflexota > Dehalococcoidia > DSTF01 > JACRBR01 > DTUCFX13. The sequence continues at coordinate 51,659 of JAJTXQ010000003.1, read as the reverse complement.
CGAGCGCGTCGAGGCACGCGCCGAGCTCGCCGAGCGTGCTCGACGCGTCGCGCGGGTCGCCGGACAGCGCACGGCCCAACCCGCGGTACGCGATCGCCGTGAGTTTCAGATGCTCGACCGTCCGGCGCGCTTTCGTCGCTGCCTGTCCCATCACGCGTTCTCGATGAACAGCTTGCCGAGGTTGCTCGGTGACTTGCGCGAGCCGCGGTCGCCCTCGGACCCCGCCCAGACGGTGAACGCCAGCGCGTACTCCTGGCCGCCCTTGAGCTCGATCTCGCCCTCGTTCGAGGCGGCGAAGTCGCGCGCGATCACCACGCGCCACGCGCCATCCTTCCACGTGCCGCGGCCGATCGCGTCCTGCACCGCCATGTGCGTGATCGTGCCGGGGCCGTTCGCGAGCAGCTTCTCGACGGCGCTCGTCTTGTTCGGCTGAGAGAGCGGGTTGCCTGCGTTCATTCCCGGCAGCCACGGCCGGCCGGCCTCCGGGTAGTCCTCCGAGACGACGAGCGGGCGCGGCGCATCGACCAGCGGCGGATAGAAGTCGAACGCCACGTTCGGGAACCCCGTCTCGAGGTCCTGGAACCCGTCGTCGACGTCCTTCTGCCAGTCGGCGCGCCAGTGCATGATGCTGGCCGCGATGTCCGCGACGCCCATCATGAAGTAGGTCGCCGGAACCTCCGGCGGACCGAGGAGGACACCGCATCCGTCCTTGAACTCGGGCGTCTTGACCACCTTCTCGTCGCGCTGCGGGTCCGCCCACTCGAGCATGAAGCCGATGCGCTTGCCATCGTTGAGCGAGCAGACGCGGATGCTCGGCACGCTGGGCTGCATCCGCACGGGCAATGCCGACGCCTGCGGCTGCATGGGCACTTCGACCTTCGGCGCGCTGCCCCACAGCGACGCGCGCGGGTTCTCAATCGGCACGTCGTCGCGGATGAACTTCGAGACGACGCGGCCCGCCCAGTCGGGCGCCGGCCCGTTGTCATCGTCGCCGCAGCCGACGATCGCCGCCGCGCCCACGGCCATCGCGCCGCCGGCGGCGCCCGCGATGAGCTTGCGCCTGCCAATCCGCCGCTGCAGTGGTTCGAGTGTCATGGCTGCCTCCGTCTACGCGGTGTTGTAGCGATACACGGCCAGGGTCGGGTCGAACGCCGGCCGCACGATCGTCGGTTCCTTGAGCGGCACGCGCACGAGCTCCTGGCCGTTTTCGCCGAAGCCGGCGACCTGGCCATTGCTGACGTTGAACTTGTGGATGATCCGGTCCGTCGAAACGTTGAGCATCAGCACGCCGAGCAGCTCCGGGTCGTTGCCTTCCATCGCGTTCTTGTAGGTCGCGACGGCCTGCTCGGCGCCGGGGCCGAACATCATCCGCAGGAACGCCTGGCTGCCGACGTGGATCGGCGGGATGTAGTAGATGTTCGGCTCAAGGCCGAGTTGCGGCAGCAGCGGCAGCGCCACCTTGCGCACGTGCACGAGGAAGTCCACCGGGTTGTCCTCGCGCACCTTGTCGGGCGGGCTGACGAAGCCGAACGTGCGGATCTTGCCGATGCAGGTGCGCATGCAGCGCGTCTGCACGCCCTTCTCGACGGCGGGATAGCACAGCACGCACTTTTCAGACACGCGCGTGACGTGGTTGTACATCACCTTCTTGTACGGGCAGGCGCGCACGCACTCGCGGTAGCCGCGGCAGCGCGACTGGTCGAGCAGCACGATGCCGTCCTCCGGCCGCTTGTAGATCGACGTGCGCGGGCAGGACTGCAGGCACGCCGGGTACGTGCAGTGGTTGCAGATGCGCGGCAGGTAGAAGAACCACGCGTCGTGCGGCATCTTCAGGTAGAACTTCTCCTCCGACATCACGGAGCTCAGTTCGTCCTCGCCGCGGTTCGGGCCGGCGTAGTCCATGTCATCGGGCAGGTAGCCGACGTGGTATTCGCCCTGCTCCGCCGACTCGAAGATCGTCTTGCCGGTGTACGTGTTGCCATCCCACGACTGCGCGCCGAGCGTGTTGAGGATCTTCACGTCCCACGCCATCGGGTACGAGCCCCAGGGCTTCGTCTCGACGTTGTTCCAGAACATGAACTCCTGGCCCTTGCCCGACGTCCACGTCGTCTTGCACGCCATCGTGCACGTCTGGCAGGCGATGCACTTGTTCGTGTCGAAGACCGCCCCGGCCTGCCGCTGCGGCCGCGCCTCCTCGAAGCGGTACGTCATCTCGCGGTTGAGTTGCCAGTTGAAGACCTTTGCCATCACATCACCTACTTGATCAGCTCACCGGAGAGGTACGCGCGCATCTCGTCGTTCTCGTAACCCGGGCGGTAGCCCTGCGATGCGGGCTGCCACAGCCCCTCGCCATCGATGCCGCCGTCCTCGGCCTTCTCCATCTTCACGAACGACTCCTTCGGCGCGCCCACGGTGCAGTGCACGTCGAGCGCAAACCCCTTGCCGATGGTCTGGCCGTTCGGATCCTTGCGGATCAGGCTGTCGGTCTGGAGCGTCGGCCGCAGCCAGGCGCGCGTGATCGCCTGGTGGCTCCCGTAGCGGTAGCCCGACTGGTAGCCCGTGCGCGGGTTCTTGGCGAGGCCGTCGGCGCGCGTCTCGTGCCCTTCGACACTGCCGTGCGTGCCGATGTAGAAGTGGAACCAGGCGCGCCCGATCCCCCGCGCGATGCTCGGGTAGTAGCGCACGCGGACGAGCCAGCGCGTCACCTTGTAATCGTCCGGCCGGTCCTGGTGACCGACGAATGGGCGATCTTCCGGGTCGCCGTCGCACCACACGTAGTCGCCGTCCTCGACGCCGAGCTCCTTCGCGTCCTCGGGGTTCAGGTCGATGTACCCCTCGCTGACCCACGGCTTGCGCTTGTCGTGGCGGTAGAAGTCGCCATACGGCCCCCACATCACGACGTCGTAGTCGGTGCTCGCGCCGGTGCTGTGGCAGGCGTGGCGGTACTTCGGCGTGATGAGCACGTGCGAGTAGCCTTGCGCCCTCAGGGGGTGCTTGCTCTGGGCGAGCTCCTCCGGCGTGCGGACGACATTACGCACCTGCCGCACCTCGGTGCGCATGTCGTTGACGTCGAGCCCGTAGGCTTCCGGTCCGACCGGCTTCAGCGCCGGGTGCGGCCTCGCCATGATGACGTTGGGCTCATACGGCGTCCCGTCGGACGGTTCGCGGTGCACCGGCAGGTTCTCGCCGTACTCGATGAACTCGTCTTCCTCGCGGTAGAACTCGAGGCGGCCGGTGCGGTTGTACCAGGGCTTGCTTTCCTGGGTCTGCTCCCAGCCGACGATGCGCGGGCTCGTGCGCGCCATCGAGTACAGCGGCGTGCCGCGCTCGCAGGCGTCGTCGAGCATCTGGAACGTGTAACCGCGCGTCGTGTTGCCGGCCTGGAACACGCGGTTGATGTACGCCTCGACGTTATCTTCGTGCACGAACTTCCAGTAATCGCGGAAGCGCTGGTCGCCGGTGATATCTGCCAGCTTGGCGCAGATGCCCGCCCACGACTCCATGTCGTCGTGCGTGTCGTACGTGCGCGGCAGCGGCGAGCGGACCCACGCCTGGAGGAACGGGTTGCTCACCGCGGCGTAGATATCCGGCTTCTTGCGCTCGCTCCACGGGTCGGCGGCCAGCACGATGTCGGCGTACTCGCACGTCGCCGTCCAGAACCAGTCGGACGCGACGAACATCTCGATCTTTGGCAGCGTGTTCATGATCACGTTGTACGCCCACTTGGCGTTGCCGAGGATCGAGTTCGAGTTGGAGAGGATCACGGACTTCGTCGGCGTCGGCAGGTGCGTCTTGCCAGTGAACAGCTTGTTGCCTACGCGCAGCGGGCGGTCGCCGTAGTTGTAGTAGTGCGCCGACTCGCCCTTGTAATACGACTTGGTGTTCGCCGGCTTGCTCGGGTCGAGCTCGATCTCGAACGGGTTCTCGCCCGTCCACTGCGAGATGCCACCGAACAGGCCGAGGCGATAGTTGCCGGAGTAGCTGCCCACGGTGCCGCCGAAATGCCCGACGTTGTTCGTGAGCGACGCGACGAGGATGATCGCGCGGTCCTTCACATCGTTGTTGAAGAAGTGGTTCGGCCCCATGCCCTCGACGAACAACGTCGACTTCTGGTTTGCGGCGATTCTCCGGGCGAGAGACTCGATCGCCTCGACGGGCGCCCAGCAGACCTTCGAGATCTGCTCCGGCGTGCACGACGCGTCGAGGTACTGCTTCACGAGGTCGAACACCGGCCGTACGGCGGCGGTCGCGCCGTCCGCCAGCTTCACGCTGAACTCGCCCTCGAGCGCGGGATCGATGCCCGTGTCAGCGAAGAACTGCCCGACCTGATCGCGCGTCACGGCCGCCGGCGCCGACGTACGCGCGTCCCACACCATGAAATCGCCCCACTCCTCGCGCAGCGCCTGCGGGACGTACTGCCCGCTCTGCGCGGCCGCCGCTGGCGGCTTCTCACCCTCCTGGTACAGGCGCGTGGTGTTGGTGAGCGCGCCGAGCGGCGCCGCGGCGTCGAGGTCGCGCGGGCGGAGCAGCTTGAGCGTATCCATGCGCACGAGGAGCGGCAGATCCGTCGACCGCTTCACGAAATCGGCGTCATACAGCTTCTCGCGGATGATCACCTGCGCGAGCCCGAATGCTAATGCGGAGTCGCTGCCCGGCCGGATGACGATCACCTCGTCGGCCTTCGAGCTCGATGACTGGTACTCCGGCGCGATCGTCACGACCTTGGCGCCGTGGAGCTTCGCCTCGGTCAGCCAGTGCCCGTCGGGCATCTTCGTCGCGATCCAGTTCTTGCCCCAGAGCGTGACAAGCTTCGCGTTCTCCGCCGTGTAGAGGTCGAAGTCGAGCGACTGCTGGCCTGTGACCATCGGGTGGCCCGGCGGCAGGTCAGTGTGCCACGAGTAGCTGTCCCATTGCCGCCCGCCCAGCGCCTCGTCCGGCCCGACGCCGCGAATGTGCGCGTCAAGGAGCGCCATCGATCCCTGCAGACGGTACAACCCCGCTGCGCGGATCGGCTGGATGAGCGGCATGCCGCCGCGCGCCTTCAGCGTCTGCGTGCCGGCGCCGTGCAACGTCTCGATCATCGCCTCGTCGTAGCCTTGCCTTTCGAGGCGTTCCTTACCCTCTTCGCCGGTGTACGTCTGGGCGATGTTGATCAGCGTGCGGGCGATCGTCTCCCACGCTTCGTCCCATTCGACGCGCTCGAACTCCTCCTTGCCGCGCCCTTCGAGGTACTTCTTCGGCGGCAGGCCGTCCTCCCCGCGCGGGAAGCCATCCTCCACCCACTGCTTGAAGCCCTTTCGGATCATCGGGCCCTTCGTGCGGCGGTCGGAGTAGAAGCGGCGCACGTATGCGAGGCCGCTGATGCAGACGCGCGGGTCCCAGCGCGCCGACGCCTGGTTGCCGTAGGCGTCGACCGCGCCGTTGTATCCGAAGCTCGGGTCGGCGTAGACGACGACGCCGTTCTTCACGTTCGCCTTGAGCAGACAGCCGTGCGTGTCGTTTGGGGCGCACAGATAATGGAAATTCGAGTCGGGCGTGTAGAGGTCGCGGTAGATGCCCTCCCAGCCGCGCTCGGGGTACGACTCGAGCGGGTTCTCCTGCTGTGGCAACGGTTTCAGGAACGAAAACGCCGGCGTCGGGTTGAGGAAGCCGGCGGCGCCTACGCCGGCGAGCAGCGCCGGGAACGAGGCGAGGATCTGGCGCCTGCTCGCGCGCCGTGCGTTCGGGTCTGGCACTGTTGCACCTCCGGGGTCGCATCCCGTTCGAACTGGGTCCGGCGTACTTCGTGAATCTTGTCGCAATTGTTGCCCGGGTTGGAGGGCCGTAGCGCCCTTAACGCCCATATCTTTGGGTACAGGCGGTCTGGACGGAACCGGGCGGACAGGCCAGGCCGGCGCGCGGGCCCTATGCGGGGAGCGTGACGTCCAGGCCGGTGATCCGGCGCAGGCGCGCGATCGCGCCTGCGCGCACAGCCGGCGCGTGGAACGGCGAGTCCATCGTGGAGTCGATGCGACCCGCTTCGGCCTGCATCTGCTCGCCCGCTTCGACGAGAAACCCGAGGAGGCGAAGCGCCTCGTAATAGGCCACGGCGCGGGCGTCATACGGGCGCAGCGAGCGATAGCCACGGAGGTAGCGGAACGTGATCCAGCGCCGCAGGAGGCGGACGAGCGGCATCACGGCGCGTGGCAGCGACACCGGCCCGTGGCCGAGCAGCGCCACGGTCGAGCCAATGTCGAACTCGGCGGGCGCGATGGCGACCCACGCCCAGTCGACGACGCCCGTCACTTCGCCGCGCTCGACCAGCACGTTCAGCGGATGGTAGTCGCCATGGCAGATGACGCTCGGCGAAGGGGACGGCCGCCGCTCCTCGAGCCAGCGGAGCGCCGGGCGCAGACCATCGAGCGACGCGCGCGACACGACGGCCGCGCAGTCGTCGAAGAACACGCCGGCGCCGCCGGCGAGACGCGCGTCGTCGGCGTCCGCTCCCGCTGCATCGCGGAACGCCGTGGCATCGAGTGCATGCAGGCGGGCCTGCGTGCGTCCGAGCAGCGACGCCAGCGGGCCCATGCGCGGGCCGACCATGCCATCGAGCATCACGCGCCCCGGAATGCGCCGCATGATGATGAACGGCGCGCCCAGGACGTCCGGCGAAGGCTCGAACGCGAGCACCTCCGGCGCTGGAAAACCGAGCATCGCGACGGCGCGCTGCACCGCGGCTTCGTGCCGTGCGCGCGGTCCGTCGGCGGGGGAGGGGAAGACGCGCGCCACGCAGGCGCCGTCGCGCGCGCCGCCGCCCTGCAGCGTGAAGCCATAGATCGCGGTGTCGAACCCGCCAAGGATCGGCGTTGGCGCCACCGCATACTCGAGGGCGGCAGCCTCGAGCCGATCGCGCAAGTACGAGAGTAACGGTGCGCCGATGTCGCCGCCGCCGCGGAGTCGCGTGACCGCCAGGCGAGGAGCTTGTTCAGCCATGCGGCGATGCTAGCCCGCGCCGTCGCCCCGCGCTATCGCCGGCGGATTGCGGATTCCGCAGCGCGCCGATCGGTACACGATGTCCGCACTCGGCGCGGTCGGCTGTGCGCAGCGTTACGGGTTCATCAACGCCTGGTAACCGCGTACAAACGGGTGATCGAGCCAGGCGGCGAGCGTGGCATCGCCGGCGCGCTCGGGCAGCGCCCTCAGCATGTCGGCAACGTGGATCGGGTCGTGCTGCGCCCACCCGGCTAGGAACGCCCTGAGCGGCAGGTCGCCCGCCGGCCGCTTGGCGTCGCCGGTGAAGTGCAGGAGGCGGTCGACCTCGTCGTCGTCCAGGCTCGCCAGCTGGTCGATGAGGCGGTCGCGGTTCACTGCCGCCTCCTCGAAAACACGCGCGAGCGGCCACGACCGCCGCTCGGCGACGATCGCATCGTTGAACGCGTCGACGTCGAAGGTGTCCGGGTCGAATGCTGGAGCGTCGCCGCCGCTCGCCGGCGCGCCGGAGCGGACGCCGCCAAACCAGCCGAGCAGCGCGACATCGAGTGTGCCCAGGTGCGCGGCGAAGTCGCGCACGATCCACGTGGAGCCGGGCACCGGGCGGCCCAGCTGCTCATCGGTCAGCGAGTAGCAGAACTCCTCGAACCGCGCGCGGTTGGCGCGGATCGCGTCGATAACGCCGGCGATCGTCTCAATCATGACATCCCCCCATGACCGCGATTGTCCGATGCCGGGGCCGCTGGCGCAACGGTTGCGCCCGGCGGTGCGTCGTGTGAGAGTACCGTGCACCGGGATCCGTACCCGAGGAGGCCGCTCATGGGCAAGGTCGATGGGAAGAGCGTCGTCGTGACCGGCGCAAGCCGCGGCATCGGCGCCGAGATCGCGCGGCTCTTCGCCGCCGAGGGCGGCCGCGTCGCCTGCGTCGCCCGCACGCTGCGCGAGGGCGAGCACCAGTACGAGGGCTCGCTCGAAACAACGGTCGGCGCGATCCACGGCGCGGGGGGCGAGGCGACGGCGATCACCGCCGACATCTCGCAGCCCGAGGAGTGCGAGCGGCTGCTCGCGGCCGCGCGCGCGGCCTACGGGCCGGTCGACATCCTGGTCAACAACGCCGCGCTCACCTACTTCATCCAGATCAAGGACTATCCACTGAGCCGCTGGATGCGGTCATGGGCGGTGAATTTCCACGCCCCGTTCCTGCTCAGCAAGCTGGTGCTCGAGGACATGATCCCGCGCAAGAGTGGCGCGATCGTCAACATCTCCTCGGCCGCGGCGATCGGGCCGGGGCGCGGCCCGTACAGCGGGCAGGCGCTGCTGTTCCGCGGGTCGACGTGCTACGGCGCCGAGAAAGCGGCGCTCGAACGGTTCACGCAGGGCCTCGCGGCCGAGGTGTACCAGGATGGCGTGAGCGTGACGTGTGTGTCCCCGTCGCAGGTCGTGCCGACGGCGGGCACGGTCCACCACAAGCTGGTTTCGGGATTCGACGACCCGCGCGGCGAGCCGCCGGAGCTAATGGCGAAGGCGGCGCTCCTGCTGGCGTCGGAGCCGCTCGAGCGCGTGACGGGCCGCGTCACGTACAGCCAGCAGATCTTGAAAGAGTTCGGCTGGATCGACCAGGCGCGCGGCACCGGCGTCGACCCGGCGATGCGCGGCACCGGCTACAGCGAGCGGTAACCAGGCCCGGCGGCGGACACACGGACGGGACGGCCGATGGCCGTCCCGTGTTCGTGCTATGCGGTTGTCCGTCGCGCCTAGTACCCGTGACCGCCGGCGCTGTACTCCGTGCGCCCGGTCCAGCGGGACTGCGGGACGTTGCGCTCCCACAGGCCGTCCTCGGCGGCGTTCGGGAACTCCTTCTCCGCGCCACAGTAGCGGCAGACGCCCCTGCTCATCTCCCCGTTGGGGGTCTCGATCACCCAACGATGGATGCACGTCGGCGTCTCGGTCAGGGGTGTCTCGCTCAGCGGCGCCTCGGTCCCGGGTGCTTCCTGCACGATGGTCTTTGCCACGGCAATCCTCCTGCCTCCCCCTTCGAATGCATCTCTTCTACGTCTGGATGTGGGGGATGGTTCCGCAGTCTTGCACAATACAATCTACGGTGTCAAGGTATGTACCGTTCTTGCTGAAATCAATGTATTTACTATGTCACGTGCGCTCGCCATCACGCCTTGCTAGACTGTCCGCAGGAGCGTTACCCCACCCCAGATGCACTCCACCAAGACCGAAATCCTCGCCCTCCTGAAGCGAAACGACGGCGCGACCGTCGACGAGCTGGCTTCCGCGCTCGGGCTCGCATCGATGACCGTCCGGCAGCATCTCACCACGCTCGAACGCGACAGCCTCGTCCGCGCCGAGGAGGTACGCCGCGCGACCGGCCGCCCGCACTTCCTGTACCGCCTCACCGAAGACGGCCACCGACGCGTGTCCGACGGCTACGACCGGCTCGTCGCCCTGCTGGTCGAGGAGGCGGGACGGCTCGAGGCCGCGGCGGAGCGCACGGAGGTCGAGCGTCGGGTCGCGCTGTTCCGCAACGCGGCCGCGACGCTGGCGGCGCGTCACCGCGCGCACGTCCTCGGGCTCGAGACGGCCGCGCAGGCTGAGCGCGTCGCGTCGGTGCTGCGGTCGTTCGGCGGCTTCCCGGAGTGGCACGAACATCCGCGCGGGTTCGAGGTGCGCGACTTCAGCTGCGTCATGCGCGCCCACGTCGAGTTCGAGGGGCCGTGCCCGTGGCACGAGACGTTTCTCGCCGCCGTGATCGGCGCACCTGTCGAAGCCGCGCCGCCGCCCGAGGACGGCTGCGCCGTCTGCTGCCGCTACATCGTCGCCGTGCGGGCCGCCGCGCCCGTCCCGAATCGAGGGAATTGATGCCCGTATCCGAGCAGGATGTGCTCCGCGCGCTCAGCGCGATCCAGGACCCCGACCTCCACCGCGACATCGTGAGCCTCGGGTTCGTGCAGACGCCCGAGATCAGCGGCGACACCGTGAACGTGCGTATCGTGCTCACGACGCCGGCCTGCCCGGTGCGCGAGACGATCGAGCGCGACGCCCGCGAGTTGATCCTCGGGCTGCCCGGCGTGCGCGAGGCGAACGTCGTGATGGAAGCGAACGTCATCCAGCACCGGACGGGCGCCGGCAAGCCGGTCGAGGGTGTGAAGAACATCATCGCCGTCGCCAGCAACAAGGGCGGCGTCGGCAAGTCGACGGTATCGGCGAACCTCGCCGTCGCGCTCGCCTCGCTTGGCGCGCGCGTCGGGCTGCTCGATGCCGACATCACCGGCCCGAACATCCCGACGATGATGGGTATCGGCCAGGGGGCGCAGGCGGAAGGGCCGGGCGGACTGCGCGTCGAGGAGCGCTACGGCGTAAAGGTATGCTCGATCGGGTTCGTGCTGCCGCGCGGTACGCCCGTCGTCTGGCGCGGCCCGATGATCGGCACGGCGGTGCGGCAGTTGCTGCACGACATCTCCTGGGGCGAGCTGGACTACCTGCTCATTGACCTGCCGCCGGGCACGAGCGACGCCGCGATGAGCATGGCGCAGGAAGCGCCGATCTCCGGCGTCGTGATCGTCAGCACGCCGCAGGACATCGCGCTCGAGGATGCGGCAAAGGCCGTATCGATGTTCGACAAGATGAACGTGCCGATCTTCGGCGTCATCGAGAACATGAGCTACTTCGCCTGTCCGCACTGCGGCGAGCGGACCGACGTCTTCGGCCACGGCGGCGCACGCGCGGCCGCCGAAGACCTGGGGCTGGAGTTCCTCGGCGAGCTGCCGCTCGATCCCGGCACGCGGCGCGCGGCGGACGAGGGCAAGCCCATCGTGGCGGCAGAACCGGAAAGCGCGCAGGCGAAGGCGTTCATCGATGTGGCGCGCCAGGTCGCGGCGCGCTGCAGTGTGCTGGAATTCGCGACAGCGGGGGCGTAGCATTGGTTCGATTCTTCGGGAAGCCACGGAAGGCCACGACAAGCAAGACAACCACTGACGGATCAGAAGGAGCAAAGGACACGCCAAGAACACCATCACGGACAAGGACGGCCGCCGCGCAGCCCGCGCCGGCCGAGAAGCCGGCAGACAAGCCGGCAACCAGGGTCACCACAACACGCCGGCGCACGCCCGCGCGGCCGCCGCGACGCGACTGGGCGGCCGAGGCCGCGGACACGCCGGTGGACACGCCGGCGCCACCCCCGCTGTCGCTCGCAGCGTCGCCGTACGAGGCGACCGACGCGCCGGAGCCGGTGAAGCGCCGCCGCGGGACGCGCGGCGGGCGCGGCCGCAAGAAGCCGCACGCCACCAACGGCGCCGAGCCCGATGTCGCGGAGCTGGCGGCGCACATCGCCGTGCCAGCGACGCTCGAAGAGGCCGTCGCCATGCAGGCGGCGACGCTCGACCGCTTCGGCAGGGAGGTCAGCGCGGCGCTGCAGTCGCTGCAGGCGACGATAGGCGCGCTGCAGGAGAAGGTGAGCGATCTCGCCGCGGCGCCGCCGGCGTACCCGCGCGTCGCGCTCTTCGTCGACGTGCCGAACCTGATCTATGCGGCCGAGCGGCGCAACGTCACGATTGACTTCGGGAAGGTGCTGGAGTACTTCACGCGAAACCGCGAGCTCGTGCGCGCCAGCGCGTACGCGCCGATCACCGATGACCCGCAGGCGAAGCTCGAGAGCCAGCGGTTCGCGCAGCACTTCCTCGGCCACCCGTATCGGCTCGTCACGAAGCCGCTCAAGCGCTTCGCCGACGGCTCGATGAAGGCGAACTTCGATATCGAGCTCGCGATCGACATCCTGACGATGTCCGATCGGCTCGACATCGTGGTGCTGATGTCGGGCGACGGCGACTTCCGCCGCGTCGTCGAGCTCGTCGCGAGCCGCGGCGTGCGTGTCGAGGTCGCGGCGTTCAGCGAGACGGCGTCGAACGAGCTGAAGGCGGTCGCCGACCGGTACGTGGACCTCGCCCAGCACGTCGAGGAGTTCCGGCTCCGCAAGTGACGCGCTGCCTGCACGGGATCACGAGGGGCCGCGCCAAGTGCGCGGCCCCGCTCGTTTCGCTCGCGCGCAACGTCACTGGACGATGATCGTGCCCTGCATGATGTGGTGGATCGAGCAGTAGTAGTAGAACTCACCGCGCTGGTCGAACTTCCACTCGAACGTGTCGCCCTTGCGCAGCTTCTCGCTCGCGAAGCGGTCGCGGTCGTCGGTCACATCGTGGATCTCGTCACCCTTGAAGGCCCACGTCACTGTCGAGCCGATGGGGATCTGGATGCTGTCCGGCTTGAAGTCGCGGTCGACGACATCGATCGTCGTGCTTGTGCCGGAGATGATCTGCGGGTTCTGCGACATGAGGCTGCGGCGCGCGGGCGGCCCGTCGTCGCCACCCCCGGTGAAGATGAGCACGCCCGCGATCACGGCGATCGCCGCGACGGCGCCGCCCCCGATGGCGATGATCCACGTGGTCATCTGCGAGCCGCCGCCCGCACGGTACTGCTGCCTGGCCTTCTTCTTCGGCATCCGCCTTCCTCCCTCTGCTCAGGCTCGGCCATCCGCGCCGCTCGCGCGAGGGCCGCTTGGCCCGTTGCCCGGGGCGATCCGGACTCCGGCCCCCGGTTCACCCACCACGCCGCCTAGGGTATCATCGCCGCACGATGAGCAAGGACGAGGTCGCCCGCAGCATCGCCACGCACGGCGTGGAGACCGTCAAGATCGGCACACCCGACATCGACGGCGTGTACCGGGGAAAGCGGGTATCCGCCGGGCAGTTCATCGACGGCTGCGAGGGGACGGGGTTCGCCCAGTGCGATGTCGTCTTCGGCTGGGACATCGCCGAGGAACTGATCACGGGCATCCCGCTCGCGGTCGGCAGCGCGGACACGGGCTTTGCCGACATCCTGCTGCGGCCCGACCTCGCGACGTTCCGCGTCGTGCCGTGGGAGCCGGCGACGGCCGCCGTCGTCTGCGATGCGTACGACGAGCACGGCGAGGCGGTGGCTCAGTCGCCGCGCACGGCGCTGCGCCGGGTCGTCGACCGCGCGCGCGCGATGGGCTTCGAGCCGATGATGGCCGCCGAGTTCGAGTTCCGCATCTTCCGCGAAGACCAGGAGAGCCTGCGCGAGAAGCGATTCAGCGACCTGCGGCCACTCAACCCCGGCTACAACTGCTACTCGATCAGCCACGCGAGTATCGATGACGGCGTCGTCGGCGCGCTGCGGCGGTACATGGACGCATACGGAGTCGAGGTCGAGGGCTACAACCGCGAGCACGGCGAGGGCATGTACGAGATGAATCTCCGCTACGCCGGCGCGCTCGAGGCGGCCGACCGCGCCATGCTGTTCAAGAGCGGCGCGAAGGAAATCCTCGCGCAGTCAGGCTGCGTGCCGACGTTTATGGCCAAGTACTCCGACGCGATGGACGGCTGCAGCGGACACATCCACCAGAGCCTGTGGCACGACGGCAAGAACGCCTTCTGGGACACCGGCGCGGCGCATCACATCTCGCGCACGATGGCGGCGTACGTCGCCGGCGCGCTCGACACGCTTCCGGAGCTGTTCGCGCTGTACGCGCCGAACGTCAACTCGTACAAGCGCTACGTCAGCGGCAGCTGGGCGCCGACCGTGGCGACGTGGGGCATCGAGAACCGTACCGCCGCCCTGCGCGCGATCGCGCCGTCGCCCGCTGGGGTGCGGATCGAGAATCGCACGCCGGGCGCCGATGTCAACGCCTATCTCGGGTTCGCGGCGTGTCTCGCCGGCGGGCTCTCGGGCATCGACCGGGGACTCACGCCGCCGCCGCCGGCAGCGGGAGACGTGTACCGCAGCGAGGGCCTGCCGCCGCTGCCATCCACGCTCGAGCACGCGGTCAACCTGCTCGAACAGAGCGCGGTCGCCCGCGACTACTTCGGCGACGCGTTTGTCGACCACTTCGTCGCCATGCGCCGCTGGGAGACCGAGCGGCACCGCCGCGCGGTCACGGAGTGGGAGCGCCGCCGCTACTTCGAGCAGGTGTAGCCGCCAACGCCTGCCCCTCACCGCAGTTCCGGATGCGACGTGAGCGCCGCCCAGGCAGCGTGCACGTGCGCCATGCCGTGGCGCCACCACGTCTCGCCGGCCGCGCGATGTCGCGCGTCGCGCGCTGCGGTGCGGTGCAACATCCGCCGCGCGTCGATGTCGCGCTGCGCCTGGGTCGCACGGCGCTCTCACGTGTCAATGGCGCGGAGGTTCGTTGCGAAAACCGCAATGTGACGGTGCTGATGCGCCGCGGATCGCAGCCCGATAATCGGCGGAGAGCGAAGAACCGTAAGGGCGCCACACATGCACGCAACCTCCGCTCCATATGCTCTCCCGGACCACGACGCCAGCTCGGCCATTCGCGTCGACGGCCTGATGAAGCGCTACGCGAACGGCACGCTCGCGAACGCTGACATCTCGTTCACCGTCCCTCCCGGCACCGTCATGGGGGTGCTCGGGCCGAACGGCGCCGGGAAGACGACCCTCGTGCGGCAGGTGACCGGTGAGTTGCAGCCTACATCCGGCGCGATCCATGTACTGGGCATCGACGTCGTGCGCCGGCCGATGAGCGCGCGCGCTCTCATGGGCGTCGTGCCGCAGGAGGCGCAACCGTACGACCACCTGCGGCCCGCGGAGCACCTCGCGGCGTTCGCACGGCTGCGCGGGATGTCACGCCGCGCCGCCCAGAGCCGCGCGGACGAACTCGTCGATCTGCTCGGGCTTGCGACGCACGCGCGGACGATCGCGCGCCAGCTGTCGGGCGGGTTGAAGCGCAAGCTGCTCGTCGGCATCGCGCTGGTTGGAGACCCCGCGGTCATCGTGCTCGACGAGCCGACGACGGGGCTCGATCCGCACGCCCGCCGCGAGGTCTGGGCGCTGCTCAAGCGGCTGCGCGCCGGCGGCCGCACGATGATCATCACCACGCACTACATGGAGGAAGCCGAGGCGCTGTGCGACAGCATCGCGCTTGTCAGCGGCGGGCGGATCATCGCCCGCGGCACGCTCGATGACCTGCGCGCCCGCTGCCGCGAGCCGTACCGCGCGACGTACGAGAACGGCGCCGGGGGGGCCTCGATCGGCGGCCAGACGCCGGAACTCGTGCTCGCCGAACTCGCGCGGCGCGGCATCACGACGTTCTCGCTCGGCAAGGCGCGCCTCGAGGATGTGTACCTCGAGCTGACCGGCGAGGGAGCGAACGCATGATCCCCGCCAAGTTCGCCAGCGACGGGCTCGTGGTCTTCGAGATCCAGATGCTGAAAATGCGGTCGTGGTGGCCGTTCTACATCGTCACGGCGATCATCATCCCGATAGGCACGCTGTACTTCGCCAAGTGGCTGGTGCCGCCGGGCGCGCAGGACCTCGTCGGTACGCGGCTGATGACGGGATCGCTCGTATTCGCGATCGGGCTCATGACGGTGAACAACCTGGCGCAGATCATGTTGTTCGAACGCTTCAACTTCACGCTGAAGCTCGTAGTGACGTCGCCGGTGCACCCGCTTTCGTACGCACTCGGCGTGATCGGCTTTTCGCTTGTGCAGGGGATGGCGACGGCGGCGGCCGTGCTGTTGTTCGCGCCGGTCGTGGGCATCGACATTCACGTCGGCTGGGAGTTGCTTCCGCTGCTGGTGCTGACATCGCTCTCGCTCACCGGCCTCGGGCTGATCATCGCGACGTGGTCACCGGCGGCGGAGATCGGCAACGTGATGGCGAATCTCGTCGGCATCATGGTCACGCTGCTCTCGCCGGTGTACTTCCCGCCGGATCGCCTGCCTGGGTGGTTGCAGTGGCTGACGCGATTCTCGCCATACACCCATGCCGGCACGGCGCTCGACGCGGTCCTTTCGGGCAACGGCGGATTCGGCCGCTCGGCGGCGTATCTGGCGGCGATCACGGCCGGCGGACTGATCGTCGGTATCCTCGGCCTGCGCTGGCGCGAGACGTAGGGCAGGGGTTACCGGCCTTCGCGATGCATGGCCGCGGCGGCTTCCTTGCGCCGGTACTTCATCTGGCTGTCGCGCGGCGCGACGCGCTCGTCGCAGCGCTCGCACACGGACTGCAGCTTGAGCTCGTGGCCGCACGCGGCGTGCACCACCGCGACGCCATCGTACGCATGCTTGCTGCCCCACTGGACGAATGCCTGCAGCACCACGCGCAGATCCTGGCCCTTGCGGGTCAGCTTGTACAACGCGCGCGGCGGGTGCTCTTCGTAGAATTCGCGCTCGACGACGCCGTGCGCCTCCAGCGTCTTCAGCCGGTCCGACAGCACGTTGGGCGCGATGCCCCGCAGCGATGCCTGCAACTCGATGTACTTGCGCGGCCCCAGGACCAGCAGGTCACGCACGATGAGCAGCGTCCAGCGGTCGCCGATGATGTCGAGCGACTTCGCGACGGGGCAGGGCAGCCCGTATTCCTTCGCCATCGCATCCTCCTGCGCTGGCACCATACGCGAGTGAGTACACTTTCACAAGTGACCAGCGCTGATTGACGCCGCGGCGCGCGCGCTCGATTAAGAGTCTGTTACGCGGGTCCGCGGAGGCCATCGCGGCAGCCGGCGCACCGATACAATGGCTGCGGTGGGCGACGGGAGGCTGCATGATCGATAACCAGAAAGAATTCGTGCTCCAGGCGTGTCGCGACCGCGACATCAAGTTCATCCGCCTGTGGTTCACGGACATTCTCGGCTCGCTCAAGAGCTTCGCGATCACGGTCGAGGAGCTCGAGCAGGCGCTCGAAGAAGGACAGGGATTCGACGGGTCGAGCATCGAGGGGTTCGCGCGCGTCGATGAGTCGGACATGGTGGCGATGCCCGACCCGGCGACGTTCCAGGTGCTGCCATGGCGCCCGCGTGAACGCGGTGTCGCGCGCATGTTCTGCGACATCCTGCATCCCGACGGCAGCGCGTTCGAGGGCGACCCGCGCTTCGTGCTCAAGCGGCAGCTCAAGCGCGCGGCCGACCTCGGCTTCACGTTCTACGTGGGACCCGAGCTCGAGTTCTTCTACTTCAAGTCGCCCGATGCGCCGGAAACGCTCGACAAGGGCGGCTACTTCGACCTGACGCCGCTCGACATCGCAAGCGACTTGCGACGCCAGACTGTGCTCACACTCGAGGAGATGAGCATCGGCGTGGAGTACAGCCACCACGAAGTGGCGCCGAGCCAGCACGAGATCGACCTGCGCTACACCGATGCGCTGACGATGGCGGACAACGCGATGACGTACCGCCTCGTCGTGAAGGAGATCGCGCTCGCCAACGGCGTCTACGCGACCTTCATGCCCAAGCCGCTGGCGAACGAGAACGGCTCCGGCATGCACACGCACCAGTCGCTGTTCCGCGGCGACCGCAACGCCTTCTTCGACGCGTCGGACCCGCTGCACCTCTCGCCGATCGCGCGCGCGTACATGGCCGGCCTGCTGCGCCACGCGCCGGAGTTCACGCTCGTCACGAACCAGTGGGTGAACAGCTACAAACGCCTGGTGCCGGGATACGAGGCGCCGGTCTACATCACCTGGGCGCGGCGGAATCGCTCGGACCTCATCCGCGTGCCCGAGTACAAGCCGGGCAAGGAGACGGCGACGCGCATCGAGTATCGCGCGGCAGATCCGGCGTGCAACCCGTACCTGGCGTTCGCGGTGATGCTCGCCGCCGGCCTCGAGGGCATCGAGCGCGAGTACCCGCTGATGGAGCCTTCGGACCGCAACGTGTTCGCGCTCACCGATGACGAGCGCGCGGCCCGCGGCATCGAGTCGCTCCCGGGCAGCCTCAAGGAGGCGATCCAGGCGTTTGCCGGCAGCGAGCTCATGCGCAAGACGCTCGGCGAGCACACGTTCGAGAGCCTGCTCAAGAACAAGACGATCGAGTACGAGACGTACCGTAAGCACGTCACCGACTTCGAGATGGAGCGTTACCTGGCGGTGCTGTAACCGCCCGTGGCTCATTGCCGCGCGCGCCCCTATGCTGCGCAGTGCAACGAGGAGGCGCGCATGGACACCGGCACGTTCCGCGGGTTCGAGGTCCGGGTCGAGGATCCGGGCATCGCCGTGATCACGTTCAATCAGCCCGAACGCCTCAACGGCATGACACAGCCGATGAAGCGCGACCTTGTCGAAACGCTGACACAGGCGCAGATGGACGACGCGGTGCGCGTCATCGTATTCACGGGCAGCGGGCGCGCGTTCTCGGCGGGCGATGACATCACCGGCCGGCCCGTGCCCTCGGAGGGCGCGCAGCCGCTGATGCGCGACATCCCCGCCGGCCACCGCGACCCGGCGAGCACGTACGAAGGCCTGCGCTGGCTGTCGCAGCCGCTGAACGTCGTCGTGCGGGCGCTCGACAAGCTGACGATCGCGGCGGTCAACGGCATCGCGGTCCAGACCGGCTTCTCGCTCGCGCTGTCGTGCGACTTCCGCATCGCCTCGATCGCGGCGCGCATGGGCAGCGGCACGCTGCGCTTCGGGCTGATGCCGGACGAGGGCGGGCACTTTCTGCTGGTGCAGATGCTCGGCGTCGCCGGCGCGATGGACTTCCTGATGCGCAACCGTATCGTCAGCGCCGGCGAGGCGCTCGCGCTGGGACTCGTGCACGAGGTGGCGGCGCCCGATGCGCTCGAAGCGCGGGCGCTCGAGCTGGCGCGCGAGCTCGCGCACGGCCCGCAGGTGGCCATGCGCCTGCTCAAGCGCTCGATCTACAACGCCGCGGAGTCCGGCTTCGCCGCCGCGCTCGAGGACATCGCCGCGCGCACCGCGATCACCGACCACCACCCCGACGCGCTCGAGGGTGTGCTCGCCTTCCGCGAGAAGCGCGCGCCAACGTTCAACCGCTGGATCGAGGAGCGCGGCGGGTGACCGCCGGCGCGCGCGTCATCCGCGCCGCCGCGCCGGCCGATGTGCCGGAGATCGCCGCGCTGGTCCGCGAGCTCGCCGAGTACGAGCGCCTGTCGTCGGAGGCCGTCCTCGACGAGGGCGCCCTGCTCGAGCACCTGTTTGGCGCCCGACCGTACGTCGAGGCGCTGATCGCCGAGGATGGCGGAGCGGTTGCCGGCTTCGCGCTGTTCTTCCACAACTACTCGACGTTTCTCGGGCGGCCAGGATTGTATCTCGAGGACATCTTCGTGCGGCCGGCGCACCGCGGCCGCGGGCTCGGCAAGGCGCTGCTGGTCGAGCTCGCGCGGATGGCGGTGGAGCGCGGGTGCGGCCGCGTCGAGTGGTCGGTGCTGGACTGGAACGAGCCGTCGATCGCGTTCTACCGGTCCCTGGGCGCCGTGGCGATGGACGAGTGGACGGTATACCGGCTCACCGGCGAAGCGCTCACGTCGCTCGCCGGCGGCCCCGGCTAGCGGGCAGCCTGCGCCAGCGCACGAACGCACCGCGCGGACATGTTTGGCACGCCGTTGCGATATCGCGTGCGACGCGGTCAGACGGAAAGGGTCAGACGAAGAGGAAGCGCGTCGCGTTGTCGATCGCGTCGAACAGCTGCTGCGGATACAGGCCGACGTAGAACACGCCGAGCATCATCGCGACGGCGAGGCCGCGCATCAGCAGCGGCACCGGCAACGGCCCGGCGCCTTCGGCCGGCGCGCTGACGAACGCTTCGCGCATGACCTGCAGGTAGTAGTACAGCGAGATCACGCTCGTCGTGACGCCGATCGCCGCGAGCCACAGATAGCCATCATCGGTCGCCGCCTGGAACAGGATGAACTTCGTGACGAAGCCGGCGAACAGCGGCAGGCCGGCAAGCGAGAACAGCGCGCCCGCGAGCACGCCGGCGAGCAGCGGCGCGCGCTCGCGCATGCCGCGGAAGTCGGCGATCTCCTCGCTGTCGTTCATGTGCACCCAGGCGATGATCACGACGAACAGCGCGAGGTTCGACACCATGTAGCCGGTGAGGTGCAGCACCAGCGCCGACGCGCTCGCGTGCGACAGGGCGGCGACGCCCATGAGCAGATAGCCGACCTGCCCGATCGATGAGTACGCCATCAGCCGCTTGATGTTGCGCTGCTGCAGCGCGACCACGTTGCCGAGGATCATCGTCGCGGCGGCCATGCCGGCGAGCATCCAGCTCCAGTCATCGTGCACGACCTGAAAGGCGTTGCTGAACAGCGGCAGCACGAACGCGAAGCCGGCCGCCTTCGACGTCGTCGCCAGGTACGCCGTGACGGCGACGGGCGCCCCTTCGTACGCGTCGGGCGTCCACATGTGGAACGGCACCGCCGCGATCTTGAAGCCGATGCCCGCGATCATCAGCACCAGGCCCATCAGCAGCGCCCACTCGAAGTCGGTCGCCCGCTCGCCGAGCGCCGCGGCGATGCCGCTGTAATACGTCGTGCCGGTGATCCCGTAGATCAGGCTCATGCCGTAGAGGAACATCGCCGACGAGAACGCGCCGAGCAGGATGTACTTCATGCCCGCCTCGTTCGAGCGGCGGTCGAACTTCGCGTACGAGACAAGGATGTACAGGCTGAAGCTCAGCAGCTCGAGCGACAGGTACGCCGTCATCAGCTCACGCGCACCCGCCATCCCGATCGCTCCGACGGTGGACACAATGATCAGGCCGTAGTACTCACCCGGGTGCTTCAGCCGCTGCGCCACGAGGTCGGCCGAGGCGAACGCGACGACGGCGGCGATGACCATGAAGAACACGCGGAAGTACGTCAGGTAGTTGTCGACCACGACGAGATCCGCGAAGTTCGTCTCGACGTCGATCCACGCGAGCGAGACGCCGGCGGTCGCCAGCAGCCCGCAACCGGCGATGTATGCCAGCCATTGCTTGCGGATCGCCGGGTACGCCAGGTCCAGCGCGACGATCGCCGCGGCGAGCCCGAGGAGCAGGAACTCCGGGATGAAGACCGTGTAGTCGAAGTTCAATCCCTCGGTCATGAAACTCCCGGCAGGTTACGCACGCTTTCCTGGATGCGGTCGATGAACGGCGCCGGCCACAGGCCCATGAAGAGCATGAAACCGAGCAGCAGCGCCGCGGTGCCGCGCTCGAGCAAGGTCATCTCCTGCAGGCCCGACCATTGCTCGTTGAACTGGCCAAAGAACGACATCGACATCATGCGGAGGATGTACACCGCCGTCATCGCCGCGGCGAAGATGCCGAGCGCGCCTGCCCACGGGTACGTGCGGAACGCGCCGCCGAACACGTGGAACTCGGCGATAAACCCCGACAGCCCGGGCAGCCCGAGCGACGCGAGCCCCGCGATGCCGAAGAAGAACACGAACAGCGGCATGCGGTGCACGAGCCCGCTGAACAGCGTCATGTCGCGCGTGTGCGCCTGGTCATACACCGAGCCGACCATGGCGAAGAACATCGCCGTCATGACCCCGTGGGAGAACATTTGCAGCACCGCGCCGTTGACGCCGATCACGTTCATCGTCGCGAGGCCCATCAGCACGAGACCCATGTGGCTCACCGACGAGTACCCGATCATGTACTTGAAGTCGCGCTGCGCCGTCGCCGCGAACGCGCCGTACACCACGTTCGCCGTCGCCAGGATCATCAGCCCGGGCATCCAGAACGTCGCGCCCTCCGGCAACAGCTGGATGCCGAGGCGGATGATGCCGAACGCGCCGAGCTTCATCAGCACGCCCGCGTGCAGCATCGACACGGCGGTCGGCGCCGAAACGTGACCGTCGGGTGACCACGTGTGGAACGGCCACAGGCCGGCCAGCACGCCGCAGCCGATGACGAACAGCGGGAAGACGATCTTCTGGAAGCGCGGGTCGAACTGGTACGCGTACAGCGTCTGCAGATCGAACGTGCCGGCGCCCGCCTCGTGGAACACGGCGAAGATACCGATGAAGATGAGGATCGATGCCGACACCAGCATGATCGTGAGCTTCATCGCGCTGTATTCCTTGGTGCGCGCGAACGTCGGGAACACGCTGCTCGATCCCCACACGGCGATCAGCAGGTACATGGGCAGCACCGCGACCTCGTACCAGAAGAAGAAGAAGAACAGGTCGAGCGCCGTGAACGTGCCGTACACGCCCGACACCAGCACCCAGAACAGCGCGAAGAAGTCCTTGTTGTGGTGCTCGATCTTCCACGAGATCAGCGCGCCGCCGAACGCGACGACGCCCGTCAGCAGCACCATCGGCGCGGCGATGCCGTCGATGCCGAACGCAAGCGAGATGCCGTTCTCGCCCAGGAAGCCGACGTCCTCGAGCCACGCCCAGCGGATGAAGAACTGGTACTGGTCGCCGCCGACCTCGTACATGAAGAAGACGTACGTGGAGATGGCGAACAGCACCGCCCCGACCGCCGCGCTGACCCAGCGGACGACGTCCTTGCGCTCGTCGGGGATGAGCACCATCACACCGCCCGCGATCAGCGGGATGGCGACGGTCGCGATCAGCCAGTAACCCGATTCCATCTTCCCTCTGCCCTAGCCGCGGTACCCGAAGGCCACCGCGGCGATCACGACGATGCCGACGACGATCGCCAGCGCGTAGTTCGGCAACAACCCCGTCTGCTGGCGCTTGCCGAGGGACGCCGCGAAGTCCGTCGCCTCGCCCGGGCCGTTCACGCCGGTGTCGTTTACCACGACGCGGTCGAACACCGCGACGACGCGTCCCGCGGCGAGCACGACCTTATCGATGGCGAACTGGTAGACCTCGTCGAAGTAGAAGCGGTTAAGGAACATGCGGTAGAAGAACGGCGAGAACGCGCCCGCGCGCCGCGCGGGTTCGGCGCGCCCGCCCCAGAACCACACGCCGCCCACGATCCCCGCGACCACCAGCACCACGGAGAGGATCGTCAGGCCCCACTGCACCTCGAAGTGGTGCGGGCCCTCCGCCTCATTGAAGATGAACCCGAGCCAGCCGCTGTGGAAGCCCAGCGCCTCGCCCACGCCCTCGAACACGACGAAGCCGCTGACGACGGCCAGCACGGCCAGCAACAGCAGCGGCATCGTCATCACCGGCGCGGATTCGTGCGCGTGCTCGTGCACATGGTGATCCTTTGGTTCGCCGAAGAACGTCAGCATCACCACGCGCGTCATGTACAGCGCCGTGATCGGCAGGCTGACGATCAGCGTCCACAGCACGATCGGCGTCAGGTGGCCGTGGTCGACGCCGACGAGGATCTCATCCTTCGCCCAGAAGCCGGACAGCGGCACGAGGCCGGCCATCGCCAGCGCGCCGATGACGAACGCAGGCGCGGTCAGCGGCAGCTTGCCCCACAGCCCGCCGAGCTTGTCGACCTCCTGCTCCTCCGTCGCGTGGATCACCGATCCCGAGGCGAGGAACAGGAGCGCCTTGAAGAAGGCGTGCGCGAACAGGTACAGCATCGCCGCGCCGACCGCGCCCGACCCGAGCGCGACGAACATCAGCCCGAGGCTGTTCAGCGTCGAGTAGGCGACCACCCGCTTAATGTCGCGCTGCGCGAGCCCCATGAATGCCGCGAGCATCGTCGTCGTCAGGCCGAGCGCGGTGATCAGCTCCGGCATCCCGCGCACGACTTCGAACAGCGGCAGCATGCGCGCGACGAGGTAGACGCCGGCGACGACCATCGTCGCGGCGTGGATCAGCGCGGACACCGGCGTCGGGCCTTCCATGGCGTCCGGGAGCCAGACGTGCAGCGGGAACTGCGCCGACTTGCCGACGGCGCCGGCCAGCACGCATACCGCGGCCGCCGTCAGCCACTCGCGCTGGATGTCGCCCGCCTCCGCCGCGTGCAGGATCTCGCCGATGTTGAACGTGCCTGTCTGCGTGAACAGGATGATGATGCCGATCAGCAGCCCGACATCGCCGATGCGCGTTGTGACGAATGCCTTCTTCGCCGCCTCGGCCGCGGACTGACGGTCGTTGTAGTAGCCGATCAGCAGCATCGAGCAGAGGCCGACGAGCTCCCACGAGAAGTAGAGCAGCAGCAGGTTGTCCGCGAGCACCAGCCCGAGCATCGAAGCGACGAACAGCGAGATCACGGCGTAGAACCAGCCGTACCGCCTGTCGCCGTGCATGTACCCGGTGGAGTAGATCATCACGAGCAACGCGACGAGCGTCACGCAGAACAGCATCACGAGCGTGATCTGGTCGACGAACGTGCCCATGCGGATCTCGATGTAGCCGGGGATTTCGAGCCATTGCCACGAGCGCGCGCTGCCGTGGAACTCGCCAGCGCCGATGGCGTCGGCGACGTCTTTCCCGATCGGGAACACGATCGCGAACGCGGCCGCCATGCCGATGATGGCGACCCAGTCACCGCGCCGCGGCAGGTACTGGCTGGTGAGGAGGAGGATGACGAACGCGGCGACCGGGATCGCCGGCAGCAGCCACGCGTCGTCCATGCCCAATCCGCTGATGATTACCTCCCCCGGCCTGTGCGCAGCGCGCTCACCATTTCAGCGCGCTTACTTCGTCGACGTTCGCGGTCCCGCGGTTCCGGAATACGCGCAGCACAACGCCGAGCGCGAGCCCGACCTCCGCCGCGGCGATGGCGATGATAAACACGGTGAAGATGATGCCGATGAACAGCGTCGGCGCGGTGTACACCGCGAACGCCACCATGTTGATGCTCACGGCGTTGAGCATCAGCTCGACTGACATCAGCACCAGGATGGCGTTGCGGCGCGACAGCACGCCGTACACGCCGATGCAGAAGAGCATGCCGCTCAGCACGAGGAAGTGCTCCAGCGGGATGTCAGCCCATACCGCTTCCAACTAGCGCTCCCCCTCTTCCTGCATCGCGATGATGATAGCCCCGGCGAGCGCTACGAGCAGCACGAGCGACACGATCTCGAACGGCACCGACCAGCGGTTGAACAGCGCGTCGCCGATCGTCGCGAACGGCACGAGCGTGACCTGGTCGGGGTCGCGCGGCCAGTCAGTCTGCGTCCACATGCCGATGAACGCGCCGAGCAGCGCGAGCGCCGCGACCGCGCCGAGCGGCCACTGGTCGCCGCTCATCTTCTTGTCGAGCTCGTGCACGCGCGTGAGCATCAGCGCGAACACCAGCAGCACCATCACCGCGCCGCCGTACACAAGCACCTGCACCAGCGCCAGGAACTCCGACGACAGCAGGATGTACAACCCGGCGACGCCGAGCAGCGACATGATCAGGAACAGCGCGGCGTACACGGTATTCCGCACGAGCACCACGCCCAGTGCGCCCGCGAGAATCGTGCCAGCCATGACGTAGAAGAACAGCAGTGTCATGCCCTGAGGCCTGGATCCACTTTCCCGGCTTTGGACTGCGACAAGAGCATGTCCAAATCCATCACCAGCTCCGAGCGGTCGAAACGAGAGAGTTCGTGGCCGGCCCACGTGTTGTTCATGCCAATCGCCTCGAAGTTGCACACCTCGACGCAGATGTTGCAGCGCATGCAGCGGCCGTAGTCGATCCAGAATTCGTCGATGATCTTCCGGCGCTTGCTTTCCCCCGTGGCGTGCTTCGGGTTGTCCTTCATCACCACCGTCATGCACTCAACGGGGCAGGCGCGCTCGCAGGCGTGGCAGCCGGTGCAAAACGGCTCGTCGTGCTCCTCGTCCCACAACAGGATCGGGAAGGCGCGGTCGCGGTTGGCGATCTGCCGGTGCACGTTCGGATACGAGTTCGTGACCGGCTTGCGGAAGGCCACGCGCGCTGTCATCCCCAGGCTGCGGAGGATCCCGATCATCCGGACACGCTCCCCGGCGCCGTTGCCGGCACGTTGCCGACCATGCGCAGCGGCTGTCGCGGCTTCACGCGCACGACGCTGTACACGAGCCAGCACAGGGCCAGCGCACCGCCGCCCGACGTGGCCAGCAGCACGACATCCGGCAGGTCGTACACGAGCACGAGCCCGTTCAGGAAGATCTGCGCCAGCGCGAACGGGAGCAGCACCTTCCACGCGTAGGACATTAACTGGTCGACGCGCAGCCGCGGGAACGACGTGCGCACCCACAGGAAGAACACGATGAACAGCGCCATCTTCACCATCGTCAGCAGCAACTGGTACCCCCAGCCGATGTCCGTGCCGAACGGCCACTCCCAGCCGCCGAGAAACACGAACGCGCCGAGCAGGCTGTAGGCGTACATATTCACGTAGCCCGTCAGCTGGAACAGCGACCAGCGGATGCCGCTGTACTCGATGAACACACCGCCCGCCACCTCGGATTCGCCCGTCGGGATGTCGAACGGCTGGCGCTCGAGTTCGGCGATCGTCGCCGTCAGGAAGATGATGAAGGCCAGCGGCTGCCATACGATGAGCGGCACGACGTCCTGGTACAGGATGATCCGGTAGACATCGGCCGAGCCCACGACCATCACGACCGCGAGCATCGACAGGATCATGGGGATCTCGTAGGAGATGAGCTGCGCGGCGGCGCGCATGCCGCCGAGGAGCGCGTACTTGTTGTCGGAGCCCCAGCCCGCGAGCAGGAAGCCGATGAACGACAGGCCGCCGACGGCGAGGATGTAGAGCAGGCTCAGGTCCATCGGGCTGACGAACCAGTCCGCCGTGAACGGGATCGCGACGAGCACCAGGAACGCCGGCACGAAGATCGCCGCCAGCGAGAGGTCCCACGCGATGCGGTCGGCCGACGCCGGCCGCACGCCCTCCTTCGACACGAGCTTCAGCGTGTCGGCGATCGGCTGCAGCAGCCCCCACGGCCCGACGCGCATCGGCCCGAGCCGCTGCTGCATGCGCGCCACCGCCTTGCGCTCGTACCACGTCGCGAACATGACGCCGAGCGTCATGATCAGCGTGATCACGATCAGCCCGAGCAGCGCCGAGAGCGCCGGGTTGTCGAGCGCATCGACCGAGGGCGCGGCCAGGATCACGGCTCGCATCATCTACCTGTCCACATCGCAGAGCACGATATCCATCGACCCTAATACCATGACCGCGTCGGCCAGGAACTGGCCGATCGTCATCTCTCGCAGCGCCGTAAGGTTGCAGAACGAAGGCGAGCGCATCTTCAGCCGGTACGGCTTGTCGCCCCCCTTCGATATGAGGTAGACGCCCCACTCGCCGCGCGGCGATTCGACCTTTGCGTACACTTCGCCGGGCGGGGTGCGCAGGCGGCGCGGCAGCTTCTCGGCGACGATCGGCCCTTCCGGCGGCAGTTGCTCGAGCGCCTGCTCGACGATCTTCACCGACTGGCGCATCTCCTCGATGCGCACCAGGAAGCGGTCGTACACGTCGCCGTAGTTGCCGACCGGGATGTCGAACTTCAGCCGCGGGTAGACCGAGTACGGCTCGTCCTTGCGCAGGTCGAACGGCACGCCCGACGCACGCAGCATCGGCCCGCTGAGCCCGTAGGCGATGGCCTGCTGCGCCGTGAACGCGCCGATGTTCTGGCAGCGGCCCATGAAGATCTCGTTGTGCGTCAGCAAGTCATCGATGTCGCGGATGCCGCGCTCCGCCGTCTTCAGCGACTCGTGGCAGCGCTGGACGAAGTTGTCGGTCACCTCCCACGCCAGCCCGCCGACGCGGAAGTAGGCGTACATCAGGCGGTCGCCGGAGATCTCCTCGAACAGGTCCTGGATGAACTCCCGTTCGCGGAAGGCGAACATCATGCTCGTGCCGAACAGCCCCGAGTCGATGCCGAACGCGCCGGCGAACATGAAGTGGCTCGTGAGCCGGTTCAGCTCGGTGAGGATCACGCGGATGTACTCCGCGCGCTCCGGCACCTCCACCCCCATCAGCCGCTCGACGGCGAGCACGTACCCGAGCTCGGCGCTGAACTGCGCCAGGTACTCCGTGCGGTCGGCGTAGCCGATGCCCTGGCGGAAGTCCATCGTCTCCATCAGCTTCTCGCCGCCGCGGTGCATGTAGCCAATGTGCGGCGTGACGTCGACGACCTTCTCGCCCGAGACGACGAGCACCATGCGAAACACGCCGTGCGTGCTGGGGTGCTGCGGCCCCATGTTGATCGGCATGTCGATCGTTTCGAGGTCGGGGCGCTGTTCTGCGACCATCTATTCCTCGCCCTCGCCCGCGCCCTCGCGCAGGTTTTCGCCCTGCCATTCCTCGATCTCCTGCAGCGGGATGTCCTTTCGGAGCGGGAAGTGGTCAGTCATATCATCGGGCAGAAGCAAAGGCACCAGGTTCGGGTGGCCGCTGAAGGCGATGCCGAACATGTCGCGCGCCTCACGCTCGTGCCAGTCCGCCGCCGGGTAGATCGCGGCGACCGATGGCACGACGGCGTCCTCGTAGGTCACGCGCGTCTTCACCGTGAGTTCGTGGCGCTTCTCGAACGACCAGAGGTGGTACACGACCTCCAGCCCCTCCTCCTGCCAGTCGACGCCGGACAGGCAGCGCAGATAGTCCATCGCCAGGCGGGCGTCGTCGCGGCAGACCTGCAGCACCGCCGGCACGTCGTCGCGCTTCAACTCGATTGCCACGGCCTCGCCGCTGACCGCCGGCACCATGTACGCCGCCGCGATGCTGACATCCGGCAGCGCCGCCGCGATGACCTCGTTCAGGCTGCCCGGCGGCGGCGTCTCGCGCGGCGCCGTCTTCGGCTCGGCTTCCTTCGCCGGTCGCGCCGGGCGCTCCGCCGCTGGCTTCGCCGCCTTCGCCGCGGGCGCGCCTTCAGGCGCCGCCGGCGCCGTTTCGGCGGCTGCGTCCTTCGCGTCCGGTTGCTTCTGCTCGTCGGGGCTCTGCGGGTCTTGCGCCATCTAGATGCTGCGCTCTTCCATGATCTTCGCCTGGAGCGCCAGGAACCCGTCGATCAGCCCCTCGGGGCGCGGTGGGCACCCGGGGACATACACGTCCACCGGGATGATCTTGTCGACACCCTGCATCACGCGGTCGTAGCGCGAGTAGGGCCCGCCGTTGGTGGCGCAGGCGCCCATGGCGATCACCCACTTCGGGTTCGGCATCTGTTCGTACAGCAGCTTCACCGCCGGCGCCATCTTCTTCGTCACCGTGCCGGAGACGATCATCACGTCGGACTGCCGGGGCGACGGCCACGGGACGATGCCGAGCCGGTCGAGGTCGTTGTGCGCCATGAACGTCGCGATCATCTCGATCGCGCAGCAGGCAAGCCCGAACGTCATCGGCCAGAGCGACGACTTGCGCGAGACCGCGAGCACCGCATCGGCCGGCACCGAGATGATGCCGGGCAGGACCTGACGATAGAACGACTTGCCCGGGACGAACGGCACCGGCGTCAGCCGCTCCTGCTCGCGCTCGATGCCCGTCTGCTCGCGCTGTGGCGCCGCGGGCGGCGTTTCGGGGGTCGAAGGTGTCGTGGTGGTTTCGGCTACCGGTTCCACTGGAGTACCCCCTTCCGCCACGCGTAGCCGAGCCCGGCCGCGAGGATGCCAATGAACAGGACCATCGCCCAGAACGCCGAGTGGCTCGCCTGCGCGACATTCACCGCCCACGGGAACAGGAAGATCGCCTCGACATCAAATATCAGGAACAGGATGGCGAACAGGTAGTATCGGACGTGGATCTGGGCGCGCGTGCGGCCTATTGGCACCATGCCGCACTCGTACGACGTCACCTTTGCCCGGTCTTTCGAGTACGGGGCGAGGATGCGCGTCCCGATGAGCGCCGTCGCGACGAGAATGGTGCCGACGATCGTCGCCAGGAAGACCGCGAGGTAGTTCTCGAGCAGGGCCTCGAACGGCAAGCGACTCTCCAGCCCGGACGGAAATCAGGGGCGCGGCGCAGCGGGCCGCGCGGCCTGGCCCAGGTTCTCGGCGATCGTAGCAACGGGTATCTTGTAGGTCAATTCACAATCGCCTATCGCATCGATTGACACCACGGCGGCGGACGGCGGTGTGCTCGCGGCGCCGCCGCGAGCACCATGTCCGCGGTAGGCGCGTGGCGAACACACGCGATATGCTGTATCCAGCATAACGACAGGGCAAGGAGGATGACGCATTGGTCGCGGAGACAAAGACACCGGATGTGGCCGGCGAGCGCCGGTTCCTGCAATTCATCGGCGGGGAGTGGGCGCCGGCGACGACGGGCGAGACGTACGAACGGCGCAACCCGGCGACCGGCGACGTCGTCGAGACCATCCCGTGGGGCAACGCCGATGACGCCCGCCGCGCCATCGACGCCGCGCGCGCCGCGTTCGACGCCGGCGCCTGGAGGAAGGCGCCCGCCACGCAGCGCGCGACGGTGCTCCGTAACATCGCGGCAGGCATGCGCGCCGAGCTCCTGCCGCTCGCGCAGCTGCTGTCGAAGGAAGTCGGCAAGCCCACGGGCATGGCCATCGGTGAGATCGCGATGGCCGCCGACGTCTACGACTACTACGCGGGCCTCGCGCTCGACATCAAGGGCGACGCGATCACCAACTTCGTCCCGGACGCCGTTGGCCTCACCGTGCGCGAGCCGGTCGGCGTCGTCGGCGTCATCACGCCATGGAACTTCCCGGTCCTGCTGATCACGTGGAAACTGGCGCCGGCGCTGGCTGCCGGGTGCACCGTCGTCGCCAAGCCGTCGGAGTTCACCGCCGGCACGACCTTCGAGCTGGCGCGGATCATCGCCGCCGCCGGTGCGCCGGCTGGCGTGGTCAACATCGTCACGGGCCCAGGACCCACGGTCGGCGCGGAGCTCGCGGCGAGCGAGAAGGTCGACAAGGTCGCGTTCACCGGCTCCACCGCCGTCGGCAAGACCGTCATGCAGGCGGCGTCGGGCAACCTGAAGAAGATCTCCCTCGAACTCGGCGGCAAGTCCCCGAACATCGTGTTCGCCGATGCCGACATCGATCAGGCGGTCGGCGGCTCGTTCTTCGGCATCTACCTCAACACCGGGCAGGTGTGCCAGGCCGGCTCGCGCCTGTTCCTGCAGAAGTCGATCCGCGACGAGTTCATGGCGAAGCTCAAGGCGTTCACATCGACGATCAAGGTCGGCAACCCGGAAGACCCGGCGACCACGATGGGGCCGGTGATCAACGAGGCGCAGCTCGAGAAGGTGGTCCGCTACGTCCACGCCGGGCAGGAGGAAGGCGCCGAGATGGTGTGCGGCGGCGGCCGCCTGCAGGGCGACGGCTTCGACCGCGGGCTGTTCGTGCAGCCGACCATCTTCGACGGCGTGAACAACGAGATGCGCATTGCACGGGAGGAGATCTTCGGCCCGGTGCTCTCGGTCATCACGTTCGAAGACGAGGACGAGGCGCTGCGGCTTGCGAACGACACCGTGTACGGCCTCGCCTCCGCCGTGTGGACGAAGGACATCAACCGCGCGTTCCGCATGGCGAAGGGACTGCAGGCGGGCACGGTGTGGGTCAACGCCTACCACAGCGCCGGCCTCCCTTACATGCCGTACGGCGGCTACAAGCAGAGCGGCATCGGCCGCGAACTGGGGCACGAAGGCCTGGCCGAGTACATGGAGACGAAGGCGGTACAGATCAAGCTGAGTTGACGCGCGGCAGATGGCGGCGCGGCGACCTTGACCCGGCGCGCCGCGCCGCCGTATCCTCGGCCCAACAACCGAATACGCGAGTGCGCGGCGAAGTCCGGTGCAAGGCCGGCGCTGTCCCGCAACTGTATCTCCCGCGAGGGAGGAGCCAGGTCGATCGCCACTCGCTCCGTCGAAGCCTCCGAGGAGAGGCGCGGGCATTCGCTCAGCGCTCATGTCGCCCCTGTCCCGGAAGGCAGGGGCGATTTTGTTTGGGGCGCCGCTGGGCGCGGGGAGGCACGTTGGACATCGTCAGGCGCGGAGCGCGCACCCTCTGGCTCATGGCCGTCTGCGCGGCGCTGCTGTTCGCCGCGGCGTGCGGCGGGGACGACGGCGCCGGCGACGACCGGCCGTTCGAGGACAACCCCACCGAGATCCAGGGCGTCTCGACGCCATCGGCGTTCCCGATAGAGATCGAGCGCAGCGACGGGCAGAAGCTCACCCTCGATGGCCCGGCGAAGCGCATCGTCTCGCTGTCGCCCGGCGCGACGGAGATCATCTTTGCGGTCGGCGGCGAGGCGTCGCTCGCCGGCGTCGACAAGCTCGCGAACTACCCTGCGGCTGCCGCCGCGTTCGAGCCGAAGGTCGATGCGTTCCAGCCGAACGTCGAGGCGATCGCCGCGCTGACGCCGGACCTCGTGATCGTCGCCGACAACGGCAGCGGCATCGTCGGCAACCTCGACCGGCTCAACATCCCGGTGCTCTACCTCGATATCGATGACGAGGTGAAATCGATCGACGACATCTTTGGCCAGATCGGACTGCTCGGCCGCATCACCGGCACCGAGGAGGCCGCCAACGAGCTGCTCGTCGACCTCAACGCGCGCGTCAAGGCGGTCGAGGAGAAGCTCGTCGGCCTGCCGACGACGCGCGGGCCCGCCGTCTACCACGAACTGGACTCCACGTTCTACAGCGCGTCCGACGGCACGTTCATCGGCAGCCTGTACCGCACGCTGCACGCGCGAAACATCGCCGGCGATGGCGGCGGCGTGCCGTACCCGCAGCTCACGCAGGAGGCGATCATCGCGGCGAGCCCCAACATCATCGTGCTCGCCGACGAGGACTTCGGCGTAACGGTCGAGTCGGTGAAGGCGCGCCCCGGCTGGAGCGCCATCAAGGCGGTGCAGGAGGACCGGATCTACGGCATCAACGCGGACATCATCAGCCGCCCGGGCCCGCGCATCGTCGACGCGCTCGAGCAGCTCGCGAAGGCGTTCTACCCGAACGCGTTCCAGTAGCGATGCAGATCGCGCCCGCCCGCCGCGCGCGCCTCGCCGCGCCCGATGACGCGCCGCCGCTCGTCACATGGCGCACGCAGGCGCCGCTGTTCCTGCTCGCCGCGCTCGGCACGCTGCTGGTGGCGCTGTTCGCGGTGAGCTGGGGCACGGTCGACATCCCGCCGCGGACGACGCTGTCGATCCTCGCCGGCCACCTGCCGTTCATCTCCACCGGCGAGCACGCCGCGACGGCCGATGCGATCATCTGGCAGGTGCGGATGCCGCGCGTGCTGCTCGCGGGCATGGTCGGCGCGACGCTGGCGTTCTCGGGCGCGGCGTACCAGGGCGTGTTTCGCAACCCGCTCGCCGAGCCGTACCTGCTCGGCGTGGCGGCCGGCGCGAGCGTCGGCGCGACGCTGATGATCATCTCACCGCTGTTCGTCGTCGCGGGCATGTTCAGCCCGGTGCCGCCCGCGGCCTTCGCCGGCGCGCTGATCGCCGTCGCGCTGTCGTACGGGCTCGCGCGCAACGGCGGCTCCGTCCCGGCGGCGTCGTTGATCCTCGCGGGCGTCGCCGTATCATCGATCGGGACGGCCGTCGTCACATACCTCATGCTCACCTACAACGAGCGCACGCTCGAGATCCTGAACTGGATCCTCGGCGGCTTCAATACGGCGACGTGGACCGACGCCGCCATCCTGCTGCCGTACGCCGCGCTCGCGCTCGCCGGCATCGCGCCGCTCGCCCGGATCATCAACGTCATGCAGCTCGACGAGGACGAAGCGCGGCATCTCGGCGTGAACGTCGAGGCCGTGAAGGTCGCCGTGCTCGCGCTGGCCTCGCTGGCCACGGCGGCCGCGGTGTCCGTGAGCGGCATCATCGGCTTCGTCGGACTGATCGTGCCGCACGCGGTACGGATGGCGTGGGGACCGGACTACCGCCGCCTGCTGCCGCTCTCGGCGCTGTTCGGCGCGGCCTTCCTGATCCTCGCGGACCTGATCGCGCGCAGCATCAACCCCGGCTACGAGGTGCCCATCGGCGTCATCACGGCGCTCGTCGGCGCGCCCTTCTTCCTCGCGCTCCTGCGCCGCCAGGGCGCCGGGCGAAGGCCCGCGTGATGCTCGAGCTGCGCGCGGTCGAGGCGGCGTACGGCGCGCGGCGCGTGCTGCGTGGCATCGACCTGCGCGTGCGCGCCGGCGAGCTCGTCGCGCTCGCCGGGCCGAACGGCTGCGGCAAGACGACGCTCCTGCGCGTCGTGTCGGGCGCGCACCCGGCGGCGCGCGGCGACGTGCTGGTCGATGGCGAGCCCATCCAACGCGCCGGCTCGCGCCGCCTCGCGCAGCGCATCGCCGTCGTCGCGCAGGGCGCGCCGCTGCCCGACGGGTTCAGCGCGTTCGATGTAGCGATGATGGGCCGTACGCCGCACCTCGGCCTGCTTCAATCCGAGGGCGGGCGCGACATCGACATCGTGCGGGCGGCGATGCTGCGCACCCGCTCGTGGGACCTGCGCGCGCGGCCGGTCGACGAACTGTCCGGCGGCGAGCGCCAGCGCGTGCTGATCGCGCGCGCGCTCGCGCAGGAGCCGCGCCTGCTGTTGCTCGACGAGCCGACCTCGCACCTCGACCTGGCGCACCAGGTGGACACGTTCCGCCTGCTGCGCGAGCTGTGCGCCGCGGACGGCATCGCCGCGCTGGCGGTGGTGCACGACCTGACACTCGCGGCGACGTTCGCCGACCGCGTGGCGCTGATCGCCGATGGGCGCGTCGCCGCCGATGGCGCGCCGGCGACCGTGCTGCGCGCCGAGACGATCGAACGCGTGTACGGCGTGCCCGTGCGTGTGCTCGCACACCCGCGCACCGGCCTGCCGATCGTCGTGCCGGATGCGGCGCGCGAGCGCAGCGACGGCGCGGCGTTCGCGGGCGTCGCGGGGGGCGCGCCATGAGCGACGCCGCAACGCACGAGTCCGAAGGCGCGCAGGCGCCGCGACACTCGCTGGTCGTCGTCAATACCGGCAACGGCAAGGGCAAAACGACGGCCGCCCTCGGCACGCTGCTCCGCGCGTGGGGTCGCGGCTACCGCGTGTGCATGCTCCAGTTCATCAAGAGCACCACGTCAAACTACGGGGAGAACCGCGCGGCGAAGAAGATCGGCATGGAGGTCATCGCGCTGGGCGGCGGGTTCACGTGGCTGTCGAAGGACATCGAGAAGGACAAGGCGCTCGCGCGCGAGCTTTGGGCGCAGTGCAAGGAGAAGATCGCCTCGGGCGAGTACGACATCGTCGCGCTCGACGAGTTCACCTACCCGCTCGCCTACGGCTGGCTGCCCGTCGACGAGGTGATCGCGTCCCTGCGCGAGCGGCCCCAGCGCACGCACATCATCATCACGGGCCGCGACGCGCCGCAGGAGCTCATCGACTTCGCCGACCTCGTGACGGAGATGCGCGAGGTCAAGCACCCGTTCCAGCAGGGCATCAAGGCGCAGCCCGGCATCGAGTTCTAGCGCGCGCGCCGTCCGGGCGCGCTACGCTGTGCGCCATGCGACGACAGCCCCGACCCGCACCATGATCCCGATCGCCGACAGCATCCGCTCGCGCGGCGTGCCTTACGTGAACATCGCGATCATCCTCGTGAACATCGCCGTGTTCATGTACGAGGTGTACCTGAGCGGCGACACGATCGCGCGCAACATCACCGAGCTCGACCGGTTCATCTTCCGCTGGGGCAACATCCCCGCGTGCACGTTCGACGCGGCGGGCGTGAGCGGGGACCTGTCGGCGGTGAACGAGGCGCGCTGCGAGACGCAGCCGAACGCGCTCCTCACGCCGTTCAGCGCGATGTTCATGCACGGCTCGTGGCTGCACCTGG
Organism: Dehalococcoidia bacterium; assembly: GCA_021462855.1. GTDB lineage: Bacteria > Chloroflexota > Dehalococcoidia > DSTF01 > JACRBR01 > DTUCFX13. The sequence continues at coordinate 16,271 of JAJTXQ010000003.1, read as the reverse complement.
GCGGCAACATGCTGTTCCTGTGGATCTTCGGCGACAACATCGAAGACGCGCTCGGGCACGCGCGCTACGCGCTGTTCTACCTCGCCGGCGGGCTGCTGGCGGCGCTCGCGCACGGCGTGGTGAACGCGGACGATATGACGCCCGCCATCGGCGCGAGCGGCGCCATCGCCGCGGTGATGGCGGCGTACCTGGTGCTCTACCCGCGCGCTACGGTGGCGGTGATCCTTGGGCTGATCATCGTGCCGATCCCGCTGCCGGCGTGGATCCTGATCGGCATGTGGTTCGTGTCGCAGCTGTTCATGGGCTTCTCGTCGCTCGGCGTCGATGCGGTGGGCGCCGGTGGCGGCGTGGCGTACTTCGCGCACATCGGCGGCTTCGTTGCCGGCGCGCTGCTCATCAACGCGTTCATCGTCGGCCGCGCGCGTCCGCGCGGCGCCCGCGGCTGGTGAGGCGCCCCTAACGTTGACGCGCACGTTAGATTCGGCTACGATCAGCGCGATGAACAAGCGCGCGCCCGCCGCCGACCCCACGCCGCCCGCCGAGTCGAAGGCATACCTCCAGATCGGCGAGGTCGCCGAGCGCACCGGCGTCACCCAGCGCACCCTGCGGTTCTACGAGGAGAAGGGCCTGCTCAAGCCCCCTTCGCGCCTGGAAGGCGGCTTCCGCCTGTACTCCGAGGAAGACGTCGCGCGCGTCGAGCGCATCAAGCGGCTGCAGACGCTGCTCGGGTTCACGCTCGCCGACATCAAGGAAATGGTCGAGGCGGAGGAAGTGAAGCTCCAGCTCCGCGCCGAGTACCGGAAGGACGCGGAGATCTCGGAACGGCGCGAGAAGCTCACCCGCGCGGTCGAGGTGACGGAACGGCAGATCGCGGTCGTCGACCAGAAGCTGGCGGCGCTGAACGAGATGAAGGCGCACCTCGAAGAGAAGCTCGGCCGCTACCGCGGCTGGGTCGAGCACGTCGACGAAGAGCAGGCGCAGACCGGCTAGCGGCTGCGACCGGAGGGGGACGGGGCGCGCGCCCCGCGACGCATGGACTACCAGCAGCACGGCCCGGTGACGAACGGGCGAGCGTATCCGTCGAACGGTTGGCGCGCCACGTTCGCCGCGCTCTCCGTCCCGGATTACGCAAGCTACTTCTACGGCATGGTGGCGTTTTTCGGCGGCATGAACATGATGCTCGTGCTGCGCGGCTACCTGGTGTACGACCTCACCGGCAGCGAGGTCGCGCTGGCCATGATCATGCTCAGCGTCGCGCTGCCCATGCTCGTCATGGCGCCGATCGGCGGCGTCATCTCGGACCGTGTCGACCGGCGGATGCTGATGATCTGGGCGCAGACGGCGGTCTTTGCGCTGAACCTCGCCAACACCATCCTGATCAGCACCGGGGTGATCGAGTTCTGGCACCTGGTGATCATGTCGATCGGCTCAGGCACCGCGTTCTCGTTCATCATGCCGGCGCGGCAGGCGATGCTTCCGAACCTGCTCCCGCGCGACCTGCTCATGAACGGCATGTCGCTGAGCTCCAGCGCCATGAACGCGACGCGCATTGTCGCGCCGGCGATCGGCGGCCTGCTCATCGCGCCGATCGGCATCGGCGGCGGGTTCGCGGTGCTGACGGCGCTCTACCTGCTTTCGATCGTCTTCTCCTTCGGCATCCCGAAGATCCCGCCGGCCGAGCGTGACGCAAAGCTCACGTTCTTCACCGACTTCGCCGACGGCTTCCGCTACATCCGCAACGACCGGCTCGTGCTTGGGCTGCTCGTGCTGGGCACGGTGCCGATCGTCTTCGCCATGCCGCACCAGACGTTGCTGCCGGTGTTCGCCGACGACGTCTGGCACGTCGGCTCGACGGGCCTCGGCCTGCTGACGGCGATGGGCGGCGTCGGCGGGCTGGCCGGCGGGCTGCTCGTCGCGAACATGGACCGCTACCCGCACAAGGGGCGCATCATGCTCATCGCCGCGCTGGCGACGGGCGTGTTCCTCGCGGCGTTCGCGCTGTCGCCCGTGTTCGGCATGGCGCTCCCGATGATCGCCGGCGTCGGCCTGGCGATGATGGTGTTCACGACGGTCAACAACACCGTGGTCACGTCGGTCATCCCCGACCACGTGCGCGGCCGCGTCATGAGCGTGATGATGATGTCGTTCGGGCTGATGCCGTTCGGCGCCGTGCCCGCCAGCCTGCTCGCCGAATCGTTCGGCACGCCGGCCGTCGTCGCCGCAGGCGCCGGGCTGCTGGTGGCGTCCGTCGCAGCCGCGTACGCGATGTTCCCGCAGTTCCGCTCGCTCGACGGCGTGATCCAGGCGCAGCGCGCCGACCGCGACGCCGAGCGCGACGGCGCGCGCTCGCCGGAGCGGCGCCCGGCGCAGGCCGCCGGCCGCTAGGCGCCGGGCGCTACGTCACGGGCCGCAGCCCGTTGCCCTGCTCCTCGGCCTCGTCGCCGTCCTCGTCGTCGGGCGAGAACACGCCCGCCTGCTCGCCGCGCCACACGGTGACCGTGAAGTCGTCGCGATACGCGTTTGCCGTCAGCACCAACCGCTCATCGACCTCCGCGATCAACTCCTCGATGTCGTCGTCGTCGAAGTCCGGCGGCACGCAGAGCGTCACGCGCACGGCGTTGTTTGCCGCGAAGTGCACGTCGACGCGGCCGATCGCGTCGCCGTCCTGCTCGATCGCGTACGCCTCGGACGACGGCGTGCGCATCTCCCGCTCAAAGCTGTAGTCGGGCACTCATCCCTCCAGTCCGCGCGCGGCCGCGCGACACCGCAGGATACGGACGCCCGCACGTAGTGTGAAGCGCCAACGCCGCGTAGAATCGGCGCATGTTCGAGTTCAGCTTCGACCCGTGCGACCCGGTGTTCGACATCGACGGCTGGCGTCTGTCGCTCCAGGTGATCACGTTCGAGAACACGTACGGCATCGCCGCGCCCGACGTGACCGAAACCGGCGCCGGCCATGCCGTCCGCGCGACATCGCTGACATGGGCCGGCGGCACGCAGCCGGCGGCCGGGCACGCGCGCATCGACGCGCGCCGCAGTGACGATGGCCTCGAGCTCGTCGTCGAGGCGGAGGCGGCGAGCACGATCCGCTGCACCAAGCTCATCGTCAGCGGCCTGCCGCGCGGCGAGCTCATCGGCCACCGCTGGGCCCGCGAGCCGGTGCGCCGCGCTGGCACGACCGTGACCTACCCGCTGACCGTCCACACCCCGCTGATCTTCATCGATGCCGGTGACGGCGACCACCTGTACTTCGAGTCGCTCGACGACCGCGTGCGCGCCAAACGCCTCGCCGTGATCGAGCGCGACGACGGCGTGTGCGTCGAACTGATCCACGAGGACGCGGCGTACGAGATGACCAGGCGGACGACCGCGCCGCCGTGGCGCATCGGCCGCACGCGCGACCCCGGGGCGATCGTCCGGCGGCACGAGCGCCACACCGACGCCGCGTTCGGCGTCGAACCGTGGGCGACGCGCGCCGACGTGCCGGCGTGGGCACGCGAGATCGCGCTCGCCGTGACGCTCCACGGCATGCACTGGAGCGGCTACGTCTTCAACACCTACGACGACATGCGCGGCGCGATCGAGCACCTCGCCGATCGCATCGACGGGCGGCGCGTGCTCGCGTTCCTCGCCGGCTGGGAAGGGCGCTACTACTGGCAGTACGGCGACTATCACGCCGAGCCGCGCCTCGGCGGCGCCGCGGCGTTCGGGCGGCTCGCCGCGCGCGCGGCCGAGCTCGGCGTGCGCCTCATGCCGATGTTCGGCGCGAACTGCGTGAACGCCAACCTGCCCGGGTTCGCCGAGTGGGGCGCGCCCGCCGAGATGCGCTGGCCGTCGGGGTTGACCTTCCGGGGCAACAGCCCCGACTGGGATGTCAGCCGCGCCCGCGACCCGGGCTGGCAGATCTGGCTGAACCCCGGCGCGCCGTCGTGGCGGGCGCGGCTCGTCGAACAGGTGTCCGCGCTCACCGCGGCGTACGCCATGCCAGCGGCCTTCTTCGACACGCAGCACGTGTGGACGAACGACCCGCGCCATGACCTGTACGCCGGCCTCGTCGCCCTGCGCGACGAGCTGAAGGCGCGCTTCCCCGCGCTGCTCGTCGCCGGCGAGGGGTGGTACGACGCGCTCGGCGCGGTCACGCCGCTCTCGCACTCCAACGTGCCGGCGGCATGGCCCGAAGGGTTCGCGCGCAGCAACCGCAGCTTCCTCCACCTGTCGGCGGGCGACCCTTCACGCGGGAGCACCGGCGTGCACGAGCTGGGCCACAACCCGTTCGCGCTCGCGCCCGACGCGCCGCACATCATCCCGACGCTCGCCGTTGTCGACGGCACGATCGCGCGCGCGCCGGATGGCGTCGCCGCGGTCATCGAGCAGGCGAAGGCGTACGCGCGCCGCTACCTCTAGCCGAGCGCCAGCGCGATGACGCCGGCGACGATCATCGCCGCGCCGGCGAGCCGCTGGCCGGGGTGCGGCTCCGCGAGCAGGCGCAACCCGAGCAACGTGCCGAACAGGATGCTCACCTCCCGCGCGGGCGCCACGTAGCTCACCTGCGACGCGTTCAGCGCGGCGAGCACGAGGATGTACGCGAGCGGCGTCAGCATGCCGATCGTGGCGACCGCGCGGCCGTCATCGCGCAACGTCGACGCAAGCGCGGTCCGCGAGCGTGCGGTGGCGAGCACGGCCGGCGCCAGGATCAGCAGGCGGAAGACGTCGGTGCCCAGGCTGTACAGCACCGGGCTCGAGCGCGAGACGCCCTCCTTGTCCCACAGCGTGTACGTGGCGATCGTCACGCCCGTCGCCAGCGCGAAGATGATCGAAGGCCGCGCGTCGACGATGCGCGCCATGTCGCGCGGCGCCGAGATCACGAGCACCCCGGTGATGATCAGCGCAGCGCCCGCGATCGCCAGCGGCGTCGGCCGCTCGCCGAGGATGACGACCGCGCCGATGACGGCGAACAGCGGCCCCGTGCCGCGCGACAGCGGGTACACGAGGGACAGGTCGCCGGCGCGGTAGCCCTGGAACAGCAGGTAGAAGTAGCCGGTGTGGATGCACGCGCTCACGGCCATGAACCCCACGGCGTCGGCGCCGAGCGACGGGCGCGTCCACGCGACGACGATCGCCGCCGGCACGAGCGTCGCAAGCGCCGAGCACAGCACGATCGCGAACGTCACTTCGCTGCTCGACCGCAGCCCCTTGGCGATGTAGTTCCACGACGCGTGACACACCGCGGCCGCGAGCAGGAACGAGAGCGCAAGCAACGACATGCGCCCGTTCTACGGGAATCCCGCGCTTAGACCCAGATCGCGCGTGGCGCGCACGGCTCCTACAATGACGCTCTCTCACGAACGGAGGCGCAGCATGGTCCTCGAACGGCTGAAACTCGATGGCAGGGTCGCCGTCGTCACGGGCGCCGGGCGCGGCCTCGGCAGGCAGATGGCGCTGGCGCTCGCCGACGCCGGCGCCGACGTCGTCTGCGCCGCGCGCACGGCGGACCAGGTCGAACGCACGGCAACGGATATCCGCGCGCTCGGGCGGCGCGCCGTCGCGCAGCCGACCGATGTGCGGGTCAGCGCGCAGTGCGACGCGCTGATCCAGCGCGCGGTCGCCGAGTTCGGACGGCTCGACATCATGTTGTCGAACGCCGGCGTCGGCGACATGCGCGGCGCCAACGCCGAGTTGTGGGACGTGGACGATGACGATTGGCGCGACACGATCGACGTCAACCTCTCCAGCGCCTTTTACTGCGCCCGCGCCGCGTCAAGGCAGATGGTCACCGAGCGACACGGCGGCGTGATCATCAGCGTCGCCTCCGGCACGGCGCTGCGGGCCTATCCGCTGAGTTTCGGCTACGGCGCCGCGAAGGCCGGCGTCATCGCGTTGACGAAGTCGATGGCGTGGATGCTGCAGAAGCACAGCATCCGCGTGAACTGCATCGTCCCCGGATTCGTGCGGCAGGCGCCGGCGCGCAACGAGCGCGAGGAGATCTTCGCCAAGACCCAGGGCAGCTACCTGCCGGCGCAGCGCCTCGGCGAGGCGTGGGAGCTTGGCCCGCTCGCCGTCTACCTGGCGTCCGATGCGTCGAGCTACGTGACGGGGCAGGGGTTCATCATCGATGGCGGCGGCCTGGCCGGCGGCCTCGCGCCGTTCGGCTTCGCGCCGGAGGTGGCGCTGTGAAGAACGAATGGGGCGACGTGCGCCTCGGCATCGACGCGTTCGATTTGACCGGCAAGCGCGCGCTCGTCATCGGCGTGGGGTCGCCCGCGGGCAAGGCGATCGCGCTCGCGCTCGCCGAAGCCGGCGCCGACGTCGCCGTGTCGTCGACGAGCACCGACGGCCCGGCGATGATGAAGGCGAAGTCCACCGCGCGCGACGTCGAGAAGCTGGGCCGCCGCTCGATGGCCGTCGCCGCCGATGTCACGCTCGGCACGGGCGTGCAGGTGATGGTGCGGCAGGTGGCCAAGGAGCTCGACGGCATCGACATCCTGGTCAATGCGCCTGACCTCTTCCTCGGCAAGGCGGCCGATGCGACGACGGACATCGACTGGAACCGCGTGATGCAGGTGAACCTCTCCGGCACGTTTCACGGCTGCCGCGCCGCGGGACGCGAGATGCTGAAACAGGAGCGCGGGGGGCGGATCATCAACGTCTGCTCCGTGCTCGGAGAGCGCGCCATTGCCAACGCCGCGGCGTACTGCGCGGCGCAGGACGGCGTGCTGAACCTCACCCGCGCGCTGGCGACGGAGTGGGGGCCGAGGGGCATCACGGTGAACGCGATCGCGCAGGGGTGGATGCAGCACACGGCGCTGATCGGCAACCCCGACCCTGCGGAGAACAAGACCGTGCGCTTCGTGCCGATGAAGCGCACGGGCGCGGCCGACGAGATCGCGCCGCTGGCGGTGTACCTGGCATCCGGCGCGGCGGCGTACATCAGCGGGCAGGTGATGTTCGTCGACGGCGGCCTGACCACGCACCTGTAGGGGCGCGCGCGCTCAGGGGAGCGGCGAGAGCTCCAGTACCGTGAATGCCGCGATGGAGCGTTCGCCCACCCGCTCGACGACGCGCCGCGGCACGCCATCGGGACCCAGATCGACTTCCGTCCTGCCGCTGATCACACCGTCGGGCGGACAAGCCGATTCCCCGACGCGCTCGCCCGCCGTGCATGTGAATGTCTCATCCCTGGACAAGCGCACGGCGCCATCCGCCTGCGGAACGTCGACCGCGAACCCTCGTTCGACGTAATCGTCAATGCGCAACGGCACGAGCCAGCGATGCGGAACCGCTAGCGCGTTGCCTTCGTTGGGTAGCCGTGTCGTGGTGTTCGCCAGCGCGTTGTACTTCACGAGGACGTCGCCATCGAATTGCTCGGTCGAGCCGGCGCGGGACGGGTAGGCATCGTCGGAGAGCAGCGTCTGCGACCAGTCGCGCTTGCTCCGGTATTCGAGCAGCCACACCTGGAACAGATCCTTGTCCCGATCAAGCTGCTCCGGGGCCATGACGCGATAGCGTGCCGAGAACGCGCTCCATGCCTGTGGGCTCGACGTGGCCGTCTGCCTGGACTGTGCAAACAGCAACAGCGCGACGGCCACGACAGCGACGGCACCGGTCCCGAGTATGGCGAGCGGCGACACACGCACAACGACCTCCCGCGAGGCAAGCGTGACCTGATCCGTATCGCCCCACCAGAGTAGCACTGACCAGTTCCGCACTCGTAGCGCTGGAAGCCGCGGTGGACGTTGATGTGCTCGTAATGCGTCACCCACGGACAGGCCCGCCTTGTGGGACAATATGCTCGTGCCTTACGCGAGCGTCCGCGGGATCCGCCTCTACTACGAGGACCACGCAGGCGACGGCCCGCCGCTAGTCGTCGCCCATGGCCTGATGGGCAGCGTCGCGCTCATGGCACGCTTCGGCGAGCGCATCGAATCGTTCGCCGCGAAGGGACTCCGCGTCATCGCCTACGACGCGCGCGGACACGGCCGCTCCGGCTACACGACGCGCCGCGCCGACTACGGCTACGCCGCGCTCGCCGCGGATATGCACGCGCTGATCCACGCCCTCGGCATCGAGCCGGCGAGCGTGTACGGGGGGTCGATGGGCGCCGGCACGGCGATCGCCTGTGCGCTGGCGCACCCGGACGCCGTCACGTCGCTCGTGCTGATGTCGCCGCCGCCGTTCGCGCGCGACATCGAGCCGGCGCGAAGGACGTTCGGGCCGCTCGCCGTCTCGTTCCGGCTGTTCGGCCCGAAGGCCACGGCGCGACTCGCGGCGCTGGCGCCGGCCGCACGCCGCGCGGCGAGCGAGAACGCCGGGCTCGACCTCGCGTCGTTTCTCGCGGCGCAGCGGCGCGAGTCGATCCCGCTGGCGATCCGCGCGCTGCTGTACGACGAGATGCTCCCCGAAGATCGGCTCGGCGAGATCGCGCAGCCGGCGCTCGTCCTGACGCATCCCGATGACCCGGTCCACCCGCTCGCGTCGGGCGAGCTGCTGCACGAGCGGATGCCGCACGCGCGACTCGCCGTCGCGCCGTCCGCGGCGTACTGGCGCGAGAATCCGGAAGCGCTGGCGCACGTCGTCTCGGCGTTCGTCCGCGGCGAGACGGTCGCCCGCGGCCTGCCCGAGCGCCACCGCCACCAGCCCGATGCACCCGCGCGATAGCGGCCCGCGCGCGCGGACCGCGTTCGGCGTATCATCGCAGCGGGGAGGTGAGCGATGATCCTCGTTAGCGGCGGCACCGGGCTCATCGGGTCGGCGGTCGTGCGGGAACTTCTCGCCCGCGGCGAGCGCGTCGCCGTGCTCGGGCGCGACGCGGCGCGCATCCGCGCGGCCTTCGCGGACGGCGTCGAGGCGCGCGAGGGCGACGTGCGCGAGCCCGCGACGCTCCCGCCGGCGATGCGCGGCGCCGACATCGTCATCAACGCCGTGCAGTTCCCGAACGAACCGATCGAGAACCGGCGCAAACGGAACACGTTCGAGGAGGTCGACCTCAAGGGCACGCGCCACCAGGTCGACGCCGCGAAGGACGCGGGCGTGCGCCGCTTCGTGTACCTCAGCGGCGTCGGCGCCTCGCGCGACGCGGAGAAGCACTGGTTCCGCTACAAGTGGGAGGCCGAGAAGTACCTCCAGGACTGCGGCATCGAGTGGGTCATCGTCCGCCCGTCGTGGGTCTACGGGCCGGGTGACCGGTCGCTGAACCGCCTCCTGCAGTTCGCCGCGCGGCTGCCGTTCGTGCCGCTGTTCGGCGACGGCGAGCAGGAGATGCAGCCCGTGTTCATCGATGACCTCGCGCGCATCGTGGCCGACGCGGCGCTGCGGCCCGAGGCCGCCAACGAGCTGTTCGAGGTGGGCGGCCCGGAGGTGCTGACGATGAACGAGGTCATCCGCGCCGCGCTGGAGGTGAAGGGCATGAAGCGGCGCATCCTGCACCAGCCGGTGGTGATCGGCAAAGCGATCGGCACGCTGGCCGGGCTGCTGCCCTCGCCGCCCCTCACCGCCGACGCCATCGACTTCATCACCGGCCCGGCGACGGCCGACGATCGCCGCCTGCGCGAAGTGCTGAACCCGCGACTGACACCGCTGCGCGAAGCGCTCGCCACATACCTCTGACCGCCGGCCGGCGGCCGATATACTGCGTGCGATGAACTTCGCCGTCCTCGTCTTCCCCGGCACCTGGTCCGACCGCGACTGCCTGTACGTCCTGCGCGACGGGCTCGGGCAGCAGGCGAGCCCCGTCTGGCACAAGGAGCCGGACCTGTCGGCGTTCGACGCCGTGGTCATCCCGGGCGGCTTCTCGTACGGCGACCACCTGCGCTGCGGCGCCATCGCCCGCTTCTCGCCCGTCATGGAGGCGGTGGTGCGGCACGCGGACGCCGGCAAGCCGGTGATCGGCATCTGCAACGGCTTTCAGATCCTGTGCGAGTCGCATCTGCTGCCGGGCGCCCTCATGCGCAACGACAGCCTGCAGTTCCGCTGCATGGACACGCACCTGCGCATCGACAACCCGCACACGATGTTCACGAGCGCCGGCAGCGCCGGCCAGGTGCTGCGCGTGCCGATCTCCCACGGCGAGGGCAACTACTACGCCGACGCTGACACGATCGCCCGGCTCGAGGACGAGCGGCGCGTCGTCTTCCGCTACGTGACGCCGGCGGGCGGGCAGACGGCCGCGGCAAACCCCAACGGCTCGCTCAACAACATCGCCGGGATCATCAACGAGCGCGGCAACGTGCTCGGCATGATGCCGCACCCTGAGCGCGCAGGCGACGCGCTCACCGGCGGCACCGACGGCCTCGTGATCTTCCGGTCGATGATCGAGAGCGCGTTGGCCGTCGCCGGCTGACGCTACCGCAACGCGAAGACGCGATAACCCACGCGCCCCGGCCCGAAGTACCCGCACGCCACGCAGACGGTCGCGTTGAGCCAGCCGTACGTCTCGCTGCCCGTCTCGAACCGTGGCGCCGTGCGGAAGTAGTACGTCGACGGGTCGACGTCCTCACCGGCCATCACGCGCGCACCCGCGTCGTCCGGCACGCGGAGGATGCCGCGATAGTACAGGTGCAGGAGCGCGCCGTCGTCGGTGCGCATCGTGCCGCGCACATCGAGCTCGTTGTGGCCGGGCGATGAGAGCAGCCAGTCGCCGCCGCCGGGCAGCACCTCGCCGCGCAGTCGTGGCCCCTCGAACGTGCCCCCCTCGACGATGAACACCGTGCGCATCCCGAACGGCCCGGCGCCGATCCGCTCGGGCGCCGCGAGCCGGATGTGCGCATCGAGCACGTGCTCGGCGGCGATCTGCTCCGATGCATCGGGCATCGCAGGCTCTTGCCGCACAGCGAACACGCGCAGGTCCAGCGCCCCGGCGTCCAGCCGCCCCGTGCCCGCGCAGACGACGCCGTTGAGCCAGGCGCAGCGCTCGTCGCCGGCCTCGAACCGCACGACGGCGCGGAGTGCGCCATCGCCCGCGGCCGTCCCGGTGAACGAGCAGTACACGAGTGCGCCGTCGCCGAGTTCCAGCGTCGCGCGGGCATCGAGCTCGCGCGTGCCGTCGGCGTGCCGCAGCGCCCAGTCCCCGCCGCCCGGCCGCACGCGGCCGCGCAGCGCCGGTCCCTCGACCGCGCCGCCGCTGATGATTGATACGACGCGGCGCCCGTGCGGCCCCGCGCCGAAGTCACGCGCCGGCTCGAACGTGATCTGCAGGTCGGCGAGGTGTTCGAACGACGGAGCATCCGGGAACAGCATGCGGCGAGTATACCCGCGCCGCCGGTCTCGGACTCCGGTCCAGGGCGACAGCCGCCGCAGCCCGCCCGGCCGGCTCGCGCGCGGGCCTGCCGGCCGCTACAGTCACGATCACGTCCGGCGCATCACGAACAGGAGGCAGCATGGCCCGCAAATTCCGCTTCGCTGTCCAGACATCGCGCGGCCGCACGCGCGAGGAGTGGACCGAGAAAGCGCGCAAGATCGAGGACCTCGGCTACTCGACGCTGTTCATCCCCGACCATTTCGAGGATCAGCTCGCTCCGGTGCCCGCGCTCACGGCGGCGGCGATGGCAACATCGACGCTGCGCGTCGGCGGACTCGTGTTCGACAACGACTACCGGCACCCGCTCGTGTTCGCGAAAGAGATGGCGACGCTCGACGTGCTGTCGAACGGGCGCGTCGAAGTCGGCATCGGCGCCGGCTGGATGAAGAGCGATTACGACGTGTCGGGCATCGCCTACGACCGCCCCGGCGTGCGCATCAGCCGCCTCGACGAGGCGCTGACGGTGATCCGCGCCATGTTCGGCGAGGAGCCGGTGAACTTCACCGGCAAGCACTACACGGTCACCGACTATCACGGCCTGCCAAAGCCGGTGCAGCAGCCGCCGCCGATCCTCGTCGGCGGCGGCGGCAAGCGCGTGCTGTCGATCGCCGCGCGCAAGGCGGACATCGTCGGCGTGAACTTCAACCTCGAGCCGGGCGCCGTGAACCGGCAGGTAATGGAGACCGGCGACGCCGCCTCGACGGAGGAGAAGATCGCCTGGATCCGGGAAGCCGCGGGCGACCGCTTCGCGGATCTCGAGATCAACGTGACGGTGTTCGTGTCCGTCGTGACGGACACGCGCGACGCCGTCGTCGAGCAGATCGCCAAGGGCTTCGCGATGTCGCCGGCCGATGCGTTGCAGTCGCCGCACCTGCTCGTCGGCTCCGTCGAGCAGATCGTCGACGCGCTGCAGGAGCGGCGCGACCGCTACGGGTTCAGCTACATCGCCTTCTCCGGCGACGGGTTCGAGGCGCTGGCGCCGGTGGTGAAGCGGCTCGCCGGCACGTAGCTCCCGCGCCGGCACAGAGAAGCGCCCGCCGTCTCCGGCGGGCGCTTCTGCACGTCGCGGGTTTGCGGCTAGTAGTCCATCGGCGGAGGCGCGGGCGCCGCCGACGGCGGCTCCGGGATCTCCGTGACGAGCGTCTCCGTCGTCAGCACCATCGCGGCGATGCTCGCGGCGTTCTCCAGCGCGGAGCGCGTCACCTTCGCCGGGTCGATGATGCCGGCCTTCAGCAGGTCGACGTAGGCGTCGTTGCGCGCGTCATAGCCGTACGCCTTCGCCTTGCCGGCGCCCGTGCGGATGTTCTCGATCACCACCGAGCCCTCCTGGCCGGCGTTCTCGGCGATGATGCGCGTCGGTTCCTCCAGCGCGCGCTCGAGGATCGACGCGCCCGTGCGCTCGTCGCCGCTCAGCGCCTCGCGCGCCTTCTCGACCGACGGGATCGCGCGCAGGAGCGCGACGCCGCCGCCGGGGACGATGCCCTCCTCGACCGCGGCGCGCGTGGCCGAGAGCGCGTCCTCGACGCGGAGCTTCTTCTCCTTGAGCTCGACTTCCGTCGCGGCGCCGACCTTGATCACCGCGACGCCGCCGGCGAGCTTCGCCAGCCGCTCCTGCAGCTTCTCACGGTCGAACTCCGAGGTGGCCTCTTCGATCTGCGCCTTGATCTGGCGGATGCGGTCCTGGATCGCCTTGTCGGTGCCGTAGCCTTCGATGATCGTCGTCTCGTCCTTCGTCGACGTGACGCGGCGGGCGCGGCCCAGGTCGGCGACCTGCGCGTTCTCGAGCTTCAGGCCCATGTCCTCGGTGATGAACGAGCCGCCGGTGAGGATCGCCATGTCCTCGAGCATCGCCTTGCGGCGGTCGCCGAAGCCGGGCGCCTTCACCACGAGCGCGTTGATCGTGCCGCGCAGCTTGTTGACCACCAGCGTCGCGAGCGCCTCGCCCTCGGCGTCGTCGCAGATGATGACGAAGTTCTTCGTCACCTGCAGCACCTTCTCGAGCACCGGCAGGATGTCGGCGACGGCGCTGATCTTCTTGTCGGTGATCAGGATGTACGGCTCCTCGAGCGACGCTTCCATGCGCTCGGCGTTCGTGACGAAGTACGGCGAGACGTAGCCGCGATCGATCGCCATGCCCTCGACGAACTCGGTCTCGAAGCGGATCGACTTCGACTCCTCGACGGTGATCACGCCGTCCTTGCCGACCTTCTCCATCACGTCGGCGATCATCTCGCCGACCTCCGGGTCCGCGGCGGAGATCGTCGCGACCTGGGCGATCTGGTTGCGGCCGGACACCGGCTGCGCAAGGTCGCGGAGGCTGTCGATCACGGCCTTCACCGCGACCTCGAGCCCGCGCTTGAGGGCCATCGGGTTGGCGCCGGCGGCGACGTTCTTCATGCCCTCGCGGACCATCGCCTGGCCGAGCACCGTCGCGGTCGTCGTGCCGTCGCCCGCGACGTCGTTAGTCTTGGTGGCGATCTCCTTGGCGAGCTGCGCGCCCATGTTCTCGAACGGGTCCTTGAGCTCGATCTCCTTGGCGATCGAGACGCCGTCGTTGACGACGGCCGGCGCACCGAACTTCTTGTCGAGGACGACGTTACGGCCGCGCGGCCCCAGCGTCACCTTGAGCGCGTCGGCGAGCGCATCGACGCCGGCCTTCAGTGAGCGTCGCGCCTCTTCATCGAATACAAGCTGTTTTGCCATCTGTTCTCGTTACTCCTGTCGGTCCGCGCGGCGGCGCGACGGCTGCTTACTGGACCTTCGCCAGCACGTCCTTCTCGGCGAGGACGATCAGCTCTTCCTGGTCGATCTTCACTTCCTGGCCGGTGTACTTCGCGTAGAGCACGCGGTCGCCGACCTGGACATCCATCGGGATGCGCTTGCCGTTGTCGTCGAGCCGGCCGGGGCCGACGGCGATGACTTCACCCTGCTGCGGCTTCTCCTTGGCGGTGTCCGGGATGACGATGCCGCTGGAGAGCACCTCCTCCTGCACCGTCGCGCGGATGACGATGCGGTCGTGCAGCGGGACGAGCTTGCTTGACGAGCGCTTCGGCGCCGCCTTCGACGCCGGCTTTGCCGCCGGCCTGGACGCGACTGCAGCCTTGGCCACTTCTGGTACCTCCTGTGCGAATCTGCGAGCGAAACGGATGTGGGTTGAACCGCATCTTAGCACTCCCATCGGGAGAGTGCCAGACGCTGATGCTATCGGCGTCCGCGCCTTCGGGCAAGGCCAGGCCGTACCCGGCGCCCGGGCGCGCTTGACACGGCAACAGCGAAGGGGAGGCTCGTTTGAGCCTCCCCTTCCACCTGTGTCGTTGACCGGCGCCTAGCGGGCGCGCCTGCGAAGGCCGGCGCCCGCGGCGAAGGCGAGCACGCCCGCCAGGGCGGCGCTCGCCGCGGCGAGCGCGAAGCTGCCGCCGCCGGTGCCGCCGCCGCCCGTGCCCGTATCCGGCAGGACGATGATGACGCCGGCGGGCCGCGTCGGCGTCGGCACGACGCGCGTCGGGAGCACCGTGTTCACCGGCGTCGCCGTGTCCGGCGCCGGCGTCGAGGTGTCGGGCCGCGGCGTGGCCGTGTTCGGGCGCGGCGTCTTCGTCCGCGTCGGCGTATTCGCCGGCGTGTTCGTCCGCGTCGGCGTATTCGTCGGCGTGTTCGTCGCCGTCGGGGTGAACGTCGGCGTCGGCGTGTGCGGCAGCGTGATCACCGATACCGCGGCGGCGTCGAAGCACGTGGTCTGGTCGGTCGGCACGCGCGACTCGGCGATGCAGTCACCTTCCTCGCGGTCGTGCTTGTCGCCGATGATCTTCACGTTCGCGACGAGCAACGTGCCCACGCGGTGCGCGCCGTTCGCGACGTAATCGGTCGTGCCGGCGCACTCCGTCGTGCCCGGGCCGGGCGCCATGCTGTCGATGTTGCACACGAACTGCCACCCGGTCGGGCCCGGGACATCGATGAAGACATCGATGTTGAAGGCGTTACAAGCGACGCCGCCCGCGAACGGCGGATACGAGGCGCCGACCTTGTAGCTGAGCACGGTGCCGTCGGCCACGGCAGCCGGCGGCGCCGGCGCGTTGGTGATCCGGATCGCCGCTGCGGCGGCGCCCGCCGTCGGGTCGCAGTCCGCGGGGATGATCGCGGCGCCCGCCGGGCGCGGCGACGCGGGGCTGACGCCGCCGCTGGTGAACGTCGGGATGATGATTGCCGCAGCGGCGGCGATGGCGAATGCCGCCCCGAGCGCGAAGCCCAGCGGCGCCTTTTCCGGTTTCGGCATCAACCGTCTCAAGATGAACCTTTCGCTCCTGCGCATGTTCCCCCAACCTCCTTGCGTGCAGAGTACGCAACGGGGAGAGGTTTTGGAAACCTCTCCCCGTTATGGTTGGTCAGTTGATCCTTGCCGCTACCACCTGCGCATCCTCCGCAACCGCAGGCCGGCCGCCACCAGCGCGAGCGCCGTCCCGCCGAGGCCGAGCAGCAGTGCTGACGCGTTCCTGCTGCCCCCGCCGAACCCGCCAGAGCCGGTGTCCGGCAGGACGGCGATCACCGTCGGCTGCGTCCTCGTCGGCACCGCCGTCGCGGGCAGCACCGTGTTCACCGGCGTCGACGTCGAGGTGTTCGTCGGCGTCGACGTGTTGCTGCGCGGCGTCTTCGTGTTCGTCGGCGTGTTCGACGGCGTGGACGTGTTCGTCGGCGTGTTGGTCGCGGTGTTCGTCGCCGTCGACGTGTTCGTCGGCGTGTGTGTCACCGTCGGCGTGTTCGTCGCCGTCTCCGTCGCCGTCGACGTGTTCGTCGGCGTGTGCGTCGCCGTCGGCGTGTTCGTCGCCGTCTCCGTCGCCGTCGACGTGTTCGTCGGCGTGTGCGTCGCCGTCTCGGTCGGCGTGCTCGTCGCCGTCTCGGTCGGCGTGTTCGTCGCCGTGTTGGTCGGCGTGTTCGTCGCCGTGTTGGTCGGCGTGTTCGTCGCCGTGTTGGTCGGCGTGTTCGT
>JAJTXQ010000029.1 GCA_021462855.1 Dehalococcoidia bacterium | reverse complement strand
GGCGTCGGGCGACCTGCCGGAAGCGGACCCGCACGCGGACGGCGACCCGGCGACGGGGGACGCGTACATCACGTGCGTGAACGTGACATCGCTGAACTACCCGAGCGGCGACTTCGTGGTGATGAGCGTGCCGTTCACGGTGACGGGCACGGGCGGTTCCGCCCTCACGCTGTTCGAGGCGTCCGTCGATGACGCGGGATTCCTGGAGCTCGTGAGCTGCAACCCGGTGAACGTCGAGCCGTCCGCGGGTTGTCTCGATGCGATGGTCGCGAACACGGTGTTCCCGACGCCGACACCTACCGCCACGCCGACGGCCACGGCGACCGAAACGCATACCCCGACTCCCACTGACACGCCGGGCGGGCCGGCTCCTACCGACACGCCGACCGACACGCCGGTGCCGCCATCGCCGACCAACACGCCGACGGACACGCCGGTGCCGCCATCGCCGACAAGCACGCCAACGGATACGCCGGCGCCGCCGACGAGCACGCCAACGGATACGCCGGCGCCGCCAACGAGCACGCCGACCGATACGCCGGTGCCGCCATTGCCGCCGGACACGCCGACGGACACGCCGGTGCCGCCGCTGCCGACCGATACGCCGACGGACACGCCGGTGCCGCCCACCGCGACGCCCACCGAAACGCCGATCGGCGGCGGTGGCGGGTTCGCTGAAGCGCCGCGCGGCGGGCCGGGAGCGCCGGCGTCAGGCGGGCCGCGCGGCGCGGCGCAAGGCGACGACGACATGCGCCCTGCCGAGCGCACCGCGCTCTACGCGCTCACCGTGTTCGCGGTCGCTCTCGCGTTCGCACTGCATCTCTCCGCAGCCTGGCCCTGGCTGCGCGCGTTACCACTCGTCCGCCGTCCGAGGAGGCGACACATGGAACCACGAACGAACGCACAGGCTCCGCCGCCATCGGGTGCCGGGCGCCCGCCGCGCCTTGCATCACCGGGTCGCGCGTTGCTCTCGGTGATCGCGGCCGCGCTGCTGGCGACGGCCCTGGGCACGCGCATGGCGGAAGGTGAGGGTGGCGCGGCGCCGGCGCTGGCGCAGGAGACACCAGCGGGCGCGGGGATGTGGTTCAACCCGCCCGGCGCGGGCGTGTATGTCGGCGGTCCTGATGCAGTCCTCGAGCAGAAGGTGGCCGGCGTCCCGTTCGACCCGGGGCTGGGGTCGTTCCAGTCCGACGTGATGTTCGACCCGAACACGATGACGCTGCTGATCGAGCAGGGGCCGTTCCTCGGCAGCACGGGCCGGACGACATCGTGCGGCTTCACTGCGATCACCGAGACGCACCTGCAGTACTACTGCACCTCGAGCGGTTCGCAGCCGGGACCGTACGGCACGGGCGTGCTCGCGCGCTTCCGCGTCGGCGCCGTTGACGGGCTGAACCTGCGCCCGACGTCGGCGAACGGACGGCTCGTGCTGCTCGACGCCATCACCGGCGACACGTGGCTGCGCGATGTCGAAGGCGGCGTGATCCCGCTCGCGCGGCTGTACGACGCGCTGCTGATCATCGCCGCGCTCGAGGGCGACCTGAATCAGGACTGCCGGGTGAACATCGTCGATGAGCAGCTGATCAGCGAGCGGTTCAACTCGTTCTTCGGGTCGCTGCTCTATTACTTCCTGTTTGACGTCGAACCGGTGGTTGCCGCCGACCTCGACATCGACGTGAAGGACCTGCAGTTCGTCTTCGGCCGCGATGGCAATAACTGCCAGACGCCGATACCGACGCCGCCGGTCTCGCCGACGCCGGAGGAGCCGACGGTCGCCATCGAGACGCGCACGCCGACGGTGACGCAGACGCCGACGAACACCGCGACGAAGACGCCGACGAACACGGCGACGCCGGTGACCGGCACGCCGACGAAGACGCCCACGGCCACGAAGACGGCGACGCCGACAAAGACGGCGACGCTGATTCCAACGGCGACCAACACGCCGACGGCTACGAAGACGGCGACCGCGACGAAGACGCCGACGGTCACGAAGACGCCGACGGCGACGAAGACCTCAACGCCGACGAAGACGCCGACACCGATCCCGACCGCAACGAACACGGCGACGCCGACAGGCACCGCGACAAACACCGCGACCGCCACGGCGACGGCGACCGGAACGCCGCCGACCGCCACTTCGACCAATACACCGACGGCCACGAAGACGCCGACGCCCACGAAGACGGCAACCCCGACAAAGACGGCGACGCCCACAGGTACGCCGCCTACGTCCACGCCGACGCGGACGCGCACGCCCCACCGTGACGACCGCACGTCGACGCCGACCGTGGTTGCGGCAACACCGACGCGGGTGAACACTGTGCTCGTGAGCACGCCGGCGGCGCGCACGCCGACGCCGGTGCCGCCGATCACATCCGGACGGCCGCCGACGAGCCTGCCGCCGACAGGCGGCGGCGCCATGCCCGGAGGGAGCACGACGTGGCTCGTCTCGGTGCTGAGCATCGTGGCGGGCGTCGCGGTGGTGGTCGCGCTGCGGGAGACGGTGTTCAAGCGCGATGACGAGCTGTAACTCGCACGCGAGCGCGTAGGGGGCACGAAGAAGCGGGCCGGCGATCGCCGGCCCGATTCCGCATCGTCGACTCCCCGCTGGCTAGTACAGCGCTTGTTCGATCACCGCCTCGGTGACCTCGTCCTCGGTCATGCCGAGGATCTCGCGGCAGACGTAGTCGTTGTGCTGCCCCAGCAGCGGCGCGGGTGTGCGTAACGTGCCGGGGGTTTTCGAGAGGACGAACGGCGGACCATCGTACGCGGTACGGCCCGCCTCCGGGTGGTCGAGGTAGACGTAGTACCCGCGCGCCTTGAGATGGTCGTCGGAATCGAGCATGTCGCGCGCGTTCTGCACCACGCCGGCCGGCACGCCCTTGGACTGCAGCAGCGCCATCGCGTCCTCGGCCGTCCGCTCGCGCGTCCATTGGGTGATGTGCGCGTCGAGCTCGTCCTCGTGCTGCTTCCGCGCGGCGATGGACGCGAACTTCGCGTCGCCGGCCCACGCCGGGTTGCCCATGGCATCGAGCAGGCCGCGCCATTGCTCGTCGTTGAACACGCCGAAGGCGACCCAGCGGTCCTCGGGCGCGTTGTTGAACGTGTTGTCCCTGCAGCGGAAGGCGCCGTGCGGCGAGGCGTGCGGCAGGCGGTTGCCGTCGCGCATCTGCACGCGGCCGTTCGCCATGTAGTCCATGAGCGCGGGCGCGAGCGGCGCGACCGAGGACTCGATCTGAGCGAGCTCGATGTACTGGCCCTCGCCGGTCTTGTTGCGGTGCCGCAGCGCCGCGAGGATCGCGATGAGCGTGTGGCCCGGGTTAATGACGTAGTCCGGGTAATTCGTGCCCAGGCCCATCGGTTTCCGGTGCGGGAAGCCGCTCAGGTAGCTGTAGCCGGTGATCGGTCCGAGCACCGCGCCGAAGCCCATGAAGTACTTGTGCGGTCCGTCGAACCCCTGCATCGGCTGGAAGGCGGCGATGACCCGGGGGTTGATCTGCGCGACGTCCTCGTAGGTGAGCTTCCAGCGTTCGAGGATGCGGGGTGTCTGGTTGGTGATGAAGATGTCGCACCAGGCGATGAGCTTGTGCGCGATCGCGATCCCGTGCGCGGTGTTGAGGTTGATCGTCAGGCCAAGCTTGCCGGCGTTGTATGCGTTGAAGTACCCGCTGACGTTGTAGCCGGTCTTGTCCTTCGCGAACGGCATGACGGCACGAAGGCCATCGACATGCGCCTCCGACTCGACGCGGACGACGGTGGCCCCGAACGATGCGAGGTTCTCGGCGCAGATCGGCCCCGCGCCGAACCAGGAGAAGTCCGCGACCTTGATGCCTTCGAGCGGTTGCTTCATCGGTGCCTCCCGGCGCTAGACGACGCCGTCCGCCGCGAGCGCCTCGACGTCCGCGGCGGGCAAGCCCAGTTCTTCGACGTAGACCTCGTGGTTGTGCTCGCCGGGGAGCGGCGGGCGGCGCCGCAGCGCCCACGGCGTCGCCGAGAGGCGATACGGTGGCCCGGCGTAGCCGACGTCGGCGCCGAGATGGTCGTGATGCATCGAGCGGTACCAGTCCCGGGCGGCGAGTTGCGGGTTCTTCACCAGGTCCTCGGGCGTGGAGACGATGCCGAACATCAGCCGCTGCTTCTGGCCTTCCTCGTACAGCGTCCACTTGCTCATCGTTGCGCAGAAGCGCGCGAATACCTGGTAGATGTGGTTGAGCATCTGGATCCGCTCGCCGAGCTTCTCCGGCTCGCGTGTCAGCGCGGTCAGGAAGCCAAGATTCAGCCCGGCGATCAGGCTGCCGTATGGCTCGTCGTTGAGGTCCTCGGCCTTGCCCTCGCGCGTCATCCATTCGAGCATCACCGTCCACGGCGCGCCGCCGGGGGTGCCGAGGTAGGCGAACACCTCGCCGTCGCTGCACTGGTACACGCCGATGCCCGGGATATCGATCGGAATCATGCCGCGGACGCCCGTGCGCGTGCGGATCTGCTGCGTCATATCCCACGTCTGCATCGCGGTTTCCTGGTTGATGGACAGCGCCTCCTGCATGGAGACGTCGACGTGCTGCCCCTCGCCAGTGTTGTCCCGGTGGACGAGCGCCATCATCGTGCCGGCCGCGCCGTCGATCCCGGCGCAGATGTAGCCCTGGTTGCCGTACGGGCGGTTCGGTGGGTCATCCTTCTCCCCTGCGAGCGTCATCACGCCGCCCATCGCCACGCCGACGATGTCGGACCACTGGTAGTGCGCGTGTGGCCCGGTCTGCCCGAAGCCCGTGATCGAGGTGAGGATGATGTCCGGCTTGATGCGCGTGAGGTTTTCGTACCCGAGGCTGAGCCCATCGAGGTAGCCCGGCTCGAACGTCTCGACGACGACGTCCGCCGTCGCGACGAGGCGCTCGAAGATCGCGCGGCCTTCGCGCTTCGCAAGATCGAGCGTGATGCTGCGGCGGTTCGTCGTGTGGTTGAAGTAGGAGAGGCTGCGGTCGATCCGCGTCTCGTCGTGCCAGAACGGGCCGACCTCGCGCAGCGGGTCGCCCCCGGGCGGCTCGATGCGGATGACATCGGCGCCGAGGTCGGCGAGCAGCTTGGTCGCGTAGATGCCGATCTCGCCCGCGAGATCAAGGATGCGGACGTCGTCGAGCGCTGACTGGAGCGGCATTATGCCTGCGCCTTCACGCGCGCCGGGAGTCCGGCCGAGAGGATCTCGGCGGCCTCGCGGACCATGCCGGCGAGGATATCCTTCGCGGGGCGCGACTCGTGCAGCATGCCGCTGATCTGGCCGGCCGGGTTCATCAGCAGCTCGAGCTTGTCGGCGTCTCTCGCGCGCGCCATGATCTCGCCCGAAACGATGCCCTGCAGGCCCATCGGCAGCGCGTCGATCTTCTGTGACTCCCAGTACTCGATCAGCGGGTTGTTAATGTTGCGCATGGTCTTGCCCGAGTAGAGCCGCGTCACGCGCGTGTCCTCTTCCGTGGCGGCGAGGACGCGCTGCTTGAGCAAGTCCGGCCACGAGGCTTCGCGCGAGACGAGGAACGCGGTGCCGATCCACACGCCATCGCAGCCGAGCGCGAGCGCGCCGGCGATGCCGCGGCCGTCGCCGATGCCGCCGGCGGCGCACACGGGGGTCGGTGCGACCGCATCGATCACCTGCGGCACCAGCGCCATCGTGCCGATGCGGCCGGTGTGTCCGCCAGCCTCCGTGCCCTGGGCGACGACGACGTCGGTGCCGCCGTCGGCGACGCGGCGCGCGTTCTTCACGTTGCCGACGAGCGCGATGACCTTGCCGCCCTGCGCGTGGAACGCGTCGACGAACGGCGCGGGGTTTCCGAGTCCCGAGGCGAACACCGGCACCTTGAGGTCGAGGATCGCCTCGGCCTGCGCCTTCGAAAACGACGGTCCGAAGCCGATGCGGCGCATGCCCTGGCTGAACTCCTCGTTCTTCGCGGGGGAGCGCTCGGGGAGACTGAACTCCTTGCCGGCGCCGGTGATGAACTCCTGGTACGGCTGCGGCAGCAGCGTGCGCAGGTCCGATGGCAGCTGCGGCGCGTCGGCCTTCGCTTCGCCGCCGTTCTTCGCCGCCGGCGGGGCGGCGACGCCCGAGGGCAGCAGGATGTCGACGCCGAACGGCTTCGAGGTGAGGTCGCGGATGCGCCGCACCTGGCGTTCGATCTCATCGGGCGGCATCGTCGCGGCGCCGACGACGCCGAGACCGCCGGCTTCGGACACGGCGGCGACGAGTTCTGCGGTCGCCACGCCGCCCATGCCGGCGAGGAGCACGGGGTACTCGATGCCGAGGATGTCGCAGAGTCGGGTGTGGAGGACAGGTCTGCCCATGGCGCGCTCCTTCATGGCGGCACCTGACGTAACGGTGAGGCCAGTGTAGGAGTGGGTCAGAGTGCGATCAAGACACGTGGGAGAAGGACGGCCGTGCGCCGGTCCCGCAGTCGCGTCGCACCGTCCGCATGACGTTCGCGCCGGTTCGCACGCAACACGCTGCCGCGCGTACAATCGCCGCATGGGCAGACCACACGAGGGCGTGCGGCGCCGCCTCGAAGCGCGGGAGGCGCAGCTTGCGCCGGCGGCGATGCGCAGCGCGGCGTCGCGCGGGCGCCAGCGCGACGAGCCGCCGTCGGACATGCGCACGGAGTACCAGCGCGACCGCGACCGGATCATCCACTGCAAGGCGTTCCGGCGGCTGAAGCACAAGACGCAGGTGTTCATCGCGCCGACGGGCGACCACTTCGTCACGCGGCTCACGCATACGCTGGAGGTCGCGCAGATCGCGCGCACGATCGCGCGCGGACTCGACCTGAACGAGGACCTTACGGAGGCGATCGCGCTCGGCCACGACCTGGGCCACACGCCGTTCGGGCACGCCGGCGAACAGGCGCTCGGCGCGTTGCTCCCTGACGGCTTTCGCCACAACGAGCAGAGCGTGCGCATCATCGACCTGCTCGAAGCGGGCGGTGAAGGCCTGAACCTGACGTGGGAGGTGCGCGAGGGCATCCTTAAGCACTCCAAGCCGCGCTCGGGGATCTTCGAGGAGTTGTCGGAGCGGTACTGGTCGGCCGGCGAGTGGGGCGACCCGCTGGCGTCGACGCTCGAGGGGCAGATCGTCCGGCTGTCGGACTTCGTCGCCTACATCAACCACGACATCGCGGATGCGGTGCGCGCGGGCGTGCTGCGGCCGGAGGACCTGCCGCGAGCGGCGACCGCGGCGCTCGGCGAGACGCACGCGGCGCGCATCGACACGCTCGTGAGCGATGTCGTCGACGCCTCGTGGGATGCGGCACGGGCCGGGCGCGCCGACGGCGTGCTACCGCCAGGCGCGACGATCGAGATGAGCGCGGGCGTCGCGGCGGCGGCCGACGCGCTGCGTGACTTCATGTTCGACCGCGTGTACTTGTGGGAGGAGCGCCTCGCGGAAGCTGACCGCGCGCGCCGGGTCATCGAGTTCCTCTGGCGTCACTACCTGGCGCATCCCGACGAGGTGGCGGCGTCGGAGTACACCCGTGCGGAGGATGCGCTGGCGCGCCGCGTCGCCGACTACATCGCCGGGATGACCGACCTCTTCGCCATGCGCGTCGCCGAGCGGCTCGG
This sequence comes from Dehalococcoidia bacterium, assembly GCA_021462855.1. Taxonomy (GTDB): domain Bacteria; phylum Chloroflexota; class Dehalococcoidia; order DSTF01; family JACRBR01; genus DTUCFX13. The sequence continues at coordinate 47,909 of JAJTXQ010000029.1, read as the reverse complement.
GTTCACGGGCTGACGCTGCAGCCCATCTGCAACCGGAGCGGATTGCCTACGGTCGCGCAGCTTCCGTCTCGACCTGCCACGTACAGTCGCCGCTGCAATAGAGGTCCACGAACGCGGAGCCGTCGGCCGGCGGCGCGATGCGGACGTCGTGCGCTGCGATCGTCGTCGCACCGTCGGCGGGGATGCGGGCGCGGCAGAAGCGGCCGCCGCCATCGCCGAGCGAGGGGTCGTCATCGAAGCACCAGAACCAGGTAACGCCGTCGGCCGCCGTCACGGTGACGCGCAGCTCAAACGCGGCGGCGCCGGCTTCGACGCTTGCGCGTCCGGTCCCGGAGCGGATGGCGACGATCTGCGGTTCGAGCGACGTCGCGGATATCGCGGCTTCGCGCGCCCCCGGCGTGGCCGGATTGCCGCGATCGACGAACAGGTAGCCGCCAGCCGCCGCGAACGCGACGGCGACGATGCCGAGCGCTGCCGCCATGCCGGGCATGGCGCGCCGCACCATGCCGCCGCGCGGCTGCGTGCGGCGCGGGACGCGTGCGGTCGCCGCGGCGTTCTCGAATCGCATCGTTTCACCATCCACCACGATCACGTCGCCGGGCGCGAGGAGGACCGCGCGGTCGCCGACCGGCTCGCCGTTCACCGACGCGACGGCGCCCGCATCGAGCTGGCGCAGGACGAAGGCGCCGGCGGCGCGTGTCACGCGCGCGCGGCCGTTGCGCTTGCCGCGCGCGCCCAGGATCAGCGGCGCGTCGCCGATCGCCGCGCGCTCGCCGGCATTGGCGCCCGAGATGAAAACGACGTGCGCCGGGAAGTAGGCCGCTGGCTCGCGCGGCGCTTCGGCACCGGGAGCGTGCGCTGCGTCGCGCGCCGCGCCGCGCTCGCCGGCGTCGCTGTCGGCCGTCGCCCGGCCCGAGACCTTGCGGAAGATGTTGGGAAGCGTCCGCGGGCGCGCGCCCGCCGATTCGATTGCCATTGCGTCATCCCTGACGTGCATGCCCTCTGTACCGATCCGATGCTAGCAGAGTGCGAGCAGGGATCGCGCGGACTGGCTTTACATCGTTCATCGCGCGGCGACGGTGACAACGGCCGGGCCTGCGCGATGCATGTGATTGACGCGCAGATCACTTGTCGCTGTCAAGGGCTTGACCGCAGGGCGTGCGTGTGTATCGCGCGCGCTGCGCTCAGCTCCAGGTGACGGTGCCGCAGCGGTACGCCAGGTGCTCGTCCGGGAAGCCATCGAGCTCGACCGGCGCGATCAGCGCCCACTGGTCCTTCTTCGTCGCGCTGTTGTCCGGGACAAAGACGAACTGGTTCACGCTGCCATCGATCACGGTGACGATGCCGTGGATATCGACATCGGCCAGCTCGAACGACTCGGGCGCGCCCTCCGACTCGGGACATGCGTCGTCGGTCGCGACGAGGAAGAGGTAGCCGTCCATGCCGTAGGACGGCGGTGTGCCGAAGTCGTCGCCGCGGACGAACAGGCTGAGGTAGCCGGCGGGCGGCACAGGCTCGCCGGTGTCGGCTTCGTAGGCGCGCAGGATGGTGTTGTCGGCGCCGAGCCCGCTGAGATCGTTGGAGATGTGCAGGTCGCCTTCGCCGACGAGTTCGCACGATGCGGCGAACAGCGCCAGGGCCGCGAGCGCGGCCGTAGCGAGCAGCGCCCGGCGGCGGATGGTGCGGATCGATGTGAGCATGTCGCCTCCTGCGGGCCGCGCGAGTGCGGAGGCGCGGCGCTACCGGCAGCGTACATCGCGAAGCGCGTCGCCGCACCGGCCGGGGCGCAGGAGCGTGGTACCCCCGGCAGGACTCGAACCTGCGCACAAGGTTTAGGAAACCTCTGCTCTATCCTCTGAGCTACGGGGGCGCTGCTTCAGGATAGCGGATGCGCGCCAGCGGCATGAACTGGCGCGTCATCGGTTGCCGCGAGGGGGCGCAGCGCCGATGATTCCCCCATGGAGAACATCAACCGGCGGCAGGAGAACATCGATGCGGTGACGCCGGTCGAGCCGCTGGAGCCGCTGTCGCAGCGCACCAGCCCGACGCGGCAGCGCATGCGCCGGCGCACCGGCTCCGGCGACCGCACGCTCGATGTGAAGATCGCAGAGCTCGTCGCGTCGGTGAACGTGGCGGATGCCGACCTGCTCGCGCAGGCGGTCGAGACCATGTTCCGCACGTCGCGCACGGCCAACCGCGCGGAGATGAAGCTCGTCGCGCGGTCGATGCGGGAGCTGGGGCGCGCGTTCCGCATCTTCGCGCCGTATCGCGGGCGGCGGAAGGTGAGCATGTTCGGGTCCGCGCGCACACCGGTCGATGACCCCGACTACGCGATCTCACGCGACTTCGCGGCGGCGATCGTCGCACGCGGGTGGATGGTGATCACCGGCGCGGGACCGGGTGTCATGGCCGCGGGGCACGAGGGCGCCGGGGCGTCGGAGAGCTTTGGCGTCGGCATCAAGCTGCCGATGGAGCAGGGCGCGAACGGGTTCATCGCCGGCGACCCGAAGCTCATCGACTTCAAGTACTTCTTCACCCGCAAGATCATGTACATGAAGGAGTCCGATGCCTTCGTGCTGCTGCCGGGCGGCTATGGCACGCTCGACGAGGCGTTCGAGCTGCTGACGCTGATGCAGACGGGCAAGACATCGCTCCGGCCCGTCGTGCTGCTTGCGCCGCCGGGCAACACGTACTGGGATGACTGGCTCGTCTTCGTACGCGAGCACCTGATCGAACGCGGGCTCTGTTCGCCGGAGGACTTGTCGCTGTTCGAGCAGGCGAGCGATGCCGCGGACGCGGTGCAGATCATCGAGCGGTTCTACGCGAACTACCAGTCGGCGCGCTACGTCGGCGAGCGGCTGGTGCTGCGGTTGCGTCGCGCGCCCGGCAAGGAGCAACTCGCGACGCTGAACCGCAACTTCGCCGACGTGATCGCGCGCGGGCGGATAGAGCGGATCCAGGCGACGCCGGCCGAGCGCACGGACAACGACTCGCTCGATGCCGAGCGCATTGCCTGGCACGCGACGCACAACTTCGGGCGCATCCGCCAGCTGATCGATGCGCTGAACATGATGCCCGCTTGACACGCCGGCCGTCGGGCCGGGGCGATAGACTCTGTGCATGCACGACGATGCTCTGGACGGCGCGCTGGAGCGGTTCGCGACACGCGGGCCAGAATTCGGCCCCGGGCTTTCGAACCACGGGCCGATGGCGGCCGAGGCGCTCGTCGCGCTCGGGCGCGGCGAGGAAGTCGAGCGCTGGGCGCGGTGGTACATCGACCGGCTCGGCGATGCGCCGTCCGCGCGCAACCCGATCGACCCGACGAACTGGCGCGAGGCGCTTGGCGACATCGCGCGGGCGGCGGACTGGAGCGCGTTCTTTGCGCGCGAACTCGAAGTGCACCCGTGGCGCGATGCCGTTGCGACGTGGGGGCCGCGGCTCATGCCGGGCATCATGGCCGGCGCGACGCACGGCGTGCTGCGCACCGCGCATGCCGTGCGCTCGCTGGAACGCGGCGAGACACGCGGGCGCGTCCGCGAGCTGGCGGAGGGGCTGGCCTACTTCGCGGCGCGCTACCAGCCGCTGCCGGGGGCGCCGGGCGCGGGCGGCGCGTTGCTGCCGTCGGACGCGATCGCGCGCGTCCAGCGCATGCCGGCGGATGCGCCGCGCCGCGGGCTGATCTTCAAGGTCGTCGGCGGGGTGCCGGCCGAGACGTTCGCGCCGGCGATCAACCTCGTCGATGACACAGTGGATGCCGGCGCGTTCATCGCCAGCCTCACGCGGACGTTCGTGCGGCAGTACCTCGCCAACGCTGATACCGCGGCGATCGCGTTCATCCACACCGTGACCGCGCCGGCGTCGCTGCGGACGCTCGCGCCATACTTCGCGGAGGAGGACGCGCGCGGGGCGCTGCGATACGCGTGGCAGGCGTGCGCTGCGGTGTATGCGGCGTACGCGCGCATGCCGGCGGCGCCATTGCCGGGCGACATCGCGCCCGCGACGTTCGATCGCGCCGACCTGGTCGAACAGGCGGTCGCGGCGCGCGACGAACACGCGATCAAGTTCACCGAGGCGTGCCTGCGGGAGTACGCGGAGTCGGCGGACGCGGCGTTCATCGAAGCCGCGCGCGATGTCGTGCGGAGGCTCCGCGCGCCGGCATAAAGGGCCGTTCGGCCGTCTGGATCGTAGATTGGGCCTTATGTACCTTTATGCGGCCTCAGGGGGCCTGATTGCGCCTCGCGCCTGCTGGCAACACCCTGGCCCAGGACGTAATCGCACATTCTGCCCAGCAGAGGAGGGACGAAGTTGCATATTGTCGTCTGCGTGAAGCAGGTACCAGACTGGGACATCCCGCCATCGAGCTTCAAGGTCGATGAGGGGGCGAAGAAGGTGGTGCCACCGGCGGGCGTTGCACCCGTGGTGAGCCAGTTCGACGCGATCGCCGTCGAGGCGGCGATGCGCATCAAGGACGCTGACGCTTCGACGAAGGTGACGGTGATGAGCCTGGGCCCGGCGACCGCGCGCGACGCGATCAAGAACGGTCTCGCGATGGGCGCCGACGAAGGCGCGCTGCTCACCGATGACGTGTTCAACAACCTCGACAGCCTGGGCACCGCGAACGTCCTCGCCGCGGCGATCAAGAAGCTCGGAGACGTCGACCTGGTGCTGACCGGGCGGCAGGCGGTGGACTGGGACCTCGGCGTCACCGGCACGTACATCGCCGAGATCATCGGCGCGCCGGTCGTGACGTTCGCCAAGTCGGTGACCGTGAGCGGCGGCAACGTGACGGTCGAGCGCGTGCTGCCGGATGCCGTCGAGACGGTGGAGTCGCCGCTGCCCGCGGTCGTGACCGTGTCGAACGAGCTCGGCGAGCCGCGCTACCCGAAGCTGCAGCAGATCATGGCGGCGACGAAGAAGCCGATGAACACGTGGGCGGCCGCTGACGTCGGCCTCGACGCGGGCGCGCTCGCGCCGAAGCTGACGCTCGAGGCGCTGTACGTGCCGGTCGTCGACACGAAGGTCGAGCTGATGGAGGGCGACACGCCGGAAGAGCAGGCGATGGCGCTCGCGCGGCGGCTCAAGGAAGCGAAGCTGATCTAGTCCGCCGCGGCGGCCGGAACGAACGGAGAGTCACATGCCAAACGGAGTACTGATCCTCGCCGAGGCTGAAGGCGGGGAGATCGTCACGGTGACGAAGGAGCTGATCGGCGCGGCGCAGCGGCTGGGCGCCGGTCCGGTGTCGGCGATGCTGCTCGGCTCGGGCGTCGAGGCGGCGGCGGGCAAGATTACAGGCGCGGAGAAGGTGTACGTGGTCGACGACCCGGCGCTCGCGCAGTACACGAACGACGCCTATACGCAGGCGGCGGCGGCCGTCGCGCAGAAGGCGGACCCGGCGATCGTGCTGATGGGCCAGACGAACATCGGCCGCGACCTCGCGCCGGCGCTCGCCTTCAAGCTCGGCACCGCGGTGGCGATGGACACGATCGCGCTCGAGATGAAGGACGGCGGGCTGCACACGACGCGGCCGGCATACGGCGGCAACGCGCGCGCGGTCAACGGCTTCAGCACGACGCCGGCGATCGCGACCGTGCGGCCGAAGTCGCAAGATCCGGTCGAGGGCGGCAGCGCCGGCGCGGTCGAGAAGGTGGCGTTCGACGCATCGGGCGTACGCACGAAGGTGACGGCGCGCACGGCGGCGACGTCGGAAGGCGTGCGGCTCGAGGACGCGGACGTCGTCATCGCCGGCGGGCGCGGGCTCGGCGGTCCGGAGGGGTTCGCGAAGGTCGAGGAGCTCGCGAAGCTGCTCAACGGCGCGGTCGGCGCGTCGCGGGCAGTGGCGGACCTTGGCTGGCGGCCGGTGTCGGAGCAGGTCGGGCTGACCGGCAAGGTCGTGAGCCCGACGCTGTACGTCGCCGTCGCGATTTCCGGCGCGAGCCAGCACATGGCGGGCTGCTCCGGCTCGAAGAACATCGTCGCGATCAACAAGGACGCCGACGCGAACATCTTCAAGGCCGCGCGTTTCGGCATCGTCGGCGACTTCGCGACGGTATTGCCGGCGCTCGTCGAGGCCATCAAGAAGGTGAAGGCCGAGGGCTAACCGGCACGCGGGAACACACGATGAGCGAAGGCGGGCCCGGGCCCGCCTTCGCTATGGTTGCGGTATGGACATCCTGTTCCAGGTCAGCGGCGATGTCGTCGAGCGCGAGGAGCTTCTCAACGGCACGCAGACCGTTGCGATCGAAGGGTCGAGCGAGGACGGCGCCTGGGCGCTTACGGGCACGGTGGCGTGGAACCTCGGGCTGCGCGACTTCGCCGGCGAGGGCGACCTGACGCTCGCGCGCGAGGACGGCTCGGAGATCTTCGCGACGCTTACGAACGCGAGCGTGCAGGAGTCGGCCGATGACGGCGCCGGCGGCCATATGCTCCGCCTGGTGTTCGAGATCGATGGGGGCAGCGGCCAGTACGAGGGCACCCATGGAGGCATCGACGCGTCGGGGATGTTGACGGACGGCTCGTTCCGGCTCAATCTCGCCATCCGCGGCGTGCCGCCCGCGCCAGCGTAGCCGTTGCCGCGTCCGTTCCGGCGCGCGCACAATGACGCATGCCTGAGAAACCGGCGCCGGACCTCGACGCGCTGCTGCGCTATCGGCAGAAGCGCGACTTTTCGCGCACGCCCGAGCCCGAGGCAGGCGCGCCCGCCGGGGCCGGCGACCTGACGTTCGTCGTGCAGCAGCACCGCGCGACGCGCATGCACTGGGACTTCCGGCTCGAGGTTGACGGCGTGCTCGTCTCCTGGGCCGTGCCAAAGGGGCCGTCGCTGAACCCAAAGGACAAGCGCATGGCCGCGCACGTCGAGGACCATCCGTTCGACTACGGCGGGTTCGAGGGCATCATTCCGAAGGGCAACTACGGCGCGGGCGAGGTGATCGTCTGGGACCGCGGCACGTACTCGCCGGACGAAGACGGCGTGTTCTCGTGGGGCGACAAGGAGGGCGGCAGCGGACGGATGCGCGCGGAGATCGAGGCCGGCAAGGTCTCGTTCACGCTGCGCGGACACAAGCTGCGGGGTTCGTGGACGCTCGTGCGCACGCGTGACCCGAAGGCGTGGCTGCTGATCAAGCATCGCGACGAGCACGCGTCGACGCGCGACGTGCTGGAGGACGACAAGTCCGTCGTCAGCGGCCTGAGCATCAAGGACCTGCAGGAAGGCCGCATGCCGGCGATGGCGGCGGACCGCGGCGGCGCGCCGCACGCTGCCGCGAAGGATGCGCCGTTCCCGGATGCGAAGCGCATGCGGCCGATGCTGCTGACGCTCGTCGACCGGGCGTTCGCGAAGCCGGGCTGGCTGTTCGAGCCGAAACTCGACGGCGTGCGCACGCTCGCGTTCGTCCGCGATGGCAAGATCGACCTGCGCACGCGGCGCGGCAACGCGGCGAACAAGCAGTATCCGGAGATCGTTGATGCGCTCGCGACGCAGCCGGTGCAATCGGCGGTGTTCGACGGCGAGATCGTCGCGCTCAATGAGGCGGGCGTGCCGGATTTCCAGGAGATCCAGTCGCGCATCAACCTCTCGCGTCCTGCTGATGTGGCGCGCGCGGCGGAGGCGACGCCGGTGTACTACTACGCGTTCGACCTGCTGTACCTCGATGGCTACGACCTGCGCGCGGTGCCGCTGGCCGAGCGGAAGACGTTGCTGCGCCGCTCATTCGAGACGGGGCCGCACGCGCAGGTCGTCGAATACGTGCGGGACGACGGCGAGGCGATGCACGAGGCGTCGCGCGAGCTAGGATTCGAAGGGATCGTCGCCAAGCGGGCGGACAGCCTGTACGAGCCGGACACGCGCAGCAAGCTCTGGCTCAAGGTGAAGGACGTCTGCGAGCAGGAGTTCGTCATCGGCGGCTATACCGAGGGCGAGGGCTCGCGCAACAAGACGTTCGGCGGGCTGCTCGTCGGCTATTACGATGGAGGCGAGCTGCGCTTTGCGTCGAGCGTCGGCTCGGGGTTCGATGACAAGGCGCTGGCGTCCATTACGAAGCAGCTGCGTGAGCTCAGCGTCGAGAGGTCGCCGTTCGTGAACCCGCCGACGGTGATCGGTGGGCGCTGGGCCGGCGGCAAGGCGGCGCGCTGCCTGTGGGTAGAACCCGAGCTCGTCGCCCGGGTGAAGTTCGCGTCGTGGACGCGCGATGGCAACCTGCGCGCGCCAGTATTCCTCGGACTGAGGACGGACGTCGAGCCGAAGTCGGTGCGGCGGGAGGAGCCGCGTGCGGCTGCGGCCGAAATCGCCGCATCGGCGCCGGCGCGCGACGCGACGACCGTGGACGCGCTGGCCGCGTCGGTGGTCGAGCAGCTCGACGCCGCGGCCAAGGACGACCTGGTGCTCGAGATCGGCGACGCGCGGCTGAAACTCAGCAACCTGTCGAAGGTCTTCTGGCCCGCGCACGAGGGCAGGCCCGCGCGCACGAAGCGTGACCTCATCCGCTACTACGCGTCGGTCGCGCCGTACGTGCTGCCGCACCTGCGCGACCGGCCGCTCACGCTGACGCGGTATCCGAACGGCATCGACGGCAAGTCGTTCTACCAGAAGCACTGGCCGCAAGCGTTCCCGAAGGACTTCCACGTCGAGCGGGTGTCGCTGTACTCGGCGCACAACGACGCCGATGGCGACTACATCCTCTGCAATAACTTCGAGACGCTGATCTGGCTCGCCCAGCTTGCCGACATCGAGCTGCACGCATGGATGGCGCGCGTGGATCCGCAACCGGACGCGCGAGAGCTCCCGACGACGTTCGCCGGGTCGGAGGAGAACATCGACGCGAGCGTGCTGAATTACCCGGACTACATGGTGTTCGACCTCGACCCGTACATTTACGCGGGGACGGAAAAGGAGGGCGAGGAGCCGGCGCTGAACAGGCGGGCGTTCGAGAAGACGCGCGAGATCGCGTTCTCGCTGAAGGAATTGCTCCAGCAGCTGCGGCTGTCGTCGTTCGTGAAGACGACCGGAAAGACCGGCCTGCACATCTACGTGCCGGTGCTCCGGCAGTACACGTACGACGAGATCCGCGCTGCGAGCGAGGCGGTCGGCCGGCACATGATGCAGATGCACCCGGATGACCTGACGATGGAGTGGGCCGTCGTGAAGCGCACGGGAAAGGTCTTCTTCGACCACAACCAGAACACACGCGGCAAGACGCTGGCGGCGCAGTACTCGCTCCGCCCGTCGCCGGGAGCGGGAGCGTCGGCGCCCGTGACGTGGGACGAGCTGGCGCACGTGTACCCGACGGATTTCAACATCGACACGATGCCGGCGCGGCTGGCGAAGATCGGCGACCTGTGGAAGGACATCCTCTCGTCGAAACAGGACCTGCGCGCGTTGATCGAACCGGCGTAGCGGCGCGCGCCGCGTACACTGCCGGCGTGGGATCGGCGGTCACATCGGCATTGGCGCCGGCCGGGTCGCGCCCGCTCGCGATCGCGCTGCTCTGGCTGACCATCGCGTGGAACGTCGTCGAGGGTGCGGTGGCCGTGACGTCCGGCGCGGCGGCAGAAAGTGTCGCGCTGGTCGGGTTTGGCATCGACAGCTTCATCGAGGTGACGGCGGCGGCCGTGCTGATCTGGCGCCTGGGCGCCGAGCGCGACGCATCGCGGGAGCGCATCGCGCATGCGGTCGTCGGGGCGACGTTCATCGCGCTCGCTGCGTACATCGCCGGCGATGCGGCGTACGTGTTCGCGACGGACGCCGAGCCCGAGGCGTCCGGCATCGGGCTCGCGCTGGCGGTGGCGTCATCGATTACGATGCCGGCGATCGGCTTGCTCAAGCGGCGGAACGCGGTCCGCCTCGGGTCGCCCGCGCTCGTCGCGGAGTCGCACGAGACCCTGATCTGCTCGTATCTGTCGGTGTCCCTGTTCGCCGGGCTCGCGCTGAACGCGGTCGCCGGCTGGCACCTCGCCGACGTCGTCGCCGCGCTCGTCATGTTGCCGTGGATCGTCAAGGAGGGGATCGAGGGGCTGCGCGGGGCGTACGAGGAGACGGACGGATGAGCGAGCACGCGCGGCTGCGAGCCGTGTACCGGCGGTGGGCGCCGGTGTACGACCGCCTGCTCGGGCCGATGTTTCGTGACGCGCGCCGGCGCAGCATCGATGGCATGGCGCTACGGCCGCGCGACGCGGTCGTGCTGCCGGGCGTGGGCACGGGCCTCGACCTGCCATTGCTGCCGCCGGTCGCTCGCGTCGCCGGTCTTGACCTGACGCCGGAGATGCTCGCCCGCGCGCGACGTGCCGGCGGGGGGACCGTGCCTTCGCTGCTGTTCGGCGACGCGCAGCGCATGCCATTCCACGACGGGGCGTTTGACGCGGCGGTGCTGCACCTGATCCTTTCCGTAGCGCCGGACGGGCGGTCGGTGCTGGCGGAGGCGTGCCGCGTGCTGCGCCCGCGCGGGCGGATCGCGATCTTCGACAAGTTCGCGCCGGAGCGCGGGGCAACGCCGCTCCGCCGCGCGCTGAATACGGTGACGGGCGCTGCGGGCACCGAGATCACCCGTCGTTTCGGCGCCATGACCGAAGGGCTGCCCGTGGAGCAGCTTGGCGAGGAGAGCGCGATCCGCGGCGCATATCGCATCGTGTGGCTGCGGCGCCTGTGACCGGCCGGGCGTGAACCTTGCCGCCGTGCCAGCCGTACCTTAGCTTGAGACATAAGCAGAGGAGATCGAGATGCCCCGCAACCTGCAATCCCGCACATCCCGCCGCGCGTTCTTGCGGAGCGCGGCCGCGGCCGGCGCCGGTGCCGCGGCGCTCGCCGCGCTTGCCTGTGGCGGCGGCGATGAGGATGACGGCGACGACCCGACGGCGACGATGGCCGCGTCGACGGCGCTGCCCACGATGGCTGGCGCGACGCCGGGCGCCGGCGCATCGTTCACGCCGAACTTGCTCACCTCGGAGTACGTCGTCAACGAGAACAACCGGTTCGCGGTCGGGCTGCTCGACAACAAAGGCCGGCTGCTCAAGGACGCGAAGGTGCACACGAAGTTCTTCCAGATGGCGGAGGATGGTGTAACCGGGACGCTGCGCGGCGAGGGCGATCTCGACTACTTCGAACTGAACGTGGAGGACGCGCACGCGCACGACCACTCCAGCGGCGAGGCGGCGACGCAGGAGGCCGTGTCGTTCTACGTCGCGACGACGCCGTTCAACGCCGTCGGCAAGTGGGGTGCGGAGATTACGGCCACGCCCGCGGGGGGCGGCGAGCCATCGACCGTGCAGGTGCCGTTCGAGGTGCTGGCGCAGTCGAAGACACCGGGCCTGGGCACGAAACCGCCCGCGAGCGCACACGACACCGCGGCGACGAACCCCGACACGGCGAGCCTGTGCTCGCGCGACCCGATCTGCCCGCTGCACGACAAGGTGATCGCCGACGTGCTCGGGAAGGGGCGGCCGCTCGTCGTGCAGTTCAGCACGCCGGCGTTCTGCGAGTCGCGCTTCTGCGGCCCCGTGCTCGAGGTGCTGCTCGGGCAGGTGCCGAAGTACCAGGATCGCATCGACTTCATCCACATCGAGGTCTGGCAGGACTTCCAGGCGCAGGTGTACCGGCCGGCGGTCCGCGAGTGGAACCTGCCCTCCGAGCCGTACACGTTCTTCATGGGGTCGGACGGCACGGTGCTCGCGCGGCTGGAGGCGATCTTCAGCGACGAGGAGTTGACGCGCGTCCTCGATCAGCTCGCGACGCGGTAGCGCCCGGCGTCAGAAGCCGAACTTCTGCGAGAGGTTGTAGCTCGTACCGTCGTAGATCGCGGTCAGCGTGCCATCGTCCTCGTGGCGGAACGAGAAGCAGCGCGCCGGGTCGCGCGAGCCGACGAGCGACGATGTGATCGCAATGGAGAGGTTGGAGTCGAGGAATACTTCCGCTGACTCGACGTTCGGGTCGAACTTCTTCCAGCTGATGCCTTCGGAGATCGTCGAACCCGAGAGACCGCCCGTCTCTACCGGCTCGACGCTGAAGCGCACGGCCTCGGCGTGGCCCTTGCCCTTCGCGACGAACATGTACGTGCCGATCTGTGACTGCTGGATGTGGTTGCGCGGCGCGCCGCCGCCGAAGATGACGGTCGAGGTGCGCAGGCCAAGCTCCTCGGCGAGCAGGACGATCGCCGTCATCTCGAGCACGTCCTGCACCACGTCGAAGACGATCGACTTGCGCTCCTCGGCGCGGAAGAAGCCGAGGTCCATGCCCAGCACGCTGTCGCCGATCGCCGGGCAGTACACCGGCGTGCCGGCGTCCGCCGCGGCGATGAGGATGCCGTGCTGCGAGCCGATCGACTTGAAGTGCACTCCCATGCGGTAGATGTATTCGCGCGTCGTCAGCGGCCGGTCGGGAAGCGTGCGCGCGAGGTCGAAGATCATCGGCTCGACGCGGCGGTAGTCAGCCTCGTTGCCGAACGTGTCCCAGAACCGGTTGACGTCGACCTCGGCGAGCGCGGCGTCGTCGGACGCCACCTTCCCCTGGTAATGCAGGCTGCCGATGATCTCGAGCATGTCGTGCGTGAGCTGCGCGCCGGTGATGTCGAGCACATCGATCCGCCGCCGCTCGATGAAGGACGCGATCGCCGGGCCGAAGCCCATCGGCACGGGCGCGCCGGCGATGGAGCAGAAGACGACGCGGTTACGTTCGAGCATGCGATCCCACAGCTCGACGGCGGTGGCGAGGCGGCGCGGCTGGCCGCCCGTCTGCCCGAGCGCGCGCACGAAGTCGCGCAGCGACGCGCCGCCGGACGGCTCGAAGCGTTTGACAGGCGTGACAAGGAAGTCGCTCTGTTCGGGCATGCGGACAGCGTATCGGTTCGCGCCGCGGCGTGGTATGCGCGGCGCGCCGCTACGCGCTGGCGCCGGCCTTCTTCTTCAGCAGGAAGTCATCGACCGAGCAGTTGAGCAGGTCCTTGAAGTCCTTCACGACGATGTCGGGCTTGTAGTCCACGGCGTGCTTCGGGTCGAGTGCGTACTTGCCCTGGAGCACTTGCACCGTGGTGAGGCGGTCGCCGAGCGCCGCTTTTGAGCGCATGAGGATGCCCGGCTTGTCATCGATCAGCGCGAAGTGCTCGGCGCGGAAACGCCGCTCGACCGATGGCAGGAACTTCTCCTTGTGGACGAAGATCAGGACGTGGCCGTCGACAGCCTGCGTGACGCCGCTCTGCCAGATCTTGCTGGGCTGGAACACGGGGTCGCCATCCGATACGACGATGCACTTGCCCATCGACTTCAGATGTTCGACGGTCTCGAGCGCGCGAGGGTACATACGCACGGTGAAGTCCCAGTCCATCAGGCAATCGGTCGCGCGGTCGACGCGCGCGGCGTCGTCCGGGAACTCTGCGCCGAGGCGGCGCATCGTCTCGTAGAAGTCGATGACGTCGAGATCCTTGCGCACGGCTTCGTACAGCTCCCAGAAGCGCGCGGCGAGGCGGTCGCCGAGGATCTCGAGCAGCCGCGCCTCCATGTCCTTCTTCACGCCATCGTTGTCGCAGATGGTGTTGTCAAAGTCGATCATGAAGACCAAAGGATACATCTCGCCAACCTCCCGCTGTCGCGCCCCAGGTGCGCGCTCCGATCTCGTTGAAGTGTACGCCGGCGCCGACGCCATCGGGCGGCGTACGGTCGCACGGCGTCAAGGACCGCGCCGGCAGCCGTTACGGCACGTACTGCTCGATGATCTTGTGCGCGGCGGTGAGCGAGAGGATGTCGTTCGATCCGTCCTCGATCATCGACGCGCGCGCGTCGCGGAACACCTTCTCGATGTGCATCTCCTTCGTCAGGCCGTAGCCGCCGTGCAGCTGGAGCGCGTCGGATGCCACGTCGAACGCCGTCTGCGTGCAGTACACCTTCGACGCGATGGAGTACTGGACCATCGACGGGAACGTCTTCGAGTTGAACACGAGCGCGTTGCGCGAGAGCGCGCGAGCGGCCTCGACGCGCGTGAACATGTCGAAAAGCTTCTTCTGCACGAGTTGGTGCTCGCTGATCGGCACGCCGCCCTGCACGCGGTTCTGCGTGTAGACGAGCGCCTCCTCGAACGCCGCGCGGGCGACGCCCGTGAACGCGGAACCCATGTATGCGTTCGCGCCGGCGAGCACCGATTCGATGGCGAAGTTGTACGCATCGGGCGGGACGAGCATGAACGACTTGGGGATACGGACGTTGTCGAAGTAGATCTCGCCCTGGTTGAGCTCGCGCTGGCCGAGCTTGTTGAGCGGCGGCCCCTTGGTCACGCCCGGCAGGTCGAGCGGAACGATAGCGACGCCGCCGCCGGCCATGCCGCGCGCGCGGTCGACGCCGAGGAATGCGAGCGCGTGTGTGGCGATGGTGCCGTTGCTCACCCAAGCGGACTTCTGGCCGTTGAGCACGAACTCGTCGCCATCGGGCGTGGCGGTGAGGCCGTAGAACACGTCGGGGTCCTTGAAGTAGCGCGTGCCCGGCATCAGCGTGTCCGAGCCGTGGCCCGGTTCGGTGATCGCCCAGCAGCCGATGTAGCGGCCTTTGCGGTCCTCGGCGAACGGCCGCACGATCTCGTCCATGATGCGCGGGTCAGGCGAGCTTGCGGCAAAGTGGAACGGAAACGACGTCACGCTGAGCGCGATCGCGAGCCCGGCGGCGCCCCAGCCGAACTCCTCGTTCACGATGTGGGACTCGAGCGCGCCGAGGTTCGTGCCGCCCAGCGCCTCCGGGAAGCCGCGGATGTGCCAGCCCTCGCTGTACGCCTCGCGGAACACGGCCCACATGCGCGAGCCCTCGGCGATCACGTCCTCGGGTGATTGCTTGTCGAGCTCGATCGCTGCCGGGCGCATGACGTCGCGTGCGAATTCGTGTGCGCGCTGCTTGATCGCCTTTTGTTCATCGGTGAGGTTCAGATCGAGGTCGACGTACATGCATGTTCTCCTGTGTGGCCGAAGTCCCTACAGGATTGGCGACCGCAGCGTTATGGGAAAGTGCCGGAAGACCCGTTCAGGCGTGGATCTCCACCCTCATGCCTGCGAATCCGAACAGCCAGAAGTACTGCGCATCGTGCAGCTGCATGCCGACGCAGCCGTGGCTCGTGGCGGTCCGGCCGAAGACCGACGCCGGGCGCCAGTAGTTCAGGTGCAGCGCGTTGCCGCCACGGTCGTAGTACTGCGTGAACAGCACGCGCTCGACGTCGTAGCGCGCCTGGGCGGGTGAGTAGCCGGCCTGTGTCGCGGTCATGCGCTCGACGGCGAGGCGGCCGTCGGGCTCGACGCGGGGCGAGCCGAGCGGGCTGGCAAACGGCGCCGCGCCGGTCGAGACGGCCGCGGTGTACACGGCGCGGTCGCCGACCATCGCCGTCGCCGTCTGCGTGGTGACGTTGACATCGACCCATTTCTCCGCTCCGGCGGCATCGTCGAGCGGTGATGCCTCGCCGGGCTGGAGGATGAAGACGAACGCGGCGTAGATGAACGTGCCGTCGGTCAGGCGGAACCAGGTGCGCGTCCACGGCGGTCGCGCCGGCACCCACGTCTGCGCGCCGATCAGCCAGTCCTCGCCCTCCACAGCCGCATCGATTGTCACGGCCTCCATGTCGCCGAGCGTGCGGACGACCTCGGACGCGGTGGTCGGCGCCGCGCGGACGCGGACGTCGCCGCCGACGATGATCGCCGCGCCGGCGCCGATCGCTGGCGTGGCGGTGAACGTCGGAAACGGCGTGAGCGTCGCGGGCGCATCGGTGGCGGTTGGCGGCGGCGGCGTGGGCGTGGGCTCGGATGTGCCGCCGCTGCACGCGCTGACCGTGAGCGCGACGAGCGTCGCCAGGGCGGGGAGCAGCGGATGCCGCGTCATGCGGCGATGGTAGCGCAAAGGAGAGGCAGCGTGGCCGGTTGTCATCGCTGTTTTGTCGTTAAGGGTTGGTTGTGGTCCAGGTTCGAAATAGTTGGTGAGAGGCGCGCAATCGCGGCGTGAGAGGCCGCGTGTAAAGTCGGCGCCACCTGACACCGCGCGGATGCAGGGACCAGGGCATGGCCCGCTAGCAGCGGGCGTTCACCGTCCGCGGAGGCGGACGTGGAGACGGGGGCAAGGATGACCAGCGCACTCATCGGCATGGAAGACGAGGAACTGACGCGGACCGAGAAGATGCGGATCGCGGCCAGGGTCCTCATCAGGCGCGGCGTCGCCGGCAACGGCCGCCGCTGGGGGTTGCAGTCGAGGCTTGCGGAGCACTTCGGCGTGACGCGCCAGCGCGTCAGCCAGATCGTGCGGCAGGAGCTCAAGTCGCTGAATGCTGATTCTCGATAAGCGCCTCGCCATCGAGAAGATCGTCAGCGCGACGTCGGCGCGCCGGCCGGGGAGACCGGAGACCCCGGCCGGCGGCGGAGTGACAGCGGAGGCGCAGGCGTCGCCGGCGGCGGCGGCGCCAACGCAACCGTCAGTCCGCCGGCGCCAGCGGCATCGGCGCCGGCTAGATGGGGACGCCGGCGCGGTCCCAGGGCGGCAGGCGGCGCGCGGCTAGGACGTGGTCCGCGGCCGCGCCCGTCTGCGCCCGCCTCAGGCGAACAGGTCGTCGATGGTCGCGCCGTCCGCGAGCGGAGGATGCGCGCGGTAGAAGAACTCGCGGCCGAAGAACCGCCGCCGCGTCGGCTCGGGCAGCTTCATGAACGGTTCAATATCGGAGATCTGCGTGCGGTGCATCATGAGCGCGCGCTCCTTCTCCTCGAAGTGCGCGTTGATGTCGATGACGCAGTTCGGGACCACGCGCGGGAGCGCGTTCAGCCGCTCATCTTCCGAAAACGAAGGTTCCTGCCCCTCGTTCATCTCCGCGAGCAACTCGAGGAAGAGGCCGACGGGGATGGCGTTGTAGTAGAGCAGCGGCGTGCGCCACGGTTCGCCGTCGGCGGCGAACTGCGACGGGTCGGCGGCGGCGTGGAACGCGGCCGTCGCGTGCTCGTGGACGGCGATGTGGTCCGGGTGCCCGTAACCTCCGCTCGCGTCCCACGTGACGATCACGTCCGGCCGGCGCTCGCGGATGATCCGGACGATCGAACTCACCGCTTCGTCGCGGTCGGCGTTGATGTAGCTGAGCGGGTTGCCGTTTTCGGCGGTGCCGTGCATGCCCGAGTCGCGGTAGCCGAGGAAGCGCACGTCGCGCACCCCGAGGATCGCCATCGCGTCGCGGAGCTCCTGCTCGCGGAACGCGCCGAGCGTCTCGGGCGTCGCCTCGGTCCCGGGCGCGATCTCGCCGACCTCGCCGCGGGTGGCACTGACCATCGTCACGGGCACGCCGCGGGCGGCGTAGTGCGCCATCGTCCCGCCGACGCCGAACGTCTCGTCATCCGGGTGCGCGAAGATCGCGAGCAGTCCACCAGTCATCGGTCCTCCTCCCCACGGGGATTCTAGCAACCGCGGGGCCGCCGGGACGCTGGCCGATCGGGCCCGGCGCGTGGTATCACCGTGGACATGAGCATCGCGCAGACGCTGCCCTTCGGCGACGGCACGGTCGAGGTCGAACTGCCCGACCGCGCACGGGTCGTCTCGCGGAGCGGCGGTGCGGGTGCCGGCGGCGGGCTGGCGCCGGCGCCGGACCAGGCGGCGGCCGTCCGCGATGCGCTGGACGCGCCCCTCGGGCTGCCGCCGATCCGCGACCTGGTGAAGCCGGGCGCGCGCGTGGTGATCGCGTTCGACGACCCGACGGTGACGTCGTTCGGCCCGATCCGCGGTGACGCGATCGAGGCGGTGCTCGCGCAGCTTGCCGGGGCGGGTGTGGCCGAGCAGGACGTGCGGCTGATCTGCGCGAACGCGCTGCACCGAAAGTTCACGCGCGACGAGATCGCGACGACGATCGGCGCGGGGCTCGTCGAGCGGTTCGGCGACCGACTGTCCTGCCACGATGCCGAGGACCGCGACAACATCGTCAACTTCGGCACGACCGAGCGCGGTTACGACGTCGAGCTGAGCCGGCACGCCGTCGAGGCCGACCTGTGCGTGTACATCAACGCCGGGCTGCACCTGGGGTTCAGCGGCGGATGGAAGTCGATTGCCGTTGGGCTGTCCACGTGGCGTTCGATCCGGCACACGCACCACCCGGACGGGATGTCGATGTCGGTGCTGCGCAATCGCATGCACGATGTGTTGAACGAGATGGGTGCGCACATCGAGCGGTCGATGGGCAAGCGCTTCTACAAGATCGAGTGCGTGCTCGCCGGCCCGACGCGCGTCGCGCGGGTGTGGGCGGGCGGCGTCAGCGAGACGCGCGCGGCGGCGCTCGAGGTGATGGCGTCGCGCAATCCGCCGCGCCGCTCGCAGGCGGAGCCGGCGGATGTCGTCGTATACGGATTGCCGGCGTGGAGCCCGTACGCCATCTTCGGCGGCATGAACCCGATCCTGACGCTGATCTCGTCCGGGCTCGGCTACCTCGGCGGATACATCGAGGCGCTGGGCAGGCCGGGGTGCACGGTGATCCTTGCGACGCCGGTGCCGGAGACGTGGGACGACGAGCACCACCCGTCATATCGCGACGTGTGGGAGCGCGTGCTGCCGGTCACGCGCGACCCGTACGAGATCATGGCGCGCTACACGGACGAGTTCACGACGCACGCCGGGTATATCGACCGATACCGCAACGGCGTGGCATTCCACCCGGTGCACGGCATCCTGGCAACGCACCCGCTGCGGCGCATGAAACACGCGTCGCGCGTGATCGTGGCCGGCGCGCTCGACCCGGCCGTGCCACAGCACGCCGGCTTTGACTACGCACCCACGGTGGAGCAGGCGATCGCCGAGGCAGAGCGGCAGCACGGCGCCGGCTGTTCGATCGTCTGCGTGAACTGAGGGATGAACGCGCCGACGGCGATCCCGGCGACGCCCGACGACCTGACGAAGCAATGGCTGACCGGCGCGCTGCACGCCGGCGGGCGCCTGGCGCCGGGCGCGACCGTGGCCCGCTTCGACTTCGAGCGCGTGGGCGAGGGCGTGGGGTTCGTCGGACACATTGTGCGATTGCGCATGCGCTACGACGGCGATGCCGCCGGCGCGCCGCCGACGCTCATCGCGAAGTTCCCGTCGCCCGATCCGGGCGCGCGCGAGATCGCCAACCTCTATGGCATGTACGAACGCGAGGTGCGCTTCTACACCGATGTCGGCAGCGCCGTCGGCATGCGGGCGGCGGAATGCTACTACTGCGCCATGGAGCCGGAGCGCGACCTGTACGTGCTGCTCCTCGAAGACCTGTCGGCGAGCGGTGACATCGGCGACCAGCTCGCGGGATGCACGCGCGAGCAGGCCTCGCTGGCGCTGTGCGAAGCGGCGAAGATGCACGCGCGCTGGTGGAACAGCCCGCGCTTTTCCGACATCCCGTGGCTGCCAGAGGGCGCCGACCTCGTCGCGAACTCGATGACCAACAACTACCTGCGCGCGCTTCCCGTGTTCATCGATGCGTTCGGCCCGCGCGTCGACGCGTCGATCGCCGCCGCGCTGCCCCGCCTCGGCGACGATGTGATGCGCATCATCGACTCGATCGCCGGGGAGACGCTGACGCTGGGGCACGGCGACTTCCGCATGGACAACATCTTCTTCGGCCATGCCGGCGCGCCCTACCGCATCGCCGTGGTCGACTGGCAGACGCCGTGCCGCACGTGGGGCGCGTACGAGTGCGCGTACTTCCTCGGCACGTGCATGCCGGTGGCGCAGCGGCGGCAACACCAGGACGGCGTGCTGGCGGAATACCACGCCGCCCTTGTCGCGGGCGGCGTGCACGGCTACAGCGTCGAGCAGTTGCACCTCGACTACCGGCGGTGCTTGCTCATCGCGCTGGCGTTGATGATCGTCAGCGGGTCGACGCTCGAGCAGACGAACCAGCGTGCGGTCGACCTGTTCGATGCGATCTTCGAACGGCTGAGCGCCGCGATCATCGACAACGACGCGCTCTCGCTCAGCGCCTGACCCGCGGCGATGACCGCCGCCGCCGGCCGCGGTATCCTTCGCGCACCAGCTCACAGCGCAGCCAGACGGAGGACGGCCGATGGCGGACTTCAACGTGTCGCCCGAGATCAAGGAGATGCGCCGTAAGGCGAAGGCGTTTCTCGACGAGAAGATCATCCCGAACGAGCCGGCGCTGAGCGAACACGACGCCAACGCCTCGGCGCTGATGAAGGACCTGCAGGCCCAGGCGAAGGCGACCGGCATGTGGGCGATGTTCATCGGGCCGGAGGCGGGCGGCACGGGCCAGGGCTTCCTGCCGTATGCCTACGTGAACGAGATCCTCGGCCGAAGCCCGTTCGCGCCGCGCGCGTTCGGCTGCGCCGCGCCCGACACGGGCAACGCCGAGATCCTGCACATGTTCGGCACCACCGACCAGAAGCAGCGCTGGCTCAAGCCGCTCGTGGCGGGCGACATCCGCTCGTGCTTCTCGATGACCGAGCCGGAGGTTTCCGGCGCTGACCCGACGGGCCTGCGCACGCGCGCTGTCCGTGATGGCGACGAGTGGGTGATCAACGGCCACAAGTGGTTCACGAGCGGCGCCATCGGCGCGTCGTTCGCGATCGTGATGGCGGTGACGGACCCGGAAGCGGCGCCGCACGGGCGCATGAGCCAGATCATCGTGCCGGCGGACACGCCGGGGTTCAACATTGTTCGCCCCGTGCCGGTGATGGGCGAGACGGAGGGCGCGCACTGCGAGATCGTCTACGACAACGTTCGCGTACCGGTCACGAACACGCTCGGCGAGGTCGGCGATGGCTTCCGCATCGCGCAGAAGCGGCTGGGGCCGGGACGCATCCACCACTGCATGCGCTGGCTCGGCCAGATGCAGCGCGCGTTCGAGCTGATGTGTGAATACGCGCTCAAGCGAGAGGCGTTCGGCAGCACGCTCGCGGACAAGCAGACGGTGCAGAACTGGATCGCCGACTCAGCGGCCGAGATCCAGGCATCGCGGCTGCTGACGATGTGGGCGGCGCAGAAGATCGACGAGGGCGACGAGGCGCGCGTCGAGATCTCGATCATCAAGTTCTTCGGCGCGAAGGTGCTGCACGACGTGATCGACCGCGCGATCCAGGTGCACGGCGCGCGCGGCGTCAGCGGTGACACGCCGCTCGAAGGGATGTACCGGCAGGCACGCGCCGCCCGCATCTACGACGGGCCGGACGAGGTGCACCGGATGGTCGTCGCGAGGCGCATCCTCCGCGAGTTCAAGAACGGGCGCGCGTGGGAGTTCGAATAGCCGCCCGGTGAGGTAGCTCGTACTGTCAGACTGGCTGCAACGTTCCGGCGGCATCAACGGGAACTTCGACGCGGATCGCATCGCCGGCGCGCACCACGCCGCCCGCGACGACGACCGCCATCACGCCCGCCTTGCGGATGATGCTGCCGTCGGCCTGCTTCTGTGCGACCTGGCCGAGCAGCCGCTCATCGATCGCGTCGAGCGTGTTGCACGGGTTGCGCACGCCAGTGACCTCGATCACCGCGCTCTCGCCGAGGTGCAGGCGCGTGCCCGGCGCGAGGTCGAGGATCGGCAGCCCGCGCGTAGTGATGTTCTCGCCCATCTTCCCGGGTTCCACGGCGATGCCGATCGGCGCGAGCTCATCGAACAGCTCGGCGTGTATCAGGTGCACCTGGCGGCGGTTTGGCTGGCCCTTCTTCGACCCGTGCTTCGACAACGGGCCGGCGTGCCAGTCGCCGTCGACGCCGTGCGCCGCCACGAGCGTGATGCTGTCTCGCGTGCGCTTCGGGATCCCGGCTGATTCCTTGCTGTGGACGGCGAGGACGGTTGCGTTCATGCGCGCATGATGCCCGCTGCGGCCAGGCCGCCGCAACACCGGGGAGGAAAAACGCGCAGCGGGCGCATCGCTACGCCCGCGGCGCAAGTGCGGTCTGCCCTCCGCCCTACATCGCTGCTGGTATTCTAGTGTCCGTTGAGGTAACGGCAAGGCGAGGCTATCTGCGCCTTGCGCCCAGTGGGAGCGGGCGGCGCGGCGTGCCGGGGTGGTGCACTCGTGCGAGCGCGCCGGCTCGGCTATAGTGACGGCCGTCCCCCGACCGGGGTGTAGGGACGGCGCGCGCCGTCCGTCACGACGGGCGGAGCAAGGGCTTCGTCCCTGCAACCATGATCGAGAGGAGGCACGCGCATGAGTTCGGTGGTGAAGAAGCGCCGCAAGAAGATGCGGAAGCACAAGCACCGCAAGATGCTCAAGAAGACGCGCTGGCAACGCAAGCACAAGGGCTAGCGGCCACACGCACGAGCAATGCGGCACGACCCCGGGACCGCCCGGGGTTTGTCGTGTCCGCGCTACAGTGTCCGGGTGAAACTCGCGCTCCATCTGACGCACGATGAACCGCGCCTCGTGTACCTCGCGCTCGTCTACCATCTCGGGCGGCCGGGTTCGGAACTCGACCCCGGGACGAAGACGCCGCTCGACCCGGCGCACGGGCTGCGCGCGGTGAAGACAGCGCTCGGCAACAGCCTCGACGCCGCGTCAGCGGTCATCGAGTTGGACGAGGTGCAGTACCCGCGGCTCGTGTCGGCGATCCGTGGCAGCGTGACGGAGCTGCGCGTGCACCACATGCGCGAGGGCGCGCCGAGCGACGTCGCGCGGTTCACCGAGACGGCGCGCGCGCTGTTCCCGGCGATCGCCGGGGATCCGGGCGCCGCGCTCGATGTCGCAGAGGCGCTGGTGATGCTGCAGCGGCGCATGGACCGCGCCGTGGCGCGGGCTGCTGGCGCCGAAACCGTGCCGGAGCCGCCGAAGAAGCGCCGCTGGCCGTTCGGCCGGAAGTAGGCCGCACGCGGCCGTTTACAACGGCGATCGGCGATGGTAGCATCGCGCCGATGGGCGTGTTCTCCGCCGTGCCCAGCCTCAACGCAGAGATCGCCGCCTGGCGGCGCGGCTTCCGGCACGTCGCCGGCGTCGACGAAGCGGGCCGCGGGCCACTCGCCGGCCCCGTCGTCGCCGGCGCCGTCATCCTCGAACCCTCGCGCGCGGCGATGTGGTGGGCGGAACTGCGCGACAGCAAGATGCTCGACGCGGCCGCGCGCGAACGGCTGGCCACCGAGATCCACGCGTCGATGCCGGCGGCGGCCGGCGCCGCATCGCACGAGGAGATCGACGAGTTGGGCTTGATCGATGCCACGAAGCTGGCGATGCGCCGCGCGATCGCCGCGCTCCCGCGCCGGCCCGACATGCTGCTCATCGATGCCGTGTCGCTCCCCGAGCACCGGCACCGCGCGATCATCCATGGCGATGCGCTGGTCGCGTCGATCGCCGCGGCGTCGATCGTCGCGAAGGTCGAGCGTGACGCGATCATGTCGCGCTATCACCCGGAGTATCCGGCGTACGGCTTCGACCAGAACCGCGGCTACGCGACGCCCGACCACAAGCGCGCGCTCGATGAACACGGTCCGTGCCCCATCCACCGCCGCCTGTTCGCGCCGGTGCGCGCCGCGCTCGAGGCGCGCGGCATCACCGTGCCGTTGCGGGCCGGGTTAACGCCCGAACCGGCGCTCGCGCTCGGCTAACCGCCGCGGGCGCGCCCGCCGTCAACGCACCGCCGTCTCCGTCCCCGGCGCCGCGCGCAGCCAGTTCAGCCAGTGGTGCGATGGGCACGCGAGCGCGATCGCCTCCCGCAACCACGCCAGCGTTTCGGCGCCGAGATGCGGAAACAGGTTCGCGAAGTCGCGTTCGTCGCGCCGGCGCGTCTCGGCGGCCTTGTAGAAGAGCGCCACCTCGGCGCTGACGGCCGGGACGCCCCACGGCGACGGCACGATGCAACGTCCGAGCGGCAGCATGATGCGCGGCTCGCGGCTGAACACCCAGGCGCCGCCATCGCGCGCGTTGAACTGGATGTCGAGCTCGAAACCCTGTTGCGCCGCGCCGTCGACGCGGTCGGGCAACGCGCCGTCGCCCGGCGGCCTCGCGTGGACGTGCGCGGGAAGCACGAGCGGCCGGCCGGTCCACGGGTCGGCCGTATCGTCGGCGACGGTGGGGTCGTGCGCGACGAGCTGCCAGCCTTCGAGATGTTCGAGGACGAGCGCTTCATCGCCGCAGAACACGGCGATGTCGATGTCCGCGTGGTCGCGCGACGGTGCGCCGAGTGACGCGTCGACGGCCCAACCGCCGCACAGCGCCCATGCGCCGCGGTAGCCAGCCATGATGCGCGTCACGCGCGCGATGGCGGCGGGGATGTCCGGTGTGTGCGTCGAAGGCAAGGGATGCTCCTTGCGGTGCGTAGCACGCATCGTCCCGGCGACGGGCGTGCGTGCGTGATGATCTGTTCGGCTCGGGAAGGAGCGACCCGGGTCCGAGCGCGGTGTCAGGGGATCAGGCGGCTCGGGCTCCGGGGCGCGTCGCTGGCGTGTTCGTCGTCATGGGGCCTCCTCCGGCGTATGATGGCGGAGCATAGCACAGCGGAGAGCGCGTTGGCGGAGCGACGTCCCGGCAGGGCACCGACCGAGCGGAAGGCGCTCGGCGACTTCGGCGAGCGCGTCGCCGCGGCGCACCTCGAGGCGAAGGGCTACCGGATCATCGGCCGCAACTATCGCGTGGCGGAGGCGGAGGCGGACCTCGTCGCGCGTGACGGCGATACCGTCGTGTTCGTCGAGGTCCGCACGCGGCGCGGCGGCGCGGCGGGCATGGCCGCGCTGTCGATCAACCGGCGCAAGGCGGCGAAGGTGCTGCTTGCTGCGCGCTGGTACGCGGAGCAGCACCCGGAGTACGCCGTGCTGCCGATGCGCATCGACGCCGTCACGGTCGAGATGGCGCGCGACGGCAAGGTGCTCCGCGTCGAACACATCGAGGACGCCGTGCGGCCCGGCGAGTGACGCCGCGCGTTGCCACGGGGCGGGCCGTCTGGTATCGCTACGGCATGCCGATCTACGAGTATCGCTGCCTCGCCTGCAAGCGGCGCACATCGGTCTTCGTGCGCAGCGTCAACTCCGAAGTGAACGCCGCGTGCGAGCACTGCGGGAGCGCGCGCCTGGCGCGGCTGCTCTCGAAGTTCGCCGTGCACCGTGGCAGCAGCATCGACATCAACGACCCGTCGAGCTTCGAGGACATCGACGAGAACGACCCGCGGGCGATGGCGCGCTGGGCGCGGCAGATGGCCGAGGAGACTGGCGAGGACATGGGCCCGGAGTTCGAGGAGATGGTCGGCCGCATGGAGGCCGGCGAATCGCCCGATGACCTGATGGGCGACGAAGACGGCCTCGACGGTGGCGACGACGACTTCTAGCGCCGCGTGACGACGGTGCGGTTGCCGGACGCGCTCGCGCCGCTGCTCGCGCGCATCGATGCGGTGGCGGTGGAGCGCGGGCTGCGCCCGTTGGCGGTTGGCGGAAGCGTGCGCGACGCGCTGCGCGGCGCGACGATGCGGGACCTCGATATCGCCGTCGACGGCGACGCGCTGGCGTTCGCGCGGTCGCTCGCGGATGCGCTGGACGGCCACTTCGTGGAACTCGACGATGTCCACGCGATCGCGCGCGTCGCGCTCGATAGCGGCGGCGTTCGATACATCGACGTGGCGGCGCTGCAGGGGACGATCGACGACGACCTGCGCCGCCGCGACTTCACGATCGACGCGATGGCGGCGCCGCTCGCCGGCGGCGACATCATCGATCCGGCGGGCGGCGCCGCCGACCTCGCTGCGGGCGTCGTGCGCATGACATCGCCAGGCGTGCTCGACGAGGATCCGCTGCGGCTGCTGCGCGGCGTGCGCATCGCTTCCGAACTGCGGTTCACGATCGAGCCGGCCACGCTTGCGGCGATCCGCGAGCGCGCGCCGCGCGTGAACGAGGCCGCGGCCGAGCGGCGGCGCGACGAGCTCGCGCGCATCCTCGCGCTGGACGATGCGTACGAAGCGCTGCGCCTGCTCGACGACGCGGCGCTGCTCGACGCGCTGCTACCCGATGTCGCCCGCGGGCGCGGCGTCGCGCAACCGGAACAGTTCCACGCGTACGACGTCCTCGAGCACAACCTGCAGGCCGTCCGCGTCGCCGACCTGCTGCTCGCCGAGGCGCCTCGCGGCCCTGATGCGTGGCTCGCCGGGGCCGCCTGGGCGGCGTTCGGAGATCGCGCCGCGTGGCTGCGGGCGTACTTCGATGAGGAGATGTCGGAGGGACGGACGCGCGGCGCGATGCTGAAGCTGGCTGCGCTGCTCCACGATGTCGCCAAGCCGCAGACGAAGGCGCGCCAGGCCGACGGGCGCATCCGCTTCTTTGGCCACGCGGACGAGGGGGCGACGGTCGCCGCGCGGGTGCTGCGCGGCCTGCGGTGTTCGGCGCGCGAGGTGGCGTTCGTGTCGCTGCTGGTGCGGGAGCACCTGCGGCCGGTGCAGTTGGCCGCCGTGGGGCAGGCGCCGACACGGCGCGCGCTGTACCGGTTCTGCCGCGATCTGGGCGACGCGATGCCGGCGGCGCTGGTGCTCGCGCTGGTCGATGCGGCGGCGGCGCGGGGGCCTTCGATGACACGAGAAGGATGGATGCGCCAGGCGGGGTATATGAACAGCGTGCTCGTGCGTTCTCAGGAGGAAGAGGGTATAGTTCGTGCGCCCCGGCTCCTGGACGGACGCGACATAATGGCCGCGCTCGGGCTCGCCGAGGGCCCGGAAGTCGGCCGGCTGCTGGAATCGCTCCGCGAGGCGCAGGCGACCGGCGAGGTCACGGACCGTGCGCAGGCGCTCGCATGGGTGCGGCGCCGGGCGAGCGGCGGAGAGCGGCAGTGAACGCGGCGGAACTCGGCTTCATCGTCATCGTCGGCGTGATCATCGTGTTCTATCTCGTGATCCTGCGGCCGCAGCAGGTGGAGCAGAAGCGGCAGCAGTTGGACATCAAGAAGCTGCAGATCGGCGATGAAGTGCTGACGACCTCCGGATTCCTGGCGACGGTCAAGGACATCCACATCCCGGAAGCGGGGCCGGTGCAGATCGTGCTTGACCTCGGGAACGGGGTGGAGGTGCACGCGCTGGCATCGGCGATCGCGCAGCGCGTGGCCGAAGGGCAGACGGTGTACTCGTACAACCGCAGGGAAGAGGGACGCTAATGCGCAGGTGGTGGGACAGGATCTTCGTGCTGCTCATCTTCGTGGTGGCCGCGGGAGCGATCTACGCCGTGTGGCCCGATGAGCCGGACCGCTACTTCCCGGACTTCCTGAACTTGCCGTCGGGCCGCGGCGTGCCGGGCGAGATCCTCGGCCTCGAGCTGCCGTGCCACACGACCGACAAGAGCGATGAAAACCCGGCGCGCAACTGCAAGGGCATGATCCTCGGGCTCGACCTGCAGGGCGGCTCGCGCATCGTGCTCCAGGCCGACCTGCAGGGGCAGCCGGACATCGATGTCGATTCCGCGCTCGACGCGTCGAAATCGATCATCGAGAGCCGCATCAACCCGTTTGGCGTGTCGGAGTCGCTCGTGCAGCGTTCCGGCGAGGACCGGCTGATCGTCGAGCTGCCGGGCGTGAGCTCGCAGACGGCGCGCGACATCACGCGTCCTGCCGTGCTGATGTTCTGCGAGCCGCTGCAGCAGGGCGGGCAGGGCGGCCAGGGCGGGCCGATGGCGCTGTCGTCGCAGGCGCAGCAGGTGTACTACAAGCCCGGCACCTGCGAGCCCGACGCCGACGACGCGGGGCGTATCGCTCTGCGCGGGCCGGACGGCAATATCGCCCGCGACGCCAACGGCGATGTCGTGCGCATTGAGCCGACCTACCAGACGGCGATCCCCAACACCGAGGCGGTGATCTGGACGCCGGCGCGGGGTGACCTCAACGGCGCCTCGCAGATCATGACGGGCAACTTCCTGAAGTCGAACAGCCAGGTCGTGTTCGACACCTTCGGGAACCCGATCCTGCTGTTCAACATGACGAAGGACGGCGAGAAGGTGTTCGGCTCGCTCACGCAACGGATCATCGGCCTGCCGCTGGCGACGTTCCTCGATGGTGAGCCGATCCGTGGCCGCGACGGCACTGTGATCGCGCCGACCGTGAACGCGCAGATCACCGACACGGGCCAGACCACCGGATTGACGCTGTCCGACGCGAAGCGGCTGCGCACGTTCCTGAACAACGGCGCGTTCCCGGTGCCGCTGCGAATCATCCAGCAGCAGGACGTCGATGCGACGCTCGGCGATGAGGCGGTGCTGCACTCGGTGCAGGCGGGTCTCGTCGCGATGATCGTCGTGATGGCGTTCATGATCCTCTACTACCGGCTGCCCGGCGTCATCGCGAGCCTCGCGCTCGTCGTGTACGCGGCGGTATTGCTGGCGATCTTCAAGATCGGCATCCCCGGCTCCGGGCCGGTGACGCTGACGCTCGCGGGCATCGCCGCGTTCGTGCTTTCCATCGGCATGGCGGTCGATGCGAACATCCTGATCTTCGAGCGGACGAAGGAAGAACTGCGCAACGGGCGCAGCCTCATTCCTTCAGTGAACGCCGGCTTCGACCGCGCATGGTCATCGATCCGCGACAGCAACGTATCGACGCTGATCACGACGGCGATCCTGTACTGGATGGGCAACCAGTTCGGCTCCAGCCTGATCAAGGGCTTCGCGCTGACGCTGGCGATCGGCGTCTTTGTCAGCCTGTTCTCGGCGATCACGGTCTCGCGCACGTTCCTGCGGCTGGCGACGAACACGCCGCTCCGACGCTGGCTGTGGCTCTGGACCGACGATAAACCGGAGGACTCCACATCGCGCCGCGCGTCGGCGAGCATTGCGGGTGCGGAGGTGGCCGATGCTTGATCTCGTAGCGAAGCGCAACTGGTTCTTCGCGGCATCGATCGTCCTGCTGATCCCGGGGATCATCTCGCTGCTCATTCCGCCGCGGCTCAAGCCGGGTATCGAGTTCACGTCGGGCACGACGTTCTCGTTCCGCTACGCCGAGCCCGCGTCAAAGGGCGCGGTCGAGGACCTGGTCGCCGGCCTGGGGCTCGGCGAAGCGCGCATCCAGAGCACCGGCGACAACACGTTCCTCGTCCAGACCGACGAGATCGAGGGCGCGACCGCGGCGCCGCCGGTCGGGCCCGCGCCACCGTCCGAGCGCGAGCGCATCGAGACGGAGCTGGCCGGCCACTTCGGCGGCTTCGTCGACGCGCAGGGGAACAAGACAACGCAGTTCCTGGAGTTCTCGTCGGTTTCGGCGGCGGTCTCCCGCGAGATCGGCCGGAACGCCGCGGTCGCTGTCGCCGTCTCGGCGCTGGCGATCACGCTGTACATCGCGTGGTCGTTCCGCAATGTGCCCAACTCGCTGCGCTTCGGCGTGTCGGCGATCGTCGCGCTCTCGCACGACGTGTTGCTCGTGATCGGCGCATTCTCGATCCTCGGCAAGTTCTTCGATGTCGAGGTCGACACGTTCTTTATCACGGGTTTGCTGACGGTCGTGGGCTTCAGTGTCCACGACTCGATCGTGGTCTTCGACCGCATCCGCGAGAACGTGTCGCGCGGCACGATCCCGAGCTTCCCGGCGGCCGTGAACCACAGCCTGTTGCAGACGATGGGCCGGTCGTTCAACACGTCGTTGACGCTGATCTTCTCGGTGCTGGCGCTGCTGCTGCTCGGCGGTGAAAGCATCCGCGACTTCCTGCTGTGCCTGTTGATCGGCGTGACGACAGGGACGTATAGCTCGGTGTTTATCGCCAGCATGTTCCTCGTTACGTGGCAGCAGGGAGACATCCCCCGGCTGTGGCGGCGGATCACCGGGAGACGCGCTGCGTCGCGCGCCGGGGAGGCCGCGGCCGCCGACTGACGGCGCGCGAACGAAGCCCTACCGACGGCCCCGCGACAGCGGGGCCGTCCCGTGTCATGCGAGCGCGTGGATGCGCGCGACCTCGTCGAGCATGGCGGCGAACGGCGCGGGAGGCGACGTCTCGATCGCGCCGAGCGGGTCGGCGGTGGGCGGCACGCCGGCGAGCAGCTCGATGCTGCGGCGCACGCACCACGGCAGCGCGACGAGATGGTAGCCGCCTTCCTGCGCCATCACGACGCGCCCGCCGCACAGCAGGTCGGCCGCTTCGAGGACCATCGACACCAGGGCGCCATAGCCGTCGACGCTGAGCTGCTGCAGGGCGATGTCGTCGGCGAAGTGCGCGTCGAAGCCGGCCGAAACGAGGATGAGCTCCGGGCGGTAACGCGCGAGCGCCGGCACGACGATGCGGCGGAACGCCTCTGTGTGCTCGGCGTCGCCGGAGCCGTGCGGCATCGGGATGTTGATCGTGGCGCCGCGCGCGTCGCCGTCGCCGGTTTCGGTCGCGGCGCCGGTGCCGGGGTAGAACGGGAACTCGTGTGTCGAGATGTACAGCACGCCCGGGTCGGCGTAGAACGCGTCCTGCGTGCCGTTGCCGTGGTGCACGTCGAAGTCGACGATGGCGACGCGCGCGAGGCCGTGGCGGGCGCGCGCGTACGCCGCCGCGACAGCGACGTGGTTGAAGAGGCAGAACCCCATCGCCTGCGCGGGCCCCGCGTGATGTCCTGGCGGCCGCACGAGGCAGTACGCCGATCGCACTTCCCCGGCCAGCACCACATCGAGTGCGTTGAGCGTGCCGCCGACGACCATCGCCGCGACGTCGAACGAACGCGGCGTGATGAGCGTGTCCGGGTCCGCCCAGCCGCCACCCTGCTCGGCCGCGCGGCGCACGGCATCGACATAGCGCGGGTCGTGCACGAGCGTGAGCTCATCCGCGGTCGCCGCGCGGGCGGCGATGCGGCGCAGCGCGCCGGGCAGGCGCGCCTCTTCGAGGAGCGCCATCGTCGCCGTCATGCGGCTGGCGTTCTCCGGGTGCGTGCCGGTGTCGTGGTCGAGGAAGACGGGGTCGTAGACGAATCCGGCCGTCATGCCCGCAAAGGGTAAGATGGCACCGCAGCACCAGCAAGCGAGGACCGCACGGGCGCATGTACGTCATCGGCACCGCCGGCCACGTTGACCACGGAAAGTCGCTGCTCGTCCAGGCGCTGACGGGCATCGACCCGGACCGCCTGCGCGAGGAGAAGCAGCGCGGGATGACGATCGACCTCGGTTTCGCGTGGCTGACGCTGCCTTCCGGGCGTACCGTCAGCATCGTCGACGTGCCGGGGCACGAGCGTTTCATCAAGAACATGCTCGCGGGCGCCGGCGGGATCGACGTGGCGCTGCTGGCCATCGCCGCCGACGACGGCGTGATGCCGCAGACGCGCGAGCATCTCGCGATCCTCGACCTGCTCGGCGTCGGCCGGGGCGTCGTGGCGCTTACGAAGCGCGACCTCGCCGGCGACGGCTGGCTTGATCTCGTGCGTGCTGATGTCGAGCGGACGCTCGATGGCACCACGCTGGAGGGCGCGCCGGTCGTCGCCTGCTCGGCGGTCACCGGCGCAGGGCTCGAGGATCTGCGGCGCGCGCTTGACGACGCCGTCGCCGCGCTGCCGCCGAAACGCGACATCGGCCGTGCCCGGCTGCCGATCGACCGCGTGTTCACGATCGACGGGTTTGGCACAGTCGTGACGGGCACGCTCATCGGCGGTTCGATTGCCGCAGGTGACGAGATGGAGGTGCAACCCGGCGGACTGCGGGCGCGCGTGCGCGGCGTGCAGTCGCATCGGGACGCGGTTGAGCGCGCACCGCCCGGCACGCGCACGGCGCTGAACCTCGCCGGCGTGGGAAAGGATGACCTGCGCCGGGGCATGGTGCTCGCATCGCCCGGCTGGCTGCTGCCGGCGGACGTGCTCGATGCCCGGGTGCGCGCCGTAGCGTCGCTGGCGCACGCGCTCCGGCACAATATGCGCGTCACGTTCCACACGGGAGCGGCCGAAGCGGCCGCGCAGCTGCGCCTGCTCGATGCCGACGAGCTGCGCGCGGGCGGCGAGGCGTGGGCCCAGCTCCGGCTCGATGCGCCGGTGGCCGTCGTGCGAGGCGATCGCTTTGTGTTGCGCACGGCGAATGACACCGTCGCCGGCGGCATCGTCGTTGACACGGCGCCGCGACGGCACCGCCGCAACGACGCGGCGACGCTCGCGTCCCTGGACGCGCGGCTCGCCGCATCGCCCGCCGAGACGCTGCTGCGGGCGGTCGCGTCCCATCCGCTGGCCGACCGGGCCTGGCTGGAGCGGGAGGCGCTGCTGGAGCCGCCCACCGTGGCCGGCGAGTTGTCCGCGCTCGCTGCAAAGGGCGACGTGCAGGTGTTCGGCGGCGGCGACGTGGCGCGCTACGCGACGCGCGAATTCGTCGTCCGGGCGCACGGACGTTGCATCGACGCCCTGCGGGCGTATCACGCGGCGCACCCGCTACGCACGGGCATGCCGCTCGAAGAACTGCGCGGGCGGGCCGGCTTCGATGATGCGCGCGCGTTCTCGCTGCTGGCGCACGCGTGGAGCGACGTGCGGCTCTCGGGCGCGCAGGCGGCGCTCGCGGACTTCGCGCCGGCGCCGACGGACGAGCAGCGGGCGCAGGCCGACGCGTATCTTGCGGCGCTTCGGGCCACGCCGGCGAAGCCACCGTCGGATGCGACGATCGACGCGGACCTGCTGGCGTATCTCTCGGATACAGGCGCGGTCGTCGATGCCGGTGACGGCATCGTGTTCGAGGCGGCGGCATACGCATCGATGCAGGAGCGCGTGCGGGCGCACATCGCCGCGCGGGGCGCGATCACGATCGCCGAGGCGCGTGACCTGTTCGGGACGAGCCGTCGTTACGCGCAGGCGCTGCTGGAGCAGATGGGCCGTGAGCGAGTGACGCGCCGGGTGGGCGACGCGCACGTCCTGCTTTGACATAAGACCGTGTGCCGAGGAAACTTCCACTGTGGTTGACCGGCGTGCTATATTTAGTCATCTGATAACGCATCTTAGTATGTGGGCGCCATGGTCACGAGCCCGTTCGAGAACTACCTGGACCTGGTTGAAGCGGCGCGTCTGCTCGGAATCCACCCGCAGAGTCTGCGCCGGCTGATCAAACAGAAGAAGGTGCCGGCGGTGCTCTTCGCGGGGAAGTACCTGATCGAGCGCGACAAGCTCGAGATGTTCAAGTCCAACTACGACCCGCGGCCCGGCCGCAAGCCGATCCGCCGCCTGCTCTAGGCGCGTCCTTGCCCCGACTCGAGGAACTCCATGCTTCGGCGATACCAGTCGCCGGCGATCTTGCCGCTCATCTTCAGGTAGGTGAGCAGCACCTCCATCGTCAGCACCGCCACCAGGCGAATGCCCGCCTCTTCGAGCCGCGCGCGGCCGCCGGACTGGCGGTCGAACAGCACGACGGCATCGCGGACGAACAGCCCCTCATCGCGCAGGCGGTTCGCCGCGAGGACGATACTGCCGCCGCCGGTGATCAGGTCGTCCATGATCAGCGCCGTCTGGCTCGGGTGGTAGATGCCTTCGACGTCGGTGCCGAGGTCGTCGGTGCGCGGATGCGGGTAGATGAGCGGCGTCTTCGACGCGAGCGAGTACGCCTGCCCGATGATGAGGCCCCCGAACGGGACCCCGCACACGATGTCGAACGGCTCGACTTGCGGGTTGCGCATCGCCTGCAACGTCTGGACCTCTTGCTGCAGGATGTGCGCCGCGCGGGCCAGGGCGGTGGGGTGGGCGATGAGCAGGCGCAGGTTCACGTAGATCGGCGAGTGGACGGTCGTGCGCCCGAGCGTGAAGTCGCCGAACTGCACAGCCCCGAGGCGCCAGAGCGTCTCGGCGAGCCAGAGGTTCGATTGACTGGTGAGTGGCGCTTCGCTCATTCGGTCAACGGAAAAGGCCTTCCGCGAGGGAGGGCCTTTCTGGGAGCGTTTTCAACTCCGGATGTCGTGCAGGCTGCCGGATGGGTAACCCCCTCGATGGCTGGGAAATACGTTCATCAGACGTCCCGGATGCCTATCGCAACGTGGAGCCTGCCTGGTCGGCGCGCCCTGCCTGAGTGCCAGACAGGGCCGCTCAGTCAACCTGCCAGACACCCCAGCGGATGCGGTTGTTCATGAGGCACCTCCTGGCTGAACTAGGATTTGCTCATGGCCCGTCCGGATCGGGCTGGATCCACGATATGACGTTGTCCGAAAGGCTGTCAAGGGGGTCACCGATACACGCCGACAAGTTTATGCGGCGTCGTTCCATGTCGCGCTTCGGACGGCGTAGTACGATGCGGGGTAGCGCCCGGAGCTGCCATGAACGCGCCGCCTCGCCGCATCGCGCCACCGCTCGCGCACTCGCCGGCGCGCTGGCGCGACGCCGCCCGGGCGGCGCGGATCATCCACCCGTTCCCGACATTGCTCAACACGTGCGCGGTCGCCGCGCTGTCGTTTGTCGCATCCGGTGGCGCGCCGCCGGCGTGGCTTCTGACGCGCATGATGGCCGTGATGTTCTGCGCGCAGGCCGCGATCGGGATAGTCAATGACCTGTGTGACCGTGAGTTGGACGCCGCGACCAAGCCGTGGAAGCCGCTTGTTGCGGGCACGGTTCATCCGGGCGAGGCGCGGGCGCTCGCGGCATCGCTGCTTGTCGCGATGCTGGGGCTGGCGGCGACGCTTGGCGCGGCGGGGTTCGCGCTCACGGTGGCCGGGACAGCGTGCGGCCTCGTGTACGACCTGCGCCTCAAGCGGACGCCGCTGAGCGCGCTGCCCTTCGCGCTCGCCATCCCGCTGCTGCCGATGTGGGTGTGGGCGGCGCTGGGCGCGTGGGAAGACGTGCTGTGGTGGCTCATGCCGCTCGGCTCGCTGGTCGGCGTGGCGATCCACCTGGCGAACACGGCGCCGGACATCGAGGAGGACGCGGCGCAGGGCGTGCGCGGCATGGCGCACGCGCTTGGTGAACGCGGCGCGGCGGCCGTGGCGTGGGCGGCGTTCGGCGGGGCGCTCGCGCTGAGCGCGGCGATCGCGCCCCTCGTGCGCTACGACTGGCGCGTGTATGCGCCGACGCTCGCCGCCGGGCTGATCGTGCTGGCCGTGAGCGCGGCGCTTTCGGTGCGCGGGCGGGCGACAGCAGCGTTTGCGCTGCTCGGCATCGGCGCGGTGGCGCTTGCTGCCGGTTGGCTCGCCGCGGCAACGTAGCCGGGCGCACGGCGCGTGCTAGGATCAGACGTGCGCGAACCCATCGGACTCTATATCCACATCCCGTTCTGTACGGCGAAGTGCGGCTACTGCGACTTCAACTCGTACGCCGGCCACGAGCACATGATCCCCGAGTACGGCGACGTGCTACTGCGCGAGGCGTCGCTGTGGCGCGCGGCTGCGCGCGGCCGGCGCATCGACCCCGTGTTTTTCGGGGGCGGCACGCCGAGCCTCAACCCGCCCGAGGAGATGCGCAAGATCCTCGAAGGGCTGCGCGCGACGTTCGATGTCGCGCCGGACGCTGAGGTCGCGCTGGAGGCGAACCCGGGCAGCATTACGACGGAGTACCTGCGCGCGTTGCGGGACGCCGGCTTCAACCGCATCTCCATCGGCGTGCAGTCGTTCGACGACGAGGAGCTGGTGGCGCTGGACCGCATCCATTCCGGCGACGACGCGCGGGAGGCGTTCGCGGCCGCGCGTGAGGCCGGCTTCGACAACGTCAACCTCGACCTGATCTACGGGCTGCCGGAGCAACCGCTCGAAGCGTGGAAGCGCAACCTCGAGGAGGCGCTGCGGCTCGGGCCGGAGCACCTTTCGATGTACGCGCTGACGATCGAGGACGGCACGGCGCTCGCGCGCGATGTCGCCCGCGGCCGCGTGACGCCGCCGGACCCGGACGCACAGGCCGACCACTACGAGTGGACGTGCGAGCGCATGGCGGGCGCGGGGCGCGAGCACTACGAGATCTCGAACTGGGCCCGCCCGGGCCACCGCTGCCGTCACAACCTGGTGTACTGGCAGAACCGCGAATATCTCGGCCTCGGGGCGGGCGCGCATTCGTACTTCGACGGCGTGCGCTTCTCGAACGTGCTGCTGCCGAACCGCTACGTCGAGCTCGTCGGCGAATCGCTGGCCGAAGGGGGCGAGCGCCGGTCGATGCGCCACGTCGTCGCCGGCGAGACGGTGACGCCCGAGACGGCGATGGCCGACACGATGATCCTCGGTCTGCGCTTGCTGGACGGCGTGTCGCTCGCTGCGTTCCGCGCGCGCCACGGCCGAGCGGTCGACGACGTGTACGGCGCCGTGCTCGACGAGTTCGTCGCCAACGGCATCATCGAGCGCACGGCGACGCACGTGCGTCTCACGCCGCGGGGCTTGCTGCTGAGCAACGAAGTGTTCGCGCGCCTGTTGCCCGAACCGGTGGTGTGACCGGCCCCGCAAATAAGACCTCTGTGTGCGATGCGAAGGGCCCCGAGCGCGCAGCTGCCCCGCTTCACTGCCCCTACGCCCGGTCATGTGGTCCTGGCACTCAGGCGCCGTCAGCCGCCGAGCGCCGCGCGAATCGACTCGTACGACTCCAGCGAATCGATCCGGAGCAACGCCTGCGCGTCGCGGGTTTCGGCGACGCGCGCAACGCCGGTGCAGCGCTCGACCGCGGCGGCGAGCGTCGGTGCGTCGCCGCGGGCGTTGCGGAGGGCGGCGAGCGCGGGTTCGGCGGTGACCCAGGGTTCGCCGGGCGTGCCTGCGTGCGACGGGCGGGTGACGTCGGCTCCGGCCGCCGCGTGCGCGTCGAGCAGCGCGCGGAGGAACGCGGCCGTGCGCGGCGTCGCGATGTCGATGACGAGCGCCGTACCGGCGCCGCGGAGCGTCGCGCCCGCGCCCGCGCGCAGCCACGCAGCAGGCCCCGCCGCGGTCGATGATGGCACCGGCTCGACGTTATCGCGCGCGATCAGCGGGATGATGCGCGCGGCGTCGTCGCCGAGCACGATCTCGATGTCGCGTACGCCCGCGTCGAGGATCTGCCGCACGTGGAACTCGGCGAGCGTCTCGTCGTCGCCGAACGGCAGCAACGGGAGCGGCGCGTCGAAGCCGGGCGTCGTCGCCGCGGCCGCGATGAGGATCGCCGCGACGCTCATCCCTCGGGGACCGTGATCTCGCCGGTCAGCACCGTGACGGCATGGCCGCCGACGCGCACGGTGCGGCCGCCGTCGCTGACGCGCACGGACACGCGGCCGGGCTGGCCCATCTCGGCGCCCTGCTCGGCGGCGTAGGCGATCTCGCCGGCGGTCTCCGGCAGCAGCGCGTGCTTCGCGACGAGCGCGCCGATGCAGCCGTTCGCGCTGCCGGTGACGGGGTCCTCGGGAATGCCGCCGCCCGGGACGAACGTCCGCACATGGACCTGCACGCCGGGTGACTGCGCGCCGATGCAGAAGTACGACACCTCGGCATCGCCCATCGCCGAGAAATCGGGCCGGACGCGCATCATCGCTTCGAGCGATGCGAGTTGCACGACGAGCCACGGTATGCCGGTGTCCACGACCTCGGCGAGGACGACATCCGCGGCCGCAAGCCCGACCCAGCGCGCGATCTCGCCGTGGGTGGCGGTTGCGGGCGCGAACGCCGGCGCGACCTGGGTCATCGTGTACAGCGGCGGGTCGCCGGCGACGTGCACGGGGATGACGCCCGCGCCGCACTCGAGGCGCAGCGTCGCGTCCGGCGGGAGTGGCACGAGCGCTTCACTGACCAGCACGTGCGCGGCGGCGACGGTCGGGTGCCCGGCAAACGGCAGCTCGACGACCGGCGTGAAGATGCGCATGCGGGCGTGGTCCTCGGCGGACTCCGGCGGCAGGAGGAACACCGTCTCGGAAAGCTTCTGGTTGCGCGCGATGCGCTGCATCACGTCCGGCGCGATGCCGTCGCCGTCGACGACGGCGGCGGGGTTGCCTTCGAGCGGCGTTTCGGTGAACGCGTCGACGTGGCGGATGCGCCGCCGGATCATCCGGCGCGGATGGTGCGCGCGGCGCGGCCCGCGATCGCGAGCAGCAGCGTCCAGGAGATCGTGTTGAGCAGCACGACGGCGGGGTAGCGAAGCCACATCGCCTCCGCCTCGCCCTCGTAGATCGCGTGACCGGCGCGATGGCGCGTGACCGCGAACTGGAGCGCGGCGTTCACGAGCAGCGCGCGGAGGAACGTTCTCTTCATGCCAGCGCCTTCCTGTAGATGCGCATGCGGATGTTCGGGCGCCACGGCGGGTTGACCGTGCGTTCGTGCTTCCAGCCCGCGCGGTCGAAGACCCTGTGCGCCATCACGTTGTTCTCGCTCGTGTGCAGCCAGAGCGACGTCTTGCCGCGGCCGCGCGCCTCCGCCTGCGCCGCCTCCAGCAGCATGCGCCCGACACCGCCGCTGCGCGCCCGCGCCGTGACCTCGATGTTCTCGACGTACGCATTGTCGCCCTGCTGGAAGGAACGGCCGTCCGGGTCCGGGACCCAGTCCTGGTCGTCGCGGTAGGACGTGTGGACGACGACCCAGCCGACGACGTTGCCAGCCTGTTCGGCGACGAAGATGAAGCAGTCGCCGTCATCGACCGCGACTCTGCAGTGGTCGAGGCGCATCCGGTCGCGCTCGTTGAGGAACGAGTTGAGCGCGTGGACATCGCGGTCAAAGTCGATCGGACGGATGGTCGTGTCGCTCACGCGGGGCCTCCGAGCGCGGCGGGCGATACGGCCCGCTCCTGGCCGCGGGTTGGTCGCTGATTCTACCGTCTGCGCGCGGCTGTCCAAAGAACGCGCCGGGGGTGCGCAAAGCCGTGCGGGCGGACGCGGATGCCACGGCGCGCCTGTCCAGGCGTGGATGGCGAGGGCGACGACGACGCCGGGGACAGTCGCCGGGCGGCGTCAGTCATCGCGGAAGCCCCGCAGGGCGGTGTCGGGCACGCCCTTGCCCTGGAGCAGCACCGTGATCCGTCCGAGCTTGCCCGGGTCGATGAGGTCGAGCACGACGTTGCGCCGGGCGAAGTACTCGGCGAGTTCGCCGGGCCGGTCGCGGGCGACGCTCGCAACGCCTTCGCCGATGCCCAGCCTGACGAGGAACGACGACTGGTCCGTCGTGGCGAGCGTGCGGAGGCCGGCGCGCTCGCCGGCGCGGCGCAGCGTGGTGAAGTCAACGCTCGCCGTCATGTCCTGCTTGCCGATGCGCTGGTAGGGGGCGCTGCTCGCCGACTGGCGATAGAAGCAGAGCAGCGTGCCGTCGCGGCGCCACGGGGCGTACAGCGCTGTCGCCTCGTAGCCGTAGTCGAACGTCAGCACGTAGCCGCGCTCGACCGCCGCGGCGACCCCCTCGATCCAGAGCGGCGTGTCGAGGTTCACCTCGGCGACGCAGCCGTCGCCGGGCACGATGCCGATCTCGTCGAAGTACGCCGCCAGCGCGGGCGTCGACGGCGCGCATTCGACGTCGACAAAGCTGTCGCCATCGAGCCCGACACAGACCTCCCGCAGGTCGCCGTCGCGGCGGACGACGCGGTGCACGGGGAACGCGTCGAGCAGCTCGTTGGTCAGCAGGCAGCCCTCGATGCGCGACGGCAGCGCGCCGGCCCAGCGCACCCGCGCCGCGTCGATGCCGGCGTCGGCGAGCGTGGCGCGCTGGATCTCGCGCAGCCGCGCGACCGGCTCGATGATGGTGTAGACGAGCGCGCGGCCGAACGCATCATCGTGCGCGGCCGGCGAGCGCAGGATGTCGCGCGCGAGCACGCCTCGTCCGGCGCCCTGCTCGACGACATCGAAGCGCACCGGGCGAGACATCGCGTCGTACATCTCGATGAGCTGCCTGGCGACGAGCGCGCCGAAGATGGGGTGGACCTCCGGGCTCGTGACATAATCGCCGCCACGGCTCGTCGGCGCGTCCTGCGTGCGGTAGTAGCCGTGGCGCGGGTGGTAGAGCGCCGCCTCCATGAACGCGCGGAACGTCACCGGCCCGCCGCTGCGGATGCGTTCGCGGAGCTCGGCGACGAGCGGCGCCGACTCGGTGATGGAGGCGAATTCATCGGCCGGGCGGGTCATCGCGCCAGTGTAGCGCGGGTTTGTGCGCCGCCCTGTCGTGCGCGAAGATGCGCCGTCGCGCGCGAAGCAAGGCAGGGGACATGCCGGTCGTTGAACTCAACGGGATCCACGTCAACTACGAGGAGCACGGCGACCCGGCGGGTGCGCCGATCCTGCTCACCCACGCGTTCGCCGCATCGCTGCAGATGTGGAACCCGCAGTTCGAGGCGCTGAGCGCCTACCGCGTCATCGGCTGGGACATGCGCGGGCACGGCGGCACGGACAGCCCGCCGTCGCAGGAGCAGTACACCGAGAAGCTGACGATCGAGGACATGGCGTCGCTGCTGCGCCATCTCGGGATCAGTCGCGCGGTGGTCGGCGGGCTTTCGCTGGGTGGCTACCTGTCGCTCGAGTTCCAGCTGGCGCACCCGGAGATGGTGCGGGCGCTCATCCTGTGCAACACCGGCCCGGGCTACCGCAAGGACGAGGCGCGCGCCGGCTGGAACGACTTCTCCATCGGCTACGCGAAGCGGTTCGAGGAGCGGGGGCTCGACGGCCTCGGCCGCGGCATCGAGATCGATGCGACGAAGCGGTACCAGCGCTCGGCGCAGGGGCTGGCGTTTGCCGGCCGCGGCATCCTCACGCAGCGCGATGCGAAGGTGATGGAGCACCTGGAGCGGATCGATGTGCCGACGCTGATCGTGCTCGGCGCAGACGATGAGCGGTACAAGGCCGGCGGCGAGTACATGGCGGCGAAGATCCCGAACGCGCGCAAGGCCGTCATTGAGCAGGCAGGACACGCCGTGAACCTGTACCAACCGGCGCAGTTCAACGAGGCCGTGCTGGCGTTCCTGCGCGACAACGGGATCTAGGCGCTCTTCAGCCGGTACACGGAGTCCATCAGCTTGCCGAGCGCACCCCCGGGGTGATGCTCGAAGTCGGCCGGCGTATAGCCGCGATGCTGCGCGACCGCGAGCGCGATCGCGTCTCCGATCGCCATCGCCGCGGCGGCGCTGGCCGTCGGCGCGAGGCTGATGGGGTCGGCGCTGGCGGCATCGCCCGGCGCGATCACAATGTTCGCGACGAGCGAGAGCGTCGAGCGCAGGTTGTCGGTGATGGCGATGACCGGCAGGTCGAACCGCTTCAGCATCGGCAGCAGCGCCACGATCTCGGGCGTTTCGCCGCTGTGCGAGATGGCGATGACCGCGTCGCCCTTACGGACCGCGCCGAGGTCGCCGTGCACCCCCTCGCCGGCGTGCAGGAACATCGCCGGTGTGCCGGTCGACGCCAGCGTTGCCGCGATCTTGCGGCCGACGTGGCCCGACTTGCCTACGCCCGTGACGATCACCGTGCCGTGGCACGCCGCGATCAGCTCGACCGCTTCCACGAACGAGTGGTCGATCGCCGCCGCCGCTTCCTGCAGGGCGCGCGCCTCGGTTCGGATCACCTCCCGCGCGAGGAGGATGTGGCGCTCGTGGTCGCGGTCGAATGTCATGGCACTACCCTTTCGTGGTCCGCATGGCGGCTTCGACGTCGTGAGCGAAGGGCATCGATGGCTCGGCTCCGTGCCGCATCGTGGCAAGCGACCCGGCGGTGACGGCGAACGTGAGGGCATCGCGCAGCGGTGCACGCGCGCCGATGCGGATCGCGAGCGCGGCGCAGAACGCGTCGCCCGCGCCGACGGTGTCCACGGCATCGACCGCGGGCGCCGGTTGGTGATGGCGCTCGTCTCGCGTGACGGCGACGGCGCCGCGCGCGCCGAGGGTCACGACGGCGGCCGTCGCGCCAGCATCGAGCAGCTTGCGCGCGGCCTCGCACGCCGCATCGACCGTGTCCGCCGGGGCGCCCGTCAGCGTCTCGGCTTCGAGCTCGTTGGCGACGATGATGTCCGATGCGGCGAGCAGCTCATCGGGCACGGGCGCGGCCGGCGCCGGGTTGAGCAGCACAAGCGCGCCGGCCCGCCGCGCCGCCCGCGCGAACGCGGTCGCCGCCGGCATCGAAGTCTCCAGCTGGAGCATCGCCACCCGTGCGTCATCGAACGACGCGTCCTCGCGCGCGATGTCGTCGGGCGACAGGCGGCGGTTGGCGCGCGGCGCCTGGATGATCGTGTTCGCGCCGTCGGACTCGATGACGATGCTGGCGATGCCTGTGCCCTCGCCGGCGTCCACCGTCACGCCGCGCCGGCCGATGCCCGCGGCATCGAGCGCATCGAGAAACTGGCGTCCGAACGGGTCGTCGCCGACGCGCCCCAGGATCTCGACGTCCGCCCCGAGGCGGCGCGCGGCGACGGCGTGGTTGAAACCCTTGCCTCCTAGGTGCATCGCGAACGCGCCCTGCACCGTCTCGCCGCGGCGCGGCAGACGCTCTGCGCGCATCACCAGGTCCATGTTGAAGCTGCCGAGCACCACGACCTTCACCTCGCCAGCGTACGCGCGCAACGCATCATCATCAATCGCCTTCGGCGCCCCGCTCCTGCATGAACTCGTCGAGCGCGCGCACCAGGTGGTCGGCGAGCAACTCGTGCGCGCGCGGGTCGATCAGCACCTGCGCATCGGCGGCGTTCGAGAGGAACAGGAACTCGAGCAGCGCCGCCGGCACGGGCGTTTCGCGCGTGACGACGAACTGGCAGAAGCCCCCGGAGTGGTGAGCCGACGCGTCCTCCTTGATGCCGCGGTCCGGCGGGTCGTAGCCGTACTCGTGGAGGGCGTCGACCATCGCCTGCTGGACCACGGTGGCGAGCCGCTCGTTGGCCGCGCCCTCCTCGTGTTTGCCGCAGTACCACGTCTCCGGCCCGGAGATCGAGCCCACGGTGGCGCCGTTGCCGTGGAGCGCGAGATACACATCGGCTTCCACCGCGCGGGCGAGCGCAACGCGGGCGAACAGGTCGGACACGATGAACTGGCGCGGTAACGGCCCTCCGGGCCCGCGTCCCGCGCCCTCGCGCGTCAGGTACACGTCGTAGCCCATCGCCACGAGGCGGTCGCGCAGCATTTCGGCGTTGGTGAGGTTCGACTCCGCCTCGGTGTAGTACGAGCCGTCATCGAAGTGCGCGACGGCGCCGGGGTCGCCGCGGCCGTGGCCCGGGTCGAGCACCACGACGCCCTTCGCGCGCGGCGCGGCTTCTTGCGGGCGTGGCCCCTCTACATCGAGCGAGCGTACGCGCGTGTCGCCGCCGGCGCCGAGCGCGTACGCCGGCACCGGCTCGATGCGCCCGGTCGCCGGCCGGGGCGTCGCCTCGGCGGCTGCCTCCGGTGAGCGCGCACCCGGGCGCGTGATGATCTCGCGGCCCGTGAGCGCCGGGGCATCGCCTGGCGCCTCGGGGTCCGACGGGCGCGTATCGGCCGCGGCCGAGGCGTCGTCGCCGCCGCCGCGCAGCGCGTACCAGCCGGCGACGACGGTCATCGCCGACCAGAGCACCATTGCGGTGACGAGGACGCCGTACGCCCA
Organism: Dehalococcoidia bacterium; assembly: GCA_021462855.1. Taxonomy (GTDB): domain Bacteria; phylum Chloroflexota; class Dehalococcoidia; order DSTF01; family JACRBR01; genus DTUCFX13. Next base: position 4,704 of record JAJTXQ010000029.1, on the reverse strand, counting down.
GCGCGACATGGCGGGTCAGGCGGCGCGCCGCCGGCGGAGCGCGGCGATCGTGTCGGCGAGGTCCTCGACGAGGTCGCCGATTTCGACGCTGTCGACGCGCAGCGTGGCGGGCGTCGGCGTGTGGTCGGCGCCGCGTGCGGCGTAGTCGTGGAACGCCTGCATGGCGTCGCGCTCCGCCGGTACGATCGGCTCGTACACGTTCTGCGCGGGCGGCGGCGTGACGCGCGGCGCGCGGCGTTCGGACCGCGCACCGGCGGGCGGCCCATCGACCTGGCGCGCGAGCGATGTGAGGAACTCGATGTCCTCGTCGGGCCCGTCGCCGGGTTCTTCGTCGAAGTTGAACGGCGCAAGACGCTGGAACTCGGGCGGCCGCGCCGACTGCGGCACGTAGTCCGAGTACACGCCCCAGTTTGGCCCGGGGCGCCGTTGCGGCTGATCGTCCCGCGCGTCCGGCGCGTCGAGCGCGCCATGCGGCGGTCCTTCATTCGGCGTCCTGCGGAATGGATTCGGCATCGTGCCTCCTGCCTAGTTTGTCGTCGGGCCGGCGGCGGTGGTTTCGATGCCACCCGACACGCTCTCGAACAGGCCGCCGACAACGTGGGGAATCCCCATCAGGCAAACCCCCGAGAAAATCATCATCACTGCGGCGTAGAGCCACACCTTGTGGTGGTGGCCGCCGGCGGTCACGTGCGGCGACCACGTGTCGACCACCGTCAGGAACAGGGTCACGACGAGCGCGAACCCCCGCAGGAAGCCGACGTTCGGCGCGGCGAACGCGAGCACGCTCGTCACGTCGATGCCGCCGGTGGCGGTGGGGTCCGTGTTGATCATCGCCTGATCCTGCACATTGTTGAGCTGCGTCGCGAACACCACCATGACCTCGGTCACGAACAGCAGGACGCCGATCAGCACGGCATGCAGCGGCACCATCAGGTACATGAAGGTCTGCGAGACGAGCTTCCGGTTCTCGCGCATCAGCGAGATCTTGAGCGCGAAGAGCGATGACAGGAAGCCGATCTGGTCGGGGTCGCCGCCGAGCTTGATGGTGTCCCAGAACGTCGACACCGAGCGGTCGCACAGCTCGCTGCCGGTTTCGCTGACGAAGCGATCCCAGCACAGGTCGGGGCGGATGCCCGACCGCAGGCGGATGTGCAGCCGCCGCACGCCCTGCTCGAGCGATGCGAGCGAGCGCTGGTTCACGCGCTCCATGCCCTCGGTCACGGTCGTGCCGATGGCGCCGACGATCGCGCCGAGCGAGCGCAGGAACGTCGACAGGTCGCGGTCCTGCTGGTCGATGCGCTTGTCGTCGATGAACGCCAGCAGGCCGACGGGCGCGATCGCGACGGCCGCGGCGACGAGGCCGGCGCCGACGCTGAAGATCAGCGCGACCGCCGCGCCCAGCACTGCGCCCACCGGCAGCAGGATCTTCGCCACGGCGAACATCTGGTCCTGCGTTTTCGATTTCTCGCGGCGGCGGTGCGTCTTTGGTTCGACGGGCGCGGTGCGGTAGATGACCCAGTCGCCGAGTGCGGCGATGGCGATCATCATGAACGCCAGCCCGAGGATGAAGACGGTGCCGACGGAGTAGATCATCATCGACACCATGGAGACGACGACGACGAGCGTCACCGAGACCATGAGCGCGACGTACGCGTCGGTCCACTTGCGCAGCGACTCCAGGTCGCGCTCGTATTTGCGCGAGTACTGTTCGAGCTGGATCTCCGTCTCGCGCGCCAGGAACACCGACTCGTGCTCACCCGACGAAAGGGAGCTCGAGAAGCGGAGCAGCAGGCTGCGCACCGCCTCGTTCTCCGTCGCGTCGGCGACGAGCTGGCAGGCGCGCGCGTAGTCGTAGTTCAGCCGTTGCGCCACCAGGTGCACGCGCTGGAAATAGCCCGAGGTCGAGTAGCCGAGCTCGGCGGTCTTCTGGAACAGGTTCTCGCGTCCGACGTTCGCCGTCGCCAGGGCGGACATGTACGTCAGCTGCGCGACAAGGTCGTACTCCATCGGCTCGGGGCGAAAGAGCGAGGTGGCGCGCTGCCAGTTGGCCGCGTCCTCGACGGCCGCGCTGCGCGGGCTGCCTTTTGTCGAACCGGGCATGAATCGCGTGAAGATGGCCATCGCTACGGCCTGTTGAAGTACGTCTGGACTGTGACGCCGCGCTCGGTGCCGATCGTCGCCCAGTTCGTGGTCGCCGGGCCGACGACGGGGTTGACGCGGATCGCAACGTCCATCGTCTCGCCGCCGTTGAGGATGCCGGGCTCGAACACGTCGTTGCCGAACGCCGTGGCCGTCCACGTGTTCGAGGCGAGCGCGCCGGACGTGTACGGGAGCCACGTGTCGCGGCGCGTGCCCGTCTCGTCGAAGTACTGCACCACGACGTCCATGGCGCTGAAGTCGGCGATCGGCGTCGCGCCGTCGTTGCGGATGCTGATCGTGATGTTGGCGCCCGTGCCGTCGACCGTCGCGTTGGTCACGGTCAGGCCGGTGCGGTTCTGCTGGCCGTAACGCGCCTCGGACTCACGCAGGGATTGGCCGATCGAGTCGGCGCCCAGGTAGCCGCCGCGAGCCATCATGACGGTAGAGAGCATCATGATGGCGGCGATCATCAGCGCAGGCAGGCCGCTCTCCATGCGTCCTCTCCGCTAGACCGTGAAGAACTTGGAATCGGCGATGCCGTTGGGCATCACCACTTTCACGTAGTAGGTCGTGCCGGTCGCCAGGTTGGTGTCGGCGTGCACGACGATGTTGACCGTCGATGTCGGCTCCCAGTCGGTCGCGTTCTCGATCGTGTATTCCCAGCAGGGAGCGGTGCAGCCGGCGCCGCCGTACGGCACGCGCTGGAAGTCGCCGGCCGGCCCGAAGAACACGTCGACGCGCGTGAGCGGCGCGATCGTGGACGCGCCGGTGTTCTTGACCCATACGCTCGCGTCGGGGTCGCCGTCCTCGCCGGTGGCGTGCACGATCTCGATCTGGCTGGCGATGCGGTCCTCGACCACGTTGGACGCCGAGATCAGCGCACCGCTCGTGCGGCCGACGGAAGGAAGCACGGCGTTCACCACCGCCACGATCGAGACGATCGCCGCAATGGTCAGCATGATCGTGGTGATTGCCTTGTCGATGTCGCCGCTCCTTCAGTGGCCGGTGTCGTTACGCGCGCGTCTGCAGCCGGCCGTCGATGCCATCGCCGTCGTGCACCAGCGCTTCGAGCTGGCGGAGGATGACGACCGTCTCGTTGTTCGAGGGTTGGGCCGCCGGCTCCGGCAGGTCGAGCTCGGTGATCCGCGACAGCGCCTGGCGCGCCTCCGGCGTCAGGTGGCCGGCTGCCTGGCACATGTCGAGCAGGATCTCCAGCCGCAGCGCGCCGAGGCGGCGCATCGCGTCTTCCGCCCAGGCGGACAGCCCGGCGATCGTCAGCAAGCTCCACTGTGGCTGCTCCGGTTCGGGGAGCGGCGCCAGTGCTACTGCGGCGGCCGGCTGCGGCCTGAGCATGATCGGCTCCTTCGGCGGCGCTTCTGGCGCGGGCGGCGTGGCCGCGTGCGGCTGGTCTGGCGCAGGCGAGGGCTTCGCCGGCTCGTGCACGACGACGACCTGCGGCGCGGCCACGTGCGTCTCGGCAGGCTGCGGCGCGCGGACGTCGCCGGCGCCCTCGAACGGGTTATCGCGCACGAGGATGGCGCTGCGGATCTCGGTGAGGATCTGCTTCACCTCACCTTTGATGATCTTGCCCTCGTCCTCGAGCGTAGCGACGCGCGTTTCGAGTTGCGCTACCTTCGATGCCAGCTGCTGGGCTTCCACGGCATTCCTGCCTTTCGAAGATCGGTGCCGGTCGCCCGCCGCCGGACGACCCGCCGCCGCCGTCCGCCGGCGACGGACTAATTCATGTTGATGATCGTCTCGTCGACCGAGGCGGGCGTCGTGCGCTGGAGCACCAGGTACGAGCCCGTCGGCGGCTTAACCTCGATCGTGAACGTCGTGTTCTCGACGATGTTGTAGGCGCCAAGACCGGTGATGCCGATCGTGAACAGCTCGCCGGGTTCGAGCAGCCCGTCACCGTCGCCCGTGATGTCGGATGCCGTGTAGGTCAGGTCCGCGACGTTGTTCGCGTTGTCGATGTAGCTCATGACCGTGCGGTTCGACGTGGCGTTCGGGTCGAGGTTCACCGCATCGCCGCCGGCGGCGAGGACCACGTTGAAGTCAATGCCCGTGAGCTCCGTGCCGTCGGACGTGCCGATGACGCTGCTGGAGAGGGTCATCGTGCCGCGCGTTTTGGCGAGGCCCGCGTACACCGTCTCCTTGCCCCGCTCGGAGCTGAAGAGGCCGGTGCTCAGGACCACGAACGCGAAGACCGCCGCCACGACGACAAACGCGATGAGCACGATCGCCGTCTCGAGGCCGGTGATCCCCTGGTCCTCGCGCAGGCTTCGCGCCCGGTTCCAGATGCGCTTCATTGCGACTCCCTCCCTGGTGAGACTCCGTGCCGCCATCCCGGGCGGCTTCCATTCGGAGAAGATTCGGCGCGCGGCACCCGCTTTTCGCACGGTGAGCGCACCCGTTAGGGCCGGGTGCCAGCACCCTGCCACGCCGCGCATGGGAAAACGACGGTGCCCCCGCCGGAGCAGGGGCACCGTCTCGTGCGTCTTGTGGACCTGTGTTAGTTGAGGTTGATGATGGTCTCGGCGACCGAGGCCGGGGTCGTCCGCT